>NZ_CP041690.1:0-1200000 GCF_008000755.1 Youhaiella tibetensis | reverse complement strand
GCGGCGATTGTTGTGGTTGGCGACGTCGTCGCCGTCCCAGAAGACCACCGGGCCGTAGTCGGGCGAGTCGGCCACAAGATTCACCTGGCCGGCAACGGAAGTCTGGACAGCGAGATTGTCGGCGTCATAGCCCTCCGGGATCGTGCCGAGTTCGAGACCACGGTCGTCCAGCGCGCCGCCATAGGTGAAGATGCGATAGATGCCCTGCCCGAAGCCGCCGACGTTGGTGACGTTGATGGTGCCATCGAGCGTGAGGTCGCCGGCGACATCGAAGAGCGCGGTGGCGTTCTCGGCTCCCAGGCGCGCATCAACGATGGTGTTCCCGGTCATCGAGAGATCGCGCATCGACAGGGTGCTGCCATCGACGCCGTAAAGCGTGCCAGCATCGATGAAGACATCGCCGACGGTGCCACTGCCCTGGAAACGGCCTCCGGTGACAAAGACTGGCGTGCCGGCGAAATCGCCCTCCACATGCAAGTAGCCACCCTGGAGGCTGATGCGTCCGCCATAGCCGGAGCCGTTGCCGGACAGTGTCAGGCTGCTCATGCCGCTCTTGACCAGTTCGGCATCCACGTCGCCCACCAGGGCACCCTTGAAGTCCATGCCCAACGGACCGGAGGATATCTCAAGCTTGCTCGAACCAAGATCAATGGTGCCTTCGCCGGTGATCGCCGCGACGCGCTGATTGGCGTAGAGCCGCAAGGTCGCGCCGGCCGAAGGCGTATAGAGGCCGCCCTCGTTGAGCACATTTTCCGCGCCCGCCGTCAGGGTGCCCTGGTTAACGTTGACGGTTATGTTCGAGCCTACCTTGCCGGTGAGGACGAGTTCCCCGGCGCCCGACTTGGACAAATAGAAGGCGCCCGCGGTGCTGGAGACAATGCCGGAATAGGTAGCGACGCCCGGGCCAACCCACAGATAGGTACCGGCATTGGCAACGATGTTGTTTGCGATGTTCACGCCGTCGGCAAAGCCAATGGTGGATGCGACGTTGGAGTTGTAGAGGGTTCCCGTACCCAGCGCGTTGTCATTGAGAAGATGGAGCTGTCCGCCCTGGACAATCACGCCGCCGGTGAACGTATTGGCGCCGGACAGGGCGAGGGTGCCCGAGCCGCGCTTGTACAACGTGGCCGTACCGGCCATTACGCCGGTCAGGGTGGTGTTCTGCGTTGTGTCCATGGCGGTGCCGCTGGCGCTGAAGAACATGTCGTTGGCGAGCGTCATCGGGGCAGCAGCGGAGAACCTGAGAGCGCCGCCGTTGAAGACGACGATGCCGGTGCCCAGGGCATTGTCGTGCTTGAGGTCGAGCACGCCGGCATTGAGATTGGTGCCGCCCGAATAGGTGTTGTCCCCTGAAAGGGTGAGCACGCCATCGCCGAGCTTGCTGAACGCGCCGACGCCGGAAACGACGCCGGAAATGGTGGCGGAGACGTCGACGCCAGTGGTGAAGCTGTCGCCGCCAGCCGAAAGGGCGATCGGATTGGTCTCCTCATCCCCGTCGTTATAGGTGTAGGACGCCGCGCGGGACGGAACGGCGAGCATGACGGCCGCCAGCGACACGCCGCCGAGCAGCAGCACGTGCCGGCGGCGGCGGCGCGCGACGATATAGGGACTGAGACATCCAAAGGACTGCTGCGACATGCATTTCTCCAGGTCAGGTCAGCCGACGGCGAGCGCAGCCGGCGACGGGCAATGCGCGATTGCCCGAGGTGAAGCTCGGTGTTGTGTCGCTGGTTCTAGGAGAGGCTTTTGGCAGCCGCGCCGTTCGTTCAAACGGGGCCGCAGGAGGCGGGCGCAAATGGTTGCGCGCCCGCCACAGTGCCCGGATTACCGGGGGTCAGGCGGGTTCGTGCTGCCGTGACGGCTCGGCGACGAGAGCCTGCATCGCCTGGTGCTGGCTCAAGTAGACGCGGCCCGAAAGGTGCTCGAGAAATTCGGTGCCGACGAGTCGGTCCATGACCGGGCCCTTGACCTCGGACAGGTGCAGCCGCACGCCCATGTCGCCCAGTTGCACGCGGATGGCCTCGAGGCTTTCGAGCGCCGACATGTCCACGGCGTTGATGGCCGAGCACATGAGGACCACGTCGGTGACCTCGGGGTTGGAGGCAACCTGGTTGTAGATCAGGTCCTCGAGGTAGCGCGCATTGGCGAAGTAGAGGCTCTCATCGACGCGGATGGAGAGCACGCCCGGCACGGTCTCGACGGCATGGCGCTTGACGTTGCGGTAGTGCTCGGTGCCCGGCACCTTGCCGACGATGGCGGCATGGGGCTTGGAGGAACGATAGAGGAAGACGAGGATCGAGGTGCCGACACCCAGCAGGATGCCGACTTCCACCCCGAGCAGGAGCGTGCCGGCAATGGTGGCCGCCACGGCGGCGAAATCAGCCCGCGAATAGGCCCAGGCGCGCTTGAGCATGCCGAAATCAACCAGGGTGAGGACGGCGATGACGATGGTGGCGGAAAGCGTCGCCTTGGGGAGAACGGCCAGGAACGGGGTGAGCAGCAAGGTGGCCCCGGCAATGCCGATGGCGGTGAAGGCGCCGGCGGCGGGCGTGGCGGCGCCGGCATCGAAATTGACCACGGACCGGGCGAAACCGCCGGTGACCGGATAGCCGCCACCAATGCCTGCGGCAAGGTTGGAGGCGCCCAGGGCGATGAGTTCCTGATTGGGCTCGATGCGCTCGCGGCGCTTGGCGGCCAGGGTCTGAGCCACCGAGATCGATTCGACGAAGCCGACGATCGAGATGATGAGCGCGGGCAGCGCCAGGGCCTCGATCATATCGAGCGAAATGCCGGGGATGGCGAGAATCGGCAGCCCCTGGGGCACATCACCCACCAGCGCCACGCCCTTGCCTCCCAAATCGAAGACCACCGAGAGGGTCATGGTGAGGGCGATGACGAAGACGGGGCCGGCGCGCACGACGATCTTGGCCACGCCCTTGGCGACGCCGAAGCGATCGAGCCAGTTCTTGAGATCGAGCCGGATCCAGAGGAGCAGGCCGAGCGAGAGGGCGCCGATGGCGAGGGTGTAAAGGTTGATATGACCGAGATTGGAAAGGATCGAGGTCACGAGATCGGGCAGCGCGTGGCCATCGGCCTTGATGCCCAGCAGCCCACCGATCTGACTGGTGGCGATGATGAGGCCCGAGGCGGTGATGAAGCCGGAGATCACCGGGTGCGAGAGGAAATTGGCGATGAAGCCGAGCCGGAAGAGGCCCATCAGCGCCAGCATGCCGCCCGAGAGCAGCGCCAGCACGATGGCGGCGCTGGCATAGTCGGCAGTGCCCTCGGCCGCCAGGCGTCCGACCGCGGCGGCGGTCATCAGGGAGACCACCGCCACCGGTCCGACGGCCAGGGCCGAGGAGGTGCCGAAGATCGCGTAGGCTATGAGCGGCAGGATCGAGGCGTAAAGACCCACTTCTGGCGGCAACCCCGCCAGGAGGGCATAGGCCAGGGATTGGGGAATGAGCATGATCGTGACGATCAGGGCAGCGATGAGATCGCTGCCGAACGCCTGCCGATCATAGCGTCGGCCCCAATCGAGGATGGGGAAGTAGGTCTTGAGCATCGAGACTACTCGCTGAGGGCAGCGTAGAGGGAACCAGCCCGGCCACCGGACCGGCAATAGCCCAAAACGGGGCGCTCGAACTCGGCCATGGCCTGCTCGAAGCGGATAAGCTGCCCCTCCCCGAGCATGCCGGAGACCGGCACGTGCGCGGCCTTGAGCCCGTGCCGCTCAGCCTCGGCCGCGATGGCGGCGAAGCTGGGCTGGCCCGGGTCCTCATCGTCGGGGCGCGCGCACAGGATGGCCTTATAGCCAGCCTCGGCGAGCGCCTTGACGTCTTCAGGGGCGATCTGGCCCGCGATGGAGAACTGGTCGTCGATCTTGCGGATATTCATTTGGTCAAGTCTTTCGTTCGGCTAGAGCCCGTTGACGGGGACCTTGAGGAACACCTTGCCGTCCTCGTCCTTGGGCGGAAGCTTGCCCGCGCGCATGTTCACCTGCAGGGAGGGAATGATGAGCTTGGGCATGGCGAGGGTGGCGTCGCGCGCTTCGCGCATGGCCACGAAATCGTCCTCGGTGGTGCCGTGGCCGACATGGATGTTGTGCTCGCGCTCGTCGGCAACCGTGGTTTCCCAACGGATGTCGCGACCGTTCGGGCCGTAGTCGTGGCACATGAAGAGCCGCATCTCGGGCGGTAGCGAGAGCACGCGCTGGATGGAGCGGTAGAGCGTGCGCGCATCGCCGCCGGGGAAATCGGCACGGGCCGAGCCGCCATCGGGCATGAACAGGGTGTCGCCCACGAAGGCGGCGTCACCGATGACATGGGTCATGCAGGCCGGGGTATGGCCGGGCGTGTGCATGGCATAGGCCGTCATGTTGCCGATCGTGTAGCTGTCGCCATCCTTGAACAGGCGGTCGAACTGGGAGCCATCGCGCTGGAATTCGGTGCCTTCGTTGAAGATCTTGCCGAAGGTGTCCTGGACGATGGTGATGTTCTCGCCGATGCCGAGCTTGCCGCCCAGCTTGCTCTGGATATAGGGAGCACCCGAGAGGTGATCGGCATGGACATGCGTCTCGATCAGCCATTCCAGCTTCCAGCCGTGCGCCTTGATGTACTCGACGATGCGGTCGGCGCCGTCATAGGTGATGCGGCCGGCGGCGTAGTCGATATCCATCACGGAATCGACGACCGCGCAGGCATCGGACGACGGATCGTGCACAATGTAGCTGATGGTGTTGGTCGGCGCGTCAAAGAACGCGACGACTTCGGGCTTGATCGAGAGATCAGGGGTAAAGGGAACCGAGGTCATTTCATTCTCCTTGGGTCAGGCAGTCTGAGGCACGCGCGCCACGAGCGCGTTCCTCACCAATCGGGCTGCTGCGATGCCTACGGCCATCGAGGCAACGAAGAGCCAGGCTGAACTTTCACCCAGGCCAAGCGCCGGAATGGCGCCCCCCGGGCAGAAACCGGTCATCCCCCAGCCGATGCCGAACGCGGCCGAACCGGCCACCAGCGGAACATCGAGCCTGCGCTTGGCCGGCAGGTGGAAGCGCGTATCGAGCGCCGGCCGGCTGCGCTTGAGCACAAAGCGGTAGCCAAGGGCGGTCACGACCAGCGCGCCGGCCATGACGAAGGCCAGCGAAGGATCCCATGCCCCGGCAAGGTCGAAGAAGTTTAGAACCTTGGCCGGGTTGATCATACCGGAAAGCGCGATGCCGGTACCGAATATGAGGCCGATGAAGGCGGCGGTGAGAACGCGGGTCATCAGAAGGCCCCCAGCACGTGACGGAGGACGAAAACGGAGGCAGCGGCGGTCGCCATGAAGGTGAGCGTGGCTACGATCGAGCGCGGCGAAAGACGCGCTATGCCGCAGACGCCGTGGCCGGAGGTGCAGCCACCGCCGAAGTAGACGCCAATGCCCACGACCAGGCCGCCCAGCACGAGCCAGGGAGCGGGCACGGGGCTGGAGAAATCGACCGACTGGCCGGTAGCGGCCAGGATCAGGGCCGGAGCGGCAACTGCGCCGGCAAGGAAGGCGATGCGCCAGGGCCAATCGGTAGCGACCGGCGGCAGCATGCCGGTGAGAATGCCGGTCATGCCGGCGATGCGGCCATGGAAGGCCATAAGCAGCACGGCGGAAAGGCCGATCAGTGAGCCGCCCGCAAGCGACATCAGGGGGGTGAATTCCGTCATTGAACAAGAACCTGGATGGATGGAAAGCCGACCGGCGGCGTTCGGAGCAAATGCCGCCTGACCGGGCCGGCGGGCCGGCAGCGCCGCCTCCGCTTTCCAAGCCTGTGCCATGCGATTCATCATTGCTCCTTGAAAGTGCGGCCGATCGGGGTGATATTGCTCACACGCCCATTCGTATATTAGAACGTTCGAATATGATCAAGATGGAAATCGCAAAGCTGGAAAGCAAGGCCGAGGAAGCAACAATTCTGCTGACGGCCATGGCCAACCCGAAGCGGCTGCTGATCCTGTGCGAGCTGCTCGAGGGGGAGAAGAACGTGACGGAGCTGGGAGACCGCGTGGCGCTGGCCCAGTCGCCACTCTCCCAGCATCTCTCCAAGCTCCGGGCCTGGAACATGGTCAAGACCCGCCGCGAGGCGCAGCAGGTCTACTATTCCATTGCTTCGGAAGACGTGCGCCAGATCCTCGAGACGCTCTATCGCATCTACTGCGCCTAGGGCCTGGGCTCCCAGCCGGTAAGCGCCAGTTCCCAATCAGGGAACCAGGTGAGGAGCTGGACCTGGATCGCGCGGTCCCAGCCCAGGAAGATGGCGAGCCCGGTCAGCACCAGCAGGCCGCCCATGAGCTGCTGGATGCGTGTGGCGTTGGCCTGGAACCAGGAGAGACGCCGCACGAGGTTGCGGCCGCCCAGGATGATGGCGGCCATGGGCAGGGCCGTACCCAGCGAAAAGGCCAGCGTGATCGCCACCGCTCCGGCATTGACCTGCTGGTTGAGCGCCAGGGTGATGACGGAAGCCATGACGGGACCGACGCATGGGCTCCAGGCGAGCCCCAGCCCCGCCCCCACTGCCAGGCCGCCACCGAAGCCATTGCCCGCCTGCCCTACCGGCAGGCGCGCGACGAGCGCGCTCGCAAGACGCTCGAAGGCGTGGTGGAAGGCGGGAACGATCAGCACCAGCCCGAGCACGACCAGTATGGACGCGGCGAGCGTGCGGTTGAGATCGGGCGGCACGCCGAGGGCGCGCACGAGGAAGCTGAGCGAGAGCGTGGCGAGCGTGAAGGCGCCAACGAAGCCGAGGATGACGCCGAAGGGACGCGCCCTGCCCTCCTGCGCCGCCGTTGCCAGGATGATCGGCAGGAGCGGCAGCACGCAGGGCGAGAGAACCGTGATGATGCCGGCGAGGAATGCCAGCGCGACCTGGGGCAGCATCACGAAGCGGTGTTGGCGTTGAGGCCGTCGACCCCGCCCGCATTCCAGGACTTGATGCCTTCGCCATGGCTGTCGAGCAGGACGAAGGTATCCTGGTAGGTTACCCCGTAGCGACCCTTGAGCGCCGTCTCCTTGTCGTAGTCGGCGATGACGAGGGTCAGGTCCGGATTGACCTCGGCCCAGCGGGCATTGAGCTCGGCGACCGTGGCGCGGCAGTTGGGGCACCAGCTCGCAAAGAAGAAAACCACCGTCTTGCCCTTGGCCGCGAGGGCGTCGAGCTGCGCCTCGTTTTCGAAGGACGTCACCATCGCACCGGCCTGCGTCTCGGCGGATGGCGTGGAGGCATCCTGCGCGAAGGCCGTAACGTGCAACCCGAAGGTTGCAACAAGAACGAGGACGAAGCGGAGCAATAACCTGGACATAGGGCGGGTTCCGAAGATGTTGACTCGCATTATTCCAGCCGGACCGGAAACTGGAAATCGGGGCGAGAGGATAATCCTTCGCTTCAATCTCGACCTGATAGATGGATTTTTCCCGGCGGCGCGTTCCTTTGGATGGCTATCAGCCGAACGCGAAAGCCCGTTCTGGCACAATGCAGGTCAACATTTCTTCCATATAGGGACAAAGTTCATGCGCCTGTCTTTTCTGGGCACCCTCGCCGCGGCAGCCCTGGTGTCGGTTCTGCCGGCCCAGGCCGAACGGCTGACCGACAAGCCGCTCGTCGATTCCGCCTGGCTCACCAGCCAGCTCGGCAACCCGAGCCTGGTCGTCATCGACATCCGCGACGCGGTCGAAGGCAAGAACCCGTACGATGCCGGCCACGTGCCGGGCGCAGTCAATGCCCGCTATTCGGAATATGGCTGGCGCACGAAGGTCAACGACATTCCCGGCATGCTGCCCGCCCCCGAGCAGCTCGAGGCGTTGATCGCCAAGCTGGGCGTCAACGATGACAGCCAGGTGGTGATCATCCCGGCCGGCACCAATGCCTCAGAATTCGGTGGCGCCACCCGCGTCTACTGGACGTTCAAGGTGCTCGGCCATGACGCCGTAACGATTCTGGATGGCGGCTACGCAGCCTGGACCAAGGCCAATGCGCAGGTTTCGACCGACGCGGTAACTCCGGCCGCGGGCGACTTCAAGGCGGAGTTCCGCCCCGAACTGCTGGCCGACGTCAAAGAAGTGCAGGACGCCATCGAAAGCGATACGAACCTGATCGATGCCCGCTCGGTGGCCCAGTTCATCGGCAAGGAAAAGACCAACACCGTCCAGAAGCTCGGCACCGTGCCGACGGCCGTCAACATCAACTTCGACAAGTTCTACCATCCGGAGAACCCGTCCTTCGCCTCGGCCGCCGAGATCGCCGAATTCGTCAAGGCTTCGGGCGCGGCCACCGACAAGGGCCTCATCGCCTTCTGCAACACCGGGCACCTGGCCTCGATCGCCTGGTTCGGCCTTTCGGAAGTGGAGGGGCTCAAGAACGTGCGGCTCTATGACGGCTCCATGTCGCAGTGGACCGCCGACCCGTCGCGTCCGGTCGTCGCAAGCAACTAAGGCCTTTGCCACCCGCCGGGGCACCGGCGGGTGGACATATCCATAACCAGCCAAGTAGCGTCCGGGCCGACAGGCTCGGACCGATTTGTTCAGGAATATTGCAATGACCGATGCTGCCGCGGGCGCGTTTGCCCAAAAGCCGCTGATCCAGTTCGACAGGGGGCCGGTGGCGTTTGCCGGAGCGGCGCTCGTGGTGGGCACGTTCGCGATCGCCCAACTGGTCGACCTGCGCCAGGCCGTGCTGTTTCTCGTGGGCGCCCTGATGGGGCTGACCCTCTACCATGCCTCCTTCGGCTTCACCGGCGGGTGGCGCCGGATGGTGGTGGAGAAGCGCGGCGGGGCCATGCGCGCCCAGATGCTCATGATCGCGGTGGCGGCCCTGGCCTTCATTCCCCTGCTGACGCTCGGCAATCCCTTCGGCCAGCCGCTGGCGGGCGCCACGGCGCCGGTGGGGGTTTCGGTGCTGATCGGAGCTGCGATCTTCGGGCTGGGCATGCAACTGGGCGGCGGGTGCGGCTCGGGCACGCTGTTCACGGTCGGCGGCGGCTCTTCGCGCATGCTGGTGACGCTGCTGTTCTTCATCGTGGGCGCCGTGCTGGGCACCGCGCACCTGCCCTGGTGGCTGACCCAACCGTCGCTCCCGGCCATGAGCCTGGGTACGAGCCTGGGTGTGCCGCTGGCGCTCGTGGTGACGCTGGCCGGTCTCGGCGCGGTCGCCTGGGTCACCGCGATCATCGAGCGGCGCGCCCATGGCAGCCTCGAAAAGCGCAAGGCACCGGCGGTGGCGGGCTGGCAGCGGGTGCTGCGTGGACCCTGGCCGCTCATCGGGGCCGGACTGGCTCTGGCGGGGCTCAACATCGCGACGCTCCTCATCGCCGGTCATCCCTGGTCGATCACCTATGGCTTTGGCCTGTGGGGCGCCAAGATCGCGCAGGCGGTCGGCGTGCCGGTGGCTTCGTGGGAATTCTGGACCTGGCCGGCGCAGGCCAAGGCGCTGCAGAGCAGCGTGCTGGAGGACGCGACCTCGGTCATGGATTTCGGCATCATACTGGGTGCGGCGCTGGCGGCGGGGCTGGCCGGCAAGTTTGCGCCCAAGGTGGCGGTGCCGTTCCTCTCGCTCCTGGCGGCTGCCATCGGCGGCGTGCTGATGGGCTACGGGGCGCGGCTGTCGTTCGGCTGCAATATCGGGGCGCTGTTCAGCGGCATCGCCTCGGGGAGCCTGCATGGCTGGCTCTGGTTCGCATCGGCGTTCGTGGGGAGCCTGGCCGGCGTCTACCTGCGCCCGGTCTTCGGCATGGATGGGTTCAAGAAATGAGCGCGCGCAACACCCTGCTTTTCGGCAGCGCCTTCCTCGTCGCAACCGCAGCGGTAGCGGCCGACCACGTGGCCTCGGCGGCCCGCGCACCGGCGCCGGTACCGGCAGCCGCGGCAGCGGCAGCGAACCCTTGCGCTGCCGGCAATCCGTGCGCCGCGGGGAACCCTTGCGCCGCCGGGGCGCCCTGCGCGGCGGCTTCGCCGTGCGCGGCCTCCAACCCTTGCGCCGCTGGCGCGCCGTGCGCGGCGGCGGCCCCGGTCGCAGCAGCCAACCCCTGTGCGGCTGGTGCGCCATGCGCTGCAGCAGCCAACCCCTGTGCGGCTGGTGCGCCATGCGCTGCAGCAGCCCCGGCGGCGGCAGCCAACCCCTGTGCGGCTGGCGCGCCTTGCGCGGCGGCGGCTCCGTGTGCGGCGGCCAACCCTTGCGCGGCGGGCGCGCAATAGGAGCGAGCGAATGGACGAGGATCGCCAGCGGGCCCTGCAGGAAGCACTGTTTTGCGAAAGCGTCCTCGCCAAATCCGGCGAGAATGTCCTTAGCGAAACGCTGCGCGGGGCACCGGTGGCGGCCTGGTCGCACTATCCGAGCGGGGACGTGTTCGACCCCGATACGGGCGCGCAATGGTACTACCATTGCCACCTGCCCCCGGCTGACGATGTGGAGCACGGGCATTTCCACTGCTTCGTGCGACCCGAGGGCGCCAAGGGGCCGGTGCATCACCTGATCGCGGTGGGCGTGGACCCTTATGGGCGACTGCACAGGCTCTTTACGGTAAACCAGTGGGTGGTGGGCGATGCTTGGCTGGCAGCGGAGCCGACGATCGCGCTGCTGCCCCGATTCGACGTGCATCACGCCAAGCCGTCCTACCTGGTCAACCGCTGGCTGACGGCGGTGGTGCGCCATTTCCAGCCGGAGATCGAAGCCCTGATCCGCGAACGCGACGTGGTGCTGGACGCACATCGCCCGCCCGAAGGGGTCGAGGCGCGCGAAGACCGGGGGCTGGAAGTGACCTCCTCACGCCTCGTGCAACTGGCGCGCTGAGACGCCTGCTATTCGACGAATACCCGCACCAGGTCCGAGCGACCCTTTGCATCGACCACCGAGAGCGTGACGTAGCCGGGACCATCGGGCCGCCAGTTGTTCTGGCGCGCAAAGGCCGTGCGCCCGAACGGCGCGCCGTTGGCAAAGAAGGTGAAGGGGGGCGAACCGTTGCGCACCTTGACCGTCAGGGGGCGACCGGAGCCGGAGGCCAGGCCAAGGTCCACATCCACGCCATCGCCGGGGAAAGCAATCTGGGGGGGCGCGTCGCGCGCCACCATGGTGTCGTTGGGGTGGCGGAAGCGCTTCAGGGGCTCGGGCAGGTCGGAATTGGCGGCGACGATGACGCCCGGCGGGGCGGGCCTGAACGGCGCGGCCTGCATGCCGAGGCGATCGAAGCTTTCAAAGAGGATGGGGGCGGCAGCTGTGATGCCCGAGATGCCGGGCACGGGCGCGCCATCGGGGCGGCCGACCCAGACCCCGATGACGGTCTTGCCATCATAGCCAATGGCCCAGGCGTCGCGGTAGCCGTAGGACGTGCCGGTCTTATAGGCGATGCGCCCGGGGGAGCCGTTCAGCGGTGGTGGCACGTCGCGCAGGATATCGGTGACGTACCAGGCGGCGGTGGGATCGAGCACCGGGGCAGGATCGATGTCGGTCGCGGGCTCGGGGGACACACCATCGCGCAGGTGCACGGGCGTGCCGCCGCGCGCGATCGAGGCGTAGATCGAAACGAGATCGCGCAGCGTCACGCCGACGCCACCAAGGCCAACGGCGAGGCCGGGGGCCGTATCATCGGGCAGCACGGGATTGGCATAGGCGCGCTTGAGGCGCGCGACGAGCCGGGCGGTGCCCACGGCATCGAGCACGACGACGGCGGGCACGTTGAGGGACTCGGTGAGGGCCTGGCGAATGGTGACGGTGCCACGGCTGAAGCCGTCGAAATTGACCGGGACGTAGCGGTTGAAGGCGGTGGGGCGATCCTCGATGAGGCTTTCGGGATTGGCCATGCCGAGCTCGAAGGCGAGACCGTAGATCATGGGCTTGAGGGTGGAGCCGGGCGAGCGCAGGGCCTGGGTCATGTCGACGAAACCGGCGCTCTGCTCGGAGAGGAAGCCGGCCGAGCCGACGGAAGCAAGGATATCGCCGCTCGCCTGGTCGGCGACGACGATGGCCACCGAGACGGTGGGACCCAGACGGGCCGCGCGGGTGGCGCCGAGCTTTTCGAGCGCGCCCTGCAGGCGGCGATCGACGGTGAGCGCGACCTGACGCGCGTTGGGCTGAGCCTTGACGGCCTTTTCGGCCAGGTGGGCGGCGAGCATGGGAAACTCGCGGCGCGCGGTCGGGATGGGTTCAAGCCTGGCGGCTTCTGCCTCCTCAGGGGCGATCACGCCCTGGGATACGAGCCGGTCGAGCACCTGGTTGCGCCCCGCTTCGGCGGCCTTGGGGTCGCGGTCGGGGCGGCGCGCCTCGGGCGATTGCGGCAGGGCCACGAGCAGGGCCGCCTCGGCAGTGGTGAGACGCGCCGGCTCCTTGCCGAAATAGGCGAGGCTGGCGGCGCGGATGCCCTCGATATTGCCGCCATAGGGGGCGAGCGAGAGATAGAGGGTGAGAATCTGCTCCTTGGTCAGCTCGCGCTCGAGCGTATCGGCGTGAACGATCTGGCGTATCTTGGCCCAGAGGCTGCGGGTCCGCTCCTGCTCGATGAGGCGCGCGACCTGCATGGTGAGTGTGGAGCCGCCGGAGACGATGTGACCCCCTGCCCCGACGAACTGACCGGCGGCGCGGACCATCGAGGTCCAGTCGATGCCGTGGTGTTCGGTGAAGCGCTGGTCCTCGTAGGCGATGAGCATCGCGATGAAGTGACGATCCACCTGATCGACGGTGACGGGCAACCGCCAGCGCCCGCCATCGGTGGTGAAGGCACGCAGGAGCAGGCCGTCGCGGTCGACGACCGAAGTCGAGACCGGCAGGGTCTCGATGCCCGGCGTCGGCGGCAGATGGGCCCGGATGTCGCCAACGACCTGGCTGGCATAGAGGCCACCCGCCGCGGCGAGAACCACTGCGGCCAGGGCGCCCCCGGCCAGCCATCGCCGCCAGCGCGGCGATAGCCTGGGGGCGGGTTGGACGCCGGTGGTCACGGCCCGGTCACAGCCACCTCGATGGTGCCCGCGTCCGTATTGGCACGAAGTTCGGGCCGGTACATGTCCTCGACGGTGGCACCCGGCATGGCGAAGGTGCCGGGCGAAACGGCGCGAACCATGTAGGCGGTCGTGAAGCCCTGGACGGCCGAGGAATAGCGGAAGGCGGCGACGAACTGGTCGGTCCGCGATTCCGTATGCACCGGGGAATCCACGCTGAGCCAGGAGAGATCGCCAACCCCGGCGCCGGAAAGCAGATCGGGGTTCTCGATCTCGAAGCCGGCCGGCAGCGGATCGGCGACGACATACTGACCCGAGCCCAGCGCATCCGGCCAGACGTTGAGCACGACCACGAAACGATCGTTCTGGCGCACGTCGGAAAGATCGGCCTCCGTGCCATCGGGCAGGTAATAGGTGCGCTCGATGGTGAAGCCGTCGCTGGTGGCGGCGGGCGGCGTGGCCGGGATGCCGACAACGGTCACCTTGGCCTCGGTGGGCTGGTTGGCGTTGTTGACGATCTCGACGCTGGCGGCATCGAAATGCTCCTGGTCGAAGCGCCGGTAGACCGAACCCTCAAGGGCCTCGCCATCGACGGTGACGCTACCATTGCCCGCGTCCTTGGCAAGGCTGGCAGCGGCAACGAGCGTCCAGGTGTCTTCCTGGGTCGAGGTCCAGGTGACATGGTCGCGCATGTCGGCGAGTTGCGCGGTGAGGGCGGCGATGTCGACGCTGGCGGGCTTGAACTCGGCGGCCAGCGCCAGGACGGCCGCGACATCGCGCAGGCGGCTGCCATAATCGGACCGGTAGCGCTTGCGGTCCTCGGGTCCCTTGAGGTCCGCCACGGCGGCGGCGAACGCCTTGTCGGCGCGGGTGCGGTCGCCATAGAGCGCGAGGGCAGCGCCGATCTGGGCCTTGGCCAGGGGCGAGCCAAAGGCATCGAGCCGGGCTTCCATGTAGTAGCGCAGGTCACCCATGGCGGCGCGGCCGGCTCGGGCCAGGTCGTAAAGGGCGTAAGCGATGTCTTCGCCGCCCTTGGTGAAGTCGGAGGCGTAGGAGACCTGGTTGGAGAGGTTGTCGAGCGCCATGGTCACGGCCTCGGCCGGGATGTCGAAACCCTTGGCCTTGGCGCGGAGCAGGAAGTCGGTGACATAGGCATCGAGCCACAGGTCCGAGGAACTGTAGGCGTCCCAGAGGCCGAAGCCGCCATTGGAGGTCTGCTTGGAGCGCAGGTCCCGGATGGCGTCGCGCACGCGCTGCTCGATTTCCTCATCCGAACCCAGCCCGATCGCGTGGGCCACTTCGTTGAGGTAGAGGAGCGGCAGGGCGCGGCTGGAGAGCTGCTCGGAGCAACCATAGGGGTAGCGGTCGAGCTGGAGGAGCAGGCCCGGCACGTCGAGACGGGCAACCGGGCCGATAGCCAGGGTCACGGTGCCGGTGTGCGGGAGCATGCCGGCGAAGAGGCTGTCATCGAGCGTGATCGAACCACCCGGAGGGAGCGGCAGAAGCTGGCTGCTGGTCTGGGGGGCGCTGGTGGCGCGGACGCCGAGCTTGAGTTCCTTAATCTGGGTGTCGCCGTTCGGCATGGTGACGAGCAGGCGCAAGTCGTTGTCTCCGAGCGCGGTGCCGGTGAGACCGAGGTTGAGCGCCCTGCGCTCGCCGACGGCGAGATCGAACGTCGTCTGCGCCGCGTCGGTGCCGAGACCGGCGCCGGTGACGAGTTCGACCTTATAGGTGCCAGCCTCGCCCGAGACATTGTTGAGTTCGACCAGCAGGCGCGACTGGTCGCCGACGCGCAGCAGCCGCGGCGGGCTGAGCGTGACGACGACGGGGTCGCGCACGATCACGTCCCTGGAGGCATGGCCGACGGCATTGTCGGACCATGCCACCGCCATCAGGCGGACGGTGCCGTTGAAATCGGGCATGTCGAAGGTGACTTCGGCGGTGCCGTCGGCGCCGACCTCGACCACGCCGGAATGCATGGCAACGAGAACCGACGTCGCCGGCGGGGTGCCGAGGCGCGAGGAGGCACCATCGCCACCCGAACGCACGGCCCCGGGGATGCCCTGGGTCGGATCGATCAACTGGCCATAGAGATCACGGATATCCATGCCGAGCTGGCGCTGACCAAAATACCAGCCATCGGGATCGGGCACCTTGAAATTGGTGAGGTTGAGAATGCCCAGATCGACCGCCATAAGCGCGACATAGGCCTTTTCACCGGCCGCGACGTTGCCCAGCGCCACCTTGGCGGTGAACTTCTGGCGCGGACGGGATTCGGCCGGGGCCTCGATACTGGTTTGGAGCTTCATGTCGCCCGGCTCGACATCGGCAAAGGCGAGTCCGATGGCGCGTGCCGGCATCCGCTTCTCGGCGGCGTCGGACGGGCGATAGAGCATGGCCGTGACATAGGCGCCCGGCCCCCAGTTCTCGGTAACGGGCAGTTCCACGGACGTGCCGCCTTCAGGCACTTCGACGGCCTTCATGTCGATGACGCGATCATCGACCACCATGATGACGGCGGTGCCGGCGAACTGCGGATCGAGCCGCAGGGTGGCGGTATCCCCGATCCGGTAGGCGGGCTTGTCCAGCGCCACCTTGAGGGTGTCGGGCGTGTCCGACCCGGCCTGGGCGTAGTAGTAGCCGGCATAGAACGAGTAGCTCGAGGACGTATCCTCAGAATCCACCTCGAGCAGGTACTGGCCGTAATCGACCTGGGCGGCGATGGAGGCCGGGCCGTCTGCGGGCGTATCGAGCGTGCCATCGGCAACCTTGCGGTTGGTGGTTACGGCCTCCCACTTCCAGGTGCCGTTGTCGCGGTACCACTGGTAGTTGGTTTCGACGCGCGAGAGGGTCCACTTGAGGCCCGAGGTGGCTACGGCCTCGCCGTCCGGCGAGACGGTGACGATATCGAAGCCGGCCTGGCTGTCTTCACCGAGCCCATCGCTCCCGGAGAACTGGGGACGGATGCCGATGCGGACGGTATCGGCCAGCACCGGCCGGGTGAGATTGCGCTCGACCGTGCGCCCGTTGGAATCAACCAGGCGCAGGATGACCTGGGCCTCGAGGGGGCGCGTCGTCTGCTGGGAAGCCGGTACCGTGACTTCGGCGGTGGCATTGCCGGATTCATCGGTGGTGCCGACGACGCCCAAGGGCTCGCGATCGGGCTCGAAGGTGTCGTCCTCGCGCCCGAAGGTGTAGCCGGCAAAGCCCGCGAGCGAGGAGGTGGCGCGCAGCACCACATCGGCCTCGACATCGAGCCCGGGTGCGGTGGCGCCATAGAGGTATTTGGCGGTGACCGAGATCGGGGTCACTTCCTCGGTGGCCATCGGGCCCGGCGGGGCGCTGACCTCGAAGGCCAGGCGCTCGGGCTCGAAATCCTCGACGAGGAAATTGACGGTGGCGAGCGCACTCGCCTTGGGATCGGCATAGAGCCGGACGGTCCAGGAGCCGCGCATGGCTTCCTTGACCATGGCCAGCTCGGCGTAATAGCCGCCGGCGCCCTTGTCATTGAGCACGGTGCGCGAGCTCACCACGCCATCGGGACGCTCCAGCTCCATGGTCAGCGGCAGGCCCGTGACGGCCTTGGCGTGCGTGTCGCGCAGGAGCGCGGTGAGGTAGACGGTTTCGCCCGGGCGATAGACGCCGCGTTCGGTGGTGGCAAAGAGGTCGAGCGGCCCGGGCGTCGGGCGCCCATCAACGCCGCGATCGGTGAGGTCGAAGGCGGGCTTGGTGAGATCGAGGAAGGCATAGTCGCCGCCATCGGTCTCGGCAACGAGCAGTTGCGGCGCGCGTCCGCCGGTGCCGCGCGCCAGGCCCGGCGCGAAATCGACGCGCCCATCGGCGGCCGAGACGGTCTCGCCCAGAATCTCGTTGTTGACGGCGACGAGCTTGACCTTGGCGCCGGCGACCGGCTGCGCGCTGGTCAGCGAACGCACGAAGCCATGGACGCCATCCTCGCCCGAAACGGTGGCGAGGCCGAGATCGGTGACGATGAACCACTGGGTGGCGACGCTCGACCAGTAATCCTGGTTGTCATCGCCCGCCACCTTGGCGGTGATAACGTAGACGCCCGGCTCGATATCGGTCAGCACATCGGCGATGGGGATCGCCGTCGTGGTCATGACGTTGGGCTTGCCCTCGGCAAGGTCCACCTGCCCTTCCCAGGTCTTTTCACCGGTGGAATTGGCGATGTCATCGGCCGAGGACGTGGACAGGGTGCCCTGGAAGACGCCGTTGCGGACCGCCACGGCGATCGAGCGATCGCCGATCCGGTAGATGGCGACATCGGCCGTCTTGGCGTTGACCGAGGAAATCGGTAGGCCGCCGCCGAGGCCGGCAGGCAGCACATAGGCATTGTTGGCGAAGCCCACGAAGGGCGAGCGATCGGGCACGAACATGGAGAGTTCCACGTCCTTGCGCAGGGTCTCGCCGTTGGCGGAAGGCAGGCCGGCGCGCAGCTTGACCTTGTAGCTCTGGCCATGCTCGACGCCCTGGATGCAGATCTGGCTCTGCTGGGTTTCGACGGCGACCTTGGGCGCGCCTTCGACCACGACGTAGCCGGACAGATCGGTATTGGGGAGCGTATCGGAGAAGACGGCGCAGATCTGCGGCGTCGCCGATTCAGCATCCACCTGGTTGGAGACGACGCGGAAACCGTGCTGGGCAACCACGGTGTCGAGTTGCTCCTGGAGGGTAGCGTCATCGACGAGGGCGAGGCTGGCGCGGTAGGTGGCAATGGATTCCTTCCACATCTGGCGGAAATCGAGCGCGCGCGCCAGCACGCCGAGCATTTCGGCGCGCTCGGCAACTTCGTCGGAAAGCAGGTAGCCGTTGAGGGCCGCGTAAGCGGCGGTGGTGCCGACGTCGTAGGCGCTGCTGGTGTCGTCCTGGGCCAGACGCGCATCGCCCTGGGCGATGGCGGCGCGGGCGAGCTTGAGCCAGACGGCCGGATCGTTGGGCGAAATCGCCAGGGCCTGCCGGTAGGAAGCGGTAGCGCCATCAGGATTGGACTGGCGCAGCGCCTCATCGCCCGAGGCGACGAGATCGGCATAGCCGACATCGGTGGGCGCGGGATCGGTGTTGGGGAGTTCGGCGGCGAAATTCCTTGCCGAGGTCACCAGGTCCGAAGCCGGGAACGGCAATTCGGCGATGCGGGCGGCGGCGGTGACATCGGCGCGAGGCGCCAGGTCGATGCGGCCGGAATTGGCGCCGGCAAACACCTGCTCCTGGTCCATGCCGCTCTTGAGGAAGCACCACTTGGCCTTGGTGTTGAAGGTATAGGCGCGACAGGCGCGGTCATCCACGCAGGCCTGCTGGCACGCCTTTTCGGACGTGTCCTTGATCACCGAATAGTCGAATCCGGGGAGGTCGGTGCCGGGCAGTCGCGTCACGCTGCGATCCGCCGCCATGGCCGAGGAGGTTCCCAAAAGGAGGCAAAGCGCAATGCAAAGCCCCCAGGCAGACCGAAGTACGTTCCGCATATCAACCCTCAAGTGCTTGCCCCACCACCATCTTATTGGGTCGGGCTGTCATGGTAAAGCCGGGGCGATGCCGGAAATGCGGACGCGGGTCCGATCAGGCGGGAAGCGCAGTCATGACGGTAAAGTACACCTGGCGGCGGGTGCGGAAGCCGATCTTCTCGTAGAGCTGGCGGGCGGCGTTCTCGCCCTTGACGTGAAGGAAGGGAATATCGCCTTCGGCGATGATGCGGTTGGCACCGGCGACGACCAGGGCCTTGGCCAGCCCCTGCCCGCGATATTGCGGCCAGGTGCACACGGCGCTGATCTCGGTAAGGCCGCGCAGGTGCATGCGCTCGCCGGCCATGGCCATCAGGCTGCCTTCCGGAGACTTGATGCCACGAAAACGGCCCATGCGATGCGTGCCGGCGACGAAGGGGCCGGGCTCGGTGGCTGCGGCGAGCGCGACCATTTCGGGGACGTCCTCTTCACCCAGATCGATGAGCGGCAGGTCGGCCTCGACGAGGACACGGGTGCAGACCATCTGGTCGATGAAGCGGGCGCGCTTGACCTCCCAGCCGGCCGGTGGCTCGGCGACTACGGGGGAGACGAGCCCGACGGTCTCGCCGGCTTCGACCAGTTCGCGCAGATCGGCAAAAGCCTGGGCATTGGGTTCGGCGAGGGCGGCGAGCGGGGAGATGTCGCGCGGATAGCGCGCGGCATTGCCGTTGAGCAGCGCCATGGAGCGGTGGCCGGCGTGGAGCGAACTCCAGACGGGATTGTCGAGTTGATCGAGGTCAGCCATCGGCCCTGCGTCCATAATTGCGAGTCGGCGCTGGGACTATACCACCTGGTCGCGGGCGGAAACCTGCGTTCGCAGAGGCGTGCGCGGCGGCAGGTAGGTGCGGACGGCGCGGAGCATGGGGCGTTCGATGGCGAGATGGACGGCAAGACCGCAGAGCTGAGAGCCGGAGACGGCGAGGATGAGGAAGGCGGCGGTTGCCCATGGCGAGGTTTGTGATGCGAGCATGAGGGTCGCGAGCGGGCCGAGGAGAAAGCCGTGGAAAAGGTAGGTGCTGTAGGAGGCATCGCCGAGCGCGAGGACGGGGGCGCCGACGCGGCCGGGTCGCAGCCAGGCGGCGGCCAGCACGAGGGCGGGGGCGAGGAATGGAATGGTTGCGCTGTCGATGAGCATTGCCGCCACGGCCGGTAGGCCGAGCAGCGTGGCTGTTCGAGCGGTCAGGGCGGGGAGCGGGCGTTTGGCGGCCAACGCGTGGAGTGCGAGGCCGGCGAGGAAATAGAGGAGCATGGGGCTGGTGAGGAGGGTCGCAAGGGCGTTGTCGGGCGCGGCGGCGAGCGCCCCGAACGTGGCGCTGGCGACGAGGAACGCGGCGATGGCTGCAAGACCGAGGCGGGCCGGCAGCAGAAGCGAGACGGCGAAGACGAGATAGAAATACATCTCGAAATTGAGCGTCCAGCCCACGCCGAGCACCGGGCGCAACGCCTGGTCGGCGTCGAAATAGGGCACGAAAAGCACGCTGCGCAGGAGGTCGAGGGGCGCGACGGCTTCCCCGCCCGCGGCGAGGCGGGCGGCATAGATGAGGGTCGCCAGCCAATAGAGCGGAGCGATGCGGAGAAGACGGCGGGCGATAAAGCGGCGCGCCGCCCCGCGGCCGCGCGGGTGGCTGGCGGTGCGCGCCATGATGAAGCCGCTGATGACGAAGAACAGGGCCACGCCGGCCGAGCCGGAACGGTAGGCAAAGGGCTCGACCCAAAGCGGCAGGTGGCCGGCGGCAGTGAACTTGAGCAGGCAATGGTCGAGGACAACGAGCAGGGCCGCCAGGGCGCGGAGGGCCTGGATGCCTTCGAGGCGCGAGGGCGCCTCACGCATCGGAGGACTCCCGGGCAAAGGACAGGTAACGCTCGCCGATGGGTCCCCAGGCGAGGGCAGTCGCGAAATGATCGCGGGCCGAGCTCGCGGCATCGCGCCAGGCCTCGGGCGGCTGGTCGTAGAAGGCCGAGATGGCGCTCGCTATGGCCCGGGCGTCCGGATCGGCGGGGATGGGCTGGCAGGCAAGGCCTTCGGCCATGAGCTCGCCAATGCCGCCAGCGGCGGTTGCGATGACTGGGCGGGCCGCAAGGGCGGCGAGGACTGCGACCCCGCTCTGGGAGGCGAAGTCGCGATAAGCGAGCACCAGGGCATCGCTGCGCGCGATGAGTTCGGGAAGGGCATCGTCCGGCACGAAGCCGGGACGAAGGTCGAACCCGCTCGTGTCCTCGGCGATGAGTGCCAGGCAGCGCTGCCAATAGGGGCCGTCGAGCGGCTCCCCGGCGATGGTGAGGGTGACGTCGCGACCTGCCTGCCGACAGCGGACAACGGCGCCGATCACTTCGAGCAGCGACTTGTTCGGACGGATGGAGCCGAAGGCGAGGAGGCGGCCGGACCCGGGGATGGGGGTGGCAGCGCGCGTGGCAAAGGCGCCGTGCGGGATGACGCGGAGCTTGGCCTTTGGAGCCGCGAAGCGGGCAATCAGCGCGTCGCGGGTGGTGGCGGTGAGACAGACGAGATCGGTGGCCAGGCGGTAGCTTGCGGCGAGGGCGGCGCGTTCGAGCGCGCGCAGAGGCGCGGGGAGTCGCCAGAGGTGCGGCTCGGCATCGTGGACGATGAGGACGACACTCGCCCCTGACAGGCGGAGGAGCGCGAAGAGCGGCAGCGAGAACAGCAGCGGCTCGGGGATGGAGAAGAGGAATGTGCGGGTGTGCCGGCGCTGGGCCAGCGTCGCGAGGGTTCCCGTCACGATCCGGCGCAGCGAGGCGAGGCCGCGGGTCATCCGGCCGCCCTCCCCCACGCGTTCGCGCGAAATGACGATGCGGGTGAGGTTGGGGTGACGCGGCTCGCGATCCTCGGGAAGCGACAGGGGCGCGATGTAGGCGATGGTGCCACCTGCCCCGGCGATGGCCTGCGCCAGCGCCTGGTTGAACCAGGCCGCGCCGGACCGCCACGTCTTGGTGCTCAGGCAGATTTCGGGCATTTCCGCCCCCTTGGCATGCTCGCGCGCTCAGGGGACAACCGATCGACCCGGGCCACAATTGGCATAAATCACAAGAGCCAGAGGCAATGGCAGCGCGCTAGGCTTTGCCGGAATTGACGGCTTGGGGGCCATCTTGGAGACGGCGGTCATCGTACTGAACTGGAACGGCTGGGCCGACACCGAACGGTGCCTGCACAGCCTGCTCCGGCTTGATGCCGACGACTATTCCATCATCGTCTGCGACAACGCTTCGAGCGACGGCTCGCCGGAGAGGTTACGGCGCTGGATCGCGCGGTCGCTGCCATCGCTCAATGCGCAACGCCAGGGTTGCGGCCGGCAGCCGATCGAGGTGACGCTGCTCGAGACCGGTGGAAACCTCGGCTATGCCGGAGGCAACAATGTGGGACTGCGCCACGCGCTGACGCGCGGCTTCGCGCATTTCTGGATCCTCAACAACGATTGCGAGCCGGCGCCGGACGCGCTCGACTGGTTGCGTCGGAGGGTGGCCGAAGACGGCCGGATCGGCCTTTGCGGGGCAACGCTCGTCTACGCGGATGGCAATGGACGGGTGCAGACGCGGGGCGGAGGCAGGTTCAGCCGGCTCAAGGGTCGCGGCAGCGCCATCGGGGGCATGGGCCGGGTCGACGCGCGCGTCGAACGCGCGGCCATCGAACGCGAAATGGGCTATGTCAGCGGCGCCTCGGTGCTGGTGACCCGGGCGTTCCTCCAAGCCGTCGGGCCGATGAGCGAGGACTATTTCCTCTATTGGGAAGAACTGGACTGGTGGGTTCGCGCCCGCGGGCGGTTCCGGCTCGGCTACGCGCCGCAGGCGATCGTGCGCCATCGGGTCGGCGCGTCGATCGGGACCAGCGACCACGGCGAGGGGTCGGCGCTCTCGACCTACTACCTGACGCGCAACCGGGTGAAGTTCTGCTGGCGACATTCGCGGGTGTCGCTGCCCTTCGTCTATGCCGATCTGGGCCGCAGGGTCGCCGCGAATGTCGTGCGCGGGCGGTGGGAGCGGGCGACGCTTCTGCTTCGCGCAATCGCGGGGTTGCCGTTCGTGACGTGAGGACCAATGCCAGGAGGGGGGCGATGGCATGCGACCTTGAGGAACTGCGCAGGCTGCTCGATCGGGTGACGATCGTTGCATCGGCAACCGAGGAAACGGCGCTGATCGAAGCGCTGCTGTCGAGGGATCGGCCCACGGTCGTATCGTTCGTCAACCAGAACGCGCTCAACCTGGCGCGGGACGATCTTGGGTTCCGCAGCGACCTGTGTGGCGCCGACCTGCTGCTGCGCGACGGCGTGGGTATCGAGGTGGCGTTGCGGCTCATCGGGACCGATCCAGGCCGAAACGCCAATGGCACCGATTTCATTCCGCGACTTCTGGCCGGCGCCGCCGGTCGACGGGCCGCGCTTTTCGGAACGTGCGAGCCCTGGCTCGATCTCGCCACCAAGCGGGCTTCGGCATTGGGCTGCGCGGTCGCGGCAAGCGCCGACGGGTTTGAGGACGAGGCAGTCTACGAGGAAATCTTCCAGCGGGTGCGGCCCGGGATCGTGGTGCTGGGCATGGGCATGCCGCGCCAGGAGCGCGTGGCTGCGCAGCTCTCGCGGCTGGCCGACTGGCCGTGCCTCATCATCAATGGCGGCGCGGTGCTCGACTTCTGGGCCGGGCGGTTCCGGCGGGCACCGCGCTGGCTGCAATCGGCGCGGCTCGAGTGGATGTTTCGACTGGCGCAGGAGCCCCGACGGTTGGCGCCGCGCTACGTCGGGGGCGGCGGGCATTTCGCGCTCACGGTCGCACGGCTGCGCTGGGAGGCACGACCATGAACGCGCCGCGGGCCATCGTCATCGTCTCGCCGGGCGGCCGGTCGCGCGGGGGCGGCATCGGCTCGGTGACGCGGGCCATCGAAGCCTGGCTGGCCGAGCACGCTCCCGGTACGCGCGTCCTGGTGGTCGATCCCTGGGGCGCAAGGGCCAGGTGGCTCTGGCCGGCGCGGCTGGTCGTGGCGGGGTTGGCGCTGATCTGGCTGCGGGCGAGTACGGGCGCGGAAATCCTCCATCTCCATGTCTCGGAGGGCGGCAGTTTCCTGCGCAAGGGGCTCTTGCTGCGGCTGGGACGGTTGCTGGGAATGCGGGTAGTGCTGCATCACCACGGCGCGCGGATAGAACCCTTCGTTCGCGGCAGCGAAGGGCCGATCCGGGCCTTCGTCGCGCAGACGGTGCGGCTGGCGGACCTCAACCTGGTGCTCGGCGAGCGGACGCGAAGGTTGCTGATGGAGGAACTTGCGGTGCCCGCAGACAAGGTCGCCGTACTCCGCAACGCCTGCGCCGACCGAGGTCTCGCGCGGCGGGATGCGCGTAGCGGGATGCGCCTTCTGGTGCCGGCCGCGCTTTCGCAGCGCAAGGGAACGGAAGTCGTGCTGGCGGCAATTGCCCTGCTCGCCGAGCGGGGCATGGCGGCCAGCGCGACACTGGCCGGCGAAGGACCGCAGGATGTCTACCGGCATCTCGCCGGGGAGCTTGGCATCGGGGCGCAGGTGCATTTTGCCGGCTGGCTCGCGCCCGAACGACTGCTCGAGCTGCATCGCAGGAGCGACGCGCTGGTGCTGGCTTCACGGCAGGAGGGCATGCCCATGGCCATCATCGAGGCATTGGCGGCAGGGCTGCCGGTGATCGCCACCCCTGTGGGCATCATCCCCGAGACGCTGCGCGACGGCGAGAGCGCCCTGCTGGTGCCGCCGGGAGAGCCGGTGGCGCTGGCGGATGCCATGGAGCGCCTGGCGCGCGACCCGGCGCTCGCGCTGCGGCTTGCGCGCGGCGGCCGCCAGCTCTACGAGCGGACTTACGATATCGACCGATATATGCGGCGGCTACTGGCGCTATACGGCCAGCTCGTCGCCGGCGTCGAGCGGACGGCCGAAGGCTTGCCGGCCGGCGAGGCACGAGGCGACCACCAGATTGGCGAGCAATGAGCCGCTGCCGCTCCAGAGCGTGGGGGAGAGGATGCCGAATAGCGCTGCGGTGAGTGCCGCCAGCGACACCGCCATCGCGTCGGGTCCGCGCACGGGGATGCCGAAAATGCTGCGATAGGCGAGGAGCAGAAACGCGATCAGCCCCCAGGCACCGAAGGCCGCCCAGATGCCGAAGGCGCCCAGATCCTCCCAATAGACATAGGGCCGGCCGACAAAGGCCTCGAAGGCCGCCCGATCGGGCGGCAGGCCGATGCCGGTCACGGGATTATCGGCAAGATAGGGCTGGAAAAGCGCATAGGCGCCGGCCCTCACCGCCCCCGAGGGATCGAAGACGAAGAAGCCGAACGGGTTCCAACCGGGCAGCGCCGCGCCGGACAGCACCACCGCCAGCAACAGGGTGAACACGAAGGCCAGCGCCCAACGCACGGTGCCGCTGAGGAGGCCCAGCAGGTAGAATGCCCCGACCATCGCGGCAAGCACCGAAAAGGTGCGCGACTGCGCCTCGACCAGCGCCAGAAGCACCAGCGCCAGAAGCGCAAGCCAGCGCCAATCGACCGGATGCGACCTGAGCCGGACGAGGCAGGCGAAAACGGCGAGCGCGGCGTAGCCATTGGCCAGGACGAGGCGCGGGCCGCGGTTATCCCCGGCGAGGACCTGTGTGCCCAGGCCGCCGAGTTCGACCAGGCGATCGGAAAAGAGAGCGTAGGCGACGCAATAGGCCAGCGCGAGCGCGACGAGGATGCGCAGGACCAGCGACAGGTGGTGGCGGGCATTGAAGAAGACGATGAAGCCGGCGAGCACGGTATAGGAAAGCCCGGCATTCCAGTTCACCGGCACCTGGGCCAGATGCGAGAAGACCACGAGTTGGACCGCGACGAGCCCGAGTGCGGCGATGGCGAGGCCCGCGGCGAGCCAGCGACCGCGCCAGGCGGCCAAGGTGATGGCGCAGGCGATGGCAAACGCCATGGCCAGGAGCGCCAGGCGATCGAGGCCAGGCAGGATGGCATTGGCAAGGGTCGAGAAGAACAGCAGGTGGGCGAGCGCGTAAAGGATAGCGAGCGTCATCTCGAGCATGGGCGCCACATGTCGCAGGCGCGTGATAGCGCCGCCCTCGCCCTGCGTTGCCTCCTGCGCCATGAGCCGGCCCCCAATCCCTGCCCGACCATGCCAAAGCGCGGCGGCGGCGTCACGCTTTTTGAGTGATTCAGTCCACTTATCCCCGCGAGGCGGGGCAGCCTTACCCTTGGGTCTTCACGTTTGGAGACGCGAGATGACCGACCAGCATTATTCCCAAGGAGGCGACCAGCGATGACAGCCATCGGCCTGGGCCTGAGCCCCTCAAAGACCAGCCTTTTCCGCCCGCGGGTCATGCTTCGCGTGCCGGCGGGTCGCGTGGCGCTGACCGACCGCGACGGCCGCTACCTCACCGACCGGGATGGCGCCGTGCTGCTGGGAGAAATGCGATGATCCTTACGCGACCGCTCGAGGACACGTTACGCTACAAGGCCGACCGGATGCTGCGGCAGGCCGTCCGGGGCGGCAGCCTGGTGGACATGGCTTCCCCGCCAACGATCACGCTCAGTGCGGGGAACGTGGCCACCACGCTTTCCGGCACCACGCAGCAGATCCTGACGCCGAGCACGACATTCACAGACGGGGTCCTGCGCTCGGCGGTCGGCGTGAGCAGCGTGGGATGGAGCTACTTCACCAATGCCGCGCAGGATCTCTATTTTCCGGCTGCCGTGGAGGGCGCCAGCGGGGCCAGGCGCGGCAGCATGATCGCCTATGTATTCGCCACCGATGCACCGGCTATCGAACTGCTGGTACTGGCCTCGGCAAGCAACAGCAACGAATACCGGCTTTGGATCAACGACAAGCCGGTGACGGCTGCGGTGCAGACGATCACGGCGGATTCGACGTACCGGCGGCTCAAGATCGACAACGGGTCGACCCCGATCGGCAAGATCATGTTCGAGACCGGGTTCTATGTCAGCTTCTGCGGCGTGGCGGTGGGCGCCAACCACTCGGTTTGGCCGGTACGCACGGATGGGCCTCGGCTGATGGTCGTGGGCGACAGCGTGACGGTGGGCACCGGGGCGACCAAGCTCGGAGGCGGGTTCGCCCATCAGGTCGGGCAACGGTTGGGCATTGCCGATACCTGGGTGAACGGGGAGAGCGGCATCGGCTATCGCAGGACCGGCCAGCAGAGCGGCAAGACCCCGTTGCAGAAGCTAGGCGCGGATGTCGCGGCCTATGCGCCGGACTGGGTGGTGGTGGCGCTGGGTATCAACGATGCCGACCAGGTGGCGGCGGACGTGCAAGCGGATGCGACGGCCTATCTTGCAGCCCTGCTTGAAGCCCTGCCCTTCGCAGGGGTAACGGTGATGGGCCCCTGGACGGGACCGGCGCTGGTGACGCCGGACCCGATCTTCGCGGCTATCGCCGCGGCGGTCGCTGCACAGGGCGAGGCGATCGACTCCGGTCGTATCCGCTATATCGATACCAAGGCGGGCAACTGGCAATGGGGCACCGGGCGCACGGGGGCGACGTCAGGAACCGGCAATTCCAACATCTACATCTCGTCGGACGGGATCCATCCGACGCAAGCGGGCCACGACTACCTGGCCATGCGGACAGCGCAGGCGGTTACGCGGCACCTGCTCGATGTGACAGCCTGAGCCAGAAGCCGCGACCAAGCGCAGTGCAGTAGACCAGCGCCGTAACCAGCGTTGCCGCCACCGCGACCCAGGGGGCGGCAACGATACCCCAGCCGGGGAGCAGCGCAAGCATACCGGTGCAGAGCGTGGCCACACCCAGCGACTGGCCGAGGAGACGCACCTTGACCGCACGCCTGGCGACGAGCGCGATGCCGAGCGCGCCCAGCGAGAAGCGCAGGAAGACGAAGGCGGCGAAACCCGTCCAGACGGACATGGGAACGGCGAATGCGTGGCCGAAGATGATCGGCGCGAGGGCGGGGAACACCAGAACGATGACCAGCGCGGACAAGGCGCCCAGCAGCGGAAATTCGATGAGCATGCGGGCTTCGAGCGCGCGCGCCTCCCGGTCGCGGACGTGGTGCCGGGCCGAGAGGACGGGCGTGTAAACGCCTGCCAGCACCTGGGACGGGAGCATGGCGTAGGAGGAGGCGCGGGCGGCGACCTGGTAGATGCCCGTAGCGTGCAGACCCAGCGTAAAGCTGACCAGCACCACGTCGATCTGCCCCGAAAGGGCCGTGAGGATGGTATCCGCCGCCAGTCCGGCGGCTTCGCGCAGAGGTCCGATCACGGGGCCGGAGAGGCAGTTGCCGAGCTGGACGACCCTTGAAAGGGTGAAGAAAGCCAGTGCCGATTGCATGAGGCGCGACAGGAGAATGGCGGTGGCGAAGCCGATGAACGGCGCGTGCAGGAAGAACGCGAGCGCAAGGAAGGCGGCAAAGATCGCGGCGCCGGCGAGAACGATCCTGAGTTCGGTCCGGAAGTGGCCGAGGGCGCGCAGGCCGACAAGCGCCAGCTCGCCATAGGAGAGAACGATGACCGAGAGGTAGAGGAAGATGCAGGCCGTCAGCGCGTTAGCGTCGGGCTGCCAGTGCAGGAGGAAAACGAGCACAACGACGGTGGCCGGCAGCGCAAGCGCGGTCTTGACGCGAAAGCAGTCGGCCAGGATCTCCCTTGCCCGTTCGGGCCTGGCACCGACATCGCGCAGCAGCTTGATGGAAAAGCCGAAGTCGGTGAGCAGGGCAATGATGGATGCGCCGGCCAGGATCGTGGCGACGAGACCGTAGTCGGCGGGACCGAGGGCTCGGGCCAGGACGAAGAGGCCGACGAACCCGGCGCCGGCCCGCGCCAGCAGCGAAATGGCGAGAAGCGCCTTATGCCGGGTCATGGGGGCGGCTCCGGCGCTGGGCCACCGGCAGGACCGCAAGCAGTCGGGTCAGCTCGGACCGGTAGGCGTCGAGTCGACGCGCGGCGACCGCCCTGCCCGCCGCCACCTGGCCGGCGCGCTCGGCGCGGTGACGATAAGCCTCGAGGGTTCGGCCGACCGCAGAGGCGAGATCGTCCGATTGAGCGTCGACATAGCAATCGTAGCCGAGACTGGCGAAAAGGCCGTTGACCTTGCGGCTATAGGCGACGGGTACGACCGGAACGCCAGACGAGAACGCCGCGATGGCCGCGTGCATGCGGGCGGTGACGACGAAGTCGACGCCGGAAAGGAAGCTCTTGGCATCCTGCGACGTGGCAAAGAGCGGAGCAATCCGAGCCTGCGGGTAGCGGCGCGAGAGTTCGCCGAGCAGAGGCACGTCGGTGTCGGCGCCGCTCGCGCCGTTGACGTGGGCGAAAAGATAGAGGTCGGCGTCGGACGTGGGGGTGAAGGCGTCGAGAACCGCGCAGGTGAAGGCGCGATAGTCGAGCCGGGTAGCGACGGAGCGGTTCCAGAGGAGGCCCGAAACATTGACGGCGACGCGGGGACGCCGGCCCCGCTCGGCCTGCCGGTAGGGCAAGGCAAAGGCCGTGTCGGTGAACTCGGCGGGCGAGGCGACACCGAGGGAGGCGGCGTAGTCGCGCGAAAGGCCATCGCGCACGTGAACGCCGTGCGACCGGCGCAGGAGCGAAGCGGCGATGGCGCGGTGATGGGGAGCAGTAAACGGGCCGATGGTTTGGGGCGAGAGAACCAGGGGCACGCCGGCGGCGAGAACGGCAAACTTGGTTGCTGCCTGATAGGCAAAGCGGCGCGCGCCATAAAGATCGGTGAAGCTATCGCCCTCGCCGATGTCGAAGACGATGTCGCAGCGCCTGATGGCCTCCAGGAAGCGGGACCTGCCCAGCGCCAGCTCGCGAATGCTGGGATGGGGGCCGGCGGTAACATCGGCGGGCATTGGTGCATTGCCGGACGCAGCGGAACCAAGGGTAACGAAAGTGGGCCGCAGGCCGAGGGAGGCAGCCGCCTCCCCGATGAGGGCCGCATTGGCGCGGGCCAGGGCATCGACGCCCAGGTTGGGATGACCGAACGCATGCCAGAGCAATCCGACATGCAGGGGCCGCATCAGGCCGTCCGCCCCGCAATGACGGCTTCGAGCGTCTCAAGAACGCCGATGCGCCAATCGGGAAGATCGACACCCAGCGCGGCACGCAGCTTGGCCGTAGACAGGCGCGAGTTGAGCGGGCGGCGGGCGGGGGTGGGAAAGGCAGAGGTCGGCACGGGAAGAACGCGATCGGGCGTGGCCTTCACGGCAACACCCCGCTGCATGGCGTTCTCGATGACGAAGCGGGCATAGCCGTTCCACGTGGTCTCCCCTGATGAGACGAGGTGATAGATGCCGCTGGCCAGAGGGCGCCCCTCCATGGCGGCGGCCATGACCCGGACGGAAATGTCGGCGATGAGCGCGGCGCTGGTCGGCGCGCCGACCTGATCGTCGATGACCCGCAATTCGTCGCGCTCGCTCGCCAGCGAGAGCATCTTGGCGATGAAATTGTTGCCGCCGGGCGCGTGGACCCAGCTCGTGCGGAAAATGAGATGAGGAGCGCCGCTCGCGGCGACGGCGACCTCCCCTTCCCGCTTGGTGCGGCCATAAACGCTCAGTGGCGCGGTCGCATCGGTCTCCGAATGGGCCGTGGACCCGGCGCCGTCGAAAACGTAGTCGGTGGAATAGTGGATGAGGGTCGCGCGGTGCGCGGCGGCGGCAGCGGCGATCTCGGCAGGCGCCAGGGCGTTGATGCGCTCGGCGAGGTCCGGCTCGGACTCGGCCTTGTCGACGGCGGTGTGGGCGGCGGCATTGACGATGACGTCGGGCCGTTCGGCGGCAACGACCTGGGCAAGCGCGCCGGGGCGGGTGAAATCGGCCCGGCTGCGGCCGGCCGCGACGACCTCGCCCCCCAGAACGGGAAGCGCTGCCTGCAAGGCTCGCCCCACCTGCCCGTCAGGCCCGAAAAGAAGCACCTTCATGCCAATCACCACCTAGAGACCGCCAGGGGAGAATGCAGCAAGGCGGCGCGGGGCTCAACTTGGCATAAATGACATGAGGGCGTTGAGCTTGCTGACGAGCTCATGCTCGGTGAAGGGCTTGAAGACCACCGGAGCGTCGCGGAACGCTTCGTCTATGCTCCCCGCTTCAAGGCCGGTCAGGAACAGGAAGGGCGTGCCCCTGTCGCGCAGGGCCGCGGCGATGGGCCAGACGTAGCGCGTGGCGAGCATGACATCGAGGATGGCGCCATCGAACCGCCCGCTCCCTACCGCCTCCTCGGCTTCCGCGTAGGTATAGGCCGACTGTACGAATTCGTAGCCGTGCTCTCCGAGCAACTCGGCGATGCCAGCCGCAATCAACGGCTCGTCTTCCACCAGCAGCAAGGCCCTGGTGTTGCGCGCCGGGACGTCCAGGTTACTCAACGCCGCCTCCGAGTAAGAGCCTGTCCCCTCGCCACTCAAGCGGAAAGCCGGAGGGTTTTCAACAGGTTTTCCACAAGGGCGCCGTCAGGCGACCGGTTCGTGATCGAGCGTCAGGTCGAGACTGGTGCGCACAAGGGAGGACTCGGGGGGCTCATGATCGGGCTTGAAGCCGAACCGGGTGGCGAGGTGCAGCATGCCGGAATTTTCGCGCAGGATAAGGCCATCGAGCCGCTTGATGCCCTCCACCCGCGCGTAGGCGATGAGGCGCCCGAGCAGGATCTTGCCCAACCCCAGGCCCTTGAGGTCGCTGCGCACGATGATGCCGAATTCGGCGCGCTCGTGATCGGGGTCGGCCGAGTAGCGCACGACCGCCGCCATTGCCCCGCCCGGCTCCTCCAGCGCGACGAAGGCGATCTCGCGATCGTAGTCGAGCTGGGTGAAGTTGATCAGCATGTCGTGGGGGATCTGGTGGGTGGGCATGAGGAAGCGCAGGCGCATGTCCTCCGGGTCCATCCGCTCGGTGAAGGCGGGGTAGAGATCGATATCGACCGGCCGCATCGGCCGGATGAGGAAGGAACGCTCCCCGACCTTGGCACGCATTTCCCAGCCGGAGGGATAGGGACGGATGGCGAGGCACTTGCTCGGGCCCTTTTCGTCGATGCGCGCCGGATCGATCTCGACCCGCGCATCGAGGGCAATGACCCCGTCATTGTCGGCGAGCAGCGGGTTGATGTCGGCACCCACCACGCAGGGAAAATCGATGGCCAGTTGCGAGAGGCCGATCAGGGCCTGCTCGATGGCCAAGCGGTTGGCGGGGAGCACGTCGCGGTAGCCGGCGAGCAGCCGGCTGATGCGCGTCTGGTCGATGAGGTCGCCGGCCAGCACTTCGTCGAGCGGCACGAGGCCGATGGCGGTATCCTTGAGCACTTCCACCGCCACCCCGCCCGCCCCGAAGAGCACGGTCGGACCGAAGATGGGATCGACATTGAGGCCGATGATCAGTTCCTCGGCCCCGGGGCGGCGGATCATCGGCTGGACTGAAAAGCCATCGATCTGATGCTGGGTGCCGAGCTTCTCGAGCCGGGCGCGGATGGCGCGGGCGGCGGCCCCGGCGTCGGCGGCCGAGCGGATATCGAGGACGACGCCACCGACATCTGACTTGTGGGAGATGGCGCGCGACAGCAGCTTCACCACCACGGCGCGGTGATCGACGAGGAGCCTGGCGGCGGCAGCCTCGACTTCGGCAGGATCGCCGGCCACGGCGATTTCGGGCACCGGGATGCCATAGCCGCCGACGACGGCCTTGGCCTCGGTCTCGGTCAGCAGCGAGCGCCCCTCGTCGGCCACGGTGCGCAGGATGCGGGCGACGGCCAGGCGGTCGATGCGAAACTGCACGGTGTTGGCGGGAACGCGCTCGACCAGCTGCCGCAGGGCCGACCAGCGCGTGAGGAGAGCGACCGCCTCGGCGGCCGCTTCGGGTGTATCGACACTGGCGATGCCGGAGGCCTGCAGCAATGCCCGGGCAGGCTCGGCGGTGGCCTTGCCCAGCCAGCAGGCGAGCACGGGCTTGCCATTGACCAGACCATCCTCGACCAGGGCTGCCACCGCCGTGGCGGCGCCGCTCGAAGACGAGAGCCCGGTGGGGCAGTTCATGACCAGCAGCGCATCGACGCCGGAATCCCTGGCGACGACCGAGACCGCCGAGGCGTAGCGCTCGGGCGGCGCATCGCCGATGATGTCCACCGGGTTGGCGTGAGACCAGGTCGGCGGCAGCACGGCGTCGAGCGCGGCGCGCGTTTCGGGCTGGTGCTCGGCCAGTTCGCAATCGCGATCGATAAGGTGATCGACGGCCAGCACGCCCGCCCCGCCGCCATTGGTGACGATGGCAGTGCGGCCACGGCGAAGCGGGTGGAAGCGCGCAGTGATCTCGGCGGCGGAGAACAGGTCCTCGAGGTCGTTGACGCGGATGATACCGGCCCGGCGCAGGGCAGCCTCGACCACGCGGTCGGAACCGGAGAGCGCGCCAGTATGGGTGCGGGCAGCGGCCGCCGCCTGGGCGTGGCGTCCCGGCTTGACGGCGATGACCGGCTTGAGCCGCGCCGCCGCACGCGCGGCGGACATGAACTTGCGCGGCGCGGGGATGGATTCGAGATAGAGAAGGATGGCGGCAGTACGGGCGTCTTCGGCGAGGAGATTGAGGCAATCGGCAGCGTCGACATCGGACATGTCGCCGAGAGAGAAGATCTGGGAGAAGCCGATATTTTCAGCCACGGCCCAATCGATGATCGACGAGACCATGGCGCCCGACTGCGAGATGAGGCCGAGCCGGCCGGGTTCGGGCGAGATGTGGACGAAACTGGCATTGAGCCGCACCTGCGGCGCCAGCAAGCCGATGGTATTGGGGCCGATGATGCGGACCATGCGCGGGCGCGCGGCATCGAGCAGCTTCTGGCGCAGCCCGTCCTGATCGAAGCCGGCGGCCAGAACGACGGCTACAGGAACGCCGCACTCACCCAGTTCGGCGACGATACCGGGAACCGTGGCGGCGGGCGTGGCGATCACTGCGAGGTCGGGCGGCTTTGGCAGGTCGGCGACGCGCGCGTAGCAACGCTGGCCGGCGATCTCCTGGTATTTCGGATTGACCGGATAGACATCACCCGAGAAGCCGCCCGCGAGCGCGTTTTCGATGACCACCCGGCCCACCGAACCTTCGCGAATGGAGGCGCCGATCACGGCCACGGATGCAGGCCGCAAGGTTCCGGCGAGATTGCGGATCGTCATGGATCGTCCTCGTCGAAGGCTCAGTTGTTGAATCGACGCTAAGCCCGATCCGGGCGAGACGCCAGAGGGTCATGAAAAAGGGCGCCGCGTGGGCGCCCTCGCCGCTGCCGGAGATGCTGGCCCGCTAGCGGTTCTGGGCCAGCCAGCCCAGAATCTGGTTGGAGGTCATGGCGCCCGAGACGCGCGCGACTTCCTTGCCATCGCGCAACAACAGCATGGTGGGGATGCCGCGGATGCCGAACCGGGCCGCCATTTCCTGATGCTCGTCGGAATTGAGCTTGAGGAAGCGCATCCCCGGTTCGCCGACCTGGGCGGCTTTCTCGAATTCGGGGGCCATCATGCGGCAGGGTCCGCACCAGGGCGCCCACACGTCAACCACCACCGGCAGGGTGCCCTTGGTCATCTGGCGGTCAACCATCGCGGCGGCAACATCGGCAGGCTTGCCTTCGAACAGCGGCTCGCCGCAGCGGCCGCATTTTGCCGCATCGGCATTACTCCCGGCGGGTACGCGGTTGACGGCACCACAATGCACGCAGACGACACGTTCTTCGTTAGCCATGGTCGATATCCAATCTGAACATGCCCATTAGGTGGTTCCGATTGCGGCCTGGCGCAAGAGGATCAGGCGGCGGCGCCCGCCAGCCGGAAGAACGAGGCGTTGGACGCGACCTGCCGGGCGGCATTGGCAATGAGTTCGGCGTCGCCCGTGGCGCCCAGGCGCGCGGCCGCGCGTTCGAGCGATCGGGCGGCTCGGTCGGGCGCGACGCCCACCGTGGCGCTCCGGGCCAATGCGACGCGCGCGGCCCGGCTGGCGCCCGGATCCAGATCGGACTGCGATTGCAGATCGCGCAGGCGCGCTATGGCGCTGCCGAGCGCGAGAACGGCGAAGCTGCCTTCGAAGGCGGGGATATCGCCCTTGCGGGTCTTTTCGACCCAGCGCACGAGCCTGAGGAGGCGGTGGTTGAGGCGCATGCGCCAGCGATCGCCGCGGATTTGGGCGTCGCCGCGCGCCATTTCCTCGAGTTCGCGCACCATGGCGGCGATGAGCGCCTGGAGGCGACGGGCCGGATCGATCGGGTAGATGAGCCTGAAAGCCGCCAGCGCGATCAGCGGACCGGCGACCACGGCGAGCGCGGTGGAAACCGACTGGCCGAAGCTACCCGAGAGCGGCAGCACCGGTTGGGAGAGCAGCAGGAAGACCATGGCATAGTCGGGGGCGGCAGGCATGGTGCGCCGGTTCGACAGCACGAATGCGCCCGAGACGATGAACGGGGCCATCATCAGCAGCATGGTCAGTTCGCTGTCTGCCAGCGGCCAGAGCAGCCAGCGGCAGGCCAGCGCCGCGATGGCGCCGAAGACCTGGCCGGCGAAGACCGCCTTGAGGATGCCGGCAGGGTCATCGAAGGTGGAAAAGATCGTGATCATCACCGAGGTGCCCAGGAGGACATAGGGCACCGCCTCCCAGCCGGTCAGGACCCAGACGAGGCCGATGGCCAGCATCGTGGCGCTAGCCCTGATGGCGGCGGCGCGGGCACCGCGCCAGTCGCGGTGCAGAACCACTGGAGGACGCATGTGCGGTTCGGCAACCGGACGGTTGCCCAGGCCATCGACGGCGATGCCGATGGCCTGGAGGACCGCTGCAACTTCGGGATAACGGGCCGCGTCCAGCGCAGCGCCCTCCCCGAGCCGGCCACGTGCCTCCCCATCAATCCTCTGGGCCTCCGGCCCCCGCAACCAGAGGAGGCCGGATACCAGCGCCAGGACCAGCGCACGGACCGCATGCGCCGCCCGGCGGGCATTGAGCGAGCCGGCGGCATGCGGATCGAGCGCTTCCTCGATGAGGGCGGCCTCCGAGAGAATGGCCTTCTGTTCGCCGAGGCTGCGTTCGGCTGGCGGGCGGGCCATCTCATCGAGAAGGCGGCCGGTGAGCCGGCTGGCCGAGGTCTCGTAGTCTCCGGCCGAAGCGGGCGTGAAGATGAGCCCGACGAGCAGGGCGACGAAGACGCCGACGAGAACCGTCATCAGGCGGTCGTAGCCGAGCAGGAGGATGGAATCGTGGTGCGCGGTGCTCAGGAGCGTCACCATCGCAGCCGAAAATCCGGCAAGGATCGTGCCGTAGGACATGAAGCCGCGCAGCACGTTGCCGGCTCCGGCGCAGAGGCCCACCCAAAGGGCGAGGCCGACGACGAGGATCGCCGTCTGCCCGTCCGAGGCCAGCATGAGCAGCAGTCCCGCGGCTACGCCGACAGCCGTCCCGGCGGCGCGGAAGAGGCTCTTTTCGACCAGCATGCCGCGCACAGGCTGGGACGCGGCCCAGACCGTCATCGCGGCCCATTGCGGGTGTTCGAGGCCCAGTGCCCAGGCGGCGAGGAGGGCAAGGAACGCGGCAAGGGCGGTGCGCAGGCCGTAGCGCAGGCGCGGCAGATCGAAGCCGAGCGCCTCGGCTCTTTCCAGAATGCTCACGGTCGCGCCTCTTGGGCGTTGGCCATGATCCGGGCGAAGGCGTCGAGCATGGCGGCAATCTCTTCGTCACCGAGGCCGGCCAGCATTTCCGCTTCGGCGGCGTGAAGGGTCTTGCGGATGTCGCGCACGGCGGTCCTGCCGATATCGGTCAGGACGATGCGCTTGGCGCGCCGGTCCTGCTCGTCGACCCTGCGCTCGATGAGCTGGCGCTGTTCGAGAAGGTCAACGAGCCGGACCAGGCTGGAATCGTCGATGCCGACCAGGTGCGCCAGATCCTTCTGGACCACGCCGTCGGGCCGGTGGTCCAGGTGCACGAGCGGCGACCAGGTGGCGTCGGTCAACCCCGCTTCGGCGAGGCGCGCATCGACGGCGCGGCGCCATTGGCGGGCGAGTTGCATGAAGGCAATGCCAAAGCGATGTCTGGGGGAGGTCATGCAACGGATGTATCATGAGATAGTTTGATATGCAAACTATCTCATCTAGAAATCAACGCGCAGTTCCGCCTTGAAGCCATGGCTGTGAGACTTGGCGGATAGCTGCCCCCCGTAGGTCAGTCCGACGGTGGCGCTGGCGCTGATCGGGAAGTCGACGCCCGCTTCGAGGAGCGCGACGTCGCGGTCGATCTCCGATCCGGTGACGGCGAAAGAGCCGCTGCCGGAAAATGCCTGGGTGGAGACCGGCGCGTCGCCAAAGGCATGGCGCCAGCCGGCGGAGCCGCGCACCACCGCCTCGGTTTCGCCGATGACGATACGCGTGTGGGCGTTGAGGCCGATGGTGGTGAACAACGCCGAGAGCGTGGTGCCGCTGCCCGAAAGTGCGGCGGAACCGCCGGTTTCGGCAAAGCCATCGGTCCAGACGTTCATATAGGCGAGCCCGGCAAAGGGCTCGAAATGCAGGTCGCCCGCTTCAATGCCGTAGCCGAGTTCGGCGAAGGCCTGGGCGGTGTTGCCGCCGTAGCTGCTGGTGAGGGTCTGATCGAGGCCCCCTGCCGTGACGCTGCGGCTGGTCTCAAGCTCATGATGGGAGAAGGAGGCGCCGCTGCGCAGCGCGAGGCTGCCCCAACTGGTGCCGCCATAGACACCGAAATGGTAGTCGGTGCCCTTGAGGCTGGCGGTGCTCGAACTGGTCGAGGTGAGGCCGACCCCAGCCAGCGCGCCGAGCCGCCAGTCACCGAACGGGGCATCGACGCCAACGAGCTGGCCGGCGCTGAACCGGCTCATGGCATCGCCGCTTCCCCACGCCGCCTGCGAACTCGTCCAGAAGGCGGGTCCCTGGTAATCCATCGAGACCATCAGCGGCGTCCCGCCATCGGCATAGGACATGATGGGAACCTCGACCGCGCCCGCCGAACCGAAGGCCGAGCGCAGGCGATCGTTGGCCATCGAGCCGACGAGGCTTCCCGCATCGGCCAATGCAGTCGCGGTGGAAGCCTGCTTCTGGCCGGACAATTGCTCGAAGGCGGCGCCAGCGTCGGCAGTCGAGAGCGTTACGGCGGCATCGAAGAGGCTGTTGCCTACGCCCAGCGCCTCGATGGCGCCGGCGGCCCCTGCCCCGTTGGCACTGCCGGCGAAGCTGGTGAAGGTGACGCCGTTGCGCCGCACGCCGAGATAGACGGCGTCGGGGTCGTACCGCAGTTGCGTATCGAGGAAAGCCATGTCGTCGGTGACGCCCTCGAACTGGCCCGTGAGCCCGAGGTCGGCGCGCAGGATTTCATGCTCGGCGTCGCCCTGGTAGCCACCTGCGAGCACGCGCGCCTCCACCGTGCCGTCGAGCGAAGCAGCTCCGTGGATGGCGGCGTGGCTGACGCCGAAGCGACCGCCGACATAGACCAGGAGCGAGGCATCCGCGTATTGATCGTAGTTGCCCGAAATGGTGAGGGTTCCGCCGTCTGCACCCCAGCCGGGCATGAGCGTGCCGCGGTTCTCCACTGCGCCATCGATGGTGCCGTCGCCCGTCAGGACGCCGCCGGGATCGGCGAAGGCATTGGAGGCGATCGATCCCTCGATCACGAGGTCGCCGCCATCAACGCGCGTGGGGCCGGTATAGGTGTTGTCGGCACGCAGGATCAGGGCGCCCTCACCCGATTTGATCAGGCCGCCGGCGCCGGAAATGGCGTTGTACCAGGAGCTGACGCCCGAAGGCTGGACGACGTGGAAATCGCCCCAGTCGAACTTGCCCGGCCCGCGCACTGCGGCCCATGCCTGCAGCAAGCCGTAGCCGAATTGGTCATCGACGCCGTCGCCGTTCTCGTCCCAGGCGGTGCCAAGCAGGACCTGCTTGATCTGGTTGGCGGTAAGGTAGGGATAGCGCTGCTTGACCAGCGCCGCCACGCCCGCGACATGGGGGCCGGCAAAGGACGTGCCCCAGACGTTCTCATAGCCGCCACCCGCAGCGGCGACCCGAATATCCTCAGCCGGCGCGGTCAGGCAGTAGTATTTCGCCACGCCGCACTTGTTGCCGTAATAGTAGCCCGAGACGGCAAGCCAGTTGTCCTCGAGTTCGGGAAAGAGCGAGGGCAGCCCGGCCTCGAGACTCGGGTCATCGAAGAACTGGTTGTGGGTGGGGACAATTATGACGATGCCGGCGTCGGTGGCACGATGGAAGGCATCGAGCAATGGCATGCCAAGCGTATCGTGAGCATCGGCGAGCGTGTAATCCACCACAGGAAAGCCGGTGTGGCCGAGTTCGTAGAGAATGAAGTCGGTATCCTGGTCGATCAGCCAGTTGACGCCGCCGACTAACGCCTGCTCGTCAAACTCGCCGCGACTGTTGAGATCGGAGGCCACCAGCAAACGGGCGCCGGGCGCGACGCCATGCATGCCGACGCCATCGCGGTTTGCCGCCAGCACCGAGGCGACCATGGTGCCGTGGCCGTTGCCATCACGGCTCCAGAGCACTCCGTCGAGCGCCCAACCCGAGAAGCTGCGCCCCGCGAATTCGGGGTGCGACATGTCGATGCCGGTATCGAGCAGGCCAATATTGACGCCGGTGCCATCAAGGCCCAGGGCATAGGCGTCCTGCGCGTAGATGTAGTCGAGCCCGATCTGCGCCTGAAACTCGGGCGTGCGCCAGTATTCCGGGTCGGTCGGCTCGAAAGCCAAAGCAGCCGTCACAGAGACGGCTCCCAACACAAGCATCGCGCCGAGCCGGCGTGCCCAATACACCTTGATCAAATGACTTCCCCGCAATAGCGGGCATAATTCGTTATGCCCGCCTCACGGTCAAGCCGGCCTGTCCGGGCGCTCAGTGGCTGTTGGCGATGCGCTTCTCGCCCGCCGTGATGGCGAAAGGCAGCACGTTCTCCGGAGGCGGCAGCGGGCAGACGGCGTGCTCGGTGAAGGCGCAAGGCGGATTGATGGCCTTGTTGAAGTCGAGAACGATCGAGCTGTCGGTCACGTCCTCGCCGAAGAGGAAGCGCGAGGCAGGATAGGTGTCGGTCCGCGAAGTCGGGTCCTTGATGACGAATTGCGGCGACTTGGCCGAACCGTGGGTGGCAATGATCTCGTAGGTCTGGCCATCGTGCTGGAAAACGGCCTTGTGGGTGACGGTGACCTCGGTCGGGATGCCGAGAACCGTGTCGACAGTCATGGTGATGGGCGTATCGAGCAGTTGCCAATCAGCGACGATGCGCCAGCTCGGATCGGCCGGATAATAGGGGATGCCCGGAAAGTCGGCCGGGGCGGTCGAAGCGCTGTCGCGGACGCGCAGGGCGTGCTGGCCGTTGAGGGTGGTGACTTCGAGCAGGAGCGAGCCGGCATGGAAGCGCGGCGGGTGATGCTTGTCGAGCTTGAGGCGGACCGGACCGTTCTCGTGCCCCTCGATGCCTTCGGCCGGAGTGAAGGTGACGCCTTCGGCATCCTGCGTGACGGTGCCGACATGGGCCGGCCCGGCCGAGAGGACGAGGTCGTTGTCGTGGGCCGAACCGACGCTCACGGTGCCGTTCTCGAGCCAATACCGGCCGATGACGTTGAGCCAACCGTCGGCTGCCTTGAGCCGTTCAAGCCGATGAGCCTTCCACGCGTCCAGTTGGGTGAGATAGTCGGTCATTTCAGTGGTCCTCGTTTCACTCTCCGCACCGTCAAACTCGAGCGACAGGCCGCGGTCCAGCCGGGAAAGTCGCATGGTGGGGCGGGCTAAGTCGTCAGCTCCGGCATCCGCGGCACGCTGGCCAGCAAGGCTCGCGTATAGGGATGCTGCGGGCTTTTCAGTATCTCGTGCGTTCTGCCGCTTTCGACAATGCGTCCGCGCTCCAAAATCACGATCTCCTCGCACAGCGCCGCGACCACCCCCAGGTCGTGGGAGACGAAGAGCAATGTCACCTGCGCGGCGAGCTCCTTGAAGAGGTCGACGATGCGGACCTTGGTGGAGAGATCGAGGGCGCTCACGGCTTCGTCGGCGAGGACGAGCTGGGGGCGGGCGACGATGGCACGCGCTATGGCGATGCGCTGGCGCTGACCGCCAGAGAATTCATGCGGGTAACGCCCGAGGACGTCGCCCTCCAGTCCCACGGACTGGAGCGCCGCCACCACCATCTGGCGGTGGTCACCGGGAATGCGCAGCGATTGCAGCGGCTCGGAGACGATGCCCTGCACCGTCTGGCGCGGGTCGAGCGAGGAATACGGATCCTGGAACACGGCCTGCACATTGCGCCGGTAGCTGCGCATGAAGGCGGCGTTGCCCGCCTCGAGCGTCTGGTCGCCGAACTGGATGCGGCCAGAGGAGGGCTTGCCGAGCCCAAGGAGCAGTCGCAGGAGGGTGGTCTTGCCCGAGCCGCTCTCACCGACGAGGCCGATGCTGACGCCCGGCCTGATCGTGAGCGAGACATCGTTGAGCACGAGGCGGTCGCGGCCATAGCCGAAGCTCACGTTCTCGACGGAAACGAGGGTCATTTTACGCCCTCCAGCGCCTTGTCGAAGGCCTGCGCGGCGTCGACCAGCGAGCGGGTATAGGGATCGGACGGGCGGGCGAAGACTTCGGCCACGGGCCCGGCCTCGACGGCGACGCCCTTGCGCAGCACCACCACGTCCTGAACGATCTGGGCCACGACCGGCAGGTCATGGCTGATGAAGAGCAGCGCCATGCCGTTGTCGCGCACGAGCCTGTCAAGGAGCTTGAGGACCTCGGCCTGGGTGGTGACGTCGAGGGCGGTGGTCGGCTCGTCGGCAATGAGCAGCTTGGGCCGGCAGGCGAGCGCCATGGCGATGGCAACGCGCTGGCGCTGGCCGCCCGAGATTTCGTGCGGATAGGAAGCGGCGATGCGCTCGGGGGTGGGGAGGGAGACCTCTTCGAGAAGGCCGATGACCTCGCGCTGGAGGTCCCTGCCCTCGAGGCGCCGCCCCTCGCGCGTCCAGCGGCGCTGGAGCGGCTCGGCGACCTGGCGGCCGATCTTGAGCAGCGGGTCGAGCGCGGTCAGCGGCTCCTGGAATACCACGGCGGCGGCCTGGCCGCGCAGGCGGTTGAGCACGCGCTCGTGGGCGCCGATGACCTGTTGCCCGTCCAGTTGAATCGATCCGGAGGGCACGATGTTGCGCGGCAGCAGACCCATGGCGGCCATGGCCGAGAGGGATTTGCCGGAACCGGATTCGCCGATGAGGCCAAGGCGGGCGCCGGGCTCGATGGCGAAGGAGAGATCGGACACCAGCGGGCGACCGCCGGTGGTGAGCGTCAGACTGCGGATATCGAGCAAGGGGCTCATCGCGACCTCTTGCGGGTTGGGTCGCCGATGTCGCGCAGGCCGTCGGCGAGAAGGTTCACGCCGATGACGAGGGTGACCAGCGCAATACCGGGCGCGATGGCGCCGATGGGGGCGGTGTAGACCGTGCCCTGCGCTTCCTGGAGCAGACGGCCCCACGAGGCATTGGGCGGCGGGGCACCGAGACCGAGATAGGAAAGCGAGGCTTCGGCAATCACGGCGAGACCGAACTGGAGCGCGAAGTTGACCGAAAGCGTCGGCCAGATGTTGGGCAGGACGTGCCGCCTGACGATGCCGGGCCAGGACGTTCCCGAGGTGCGCGAGGCGATGATGTAGTCCTGCTGGAGCACACGCTTGGCGAGAATGCGGGTGAGGCGCGCCACGATGGCCGAGATGGCGATGCCGAGCGCCAGGATAGCCGAGCCGAGGCTGGCGCTGTCGCCCAGCGCCACGATCAGCATGGCGAGCAGCAAGGTCGGGAACGCGATGAGGATGTCGAGGGCGGCGGCCAACGCGTCGTCGAGGAAACGCGTGGCAAAGGCGGCGAGCATGCCCAGGGTGACGCCGATCACCGCACCGATGGCCACCGCACCGATGCCGACCTGCAGCGCAATGCGCGAGCCGATCATGATCTGGGTGAAGAAGTCGCGACCGAGACGGTCGGTGCCCGCCCAGTGCTCCCAGGAGGGTGGCGCGAGGCGCCCGCCGGTCATGCTGCCCGGGTCGTAGGGCGTCCAGACGAGCGTCAGCAGCGCCATGACGACGTGGATGCCGACGAGGAACAGGCCAAGCCAGAGGGTAAAGGAGCGGCGCGTGCGGACCTTGGCCGGCGGCAGCGCGGCGGTTTCTTCGAACGTGGTCATGCCGGCCTCGCCCGATTGTCGCGCAGGCGCGGATCGATGATGCGCTGGAGGAGGTCCGCAAAGAAGCCGACGAGCAGGACGAGAAGCGTCGAGATGAAGAGGACGCCCTGGACGTTGGGGTAGTCGCGCTGCTGGATGGCGAGCAGGAGCATCGAGCCCAGGCCGGGCAGCGCGAAGACCTTTTCGACCACGACGGCGCCGAGGAAGGCGGTCGCCAGCTCGATGCCGAGGATGGAAATGACCGGAACCGAGCCGTTGCGGATGCCGTGGCGCACCAGCGCCTCGGGGAAGCTGGCGCCGAGCGCCCGGGCGGTGCGCAGATAGTCGCTCCCGAGCACGTCCTGGGCGGCCGAGCGGACGTAGCGCAGCAAGGAGGCAGACATGACGAGCGCAATGGTGAGGGTGGGCAGCAGCAGCGAATAAAGCGCCGCGCCGAAATTGCTCCAGCCCTTGAGGGGGAAGCCGGACGACGGGAAGAGCTTGAGGTTCACCGCGAAGATGGTGACGAGCAGGATGCCCACCCAGAAGACCGGAATGGCGATGCCGAGCTGGGAGACGATCGAGATGACCCCGCCATACCACTTGTCGGATTTGACGGCGGAGATGATGCCGAGCGGAACGGCGATGATCAGCGCCAGCACGAAGCTCATCAGCGTGAGGGGAATGGTGACCGAGAGGCGGTTGCCGATTTCGGCGAGCACGGGGGTCTTGCTGACGAAGGACGTGCCGAGGTCGAAGCGGGCGAGGCTCGAGACGAAATGGGCGAACTGCTGGGCGAGCGGCAGGTTGGAGCCGACCTCCTGGCGCGCCGCCTCGATCTGGGCAGGCGATGCGCCGACCGAGAGCAAGGCATTGGCCGGGTCACCCGGCAGGAGGCGGAGAAGGACGAAGAGCACCGCCGCTGCGATGAGCAGCGACAGTGCCAGGATAACAAGCCGACGGAGGGTGTAGCTGAGAATAGGGCTTTCCTTCCGTCCGGCTGTTGACGCGTTAGTTGGCGGCCTTCTTGATGCCGTAGGCGAAGAACTGCGAGTTCAGGCCGTTGATCGGATAGCCGCTGACGTTAGCCGCAGATACCACAATCTGCGGATAGAGGTAGAGCCAATTGCTGGCTGCATCCTCAGCGATGAGCTTGTTGGCTTCGAGCAGCTTGGCGGTCTGGTCGGCCTCGGTGGGCTGGGTTTCGGCCGAAGCGATGAGGTCGACAACGGTAGGGTTGTTGTAACCCCAGTAGAAGTCCGGGTTGCCGTAGAACACGATGTCGCGGTGGTTCACGTGCTCCTGGAGCGTGGCCTGGAAGTCATGGGACTGGTAGATCTTGGTGTACCACTCGTTGGCCGTGATGATGTTGATGTTGGCCTTGACACCCACTTTGGCGAATTCGCTCTGCAGGAACTGCGCGACGATCGGGTGCGGGTCGTAATCCGGGGTGTCGATGGTGAATTCGAAGCCATCGGGGAAGCCGGCTTCCTTGAGCAGTTCCTTGGCGCTTTCCGGATCGTAGGGGTCAACGCCCGTCAGGTCGACATACCAGGGATCGGTCGGCGGCACGAAGGAGCCGATCAGCGTGCCATACGGGCCCCAGATGGATTCGAGCAGCTTCTTCTTGTCCACGGCTCGGGCCAGAGCCTTGCGGACCTTGACGTTGTCGAATGGCGCGACGCGATCGTTGTAAGCCAGGATTTCCTTGGTGGTCGACGCGCCTTCGGTGACCTTGAACTGCGGGTTGTCCTTGAACTGGGCCAGCGAGTCCGGGCTCTGCACCGAGGTGATGACGTCAACGGCGCCGGTCAGCAGCGCATTGTTGAGGGCGGTGGCGTCAGTGAAATAGTTGTAGGTCACGCCGGCATTGGTTGGCGCGGCGCCCCAGTAACCGTCGAACTTTTCGAGCGCGAGGGCCGAGCCGCGGCGCCAGTCGGCGAGCTTGTAGGGGCCGGTGCCGTCTTCCTGGGAGGTGATGTCGGTGGCCGCGTCGTTGACGATCCAGACATAGGAGAGGTTATAGGGCAGCGAGATCGAGCGGCTCTTGAGCTTGATGACGACGGTCGAGTCGTCGGGGGTCTCGATCGAATCGATGTTCGAGAGGCTCTTCTTGCGCGAGGACTTGGAGTTCTCGGCCACGACACGCTCGATCGAGGACTTGACGTCGGCCGAGGTCAGCGGATCGCCCGAGTGGAACTTGACGTTGGGCTGCAGGGTGAAGGTGTAGGTGAGGCCATCCTCGCTCTGGGTGTAGTCGGCCACGAGCGACTTTTCGACCTTGCCTTCGTCTGTCAGCTTGAAGAGCGCTTCATAGACGTTGCCGTTGAAGGCCTCGTTGACGCCCTGCCCGGCACCGGCGGTGTTGTCCAGGTTCTGCGGCTCGTAGAGCGAACCGATATTGATGGTGGCGTTGGCGTCGAAATCCTGGGCGGAGACGCCGAAGGCGGTGCCGGCGAGCATGAGCGCGGCGACCGCCACGGCGGTGAATTTGCGGGGAGCGATGACGCTGTTCATCTTGTGTATTCCTTGTTCAGCTTTCCGTCGAAACGGCGCAAGGGCGGATGGATCGACCCTCGCTAGGCATCATGGATACAGCGTAAGTCGATGCAAGCCCACTCCTGCGATAACGTGAGCATTCCAATTTTACGCGAAGTGGCGGAAGGAAGTTCCGTCAGGCCCGGGCCGATTGCGGCAGGACGAACGGCGCGCCCTGCCGGGGCAGCGCGCCAACCTTGAGGTTGCACTCGAAGACCGGGTTGATGACCTCGTCGCGCAGCACTTCTTCGGGCGCGCCGAAGGCAACGGCGTTGCCGCGCCGCATGACCAGAATGCGATCGGATGACATGGCCGCCAGGTTGAGATCGTGCAGGACTGCCAACACCCCTCCGCCCGCATCGGCGAATTCGCGGGCGATCTCCATGATGGCCAGCTGGTGCTTAATATCGAGGCTGGAGACGGGCTCGTCGAGCAGCAGGTAGCGCGGCTGGCCATCGAGCACGGGCTGCCAGACCTGGCACAACACGCGCGCCAACTGCACGCGCTGCTGCTCGCCACCCGAAAGATCCTGGTAGAACCGTCCGGCAAAACCTTCGAGATCGACCCGCTCAAGGGCGCGCTCGGGAAGGCTGTCGGCATCATCGACGCCGGAGCGGCCCGCGGTTGTGCCGAGGGCGACGACCTCGCGCACGGTGAAGGGGAACGACAGCGTGGTCGATTGCGGCAGCACGGCGCGCAGCGAGGCGGCCTGCCAGGCCTTGAGCGAATTGAGGTTCCGGCCGTTGATGGTGACCTCGCCGCGATAGGCCAGGTCCGAGCAGATAGCCTTGAGAAGCGTGGTCTTGCCGGACCCGTTGGGGCCGATAATGGTGGTGACGTGGCCGGGAGATGCCGTGAAACTCACGTCATGGATGATGGTCTTGTTGCCGATGGCAACGGAAACGTCGCGTGCTTGGAGCATGAGTTTACCAGGCCAGCCGGTCGCGGCGGCGGAGCAGTATCCAGAGGAAGAACGGGCCACCCACCGAGGCGGTGACGATGCCGATGGGCAGTTCGGCCGGGGCGACGATCACGCGGCTGATGGCGTCGGCGCCCAGGAGGAAAGAGGCTCCCAGCAGGGCCGAGGCCGGCAGAAGAAAGCGATGATCGGGCCCGATGACGAGGCGCAGCAGGTGCGGCACGACGATGCCGACAAAACCGATGCCCCCGCTGACGGCCACCGAAGCGCCCACGGCCGCGGCAACGGCCGCGATGGCGATGTTCTTGAAGCGCTGGACCGGCACGCCGAGGTGATTGGCCGTCGCCTCCCCGAGCGTGAGGGCATTGAGACCGCCGGCGAGAAAGAAGGTGGAGGCAACGGCAATGGCGATGATGGGACCAGCGGCCGTGACCTTGACCCAGGTGGCGCCGGCCAGGGAACCCAGCCCCCAGAAGGTGAGATCGCGCAGTTGCTGGTCGTTGGCGAGGTAGACGAGAACGCCGGTGATGGCCCCGGCCAGCGCACCGATGGCGATGCCGGCGAGCAGCATGGTGGCGACGGCGGTCTGCCCGCGTGCGGTCGAGACCCGGTAGAGAATGAGGGTTGTGACCAAGCCGCCCCCGAAGGCTGAAAGGGGCAGCGTATAGATGCCGAGCAGGGCAACGAGCGGGGCGGCAATGGTGGCCCCGAGGACGATGATGACCACCGCCCCGAGCCCCGCCCCTGCCGAAACACCGACCAGGCCCGGATCGGCCAGCGGATTGCGGAAGAGCCCCTGCATCACGACGCCCGAGACGGCCAAACCGGCGCCGATAAGGATGCCCAGGACCATGCGCGGCAGGCGGATATCGTAGATGATGACCTGCTCGCGCAGGACCGCCGGGTCGGACTTGTCGACAAGCCCGAACCAGCTTTCAATGACTGCCCAGCCCGACGAACCGGAGGCACCGGTGGTGAGGCTGAGCAGGCAGACCAGCATCAGGAGCACGGCCAGTCCGCCGACCGTCACCGCTGCCAGCCGAGCCCTGTCTCCGGCGCGCGCGGGGCGCTCTTGGATGGAAAGCCAGGTTTTCAGGGTGAGGTCGGTCATCGATCAGTTTCCGCCCAGGGCGTCGCCGTAGATGGCCCTGGCCAGATCGCGGACGGCTGACGCCGTGCGCGGACCGAAGCCGAGGAGGTAAGCGCCGTCGATGCGGACGACCTTGTGGTTCTGGCCGGCGGGCGTGAGGGCGATCCCCGGATGGGTGAAGAGCGCCTCGTCAGAGACGGCGAGTTCGCCGCCACGATCCATCATCAGGATCACATCGGGCCTGGCATTGATGATCGCCTCGTCCGTCAGAGCCTTGTAGCCCTGATAGTCGGTGATGGCGTTCTCGGCGCCGGCGAGGGCAATGATGCCGTTGGCCGCGCTGCCGGTTCCGGACGCCTGGACCTTGCCGTCCTGCATCGAGAGGATGAAGAGCACTTTCTTCCTTGCGGCGACATTGGCAGTGAGAGCCTCGGCCTCCTTGAGGTCCTTGTCGACCTCATCGGAAAGCGCACGCGCCTTGTCTTCCACGTCCAGCGCCTGACCGACGGCCTTGATCTTGGCGAGGATGCCCTCGTGGGAGAAGCCTTCAGGGACGGTCTGGTAGGGGATGGAGGCCTTTGAAAGCACGTCGAGCGCTTCCTTGGGGCCGGAGCCGGTGAGGACCAGCAAGGCACTCGGATTAACCGAGAGCACGCCTTCGGGCGAGAGCGCACGCATGTAGCCGACATCAGGCAACTCGAGCGCCGCCTCCGGATAGACCGCGGTGGAATCGCGCCCAACCAGACGCCCCTCCTCGCCGAGCGCGAAGATGATTTCGGTGAGCGAGCCACCCACGGCCACGAGCCGGGAAGAATCGGGGAAGGGCTTGAGATCCTCGCCGAAGGCGGAACCCGCCGTCAGCGTTGCTGCGAGCGCGAGCGCGCCAAGGGCCCGGGAAAACTTCGATACCATTACCAAGACCTCAGGCGGCGGTTGACTGCTGGAGCACGGGCAGGCTTTCGACCAGCGCGCGCCATTCCGGCCGCTCATCGTGGCCTTCCACGCGCTTGCCGAAGAACTGAATGATGAGCTTCTGGTCGGCGCCGTAGCACTCCACCGACGTCACGTGGCCATCGGCCGTCGGCTTGCGGACGGCCCAGACCTCGGCGATGTGGTCGAGGCGCAGGTGCAGGTGGAAGGTTTCATCCAGCACGTTGAGCCATGGCCCCATGGGCTCGACCCTGGCAATGGGACCGCCGTGGATCTGGATGCAGCCGGCATTGCCCACGAACACCATGATGGGCAGGGACGACGCGGCGGCTCCGTTCATCATCTGGGCGGTCGCAGCGGGATCGAGCGGCCAGGCATAGTTGTCGCCAATCATCCGCATGGCCTGGAGACGCTCGAGGTTGAGCTTCTTGAGCATGCCAAAGAACTGATGGGTGTCGGTGAGCCGGGACCAGTTCTCGAGGAGTTCCTCGGGACTTGCGGCGGCGCTGGCATCGACCGCAGCCACATCGGGCACGGTGCCGATCTCGACGAGTTGGGACTGATCTTCGGACCGGAGGCTTTCAACCAGTGCGTTCCAGGCCTCGAGGTTGGTCGCGGGGCGCGTGTGCACCTTGTGTACGGCATCGCCGGCAACGTCGAAGAACTGCACCGAGCGACGAACGCCTCCCTCCCCGTCCGACTTCTCGACTGCGAAGCCGCTGACCCACTTGGAGGGGAAGATACGCAGATCGATCTCATCACCCAGAACGATGGCGCTGTTGGCGCCGGCCTTGGCGTTTTCGTATGGGCCGATCTTCTCGTGGACGGCGCTTTCATTGCGGGTGAGCGCCATGACCTCGCCGCAGGCCGGAAGGCCGGCGAGCAGCACGGCAACGTCCGGTTTAAGCCGGACCACGTTCTCGCCGACATAGGCGGCCGTGAGCTCGGCTTCGGAAATGCCGTGGATGCGTGCGAAATCGCGCTCGCGCATCTTGGGGTGGAGGGCGCGAATTTCGCGGATCTCGGCCGGAGACTTGGCCATTGGTCGGCTCCCTTATTTGTTCAGTATCAACTTGCCCTGTCGGGTGATCTTGAGGCGGTAGACCGCCTGCTCGTGGAGGATTTGCACCTCCGTGGTCCCCTCGAAGATTTCGGCGCTGGTCAGGGTACGGACAGGGACTTCCGGCACGTTTCGGGCTGCGGGTTGGGCGGAGCTGCGGGGTCTGTCGGTCGTCGTCACGTCTCTGATCCAGGCAATGAAGCGGGGTGTTGGAAGCCCCGACTTAATTCTTGACTCTGAGTATCATGATTTATAGACACGTCAATAGTGGACTGTAGAAATCATGTTTTTCTGCAGCCAGAATAAGTGCGAGCAAGCCCAGAGCCAGCCAGCATCTCAAGAAACTGGAGACTCTTAATGGGGCTGGTAAGAAGAAACGTCGCGGTGCTGCTGGGCGGCGCCGCGATGACGGTCTTGGTGGGCGTGCCGCAGGTTGCCGCACAGACGCAGACCGTGAACGGCAAATACGTCACGCTGCTCGAGCGCCTCGTGATCGGGGCGGGCGCCGAGAAGGTTGCGGTGGATACCCCGCAAGCCGTGACGGTGGTCAATCAGGCCGATATCGATCAGGCGCAGGCCACCACCGTGAAGGACGTGCTCGAGACGGTTCCGGGCGTCTCGGTGATCGGCAGCGACCGCATTTTCGGTGAATCCTTCAACATTCGCGGCATCGGTACGGCGGAGAATTCCGGCGACGAGTCGCGCATCATCGTCACGGTGGATGGAGCCAAGAAGTTCTACGAGCAGTACCGCATGGGCTCGTTCTTCTCCGATCCCGAGCTCTACAAGCAGGTCGAAGTGCTGCGCGGTCCGGCCTCGTCCACGCTATACGGCTCGGGTGCGCTGGCGGGCGTGATCAACTTCACCACCAAGGACGCCTCCGACTTCATCAAGGACGGCATGACCGGGGCGGTGCGCATCAAGGGTCAGTACACGTCCAACGGCAACGGCACGCTGATGTCGGGCCTGGTGGCGCACAAGTTCAATGAGGGCTTCGACGTCCTGGCCACCGGCAACTGGCGCCGGTCGAATGATTTCGATCTCGCCAACGGCAAGACGCTTTCGGGTTCCGCATTCGACGCCTATTCCGGCCTCATCAAGGGCACGGCCCGGTTCGGTGACCAGGATGACCAGAAGCTGAGCCTTTCCTACCAGCGCTGGTCGAGCAAGAACGACGACCAGGACTACGCCCAGACGGGCACGGTCGCGATGTTCGGCAAGGTGGACCGCGACGTGGTCGACCAGACTGCCGTGCTTCACTACGAGAACGAAGACCTCGACAATCCCTGGGTGGACCTGAAGGCGAACCTTTCGTACTCGGACACCTATGTGAAGCAGGCCAATTCCGCGATCGGCTCGATCGGCGATGCCGAATACGGGTACAAGACCTGGCAGGCGAGCCTGGAGAACACCTCCGAGTTCACCGGCGAGAACTGGCAGAACTTCCTGACCTATGGCGCGCAGTTGAGCTATCAGGATCGCGTTGCGTTCACGACGCTGCCGCTGGCGAGTACGGCGATTTCGACGCACCCGGAAGGCACCGATACGCGGCTTGGACTCTATGTGCAGGACGAATTCGTCCTCAACGACCAGCTCACCATCATCACCGGCGGGCGCGCCGACTTCGTCTGGCAGAAGCCCGACATCACGCCCAAGGGCCAGCACGACATCCAGGATGTGGCGCTATCCCCGAAGGTGGCGGCGCTCTACAAGTTCAACGACAATGTGTCGATCTTCGGCTCGGTGGCCCATACCGAACGCCTGCCGACGCTGGACGAGCTCTATCAGTACAATTCGACCAAGGGCCCAAGCCTCGCCCTGCAGAAGGAGCAATCCAACTCCTATGAGGCGGGCTTCGCGCTCACCGGATACGAGTTGCTGTTCGACGGCGACCAGGCGAGCGTCAAGGTCACCGGGTTCTACAACGACCTGACAAACCTCATCGAATCCGCTCCGTCGGTCGCCGGAAACCCCTACTTCTGGAACGTGGGCAAGGCCACGATCTACGGCGTGGAAGTGGAAGGCAGCTATGAGTCCGAATTCCTCTTCGGGCGCCTAGCGTACGCGGCCATGGTCGGCACCAACGACGTCACGGGCAACCCGCTGACTTCGGTCCCGGGTCACAAGCTCCAGCTCACGGTTGGCGCACGCAACCCCGAGTACAACCTGGAATACGGCGCCAAGGCGACGTTCGTCGCGGCTACCGATACCGGCGTTTCGGCGGCGGACAGCTCGGTGACCAGCACCGCGACGCCGGGCTACGCCACGTTCGACCTCTTCACGACCTGGAAGCCGGAGTCCGGTCCGTTCGCCGGTACGGAAGCGCAGTTCTCGATCGAGAACATCTTCAATGCCGACTACCGCGACAACCAGACTCCCGACCGTTCCAAGGGCCGGACGTTCAAGCTGACGCTGGCCAAGCAGTTCGACTACTGACGCCTAAACCGGCGCGACACCAACCTGTCGCGCCGGTTGTTTTTCGTTTCGAGGAGAAGCCGAGATGATCGCGCGCGTAACAGCAATTTTGGGGGTGCTTGCCGCGATCGGCCTGCCGCCGGCCGCCCTGGCGCAGGACACGGCGCCGGCTGCAGGCCTTCTGCTCGAACTCAACGCGGTCCAGCCGAGCGAGACGGGTTGCCGGGTGACGTTCCTGGCTACGAACGGGCTGGGCAAACCCCTCGACAAGGCTGCTTTCGAGGTGGCGCTTTTCAACGCGGCAGGCGGTATCGAGCGGCTGGTGACGCTGGACTTCAAGGCGCTGCCGGCGGGCAAGACCAAGGTGCTGCAGTTCGACCTGGGCAAGATTCCCTGCGACGGGCTGAGCCGGGTGCTGATCAACGATGTTGCCGCCTGCACCGGCACCGACGTAGCGGCCGGGGAGTGCCTGGCCACACTTTCGACCGACAACAAGACTGCCATCCAGTTCGGACTCTGATCTGCCATGAGCGCGGCCTGGCCCATCTGGAACAACGACAACCCCCTCCCCGGCAGACCGCCGCGGGCCTGGGTGCCAATCGTTATCCAGAACACGGGCGAGCCCGTGCCGAGCGTTGCGGTGCCGGGCAGATCGCTACTCGATATCGGGCGTCCAGCCAGGCAAAGGCACTGGCTGCTGGGGCCGGTGGCCTCGCTCCTTATTCATGGGAGCGTGCTCGCCGCTGGACTCTTCCTGTTCCTTCCCGCCGACGACACGCTCGACATTGAGGGTTCGGCCGTCGAGGTGGAGATCATCGCGACGCAGACTGTCGAATCCAACGCCGTCAGCGAAATCGAGAGCGACGCGACCCAATCGATGGTATCCGCCGGCGGCGAGGTGATCGAAGCGTCCCAGAGCGAAACGCTCGAGCCGGTCGAGGCTGAAGCCACGCCCACCAGCGCAGAGGCGGTCGAACCCATCGAGGCGGAGCCCGTCGAGCCTGCCCGGCAGGAAGCGGAACCGGTGACTGCGGCGGTGGCAGAACCGGTCGAACCGGTCGAGACCCTGGCAGCTGAAACAGTGCCGCTCCTGGCGTCGAACTCGGTCGTGGCCGAAGCGATTGACGCCGTCACGCCAGACACGCCCGTGACCGTCGAGCCAGAGGACATCGCTCCGCCACCCTCGCAGGAGATTGCCCAGCCGACCGAGGTGGCGGAAGCGATCGAGGCAACCGAGCCGGTTGACCCTAACGCCCCGCCCGTGCCGCAGACACGGACTGTCGCGCAGAAGCAGGAGCCTACCTACCCGAAGGCCGTCGAGACACCCAGAATGCCCCAACCACAGAAACCCAAACCCAGTGCCGGAGGCAATGGCGGCAATTCCAACGCCGACGCGGTGGCGAGCGCGGCATCGGCCGGCCAGAAGGGGACCGGAGCGCAAGGCAATAGCGCGTCGGTGACGAAGTATCCCGGCCAGGTTCTCTCCAGGCTGCGGCGCGCCCTGCGCTACCCTTCTGGCGGCAGGGGGCGTGGCGAAGTGCAGGTGCAATTCACCGTTTCGGCGGGCGGCTCGGCTTCGGGCATCCGCGTCGTGAGCTCGTCGGGCAATCCGGTGTTCGACAAGGCGGCGATCGAGACCGTTCAGCGCGCCGCGCCCTTCCCTGCGATCCCACCGGAGTCCGGCAAGAGCGAATGGACCTTCACGATGCCGTTGGGCTTCGTGCGCTAGCGGCCCCTGCGGCCAATGAGCATCGATCAGCATTTTGAGCTTGGAGCGCCTGCTCCCGACCGGTAAGGTCGGCGCGGAATTCTGGAGGGAACTCGAAATGACCAAGTCCATGACGTCGCTGGCCCTGTCGGCGGCGTTTGCGCTTACGGCTGCCGGTGCAGCGCAGGCTGCCGGCGAGAAGGTTTCGGTGCTCACGCCGTACCTGTCGGCGATCGCGACGGCCGAGATGATCGACTCGTTCAAGGCGCAGGCAGAAAAGCACCAGTGGTCGATCGATGTGGTCGATACGGCCGGCGACATGGGCGCCTTTGCGAGCCGCGTCGAGGATGCCACCACCAAGGGCGCCAATGCCATCGTGCTGGTCTCGGTCGACCCTGCCCAGATCCAGGATCAGGTCGACAAAGCCAAGGCCGCCGGCATTCCCGTGGTCACCATCGACGGCGCCAAGAACGCTTCGACCGTGCTCAACGTCACGTCGGACAATTTCGTGCTCGGCCAGACCATGACCAAGTTCCTGTTCGACACGATCGGGAACAAGGGCAATATCGTCCGCTTCTTCTATTCGGCCCACCCCGGCGTGCATCAGCGCGAGCTGGCGCTCGATGAGGCCCTCAAGGCCAATCCGGACGTCAAGCAGATCGCCGACCACTATGTGCAGGTGCCCGGCCAGATCGAGGACAGCCGGGCGGCCATGGACGCCATCCTGCTCGCCAACCCGGCCGAAGGGGCGATCAACGCCGTCTGGGCCGGCTGGGACGAGCCCGGCATCGGGGCGAACCTCGCCATCGAGGCGGCGGGCCGCAAGGGCATCGTGGTTGCCGGCATCGACGGGAACCCCGAAGCGATCGAGCTCATCAAGAAGTGCACGTCCTATGTCGGCACCGTGCGCCAGGGCTTCACGCAGATGGCCGAGATCGCGGCTGACCAGCTCAATACCATCCTCGCCGGCGGCACGCCCGAGAAGGACGAACTCTACGCCCCTGTCGAGCTGATCACGCGCGACAGCCTGGGCGTCAAGTGCGACTGACGGAAGACCATTGCTCGCCCTCAACGGCATGACCAAGCGCTTCGGCGCGACCAACGCCCTCGAAGATGTGAGCCTCTCACTCTCCGGGGGCGAAGTTTTGGGCCTGGTCGGTCATAACGGGGCGGGCAAGTCGACACTCATCAAGATCATCGCGGGGGCCCAAGCGGCCGACAGCGGAACCATCGTGGTGAATGGGACGCCCGTGCACTTCCACTCTCCGCACGATGCCTATGCTGCCGGCATCCGGGTGATCCACCAGGACGCGCCGCTGGTCCCCAGTTTCGATACCATCGACAATTGCTTCCTCGGCCGCCCCTACCCCAAGCGCGCCGGACGGATCGACCGCAAGGCGATGCGCGAGGCAATCGCCCGCCATGCCCGCGAGATCGCGCCGGACCTCAAACTGGACGTTCCGGTGGCCTTCCTGCCGCCGGCAGAAAAGCAGTTCGTGCGCTTGCTCAAGGCTGTTTCGGACGAGGGGCGCATCCTGGTCCTGGACGAGCCGACCGCGGCGCTGCCGGCGGAAGATGCGCACAAGTTCTTCGCGGTGATCGAGCGCATGCGCGCCCGCGGCACCGCCATCATCCTCGTCAGCCATCGGCTCGACGAAATCGCCGAATTCTGCGATCGCGCCGTCGTGTTGCGGGACGGCCGGGTCGTCGAGGAACTGCCGAAAAGCGAGCTCGATGTCGCCCGCCTGGTAACCGCCATGGGCGGCACGCACGCCGCAAACGAGGACCGGCCGCCGGTAGCCGCCAGTGCGCCCCGCATTCTCGAGATCGAGGGGCTGGTGACCGGTGAGTTGCGGACCCCGGCCAGCCTTGCCGTCCGCGCCGGCGAGGTCGTTGCGCTCTATGGGCTCTCGGGCTCGGGACGCTCCAGCCTGCTGCAGGCCCTCTGGGGCGCGGCGCCGATCGAGGACGGTTCGATCAGGCTCGAGGGCGCGGCCTATCGTCCGCGATCTCCGCGCGACGCGGTGCAGGCGGCGGTATCCTACGTGCCGGCCGACCGGCACCGCACGGGCCTCTTCGGCAGCCTCGACCTGGTGTTCAACAAGACGTTGCCGCTGCTGTCGTCCTACCGAAGAGTGCCGGGCCTGCCGATACCCGACACCAAGGCCGAACGCTCCGCGTTCCTGGTGGCCGCCGAGCGGGTTTCGATGGCCTTCCGTTCTCCCGGGCAACTGGCCCGCACGCTCTCGGGCGGCAACCAGCAAAAGCTCATCTTCTCGCGCTGGGCCAACCGCCATTCGCGCGTGATGCTGCTGGACGAGCCCACCGAAGGCGTGGACGTGATGGCCAAGCAGACCATCAAGGAAATCATCCGCGCCATCGCGGCCGACGGCAATGCCGTGCTGGTTTCCACCTCCGACCGCGACGAGGCGCTGGAGTTGGGAGACCGCGTGCTGGTGTTCCGCGACGGCGCGGTGGTTGCCACTTTCGAGCGGGCGCAGGCGTCGCCCGAAGCTCTTTCTACCGCCGCTCAGGCAAAGGCCAAGGCATCGTGACTGCACTCAATCTCAGCCGTTTCGGCACCCTGATCGCCTTCCTGCTGCTGTGCATCGGCTTTTCGATCGCCGCCCCACAGGCCTTCGCCACGCAGGCCAATGTCTATAACCTCATCCAGCAGATGGCGACGCTCGCCATCGTGGCGACCGCCGCAACGCTGGTGATGACTATCGGCGAGTTCGACCTCTCGGTCGGCTTTTCGGCCTCGCTCGCCGCCGTGATCTGCTTTGCGCTCTTCGGCCAGGGCTATGATGTGTGGCTGGCGGTGCCGGCGGCCCTGCTCGCCGGTCTTGCCGCGGGGGTGGCCAATGGCGTGCTGGTGGCCCGGTTCGGCATTCCCTCTTTCGTGGCGACACTTGCGCTCGGCACGATCCTCTCCGGACTGGCCTTCGGCGCTTCGGGCGGCGCCAGCATGTTCAAGAGCGTGCCGGACGGGTTCAAGTCGCTGGCGCGCGGTGATGTTTTCGGCGTCCCGGTACTGGCGCTCTGGATCGCCGCCGTCCTGGGCGTTGCCAGTTTCGTGCTGACGCAGACCGAGTTCGGCCGCCGCCTGCGCGCCATCGGCGGCAACGCCCAGGCCGCGCGCCTCGCCGGACTGCCGGTGATGCGCGATGTCATTGTCACCTTCGCCGTTGCCGGCGGCCTCTCGGCGCTGGCTGGCCTCCTGCTGGCTTCGCGCCTCGGCAGCGTGCAACACACGATGGGCGAGCCGCTGCTGCTGCCGGCCTATGCCGCGGTCTTTATCGGAACCACCGCCTCGCCCACCGGCACGCCCTCCGTCGCAGGCACCCTGCTGGGCGTGGCGATTACCGGCGTGCTGGCCAATGGCATGACGATCCTGGGCGTCGATCCCTTCATCCAGAAGATTCTGACGGGCGTCATCATCATCGTGGCGGTGCTGCTACGCCGCATGGGGCGGACCGCACAATGACCTCTCCCAAGGACCCAATCCTGGTTTTCGACATCGGCAGTTCCGGGCTCAAGGCGGCGCTGTTTGCCGCCGACGGCACCATGGTCGATCGCGACGAAGTCAACTATCCGGCCGGCCCGAATCCGCACCGGCAGTCTCCCCTTGGCTGGTGGGAGGCGGCGGTGGAGGCCGTCAGCCACCTGCCGCCGCTCCACGTCTCGGCGATCGTGCTGAGCGGGACCATGGAAAACCTTATCCCGGTGGACCGCGACGGCAATCCGCTCGGAGACGCCCTGCTCTATTCCGACCCGTGCGGCGTGCCCTATGTCGAGGCCTTCCGGCACAGGATCGACCCGGCCATCGCCGGCAATGCGCCCGAGCCGCTGATGACGGCTTTCAAGCTGGCCTGGCTGCGCGAGCACGAACCCGACCACTACAGGAAGGCCGAGAAGTTCCTGCCCGGCTCGAAGGATTTCGTGGCCTATAAGCTCACGGGCAAGTTCGTCACCGACCCGACCTGCGCTGCCACGACGGGCCTGATGGACCTGACGCGACGCGACTGGTCGAGCGAACTGCTCGCCATCTTCGGAATCGATCTCGGCCAGTTGCCGGTCATCCTGCCGGCCGCGACGGTCATCGGGACGCTGACAGAGGAGGCCGCGCAGCTGCTTCATCTCGAGCCCGGCATTCCCATCATCAACGGGTGCGGCGACGGCGGCGCGACGACGGTCGGCAGCGGCGCGGATCACACGGACGACGTGAGCCTTTACCTGGGCACCACGGGTTGGGTAGCGCGTGTCGCACCAGCAAGCGCCTCGGCCGAGCCGCGTCCGTTCTACCGACTGCCCCACCCGCTGACCGACGACATCATCGAGATCGCGCCGATCCTTTCGGCGGGCGCCGCGGCGGAATGGGCCCGGAACGCGGTGGGCGTCGACATCATTCGCGGCGACACCCTGGCAGAGGCCGCGGATGTGCAACCGGGCGGCGCATTGTTTCTGCCTTATCTCCATGGAGAGCGGTCGCCGTTCATCGACCTGGACGTGCGGGCAGCGTTTCTGAATGTTTCCAGCAATGACGGCCCGGGCGAGCTCTACTACGCGGTGATGGAGGGGGTGGCCTTCGCCATCAACGCCAATATCGAGGCCATGGGCGGGTGTGCTGCCGGGAATGTGAGCCTGGTCGGCGGAGGCGCCTTGAGCACCGTGTGGCCGCAGATCATCGCGGACGTGCTCCGCACGCCGATCACGCGCCCGGCCAGCCCGGTCAACGCCACGAGCTTCGGCGCTTTCCGAATCGCGCTCAAGGCCCTGGGTCACGAGGACGCCGAAACCAGCTTTTCGATCGCCGCAGCGCCCCGCCCCGAACGCTTCACGCGCCTTGAGCGACAACAGCAGCTCTTCCAGAGCGGCACGGCCTACGTCCGATCCTTCAGTCGATAGTTGCACGCCAGCAACACTGGCCACGCCCTGATGTGACATGCATCGGCGCCGCTGGGGCAGCCGCGCTACGCGTGATCGACTGACCGAGAACTGGGCAGGTATCTGACAAGCTCGGCCGGCATGTGTCTGCCCTGCTTCTACCATACATCAAGCAGGTCCATTGCAGATTAACGCGATAGTGGCGCCTGCCTGGCTTCGCCTATCGCTCTATACTCATACCCAATTGACCGCTCACTGATGCGGAGCATCAATTATGACATTTCTGAATTTGATCTACGCGACAACTATACTGATGTTTTATTTCATGTCACTCAAATGACATCTTATTGTTACATTTCAAGACTCAAACGAATCTCTTTTCTAGTTCACTTTAGTTGTATATAGATTTTGGCGTCGAAAACGACATTGGGGCGTGACGAATGAACTGAGCTGGAAACCGAGGGCGCGGGTCGGCAGATTCGACCGCCGGGGACCACGTAATGTCGCCGTCACTTACACAAACTCAAACGTAGCAGGGCTCTCGAGCCCAGCCCATTCGGTGCCGGTCGCGAACGCGAGGGCAGACGCTTCGTCACGTGCGTAAGGCGCACCGTGCGCCGCAGTTGGGCAAACCAAGACTGACTTGGAGGTCAATAAATGAATATCAGGAACCTGCTTCTGGGTTCGATCGCCGCTGCTGGCCTTGCCACCAGCGCCCAGGCCGCCGACCTCGGCGTGCTGACTTCGCTCGACGTGTGTGACTCGCTGGGGCTTTCCGGCCTCACGATCTCGTCGGACACGAACTGCCTGCAGATCACCGGCGAGATCAAGTACGAGTTCAACTGGGGCGACTACAAGAGCACCGGTGTGGGCAGCAGCGCCGGTGACTACCGCATCGTCGGCACCCCGGCGGGCACCTTCGGTATTGCCGACAACGGCGGCGGCAACGACTGGCAGAGCCGCATGCAGGCTTTCATCCGCTTTGTCGCCACGGCCGACAGCGATTTCGGCCCGGCCAAGGCCGTGATCAAGGTTCGCCAGGAAGTCTACACCAAGACCTATAACGGCGGTCAGTACGACGACTCCGACGACACCAAAGGCGTCGTCTTCGACGAGGCCTATGTCTCGATCGGCGACTCCACCGTCATCATGGCCGGCAAGAAGGGCTCGATCATCAACAAGGGTGACGACGAGCCGTTCAACTTCCTCGGCCTCTTCAATTCCGAAAAGGTTGACCTGGGCGTCGGCTACAATGACGGGCTCTCGGATACCGACCTGACCAAGATCAAGGACGGCGGTCACGTCATCCAGATCGTTTCGGACCTGGGCAACGGCGTTTCGATCGGCGCAGGCCTGGAAGCCCTCAACAACAGCTCGGCCGCACAGGCCGGCACCGCTGTTGGCGTGGTGAACTACAAGGGCGAGAGCCTATCGGCTCACCTGACCCTGCTCGCGGGCGGCATCCTTGACGGCAACGTCAATGCCTATGCCATGCATGCTGGCGTCACCGGCACGTTCGACAACTTCAAGGTTCGTGGCGCCTTCGCCGCCAACCGCGACGTGATCAACAGCCGCACGAACTGGGAAGCTCTCGCTTCCGCCCAGGCTACGTTCGACATGTTCACCCTCGCCCTCTCGGGCGAAGTGCAGAACGTCAAGTCGATCCAGAGCTGGGGCTTCGGCGGTTCGGCCGGCTTTGCCGTCACCGACGGGATCACCATCAATCTCGGCGGCCGTTTCTTCGACGGCGACACCGATACGGCCAACAACGAAGGCTACCAGGTTGCCGCCCAGCTCGTCGCTGCTGTGACCGAGACCCTCAAGCTCACCGGCGAAGTCGGCGTCTACGGCCAGAACAACGGCGTGAGCGGCGGAACGGCCGGCACCTACGAGAACATCTTCTACGGCGCAGCCGAAGTGGCATGGGCTCCGGGCGGCGACTTCACCACCTCGCTCAAGGGCCAGGCCTTCTCGAACGGCGGCTACAAGGCCACGTTCAAGGCCGCCAAGACCTTCCAGTAAGCGACCTCCAAAGTCTTAGCTGGACAAGGGGAGAGGCCCGGCATGCAAGCGGGCCTCTCTTCACGCCGGGCTCATAGCGGCGCGACGAATCGATAGTGTTTCCGCATCTCGAAAATGCATGTCAGGCATGTTTCTGATGCGTTGCAGCTTTGCAACACAACTACCTCAATGTTCCGAGAGCCATTTTCGGCCCTCTGCCGCCCGCCGGCACTCTGACGTCATCCCCCCCCTTACGCAAATGTCCGTAGCGTGTCTAAACCTCATCACGAGCCCGTGACGAGGCCCACGCGAGTCGTTGTTCAGCAACATCAAAGTTCACGAAGCGGCCACAATTTGGTCATTACACGCATTCAGCGTCGACTTGACTCTACCATACCTCCACCTCGCGCCGTTTTTGAGCAGTTCTTTTGTGTTTCTGCTGCATTACTACTTTTAGTTATGCTTCGTATATCCACATTCTGACAAACTTACGCCACAGCTCGACTCGGGCGGATTCGCTTTTGTTTCGAATTTTTCTCGCCTATAGATTGTTCGTCGTAGAACGACATTGGGGGCGTGACGATGAACTGAAGCTGGTTGCCGCACCACGTGATCGGGGAAACCCGGACATGGGCGATCAGGGGAAGCAGCGTCGCAAAACCAACTCACACCAAACTGGGCTCAAAGCCCGGCTTACTTGGTGCCGGTCGCGCAAGCGAGGGCAGAGGCTCAAAGAGCCGAGGCGCCGAGATGGTCGGGAAACCAAGACTGACTTGGAGGTCAACAATGAAAATCAGGAACCTGCTCTTGGGTTCGATCGCTGCCGCTGGTCTCGCCACCGGCGCACAGGCTGCCGATCTGGGCGTTCTGACGTCGCTCGACGTCTGCGATTCCCTGGGTCTTTCCGGCCTGACCATCTCTTCCGACACCAACTGCCTGCAGATCACCGGTGAAGTGAAGTACGAATTCAACTGGGGCGACTACCGCACGTCCAACGGCGCGACCCCGGCGGGCTCGACTGGCGCGGTGGTGGTTGGCACTCCGGCTGGCGCCTTCTCGATCGCCGACAACAACGGCGACACCGATTGGGGCAGCAAGGTTGAGGCCTGGATCAAGTTCGTGGCTACCGCTGACAGCGATTTCGGCCCGGCCAAGGCCGTCCTGAAGATCCGTCAGATCCAGGAACAGCAGTGGACCAACTCCACCGTGAGCGAACTGGGCGACAACGAAGACCTCCACTTCAACGAGGCTTACGTTTCTATCGGTGACTCGACCGTGATCATGGCCGGTAAGAAGGGCTCGATCATCAACAAGGGTGACGACGAGCCGTTCAACTTCCTCGGCCTCTTCAACTCCGAGAAGGTTGACGTCGGCGTTGGCTACAACGACGGCCTCTCCGACACTGACGGCACCAAGATCAAGGACGGCGGTCACGTCATCCAGATCGTTTCGGATCTCGGCAACGGCCTGTCGGTTGGCGCTGGTCTCGAAGCTCTCAACCAGTCGTCCGCTGGCCAGGCTGGCACGGCCGTTGGCGTGATCAGCTATGCTGGTGAATCGCTGACCGCTCACGCTACCTTCATGGCTGGTGGCATCCTCGATGGCGACATCAAGGCATACGCCGTCCACGCTGGCATGACCGGCACGTTCGACAACTTCAAGGTCCGTGGCGCTTTCGCTGCCAACAACGACCTGGTGAACAGCCGCACGAACTGGGAAGCTCTTGCTTCGGCCCAGGCCACGTTCGACATGTTCACGCTCGCCCTCTCGGGTGAAGTCGAGAACGTCAAGGCAGTTCAGAGCTGGGGCTTTGGCGCTTCGGCCGGCTTCGCAGTCACCGACGGCATCACCATCAATCTCGGTGGTCGCTTCTTCGACAGCGACACGAACACCGCCAACACCGAAGGCTACCAGATCGCGGCTCAGCTCGTTGCAGCTGTGACCGAGACCCTCAAGCTGACCGGCGAAATCGGCGTGTACGGCTCGAACAGCGGCCTCGTTCCCCCGGCTGGCCTCGGTGGCACCGCCGGCACCTACGAGAACGTCTTCTACGGCGCTGCCGAAGTGGCATGGGCTCCGGGCGGCGACTTCACCGCTTCGCTCAAGGGCCAGGCCTTCTCGAACGGCGGCTACAAGGCCACGTTCAAGGCCGCCAAGACTTTCCAGTAAAACGACCTCCAAAGTCTTAGCTGGAATATGGGGGGAGGCCTGGCATGCAAGCGGGCCTCCCCCCGACCATTTGAGATTTGAGGCCAAGAAAACCCGCCCCGGATTGCCGGAGCGGGTTTTTCGTTTTCAGGCTGGTCGCAATAACAGAGGGGCCGGTTCGGTGAACCGGCCCCTCGGCATTACAAACGATCGCAGACGCCCGCTAGTTGTCGCGGACCTTATAGGGCTTCTGGTCCTTCCAGAAGCGCATCAGGCTTTCGAGGTCCGGATCGCCGCCTTCCGGCAGCACGATCTTGACGTTGGCGTACAGATCGCCCTCGCCGTAAAGGCCCTTGCCCTTGAGGCGCAGCGACTTGAGCGTGTCCACACCCGCGGGGAGGTTGAGCTCCACCGAGCCATCCAGGGTCGGCACGCGCACCTTGGCGCCGAGCACGGCCTCGTAGAGCGTGATCGGCACGTCCACCCGCAGGTCGTTGCCATCGCGCCGGAACATCTTGTGGTGGGCGAACTTGACCGTGATGATGGCGTCTCCGGGCTCGCCACCAAAAGGCGAAGCGTGTCCCTGCCCCTTGAGCCGGATCTGCTGGTTTTCCTCGACCTTGGCCGGCAGCTTGACCGAGAGCACCTTGCCGGTAGGCATCCGCACCGGAACGGAAGCCGCCTTGTTGGCGTCTTCCAGGCTCACGGCAACGGTGGCTGTGACATCCTCGCCCTTGGCCGAGGCAGATGTCGCGCCAGCACCAGCGAACGGGTCCCAGCCCTGGCTGGTCCGCGACTGGCGTCCCTGCCCGCCCAGGCCACTCATGAATTCCTTGAGAATGTCCTCGGCCGAGAAATTGGCCGAACTGCCGCCCCCGCGGGCAGTGCGAGCACCGGCGCCGCCGAAGCCGCCGCCGTTGCCGAATCCTGCGAAACGGGGGTTGCCCTCTGCATCGATTTCGCCACGGTCGAACTGCGCCCGCTTCTCCTTGTCGTTGAGAAGGTCGTAGGCAGCCGTGGCCTCGGCGAATTTGGCGTGGGCCTTGGGGTCGTCTTTGTTCTGGTCGGGATGATACGCCTTGGCCAGTTTCCGGTAGGCGGACTTGATGTCCTTCTCACTCGCCGAGCGTGACACCCCAAGCACCGTGTATGGATCGCGCATGGGTTCCAATCGAATCGTATGGCGGTTGCAGAACCGCACTTTCACGTCCTATATGGCCACGGCTCCCCGGCTTGTCCAGTTCACGACCGAAGGTCTTCTTATGACTGCCGAAAGAACTCTTACCGACCGCCTGCTCGACGATGCCGACGAGGGCTTCATCGACCCGTTCGACCTCTTCGAGGAATGGTTCGCGCAGGCCAAGGCCAGCGAGCCCAACGACCCGCACGCCATGGCGGTCGCAACCGTGGATGGTGACGGCCTTCCCGATGTCCGCATGGTGCTGCTCAATGCGCATGACCGGCGCGGCTTTGCCTTCTTCACCAATTTCGACAGCGCCAAGGGGCGCGAGCTGCTGGCCCATCCCAAGGCGGCGTTCGTGATGCACTGGAAGTCGCTGCGGCGCCAAATCCGCGTCCGCGGACCGGTGGAGATCGTCGACGCCTCGGAGGCCGACGACTATTTCCATAGCCGCGCGCGCGGCTCGCAGATCGCCTCGAGCGCATCGGAGCAATCGCGTCCACTTAGGAGCCGGCGGGAGCTGATGGAACGTGTCGAAACGCTGACGGCCCGCCTCGAGGGCGCCGAAGTGCCTCGCCCCGCGCACTGGTCCGGCTTCCGCATCGTGCCGCACCAGATGGAGTTCTGGAAAGACGGCGAATTCCGCCTGCACGATCGCTTCCTGTTCACCCAGGACGCCATCGGCGAATGGCGGCGGCAACGCCTCAATCCCTGACGCATCGAGGGGGCGATGCGTATCCTCATCCGGACGTCCAAGTGGGCAATCTGGGCCCGGCGGCTCGCAAGCTTCGCGATCCCGCTGGCCGTTATACCCGTCATTCTCCACCGCCAGCAGGTCATCGCCACCGAGGCTTTCCATGCCATGGAACTGGTCGCGGCGGTGGTCGCGGGCATGGCGCTGGTCGCCAGCCTGGTGGCGCTCGTGCGGCTCTGGATCAGCGGCGATCGCGGTTGGGACCGCGCGTTTGGCGGGCTGGTGCTCAGCCTTATCTGCCTTGCACCCCTCGCCTATGGCGTACTGGAAGCCAGCCGCTATCCGCGCGTAACCGATGTCTCGACCGACCCTGAACTCAAGCTGGCGCTGGCCGCCGGAGGTCAAACCCCCGGGGAGACGGGCGGCGCTATCGAAGCTGCCTTTCCCAATGCCAAGACCCGCTCCTACCCCCTGGGCGCACCGCAGGTCTACGATCTGGTAGCCAAGCTCGTGAGCGACTGGGGTTGGGACGTGCGCCTGCGCCAGGCGCCGGCAACGGTGCGCAGCGACGGCCAGATCGATGCCGTGGTCACGACCTGGCTGGGCTGGCGCGACGAAGTGGCGATCCGCGTCGCTACGGCCAATGGCGGAGCCAAGGTCGACATGCGGTCCGCATCGCTGACGCCGAGCTTTTCCGATCTCGGGGCCAACGGGCAACGCATCGAGGAATTCCTGGTGGCGCTCGACAATGCCGTCACCGGCGTGCTGCGCGACAGTGTGCTCGGCGCGCCGTCCGAGCCGGCAGCCCCGCCCCCGCAGGAAACGCGGAACGACACCGATACCGTCGTGCCGGCGGAGCGTCCCAGTGACCTGCGACCGCCGCCGCCCGATCCCTTCGACACAGAGGCGCCGCCGCCCGATTGATCAGGCGGGTGCCAGCTGCGTCCCCAGTAGCGTCCGGCGCATGCGCAACGCACCCTGCCCGGCCAGATACTCGACATGGGCGCGCACCGTCATGGCTGCAGCCATCCGGATTGCCGGGGACTGCTGAGGGTAGATGGACTGCACGACGGCGCCGATGGACTGGGCTCCCGCGCCTACGGCTTCAACTATCTGGGCGTTTCGCAACTCGCGATGCGCCTTGAGCGCGCGCGCATAGCTCTGCCCCTCGATGATGGGACCGCCGTGGGCGGGATGAAACTGTGCGTAGGGACTGGCAATGATCCGCTCGAGGGAAGCGAAATAGTCGCCCATCGAGCCATCGGGAACGGCGACCAGGGTGGAATTCCAGCCCATGACGTGATCGCCGGTGAGCAGCAGCGGCGTGCTGCGGAGGCCGAACGCCAGGTGATTGGCGCAATGGCCCGGCGTCGCGATGACTTCCAGCTCCATGCCGTCAAAGCTGAGAACTTCGCCGTCCTTAAGAACGCGATCCGGGACCAGCCGCCAGTCGCATGACCGCGACAGGGTGTTGATCTCGAACGGATGCAGCGGGCGCGACAGCCTGTGGCGCCCTTCGAACCAGACCGGGGCACCGGTTGCGGCGCGGAGGCGCGGAACGAGGGCGGAGTGATCCTTGTGAGTGTGGGTCAGGACGATCGCCTCGACCGGACGGCCGGCGATGGCGGCGAGAAGCGCTGCCAGATGAGCATCGTCGTCGGGCCCCGGATCGATAATGGCCAGGCGATCGCGGCCGATGAGAAAGGTATTGGTGCCGGTGAACGTATAGGGGCTGGCATTGGGCGCCGTCAGGCGCTCCAACCCGGGAATGACCGCTACAGGCGCCCCGATTTGCGGATCAAAGTCTGTGTTGAACACCAGGGAAGGCACAGAGGTCATTGCGTTGCCGGATTCCACTGACTAGAAATAATCGAACATAGTTTCTTGGGTGGACCTTTATCGCAATGGCGCTAACTCTGACGACCCCGAATACGATCCTGGGCGTGCTCGAGCCGAAGGCCGACACCAACCGTATGGTGGCCAACGCCTTCACCGTCCTCGCGGGCACGATTCTCCTGGCGGTTTCCGCGCGGATCAACATTCCGCTGATCCCGGTTCCCGTCACTTTCCAGACCCTCACCGTGGCAGTGCTGTCGGCAGCATTCGGCTGGCGGATCGGCGTGGCGACCGTCGTTGCCTACATCGCCCAGGGCCTGCTCGGCCTGCCGGTCTTCGCGCGCGGGGGCGGGATCGCCTACCTCATGTCGCCGACCTTCGGGTTTATCGTGGGCATGATCCCGATGGCCTACATTATCGGCCGCGCCGCCGATGCCGGCCTCTCGCGCCGTCCGCTGGCGCTGTTCGGCGTGATGGTCGCGGCGGACGCCGTCTGCTTTGCCCTCGGGTTCGTATGGCTCCTGATGCTGGCCGCCGGCACCACCTGGATCGACCAGAGCAACGTGCTCGGCTCGGCCTTCGCCGTTGCGGTGCAGCCGTTCATCGTTTGGGACATCATCAAGATGGCCTTCGCCGCGATGACCGTGACCGGCGCCTGGGCGCTGCTGGGCAGCCGTAAGGCCTGATCTTTCGGCACCATTGAATTGCAAGGGCCGGCTCATTGAGCCGGCCTTTTTCGTTCGCCTAGGCGCGGGGCGCAGCCGCCCGTTGCAGGCGATCGTTGATCGCTTCGCCCAGCCCCTCTTCCGGGATCGGGGCCACGGCGATCTTGCCGACACCCATCGCGTCGAGGTCATGGAGCATGGCGAAGAGATTGCGCGCCGCCTCGTGCAGGCGCGCGGTGGGCGAGAGATTGAGCAAGGGGCGGTCGGTGGCAGGAGCGGGGCCGAAGGCCAGGTAGGCCTCGTCGGCAAAGGGCGCTTCGGCGTTGAGACGCAAGGTGGCCTGTGGCGCGTAGTGGCTCGGCAACATGCCGGGCGCGGCTATGGCCGCGTCATGCTCGGCGACCTCGATGCGGCGCCCGAGCATCCGCTCGGCCTCGTCGCGAGCCAGGGCGCCGGCGCGCAGTTGCACGACACTGTCACCGACGACCTTGAGGATGGTGGATTCGACGCCCGCCTCGCACGGACCGCCATCGAGCACAGGCACGCGGCCGCCGAAACCGATACGCACCTGGTAGGCGTTGGTCGGCGACAGGCGGCCGGAAGGATTGGCCGAGGGCGCAGCCAGTGGACGACCGGCGGCGCGAATGAGATCGAGCGCCAGGGGATGGTCTGGAATGCGGATGGCGATGGTATCGAGGCCGGCCGTCACGATATCGGAAATCTTGTTGCCGGACTTCTGCGGCAGCACGAGCGTGAGCGGGCCGGGCCAGGCCTTGGCGAGGCGCTTGGCCAGGGGCGAGAACTCGGCAAGGCTCTCGGCCATGTCCAGGTTCGCGCAATGGACGATCAGGGGATTGAAGCGGGGCCGGCCCTTGGTCTCGTAGATCGAGAGCACCGCGTCCGAATTGGTGGCGTCTGCCCCAAGACCATAGACGGTCTCGGTAGGGAAGGCGCAAACCCTGCCCGAGATGAGAATGTCTGCGGCCTCTTGGACGCTCTGCGGATCGATCAGGTGCTTATTCATGCGCGCTGTTTGACAAGGGGGGCGTGCCACGTCAAGAAGACATACCGGCGGCATCGCGACGTACCAAGCATGACCACTCTCCTTATTAGCCAAGCTAACTTTGAAAGTCATGTGACGCCATCGGGGCATCCCGAGCGCGCCGACCGCGTACGTGCGGTGGAACAAGCGCTTTCCCATGACCGCTTCGCGCCGCTCAAGCGCCGCATGGCGCCCTCCGGCGACCTGTCGCTGGTGCAGCTCGCCCATGACCGCGACTATCTGGCGCGGCTGCGCGACGCGCGACCCGCCGAGGGCATCGGCCAGATCGACGAGGATACGTTCATCTCGGCAGGCTCGCTGGATGCTGCCGCGACGGGGCTCGGGGGAGCGCTGGCGGCACTCGATGCGGTGGCGATGGGCGAGGTCGACAACGCCTTCTGCGCCATCCGTCCACCCGGCCACCACGCCGAGATCGTCAACCCGATGGGCTTTTGCCTCATCAATACCATCGCGATCACAGCACGCGAGGCGCAGCGCAAGTATGGCGCGGAGCGCGTGGCGATCGTCGACTTCGATGTCCATCACGGCAACGGCACGCAGGATATCTTCAAGGACGATCCCACGGTCTTCTACGCGTCGAGCCATCAGATGCCGCTCTACCCCGGCACGGGTCGCCCCGACGAGCACGGGGTAGGCAACATCCTCAACGTGCCGCTGCAGGCCGGCACCGATGGCGAGGCGATGCGGATTGCCTATCTCGAGGCGATCCTGCCGGCCATCGATGCCTTCTCGCCGGATTTTCTCTTCGTCTCGGCCGGTTTCGACGCGGATTACCGCGATCCGCTGGCGCAGCTGAACTGGCACCCGCAGGACTATGCATGGGTCACGGGCAAGCTGATGGACATTGCCGAGAGGCGATGCGGCAACCGGCTCGTCTCCCTGCTGGAAGGTGGATATGACCTGCACGGGCTTGCCGAAGGGGTGACAAGCCACGTCACGATGCTACAAGACGGCACGCTCTAACCGCCCACCGGGATTCTGCCATGGCCGAGAACATCAACGAAGACATCAAGGCAATGAGCTTCGAGCGGGCGCTCGAGGAACTGGAGACTATCGTCCAGAAGCTCGAGAGCGGCCGCGCGCCCTTGCAGGAATCGATCGCGATCTATGAGCGCGGCGAAGCGCTCAAGGCCCATTGCGATGGATTGCTCAAGACTGCCGAGGCGCGCATCGAGAAGATTACGCTCTCGCGCGACGGCAAGCCCGCCGGCACCGAGCCTCTCGACGAGAGATGAGCGAGCGGATCCGGCTCGACCTGGCCCTGGAGCAGCGCAAGCTGCTGCCGAGCCGGGCGCGGGCACGCGATGCGATCCTGCGCGGCACGGTCACCGTGAATGGCGTAGTGGCCGGCAAACCGCACCAGATGGTGGCGGCGAGCGACGCCATTGCCCTTGACGACCCTGCATCGCGATATGTGTCACGCGCCGCGCTCAAGCTGCTGGCGGGGCTGGATGCGGGCGCAATCGCGGTCGAAGGAAAGACCTGCCTCGATGTCGGCAGTTCGACGGGCGGGTTTACGCAGGTGCTGCTCGAGCGTGGCGCGGCCCGGGTCTATGCGGTCGATGTCGGGCACGACCAGCTCCATCAGCGCCTGCGCGGATCGAACCGGGTGGTTTCGCTCGAAGGCGTCAACGCGCGCGACCTCGATGCCGGCCAGATTCCCGAACCCATCGACCTCTTGGTTTCCGATGTCAGCTTCGTTTCGGTGACGAAGGTCCTGGCCGCGCCGCTTGCCCTCTGCCGCCCGGGCGCCGAAGCGGTGATCCTCATCAAGCCGCAGTTCGAGGTGGGCCGCGACAATGTCGGCAAGGGCGGGATCGTAACCGATGCCGGCGCGATCGAGAGGGCGATTACGGATGTGATCACGTTCCTGGCCGACGAAGGCTGGGCGCACCGCGTTTCGGTCCCATCCCCCATTTCGGGCGGAGACGGCAATACCGAAACCGTCGCGGTGTTCCTGAAGGCCTAGCGCGCGCTCAGTATCCGACGCCGCCCGGCCGTCCGGTCTGGGCACGATGGCGCAGGAAGTGGTCGGCGAGCGTCACAGCCATCATCGCTTCGCCGATGGGAACGGCGCGGATGCCCACGCACGGATCGTGGCGGCCCTTGGTGATGATGTCGGTATCCTCGTTCGCGGTCGTCACCGTCTGGCGCGGGGTCAGGATCGACGAGGTCGGTTTGACCGCAAAGCGCACCACGACCGGATCGCCGTTCGTGATGCCGCCCAGGATGCCGCCGGCGGAATTGGAGAGGAAATAGGGCGCGTCAGGCCCGGCGCGCATCTGGTCGGCGTTAGCCGTGCCGGTGAGGCTCGCCGCCTCCATGCCCGCGCCGATTTCGACGCCCTTGACGGCATTGATCGACATCATGGCAGAGGCAAGGTCGGCGCTCAGCTTGCCGTAGATCGGCGCGCCCCAGCCGACCGGCACGTTCTCGGCAACCACCTCGATGACCGCGCCGACGGAATCGCCGGACTTGCGCAAACCGTCGAGATATTCCGCCCACATCGCGGCGGCCTTGGCATCGGCACAGAAGAAAGGGTTCTGGTCGACCTGGTCCCAATCGAAATTGGCGTAGTCGATCTTGTGCGGACCGACCTGGACGAGGCTGGCCCGGATCCTGACCTCGGGGATGACGAGGCGCGCAACGGCGCCGGCGGCAACGCGCGCGGCCGTCTCGCGGGCCGAGGAGCGTCCGCCGCCGCGGTAGTCGCGCAGGCCGTATTTCTGGTGATAGGTGAAGTCGGCGTGGCCCGGACGGTATTTGTCGCGGATCTCGCCGTAGTCCTTGGAGCGCTGGTCGGTGTTTTCGATCAGCAGCGAAATCGGCGTGCCAGTGGTGCGCAGGCCATCGGTGCGCTCGTCCTCGAAGACGCCGGAGAGGATCTTGACCTCGTCGGCCTCGCGCCGCTGGGTGGTGAAACGCGACTGGCCGGGCTTGCGGCGGTCGAGATCGCGCTGGATCACTTCGGGAGAAATGGCGATGCCCGGCGGGCAGCCATCGACCACGACGCCAAGAGCGGGACCGTGGCTCTCGCCCCAGGTGGTGAAGCGGAACATCTGGCCGAAAGTATTGTAGGACATACTGCTCCTTACTCCCGACACCCGCGGGAAACTGCGGCTGTTCTAGGGAGATGGCCCGGCAACGTCAATTCAGACGTCGTCGACCCCGATCAACTCCAGATGCCCTTCGGTGAAATGCATGATGACATCCTGGGCCGGCGTCCAGTTGATAACGTCCGCGATCGGGGCGTGCTGGACCAGGACCCGCAGGACGCGCGCGACGCCGCCATGGGCAACCACGACCGAGGGGCCGCCCAGATCGAGCGCAAAGTCGCTCAGGCGTGCCTCGACATCGAGATAGTTCTCGCCGCCCTCGGGCCGAAATTCCCAGTAGTCCGCGCCCCGGTCGCCGGGCGCAGTGGCCATGTGGGACGGGAGTTCGGCATGCAGGAGCCCTTCCAGGGCGCCGAAGGAGATTTCCATCAGCCGGGGGTCGATCGAGACCTCGGGAAGCGGCCCGTCGAAGGCCGCCCGGATGCGCTGCATGGTTTCGCGGGTGCGTCCGAGCGGGGAAACGTGCCATTCAAGCGCGTTGGGATCAATCTGCCGCGCCTCGAAGAGCCGCCGCAAGGTGTGACCGTTGAGATCTGCCTGCCCCTGGCCCGTGGCATTGAGCGGAATGTCGCGCTGGCCCTGGTAGCGCTTTTCGGCGTTCCAGTCGGTTTGGCCGTGCCGGATGAAATACAGTTCCGGCCACTGGAGTGCAGTCATCTCTATGCCCTAAACACCAATCGAAATGGCCCGCCGCAGGCGGGCGAATTCGGCTCCCGTCCACCGGTGCTTGCGGCGGCCACCCGGTTATTGGGCGGCAGCCGGCTCGTCGAGGACGCGCATGCCGATAATGTTGAAGCCGGCGTCCACGTGGTGGATCTCGCCCGAGACACCGCTCGAAAGATCCGACAACAGGTAGAGGGCGGCTCCGCCGACATCGTCGATGGTGACGTTGCGGCGCAGGGGCGCATTGGCTTCCTGCCAGTGCAGCATGTCGCGCAGGCCGGAAATGCCCGAAGCGGCGAGGGTCTTGATGGCGCCGGCCGAGATGGCGTTTACGCGGATGCCCTTGGTGCCGAGGTCAGTGGCGAGGTAGCGCACCGAAGCTTCCAGCGCCGCCTTGGCAACGCCCATGACGTTGTAGTTCGGCACGTATTTTTCGGCGCCGTAATACGTCAGCGTCAGGAGCGAGCCACCCTCGCTCATCAGCTCCTCGGCGCGCTTGGCGACCGCGGTGAACGAATAGACCGAGATGTCCATCGTCAGCTTGAAGTTATCGCGCGTGGTGTTGATGTAGCGACCTTCGAGCTCTTCCTTGTTGGAGAAACCGATGGCGTGCACGACGAAGTCGAGCTTGCCCCAGCGCTGCTTGATCTCGGCGAAGGTCTGGTCCATCGCCGCTTCGTCGCCCACGTCGCATTCGACCAGGAAATCGCTGCCGATTTCGGCTGCCAGCGGCTCGACGCGCTTCTTGAGGGCTTCACCCTGATAGCTGAGGGCGATTTCGGCCCCTTGCGCATGCAGGGCCTTGGCAATGCCCCAGGCGATCGAGCGGTTGTTGGCCAAACCCATGATCAGGCCACGCTTGCCGGCCATCAATCCATCAGCCATCGGAATCCTCGCGAAAGTTGTCTGGCCCGCTTGTCGCACAGGGCTTGGAGCCGGGCAAGTTCTAGCTTTTCGCCGGACTGGGGACAGATTATGGTCCGCTCCATGTCCTTGACCTCAAAGCAGATCATTGAAGCGCTGTCCGGCATTGCCGGTTCGGGCGCCGTCATCGGCGACACCTCCAGGATGGGCGCCTTTCTCAACGAGCCGCGCAAGCGCTTCCACCAGACGGCGGTCGCGGTGGTGCAGCCGGGAAGCGTGGAGGAAGTGCAGGCCATTGCGCGATGGGCCAGTGCCAATGACGTCAAGCTCATCCCCCAGGGCGGCAATACGGGACTGGTCGGGGCGCAGGTGCCTCTGTCGGGCAACGAGGTGATCGTCAGCCTGACGCGCCTCAACAAGGTGCGTACCATCAACGCCGATGCGGGTCACATGACCGTCGAGGCCGGCCTGACGCTCGAGGAAGCGCACCGGGCAGCGGAGGCGGAAGGCGCCATGCTGCCACTGTGGATCGCCTCGCAGGGTTCGGCGCGCATCGGGGGTGTTCTCTCCTCCAATGCCGGTGGCGTGCAGGTGCTTGCCTATGGCAACGCGCGCGAGCTGTGCCTGGGCGTCGAGGCGGTGCTGGCCGATGGACGGCTCTACCAGGGGCTCAACGCGCTCAAGAAGGACAATACCGGCTACGACCTCAAGGACCTGCTGGTGGGCGCCGAGGGGACGCTGGGGATCATCACCGCGGCGACCGTCAAGCTCTTCCCCCTGCCCGAGGCTCACGAGACGGCCTTCGTGAGCGTGGCCTCGCCCGAGGCGGCGCTGCAACTCTTCTATCGGCTCCGCGAGCGCGCGGGCACGCAGCTCACGGCGTTCGAGTTGATGCCGCGTTTCGGGATCGACCTGCAGCTCAAGCACGGGATGATCGCCCGCGATCCATCCGCCGGGCCCTCGCCCTGGTATGCGCTGGCGGAAATCTCGATCCCCAAGGGAGGCGCCTACGGGCTGCTGCAGGCGGGCCTCGAAGCGGCGCTTTCGGACGGCACGATCGCCGATGCGGTGGTGGCCGAATCCCTCGATGACCGCAACCTGATGTGGGCGACCCGCGAGCAGATGTCGGACGTACAGAGCCGCGAGGGCGCATCGATCAAGCATGACGTCTCGGTGCCGATCGCAGCCGTGCCGGCGCTGATCGCGGAAGGCAGCGCGGCCGTGGAGCGCCTGCTCCCCGGCATTCGACCCTGCCCGTTCGGCCATCTCGGGGACGGTAACATCCACTTCAATCTCAGCCAGCCGCCGGGCGCGGATGGAAAGGCCTTCATGGCGGGCGCAGAGCCGTTGCATGAAGCGATCTACGAGATCGTCACGCGCCTGGGAGGCTCGATCTCGGCCGAACACGGCATCGGCCAGCTCAAGACCGAGCTGCTCAAGTCACACAAGGATCCAGTGGCCCTGGAGATGATGCGCGCCATCAAGCAGGCGCTCGACCCGAAGGGCATTCTCAACCCCGGCAAGGTCCTGGACGGGTTGCCAGGATCGATGGGATCGTAACGAAATCCAATGCGAATTGCGGAGACCTTCGTGGCGAAACAGGGCGAGTTCAACGGCGCCAGCATGGCGATCTTTCGCGGCGACGAGGTGCTGTTGATCCGGCGGGCGCGCGAGCCTTTTCTCGATTACTGGACGCTGCCGGGCGGACGGCGCGAGCCGGGAGAGACGGCAGCGCAGACGGCCATCCGCGAGGTTGCAGAGGAGACCGGGGTCTCGGTGTTTTCGGCCTCGCAGGTCGACATCATCGATATCGGCCAGGAGGCGAGGCCATTCTGGCTCGCGGTTTTCGTGAGCGACGATTTCGAGGGCGAAATCATCGGCTCGGACGAGATTTCCGGGCATTGCTGGGTGCGGTTCGACGCGACCGCGCCATTGCTGGTGACCCCGGAATTGCCCGATGTGCTGGTCAAGGCGCGAGCGGCGCTCGCGCCGGGCGCGGCCGGCCACTAGCGGATATCGGCCGGTTCTGGCACTAAACTCCCATGAAAGCAGCCTGGCACCACCGAATCAGAACCACCGTGAGACTGGTCACAGTCCTCGCCACGGTCTGGTGCCTTCCTTCCGGCGCGCGAGCGGTCGACCCGCTCTACCAACCGCAGATGGAACGCCTGGCCGAGATCATGGGCAGCCTCTATTTTCTCGAACCTCTGTGCAAGGCCGGAGGAGCGGACTGGCGTGCCCAGATGGAAGCGCTGATCGCTGCCGACGAGCCGGACGAAGATCGCCGCCAACGGCTCGCGGGTGCATTCAACAGCGGCTACACTTCGTTTGCTCGGCTTTACGAGGTTTGCACAGATTCGGCGTCCGAGGCGTTGACACGACTGCTCGCGGAAGCCGAAAAGACGGCGCGGGACATTCATTCGCGCTACGCCGAATAGGATCGGAATTATCCACAGGCCGGCGCCCAGCGCTTCCTGCATTAAGTAAAATTCCTGACCCGCCGTTAACCTTCAAGTTACGTCTCATCTCTATGGGCCGCCCGGTCGTGCTAGCAGTGATTCATGCGAACGACCAAGAGTCCCTTTTCAGCCGCCGATGCCGGTACGCCCCTGAGCAGCGATCACGCTGAGCAGCAGATGGCGCTCGAATACCTGGCGGAGGCCTGGAACATGGCCGAAGAAGACGGGATAAGCAGCGTGGCGCTGGCGCATGCCTCGATCTTCGCGGCGCTGGCGACACTGGTTCGCGCCCACGGGGAGACCGTGGCTGCCGAGATCATCGCGGCGCTTCCCGAGCGCATCGAGGCGGGCGAATACAACCTGGATCGTTCGCTGCAATAGGCTTGCCCGGCCGGACACGGTGTTGTTCACTCCCCTGGGGCAGACGAGGGAGAACAGCATTGAAGACGAAGCTCTTCGTTGCCGCCGCTTTGGCCATGGCCATCGGCGCCAGCCTGCCCGCCCTGGGCGAAACCACCCAAAGTTTGAGCATTTCAGACCGACTCGAGGACCTTCCGCCGCCCGTACGGGAGATGCGCCAGAAGCTCATCGAGGCGGCCACGACCGGCGAGGTAGCCAATCTCGTTACGCTGATGGAAGCGCAGAAGGAGCCGCCGCAGATCTCGTTCGGCGATCCGCCGCGCGACACGGTGGCCTTCTTCAAGGAGAACTCGCTCGATGGCGAGGGGCGCGACGCGCTGGCGGCACTGGTCGAGATCCTCAAGGCGCCTTATGCGCTCGAAACCTATGGGGAGGACCAGGTCTATGTGTGGCCGTATCTGGCCGGCATCGATGACTTGGGGGCCCTGACGCCGGCGCAACTCGTGGATGCATATCAGCTCACCAGCCCGCAGGGGCTCAAGGAGATGATCGAGTTCGGCGGATGGTTCGACTACCGCGTCGTCATCGCGCCCGATGGAACCTGGTCCGCCTTCATACGGGGCGACTAGGCGACCGGTTCGAGCGTTTCGAGGAAGCGCATCGGCTGGCCGGTCGAGGCCGCCAGCAATTCGTTTTCCCACATGACGGTGCGGCCGCGGATGATGGTGCCGACGGGCCAGCCGGTGACCTTGACCCCGTCATAGGGCGTCCAGCCGGCGCGCGAGGCCACCCACTCGTCGCGGATGGTTTCTTCGCGCTTGAGGTCGACGATCGTCAGGTCGGCGTCATAGCCGACCGCGATGCGGCCCTTGTTGGCGATGCCGAACAGGCGATTGGGACCGGCGCTGGTCATGTCGACGAAGCGGGCCAGGCTCATGCGACCGGCATTGACGTGGTCGAGCATGATGGGGACGAGCGTCTGGACGCCGGTCATGCCCGAGGGCGAGCTCGGATAGGGCTTGTCCTTTTCCTCGCGCGTATGCGGGGCGTGGTCGGAGCCGAGAATGTCGGCCACGCCGTTGTCGACCCCGGCCCAGATGCCGGCGCGATGGGCGGCGTCGCGGACGGGCGGGTTCATCTGCGCGTAGGTGCCCAGGCGCGTGTAGGCGGTTTCGTCCAGCGTCAGGTGATGGGGGGTGACCTCGACGCTGGCGACGTCCTTGTGGTCGGCCAGGAACACCATTTCTTCGGCGGTCGAGATATGGAGGACGTGGATGCGCTTGCCCGTTTCGCGCGCGAGACGCACCAGGCGCCGGGTGGACATCAGCGCCGCCTCCGGATCGCGCCAGACCGGGTGCGAGGACGGATCATTGGGGACGCGCAGCGGCTTGCGGTCTTCCAGGCGATATTCGTCCTCGGAGTGGAAGGCGGCGCGGCGGCGGATGGCGGTCAGGATCGCCTTGACCCCGGCATCGTCCGAAACCAGCAGGCTGCCGGTCGAGGACCCCATGAACACCTTGACGCCGGCACAGCCGGGCAGACGTTCGAGCTCGGGAAGTTCGGCGACGTTGTCGTGGGTGCCTCCGATATAGAAGGCGAAATCGCAGTGCATGCGATTGGTGGCGCGGCGGATCTTGTCGTTGAAGGTTTCGGCCGTGATGGTCAGCGGGTTGGTGTTGGGCATCTCGAAGACACCCGTGACCCCGCCCATGACTGCCGAAAGCGAGCCGGATTGCAGGTCTTCCTTCTGCTCGAGGCCGGGCTCGCGGAAGTGGACCTGGGTGTCGATGACGCCGGGCAGGATATGGAGCCCCTTGCAGTCGACGACCTTGTCGGCCGCGCTCGGGTCGAGCGAGCCGAGCGCCACGATGCGTTCGTTCCGGACGCCGATATCGGTGACGTGAGCACCGTCCTGGTTGACGACCGTGCCGTCCTTGAAAATCACGTCATACTGCGCCATGTCTGCCATTCACCGGTTCTAGTCCAATGAGGCCGGTTGTAGGGCAAGGCCCTTGGCCTAGTCCAGTGTGGAGCCAGATATGTCCGTCACTCTCCGTTCCGACCGCGCCGTGCTTCGGTTTTCCGGGCGCGATGCGCAGAAACTGCTCAATGACGTGGTCACGGGCCATGTCGTGGCCGAGCCGGGGCCGGCGCGCTGGTGGGCGCTGCTTTCGGCCCAGGGCAAAATCCAGGCCGAGGGGCTGGTCGGCTGGGACGGCGACGCCTTCTGGCTGGACGTGCACGAGACGGTTGCCGACAGTTTCCTCAAGCGCATGCGGCTCTATAAGCTCCGCGCCGAAGTGACGATGGAAGACCTCAGGGCGAGCCACCGCGTGGGCTGGAGCGCCGAGCCGCCGCAGGCGGGCATCGTCCATGCCGACAGCCGGGCGGGCGGCATCGGCTACCGGGTCATCGACACCATCGAGAATGCCGCGGGCTGGGAGGCGGACACCACCCCCTACCTCGCCGCGCGGATCGCGGCGGGCGTTCCCGAGCAGGGCGCGGACTTTGCCGCCGACTCGACCTTCGCCCACGATATCGGCATGGACCTTCTCGGCGGCATCGACTTCGACAAGGGGTGCTATGTCGGCCAGGAAGTCGTCTCGCGCATGAAGCATCGCGGCACGGCGCGCCGCCGGCCGGTGATCGTGGCGGCGCCCGCAGCGGAAGCGGGAATGCCGGTGCTGGTGGGCGAGCGCGAGGCCGGAACGGTCGGCGCCGTGGCCGATGGAAAGGCCGTGGGCATCGTGCGGCTCGACCGGATCGTCGATCCGGCGGGCGTCACCGTGGCCGGGGCGCCGGCGAGCCTGGTCCTGCCCGCATGGGCCACCTACGCATTTGGAGAATCGGTCGCGAACGAATAGGAAACGGTGTCTCCTTCCACTTGAGGGCGAAATGGCACGTGCGACCAATCGGGCCTGGCAGCGTATGCTTTCGGGCCGGCGGCTGGATATTCTCGATCCCTCCCCGCTTGACGTGGAGCTTTCCGATATCGCCCACGGCCTGGCGCGCGTGGCGCGCTGGAATGGCCAGACGAAGGGCGACTACCCGTTCTCGGTGGCCCAGCACTCGGTGCTGGTGATGGAAATCCACCGGGCGCTCAATCCCGATTGCAGCCCGGCCGCATCGCTTTATGCCCTGCTCCACGACGCCCCCGAATACGTGATGGGCGACCTGATTTCGCCCTTCAAGGCGGCGATCGGGGGGAATTACAAGGACATCGAGAACAGGTTGCTGGGGGCGGTGCATGTTCGCTTTTCCCTGCCTGCCCACCCGCCGGCGGCGCTGGTCAAGCAGATCAAGGCAGCGGACCGTGAGGCGGCTTTCTTCGAGGCGGTGAACCTTGCCGGTTTCGATCGCGACGAGGCGCGGCGGCTTTTCGGGGAGCCGACTTTGCCGGCCTTCGACTTCGATCAATTCGAGCGACTGATCCGGCCCTGGCCGACCCGGGAAGCCCATGACCGCTTCGTTTCCGCCTTCGAAACGCTGAGCGCAAATCAGTAAAATTCTAAGCAAAATTAACGCTGTCGGCTGATCGACTTTGCCTTGCCGCAGCGGCTATGGTTGATAAACCGTTAAGAACCGGCGCTACTCGAGCGCCGGACTGTCCTGTTTTGGGAGAGTGCCATGGCCTTGCCGACCAAACCCGTACTCGTCGGGATGACTTTGGGTGCAACCGCCGCCACCGCCCTGGCGATGACGGGGGCGGGCTCCGACATTCGAGCCTTTGCCGACGAGATGCTCGCGCCCAGCTTCGACAAGTCCAAGCTGGCGATCTTCGACGACTCCCTGTTCACGATCGAAACCGAGCCGAACGTGTCGCTGGAAGCGACGCACACAGCGGTAGTGCGCAAGATCGAGTTCGGCAGGACGAGCTTCGTCAAGATCATGACCACGCCGAGCGGGACGTATTCGACCGACGGCCTCGCCTCCCCGCATGTGCGCTACCCGGGCATCCATGTGACGCCGCTGACGGGTGCGGGCGTGCCGGTGACGAGCGTGGCCTTCTGGTCCGACAAATCCGGCTGGACGGTCGCGCCGCTGCTCAGCGCCGGATCGATCTTCGCGCTCGGCAACTAGCCGGCGGCTGACCCCTTGAAGCGGTAGAAGACGTGGAGGCCGATCTTGGTCACGCGTTTGAGACGCGGCGCCCAGTCCGGATAGACGTAGGTGGCATGGTAGTGCGTGGCGTTCGCGACCTCGGTGAGGTAGAGCTCGCCGCTGGTGACCTTCTTGGCGATTTCCTCGGCCTGGGCCCATGACTTCTTGTCGGTGACCGTCTCCGGGATGCCGTCGCAGGCAAAGGAGAACTGGCAGGCATTGCGCCGCTCCTCACCCTGGAAGACCACCCCGCAGATGGTCTTGGGATAGAGCTTGTGCTTGAGCCGGTTCATGACGACCTGGGCCACGGCGACCTGGCCGCGATAGGACTCGCCGCGCGATTCGAAATAGATGGCCTCCGACAGGCACCAGAGCTCGCGATCCGAATACTTGGTGGAAGCGGGCTTGGTGTCGAAGCTCGTGACCGGGGCCATTTCGCGGGCATAGGCGAGCTGGCCGGAGGCGGAAGCGGGCATGGGCACCGTGGAATCGATGGCCTGGAGCGCTTCGGACCCGGCCGCGGGATCGAGCGAGGCGACTTCGAGCGGGCGCGGCATCACCGATACCTTGGTGTCGGCGGCCGAAGCGGTCTTGGTGGTCGCAGCCTGCTCGGCAGCGGCGGCGAGGCGCGTACGGGTCTGCTCGAAGGATTTGGTGAGGGCCAGCACATCGACATTGATGCGCGCGCGGTCCTGCTTGAGGACGCGGTTGGGACCGGTGAATTCCTTGCTGGCAAAGAGCTGCTTGACCGAGCCGGTGATGGTGACCTTGTCACCCGAATAGGAAAGCGTCGCGGAGGGCGGGACGACGGCCGGGACTTCGGCCTCGCCATATGCCGGTGCCTGCGCGCCGCCGATCATGGTCGCGTAGCCGACAAGGCAAAAAACAGCCGCCGCCAGAACTTTGGCAGCGGGGGATCGGGGCCGAGCCGCGCGGGCTCTCACTGGCCGGGTTCGAAGGGCCATGTACGCTGTTACTCACACAACACAACACGCCGGCAAAACTCACTCAAATACCGGCAACCCCAATGATGCGCCATTAGGGTTATCGCAGGGTAAACACACCGATTCGGGCGCGGAAACGGGCTTTTTCCGGCCAAAATGGGGCGATTCCGTTGCAGATCACGGTTAATGCGAGAGGTGGATAAGTCCGCCCATCAGCCCCTTGTTTTGCCCCGCCGGCGCCAAAAATTGCTTTGGGATCAACCCTCGGCCTGGGCCAGCGCCAGCCGCGCGATGGGCACGCGGTACGGTGAACAACTGACATAATCTATGTCGAGCCCGGCAAAGAACCGCAGGGACTCCGGATCGCCGGCATGTTCGCCGCAAATGCCGATCTTGAGGTTGGGATTGACCGCCTTGCCGCGTTCGATGGCCATGGCGATGAGTTCGCCAACCCCCTTCTGGTCGAGGGTGACGAACGGGTCCTGGTCGTAGAGGCCCTTGCGCTGGTAGGCGGCAAGGAAGGTCGGGGCGTCGTCGCGTGAAATGCCGAACGTGGTCTGGGTGAGATCGTTGGTGCCGAACGAGAAGAAGTCGACGCTCTGGGCGATGTCACCTGCCCGCAGCGCGGCGCGCGGCAACTCGATCATGGTGCCGAAGGAGAGCAGCGCCCGCCCGCTCTGGAGCACGCCTGCCGCCTCGGCGATCGCCATGACGCGCTCGCGGATCCAGGTGACTTCGCTGGCCATGGAGACGAACGGCACCATGACCTCGACGCTGACCGGCGCGAGCTGGCGCCTTGTCGCGGCCTCGACGCCGGCCATGAGGGCCTGCATCTGCATTTCGAGGATTTCGGGATAGGTGATCGCGACGCGCACGCCGCGATGGCCGAGCATCGGGTTGACCTCGGAGAGGCGCTCGAGGCGCTGGCGTAACTGGCGGACGGCGAGGCCGAGCGAGCTGGCGGTCTCTTCGATATCCTCATCGGAGCGCGGCAGGAACTCGTGAAGCGGCGGATCGAAGAGGCGCACGGTGATGGGGCGGCCACCCATGGTGTGGAAGAGCGCGGCGTAATCGCCGGTCTGGAAGTCGACGAGACCGGTCAACGCCTTGGCGCGGTCGGCCTCGTCTTCCGACAGGATCATGCGGCGCAGCGCCACCATGCGCTCGGGCGAGAAGAACATATGTTCGGAGCGGGCGAGACCGATGCCTTCGGCGCCGAAGCTGAGCGCCGTGCGGGCGGCCTCGACGGTTTCCACGTTGGTGCGAACGGAGATCTTGCGCGAGCTGTCCGACCAGTCGAGGAGCGTGCCGATGGCGCCGCCGATGTGGGGCTGGCTGAGCGGGAGGGCGCCGGCATAGACGCTGCCGTCACTGCCATCGATGGTGATGCGGTCGCCCGAGCGGAACTCGTGGTCCCCTATACGGCAGGAAAGCTCGGAGACATCCACGTGCAGGGTGCGAACGCCTGCAACGCACGGCTTGCCGGTGATGCGCGCCACGACGCCGGCATGGCTGGTCATGCCGCCGCGGGCGGTGAGAATGCCGGTGGCGGCCTTCATGCCCTCGATGTCGGTGGGGCCGGTTTCGGTGACCACCAGAATGCAGTGACGCCCGCGGGCGCGGACACGCGCGGCGTCCTCAGGGGTAAAGACCACCAGGCCGCTGGCAGCGCCAGGCGAGACACCCAGGCCCGTGGCAATGGGCTCGGCCTCGTTGTCAGCCTTGAGGCGCGGGTGGAGGAGCTGGGGCACGCGGGCCGGACTGATGGCGGCGACCGCCTGGCCCTGCGTCCAGATGCCCCGCTCGACCCGATCGACGGCGGCCTCGAGTTCGGCGCCGGCAGGCACGGCGATGGCGCGGGCCGAGAGCAGGCGGACCTTGTTACCCTCGACTTCGACGAGGCAGGAGAGATGCGTGCCGGCGAGCGCATCGAGCCGTTCGGCCAGATCGCGGGAGGCGGCGGGCATTTCAGGAAGCGCGTCGCCGGTGGCCGACGCCGGGCCGAGGGTGCCGGCCAGCGCATCGCGCGTAAGGAAGGTGCGCAACTGGCCGGTGGCGAGGGCCTGGACGATGACGATCTGCCGGCCCCGCGCGGTTTTGTCGCTGCTCGAAAGCCAGAACGAACCGCTCGAATAGGATTCAAACGCCTCCGAAATCGCCCGGGCCAGCGGCTTGGCGGGATCGACCGATTCGGTCTCGCTCTGGGGCGCGGGGATGTCGACCTCGGCAGGAGCGAGGCCCGAGGTGTACTTTGGCGCGGAGGTACGGACGACCAGGTGAGGCGGCACGCCATCGCGGCCGACGAGCCGGAAGAGGGTAGCGACCCAGTGGGTGCGCAAGCGGTTATCGCGCAGGCGACGCTCGGATTGCAGGGCTTCCCAGGCAGAACGGGTGATAACGATGGTGGGAACGACAGGAATGTCGGCTTCGGCAGCACGGTAGAGCCAGGCCGCCTTCCCGGTCAGCAAAGCTTCCTGCGCAGGGGAAACGTTGGCACGGCCCGTCGCCGGGGCAATCGCAAACATTTCCTGGGCCAGCGTCACCGGGACGACCTCAACACTACGTTACGGGCATATTGCCCATGCACCCCGAACACCGCAACAAGACTTGACTTGCCGGTCCTCAGAAAGCATTTGCTTTCATATGGAAAAAAGGCCGCAACTTGACATCGTGCTGTGCGCACCGCGCGGCTTTTGCGCCGGCGTAGACCGGGCGATCCAGATCGTGGAGCTGGCGCTCGAGAAGTATGGCGCGCCGGTCTATGTGCGCCACGCCATCGTGCACAACAAATACGTGGTGGATGGGCTCAAGGCCAAGGGCGCGGTGTTCGTCGAGGAGCTCGATGAGATCCCCGAGACCGAAGCGCCGGTGGTGTTTTCGGCCCATGGCGTGCCCAAGAGCGTGCCGGCCGATGCGCGCTCGCGCAACATGTTCTTCCTCGATGCCACCTGCCCGCTCGTCTCCAAGGTGCATGTGGAGGCCCAGCGCCATCATGCCGAAGGGCACGAGATCGTTCTGATCGGTCACCGCGGGCACCCCGAGGTAGTGGGCACGATGGGGCAGCTTCCCGAGGGGTCGATCACGCTGGTCGAGACGGTGGCCGATGCCGAGGCCTTCCAGCCGCAGCATCCCGAGACCCTGGCCTTCGTGACGCAGACGACGCTCTCGGTGGATGACACCAGCGAGATCGTCGCGGCACTGCGGCGCCGGTTCCCGGCGATCAACGGCCCGCACAAGGAAGACATCTGCTACGCGACCACAAACCGGCAGGAAGCCGTCAAGCAGGTGGCGCCCGAGGTCGATGCGATGATCGTGGTGGGCTCGCCCAATTCCTCGAACTCGCTGCGGCTGGTGGAAGTGGCAGAGCGCGCCGGCTGCAAGGTGGCGATGCTGGTGGACCGCGCCTCCGAGATCGACTGGACGCGCCTCGATGGCATCCGGTCGCTCGGTGTTTCGGCCGGTGCATCCGCCCCCGAGAGCCTGGTGGACGAAGTCATCGAGGCCTTCGCGCAGCGCTACGAGATCAAGGTTGAAAGCCGGGTGACGGCGCGCGAGAACATCGCGTTCAACGTCCCGCGCGAACTGCGCTCAGTTTCCGTTCAGGTTGCGGGCTGATCGTGAGCGAAACGGTCCTCGAAACCGAGCGGCTCAGGTTGACCAACTGGCAGCCGGAGCACCTTCCCGAACTCGTTCGCCTGCATGGCGACCCCGAAATCGCCCGCTATTTCACTGCCGAGGGCCTACCCTGGTCCGAGGAGCGCTGCCGGCTGCGGCTCGAGCGCTGGGCCAGCGAATTCCGCGACCACCGCATGGGCAAACTGCGCGTCATCCGCAAGGAAGACGGGGCATTGCTGGGGCGGGCAGGGTTCGGAATCCACGAACCGACGGGCGAGCCGGAGATCGGCTACGCGCTCTTTCGCGAGCACTGGGGCAAGGGCTACGCCACCGAAGCGGCGGCGGGCCTGCGCGACTGGATCTTCCGGGAAACGCCCCACGACCACTTCATCGGCTTCGCTCATAAGGACAATGCCGCCTCGCTCGCCGTGCTGGCGCGCATCGGCATGGAACCCACCCGCCGCCAGGTCATCTTCGACATGCCCTGCCAGTTCTTCATCTACAACCGGCGGGCAGTTCATGGCTGATGTCGTTACGATCCACACAGACGGCGCGTGCTCGGGCAATCCCGGGCCGGGCGGCTGGGGCGCAATCCTGGAATATGGCGGCAAGCGCAAGGAACTGAAGGGCGGCGAAGCCCTCACGACCAACAACAAGATGGAGCTGACCGCCGCCATCGAGGCGCTCAGCGCGCTCAAGCGCCCGTGCAAGGTCGAACTCTATACCGACAGCCAATACGTCAAGAACGGCGTGCAGGGCTGGGTGCACAACTGGAAGCGCAACGGCTGGCGGACCGCAGACAAGAAGCCGGTCAAGAACGTCGAGCTCTGGCAGGCGCTCGATGCCGCCGTGCAGCGGCACGACGTTTCCTGGCACTGGGTCAAGGGCCATGCCGGCCACGACCTCAACGAGCGGGCCGACGAGCTGGCCAACGAAGGCATGGCGCCGTTCAAGAAGAACGGCCGGCGCGACGAGATCGTGCCTCCGGTTTGAGCCGGGAAGCCTTAGTTCGATACTGACATCATTGGGCGGACGCGAAGCGGGGAGGCCTGCGTGGGCGGCGCTATCGCTGGGCCCCGGCCTTCGCCGGGGAAGAGGGACTTGGGTCCGGGCAAGTCGGGGACCAGCCGATTGGCCGGTCCCCATCGTTTCAGCCGGCGACCTTCGAGAAATCGGCAACCAGATGCATGGTGTCGCGCAGGCGGGCCAGCAGGTTCAGGCGGTCGGCCCGGACGGCGGGATCGGGGTCGTTGACCAGCACGGCTTCGAAGAAGGCATCGACGGGCGCGCGCAGGCGACCGAGGGCCGCCATGGCACCCTTGTAGTCGTCCGAGGCGATGAGCGCCGACACATCCGCATAAGCCTGGGCGACGCCGTTCCTCAGAGCGAGCTCTTCGGCAACGGGAGCGGCGCCGCTGAACTCGGTGCCGGTATAGGCGCGGCCGTCCTTCTTTTCCTCGGCGACGAGGATGTTAACGGCGCGACGATAGCCGGCGAGGAGATTGCGACCGTCTTCGGTGCCGAGAAGATCGGACAATGCCTCGACGCGCTGGGTGATCTGGAGCACGTCGTTGCTGTTTTCGGAGATCACGGCGTCGACGAGATCGTAGCGGGCGCCGGCATCGCGCAGCGACACCTTCAGGCGATCGTGGAAGAAGGCCAGCAGGTCGGCCTCGACCTGGAGCGGGAAGCGCAGGCCGTTCTCGGTGATGATGCGGATGACGCCGAGGGCGGCACGGCGCAGGGCGAAGGGATCGCGCGAGCCGGTGGGCTTTTCGTCGATGGCCCAGAAGCCGGTGAGCAGATCGAGCTTGTCGGCCAGGGCCACGGCGATCGCGACCGGCTCTGTGGGTACCCGGTCGGTGGGACCGAGCGGCTTATAGTGCATCTCTACGGCATTGGCGACCGCGGCACTCTCGCCCTGGCGCTCGGCATAGTAGCGGCCCATCAGGCCCTGCAGTTCGGGAAACTCGCCGACCATGTTGGTGACAAGATCAGCCTTGGCCAGGCGGGCGGCGCGGCGGGCCTCGTCGGGGTTGGCGCCGACCAGCGGGGCGATCTCGACGGCCAGCTTTTCGAGGCGATTGACGCGCTCGAGCTGGGTGCCGAGCTTGGCGTGGAACACCGTGTGCTCGAGGCGGGGCAGCCCGTCGGCCAGGGGCGTGGCCAGATCGGTCTCGTAGAAGAACTTGGCGTCCGACAGGCGGGCGCGGATGACGCGCTCGTTGCCAGCAACGATCAACTCGCCGCCATCCTGGGCGACGGTATTGGCCGTCAGCAGGAACTTCGGCGCCAGTTTGCCGGAGGCGTCGCGCAGGCAGAAGCACTTCTGGTTGACGCGGATGGTGGTGATGATGACTTCCTCGGGCACCTCGAGGAAATCGGGATCGAACGACCCCATCATGACGGTCGGCCATTCAACGAGCCCGGCGACCTCCTCGAGCAGGGCATCATCGTGGATGACGGTAAGGCCCTGGGCGAAGGCAAGCTGGTCGGCCTCACCTTTGATGATGTCGCGGCGGCGATCGATGTCGAGCACGACCTTGGCGCGCTCGAGCGACGTGACGTAGTCATCGAACCGCTTCACCTTGATGGCGCCCGGAGCGAGGAAGCGGTGGCCATAGGTGGTCTGGCCGCTCTCAAGTTCTTCGGCATCGAAGGGAATGACGACCGGATCGTCGTTTTCGGTGCCGAAGGTGGCGATGATGGCGCGCATGGGACGAATCCACTGCGTGCGCCCGGCACCCCAGCGCATGGACTTGGGCCACGGGAATTCGGCGATCACCTTGGGCAGGAGCCGGGAAAGAATGGTCTGGGTTTCCTCGCCCTTGCGCTCGACCACGGCGACGTAGAACTCGCCCTTCTTGGGATCGCTTTCGACCTTGGCCTCGGAGATGGAGACGAGACCGGCCGACTTGAGGAAGCCATCGATGGCCTGCTGGGGCGCGCCGACGCGCGGGCCCTTCTTTTCCTCGCGCGTATCGGGCGAGCGGGGCGGCAGACCGGTGACAGTGAGCGCCAGCCGGCGCGGGGTGACGAAGGCCTTGGCGCCCTCGTAGAGCAGACCCGCTTCGACCAAACCGTTGGTGACGGCCTTCTTCAAATCTTCGGCGGCGCGACGCTGAAAGCGGGCCGGGATTTCTTCCGAGAAGAGTTCGAGCAACAGTTCGGGCATTTGGTGAAACCAGCTAGCGGAAAGGCGCGGATTGCCTAGCAAGGGTAGCGCCGGTTGTCCATCGCTTCGGGCCATCGCTTCGCCGTTGTTGGCGCACGCGGGCAGGCGTAAAATCAACCAGATGCAGGAAGGAGGACCGCCATGCGCTGGTTATTGCCCTTGCTGCTGTTGACGGTGCCGGCGCAAGCCTGGGACGCCGGAAACGCCGACAGCCCCCGTACTCCCACGCCACTGCAAGTGGCCGAAAAATTCTGCGCCGCAGCCATCAGCGGCGAGTGGACCCGGCTGAGGCCGCCAATGGCCCCTGCCCTTCTGTCCTCGATCGTGAAGGCCCTGCGCCATGCCGGGGAAGACGTGGCCATCCCCTGGTCGAGCCTTTCGGGCAGGCCGAGCACGTGCGACGCCTCGTTCGTCAACGGCATCGAGAACGCGCCGATCGTCTTGGTTGCGGTGACCTACCGGTTGCCCGACGGATCGCAACGGGTCGACCAGGTGCAGATGGATCGCACGCCCGATAGCTGGGTGGTGGACAACGTGCTCTATGAGGGCGGCGGAAACCTGCGGTTCCGGCTGGCGGAGCTCTAGGCTACCAGCCCCCGCCGCCTCCACCACCGCCGCCGCCACCGGACCCGCCGCCACCGCCTCCACCGCCAGAAAAGCCCGATGAGGAGGAGGACTGCGGTTGGGCGGCGACCATGGCCGAGGTCATGCTGCTGGCGACCGTGGATACGGTGTTGGAGAAATTGCCCGAGGAGAAGTCGCGACCCGAATACCAGCCGGGCGAATAGGTGGCGACGGCGGCGCCCGCCACCGCGTTGCGCGCCAGTTCGCTCTGGAAGTAATGCGACCAGGGCTTCTCGATGCCGAGTGCGATGGCGAAGGGCAGGATCGACTCGAAGCGCTCGATGGTCATCGGCGGCTCGTTGATAAGGTTGAGCCGCTCCTTTTCGGCGGTGTTGATATACATCTTGAAGCCGTCGATCTGGTCCATGACCCTGCGGCCCTGCACGGTGGGCGCCCGGAGCAGGATGGCAAAGACGATGGTGATGAGCACGATCGAGGCCGCAGCAAAGACGGCCGTATCGACGCGGAAGCCCGAAATCACATCGCTGCCGGCGCCGATGAGATTGAAGCCGGCAATGCCCACCCAGACGAGGATCACGAAGCGACTGAAACCACCGCCGCTCCAGAAGCTCGAAAAGAGCGACGTGAAAAGGCCGATGGCGACGCCGGCAATGACCGCGACGATCAGCCAGAGCGGATCGAGCACCTCGAAGAACACCATCGCGCCCAGCATGAGCACGGCGAGCATTCCGCCAAGAAAGACATAGCCCGTGTTGTTGCGGAAATAGACCTGACGGTTCTCGCTCTGGAGCGTGGAGATGAACTCGGACCGCTTCTGGTTGAGTTCGGGACCGGTGGTGGTGTCGACGGTGAGGTTACCCTTGGCGTTGAGGTAGCCGTAGAGAAGCGCCTCGCCCGGCGGCAATTGCCCGTCTGGCTGCTTGCCGGTCAGGGTGATGCGCAGCTTCTTGGTGGTCTGATCGATCCTGATGAGGCCCTTGACCCCCAGATCGAAGATCGAGGCGGTAAAGGCCGTCCAGCCATCGCGCTTCCAGCCCATCTCGCTGATGTAGTGCACGAGGCCCGGCGAATAGCCCTTGGGCGGGTGGAAGAGCGGAATGATGGTGCCCCTGGGCGGATCGCGCCCGACCATATCCCAGGCGAAGAGGTTGTAGGCGAGGACGAGCAGGACGGCGACGAGCGGCAGGACGGTATCGCGATGATCCGAAAGCCAGTAGCCCAGCCCGGTGAGGCCGCCCGGCGCCTCGAGGACACCCTTCTGGAAGGCAAGGGCAACGCTCATGCCTTCCCCTGAATCGAGCTGCCGGGTGGCCTTGAAGGTGGCGGTGTTGTCGCTGGTACGGGTGACGGTCACGGCCCGCTCATTGGAGCCGACGGGACCGGTGTAGCCGACGAGGTTGGAAATGACCGCCCCCTCGGGCAGCGTTACGCTCGCCGATGCCTCGATGATCGGGAAGTTCCAGTAGTTGCCCGTAACGTTCCAGTAGAGTTCGTCATGGTCTTGGAAACTCCGCGCCATGCGGGTCATGGTGTAGCGGATTTCGTAGGTATGCATGCCGTTCCGCAGGTAGACGTCGGGATTGCCGATGCGGATGCGCTTGAAGTGGTTTTCCAGGTCTTCGAGCGCGAACTGCTCGGGGTGCCCGTCGCGAGTGACCGAGATCACATCCAGGTTCGAGCGCAGGAGCGAGCCATTGGCGTTGGTGAGCGTTGTGGGAATATCGCGGAAGATGCCGCGCGTGATGCTGTAGCCTTCGGCATTGACCGAGATGCGCTCAGTGACGCTGACGGTGCCGTCCTTCGCCAACGCGATATCCGCATCGAAGCGGCGGATCACCTCGGCGGCAAGCGCTGGCGCTGCCAGTGTGACCAGCATCACGAACGTGGCGGCAAGCCGCGCGAACAGGCCGACCATGCGCATCCGCTGCGCCCCCGAGGCTAGAACTTGACGGTGGGTACGGCGCGATCGGCGGCGTTTTCGAGCTCGAAATACTCCGCCTTGGTGAACTTGAACATGTTGGCGATGATGGCGGAGGGGAAAGATTCTACGGCCACGTTGAGATTGCGAACCGCCCCGTTGTAATAGCGTCGCGCGAGCTGGATCTCGTCCTCGACACCCTGGAGCGCCTGCTGGAAATCGAGGAACGTGGTGTTGGCCTTGAGGTCGGGATAGGCCTCGGCGACGGCCAGGAGACGCCCCAGAGCGCCGGTCAACGCGCCTTCAAGCTTGGCGCGCTCCTCAGGAGGAGCATTGGCGCCGGCCTGGGCGGCGGCCCGGGCATTTGTGACCGCTTCGAGCGTCTCGCGCTCGTGGGTCATGTAGCCTTTGACGGTTTCGAGCAGGTTGGGAATGAGATCGGCGCGGCGCTTGAGCTGCACGTCGATGCCGGACCAGCCCTCCTGCGTGAGCTGCCGGTTCCGCACCAGGCTGTTGTAGAGGTAGACGGCGTAGCCGAGCACGGCCACGATTATGAGCAGAATGATCAAGCCGGTCATGACGATCCCCTAAGCGCCGAAATCGGCCGGGGAAGAGTGGCATTGCGGGAAGCGGACTTCAACAGGGCAATACCTGAGCAAAGCACTGTGCGCACAGGCACTTTGCTCAGGTATTGCCCTCTTCCTCGCTCCCGGGCACGGAAAAGGGGAGCTGATCGACCATCAAACTCCCCTTTGGATGCTTCTGCTTGCGGCTATAGGCCTTCGGGTTCTTCTCGACCTTGGGTCGATATTGCGCCTCGGCCAGCGCCTTTGCCGCCAGATTGGGCGGCGCCGCCTGTTTTCGTGTCAGTTTGATTTTCATGAGAAATCTCCGGTTCTTGACAGGAGACAGATAGGGGACCGAAGCCCCGAAGTGAAGTCCGGCTATTCAGCAGCGCGCTCGCGCAGGCGGCGGTGGCGCCGCGACTCCTCGCGCTGATGCCGGGTCGCGTAAAGCATGACGAACGCGAACAGAAAAACGCAGAGGGGCGCGATGCTAAAGATGACCAGGAAATCGAGCGTGCTCATTCTTCCAGCCCTTCCAGAAACCACCGCGCCAACAAATGTAAGGCGACGCTGACGGCCATACAACCCGGTACGATAGCAGCAACCAGCCAAGGCTGATCCAGACGCTGAGAAACAAGCGCCACCACCGGCGCGAGAACTCCGACAGCCAGGAAGGCGAGAGCCGCGCCGTTCAGGTAGGCTCCCGTCAACTTGATCTGCTCGTTTCGGACCAGGTGCATGGGAAGCAGCCTATGCACCCGTGCCCCACGTCGATATTGGGATTTCTCCCTCAGGCAGCGCCGCCGTTGACGGTCTGCAGCCAGGCACCGCCGCAGGCCTTGGCGAGTTCGCGGATGCGCAGGATGTAGCTCTGGCGTTCGGTCACGGAGATCACGCCGCGCGCGTCGAGAAGGTTGAAATTGTGCGCGGCCTTGAGGACCTGCTCGTAGGCGGGAACGGCAAGGGTGTGGCGGTCGCCATCCTGGCCCTTTTCGAGCAGGGCGCGGCATTCCTTCTCGGCGTCGGCGAAATGCTGGAACAGCATGTCGGTGTCGGCAGCCTCGAAATTGTACTTGGAGAATTCCTGCTCGTTCTGCAGGAAAACGTCGCCATAGGTAACCTTGCTGTTGCCGTTACCGCCGTTGAAGTTGAGATCGTAGACGTTCTCGACGCCCTGCACGTACATGGCGAGACGCTCAAGGCCATAGGTGATCTCGCCCGAGACCGGCGAGCATTCGAAGCCGGCGACCTGCTGGAAGTAGGTGAACTGGCTCACTTCCATGCCGTCACACCAGCACTCCCAGCCGAGGCCCCAGGCGCCCAGCGTCGGGTTCTCCCAGTCGTCCTCGACGAAGCGGATGTCGTGGAGCGAGGAATCCAGGCCAATGGCGGCCAGGGAATCCAGGTAGAGCTGCTGAATGTTGTCGGGCGACGGCTTGAGGATCACCTGGAACTGGTAATAGTGCTGGAGCCGATTGGGGTTCTCGCCATAGCGGCCATCCTTGGGGCGGCGCGAGGGCTGCACGTAAGCGGCGTTCCAGTGCTTGGGGCCGAGCGCGCGCAGCACTGTGGCGGTGTGGGAGGTACCAGCGCCCATGGGCATGTCGTATGGCTGGAGAATGACGCAACCCTGTTCGGCCCAATAGCGCTGCAACGTCAGGATCAGCCCCTGGAACGAGCGTTTAGGGTCCATGTTGGCAGGCAGGGCGTCGGTCATCGCGCGAAAGGTCCGGCTGGAGAAAGCGCGGCGAAACTAGTGGGCCGCATCCGGGTGGTCAAGCGCGTGGGCCTGCCTGATCGTCGTCTTTGCCATTCGGGCGGAATACGCCGTCGCCGTCGCGCTTGAGGGTGATCACATCGGGGCGGTCGCGCTCGCGCAGGTCGCGCTCATGCTGCTCGCGGTCGAGATTGCGGAACTGGCTCTTCCAGTCGCGCCAGATCTTGCGGATGCCGAAATAGACCGCGGCGACGATGATGACATAGATGGCGAGGCGCAGTGCGATTGCCGTCACAGCCCGAACCTCGACCACAGGGCGCGATCCTCGATCGAGGCAAGAACTTCGCCGGTTGCAGAGCCTGCCGCGGCGGCGCTCAGGCCGAAGCGCGGCAGCGCGAAAAGGGGGCGCTTGGGCTCGATGGCCTTGAGCTGAACATCGGCGCCATAGCGTTCGCGCAGCGTCTGGTGAATGTCGCCCAGGCCATCGATGAGGCCCAGCCGCAAGCCGCTCAGCGCGCTCCACCACTGGCCGGTGAACAATTCGTCGTCCGGGGCGGTGAGCTTGCCGGCGCGGCGCGTCTTCACGTGGTCGATGAAAACGTGATGGACATCGAGGGCGAAGGCATTGAGGCGGTCGACATCTTCGCGCTTCTCGGGGAGGAAGGGGTCGAGCGTCGATTTGTTCTTGCCGGCCGTATAGACGCGGCGTGTGACGCCGAGCTTTTCGATGGCCTCGACGAAGCCGAAGCCGGCGGAGATGACGCCGATCGAACCGACGATGGAAGACGGGTCGGCGATGATCTCGTCCGCGCCCACGGCGATGAAATAGCCACCGGAGGCCGCGGCATCCTCGACGAAGACGATAACCTTCTTGCCGGTTTCCTCGGCAAGGTCGCGGATGCGCTTGGAGATCAGGCGAGACTGCACGGCCGAACCGCCGGGCGAATTGACGATGATAGCGACTACGGGCGCCGCCTTCATGTCGAACGCCCGCTTGAGGAGCGGGGCGACGCCGGCGATGTTGAGACGGCCCGGACGGGTGTCGGCGGCGATGACGCCCTGCAGGCGCACCACGGGGATCACGGTTGCCCCGTGCCCGAAGAGCTTGCCGATCCAGCTGCGAATTCGTCCTGCCATGGGTTCCCCCGACCGTTTCAGCCGGTCATGTAAGCGGCAAGCCTGCCAATTACCAGACCAACCGTCCAGTGCCGCGGAAGATGGCCTCGAACTCGCGCGAGAAGCCGCGACCGGCATCTTCGTGGAGGGCACGCGCGCTCAGGAGGCGCAGCGGGGCCCGGGAGCCCTTGATGCCGCGGATGAGGACGCGCGTGGATTCCTGTCCCTTGCGGGGAGACAGCGGCAAGATGGTAAGGGCGCCGAAGCGGGACTCGAAGGCTGCGAGCAGGTGCGGCAAGGCCTGGGCGACATGCACGAAGATGATCTCGCCGCCGGGAGTGGCGTGGGTCGCGGCGGCCTTGACCCATAGGTCGAGCTCTTCCCAGGCCATGTGCCGGGCGGACGCCCTGCCCTGATGGTTAGCAAGCGTACCTGCCTCCCGCTCGAAAAAGGGAGGATTGGCAATGACGGTGGTGAAGTGCTCGGCCGGCAGTCCGGCGGCCTTGCGGACGCTGCCCTTGGCGGCAACATCGAGCTCGAGCGCCGTTGCGCGGGCACCTATGTCGTTCTCTTCGATATTGAGGCGCGCCAGCGCCAGCGCCTCTGGGTCCCTGTCCACCAGGATGCCTGAAAGCGCGGGGATATTAGCCAGCGCCACGAGACCGGCAACGCCGGAGCCGGTGCCCAGATCGAGCAGCGTCTTGCTCTCCACGGAGACCGAGGCGCCCAGAATCACCGAATCGAGGCCTGCACGAAAACCGTGGCCAGGTTGCGACACAATCAGCCGCCCGCCCAAAAAGGCATCGCGCGTCGGCGTTTGGTGTTTTACAAAGTCGTTAGGCTGGTCTAGGGACATCGCACCCTGCGGGCGGGGTTTTACTTGGTTCGCGCCAAGCATATAACGCGTCCGCCCCGGCTCAACGACATTCCGCCGGGCTCACGGCAAACGCGAGTAAATGATGGCCTTGTCGGCGACAGCAGAAAACGAACTGGCCGGTCCCTCCGCGATGGACCGCCTGCTGACCGCAACGCAAGCGGAAATGAACAAGGTGAACGCGCTTATCCTGGCGCGCGCCGATTCGCATGTGGATATGGTTCCCGAACTGGCCCGCTACCTCATCGAAGCGGGCGGCAAGCGCCTGCGGCCGATGCTGACCGTGGCGGCAGCGCTGCTGTTCGGGAAATCCAACGGCGCCCATGTCAATTTCGCGGCAGCCGTCGAATTCATGCACAATGCGACCCTCCTCCACGACGATGTTGTGGACGAGAGCGACCTGCGCCGCGGACGCCCGGCTGCCCGTATCATCTGGGGCAACCAGGCGAGCGTGCTGGTAGGGGACTTCCTGCTCGGCCAGGCCTTCATGATGATGGTAGAGACCCGGGACGTGGAAGCGCTGGGCGTGCTGGCCAAGGCCGCAGCGACCATGGCCGAGGGGGAAGTGTTCCAGCTCGCCAAGACGCGCGATCTTTCGACCACGGCTTCCGAATACGACCAGGTCATCCACGCCAAGACCGCTACGCTTTTCGAGGCGGCGGCCGAAGTTGGCGCCATGGTGGGCGGCGCCGATGCGGCCGGCCGCGAAGCCCTGCGCACCTACGGGGTCGAGCTGGGCAATGCGTTCCAGCTCGTCGACGACGTTCTCGACTATCGCGGCGAAAGCGGCACGCTGGGCAAGAACACCGGTGATGACCTGCGCGAAGGCAAGATGACGCTGCCGATCATCCTGGCTCTGGCCGATGCCACGCCGGCTGAACGGTCCCTGATCGAAGGCGCGCTCGGCAATGTCGAGGTACCCGACGAGACGGTGGCGCGGGTCGTTTCGATCCTCGAAAAATACGACACGCTCAACCGCACGGTCGAGAAGGCGCACGCCCACGCGCGGGCAGCACGCGAGGCCCTCAGGGCATTGCCGTCTTCGGAGATGCGGACGCTCCTGGGCGATGTCGCCGAGTTCAGCGTCGCGCGGGCATTCTAGCGGCGCGCAGGGAACTGCCTCCGCGCCGCGCCGGGAACGATACCCTTATTGCTCGACCTCGAGCCTTTGCAGGTGCTCCTGCAGGCGCGGCATGATCTCCACGAAATTGCAGGGCTTGGTCCGGTAGTCGAACTGGTGGCGCAGGATGCCGGTCCAGGCATCGCGCACGGCACCCTTCGAACCCGGCAGGCAGAAGACGAAGGTCTTGCCGATGAGACCGGCCGTCGCACGCGACTGGATGGTCGAGGTGCCGATGTTCTGAGCCGACAATTGGTGGAAGAGCACCGAGAACCCATCCATGCGCTTGTCGAACAGCGGCTCAATGGCTTCGGGGGTCACGTCGCGGCCGGTAAAGCCGGTGCCGCCCGTAGTGATGATGACGTCGATATGCGTATCGGCCGCCACGCCCTGAACGCGGGCGCGCAGCTGGTGGACGACGTCGGGCACCACGGTGCGGTCAAAGACGTGGTGGCCGTCGGCCTCGATCATTTCCTTGAGCAGAGCGCCGCTGGTGTCGGTCTCGAGGGTGCGGGTGTCGGATACCGCGATGACGAAAAAGGACAGCGGAACGAAGGGTTTCTTGTCGTCGCGCTCTGACTTGAACATCGTATGCTCCTGGTGGTTGCGGCAGCCCCTGGGGGCTGCCGGTATGATTCAGCTTTCCACGATCGCCATCACGATCCGCCGCACAAGCGGAAGCACCGCAAGCAGCGTGGGGAAAGCGATGGCCCAGGACAGCGCCCAAGCCTGCAACCAGAGCGAAAGCAGATCGGGCGAGGCCCCGACAGAACGCAGGGTCGCAACTAGCGATACGACAAATGTCATGATCAAGGAAAGCACCAGCGGTGTAACCACCGCAGCGTAGCGTTTCGGCAAGCGCCGGAAGCGCATGGGAAATCTCCGTCTATTTCGCCAACGGGCACCTCTCCCTGAGGGAGCCCACGGGCGTGGGTTGGTGCGTTGGATGACGGTAACGCTTACGGCTGACTGGAGCGCCCGCTTGGTAGTGGTTTACGCAGCAGCTGTCGAGGCCCTTTCGCGCTCGGCCTCTTCGGGGTCCGAACGCGGATCGAGCACGACGGTTTCCGGCGTCGCCTTGCTCGATTCCATCGGGCGGAAGCGCATGCGGCCGGTGGCATCGCGCACCGGACGGATCTTCATGCGCCAGAAGGCGACCGCTGCAAGGGTGCCGTGGAAAGTCGCGGTGACGATGAAAAGGCCGACCGGACCGTAGCTGCTCATGATGAAGGATGCGACCGCCGGCCCGATAGCCAGGCCGATACCCAGGATCAGCAGCATGCCGCTGGCGATCTTGGCGAAGCTGCCATCCTTGGCGAAGTCGTTCGCGTGGGCCACGGCGATGGCGTAGATCGGGTTGGCGGCAAAGCCGTAGATGCCGAACAGCACATACATGATGATGCCGGGCGACGGATTGATGATCACCAGGAGCGTGCCGGTGATGGCCGCTGCGAGCGACAGGCCGATCATCACCAGGCGCCGATCGACGCGGTCGGAAAGGCGGCCGAAGGGTATCTGGGCGCTGGCGCCGAGAATGGCCGTCACCGCAAAGAGCACGGAGATGCCGGCGGCATCGAGGCCCTGGGCGTAGCCGTAGACCGGGGCGAGCGTGCCGAAAGTGCCGTTGGCCATGCCCAGGGTGAACGCCGCGATGACCGCCACCGGGGAGGTCTTATAGAGCAGCACCACGTCGAGCTTGGCGGACGCCAGCGGACGGGGCTGGGGCGTCGACGTAAGAGCGGTCGGCAGGACGGCGAGAATGAAGCTGATGGCGCCGATCACGAAGGGCAGGTAGCCCGAGACGCCAGTCACCGACATGGCGAGCTGACCCAGGGTCGAGGCCGCCATATTGAGCGTGGTGTAGATCGAAAAGATGGTGCCGCGGTTGCGGTTGTCGGCGACTTCGTTGAGCCAGCTCTCCACGATCATGGCGGCACCGGCGAAGCAGAAGCCCGAGAATGCGCGCAGGACGATCCAGCCGATGTCGTTGATCCAGAGCAGATTGAGGAGGATCGTGACCGTTCCTACGACGGCCATCACCGAATAGGCGCGGATATGGCCGACGCGCTTGACCAGCATCGGCACGGAAATCGAGCCAGCGACAAAGCCGACCGACCAGCCGGTGCCGATCAGGCCCAAGGCCAGCAGGGAGAAGTTCTCCTCCGCGCCGCGCACCGAGAGCAGGAGCCCCTGAAGTCCGCCGCCGAACATGAGCAGGCAGGAACCGAGGAAGAGAGCATAGATCTTGACGACGGAAGTCATTGAACCGCTTTTGAAAACCGAGCCGCGAGAGAGATTCAGTTCAGGTATGGAAGATAGTTCCATCCCTTGGGTGAACACTCCGTCAAGATTGGGGCAGGTTTCGCCTTTTAGCCCAGCTTTTCTGCCGCGATCTTTTGCTTGAGTGCCAGCATGTCACGCCACGCCTGCTGCTTCTGCAACGGCTGGCGCAGGAGGTAGGCCGGATGCAGCGTGGCAATGGCCATGGCCGTGTGGTTGCCCACGCTGAGCTCCCGCCATTGGCCCCGCGACTTGAGGATGCCGGCCGTGGTCTGAAACACGGTCTGCATTGCCGGGCCACCCAGGGTCACAATGATCCGGGGCGCGACAAGTTCAATCTGGCGATGAAGAAACGGCAGGCAGAGCGCAATTTCCTCGGGCGTGGGCGTGCGGTTGCCGGGCGGGCGCCAGGGAACGGTGTTGGCGATATAGACCTTGGTGCGGTCGAGCCCGATTGCACCGAGCATGCGGTCGAGCAGTTGGCCGGAGCGGCCGACGAAAGGCTTGCCGATGCGATCTTCCTCGCTGCCGGGAGCCTCTCCGATCAACATGATGTCGGCTTCCGGGTTGCCGTCGGCAAAGACGAGCTGGGTGGCGCGCAGCTTGAGCGCGCAACCGTCATAGGCCGAGAGGATGGACTGCAATTCATCGAGGGTGGTGGCCGAGGCGGCCAGGCCGCGCGCTTCGGAAGGGTCGGCGTTCAGACCCGCCGCCGAAGCGGGCGGCGCCACCGGCACCGGGTCGGCAGCGACCGGCGGCGGCGCGGGGCGTGCGCGCGCCATCTGCGAGGCGGCGAAGCGATCGACAGGCTCCTCAAGAACGGCGAGGTCCACGCCTACGGCGCGATACCATTCGAGGGCCGCGACCATTTCGGCGTCATTTAGCGGTCGATTTGCAGTCATGATGTCTGTTATGTCACACGCCTTGCGGCGCTGCCAGCGCCAGTGACCCCAGTGCCCTTGGAATTGGACGACTCATGGCCTCTGCCGGCGACCGCGAAAGCCTTTCGACCGACGTCGTGATCGTTGGCGCAGGTCCTTCCGGTTTGGCGGCCGCGATCAGGATCAAGCAGAAATATCCCGACCTGGCGGTGACGGTGGTCGAGAAGGCCGCCGAGGTGGGCGGCCACATCCTTTCGGGCGCGGTGATGGATCCGAAAGGGCTGGACGCCCTGCTGCCCGAGTGGCGGCTGATGGGCGCCCCGGTTGGCCCCAAGGTCACCGAGGACCGGTTCCATTTCCTCACCGCGCAGGGCGGGATCACCCTGCCCCACCTCATCGTACCGCCGATGATGCAGACGCCCGATGGCGTCATCGTGAGCCTTGGCCACCTCTGCCGCTGGCTGGCGGAACAAGCGACCGGGCTGGGCGTCGAGATCTACCCCATGACTGCGGCCGTCGACGTGGTGACCGGCGAGAAGGGCGAGGTGCTGGGGATCATCACCGGCGACCTGGGCGTCGACCATGACGGCAAGCCCAAGGACAGTTTCGCGCAGGGCATCGCGCTGCTGGCCAAGTACACGCTGATCGCCGAGGGCGCGCGCGGCTCGCTCGCCAAGAAAATCATCCCCGCCTTCGGGCTGGATGCCGGCAAGAGCCCGCAGAAATACGGTCTCGGGATCAAGGAAGTCTGGGAGATCCCGGCCGAGAAGCATCAGCCGGGCCGGGTCGACCACTACCTGGGCTTCCCGCTCGACAACACCACGGGCGGCGGCGGGTTCTGCTACCACGCCGAGGACCGCAAGATTTACCTCGGGCTGGTAGTGCACCTGGACTACGCCAACCCCATGCTCTCGCCCTTCGACGAATTCCAGCGCTTCAAGCGGCACAAGGCCATCGCGCCACTGCTGGAAGAAGCGCACCGCATCTCCTATGGAGCGCGGACGATGACGTCGGGCGGCTGGCAGTCGATACCCGATCTCGCCTTTCCCGGCGGCGCCCTCATCGGCTGCGCGGCCGGCTTCATGAACACTCCAAGGCTCAAGGCCATCCACAACGCGATCCTTTCGGGCATCGCGGCGGGCGACGCCGTCGGCGCGGCCATTGCGGAAGGCCGGAGCAACGACTGGATCGAGACGCTGCAGGACAAGGTGCTCTCGACCGGCATCGAAGCCGAGCTCAAGCCGGTCCGCAACATGAAGCCGCTGTGGTCGCGGTTCGGCACGCTGGTCGGCGGGGTGCTGCTGGCAGGCTTCGACATGTGGACCAACCAGCTTTTCAAGTTCTCGATCTTCGGAACGCTGGCGCACAAGGGCGCGGACTACGCGGCCCTGCGGCCAAAGGCGGGCTCGACCGAGCATCGTTACGAGCGCCCGGACGGGGTGACGACATTCGACCGGCCGGCGTCGGTGTTCCTGGCCAATCTTTCCCATGACGAAGACCAGCCCGTGCACCTGGTGCTCGACGATCCGGCGGTGCCGATACGCGACAACCTGCCCCGGTATGGCGAGCCCGCCCCGCTCTACTGCCCGGCAGGCGTCTACGAGGTGGCCGAGGAGGGGGGCGCGCCCGTCTTCCGCATCCACGCGGCCAATTGCGTGCACTGCAAGACGTGTGACATCAAAGACCCGGCCCAGAACATAACCTGGGTGCCACCCGAGGGCGGCAGCGGGCCGAACTACTCGGGAATGTAGCATCACAACCCCGCCACCGCCCCTTGCGGCTCAGTCTCAAAACGGACAATCTTTGCGGGCTTAAACAGCAATCCGCTGATTTGTGGGAGAACCCTACCCTGTGACTTCAGTTGCGCGCATTCTCCATCGCTCGGCCCTCGTTGCCGTGGCCGTCATGGGCATGTCATCCACAGCGCTCTCCCAGACCTTCTTCACAAGCAAGCCGTTGAGCGCGACAGGCAGCTTCCTGGCTGGCCAGCAGGCCATGGTCGACATGCGAACGGCAGACGCCGCGCGCTATTTCGGCCAGGCGGCGCAGGTGGACTGGGAGAACCCGACCGTCATCGAGCGGGCCTTCGTGGCCTATGCCGCCAACGGGCAGATCGGGGACGCGGCCAACACGGCCCGCCATCTGCTCGAGCTGCAGCCGGACAACCAGCTGGCGCGCCTCATCATCGCGACAGAAGCGCTCAAGGAACGCCGCTATGCGGCGGCGGCCGAGGCGTTGCGGGACCTGGGCTCGGACAATTTTGCCGGCATCACGGGCGACATCCTGCGCGCCTGGGCGCTGGTGGGCGACAAAAAGCTGGATGAAGCCAACAAGCTGCTGGACGAGCTCGGCTCGCAGGGGCTGGGCGACTTCCTCGTCTTCCACCGCGCGCTGATGGCCGAGGTCACGGGTAATACCGACGACGCCATCCGCTACGCCAAGAAGGCCTACGAGAACGACCCCTATGTGGCGCGCGTGGCCGAGGCCTATGCGCGGATCCTGGGCAATGCCGGCAAGTTCGACGATGCGATCGACGTGGTGGTGAACTTCGAGGCCCAGGGGCTAAGCCACCCGCTGGTGGACCAGGTCAAGGAAGACCTAGCCAAGCACAAGCGCCCCGGCATGTTCGCAACCAACGTGCAGACGGGCGCCGCCGAGATGTTCCACGGCATCGGGGTGGCGTTGGCCCGCGACGGGAGCCTTGACCTCTCTGTGGTGTTCCTGCGCCTGGGTATCTATCTCGAGCCCAAGGCCGACGTGATTTCGCTGGTGCTGGGCCAGCTCCTGGATGGCGCCGGGCAGCACGACGCCGCCAACAAGCTCTACGACGCCATCCCCACCGGTTCGCCCATGAAGCCGACCGCAGTGATCCGCGTCGCTTCCAACCTCGACGCCACGGGCGATCGCAGCGAGGCCATCCGCCGGCTGGGCAATATCGTTGCCACCAATCCCAAGGACATCGACGCGGTCTCGACGCTGGGCGACATGCTGCGCTCGGACAAGCAGTACATCGCGGCGGCCGACGCCTATACCAAGGCGCTCGACCTCACCAATGGCGAGGCCCCGGCGGACTGGCGGTTCTACTATGTGCGCGGCATCGCCTATGAGCGCGCCAACGAGTGGGACAAGGCCGAGAGCGACTTCCTCAAGGCGCTCGACCTCAACCCCGACCAGCCGCAGGTGCTCAACTACCTGGGCTACAGCTGGGTGGACAAGGGCATGAACCTCGACCGCGCCCTGGGCATGATCCAGAAGGCGGTCCAGTCCCAGCCCAATGACGGCTACATCGTGGACAGCCTGGGCTGGGCCTATTACCGGCTCAACAAATACGACGACGCCGTGCGTTACCTCGAGCAGGCCGTGCAGCTTCGCCCGAACGATCCGGAGATCAACGATCACCTGGGCGACGCTTATTGGCGCGCCGGGCGCACGCTCGAGGCACGGTTCCAGTGGAACATCGCGCTCAGCGTCGATCAGGAAGGGAACGTCAAGGAGCGCGTGAAGCCGAAACTGGCCAACGGGCTCGATCCGGTCGCCGCTACCCAGTAGCGCGCCGTGACGGAAGCGTTCGTCGAGACGGCACCCGCCAAGATCAACCTCGCCCTGCACATCGCGGGGCGGCGCCCTGACGGCTATCACGAGCTCGATAGCCTCGTGGTGTTCGCGGACGTGGCCGACGAGATCGAGGCTTTCCCGGCGAACGAGGACAAGCTCTCGATTTCGGGGCCCTTCGGAACGGGTCTGACCAGTGGGGAAGGCAACCTGGTGCTGCGCGCCGTGGCGGCCTTCCGGGCCACTTGGCCCGATCACGTGCCTGCGCGGCTTGCGTTCAACCTGAGGAAGAACCTGCCGGTCGCCGCGGGGCTGGGAGGGGGCTCGGCCGACGCGGCGGCGGTGTTGCGCCTCATGGCGTCGCTGGGCCCTGCCCTCTTACCCGAACACGAGTTGATGGCAGTCGCCGCCAGGCTCGGCGCCGACGTGCCGATGTGCCTGCTTTCTCGACCCTGCCGCGCCCAGGGGGTTGGCGAGCGCGTGACGGCGCTTTCGAGCTTTCCCCAGACCCATGTCGTGCTGGTCAATCCGCTGGTTCCGGTGGTGACGGCCGACGTCTTCCGGCGCCTGCAGGTGCATGAGAACGACGGCTTGCCCGATCTGCCCGAGCCCCTGACACGTCCGGCCCAGCTCGGAATCTGGCTGGCTGAGACCCGCAACGATCTCGAGCCGCCTGCCATCGCCATGGTGCCGGTGATCGGCGCGTTGCGGGACACGCTGGCGCGGGCGCCAGGATGCGTGCTCGCGCGCATGTCCGGCTCGGGTGCCACGGTTTTCGGGCTTTTCGGCTCGAGCACACAGGCGCACCAGGCCGCGCACGACCTGCGAGAGAGGTGGCCCGGCTATTGGGTGGCGGCGGCGCCGGTGATCCAGCCGGACTGACGTTCCTTGCGTTTGTTCTTTATTTGTTCTCATTTCCGCGCTATCCCTAACGGGACGTTACCAGGGCGACGATTCGCCCTGCGGACAGGAGAACGGACATGGCGCTCTACCAGGCTCCATCTTTCGAGGCGCTCGACAAGCTTGCACATACGCGAGACGCCGACCTCATCGACCGCCCCATGGTCGACCCCGGCCAGAACCGTGGGCGCGGGGCGCAGAGCAATATCGTCGGCCGGTTCGAGAAGCACACGCGCGAGACGTTCGATGACGGCTGGGACAATGTCGACCCGCTGCCGATCTTCGAAACCATCGAGCATGTCGAGCGGGCCAAGAGCGTCATCGCGCGCAACGAGAGCCCCGATATCGGGTTCGATCGCTCGATCAATCCCTATCGTGGGTGCGAGCATGGCTGCATCTACTGCTTCGCGCGCCAGACGCATGCCTATCTGGGCCATTCGGCCGGGCTCGATTTCGAGCGCGACATCTATGTGAAGGTGAACGCCGCCGAAGCGCTGCGGGCCGAACTCGCCAATCCGCGCTACAGGCCCAAGCCCATCGCCATCGGCACCAACACCGACCCCTACCAGCCGGCCGAGCGCAAACACAAAATCATGCGCTCGATCCTCGAAGTGCTGCTGGAAGCGCGCCATCCAGTGACCATAACCACCAAGTCGGCGCTGGTGGTGCGCGATCTCGACCTGCTGACCGAACTGGCCAAGCTGCACCTGGTGCGGGTGGCGATCTCGGTGACGACACTCGACCACAAGCTGTCGCGCAAGATGGAGCCGCGCGCATCCACGCCCTCCAAGCGGCTGGAAGCCATCCGGCTGCTGTCGGAAGCAGGGGTGCCCACGGCAGTGATGGCCGCCCCGATGATCCCGGCGATCAACGACATGGAACTCGAGCGCATCCTCGATGCCGCGGCGGCGCAGGGCGCCAAGGGCGCCGGCATGATCCTCGTGCGCTTGCCGGGGGAAGTGCGCGACCTCTTCCGCGAATGGCTGCTGCGGCACTTTCCCGATCGGGTGCGCCATGTGCTCAGCCTCGTGCGCGAGACGCGCAACGGCAAGGACAACGATCCGCGCTGGGGATCGCGGTTCACGGGTGAAGGCCCCTACGCGGTGCTGCTGCGCCAGCGCTACGAAAAGGCAGTCGAGCGCTACGGCCTCAACCAGAAGGTGCCGCCGCTGCGGATCGACCTCTTCGCGCCGGCCAAGCCGGAAGACAACCAGCTCTCGCTGTTCTGACCGGACGGCGACACGCCTTGTGTCGCCGGTTCGGGCCCGATAGTGATGCCGGCATGCGCACCGCCAGGATCAACGACATCAACGTTCAGTTCTACCCCGGGGACGGTCCCCTGTTGGGCTCGTCGGCCGATGCGCTGGACGTGATCGGCGGAACCTACGGGCTCGAGATCGAGATGGTGGCGATACCGGTCGGTCGGCTGCTGCCCGAGTTTTTCGAACTCCGCACTGGCCTGGCGGGCGAATTCATCCAGAAGCTGCAGAATTACTGGCTGCGCCTGGCGATCGTTGGCGACATCTCCGGGCAGGTCGGCGCCAGCAAGTCGCTGCGCGATTTCGTCTATGAGACCAACACGGTCGGCCGGCACCTCTTCGTGCCCGACGAAGCCGCCCTCGGCCAACAGCTCAAGGCGCTCTAGACCGCTTCGAGGAACGATTCGGCGGTCTTGAGGTCCACCGACACCAGTTGGCTCACACCGCGCTCGGCCATGGTGACGCCGAACAGGCGATCCATGCGGCTCATGGTGATCGGGTTGTGGGTGATGGTGAGGAAGCGCGTATCGGTGCGCTGGCGCATGGATTCGAGCAGGTTGCAGAAGCGCTCGACATTGGCGTCGTCGAGCGGGGCGTCCACCTCATCGAGCACGCAGATCGGGGCGGGGTTGGTGAGGAACACCGCAAAGATCAGCGACATCGCGGTGAGCGCCTGTTCGCCACCCGATAGCAGGGTCATGGTCTGCGGCTTCTTGCCGGGCGGGCGGGCGATGATCTCGAGGCCCGCTTCGAGCGGATCATCGCTTTCCACGAATTTTAGCTCGGCGGTGCCGCCGCCGAAGAGCGAGGTGAAGAGCTCCTGGAAGTGGGCGTTGACCTTGTCGAAGGCTTCGCTCAGGCGGTGGCGGCCTTCGCGGTTGAGGCTCTGGATGCCGGCCCGCAGCTTGGCGATGGCTTCGATCAGGTCGTCCCGATCCTTGACCATGCCCTCGAGCTTTTCGCGCACTTCCTCGGCTTCACGCTCGGCGGTGAGGTTGACCCCGCCCAGCCGTTCGCGCTCAGCCTTGAGGCGTTCCAGCTTCTGCTCGGTAGCCTGCTCGTTGGGCAAGGCATCCTCTGGACGGATGCCGGCGGCCTCGGCCGTGCGGCTGGCATCGATGCCGAGGTTTTCGCGCACGAGCTGCTCAATCTGGTGACGCTGGGCGATGAAGCCCTTGAGGCGCTCCTCGACGCGGGCGAGGTTTTCGCGCGCACCCGACAGGCCCTCCACCGCAGCGCGGTGGGTCTTGTCGGCCTCGCGATAGCCGGTCTGGGCCTGAGCCAGGGCGTCCGAGGCGGCCTTGTGGGTAAGCTGGGCGTCCTCGATCTGGTCATCGAGCTCGGCACGGCGGGTCTCGAAGCTTTCGGGCGTGGCGTCCATGGTCGCCAGTTGCGCCTCGACCTCGCCGCGACGCGCCCCGAGGGTCGAAAGCTGGCCGGCGGCGCCGTCGCGCCGGCGCTGCCAGTTGGCGGTATCGGTGGCAATCTGGGCGAGCCGCGCGGCGCGCATGCGGCCGGAGGTCTCGAACGTGCCGAGCTTGAGCCGGACCTGTTCGGCGGCCTCGCGGGCATCGAGAAGCGCCGATTGCCGCTCCTGGGCGAGATCGGAGGCTTCGCCTTCGTCTCCCGCCTCTTCGAGAACCGCTTCGGTCTCCTCGCGGAAGGCCTCCGCTTCCGAGAGGCTGGCTTCCAGGCGCGTCCGGGTTTCGGCGAGCGCCGACTGCCGGGTGGTGAGGTCGCCGATGGCCTTGGCCGCTTTCTCGACTTCGGCCTGCGCCACCGCGATCTCGCGCTGGGCGGCGCGCCAGTATTCGTGCTTTTCGCGCTCCGCGGCTCGGGCTGCCTCGAGCGCGGCGGCCAGAGCCTCGACGTCACGCTTCCAGGCGTTGCGTTCGCCGCGCATGCGCACGATTTCGGCGTCGAGTTCGGCGAGCCGGTTGCGCTGGGCCAGTCGTTGCGCGGCGGCGCTCGGGGCGTCGGCGGCGGCGACGTAGCCGTCCCAGCGCCAGAGGTCACCCTCGAGCGTAACCAGGCGCTGGCCGGACTTGAGCGCGTGCATGAGACCGACGCCGTCGGCCTTGTCGACGAGGCCGATCTGGTCGAGGCGCCGCTTGAGGACGGCGCTGCCCGAGACGTAACGCGACAGGGGCTCGGCGCCCTGCGGCAACGCCGGGTCGCCGTCGCCATCCATGGGGCCGGCCCAGTGCATGGGCGCACCGGCGTCTGAAGAGGCCTCAAGATCGTCGCCGAGCGCCGCGCCCAGCGCGGTTTCGTAGCCCGGGGCCACCGTCAACTGGTCGACAATGGCGGGCCAGAGGCTGGCGCCGCCGGCATTGAGAATGCGCGAAAGCGTATCCGCCTCGCTTTCGAGGCGCCCCAGCGCCGTCTCGACTTCGGAGAGCCTGGGACGGGCGGCATCTAGCGCCGACTGCGCCTTCTGGGTCTCCTCTTCGGCCGCGACCGCCGATTCCTCGGCTTCGCCGGATCGCTCCTGGGCGGCTTCGAGGTCGCGGCGCCTGACCGATAGGGTTTCGTCGGCATCCAGGCTTGCCGTGATGCCCGCGGCTTCCCGGTCGATATCGGCGATCTGCTGGGTCAGCCGCGCGACGCGCTGGCGGGCCTCTTCAGCGCTGCGCATCGCCTGGGCGCGGCGGGCCCGCAATTGCGAGAGGGCATCGGCGGCGGCGCGCGCCTGCTGGTCGGCTTCCGATACGGCACGGGCCGCCTCTTCGGCAGCCGCCCGGGCGGCGTCGAAGGCATCCTGCTCGCCGGCGACTTCCTCCTCGAGGCGCGCGCGCTCTTCGGCATACCCTTCGAGGGTTTCCTCGCTTTCGTCCACCAGCGCGCGCTCGCGCTCGGCGTCGGCGGCCAACTGGCGCAGGCGATCTTCGAGCTCGGCGCGGCGGGTGTTGGCGCGCCGAGCCTCGTCGGCAAGCTGCTCGGAGAGAATGGTGAGCCGCTGAAGCACTGCGCCGGTCGCAGCCTCGCGGTCGCGCAGCGGCTGGAGCGCCGAATCGGCGGCATCGAGCACCTTCTGGGCGGCGCGTTCGGCGGACATGGCGTCACCCAGAGCCACGACGAGCTTGCCCTGCTGGGCCTCCGCTTCCTTTTCGGCAAAGCGCGCAGCCACCCAGCGCACGTGATAGAGCGCCGACTCCGTCTTGCGGATGTCGCCGGAAATGGCGCGGTAGCGGATGGCCAGGCGAGCCTGCTTCTTGAGCGTTTCGAGCTGGGTCTCGACCTGGGCGATGACATCGTCGACGCGCTCGAGGTTCTGCTCGGCGCCGCGCAAACGCAGTTCGGCCTCATGGCGGCGCGAGTGCAGCCCGGAAATGCCGGCCGCCTCTTCGAGGAGGGCCCGGCGCTGGGTAGGCTTGGCGGCAATCAACTCGCCGATCTGGCCCTGCCGGACAAGGGCGGGCGAATGGGCACCCGTCGAGGCATCGGCAAAGAGCAGCTGGACATCGCGGGCGCGCACCTCGCGGCCGTTGACGCGATAGACAGACCCTTCCTCGCGCTCGATGCGGCGGGTTACCTCCAGGATATCGGCGTTGTTGAGCGCGGCGGGCGCGGTGCGATCGACATTGTCGAGGACGAGCGTGACCTCGGCAGAGTTACGGCCGGGGCGGTTTCCCGAGCCCGAGAAGATGACGTCGTCCATGCCCGAGGCGCGCATGGCCTTGTATGAGCTTTCGCCCATGACCCAGCGCAGGGCCTCGACAAGGTTGGATTTGCCGCAGCCATTGGGGCCCACAACGCCAGTCAGACCGGGCTCCATGAGGAGCTCGGTCTGGTCGCAGAAGGATTTGAATCCGTGAAGCTTGAGGCGCGTGAACTTCATCGCGCCCCCATCCGGGAGGACGAGTTAACTGAGCAGGGGATCGATTTCCGCTGCCATCTGCTCAATCGTCTTCTCTCCACTCAGCTTCTTGCCATTGATGTAGAAGGTCGGCGTGCCTTCGAGCTTGAAGTCGTTGATCGCCTGCTCGCGCAGAGTCTCCATGCCCTTGAACAAGTCCTGATTCGTCAAGGCCGCTTCAAAGCTACTATCGGTGAATCCGAGCTGTTTGGCGATGACCAGGATTGCGTCGCGCGGCTTGTCGGAAGCGGCCCACTGGTCCTGGGTCTTGAAGAAGGTGTCGACCACGTTGTGGTACTGGTCGTCACCCGCCGCTTCGGCGAGGAGGAAGACCACGGCGTCGAGCACATTACGCACGAAGGGGCGCAGGATGAACTTGACCTTGCCGGTATCGACATACTGCTTCTTGAACTCGGGCAGCGTCTCGTTCGAGAAGATGGCGCAGTGCGGGCAGGTGGGCGAGGCGTACTCGATGACCGTCACCTTGGCATCGGGCGAACCGAGAACCTTGTCGGGCAGACCGTCGGGGGCCATCAGCTTGGCCTGATCGATCATCTCGCCGTCGGCCGCCTGGGCCGCGCCGATACCGGTCACGCTCAGGGCCGAAGCCGCGGCGGCAAGGATCAGTGTCTCACGGCGGGTAAATTTCACTTTGTTTTTCTCCGGTTCGAATTGCGCGACACTACACGGCAGCTTTCAGGCGGCAAGTGGGCACCACCATCAACACGCAGTGAACAGTCCATTCGTCAACGTCCACTCGGCTTCGACTTGGCCATGATGCCGCGTCCGAGCACGCGCAGGGCTTCCTTTAGACCTTCATCCTCTATGCCGTCGATGGCATCGCTCACCTTTGCCTCTGCGGCGCTGGTCAACTTGGGTTCAGTATCGGCCGCCTTGGCTGAATGCGGCCTGAACGGCTCGGCCGACAGGCGCACCTGGCCCACGAGCACGTAGCCGAAATAGCGGTTGACCGCGGCGGCCACCTTGGCGCCCTCGTGGGCCAGCCCCAAGGCGTGGGAGGAGGCGCAGCGCAGGTGGAGCGTGGCGCCCTCGGCGCTGCGCTCGCCGCGCGGCCAGACGAGTTTATCGGGCACGGCCACCTTGTCATAGGGCGCGGGAGCCATGGCGGCCCAATAGGTGATGATATCGCGGCTGGCAAAGCCCCGGCGCTTGAGCGCCGGATCGAGCGCACCGGTCAGCGCTTCGGCGACGCCGACGGCGCGGTTGAGGCGCTTATACTCTTTGGGCTTTTCGGCCATCGGTGGAATCGTTGCGTCCTATGCTTGCGCGGCGGGGCGGCTTGGAGTTTGTTGCGCCCATCATGCCAAAAACCGCCCTCGCGCAAAAGCCGCGCATTTCCCCTATCGATGCGCAGGCCGTGCTCGCCTGGTACGACAAGCATGCGCGCACCCTGCCCTGGCGCGTAAGCCCTCAAGAACGCGCGCTCGGGGTCAGGCCAGACCCTTACAAGGTGTGGCTATCGGAGGTCATGCTGCAGCAGACGACCGTGGCGGCCGTGCAGAAGTACTTCCTGCGCTTCACCGAGCTGTGGCCCACGGTCGGCGACCTGGCGGCCGCGCCGCTCGAGGCCGTGCTCGTCGAATGGGCGGGGCTGGGATACTACGCCCGGGCGCGGAACCTGCATGCCTGCGCCCAGGCGGTGGTGGAACGTCACGGAGGCGAATTCCCGCGGACGGCAGAGGGCCTGCTGACCCTGCCGGGAATCGGCGCCTACACAAGCGCGGCCATTGCCGCGATTGCCGATGACGAGCGCGTGGCCGTACTGGACGGGAATGTCGAACGGGTGCTGGCGCGGTACTTCGCGGTCGATGTTCCGGCGCGCGAGGCCAAGGAAGACTTGCGGGCCTGGCTGCAGGAAACCGTGCCCGAGCGTGCCGGCGATTATGCCCAGGCGCTGATGGACCTGGGCGCGACGATCTGTGCGCCGCGCACCGCGCTCTGCATGCTCTGCCCCCTGCAACCGGGTTGCATGGCAGCGGCGGAGGGTAATCCTGAGCGCCATCCCGTCAAGGCCGAGAAGGCGGCGCGCCCGACGCGCCACGGACATGCGTTCGTGATCGAGGACAAGGACGGGGACATCTACCTCCGCACGCGCCCCGCAAAGGGGCTGCTGGCCAAGATGACCGAAACGCCGGGTTCGGAATGGGTCGGGGAGAAGATGGAGCCGACATTTCCATTCCCGGGTGAATGGCGGCATCGCGGCCAGGTCGTCCACGTGTTCACGCACTTCCGTCTGGAGCTGGAGGTGTGGTCGGTCCTTGCACCAAACACGGAACCTCTGGTGGACGGCTGGTGGGCGGATCGAGGGGAACTAGATGGCGAAGCGCTGCCGTCGTTGTTCCGGAAGGTGCTCGCAACGGCGGGAGTGGAGTAACTGGCCACCCCCACTCTCAATCCCTCCCCACAAGGGGCGGGAGAGTACTTCCCGTCTTAGGCTCGTGAAAGGCGCCGCTACGCCCGACCGATGCAAACTGCCCAAAGCAAAAACCGCCGGCTTGTGGCCGGCGGCGAGTTTGCCTGACGCTTGGAGGCCGGTCTCAGGCTGACAAAAGCTGCATCTGGGCGCGGATGTCGGCGCGCAGGGCGTCGATGGGACGCAAAAGTCCTTCATGCTCGAAGTGCCAGAACGTCCAACCGTTGCAGGCTTCTGCACCTTGCACCAGGGCGCCGACGCGGTGGATGGAGCCCGAGAAGGGACCGGAGGCCACCGAGCCATCCGCCCGCACCAGGGCAGAATGGCGGCGGCGTTCGTCGTAGATCTCGGTTCCGGCGGCAATGAGCCCCTGCTCGATGAGCGAACCGAACGGCACACGCGGGGCAGCGCGCTTGGGTACGGTGGTTTCGAGGGCGTCGGCGCGGACGGGCTTGATGGCAGCGAGCCGCTTCAAGGCCGCCGCGACATAGGCATCCTCGCGTTCGATGCCGATGAAATGGCGGCCGAGCTTGCGGGCCACCGCACCTGTCGTGCCAGTACCAAAGAACGGGTCGAGCACCACATCGCCCGGCTTGGTCGTGGCATTGAGGATTCGGAAAAGCAGCGCTTCGGGCTTCTGGGTCGGATGGACCTTGCCGTCGCTTTCGTCCTTGAGGCGCTCGGAGCCGGTGCAGATCGGGAACAGCCAGTCGCTGCGCATCTGCGTATCGTCATTGGAGAGCTTCATGGCCTCATAGTTGAAGGTCACACGGCTCTTCTGGCTCCTGGCGGCCCAGATCAGGGTCTCGTGCGCATTGGTGAACCGGGTGCCGCGGAAATTCGGCATCGGGTTGGCCTTGCGCCAGACGATGTCGTTGAGCATCCAGTAGTCGAGGTCCTGGAGCGCCGTGCCGACACGGAAGATGTTGTGGTAGGAGCCGATGACCCAGATGGCGCCATCGGGCTTGAGCAGGCGGCGCGCGGCCTTGAGCCAGCGGCGCGTGAAATCGTCGTAATGGGCGAAGCTCTCGAACTTGTCCCAATCGTCGTCCACCGCATCGACCTTGCTCTGGTCGGGGCGGGTCAGCCCTTCTGCCAGCTGCAGGTTATAGGGCGGGTCTGCAAAAATCAGATCAACCGAGCCGGCCGGCAAGGCATTCATGTGGTCGATGCAATCGCCCACGAGAATGGTGTCGATCGGGAGGCGCGCCTCCCCATCCGCAACGGCCGAAGCCGTATTACGCGCGGTACGCAACATCTACTTAACCCTAACGCAGCACTAACAAGCTGGTTGTAAGCCATTAGGGTTAAAGGGGTTTTAAGCGCCACGGTAAGCGAAAGGTTAATCGAAGAGGGTGCGTTCGGCCGCCGCAATGCACGGGGCAAAATCCATGCGGTGGTGGCGCGAGGGCCCGAAGGTCTTGAGAGCCTTGAGGTGCTCGGGGGTGGAATAGCCCTTGTGTCCGGCAAAGCCAAAATCGGGAGTGTCCCGATGCATGATCTGGCACATGCGGTCGCGCGTGACCTTGGCGATGATGGAAGCGGCGGCGATCGAGACGGAAAGCGCATCGCCATCGATGATGGCCTGGCCGGTGACCGGCAGGCCGGGCGGCACATCCCTGCCATCCACCAGGACATGGTCGGGCGCCATGGAGAGATTGAGCACGGCGCGGGTCATGGCCCAGAGGGTCGCGCCGCGGATGTTTCGGGCGGCGATGATCGCTGGCGGAGCCGCCACCACCGACACCGTTGCCTTGGCCACGATCTCGGCGAAGAGCTCCTCGCGGATCTCGGCTGTCAGCCGCTTGGAATCGTCGAGCCCCTTGGGGACGCGCCGATGATCGAGGATGACCGCGGCGACGACGACCGGTCCGGCCAGCGGCCCGCGGCCCGCCTCATCGACCCCCGCCACGATGGTGGCACCAGCCTTGAGAGCCGCGCGTTCATGGCGGAGCGAGGGCTTTATGACGACAATGGGAGAATCGGGCTTGGGCATGTGCGCCAGCATGCGCGCGGCGCGCACGAAGGCAATTCAAAAGTCGGAGCATGCGCGCTCTCACGCCTTATAATAGGCCCGCAAACGGCACGGTGCGACCTCGTATCCCCCGGAATCCGCGGTCCGCGCCACCGAATCTTAACCCGTCACAGTGCCGCACCTGTTAGCAACGGCAAAATACTTCGGTTTATCAATACTTTAGCTCCCCTGCCCCGTTCTTGACACCTTTCTTCGCCGCCACTATGTTGCGCGCGACTTAAAGGGGCATCCTTCAATGACGAAGGCGGCCGGACGAGGTGAGTGAGCGAGATGGCAAATCCGCCCAAGGAACAGCGTCCGGACGGCAGCGAGAACAAGGTCACCAACGATCTTGCTTCGCGGATTGCCGCTGCAAAGCGCGACCGGGCGGTGGAAGAGGCTGAAACCTCGCGCCGCGCGTCGGGGGACACGAGCCAGATGGGCCGCGCCGTGCGGCTTGGGTCGGAGTTCATCGCCGCAATCCTGGTCGCCACCGGGATCGGGTATCTGCTCGATCTGTGGCTGAATACGCGACCCTGGATCATGCTGGTCATGCTCCTCGTCGGGTTCGCGGCCGGAATTTTGAACGTCACCCGTTCGGTGGCGGAAATGAACAAGGCGGCCCCGCCGCCAAAGGACGCGGATCTCGGTCCTGCGGACGACGACGAAGACGACGATAGATAGGCTAGCGAGGAACCTAACTTGGCCGATCCGACCAAAGTTGACCCGATCCACCAGTTTGGCATCACCAATATTTTCTCGCTCGGCGAAGGCGGTGTCGCCTTCACCAACTCAGCACTGTTTATGGTGCTGACGGTCGGCCTGATCCTGGGCTACCTGCTGCTTTCGACAGCAGGGCGCAAACTGGTCCCGACCCGCGCCCAGGCCCTTTCCGAAATGCTCTACGAGTTCGTGGCCAATATGGTCAGAGGCTCGGCCGGCACCGAGGGGATGAAGTTCTTCCCGTTCGTGTTCGCCCTCTTCATGTTCGTGCTCGTCGCCAACATGTTCGGCATGTTCCCGTTCTTCTTCACCGTCACCAGCCACATCATCGTCACGGTCGCCCTGGCGCTGCTCGTGATGGTCGTGGTGGTGGGCTACGGCGTCTACAAGAACGGCTTCAAGTTCCTCAAGCTCTTCGTGCCGCATGGCGTGCCGGGCTACGTTCTTCCCATCGTCGTTCCGATCGAAGTGGTGTCGTTCCTCTCGCGTCCGATCTCCCTCTCGGTTCGTCTTTTCGCCAACATCCTGGCCGGCCACATCACCCTCAAGGTTTTCGCCGGCTTCATCGTGACGCTGGGCTCGCTCGGTGCACTCGGTTTCCTCGGCGCGCTGCTGCCGCTGATCATGACCGTGGCGATCACCGCCCTCGAATTCCTCGTGGCGGCCCTGCAGGCCTATGTGTTTGCCGTGCTGACCTCGATGTACCTCAACGATGCGATCCATCCGTCGCATTGATCGAACCTAACCGGTTTCGCCTCGGCCGCGGTGGCCGGGGTGTCTGAAAGACTGCACAGTCAAAGGCCTTCAAAGGAGAGACTAAAAATGGATCCAATTGCCGCCAAGTACATCGGTGCCGGTATTGCAGCTATCGGCATGGCCGGTGCGGCTATCGGCGTGGGCAACATCTTCGGCAGCTTCCTGTCGGGCGCCCTGCGTAATCCGTCGGCTTCGCAGAGCCAGTTCGGTAACCTGATCTTCGGGTTCGCCGTGACCGAAGCTCTGGGCATCTTCTCGTTCCTGATCGCCCTGCTGCTGCTGTTCGCAGTCTGATACTTTCAGGCGCAGATATCTGGACGGCGGCCAAGAGCCTGAGAGCTTAAGGCTGCCGTTCGTTTAACCGGCCATCCCGGCCGGTTCACGCAGATCAGCGGAATAGTCGTAAATGGCAAACGAGACCCCAGCAGAAGGCGACGCCCACGAGGCCGAGGCCACCCACGATACGGCAGCTTCGCCGACCGATGGGACCCATGCGACGACCGAGGCGCATGGCGGAGAACACGAAGCGGGTTTTCCCCCGTTCGATTCTTCGACCTTCGGTACCCAGCTCATCTGGCTGGCGATCACGTTCGTCGTTCTCTACGTCGTTCTGAGCCGCCTCGCCCTGCCGCGCATCGGCGGCATCCTCGAAGACCGCAAGGGTCGGATCGACTCCGACCTGGCAGCGGCCGACGCATCGCGCCAGAAGACGGACGCGGCCATCGCAGCCTATGAAGCTGCCCTGGCCGAAGCCCGCAAGAAGAGCCACGCGATCGCCGAAGAGACCCGCAACAGCATCAAGGCCGACCTCGATGCCAAGCGCGGCGCCGTGGAGGCCGACCTCAACAAGAAGGTCGCCGACGCGGAAGCCCGTATCAAGGCGACCAAGACCGAGGCCCTGGGCCATGTCGGCGAGATCGCTGCCGATACGGTCGAAACCCTCGTCAGCAAGCTCGTGGGCAACGTTTCCGCCCAGGACGCCCGTGACGCGGTCGCCCAGGTCTCCAAGGAGTAAAGCCGATGCTCAACTTCGGACTGGATTACACCACCGCCGCGACCGTCTGGGCCACCATCGGCCTGGTGATCTTCCTGGCCATCGCGATCTATGCGGGCCTGCCCAAGATGATCACGAGCATGCTCGATGAGCGGATCAAGAAGATCGAGGACGACCTTGCCGAGGCCAAGCGCCTGCGCGAGGAAGCCCAGGCTCTTCTCGCCGATTACGAAAAGAAGCGCGTGGAAGCCGAACAGGAAGCCGCAAGCATCGTGACGGCCGCCCAGGAAGAGGCCAAGCGCCTCGCTGCCGAGGCCAACGAGACGCTCAAGGACATGGTGACCCGCCGCACCAAGGCCGTCGAAGACAAGATAGCCCAGGCCGAGGCCCAGGCACTTGCCGAAGTCCGCGCCAAGTCGGCCGATGTCGCCATCGAAGCGGCCCGCATACTGCTCAACAAGCAGGTCGGCGAAAAGGGCCCTGCCCTGATCGACCAGGCCATCAAGGATGTCGGTGCACGGCTGAACTAAGCCGGAATAGCGTGACGTGAATCAGGGCGGGTCCAGTGGACCCGCCCTTTTTGTTTGCGCGGGACAAAGGCGCGCCTGCAGAACGGGCAGAGGGCCGGTGGGGGCGTCGCCCCTTTTGAACGATCGCTCGGCGCAGACGTTGCTATCGAGACCGCCCAGGGGTTTGATGCCAGGCTACTTCGTGAGAGGAGACCAACGATGGAAAGTTTCACCGGCGGCTGCCTCTGCGGCAGCGTGCGATTCAAGGCTTCCGGCCAACCGGATCGGGTTGGGCTTTGTCACTGCCTTGATTGCCGCAAGCACCATGGGGCGCTCTTTAATGCCTATGCCATCTTTCCACAGGACGCGGTGGCCATCGAGGGAGAGGTCGGGGCCTATGACGGGCGGCATTTCTGCCGCCGGTGTGGATCGGCAGTCTTTTCGATCAGCGGGGATGAAATCGAGATCCATCTCGGCTCGCTCGATACGCCCGATCAACTAACCCCAACCTACGAGCTCTGGACCATTCGCCGCGAGTCTTGGCTGCCGGAGTTCGCGCATATGACGCTTTACGAGCGAGATGAGCCGAACGCGAGTCGTGCCGAGGAGTAGTGGCGCCCGGAGAGGTGGCGCGAGGCACAAGCCCAGCCAATTCTGAAAAGCAAAAGGCCTCCCCGAGGCATCGGGAAGGCCCTTTTCGGTCGTATTCCGCGTTTACTCGGCTGCGGCTGCCGGCGGTGCCTCTTCAGGCTGCCAGCGCAGCTTGGGGCTGCGGGCGGCGCGGGTTTCGTCCAGCCTGCGGCGGGGGGCCCGGGTGGGGGCGCCGGTGAAGCGGTCCTTGTCGCCGGCTTTGGCGTCGGCAGCCAGGGCCAGCATCGTGTCGCAGAAGGCGTCGAGCGTCTGCTTGCTCTCGCTTTCGGTGGGCTCGATCAGCATGGCGCCGTGGACGACCAGCGGGAAGTACATGGTCATCGGGTGGTAGCCCTCATCGATCAGCGCCTTGGCGAAATCGAGGGTGGAGACGCCGGTACCCTCCAGCGAAGAGTCGTCGAACAGCACTTCGTGCATGGACGGGTAGTCCGGGAACGACACCGAGAAGGCATCTTCGAGCCGGGCCTTGATGTAGTTGGCGTTGAGCACGGCGTCGCGAGCGGCGCGGGCGAGGCCATCGCCACCGTGGCTGAGCATGTAGGTCAGAGCGCGCACATACATGCCCATCTGACCGTGGAAGGCGGTGATGCGGCCCAGGGCCTCGCCTTCGCTGTGCTCCACCATTTCAAGGCCGCCAGCAGCCGCCTTGCGCACGAAAGGAACGGGGGCGAAAGGGGCGAGCGCTTCGGAGAGAACCACCGGGCCCGCCCCCGGCCCGCCACCGCCGTGTGGGGTCGAGAACGTCTTGTGCAGGTTAATGTGCATGGCGTCGATGCCGAGGTCGCCCGGGCGCACCACGCCCATGATGGCGTTGAAATTGGCGCCGTCGCAGTAGAAGAATGCCCCCGCATCGTGGACCGCCCTGGCGATCTCGATGATCTGAGGCTCGAAGAGCCCGCAGGTATTGGGGTTGGTCAGCATGATCGCCGCCACATCGGGGCCGAGCGCGGCCTTGACCGCCTCGACATCCACCGTGCCGTCCTCGCGGGCGGGCACGGGCTTGACGGTATAGCCGAGGAAGGCAGCCGTGGCCGGATTGGTGCCGTGGGCACTTTCGGGAACCAGCACCACATTGCGATGCCCCTGCCCGCGCGCTTCCTGCGCGGCGTGGATGGCCATCATGCCGCAGAGCTCGCCATGGGCGCCGGCCTTGGGCGTCAGCGCCACGGCCGAGGTGTTGGTGAGCGTCATCAGCCAATGGCTGAGCTGGCTCATCAGCTCGAGCGCGCCCTGTACGGTCGAAACCGGCTGGAGCGGGTGCACGTCCGAGAAACCCGGCAGACGGGCCATCTTCTCGTTGAGGCGCGGATTGTGCTTCATGGTGCACGAGCCGAGCGGATACATGCCCGAATCGATCGAGTAGTTCATGCGCGAGAGGCGCACGTAGTGGCGCATGGCCTCGGGCTCGGTAAGCCCGGCGAGGTCGAGCGCCGACTTGCGCCTGAAGCCGCCAAGGCGGCTCTCATCGATCTCGACGTCCGGAAGGTCGACGCCTGAATGGTGCGTATCGCCGATCTCGAAGAGCAGCGGTTCATCGGGGATGAGGGCGGAGCCGGAGCCCGCGTGGGACAGAGTGCCGATGCCGGTGGGGCGGCCCTGGGTGTTCATGCTCATGCGAGCACCTCCTTGAGGCCGTTCGCTAGCGCGGCGATGTCGGCATCGGTGGTGAGTTCGGTGGCGGCGAGGACGATGAGGTTTTCGAGTTCGGGCTTTCCGGGCTCGAGACGCGACACCGGCACGCCCGCAAGGACATTGCGCTGCGCCAGGGCTTCGATGACGCCGGCGGCGGGCTTGCCCACGCGAATGGTGAACTCGTTGAAGAACGTCTGGTTGAGCACTTCCACGCCCGGAACCTTGGCCAGTGCATCGGCGAGGGCGATGGCGCGGGCGTGGTTGAGGCGGGCGAGGCGCGTGAGGCCGGCTTCGCCAAGCAGTGACATGTGGATGGTGAACGCCAGGGCGCAAAGGCCGGAATTCGTGCAGATGTTGGAGGTCGCCTTCTCGCGGCGGATGTGCTGCTCGCGTGTCGAGAGGGTGAGCACGAAACCGCGCTTGCCTTCGGCGTCGACGGTCTCGCCGCAGAGGCGCCCCGGCATCTGCCGGACGAATTCCTTGCGGGTGGCCATCAGGCCAACATAGGGGCCGCCGAAATTGAGGGCGTTGCCGATCGACTGACCCTCGGCCACCACGATGTCGGCGCCGAACGTGCCGGGAGCCTCAAGGAGCCCCAGGGAGACGACTTCCGTCACCACGACGATGAGCAGCGCGCCCTTGGCGTGCGCCATGTCGGCGGCCTTCTGCAGGTCGCGTAGGTGGCCGTAGAAGTCCGGGGTCTGGATGACGATGGCGGCGGTCTGGTCGTCGATGTGATCGAGGATATCGCCCTGGCCCTGCGGGGAGGCCGGCAGGCAGACGAGATCGGGATCGTTCTTGAGGTAGGCCTTGACCACGTCGCGGTAGTGCGGATGGAGGCCGCCCGAGAGCACGAGCTTCTTCTTGCGGGTCAGGCGACGGGCCATGAGCACGGCCTCGGCGGTGCCGGTCGAGCCGTCGTAGAGCGAAGCGTTGGCCACGTCCATGCCGGTGAGCTTGGCCACCTGGGTCTGGAACTCGAAGAGCATCTGGAGCGTGCCCTGCGAGATTTCCGGCTGGTAGGGCGTATAGGCCGTGAGCCACTCGGAGCGCTGGATCAGGTGATCGACGGTCGCCGGCACGTGGTGGCGATAGGCCCCTGCCCCGACGAAGAACGGGCCGTCGCCGGCCGCGCGGTTCTTGCCCGAAAGGGCGCGCATGTGGGCTTCGACCAGGAATTCGGGGGAATGGGCCGGCAGGTCGATGGCGCCGGTATTGTAGGCCGCCCGCGGGACGGCGCTGAACAGCGCGTCTTCCGAGGCGATGCCGATGGTGGCGAGCATTTCTGCGCGCTCGGCATCGGAATGGGGGAGGTATCGCATGGGAGGTGCTTTCGTCGGGTTCGGCGTCCCGGGCCTCCCCCTCCCAGCCTCCCCCGCAAGGGGGGAGGTGCTGATCGCGGCTATGGCGAGATTGGTGCCGGCGCCTCGATCGAAACACCCTCCCCCTGCGGGGAGGGTTGGGGAGGGGGTGAGCCCGAGGCTCAGTGCTATTTGATAAAATCAGCGTAGGCGGCTTCGTCCATCAGGCCGTCGAGTTCGGAGGGATCCCCGATGTGGATCTGATACATCCAGCCGGTGCCAAGCGGGTCCTGGTTGACCATGGCCGGCTCGGCGCCGAGCGCCTCGTTGACCGCCTCGATGGTGCCGCCCACGGGGGCGTAGATTTCCGAAGCGGCCTTGACCGATTCCACGACGGCGGTCTCGTCGCCCTTCTTGACCGTCTTGCCGATGGCGGGGAGCTCGACGAAAACGATGTCGCCGAGCTGCTCCTGCGCATAGGCGGTGATGCCGACGATGCCGGTCTGGCCTTCAATGCGGATGTATTCGTGGTCCTGGGTGAACTTGATGGTCATGGACGCCTCTCAAACCGGCTTGCGGTAGTAACGGTGGGGAACGAAGGGGAGCGCGGCGACTTCAGCGGACTGGCTGCGGCCGCGCACGGAAACGGAAAGCTTGGTGCCGACCGCGGCATGGTCGGGCGGCACGAACCCGAGCGCGATGGCGCGGCTCAGGGACGGCGAGAAGCCGCCGCTCGTGACCTTGCCGATGACGGCACCCGAGGCATCGAGGATTTCGGCGCCCTCGCGGGCCGGCGCGCCATCGACCAGCAGGCCGACGCGGACACGGGAGAGTTCGCCGCCATATTCCTTGAGGATGCGCGCGGCGCCGGGGAAATCGGCAGCTTCGCGGCGACGCTTGGAGACGGCGAAGTTGAGGCCGGCCTCGGTGGGCGAAATGGTTTCATCGAGGTCGTGGCCATAGAGCGGCAGGCCGGCTTCGAGGCGCAGGCTGTCGCGAGCGCCCAGGCCAATGGGCTTCACTCGTCCGTCCAGGGCGAGCGCGTCCCAGAAAGCCTTGGCGTGTTCGGGCTCCACCAGGATCTCGAAGCCATCCTCGCCGGTGTATCCCGAGCGGGCGATGACCAGCACGGTGCCGTTCCAGGGGAAGGAGCGGTAGGTCATGAAGCCCAGTTCGGCAACTTCGGGAATAATGCTTGAGAGCACCGCGACCGCGTCTGGCCCCTGCAGGGCGAGGAGCGCGCAGTTGTCGGCGCGGTTGAGCGTCGCCTTGCCGGCAGAGGCGGCGGCGATGCGGGCGAAATCGGCGTCCTTGGTACCAGCATTGACCACGATATAGAGCGAACCGGCCCAGGCCGGATCGGCGGGGCGGGCAATCATCAGATCGTCGAGGGCGCCGCCGGTCTCGTTGAGGAGCAGCGTGTAGCGGATCTGACCGGGCTTGAGGCCCTTGATGTCGCCGCAGATCAGCGGCTCGACCAGCGCGGCGATGGCGGCGTGATCGGCATCGGGGTCGCCCGATTTCTCGTTGAGCAGCAGGAAGGACGGCCCCATGTGGGAGACGTCGAAGAGCCCGGCATGCTCGCGCGTCCACTTGTGCTCGGTGATGATGCCGGTCGGGTATTGCACCGGCAGCGAATAGCCGCCGAAGGGCACCATGCGGCCGCCGAGCGCGACATGCACGTCGTTGAGGGGAACGGTCTTGAGGTCTTGAGGCGAGGTGTCGGCCAATTGACTCTTCCGGCAGCGAGGGACGATTGCCCGCCTTGCGGCAAGCGCGCACCCCCTCTGTCCGCTAACCTGAGAGATTTCCCGGCTATTGCCGGTTGCTCCTTCGGTGGGGCGAGATCGCCCGCTTTCCAGAGTTCAGCCTGACGCGGTCCTTTTGCCTGAGAGTTTCCGGGGCGGTTGCTCCTTCGGCGCCGGGCAAAGCCCGATCTCTCCCGCAGTCGAGCGCAACATGTAGAAGAATTGGTTCGCCGTCAATCGCGACGATGGAATGCTCACAAGGACGCTGACAAACGCCCTACTCTCCCGGATGCATCTCGGTATGGCGGGAATAGGCGTAGCCGCCTGCAAAGGCGGCGACCGCGACACTCCAGGCGAGCGATTGCAAGCGCGACATTGGGCGCGATGGCGCCCCGGGCCTTACCCGCGCGGATCGAAGCCGACCCAGATGACCAGGTCTTCGCCGCCGATATAGGGAATCTGGACGTTCTCGACGACCTTGACGAATTCCTCGCTCTGGTTGGGCGGGGTCACGGCGACGGGGATCGAGTACTTTTCCGAAAAGATCGCCGAGCCGTCGCGTTCGACCGCGAAGCGGACCGGCAGGTTGACCGAGGAGACGCTGCTCTTGGGACCCATGACGACGCGCCCGACCAGGCCCATCTTGACCGTGATCAGGCCGTTGGAAACCACGCAGTTGCGCGATTGCTTCTCGATAACGGCCTGCCAGTTGAGGTTGGCGGGGTTGCCGGCCTGGCCGGCATAGGAGAAGAGCGTCTCGCTGCCGGGGCGCACCTTGATGGGCGGGCATTCGGTGGCGATGGCCGGGAGCGCCGAGGGCGCAGCCTGGGCGATCTGGGCAGGATTGGCCGTGGCGTTGGCGAACTGGGCGCCGGTGGAGCCGCCGCCGCCGAACATGTTCCCCATCGAGCAGCCAGCCAAGGCGAGGGCCAGAAGGCCGGCGCCGGCAAATCGGACGGCGGGGCTCATTTTGTTGTTCGGCATCAATAACTTCTCCACACGCATCACTCAGACTTACTTCTTGCGCGCTTCAAGCGCCATCAGGATTGCGGGTGCGCCGGTGGCGGAAACGCCAGGTGCATCCTCGATAAATACGGCATCAACGACGCCATCGGTGATCAGCATGGCCGCACGCGTGAAGCGCGTGCCCATGCCGGCGCCCGAGAAGTCCTTGTCCAGTCCGAAGGCTTTGGCCTGGGCGGCATTGCCATCGGCGATAAAATCGATCTTACCGAGCGCATCGCTCGCTTCGGCCCATGCCTTGACCACGTGATGGTCATTGGCGGCGGCGCAGACGATCCTGTCCACGCCGGCAGCGCGCATTTTATCGGCATTAGCGATAAAGCCAGGTAAATGATTGACGTGGCAGGTGGGGGTGAAGGCGCCGGGCACCGAGAAGAACACGACGCGCCCCTGGCCGAGAACGCTGTCGCTGGTGGTGTCGCTTATGCCGGAGCCGTCAACCAGCTTCACCGGCACAGACGGAATCGTGTCGCCGCTCTTGATCATGCGCTTGCCCTTATGCGTTCACGGGCCGCGCCGATTTTGACGGACCTTTGAACTAACTTTTACCGCGACGAGGCGGCCATAGGCAACACTCGACGGGAGACTTCGAACGGTCCCATGTCGGTCATGAACGTGAGCTGAACGGGCTGCCCCTCCAGGCCCTCAATCTTGTCCGTCCCCAAGGACGGAAGGAGCACTATGCCGGGTTCCGGGCTTTTTTGCGGCACCCCGAAAAGCAGGCCGGCATCGCCGAAAGAGGCGATAAGCGATTGGGAATCAACGCGGGCATCTTCGACCTTGACCTTGAGGGCGCCGGTCGCCTGGTCGAAGACCACGTCGCCGATTGCCTCCGGATTCTGCTGCCAGGGCATGGGCGTGTTGGCCAGCGCTTGACGCAGCCGCAAACCCTCGCCGGCATCGGCCTTGGCGAATTGCAGCGGCATGGCGAAGCTGGCCTTGGCGGGCATGCAGATGTCCGAGCAGATCCCCATCACGGCCGACACCACCACGGAAGGAGCGTCGCTGGCGATCTTGAGTTCCAGCGGCAGGACGGTCGGGCCAAAGTAGACGTAGTCGAGATAGCCGGCGGCGTTGTCGACCGTGGGATATGGCCAGAGGATCTGGTAGCCCTCAACGCCCTGCGAACCCGCCAGGTCGATCTCGGTGGGGATGCCGGTCTGCCCCGGCGTCTTCCAATAGGTCTTGTAGTTCTGTGGCATGTCGATCTGGATGCCGGCGAGCGTGGTGCCGTCGGCATCGAGCACGTCACTGGTGACGAGACGCGCGCGCACGCCAGGAACGAGCTCCTGCCAGGCGCTTTCGGCCGCCAGGACCGGTACAGTCGAAAGTGTCGCGAAAACGAGGACAAGCGAACGCATGGCGGTTTGGATAGCGCAGCTTGAGTGTTTCCAAAAGTCTCCACCGATCAGGCCTTCGTGAGGGTGGGGTTTGCAGGGCCCCGGAACAGGCCTAAGCTGATCTCAGCCCCGCAGACCGAGGAGCAGCGTGATGATTTCGCTCAAGGGCCAGTTTCTTGTCGCCATGCCGGACATGACGGACGAACGTTTTCGCGAGAGCCTGATCTACCTGGTCGGCCATGGCGACGAAGGCGCTATGGGACTGGTGGTCAACAAGAGCGTCGACGACATGAGCTTCGGCGACATTCTCGAAGAACTGAGCCTGGGCGAACACGATGACATCATCCGCCTGCCCGACCAGGTCAAGAACCGGGAAGTCCTGCGCGGCGGGCCGGTCGAGAAGGGCCGCGGCTTCGTGCTTCATTCGAGCGACTACTTCCGCGACGGCAATTCCTACGAGGTGAGCGAGGAAATCTACCTCACCGCAACGCTGGACGTGTTGCGCTCGCTCGCCTTCGACAACGAGCCGGCAGAGGCGATTTTCGCGCTCGGCTATTGCGGTTGGGGCGCCGGACAGCTCGAGGGCGAACTCGGGCGCAACGGCTGGCTCACGGTGCCTTATTCACGCGACCTGCTGTTCGATGTCCCGCTGGAAAAGCGGTACGATGCAGCACTCAGGAAACTGGGGATTACGCGGGCAAGCCTGAGCACGATGGCGGGGAATGCCTAAGGAGGCATCGGGCCGCCCGGCATCTTTACAACTATGGGCCCCGGCCTTCGCCGGGGAAGCGTGTCTAGCGGTTTGGGGCGCGCCCAAGCGCCACTTGACCGTCCCTACCGCGCTACCTGAGCCTGCAGCTTCTTGAACAGTTCCGGCCCCGGCATGGCGGCGCCGAAGGCGAAGCCCTGGGCGTAGCGACAGTTGAGCGAGCGCAGGCGCTCGACCTCGTCCAGCGTCTCCACGCCCTCGGCAATCACCATCAGGTCGAGATCGGCGGCGAGCGCCACGATCGAGCGGATGATCGGCACTTGGGTGTGAGCCATGCCACCATCCTCGCCGATCTGCACGAAAGGCGCGGCGATCTTGATGGTGTCGAAGGGGAAGCGGTGGAGGTAGCTCAGCGAGGAGTGCCCCGTGCCGAAGTCATCGAGCGCCAGGCCAAGCCCGAGGCTGCGCAAGGTCGAGAGCATATAGGCCGAGTGCTCGGGATTGGTCATCACCTGCCCCTCGGTCACCTCGAGCTTGAGGTGCGAGATCAGGTCCTTGTTGCCGCTGGCGAGGCCGCGGATGTCGTTGAGCAGCGATTCGGAGGCGAGTTGGCTGGGCGAGAGATTGATCGAAACGAAGAAATCCTCGCCTAGGCCCGGCAGGGCCTTGAGCCATTCGCGCGTCTGGTTGGCGGCCTGCTCGAAAGCGAGGCGGCCGAGGCGTTCGATGAGTCCGGAACGTTCGGCGAGCGGTATGAACTCTTCCGGGTTCACCACGCCGCGGCTCGGATGGTTCCAGCGCATCAGCGCCTCGGCGCCCGATATCTGGCCGGAATTGATATCCATGATCGGCTGGTACTGGACTTGCAGTTCCCCGGCCTTGAGGCCGCGGTCGAGATCTTCCTCGCTGGCGCGGTTATAAGCGGTGATGGAGCGGGCCGAGGCGCGGTAGGCCTCGATGCGGTCGCCACCAAGGCGTTTGGCGTAATACATCGCCAGTTCGGCATCGCGCAGCACGTCGGCGGCGGTGGCCGGGTTGCTGTCGTAGATGGTGACGCCGATGGAGGCGGTGAGCGTCAGGTCGCGGTCGCCGAAGTTGAACGGAGCCTTGAGGGCCTTGCGGATCTGCTCGGCAGTCTCGGCGATGCGGCTGGCGGCCTGCTCGGAGGCGAGGATCACGGCGAACTGGTCGCCGTTGATGCGCGCGACCGTATCGAGCGGGCGCATGACGCGTGAGATGCGGCGGGCGATGGCGAGCAGGACCGAGTCGGCGGCCGAGTGGCCCACGCGCTCCTCGAGGTCCATGAAGCGGTCGATATCGATGAGGAACACGGCCGGCTTCACCCCGCCCGGGGTGCGGGCGCGGATGAGGGCGCGGTCGAGCCGATCGAGGAACAGTTGCTTGTTGGGCAGGCCCGTCAGGCTGTCATGGACCGAGTCGTGGAGCAGGCGCATGCGCGATGCGCGGTCTTCGGTCACGTCCTGCAGGGTGCCGACGATGCGGTTGACCTGGCCGTCGCCGCCCAGCACCGGCTTCACGCGCATGCGGAAGGTGCGATAGGTGCCGTCGTGGGTCGCCAGGCGCATGTCGGCGGAAACCTTGCCGCGCCGCAACTCGACCAGGGTGTCGAAGGCCGTCCGGAAGCGATCGCGATCCTCGGGGTGCACGCGGTCGAGCCAACGCTTGATGGCGCCGCGCAGCGCGCCACGGCGTTCGCCCAGGCGCGTGTTGAGCTCATCGGATACCGACACGCGATCCCGCTCGATATTCCAGTCGAAGACGAAATCGCCGCTGCCGGTGAGGGCGAGGGCGCGGCGCTCGACTTCCGAGAGGGTGCCGATGGAAACCTGCCCGTCCGAGAAGGCATGCTGGACGGCGGTGAAGCCCAGCAGCATGACGATAAGTACAAGGCCGCCGGCCACGGCCGGCTGGGCCACGTCGTTGGATACCTGGCCCGAGACCACCAGCCAGCCATAGAACAGCCAGGCGATGTAGATGATCCAGGTCGGCACCAGCAGCACGGCGCGGTCGTAGCCGCGCAGCGCCAGGAGGAGAATGAGGAAGAAGCCGGAGATCCCCAGCAGCACCAGCACCAGCCGCGCCACCGTCACGGCGATCTCGGGCTGGAAGAAGGCGAAGCCGAATAGGGCCAGGAACACTGCGGCCAGAGCCAGCGCGAGATGGATGAAGCGCAGATGCCAGCGGTGCAGGTTGAGATAGATGAAGAGGAAGCCGGCCAGCGTCGTCGCGATGCCCGCCTCCGCGGCCGCCCTGAACGGTTGCATCGAGCCGTTGCCGACGCCGAGCAGGCGTCCCATAACACCGAAATCGATGAGGAGATAGGCCAGCACCGCCCAGGCGAAGGCGGCCGTCGCCGGGAATACGCCTCTGCCCCGCACCACGAACATGACGGTGAGGAACACCGCGGCCAGGCTGGCGATGCCGAGCACCACGCCACGGAAAAGCGTGAAGGAATTGACGTAGTCGCGATAGGCGTCGGGCTTCCAGAGATAGAGCTCGGGAAGCTGGTCGGAGGCCAGTTCGGCCACGAAGGTCACCGTGGCGCCCGGATCGAGGGTGATCTCGAAGACGTCCGATTCCGGGTCGGCCAGGCGAACGGGGCGGATGCCGGCGCTCGGGGTCAGTACGTGGACGCGATCCGAGCCGAGATCGGGGTTGAAGACGCCCGAGCCGGGCAGCCGGAAGAACGGCGCCACCAGCAGGCGATCGATCTGCACGTCGGAATCATTGCGCAGCGCGAAAAGGGCCCAGTTGGGATTCGTCCCGGGTTCGGACGCCAGCACCTCGATGCGACGGATGATGCCGTCTTCACCGGGAGCGGTCGAAAGCTGCACCCGCCCGTTATTGCCGGGCACGATGTCGATGGCCTCGGTCAGGTTGACGGCATTGACGTCTTCGGGAACGGAAATCACGTCGAACGCGGCGGCAGGAAGCAGGCCAGCCACGAGAAACACGAGCGACATCGCGAGGGTGATGAACTGACGCATTAGGCGGCGGGTTTTCCTAAGTCTTTTCGCGATGCGCGAAAGTGGTAGCGGGGATTTCCGCATAGGACAAGCCAACGTCGCAGGCGCCAGGCCGAAGCTGTGGGAACGTGCCTCAGGCGAAGCGGCGGCGGCGACGGGCTTCGTAATGTTCGCGGGTCAGGCCGAACAGGACATGGTCGGCCCATTTCCCATCGATCTGGAGATATTTGTCGGCGTAGCCTTCTTCCTTGAATCCATTCTTTTCGAGCACCCGCCGCGAGGCGAGGTTGTCGGGCAGAAAAGCGGCGTGAATGCGGTGAAGTCCGAGCGTGTCGAAGACAAAAGGCAGCACCGCGCCAACGGCCTCGGTCATGTAGCCCTGCCCGGCAAACGGCTCGCCCATCCAGTAGCCAAGCGTCACGAACTGGGCGGCACGACGCCGGATGTTGGAAAGGGTCATGCCACCGACGAGCTTCTGGCGGTCCCCTTCCATGACGAAGATGAAGAAGGTGAAATCGGTGCCCTGCTCGGCTTCCTGCTTGCCGCGCCGCAGCCGCGCGAAATAGACGCTGCGGCCCAGGTCCGCCTCGGTCCAGCGCGGCTCGAAGGGTTTGAGGAAACTGCGGCTCTGGTGGCGAAGGGCGCGCCACTCCTTGTAGTCGTGCGGCTGGGGAGCGCGCAGGATTACGCGCTCGCCGTGCAGTTCCGGAGTCTTGTCACGCGAGGACCAGGGCCAAAGCACGCCACACCTTAGTGCTTAAGACGTTCGCCGATCGAGACGTAGTCCGGGAGCTTGGACACAGGTCCGATGCCGGCCAACGAGACCTCGTTGGTGGCAAAGATCTGGTTGGCGACGTGTTTGACCCGGTCGGCGGTGATGCGGTTGATGCGGTCGACGGTTTCCTGGAGCGGAATGGTCCGGCCCCAGAGGATCTGCTGGCGGGCCAGCTGGCCGGCGCGGGCCGAGGGGCTTTCGAGCGACATCAGGAGGCCGGCGCGAATCTGGTTGCGCACGCGGGTCACTTCCTCTTCGGTGATGGTCTCGGTGGCGCGGCGCAATTCGTCGAGCACGACAGGGACCAGTTCGGCCACCTCGTCCTCGCCGGTCGCGGCGGCGATGCCGAAAACGCCCGAGTCCTCGAACGCCCAATGGAAGGCGTAGACCGAGTAGCACAGACCGCGCTTCTCGCGCACTTCCTGGAAGAGGCGCGAGGACATGCCACCGCCCAGGATCGAGGCGAGCACCTGGGCGGCGTAGAAACCGTCCGAGTTATAGGCCCTGCCCTCGAAGCCGAGGACGATATGGGCCTGCTCGTGGTCCGACACCAGCCGCTCCTCGCCGCCCACGTAGCGGGCGCGCTCCGGATCGGGAGCACCATTGCGCTTGAGGTTGTGGAAACGGTCGTTGGCGATGTCCACGAGCTGGTCGTGGTTCACGTTGCCGGCTGCGGCGACCACCATGCGCTCGCCCACATAGTTGCGATCCATATAGTCGCGGATGGCGGGGGCGCCCATGGTGCGCACAGAATCGGCGGTGCCCAGGATGGTGCGCCCGATCGGCTGGTCCGGAAACGCAGCCGACTGGAAGAGGTCGAAAACGTGATCGTCCGGATTGTCGCGCGCCGCGCCGATCTCCTGGATGATGACGTTGCGCTCGCGGTCGAGTTCGTTGGAATCGAACATCGAGTTCTGCAGGATATCGGCCAGGATATCGGCAGCGAGGCCGACATCTTCCTTGAGAACGCGGGCAAAATAGCCCGTGTGCTCGATGGAGGTGGCGGCGTTGAGGTCGCCACCGACATTTTCGATCGTTTCGGCGATCTGAAGCGAATTGCGGGTCGCAGTGCCCTTGAAGGCCATGTGCTCGAGCAGGTGGGAAATGCCGTGCTCGTCCTTGCGCTCGCTGCGCGACCCTGCCTTTACCCAGACCCCGAGCGATGCGCTTTCGAGGTGGGGCATGTCGTCGGTCAGGACGGTCACGCCGTTATCGAGCGTCGTAGTTCTCACGCTGAACTCTCCTCCGTGGGCTTGGCGCTGCGCTAACCGCAGGCTGCCCGGTTTCAGGCGCGGGTGCGCGTCTTGATATAGGTCTCCACCGCACCCTGGTCGTTGGCCAGAACGTCGAAGCGCTCGGGCCGTTCGTTGAGATCAGCCAACCACACCGGCAGTGCCGGTTCAACACCCGTCGCAGCCTTGACGGCCGCGGGGAACTTGGCGGGGTGCGCCGTGGCCAGGCTCAGCATGGGCGTAACGCCCGAAAGATTAGCGCGGGCGACATGGACGCCGACCGCGGTGTGGGGATCGAGCAGGTAGCCGGAATCGGCGAGCGCCGAGGCGATGGTGGCGCTGGTGGCCGCCTCGTCCGTGGTGCCGGACTGGAATTCGGCGCGGATCGCGGCCAGGGCCGGGGCCGGCACGTCGAAGCCTCCCGACTGCTTGAGGCTTTCCATCATGGTGCGCACCTGGGCAGCATCGCGCCCGGCGGCCTCGAAGAGCAGCCGCTCGAAATTGGAGGAAATCTGGATGTCCATCGAGGGGCTGATGGTGGGCGCCACGCCATTGACCTCGTAGCGCCCGCCGGCAAGCGTGCGCTTGAGGATATCGTTGGCATTGGTCGCGATGATCAGCCGGTCGATAGGCAGACCCATGCGCTTGGCGGCGTAGCCGGCGAAGATGTCGCCGAAATTGCCGGTAGGCACGGTGAACGAGACCTGGCGATGCGGGGCGCCGAGCGAGACCGCCGCGGTGAAGTAATAGACGATCTGGGCGACGATCCGGCCCCAGTTGATCGAATTGACGCCAGAAAGGCGCACCGAGTCTCGGAAGCGGTGGTTGTTGAAAAGCCCTTTGACGATGTTCTGGCAGTCGTCGAACGTGCCCTCGAGGGCGATGTTGTGGACGTTTGCGTCGAGCACCGTCGTCATCTGCCGGCGCTGCACGTCGGACGTGCGCCCCTTGGGGTGCAGGATGAAGATGTCGGTGGTGTCGCGGCCACGGAAGGCTTCGATAGCGGCCGAGCCGGTATCGCCTGAGGTCGCGCCCACGATGGTGGCGCGCAGGTTGCGCTTGGTCAGCACATGGTCCATGGCGCGGGCCAGGAACTGCATGGCCACGTCCTTGAAGGCAAGCGTGGGGCCGTGGAAGAGTTCGAGCACGAAGTGGTTGGGTTCGAGCTCGATGATCGGGGTCACCGAGGGGTGCCGGAACGTGCCGTATGCCGCTGTGACGATCTCGTGGAGGTCGGCATCGGGGATGTCTGAGGCGGAAAAGCGCCGGATGATGTCGAAGGCGACTTCGGCATAGGGCTTCCCCGCGTAGGCAGCTATTTCGGCGGGGGAAACCTGCGGCCACGTTTCCGGCAGATAAAGACCGCCGTCGCTCGCGAGACCGGCAAGCATGGCATCAGAAAAACTCAGCGCAGGCGCCAGGCCGCGCGTCGAAACAAACTGCATAGATTGGATGCATCCGACCAAAAGTGGGATGCAACCTATTGAAACGGGCCGTGCGCCGCAAGTTTCATTCTACTTGCCTGCTTGCCCGCGCCGCTGGCGCAAGATCCAGAAGCCCAGCATGATTGGCGTAATGAGCGCAAACGCGTACCAGGTCATCGCATATTCGAAGTGTCGATTGGGAAAGGCCATCACCGTTTCCCCGCCCTGCGGCAGCGCCCCCGCCTCCCCGGCCGGAAGGTCCACGTAAAGGGGAGCGACCGGTGCGAGCGCGGGATCGAGAAGCTCGGCCAGCCGTGCGGGATTGCGCACCCACTCAATGCGCTTGGCGGCGTCGGCGGCTGGGGTGAACGAGTTGATCTCCTCGGGCTGACGGGCGAGGCCCGTCACGGTGACGGTGCCGGCAGGCGTCGAGGGATCGTTAGCGAAGTCGGCCCGGCGCGGCTCGGGCACATAGCCGCGATTGACGAGGACCGTGCCACCGCTGTCGAGCGCGAAGGGCACGACCACCCAATAGCCCGGGCCGGAATACATGCCCTTGGTTTCGCTCAGGCTGGTGAAGACCTCGATGGTCTGGTCCGGAACAAAATGGCCGGTCAGGGACACGGGGCGGAAGTCGAAGTCAGCGGGGACAATCGAGGACCACTCCGCCACAGGGGGCAGAGGCTCGGGCGCGAGGTGGCTGCGCTGCTCGACGGCGGCGATCAGCGCTTCCTTCTCGCCCAGCCGGTGCATCTGCCAGGTGCCGAGGTAGATGAACAGCGCGACGAGCGCCGCCATGAAGACGATGAAGCTCCAGAAGACCCAGGGACGCCCCCGGGCAGTAGTCGTAGCGGTCACTGGTGGCCCTCATGGGCGTCGTGGCGGTACTGCAGGGCCACCATGATGGCCTTGAAGGGCGGCAGCAGCGCGAAGCAAAGGATCAGCGTGATCGGCACCCACAGGGCCAGGTGCACGAACACCGGCGGGTGGAAAAGGATATCCACGATGAGCGCCAGCCCCATCACCAGGAAACCCACCACGAAGATGATGAAGATGGCCGGGCCGTCGCCGCTGTCGGCAAAGGCAAGATCGAGACCGCACACGCTGCATTGCGGGGCGACCTTGAGGTAGCCGCGGAAGAGCTTGCCCTCTCCACAACGCGGGCAGCGGCAAAGCGCGCCGGCCTTGAAGGGGTTCACGGGAGGAAAGGTCTGGCTCATCGGCTCGTCCCTAAAGAAAACGGGGCGCGGATTGCCGCGCCCCGAACGATCTGGTTGCGGACGCTTAGTGCGTCGCCACGCCCCAGCTGCCCCAGATGTAGATCGAGGCAAAGAGGAACAGCCACACCACGTCGACGAAGTGCCAGTACCAGGCGGCGAATTCGAAGCCGAGATGGTTCTTCGGGGTCAGGTCGCCGGCCTGGGCGCGGACGAGGCAGACCAGCAGGAAGATGGTGCCGATGATGACGTGGAAGCCGTGGAAGCCGGTCGCCATGAAGAAGGTGGCGCCATAGAAGTTACCCGAGAAGGTGAACCCGGCATGGGTGTATTCGATGGCCTGCACGATGGTGAAGAGCACGCCGAGGGCCACGGTCAGCGCCAGGCCGGCCTTGAGGCCGCGACGGTCGCCATGGATCAGGGCATGGTGGGCCCAGGTCACGGTCGTGCCCGAGGTCAGCAGGATGATAGTGTTGAACAGCGGCAGGTGCCAGGGGTTGAAGAGCTCAACGCCCATCGGAGGCCAATGGCCGCCGGTCGCCTCGACGCGGGCATACTGCTCGGCATCACCGAAGCGGAAGAAGCCGTCGAAATAGGCCCAGAACCAGGCCACGAAGAACATAACTTCGGACGCGATGAAGAGCATCATGCCGTAGCGATGGTGCATCTGCACTACGGGCGTGTGATCGCCGGCATGGCCTTCCTTGATAACGTCCGACCACCAGCCGTACATGGTGTAGAGGGCACCGATGACACCGATGACCAGGATCCACGGCGGAGCCATGTTGTGGAACCAGAGCACGGCGCCCAGAGCCATCACGAACAGCGAGACGGAGCCGACAAAAGGCCAAGGGCTGGGATTTACGAGGTGGTAGTCGTGGTGTTTTGTAACCGCGGCCATGTCAGCTTCCCTTATTTATCTGAAGCGTAGAAAGTGTAGGAGAGCGTGATCTCACGAACCGTATCGAGATCCTTGTTCTCGTTCAGGTCGGGATCAACGAAAAAGACGACCGGCATCTCGACGCGCTCGCCGGGCTTGAGCGTCTGCTCGGTGAAGCAGAAGCACTCGATCTTGTTGAAGTAGACGCCTGCCCGGTCGGGGCTGACGTTGAAGATCGCGGTGCCGGTGACGGTCTTGTCCGAATTGTTGACCGCCACGAAGTTGATGGTCTCGGTGGAACCGATCTTGCCCGTGATGGGCCGCGCCGGCGTCACCGTCCAGGGAAGGCCGCCATCGACGTTGGAGTCGAAGCGCACGGTCATCTCGCGGTCGATGACGCCCTTGGGGTTGGCATCGGCGACCTGCGTGGTGCCACCGTAGCCGGTCACCTGGCAGAAGATCTTGTAGAGCGGCACGGCCGCATAGGCGACGCCCACCATTGCGGCGACCACGAGCACCAGCACATAGGCGATGCGGTGATGGCGGCGCGAATTGACGATCGGCGAAGAGTCTTGTGCGTGTGCCATGCTCAGAGGTCCCGGTTGAAGATGGCCGGGCCCATCTTGACGATGGTCAGCACGTAGAACAGGACCACGACCACGCCCAGAACGACCGCCAGAGCGATCGATCGCTTGCGGCGGCTGGCGAGACGCGCAGCCTCCTTGGGATCTACGGGAGTGGGTGCGACTTCCTTGGCCATCATGCAAAACCTCCGAACTGCGCCAGATAATGGTCGGCGAGAAGAGCGAGGAAGATGATGAGCAGGTAGTAGAGCGAGTACGTGAACAGCTTCTTGCCTGCCTTCTTCATCTCCACACCGGTGCGGCGATAGAGCTGCAAGGCAAGGACGACGAACCACACGCCGGTTACGGTCGCGACGGCCGTGTAGGGCAGGTGCGAGAAACCGATGAAAGACGGGATAAGGGTCGAGACAAGCAGCAGGACCGAGTAGACCAGGATCTGCACCTTGGTCGACTGTTCGCCCGCAACGTTGGGCATCATGGGGATACCGGCTTCCTGGTAGTCGCTCTGCTTATAGAGCGCCAGCGCCCAGAAATGCGGCGGGGTCCACATGAAGATGATGAGGAAGAGAGCGATGCTCTCGATGCTGATGGTGCCGGTCACGGCAGCCCAGGCCACCATCGGCGGGAAGGCTCCGGCCGCGCCACCGATCACGATGTTCTGGGGCGTCGAGCGCTTGAGCCACATCGAATAGATGACGGCGTAAAAGAAGATGGTGAAGGCGAGGAAGCCTGCGGCCAGCCAGTTGGTGGCCAGGCCCAGCGTCATCACCGAAAAGCCCGAGGCGATCAGGCCGATGGCCAGAGCGTCGTTGCGTTCGACGCGGCCGGACGGGATCGGGCGGTTGCGCGTGCGGCTCATGACGGCGTCGATATCGCTATCGTACCACATGTTGAGCGCGCCCGAGCCACCGGCGCCGATGGAAATGCAGAGCAGGGCAATGAAGGCGATGACCGGATTGATCGGGCCGGGCGCCAGCAACAGGCCGACGATGGCCGTGAAGATGACCAGCGACATGACGCGAGGCTTGAGCAACGCGAAGTAGTCGCCTACCCGCGCGCCACCGGCAATCGCCGGAACGTCCTTGCTGTCATGAAGATAGGTCACTCGCTTTACCCTTCGTGTGGTGGGCGCCCCGACCCGGGACGCCCGCATTTGTAAGCCCTGGGACGCGCTTAGTGCGTCTTGGTGGATTCGATGCGCGGAAGCACTTCGAACTGGTGGAACGGCGGCGGCGACGACAGCGTCCATTCCAGGGTGGTTGCACCCTCGCCCCACGGATTGTCCGGAGCCTTGCGCTTCTTACGGGCAGCTTCGACCAGCAGGTAGAGGAACACGAGCAGACCCACGAACGTGATGTAGTAGCCGATCGAGGAGACGCGGTTCCACAGCGCGTAAGCATCGGGATAGTCGATGTAGCGGCGCGGCATGCCGGCGAGGCCGAGGAAGTGCTGCGGGAAGAAGATCAGGTTCACACCGACGAACGTGATCCAGAAGTGCACGTGCGCCAGGGTCTCGTTGTACATGTAGCCGAACATCTTCGGGTACCAGTAGTACCAACCCGCGAAGATCGCGAACACGGCGCCCAGCGAGAGCACGTAGTGGAAGTGGGCAACCACGTAGTAGGTGTCCTGGAACGAACGGTCGACGCCGGCATTGGCGAGCACCACGCCCGTCACACCACCAACGGTGAACAGGAAGATGAAGCCGATGGCCCAGACCATGGGCGGACGGAAGGTGATCGAGCCGCCCCACATGGTGGCGATCCACGAGAAGATCTTAACACCGGTGGGCACCGCGATGACCATGGTTGCGGCAACGAAGTAGCGCTGCACGTCGAGCGAAAGGCCGGTCGTATACATGTGGTGAGCCCACACGATGAAGCCGACGAAGCCGATGGCAACCATGGCGTAGACCATCGCGAGGTAACCGAAGATCGGCTTGCGCGAGAAGGTCGAGACGATGTGCGAGATGATGCCGAAGCCCGGCAGGATCAGGATGTACACTTCGGGGTGACCGAAGAACCAGAACAGGTGCTGGAACAGGATCGGGTCGCCGCCACCTTCAGGCGCGAAGAACGTGGTGCCGAAGTTGCGGTCGGTCAGCAGCATGGTGATGCCGCCGGCGAGAACCGGGAGCGACAGCAGCAGCAGGAACGCGGTCACGAGCACGGCCCAGGGGAAGAGCGGCATCTTGTGCAGCGTCATGCCGGGGGCGCGCATGTTGAAGATGGTGGTGATGAAGTTGATCGCGCCAAGGATCGAGGAGATACCCGCGATGTGCAGCGAGAAGATCACGAAGTCCATGGCCGGGCCGGGCTGACCGGAGGTCGAGAACGGCGGATAGATCGTCCAGCCGCCACCAGCGCCGTGCAGACCGGCCGGACCCTCGACGAACATCGAGATGACCAGCAGCAGCAGGGCCGGGGGAAGGAGCCAGAACGAGATGTTGTTCATGCGCGGGAACGCCATGTCCGGGGCGCCGATCATGAGCGGCACGAACCAGTTGGCGAAGCCGCCGATCATCGCCGGCATCACCATGAAGAAGATCATGATGAGGGCGTGAGCGGTGGTGAACACGTTGAACATCTGCTTGCCGGCATCGAGGGCAACGTCGCCGTCAACGCCGTAGACCATGGCCGCCAGGCCATGGAAGATCTGGATGCCGGGCTCCTGGAGCTCCATGCGCATTGCGCCGGAGAGGAGACCACCAATCACACCCGCGATGATCGCGAAGATAAGGTACATCGTGCCGATGTCCTTGTGATTGGTCGAATAGACGTAGCGGCGCCACCCGGTCGGGTGACCGTGGTCGTGGGAGTCGTGCCCAGACCCGTGTGTGGCAGCCTGCTCGAGAGCGTGTTGTGTAGTGTCAGCCATGGCGGCGTTCTCTCTCTTTACAGTATTCGCGGCTTACTGAGCCGCCACCAAAGTTGCGTTGGCCGTCTCGACGTCGCCGCTCTCCTTGAGGGAGGCGAGCCAGGTCTTGAACTGGTCGGCACTCACGACGCGCACGGCGATCGGCATGAACGCATGGTCCTTGCCGCACAGTTCCGAGCACTGACCGTAGTAGATGCCTTCCTTGCGGGCATTGAACCAGGTCTCGTTGAGGCGGCCGGGGACGGCGTCAATCTTGATACCGAAGGACGGAACCGTAAAGGCATGGATCACGCCCGAGGGGCTCGCCGTGACCTGCATGCGCACGGTGGCGTTGACCGGCACGACCAGCTCGTTGTCCACGGCCAGGAGGCGCGGCTCGTTCGGCTTGTTGGCGGTGCGGTCCGCTTCGTTGAGCATGTAGGAGTCGTAGGACTGGTCGTCGTCCACGTAGGTGTAGTTCCAGTACCACTGCTCGCCGGTCGCCTTGATGGTCAGCGAGGGAGCGGGAACGTCGACTTCACCCCAGGAGAAGATGGAGTTGCCCAGGTACTTGCGCTGCCCATCGGGAACCGTGAGCTGGTCGGTCAGAACGGCGAAGGACGGGATGGCGATGATGATCAGCACCACGATCGGCAGAACGGTCCAGACGACCTCGACGAGCGTATTGTGCGTGAACGTGGCCGGCTTGGGATTGGATTTCGCGTTGAAGCGGAAAATCACGATCGCCAGAAGCACGAACACCAGCAGGACGATGCCCGAGATGATCCACAGCAGCAGGTTGTTGTGGAACGCTTCGATGGAATCCATGATCGGGGTCACCGATTCCTGGAAACCGATTTGGCCCGGGTCGGGCCGTCCGGCCTCCACAGCCAGCGCGACGCCTGGCAGAAGTGCCAGCGGCGCAGCCAGCGCAGCCCCCAACTTACGGAAGAACTGTGCGGTCACCTATAACCCCCTATACTTCACAATTGCGTGCGACGGGGTTGAGGCGAAATGTGCGGCATAGGACAAGCCGCCCCGACTCAACCTCGGAGCGTTTCTTCACTGGTGGTGACCTAAATCACATCCAATTGCGCGAGTCTACGACGGTGATATGCACAAGGATGCGTCAAAATGCGCCGCGAATGGGCAACGCCATATGGTTGCCGCAGTTTTCGGGATGTCGTCGCGCGCCTGGGCGGGCAGCGTTGACAAGGGCCTGACGCCCCCGCAAGAAGGCAACAGAGCCTAGAAAACGGTCCGATTCGACTGGGAGAAAAGAGCCAAGTGAAGCATCCATTCAAGCGCAGCGTCGCCGCCGCAATCGCCCTTGCGGCCACGGTCTGCCTGCCGGTGCTCCCCAGCCAGGCGCAGGGATTGGTCAAGGCGCAGTACGGCGACTGGCAGATGAGCTGCGACACGCCGCCCGGTGCGACCGGGGAGCAGTGCGCCATCATCCAGAACGTGACCGCCGAGGACCAGCCCAATGTCGGGCTCTCGGTGATCGTACTCAAGACCGCCGACAAGCAGGCGCAACTGCTGCGCGTCCTTGCGCCGCTGGGCGTGCTGCTGCCCAACGGGCTCGGGCTCAACGTTGACGGCAAGGACATGGGGCGCGTCGCCTTCGTGCGCTGCCTGCCCAACGGGTGCGTGGCCGAAGTGGCCATGGACGCGGCGCTCATCGATACGCTCTCGAAGGGCACGAACGCGATCTTCGTCGTGTTCAAGACGCCGGAAGAAGGCATCGGCATTCCGGTGTCGCTCAAGGGCTTCGCCGACGGGTTCGCGAAGCTGCCGTAAGGCTTTCCGCAAGGGGGCTCCATGGAAGAACGCCGTCGCGCGCAGCGTCACCGCACGCTCAAGGGTGGCTCGATCGTCTTTAACGAAGGGCGCTCGGCCATCGATTGCACCGTTCGGAACCTGTCCGAGATCGGTGCCAATCTGCGCGTGACGAGCGTCGTGGGCATCCCGGACGAATTCATCCTGCAGATGAGCGACAAGACCACGCGCGACTGTCGGGTGAGCTGGCGCAAGGCGACCGAACTCGGGGTCGCCTTCGTTTCCTAGATTTCGGCTGCGTCGAAGATGCGGGTCAGGTCGCCGCCCCACTCGCCCCGATAAAGATCGAGCCAGCGTTCGGCCGGCGTCTTGCCCAGGCGCAGCGTCTCTTCGAGGCAGGCCAGGTAGATGCTCTCGTCCTTGCCCATCGGATTCTTGATGTCGCGACGCGCCAGGCCCGCGCTGGCGATGGCCACCATTTCGCGAGCCAGGTCTCCGACCGTGCCGAAGCGCAGGTCGTTGCCGGGCACCGGGGTCTGCAGGGCAAGGCGCGGCACCTCGTTGCGCAGGTGCTGGCGGTCGAACTCCGTCCAGTCCTTGACGAGGTCCCAGGCGGCATCGAGCGCGATGTCGTCGTAGAGAATGCCGGTCCAGAGCGCAGGCAACGCCGTGATGGCGGCCTCATCGCCCATGTCGGTTCCGCGCATCTCCAGGAACTGCTTGAGGCGCACCTCGGGGAAGAGCGTGGAGAGGTGATCCTCCCAATCCTTGACGGTGGGCTTTTCGCCTGGAAGCTGCGGCAGGTTGCCTTCGAGGAAGGTACGGAAGCTTTCGCCTGCCACGTTCACGTACTGGCCGTTGCGGATGACGAAATACATCGGCACGTCGAGTGCATAGTCGACGTAGCGCTCGAACCCCATCCCCTCTTCGAAGGCGAAGGGCAGCATGCCCGTGCGGGCAGCGTCGGTATTGAGCCAGATGTGGGAGCGGAACGAGAGATAGCCGCTCTCCTTGCCGTCCACGAACGGGGAGTTGGCAAAGAGCGCCGTGGCGACCGGCTGCAGCGCCACGCTCACGCGCAGCTTCTTGACCATGTCGGCTTCCGAGGAGAAATCGAGGTTGGCCTGGATGGTGGCGGACCGGAACATCATGGAAGTGCCGAGCGTGCCGACCTTTTCCATATAGGGCTTCATGATGCCGTAGCGGGACTTGGGCATGGCCGGGATTTCGGCCACCGACCAGAGCGGGGTCACACCCAGTCCGAGGAAATGGATACCAAGGCGGCTGCCGATCTTGCGGCTGACGGCCAGGTGCTCGGCCACTTCGATGGCGGCGTCGTGCAGCGTCTCCATGGGAGCGCCAGAAAGCTCGAACTGCCCGCCCGGCTCGAGCGAGATGCCGCCCGAGGGGCCGAGATTGCGCAGGCCGATCGGGTTGTCGTGGTCGTAGAACGGATGCCAACCGGTTTCCGCCTCGATGCCGGCCAGGAGCTCGTGGATCCCGTTGGGGCCCTCATAGGTCACGGGGCGCAGCGGGTTGCGGTGGAACACGTGCTTTTCGTGCTCGGTTCCCACGCGCCATTCGGACTTGGGCTTACATCCCCGCTCGAGCGCCTCGATCAAGTCAGCGCGCGATTCAATCAGGGGCGAGTGAGAAGAAGCGCCGGCCATGTAGTCCTCTAGGATTGGAGTGGGCGGAACATATCGGCTCGCAAGCCGAAAGCAATCCCTTTATCGCCAATCACCGATGGTTGCTTGGATAACCGCCAGCGCCGCAACCGCGGCGGTGTCGGCGCGCAGGATGCGCGGCCCCAGGCTGATCGGGACGGTAAAGGCTTGCGCGAGGAGCTTTTCACGCTCCTCGGGCGCAAAGCCGCCTTCCGGTCCGACCAGCAGGCCGACGGGGCGGCCGGCCAGAGCCCGTAGCGCTTCGATGGGTGATGCGGAGGCCTGGCCTTCGTCCGCGAAGACCAGCGCCCTGGCCGGATCCCAGGACGCCACAAGCTTGTCCAGCGCGATATCCGCCATCACCTCGGGAACGGTGAGAACTTCGCATTGCTCGGCAGCCTCGATGACATTGGCCCTGAGCTTTTCGGCATTGATCCGATGCACCTGGGTGAAACGGGTGATGACCGGCTGGATCGCCCCTGCCCCCATTTCGGTGGCCTTCTGCACGACATAGTCGAGGCGCGCCGACTTGAGCGGGGCGAAGCCGTACCAGAGGTCGGAGGGCGGCGATTGCGGAGCGGCCTGCTCGATGAGCTCGAGAACCACGGCCTTCTTGTTGGGGTTGGCAATGCGCGCCAGCCAGGCGCCGTCGCGTCCGTTGAAGACTATGACCTCGCCGCCTGTGGGCATGCGCAGCACGGCGCCGAGATAGTTGGACTGGTCCCTGTCGAGCGCCAGGGGCTCCCCCCTGGCAAGGGAGGGCTCTACGAACAGTCGCGGCAGCGATGAATGAGTGCGGGGCATTGACTTGGTCCGCATGGGGGGTACGTTCCGCCCCGGATTAGCCTATCGGAGTGTCAGGATGCAAACCGGCAAGGTCGCAGACGCCCAACGTGGTAACTGGGTGGATGCCTTCGCGCCCGATTGGCTCAAGCCTTACGCCCGGCTGGCGCGCTGGGATCGCCCCATCGGCATCTGGCTGCTGTTCTGGCCGTGCGCCTTCGCCCTGGCACTAGCCGCGGTGGCGCGCCCGGCCGTGGGCTTCAATTTCTGGTATCTGCTGCTCATGCTCGTCGGCGCCACGCTGATGCGCGGCGCGGGCTGCACCGGCAACGACATCGTCGATGCCAAGATCGACACCATGGTTGCACGCACGCGCTCGCGCCCCATCCCTTCGGGCGCGGCCTCGCGTACCCAGGCCGCGGTGTTCCTCGTCGCCCAGTCGCTTCTCGCCCTCGTCATCCTTCTCCAGTTCAACCTGCTCACCATCGTGCTCGGCATCGCCTCGCTGGTGCTGGTGGCAATCTATCCGTTCATGAAACGCGTGACCTGGTGGCCGCAGTTCTTTCTGGGGCTGGCCTTTTCCTATGGCGCCATCGTGGGCTGGACGGCCCAGATCGACAGCCTCGGCTGGCCGCCGATCCTGCTCTACGCCGGGTGCATCCTGTGGGTCATCGGCTACGATACGATCTACGCCCTCCAGGACATCGAGGACGACACCCTGATCGGAGTCAAATCGACCGCCCGTCTCTTCGGTAGCCGCACGCGCCCCATCGTCGCCGGCATCTACGCCGGGGCGTATATCCTCTGGGTGCTGGCGGCCCTGGCGGCGGGAGGCGGGTGGCTGTTCGTGCTTGCCTCGCTCGTTCCGGGCGGGCTGATGGCCTGGCAGGTGTGGACGCTGAATGCCGATGAACCGCAGAACCCTTACCTGCGCTTCACGTCCAACCATTGGGTCGGGTTCACGCTGACGCTGGCGCTGCTGATCGAATGGGCGTGGTAGCCCCATGAAGACCCTCCAGAAACGGGAAGAGGCTGACCGCACCACGGGGTCAGCCTCTTAACGTTTTGCTCTGGAGGAAGCTAACGTTGTAGCCGGCGTGGGGAATCGGGGGCGTGATCGACGCCGGCACAAAAGAAACGCGATCGTCCGGCAGAAGTTGCACGGCGGGACGAGAATCTTTGCGGCGATCACCAGAGAGTTACCGCCGTCTTCGAGCAATTCGAGCGAAGGAGTTTCAGACATGAAATACGTCGATTTGGGCAGCCAGGGCCTCAAGGTCTCGATGGAGGGACTGGGCTGCATGGGCATGAGCGCGTTCTACGGGCCGAGCGATGAGGCCGAGAACCTCGCCACCCTCGCCCGCGCCCTCGAACTGGGCATCGATTTCTTCGATACCGCCGAGATCTACGGGCCCTTCAAGAACGAGCAGTTGCTCGCCAAGGCCTTCAAGGGCAAGCGCGACAAGGTCAAGATCGCCACCAAGGTCGGCTCGGAAGTGACCGACGAGGGCGAGCGGCGTCCGGTCAATGGTCGCCCCGAATATATCCGCAAGGCCATCGACCGGTCGCTCAGGCATCTGGAGACCGACTATGTCGATCTCTACTATCTGCACCGCATCGATCCGAACGTGCCGATCGAGGAGAGCGTCGGGGCGCTCAGCGACCTGGTGAAGGCCGGCAAGGTTCGCTTCATCGGGGTCTCGGAAGCGTCGGCGGCCACCATCCGCAAGGCCCACGCCACCCACCCGCTCTCGGCGCTGCAGACCGAGTATTCGCTGTTCGAGCGCGGCGTGGAAGGAAATGAGGTGCTCGACACCGTGCGCGAACTGGGCATCGGCTTCGTCGCCTATTCGCCGCTCGGACGCGGCCTGCTGACCGGAGCCATCAGCTCGGTCGATACGCTGGCGGACAGCGATTTCCGCAAGTCGGACCCGCGCTGGTCCGATGCCAATTTCGACAGGAACATGGACCTGGTGAACCGCATCCGCAAAGTCGCCGAGCGCAAGGGCGTCAAGCCGTCCCAGCTCGCGCTGGCATGGGTCTTCGCGCAGGGCGCGCTGGCGATCCCGGGCACCCGACGCATCAAGTATCTCGAGGAGAACGCGGCGGCGGTCGATATCGAGCTCAGCCCCGCCGACCTGGCGGAACTGGACGTGGTGGCCCCGGCCGGGGCGGCGGCGGGCGAGCGGTACACGCCCGCGGGCATGCAGTCGCTCAACCACTGAACGGCACGCACAAAAGCCGAGGCCGGTCGCACCACCGACCGGCCTCAGCTTTTTGCGATTGGAGGTCGCGAATTCCTAGTTGGCTTCCGGCTCGCCGGGCTTGCGGCGATTGAGGAAGCGCGGGCGGCGGCCGGCTTCGGCGGCCAGCTTGCGACGGCTGGTCTGGTTGCCGAGCATCACGCCGTCGACCTGCTGCGAATAGGGCAGAAGCGAACCGTCGCCGGCCTTGATGTAGAGCGGCAGGCGCAGCTTGCGCCCCCAGTTCTGCCATTCGGCCACCACGTTGTGGTTCCCCTCTTCCTCGAACACCTGGTAGTTGAGGTCGGGATCGCCGTGCACCAGCTCGATGGCGCTGGTCAGCATGCCTTCGTCCGAGATGCGGGTGGAGACGGCGACGCCGACGAATTCGGAGACCGGCACCTTGATCTTGATGGTCACGCCGCTCTTTTCGAGTGTGCGGCGCACGGTGACGGTATTTACCGGGTCCTTGGGTCCATTGTCGTTGGCGGCTCCGAACGGGGTAGCCGCAGGGCGACCGCCTGCCGGTCTGCCGCGGAACATAACGACGGATGACCCATCATTTCCCATGCCACGAACCATCTTGAAAACCTTCCTGTAAACTCTCGAGAGCTTGTTTTTTTGCGCCTCGTTTATGCGCCCAAATCTAGCGCGCCCCCTTTCCGGCCGGCTTAAGAAACGCAGTTAAGTTTAGGTTGTTTTGAAGAGGGTTAGCGGGTCATGACCGGGTGTAATGGCCAATTAACGCTGTGCGGGCGGTGCAGGCCGAGGCCCCATTCTGCCGAAAAGCGATGGCATCGCCTGAGCTTGCGACGAACGTCCATTCCGTCATTGGTCATACCACAGTTCAAGATTGCCATAGCGGGGGTAGCGTGACGGTGCTTTTGGCGGGGCGATCTCCTATGTTTGGCAAAGTCTCATCACCGCTGCGGGCCCATGCCAGTAACGCTTCTTGCCCAGCCCCGAATTGAACCGACCGGCGCCGCCGGCCTGGTCGATCGCTATGGGCGGACGATCTCCTACCTGCGCATATCCGTGACCGATCGCTGCGACTTCCGCTGCGTCTATTGCATGTCCGAGGACATGCAATTCCTGCCGCGCAAGGAGGTGCTCAGCTTCGAAGAACTCGATACCATCGCCTCCGCCTTCATCAGGCGCGGCGTGCGCAAGATCCGCCTGACGGGCGGGGAGCCGCTGGTGCGCAAGGACATCATGGCGCTGGTCGAGAGGATCGGCGGGCATCTCGGGCACGGGCTCGAAGAACTCACCGTCACTACCAATGGCAGCCAGTTGCGGCGCCATGCGCGTGGCCTGGCCGCGGCCGGGGTCCGGCGCATCAACGTCTCCCTCGATACGCTCGACCCCGAGCGGTTTGCCGCCATCACGCGGCGCGGCCGGCTGGCTGACGTTCTCGATGGTATCGAGGCCGCGGACGAAGCGGGCATCGCCATCAAGATCAACATGGTTGCCGTGCGCGGCAGCAATGACGACGAGATCGAGCCGATGCTGCGCTGGGCGCATGCACGAGGTTATGGCCTGACCATGATCGAAGGCATGCCTCTGGGCGAAGTCGGCATCGACAGGGTCGAGAGCTACCTCTCCCTGCGGGAGGTACGCGCGCGCCTGGCCGAGCGTTTCACGCTCGAGCAGACGCCCCATCGTACAGGCGGTCCGGCGCGCTATGAACGCGTCGCCGAGACCGGCGGCCTCGTCGGCTTCATCACCCCGATGAGCCACAATTTCTGCGAAAGCTGCAATCGCGTGCGGCTGACGGCGACCGGGCAGCTCTTCATGTGCCTGGGCCAGGAGGACATGGTCGATCTGCGGGCGGTACTCCGCGAGGAGGGGCCGGACGGCCTCGACGCCGCGCTCGACCGGGCGATGCTGCTCAAGCCCGAGGGCCACGACTTCGTGCTCGACCGCGCAAACCCCGCGCCTGCGGTCAGTCGCCATATGAGCGTGACGGGGGGCTGAGATGGCGCTCGACGAGATTTCCAAGTCCACCGTCCCGCTGGTCCCCTACGATACGGGGTTGGACCCGGACGATCCTGCCTCGGTTTTCCTGCTGCTTCAGGAGGGACTTGCCGAGGGAATTGCGGGGGCTCTGCTGACCATCGTCGACATTTCGGGCGGTGCCCCCCGCGCGCTCGGCTCGCAAATGGCCGTGCTGGCCGACGGACGCTATTGCGGCTACGTCTCGGGTGGATGCGTGGAAGCGGCGGTTGCCGCCGAAGCCGTGCGCGCCATCGAGAGCGGCGGCGACGAGATCCTGCGCTTCGGCACGGGCTCGCCCTTCATCGATATCAAGCTGCCCTGCGGCGGCAGCATCGACGTCCACGTGCACGTGGGCCTGTCGGCGGAGCTGGTGCACCAGGCGCAGGCGCGGCTGGCCGAGCGGCAGCCGTTCGCCATCCGCTTGCGGCCGGCCGACGGCGCCTCCGAACTGGTACCGGTATCGGGCGTCTCCGAGCGCAGCTCCTGGCAGGGCGAGAACTTCGTGCGCCAGTACCATCCGCTGACCCGGCTGGTGCTCATCGGCGAAGGCCACGAACTCGTGGCACTTTCGAGCATCGGGCGCGCGTCCGGGCTGCCGGTCGCGGCCTTCATGTCCTCGCAGAACGGCTCCGAGATCGTGGAGGGACATGGCACACCGGTGACGCTGGTCACAGGAGCGACGCTCCCCGACCTTCCGGTCGACCCGTTCACCGCCGTGGTCTTCCTGCTCCACGACCGCTTCAAGGAAAGTCGGCTGCTCGAAAGCGCGCTGGGCTACGACCCCTTCTATGTCGGGGCGCTCGGCAGCCAGCGCACCCATGCGGGCCGCATTGCCAAGCTGCAGTCGGCCGGGGTCGAGGAAGCCCGCATCGCGCGGCTCCACGGACCGATCGGCCTTTTCGGCCCGACCCGCACCGCCTCTACCCTGGCCATCTCCGTGCTCGGCGAAATCGCCGAAGCGCGCATGCGGCTCGACGGCTGATGCAGCTCGCCGATACCGGGGTCATCGTTCTCGCCGCAGGGTTGTCGCGGCGCTATGGCACGGCCAGCAAGCTCCACGCCGAACTGGAGGGCAAGCCGCTGGCGCGCCATATCGCAGATACGTTGAGCGCCCTGCCCTTTCAGTCCCGCCTTGCCGTTTGCCGGTTCGGCGACGAGGAACTGGCCCAAATGTTCGCCGACCTGGGATTCATGGTCGCGATCAACCCCGATACCGCGCGCGGCCTTTCCTCTTCCCTTTCTGTCGGCGTCGAAACACTCGCGGCGCAGCCGGTCGATGCCGCGCTCATCTGCCTCGCCGACATGCCATACGTATCGGCAGGACATCTCCAGTCACTGGTCGGACGGCTCGATGGGGATCAGGCCATGGTCGGCTCGCGCGCGCCGTCAGGGGCGATCATGCCGCCCGCCGCCTTTGCCCGGGCGCGGTTCGATGAACTCCTTTCGCTCGAAGGCGACAGGGGGGCCGGTCGCCTGCTTGCCGGTGCGGTTGCCGTCGATGCCGGCGCCGAGGAGTTGGCGGACTTCGATACCGCCCTCGACTTCGTGCGCGACTAGCGCCTGACGGCAGGCGTTTCGACTGCGAGCCCCTGCCCGCGCCAGCGCAGGTAAAGCTCGAGATCGACATATTCCTGCGAACCGGCCGCGTAGGGCTCGGCCCTCACCGCTTCGTTGCACCAGGCGAACATGCGGTTGGTCGACCCCATCGTCTGCCAAAGGGCCCGGTAGATCGGAAAGCCGTTGACCTGTCCCTGGCTGATGACGTCGGCGCGCAGGTGGTCGCCGGCATGATCCTCGTGGCAATTGGCGCAGGAAAGGTTGAGCTGGCCGCGCCGCTGGTAGAAGAAGGCCTTGCCGCGCTCGAAGCTCTGGGCGGCGGGCCCATCAACGGCCACCGACATGGGTAGCCCCTTGGCCTGGTGCGACACGAAGGCCGTGAGCGATAGCAGCGGTTCGGATTCGTATTGCAAGGGCTCGGCGCCCTGCCGCCCCCGGCACTGGTTGATCTGTTGCTCAAGGTTGATCACCTTGCCCTCGGACTGCGACCAGGCGGGATAGCGGGTGGCTACGGTGCGCATGGATGTCGCCGCGTCTCCGTGGCAGCTCGCGCAGGATTGTCCTGATGTGCCGGCCGGCTCGCTCCAGAGCCGTTCACCCTCCTCCACCCACAGCATGCCCGGATTGGCGAAGTCGTCGTCCTGGAGCTGGCGGGTTTCGGGCGTCAGGTAGTCATAGCCCGATTTCGGCGTCACCGGCGGCGCGGCGGCGCCGGTCAGCACGAAGGCCAGGGCGAAGACTGCCGTGACCGCGAAAGCCGGTGCCAGGGTCGAGAGCTTCATACCACCTCGAGATGTGCGCTGGCCTCGGTGATGGTCCCGTCCTGGTCCTTCCACCAGAAGTCGACGGGGCCGCTCGTGGTGGCCTTGAGATAGAACGAGAAATACGGATTGGCCGACAGGCCGGGCTCGAGCGTGACGCGGAACACCTCGCCGCCGTCATAGGTGCAGACGAATTCGCTGATAATCTCGACCGGAATGGGCGTGCCCTGGCTGTTGAGGCGAAAGCCGTTCTCCATCGGGTGCTGGATGATGGCGCGGATCTCCACGGCATCTCCCTTGAGGGCGGTCTTGGGAACGCGGATACGGGTATTGGGCATGGCGCTCTCCCTAGAACCTGATCTTGAGAGTGTCGCAGGCGCCAACCGTCACCATCACGCGCACCTGGGCCTGGTAGATGGTGCCGTCGGTCATTTCGGCGATGGCGATGACATCCTGCGTTCCGCTCAGGCGGATATTGGTCGAAAACTCCGCCTTGGCGGCCTTGGGGCCGAACGCCATGGTGGCGATGAGCGGACGCGGATTGCGATTGGCGAAGATCATGACGCGCTTGACCGAGTCCGCCTCGGTCATGGGGCTCTCGATGCTCACCGTGAGCGGCACGGTATTGCCGCTTTCGGCCAGCGGCGGCAGCGTCATGGCAATGCGCCCGTCGGTCCGCGGGGCATCTCCGAAGGCAGCCTCGATCGCTTCGGCAACGCTGGCGTCGTCGGCGCGCACCGGCATGGAAACGAGCACAAACCCGGCGCCGAGCCCGGCTAGCACACTGCGGCGCGTCAGGAGATTGGCTGGCTCGGATCGCTTCATCGCGGCACTTTCTATTTGAGCGTCAGCAGGAAGGCCACGAGGTCCTCGATCTGCTGGGCGGTCAGTATGGTCTTGCCGGCATATTGCGTCTGCACGCGCACCAGGCCATCGGAAACGTAATAGGCGGGCATCACCGTCTGCGGATCGAGTGCCTTGGGATCGACGATCCGCTGGCGCATCTCGCCTGCGGTCAGGCGCGACCCCACGCCTCCCAGGGAAGGCCCGATGTCTCCCGCCGCGCCGTCCGGTACCTCGGGAATGGGGATGGCGTGACAGATCAGGCAGTTGCCCAGGTCGGAATTGACCGCCACGGCCTTGCCCCGCTGCAGGTTGCCGGGCTCGGCCGTGAGCGGTTCTTCAAGCGAAGGCCCATCCTGGGCGGCGCCGGCCGAAGGCAGGGCAAGCGCCAGGGCGAGGGCCGCGCTCAGCCAAACATTTCGGCGGTGATGTTCTCGTACCATGAGTGGGCGTATTCCGCCTCGCGCTTGTGGACGTCTTGGGAAGCCTCAAGGGGCGTGGTGCGATTGTCTTCGAAACTTAGCGCCAGGCTGCCGTCCTTGACCTCGAAGACGTCGGCAATCTCGAAGGCATAGTCGGGCGTGGCGAAGCTGTAGCAGACATTGATGAGCTTGGAGGGCGCGACCTCCTTGCCCGCAATCGCGGCCAGGATAGCGGCGCCGCAGACCTTGGCCTGGTTGTTGGCACTGAAGCCGGATTTGGGCATGGCCCCGGCGATGGTGGCATCGCCCAGCACGTAGATGTCCTTGTGTACGGTGGACTGGAAAGTGACCGGGTCGATCGGACAGAAGCCCTTGCCTTCGTCGAGCCCCGCATCGATGGCAATCTGGCCGGCCCGCTGCGCCGGGATGATGTTGGCGACCGCCGGATTGAAGTCGTCGAAGCTGGTCGAGACGGTCATGGTGGCGGTATCCACCCCCATGACCACGCCCGATTGCGAACCCGGCACCCATTCGACCATCCCCGGGTAGAGCTTGGCCCAAGCCTCTTCGAACAGGGGCTGCTTGGCGAAGCTCTCGTTGGAGTCGAGGATCACCACCTTGGATTTCGGCTTGTGCTGATGAAGGTAGTTGGCGATCAGCGACGCCCTTTCGAAGGGGCCCGGCGGGCAGCGGAACGGGGTCTTGGGCACGCCGATGATGACAAGCCCGCCGTCGTCCATCGCCTCGATCTGCTGGCGCAGGAGCATGGTCTGCGGGCCGGCCTGCCAGGCGTGCGGCATGATCTCGGCCGCCCCGGGCCCGTAGCCCTCGATGCTGTCCCAGACGAACTGGATGCCGGGAGATACTACGAGGTAGTCGTAGGGCAGCACGTCGCCACCCGCGAGGGTCACGGTCTTGGCCGTCGCGTCGATCGCGGAGGCGGTGTCGTGGATCACCTCGACGCCCGCGGCCGCGACAGCGTCATAGCCAAAGGTAATCTGCTCCATCTGCCAGAGGCCGCCGATGACGCCATTGCTGAAGGGGCAGGTGGAAAAGGTCCTGTCGCGCTCGACGAGCGTTACCGCCACGTCCGGGTTGTGGCGGCGCAGGTAGCGCGCCAGGGATGTGCCGCCGAAGCCGCCGCCGATGACGACGACCTTGGGGTTTCCGGCCGCCGATGCCAGGTGGGGGAGGACGAATGGGGCCGCGAGCGCAGCGCCCGCACCGCTCACGAAAGTGCGTCGGGAAAGCTTGCTCATTTTACGTCCACATTCGAGAAGTAGGCGGCCAGGGCGGCGAGTTCGTCGTCGGTATATCCACGTACGATGCGGTTCATGATCGTGGCCTCGCTTCCTTCCTCGCGGAAGGCCAGCATAAGCGAAATCAATTCATCCTTCGGCCGACCGGCCAGGGCAGGCATGGCGCCTGGGCTCGTTCCATCGACGCCGTGGCAGCTCGTGCAGGCCTGGGAGAGTGCCTCGCCATCGGGTCCGGCCGCCATGGCCGGAACCGCGCCGAGAGCAGCCAGAAGCACGGTAAGCCTCAGTAAAACCTGCATTATCCCAGGAACTCCCCTCGCGTTCGATAGCGCTCCCGCCCGTCGGGATACCGCGGCGCTACTATCGGTTCCCAAACGATACCGCTCCGGCCCGAGTCCGCGAAGCATAGACTAACCAAACATGCACATTAGGAAACCCGAGGGCCCAAAGGCTGGATCGGTTCTAAACTAGGCGGCATAAATTACCTTGATCAGGGCCCCTTTTTTGGGAGGAATATTTATGTCAGTCACTTTGACGATTAATGGCAAACCGACAGAAGTCGATGCCGATCCGCAAACCCCGCTGCTATGGGTACTCCGCGATCATCTGGGGATGACCGGAACCAAGTTCGGCTGCGGCATTGCCCAGTGCGGCGCCTGCACGGTGCACCTGGACGGGGAAGCCACACGTTCGTGCCAGGTGCCGCTCGAAGTTGCGGTGGGCAGCGAGATCACCACGATCGAAGGGCTCAGCCCCGATTCGAGCCATCCGCTCCAGAAGGCCTGGATCGAGATGAACGTGCCGCAGTGCGGCTATTGCCAGGCCGGCATGCTGATGGCTGCCTCTTCGCTGCTCGCGGCCATCCCCGAGCCGACCGACGAGGACATCGACCAGTACGTCTCCAACATCTGCCGCTGCGGCACCTACCCGCGCGTGCGCGCTGCCATCCACAAGGCAGCCGCGGAAATGAAGGCGTGAGGACCCAGCCATGAACAAGAGCTTCAACCTCAATCGCCGCAAATTCCTTATCTCCTCGTTCGCCGCCGGCGGTGCGATGGTGATCGGAACCCACGCCATGGCAGCCACGATTGAGGGCTTGCCCGCTGGAGTGCCGACACCGGCAGGCGCCACCGAATTCACGCCCTGGCTCACCATCGGCGCCGATGACATCGTCACGGTGCGGGCGACCGCAGTCGATATCGGCAACGGCACGCTGACCCAGATCGCTTCCTACATCATGGAAGAGCTCAATCCGGCCTGGGACAACATCAAGGTCGAGTACGCCAATACCAACCGCGACTACAAGGAAGGCAACGTCTATTCGACGCCCGGTGGCGCGCTTGGCTATTTCAGTGGCCGTTCGACCGGCCCGGCCCGCATGGACACCTACCTGCAGGTTGCCGCCAGCGCCCGCGCCCGCCTCATCGGCGCAGCGGCCGAAGCCTGGGGCGTTCCAGCCGCCGAAATCGCCATCAAGGACGGCGTGCTCTCCCATGCGAGCGGCAAATCGGCCAAGTTCAGCGAGATGGTCGAGGCAGCCTCCAAGGTGAGCTTTGCCGAAGAGCCCAAGCCGAAGGATCGTTCGGAGTGGACCTGGCTGCAGAAGAAGGCCCCGGCCAAGATTCAGATCCCCCACATCGTCAATGGCTCGGCCATCTACGGGGTGGACGTCAAGGTTCCGGACATGGTCTACGCGGCCATGATGCAGTCCCCGGTCATGGGCGGCAAGCTCAAGAGCTATGACGCCGAGAAGGTCAAGGACATGCCGGGCGTACTGGCCGTCGTCACGGTCGAGCCCGGCGAAAACGTGCCGACCGACCTCAAGCCGCCCTTCCCGTTCGGCGTCAATCCGGCCCAGCACGCGGTGGCCGTCATTGCCGAGCACTATTGGCAGGCCCGCATGGCGCTCGACGCGCTCCCGATCGAGTGGGATGACGGTCCGGGCGCGCAGTGGAAGTCGACCCAGCAGATGGTCGATGCCGCACTCGCCGCGGTCGAGAAGCCCGGCGAGAAGGTGGAAGTGAGCAATGGCGACGTCGAGGCGGTGTTCAAGGACGCCGGCAAGATCGTGGAAGCCAACTACCACACGCCCTATTGCGACCAGACGCCGATCGAGCCGCTCAACGGCACTGCACTCGTCACCCCGGACCGCGTGGATTTCTGGCACCCGTCCCAGCATTCGCAGGAAGCCTTCTACGTTGCAGCGCACGAAACCGGCGTCGCCCCGGAGAATGTCTACTTCCACCAGACCTTCGTGGGTGGCGGCTTCGGCCGGCGCGTGTTCTCGGACGACGCCCGCATGGTCGTGGCCGTGGCCAAGAAGTATCCCGGCAAGCCGGTGCACCTCATCTGGTCGCGCGAGGAAATGACCCGCCAGGGCCGCTACCGTCCAATGATGGCGGCAAAGCTCAAGGCGGCACTCGGTGATGACGGCCTGCCCACCGCCCTGCTCGGGCGCATGTCCGGCGGCCCGGGCTTCTTCGCAGTCGGCATGCCCGAAACGGCGCTGACGGCGGTGACGCCCAATGCCCAGATCGAGTCGCAGACGGTTCCGTTCCACATCCTGACCGGCCCCTATCGCGGCCCAGGTTACAACTCGAACGCGTTCTTCGTCGAGACGTTCGTGGACGAACTCGCCGAAGCGGCGGGCGAGGACCCGCTCGATTATCGCCTGCGGCTCTACGGCAAGTTCGCCGACAAGGGCTGGGTCAAGGTGCTCGAAGAGGTCAAGGCCAAGTCCGGTTGGGGCGAAGCCCTGCCCAAGGGTCAGGGCCGTGGCGTGGCCGTCGCCAACTGGGGCATGGACGGCAAGACGCCGTCGGGCACGACCGTGGCGACCGTTGCCAAGGTGGATATCGCCCAGGACGGCACGCTCAAGGTTCTGCAGCTCGATGTGGCCTTCGACACCGGCCGCATCCTCAACGAGGATGCCGTGCGGGTGGAACTGGAAGGCGGCACCATCTTCGGGCTCAACATGAGCATGATGGAAGGCCTCAACGTCGAGGACGGGCGCATCGTGGAAGGCAACTTCGACGAGTATCCGATGCTGCGCATGGAAGACATGCCCAAGATCAACATCCACTTCGGTGGCCTGTCGGACGACAATCGCTACTTCGAGATCGGCGAGCCGCCGGCCGGCGTCGTCGGTCCGGCGGTGGGCAACGCCATCTATGCCGCCATCGGCAAGCGGGTGCGTTCCACCCCGTTCCGGCTCCATGACCTGACCTGGAGCTAAGCAACAAAGGCCGGCGGCACTCCCGCCGGCCTCATTTTTTGCTTCAGCGCTCGCTCGGCAGGGGCATGCGCTCGACTTCCGCAAGCACTTCAAGCATCCCGGCGACATTGGCCTCGGCGATGGTGCGCCCTTTTTCCGCCGTGGCGATCGAGGCATCGCCCACCGCGCCTGCCGGATTGATATCCGAAGCAATCCAGGCATAGACGTGGCCGAAGGCGCCCGTGGGCCGCAGGTACCTGAACTGCTGTTCGTCACGCGCGGCGATCGAGACGAAGTTTTCCGCTCGCGCCATATCCACCAGATGCGGCTTGAAATGCAGGATGAGCGACGTCTCCGCGTCGCCGCCATGAATGCCGTGCCGGCGCTCGAGGTCGGTCAGCACGTCCGGTGGCGTGAAGCGCCAGCCGCTCTTGACGGCGAGCATGCCGGCACGCACACGCAACTCGCGCGCCACAATGCCCATGATCTCCTCGTTGCCGCCGTGCGAGTTGACGATGACGATCTTGCGCACCCCCGCCCTCGCCACTTCGAGCCCGATCTGCGTCCAGGCCTCGATGAGGTTGGTGGCGGTATGGGTGATGGTTCCGTTGGCCCAGACGTGTTCATTCGACTTGCCGATGGACTGGACGGGCAGAATGCGAATGTCGAGGTTTTCCGGGGCGCGTTCGGCCAGCAGTTCCATCATCGAGGTGTTGATGATGGTGTCGGTGCCGACCGGCAGATGCGGGCCATGCTGTTCGACAGCGGCGATCGGGAGGATCGCGATGGTCTTGTTGGGGTCGATGCCGTCGAATTCGCGAGCGGCGAAATCGGTCCACCAGATCTTGCGCATGAAAGGCGTCCTTAGGCCGGGCCGGCCGCGATTGCCTCGATCTCGACCACGAATTCGGGTCGGGCGAAGCCCTGCACCATCATCAGGGTCGAGGCCGGGTAGGGTTGGTGGAAGAGGCTGTTGCGGACAGCCATGTATTCGGCCAGGTGCTCGCGGCCGGTGACATAGGCGTTGATGCGCACGATGTCCCCGAGCCCCAGCCCGGCTTCGCGCAGGATCGCGACGATATTGGCGAAACAGAGCCTCGTCTGGCCGGCGCAATCGGACGGGATTGCCTTGTCCGCCCCGATCCCGAGTTGGCCCGAGCAGAAGATGAGCTTCTGCCCCGCGGGCACGACCACGCCGTGGCTGTAAGGCGCGAACGGCGGGTGGATGTCTTTCGGATCAAGCGTTGCGATCATGATGCCCCCGGACGATTGGTGCGAATGCTAGTGGCAGGTAAAGCGCTTGACCAGCCCTGCGACTGCATTTCTGCACGCATAGCAGGCATTCGCTAAATGTGCCTATTTTTTGGCTTCACACGTCGCCGCCGTTGTTCAAAGCTACTCGAGGGCGGGCCTTGTCCGCACGAAGTTCAGCCGCAGCAGGAGACTGCGGCGCAGGGGAGCGCAACATGCACGTTTCGATCAAGACGACCATTCTGGCAGCGATGGCGCTTGCCGCATCGCCGGTTTCCGCCCAGGAGCTGGACAAGGTGACCTTCGGCACCAACTGGCTGGCCCAGGCCGAGCACGGCGGCTACTACCAGGCCGTGGCCGACGGCACCTACAAGAAGTACGGGCTGGATGTAACGATCCGCCAGGGCGGACCGCAGGCCCCCAACGGGCAATTGCTGGTGGCCGGCCAGATCGAGTTCTACATGGGCGGCATGTCGACCATCGACTCGGTCAAGGAAGGCATTCCGGTCCTTGCGGTCGCCTCCATCTTCCAGAAGGACCCGCAGGTGCTGCTGGCCCATCCTGACGCGGGATATTCGGATCTGGCGAGCCTCAAGGATGCTTCCAAGCTCATCATGGGCAAGGACAGCTTTTTCGCCGGCTACTGGCCGTGGATGAAGGCCGCGTTCGAGGGCTTCTCCGACGACAAGTACGAACCCTACACCTTCAACCCGGCCCCGTTCATCGCCGACGAGAAGTCCGTGCAGCAGGGCTACCTGACGTCCGAACCCTATGAGATCGAAAAGCAGACCGGCTGGGCGCCGAAGGTCTTCCTGCTCGCCGATTTCGGCTATGATCCCTATTCGACCACCATCGAGACGCGCCAGGATATCGTGGACAAGAATCCCGACCTCGTGCAGCGGTTCGTCGATGCCACCATCGTGGGCTGGTACCACTACCTCTACGGCGACAACAGCGCGGCGAACGCCCTGATCAAGGCCGACAATCCCGAAATGACCGACGGCCAGATCGCCTATTCCATCGCCAAGATGAAAGAATATGGCATCGTGGTATCCGGCGACGCCGAGACCCAGGGTATCGGCTGCATGACCGATGCTCGCTGGTCCGACTTCTACGCCAAGATGGTCAACGCTGGCGTCTACCAGGACGGCATCGACATCTCCAAGGCCTACACCACCCAGTTCGTCTGCAAGGGCGTGGGCAAGGAACTGGCCACGGCCGGCTGACAAGGCGCGACTCGTCGGTGCGGGTCCGCCCGCACCGCCCTGCCCCCAACACGGGTTGTTTCCGGTGACTGACATTGCCACTGCCCCGGCCCAGGCCGGCACCGCCGAGACCGCGCGCAAGCTTGTCGTTTCGATGCGCGACGTCTCCAAGCTCTTTTCCAATGGCACCCTGGCGCTCAAGGGCATGTCGCTCGATGTGCGCGCCGGCGAGTTCATCTCGCTGCTCGGGCCTTCCGGGTGCGGCAAATCGACGGCCCTGCGGATCATCGCCGGATTGGGGTCGCCTTCCTCGGGAACGATCAACTGGCCGAGTTCGCGCATCAACGCCAAGGGGCTGCCGGAAGGCGATGTCGGCTTCGTCTTCCAGGATCCGACCCTGATGCCCTGGGCGACCGTCTTCGACAACGTACACCTGCCGCTCAAGCTGCGCGGCGTTTCCAAGGGCGATGCGCGTGACAAGATCATGGAAGGCCTCGAGGCCGTGGGGCTGGCGGACTTCGCCAAGTCCTATCCACGCGAACTTTCGGGGGGCATGAAAATGCGCGTCTCGATCGCGCGGGCCATGGTGACCAAGCCGCGCCTGCTGCTCATGGACGAGCCGTTCGCGGCGCTCGACGAGATCACGCGCCAGAAACTCAACGACGACGTGCTGCGGCTCTGGCAGCAAAATGGGGTCACGGTGATCTTCGTGACACACTCGGTCTACGAGTCCGCCTACCTTTCGAGCCGGATCGTGGTGATGCGGGCGCGGCCGGGGCAGGTCTACTCGGACATGGACATTCCCCAGCCCGACGGCCGGGACCCGGACTACCGCACGTCCGAGGGCTACAGGCAGACGTGCCAGCTCGTTTCCGACGCCCTGCAACGGGCCATCCATGCGGCAGAGGTGGCATGATGAGCGAGATCGTTCAGACCAACAGCGAAGCAGGCACCGACAGCGCAGCCGGCGTCATCCTGGCGAAGACGCCGAACCGGGAGAAGGTCCTGCAGGTCGTGGTACCCATCCTTGCCCTGACCCTGGGGATCATCGGCTGGCATCTGGCGGTGACCATCAACGGCATCCCGCGCTACATCCTGCCCGGGCCGGTGGACGTGTGGAACGCGCTCTGGACCGATTCCGCCACGCTCTGGCCGGCCCTCCTGGTCACGGTACGCATCACCTTCATGGCCCTGGCCATCGCCCTTATCGGCGGGGTGGGGCTCGCCATCATGCTGGTGCAGTCGCGCATTCTCGAGCTGGCGCTGTTTCCCTATGCCGTGATCCTGCAAGTCACGCCGATGATCGCCATCGCGCCGCTGCTGCTCATCTATGCGCCCGATACCCAGACGGCGCTGCTCATCTGTGCCTTCATCGTCGCCTTCTTCCCGATTCTCTCGAACATGGCGCAGGGCCTCAAGAGTGTAGACCACAACCTGCTCAACCTCTTCGAGCTCTACGGTGCCTCTGGCTGGCAGACGCTCATCTACCTCAAGATTCCGTCCGCAATGCCCTATTTCATGGCGGGGCTGCGCATCGCCGGCGGGCTCTCGCTCATCGCCGCGGTGGTTGCAGAGTTCGCTGCCGGCTCGGCCGGACAGGGTGCCGGGCTCGCCTTCCGGCTCCTCGAAAGCCAGTACCGGCTCAACCTGCCCCGCCTGTTCGTGGCGCTGCTGATGCTGTGCGGTACGGGTATCGCCATCTTCGGGCTGACCTCGTTCGTTTCCTGGCTGGCGCTGCACCGCTGGCACGAAAGCGCCATCCGGCGGGAGAACTAGCGATGGCGCTCTCCATTCCTGCCGACGGGCACTACGTGCTGGCCAATGCCGGCGTGCCCGCCTCGGTGCTCGGGGAACCCGGCTCGGGCGCCCTCAAGCCGGTGGACGTGACCATCGCCGGCGCCCGGATCGCGGCGATCGCGGAAGCCGGTTCAGCCCCGCATCACCAGCGGATCGACCTGCGCGGCGACATCGTGATGCCTGCGTTCGTTGACCTGCACACCCATCTCGACAAGGGGCACATCTGGCCGCGCAAGGAGAACCCGGACGGGACCTGGCTTGGCGCGCTAATGGCCGTGCTCGCCGACAGGCAGGCCAACTGGGCGGCGCGCGACGTCGAGCGCCGCATGGATTTTTCGCTGCGCTGTGCCTATGCGCACGGCACCGCCGCCATCCGCACGCACCTGGACATGGCGCCACCCCAGCACGCCATCACCTGGGAGGTGTTCGAGGCCACGCGCGAACGCTGGACCGGGCGCATCGAATTGCAGGCGGCGGGCCTGATGGGCCCTGACACGATCCTCGATCCTGCCGCGCTTCGCGCCGTTGCGGAGCGAACAAAGGCCGCCGGAGGCATCCTTGGCGGCTCGTCCGCTGTCCACCCGGAGAACCCCACCATCATGCGGCGGCTGGTGGAAATGGCCGGCGAGATGGATCTCGACATCGACCTGCACACAGATGAAACGGCCGACCCGTCCGCTTCGGCGCTGCTCAGCCTGGCCGAGGCGGTGATCGAAACCGGGTTCAAGGGGCGCGTCGTGGCGGGCCATTGCTGCGCCCTTGCCAACCAGCCCGCAGACCTGGCCCTGCGCACCATCGAGACGGTGGCAGAGGCCGGCATCGCCGTGGTGTCGCTGCCCATGTGCAACCTCTACCTGCAGGATCGGGAGAACCAGCACGGAGTGCGCACGCCGCGTTGGCGCGGGGTGACGCTGCTCAACGAGCTCAAGGCGGCCGGCGTGCCGGTGGCCATCGCCTCGGACAACACGCGCGATCCCTTCTATGCCTATGGCGACCTCGATGCTTTCGAGGTGCTCCGCGAAGGCGCGCGTATCCTGCATTTCGACCACCCGCAAGCCGATGCCTTCACCTGGGCACGGTCCGTCGGGGCCGATCCGGCGGCGATCGCCGGCTTCGCCCATACGGCCGAGCTGGTGGTCGGCGCCCCGGCGGATCTGGTCGTCTTCAAGGGCCGCACCTGGACCGAACTGATGTCCCGCCCGCAGGCCGATCGCACGGTGTTGCGGGGCGGGATGGCCATCGACACCACCCTTCCCGACTATCGAGAACTCGACGACCTGATGGGACAGCAATGAGCGTTGCAGACTTCCGAGCCGAACTGGGCGACATCCCGCAAGAAGACAATCCGCGCATCGTGCAGCAGCGCAGCCGGGACCATTACTGGTATTCGCCGGTGCTCAAGGCCAAGCTGGACCACGTGAGTGCCGAGGTCGTGGTCTCTCCGCGCTCCACCGAGGAAGTGAAGACCGTCCTGCGCGCCGCCTACAGGCACGGCGTCGCCATCACGCCACGCGGAGCGGGAACGGGCAATTATGGCCAGGCCATGCCGCTTTCGGGCGGCGCCATGCTCAACATGATGAACATGGACAAGGTGATCGAGATCAAACGGGATCGCGTTCTCGCCCAGGCCGGCGCTGTTCTTGAAAAAATGGACCACGAGACGCGCGAAGCCGTCGGCTCGGAACTGCGTTTCCACCCCTCCACCTACCGGATGGCCTCGCTGGGGGGCTTCATCGCCGGTGGCTCGGGCGGCGTCGGTTCGGTGCGCTGGGGTGGCCTGCGCAACCTGGGCAGCATCCTGGGCCTCAAGATCGTCACCTGCGAAGCCGAACCGCGCGAGCTCGGCCTGGTCGGCGAGGACGTCCTCAAGGTGGCGCATGCCTACGGCACCAACGGCATCATCGTTGAGGCAGAGATGCCGCTGGCGCCTGCCTATGACTGGATAGACGTCATCGTCGGGTTCGACGCGTTCATGGATGCGGCCCGCTTCGCCGAAGCGGTGGCCTTGCAGGACGGGCTGCTGGTCAAGGAGGTCTCGCCTTGCGCGGCGCCCATCCCCGAGGCCTATTTCAACCGGCACAAGCCTTATCTCAAGGACGGCCAGTCGGTGGTGCTGATCATGGTGGCGCCGGTATCGATGGATTCGCTGGCCCTCTTCGTCGACCACCACAAAGGCGAGATGCGCTATCGCGCGGACCTGGCGACGGAGGATGAAAAGCGCCGGCTGCCGCCGATCTACGAACTGGCCTGGAACCACACGACGCTGCGTGCGCTCAAGATAGACAACTCGATCACCTACCTGCAGACCCGTTACCCAACCATCGAGCACGTGCGACGGATCGTGGAAATGCTCGGCGACGAATTGCCCATGCATATCGAGATGACGCGCCAGGATGGCGTCGTCACTTTCTCCGGGCTGCCGATGGTGCGCTATACCAGCGAGGAGCGCCTCGAGGAGATCATCCGCATCCACGAGGACAATGGCTGCAATGTCTTTAACCCCCACCGCTACACGCTCGAGGAGGGAGGCATGAAGCGCACCGACCACAAGCAACTGGCCTTCAAGCGCGAGGCCGACCCGAAGGGCATGTTGAACCCGGGCAAGATGGTGGCCTGGGAGAACCCGGACTTCGATTTCAACGCCGGCAAGGCCTGGCTGTTCGACGGCCTCAACGCGGTGCGTACCGCCTGATGCGCGTCCACGTCGTTCACGCCCATCCGGTCGAAACCAGCTACAATCGTGCGCTCTTCGGGGCGGTCCTCGATTCCCTGCAGGGCGCGGGCCATGCGGTCGATGCCCTCAACCTCTACGACGAGGATTTTCCGGCGGTGATGACGCGCGAGGAGCGGCTAGCCTATCACAGTGTGCCCGGCAATCTCTCGGACCTCGTCAAGCCCTATGTCGAGCGCCTGCGAGCAGCCGACGCCGTCGTCTTCGTCCACCCGGTGTGGAACTACGGCTACCCCGCCATCCTCAAGGGTTATTTCGACCGGGTGTTCCTGCCCGGCGTTTCCTTCACGATGGAGGGCGGGGAGGATCGTGGGCGGCTCAAGCCGGGGCTGCACAACATCCGCAAGGCCGCCTTCGTCACCACCTATGGCGGCGACCGCCTGCGGACCTGGGCGATGGGCGATCCGCCGCGCCGCGTCGCCATGCGCTGGGGCTGGGCGACGTTCCGGAGCCGGCCGAAATACCTGGCGCTCTACGACATGAACAATTGCACGCCTGCTCGCCTCGAAGGATTCCTGGCGACGGTGAGGGCCGAGTTCACGCGCTTCTAGATCAGGACTCGAGCGAAGGCAGGCTATGGAAGGCAGCCTTGAGCGCGGAGCCCCAGCCTTCCGAGATGGCGGTGTAATAGGGGTCGTTACGCTCGAACCTGCGGCCGGGAACAAGGGCGAGACTGTCGGCGCGGTAGACCTGCATATCCAGGGGCAGACCAACCGAGAGATTCGACTTGAGCGTGGAATCGAACGAGACCAGCAGGAGCTTGATCGCGTCCTCCTCGCTCATGTCCGGTTCGTAGGCCCGCACCAGGATAGGCTTGCCGTATTTGTGCTCGCCGATCTGGAAGAAAGGCGTGTCCGGCGAGGATTCGATGAAATTGCCCTCCGGATAGATATAGAAAAGACGCGGCCCCTCGCCCCTGATCTGCCCGCCCATGATGAAGGTCGCCCCGAAAGCGTCGGCGCTCTGGCCGACAGGCGCGGTATCGTGGATGACTTCCTTGACGATCGAGCCGACCAGTTGCGCGGTCTGGAACATGGAGCTGGTTTCCATGAGCGAGGGCCGGCCGGCGCGTGGCGTGCGAATGCGTTCGTCGATCAGGCCGGCCACGGCCTGAGTCGTCGCCAGGTTGCCGGCCGAGAGCAGCACGATTGCGCGCTCGCCGGGCGTGCTCCAGGTCCGCATCTTGGAAAAGGTCGAGATGTTGTCCAGGCCCGCATTGGTCCGGGTATCGGACATGAAGATCAGCCCGCTGTCCATCTTCAACCCGACACAATATGTCATCGTCCCGTCAGCCCTACTGCTCCTGTTCGACGCTGATCTCGACGGCGAGCGTCTCGGCAGCGGCACCGGTGCGAACCCCGGAAACCGGTGCTGCGGAACGATAATCCAGCCCGCAGGCGATTCGCACATAGTTGTCGTTGGGACATATGGCGTTTGCGGCGTCGAACCCGACCCAGCCGAGGCCATCCACGTGCGCCTCCGCCCAGGCGTGGCTGGCAGTCTGCTCGGCGACACCTTCCATGCGCAGGTAGCCAGAGACATAGCGCGCGGGAATCCCCAGCAGGCGAGCGGCGGAAATGAAGATCTGCGCGTGGTCCTGGCACACGCCGGCGCCGTTGACCAGGGCGGCCTCGGCGTCGGTGGCGACGTTGGTGGCGCCAGGCACGTAGCTGACCTGCTCGTGGATGCGGCCCATCAGGCTATGCAGCATCGGCAGGTGCCCCTCGCCCAGCGCGCCGAGTTCGCTTGCCAGGGCGCGGATGCGTTCGCCGGGGCGGGTCAGCTCGGTCTCGCGTTCGAAGACCCAGAGCGGGGGCGTCCCGTTCGCCGGCCCAAGCACACCGTTGCGGTCTTCAGTCTCGATGACGCCGGATGCCTGCACGCAGATGCTCTCGGCGTTGCGCTCGTGGCGAACGAGTTCGGTGCGGTTGCCGAAACCGTCGACATAGCTCACCTCGCGCTCGGCGCCCTCCACCTCGACACGCCATTCGCGCACCACCTGCCCCGGATGGTTGGTCGGCCAGAGCCGCAACCTCTGTACCGCGTAGGGAACGGGCTGGTCGTAGTGGTAGCGCGAGACGTGGTTGATGGTCAGCAGCACTTGGCGTCAATCGAAGTTGTAGATCTCGGCGATCTCGGCGCCCAGACGGTTGTTGTGATCGATGAAGTCGGAGAGGAACTCGTGCAGGCCGACGTCGAAAATGGCGTCGACCTTGGTGCCCTTGAGGCTGGAAAGCGTGCGTTCGGCCGAGTTGTGGCAGACGTGGCGCTGGCCATAGTCCTCGGCCAGGTAATTGAGGTTCTCCACGATGTTCCGGTAGGAGAAGTTGAGCGATCGGGGCATGCGCCCGTCCAGGATGAGATAGTCGGCGATCTGGGCCGGTTTGTACTGGGCGTCATAGACCCACCGGTAGGAGCGGTGCGCCGAGACCGAGCGCAGGATCGATTCCCACTGATAGTTGTCGATTGTGGTGCCCACATAGGAAATGGCGGGCAGCAGCACGTAGTATTTGACGTCGAGGATGCGCGCGGTGTTGTCGGCGCGCTCGATGCAGGTGCCGATGCGGGCGAAATTGTAGATCTCGTTGCGCAGCATCGTGCCGTGGAAGGCGCCACGAATGAGCGAGGTCTCGCGCTTGATGCGGTCGAGCACCGGCGGCAGGTCGCTTTCCGGAATCGGATGGGCCAGGACCTCCTTGAGCGCCATCCAGCCTTCATTGACCGCTTCCCAGGCGTCGCGCGTCAAGGCCGTGCGCACCATGCGGGCATTGACCCGGGCGGTCTCGATGCACGAGATCACGCTCGACGGGTTGTCGGGGTCGCGCAGCAGGAAGTCCGATACGGTAGCGGCCGTGAACTGCTTGTGCCGCTCGCAAAATCCCTGGCGCACCCCTGCCGAGGACACCACCGAGGACCATTCCTCCGAGGCGTTCGACGTGCGGGTCAGTGCCATTCGGAGGCCCGCATCCACGATGCGGGCCATGTTCTCGGCCCGCTCGATGTAGCGGTGCATCCAGTAGAGGCCGTTGGCGGTTCGTCCAAGAAGCATGCCCTAAAACCCCTGTCGTCGCGTCAGTCGTCCAGCACCCAGGTATCCTTGGTGCCGCCACCCTGGCTCGAGTTGACCACGAGCGAGCCCTCCTTGAGGGCCACCCGCGTCAGCCCGCCGGGGGTGATGCGCACACGGTCGGATACGAGCACGAAGGGGCGCAGATCCACGTGGCGCGGCGCAAGGCCTGCTTCGGTGAGGATCGGCGTCGTCGAGAGGGCGAGGGTGGGTTGGGCGATGTAGTTGCCCGGCCGCGCCTTGAGCTTTTCGGCGAAGGCTTCGCGCTCGGCCTTCGAGGCGGCAGGGCCAACCAGCATGCCGTATCCGCCCGAGCCATGTACTTCCTTGACCACCAGTTCCTCGAGGTGCTCGAGCACGTATTTGAGGCTGTCCGCCTCCGCGCAGCGCCAGGTCGGCACGTTCTCGAGGATCGCCTGACGGCCGGTGTAGAACTCGACGATTTCGGGCATGTAGGAATAGATCGCCTTGTCGTCGGCAATGCCCGTGCCCGGCGCGTTGGCGATGGTGATGTTGCCGGCCCGGTAGACGTCCATGATGCCGGGAACGCCCAGGGTCGAATCCGGGCGGAAGGTCAACGGGTCGAGATAGGCGTCGTCGACCCGGCGATAAAGCACATCGATGGCCCGGAAGCCCTCGGTGGTGCGCATGGCGATGCGCCCGTCCACTACCTTGAGGTCGCGGCCTTCCACCAGTTCCACGCCCATCTGGTCGGCGAGGAAGGCGTGCTCGAAATAGGCCGAGTTGTACATGCCCGGCGTCAGCACCGCGATGGTGGGCGAGGACTGGTTGCCGCCGGGCGGCGCCACGGCAGCCAGGGACTGGCGCAGGAACTGCGGATAGGTCTCGACCGGCAGGACCTTGACCTGCTGGAAGAGCTCGGGGAAGAGCTGCATCATCGTCTCCCGGTTCTCCAGCATGTAGGAGACCCCGGAGGGTGTGCGGGCGTTGTCCTCGAGCACGTAGAACTGGTTCTCGGCGGTTCGGACGATGTCCACGCCGATGATGTGGGTGTAGACGTTGCCGGGCGGGCGGAAGCCCATCATCTCGGGCAGGAAGGCCTCGTTCTGGGCGATCAGCTCGCGCGGAATGCGACCGGCGCGAACGATTTCCTGGCGGTGGTAGATGTCATCCAGAAAGGCGTTAAGGGCGATGACGCGCTGCTCGATGCCCTGGGAGAGCCGGCGCCACTCGCGGCCGGTGATGATGCGCGGGATGATGTCGAAGGGGATAAGCCGCTCGGCGGCCTGGTTGTCACCGTAGACGGCGAAGGTGATGCCCGTCTTGCGGAACACGCCCTCGGCATCGGTCGCCTTCTGGCTCAACTTTGCTGGAGACTGCACGTCGAGCCATTGCTGGAGTGCCGCATAGGGTGGTCTGACGCCGCCTTCCGGCGCCAGCATTTCGTCGAATGGATGCACTCGAAACCTCCAGCTACCCCTCCATTCAACCGGGTTGCCGGAAAAATACAAGCCATTGTTTAAACATTGTGCAGTGAGTTTGCCTGCCGCTCGTTTGAGCAGTTATTAGTCACGAGCGCATCTTGGCGGTGCCAAGCCCAATGCGGCCCGCTCGTCTCGCCCTGCCTATTGCACAGGCTTGCAACAGCCCTATCTCGGCTATAAGTCCCTGTGGAAGGCAAGAGGATTCGTGGGATGGCCGAGCAGAAAACTGCGAAGTCCTTCGTCACTGCTGAACAGGTTGCAAAGCTGGCGGGCGTTTCGCGCTCGGCCGTTTCGCGCACGTTCACCAACGGCGCCAGTGTTTCAGAGGCAACCCGCAAGAAGGTCGTGGAGGCGGCCGACCGGCTCGGCTACCACGTCAACCATCTGGCACGCGGGCTGATCCACGACCGGTCCGGCATCGTTTGCCTGATCGGCGCCGATCTCAATACGCCCTACTACGCGCGCATCATGGAGGCGGTGACCCGTCGGCTGCAGGCCATCGACAAGGTCGCCATGATCATCAACACCTCCGGCCAGGCGGAGAATGTCGAGAGCGCGCTGCGGCTGACGCTCAACTACCGCGCCGACGCGACGGTCGTTCTCTCGGGCTCTCCGGCCGCCTCGCTCATCGATACCTGCGTCGCCAATGGCCAGCACGTTATCCTTATCAATCGCGACGATCGTCCGATGGGGGTGGACACGATCGCGGTGGACAACGCGACGGCGGCCCGCGAGGCCTTCGCCATGTTCCAGCGCGCCGGGTGCCGCAAGATTGCGGTCGTCTCCTCCCAGGCGGGCACCCCCAGCCTCGTCGGGCGCGAAGTGGCCTTTGCCGATGCCGCCAGGGCTGCGGGGATCGAAGTCGCCATCGTGCGGCCGGGCCCGACGGCCTATGCCTCGGGCGTCGAGGCGGCGCGCATGCTGCTGCCCCGCTCCGATCGCCCCGACGCCGCCTTCTGCGTCACGGACCTCCTGGCCTGCGGCTTCATGGATGCGGCGCGCAACGAGTTCGGGATGGAAATTCCCCAGGACCTCTGCGTCATCGGGTTCGACGACATCGAGCAGGCCGGTTGGAGCTCCTATAACCTGACGACCTTCCGCCAACCCATCGACCGTATCGCCGACGCGATCGTGGAATTGGTCAACCGCGAAGGCGAACCGCAGCAGCCGCTGGCGCTTCAGGCCGATCCGGTCTGGCGCAAGTCAGTGCGCCCGCGATAGCGCGGTTCGACGGCGCCGGTCTCGAGGTCGATCGAGAAATCCACCGAGGGCTGGCCGTTGCGGTACTCGCCTAGGATCCGCAGGAAGGCGGCGATGCGCCCCTGCAGGCTTTCGACCGGCCAGTCGCCGGCAGCGAACAAGGCGGCCAGGGCATCATAGGCCGCAAGGCGCGCGGGGGGCACAAAGCCTGCGGCGAGCGCCCGGGCCTTGCGCAAATGGTACCAGTCGACCACCAGGTCCATGAAGGGAATGGCGTGCCAATCCTGGTGCAGCTTGGCGGGCAACCCGTGCAGGCCCTCGGGAAGCGTGGCTAGGGGCGTGTCGATGGCAGCGAGTGCCGCCAGCCGTCCAAGGTCGAGACGCGGCACGATCTCCGCCAGGTCGGCGGGCCATTCGCGCGGCAGGTAGCGCCAGGCCACCATCTGGGACAGGTGTCGGCTCAGGAACTCGGGATAGCTGGTCGCCTCGAGCAAGGCGCCATAGTCCGCGCCGGTACGGGCGCGTTCGGCCCTATAGGCGGCAAAGGCGACTTCGAACCCGGGAACCTTGTCGAGAAACACGGTCTCGATGTCGAGCATCCCGTCGCCGAATTCGCCGATTTTGTAGGCGGGTGGAAAGCCGACCAGTGACGGCACGGCGACGTTGACCAGCGCCATGTCGCCTTCCCTGAAGACGGCGGTGTCGTTGACGTGTAGGTGCCCGCTGAAATGCACGCGGAGTCCCGCCGCGATGGCCGATCGGGCCACTTCGGCCCGCGGTGCGCGGCGCGCGAAGCTGGTGTTGCCGAAAAGGGCGATCTCGTCCTCGAGCGTCCCAGCCAGCGGATCGATCATCGGGTAGTGCGAGAACACCAGAAGATCCTTGCCCTCCTGGCGGGCACGCGCCGTCACGTCCCTTACCCAATCCAGGACGAAGCGCTTGTGCTTGAGCATGGCGTTCCAGCCTGCATCGGTGCTGTCGTGGTAGGCCTTCTCCGGCACCGGATCGGTGGCGCCATCGCGCGGCTCGAACACGTTCGCATCGATGGAAAGCAGCCAGAGCCCGGGCTCTGGCTCAACGAGATAGGAAGCGTCTACCATGGTTCGGGTGATCGAGCCATCGTCGGAGCGCACCTCGTAGGTTCGCTCGGCCATCCTGTCGCTGGCGCCGAACGGGCTTTCCCAATGGAGATCGCGGCGGTCGCGGAAGTAGCCGAGTCGCGCAATCGGAGGCAGGCCGCGCTCATAGCCGGCACAGTGCATGGTGGGCGTCACGATACGCGCGGTGGATTCCTCCTGCGGCTCACTGCTGTCACTGGTGAACAGGACATGCGAGCCATTGGCGCTGAGGAAACGCTTGGACTGGTGGCGCCCATGGATCGAATAGAGGTCGTGGTTGCCAGGCGTCGCAAAGAAACGCATGCCGTGGTTGGTCGCATAGTGATCGAGCAGCGACATGGTCGCCGCGACGGTCGCAGCCTGCCCGTCGTCCGTCACGTCGCCGGGAATGACGACGATGCGGATGCCGCGGGCGGCGATATCGGCGAGCGCGGCGCGGAAGGCCGGATAGCTTTCGTTGAAGACGCGTGTCGAAGCGGTGGTATCGGCGAGGGTTCGCAGCCTGGGACCGGCGATGTGCGGAGCGCCAAATGTGCCGTGGATATCGTGGTGGTGCGGGTCGGCGAGGATGGCGATCTTCATGGCGACGGTCAGGAAGCTTTCTTGTCGAGCGAGCGCAGCCGGCTTTCGCGGAGCTGCCCGGCCTCATCCAGGATCGGATAGGCCACCGAGGTGATGTGGGCGTTGACCCGCTTGAGGTCGCGCAGGATATCGAGGTGCAGCGTGCTGGTCTCGATGCTTTCGGCGCGACGCTGGCGGATGCGATCGAGATGGCGCGCCGCAGATTCCTGCTCGAGCCGACGCATATCGACCTTCACTTCCACGAGCCGGCGCGCTAGTTCGAGATCGCGGGACATGAAGATGGTCTGGGCAATGCGCAGGTTGGCGACAGTCTTTTCGTAGAAGGCCTCGATCTCGTGGAACCCTTCGCCCGAGAAAGCCAGGTGCCCCTTGATCTTGCGCGAGGCGAGGTCGTTCAGGCCATGGTCCACGATGTCCCCGATATGCTCGAGGTTGATGGCGTAGCTGAGAATCTCGGTGGCGCGGCGCATCTCGGCGTCTTCGATGTCGCCGCTCGTGAAGCGCGCCAGGTAGATCTTGACCGCTTCCTGAAGGGCATCGACCTTGTCGTCGAGCAGCTTGACGCTGGCGCAGCCCTTCGCATCGTTCGAGCGCAAGGTGTTGAGGCTCGTTTCGAGCATCTCGATGACGGTGTCCCCAATGCGCAGCGTCTCGCGCGCAGCGGTCGAGAGCGCCACGACCGGATCTTCGAGACCGGCATTGTCGAGGAAGCGCGGCCCGACGCCCTGGCCGGTCGCGACCTCGGGCATGAGGCGCGCAAAGAGCCGCGAAAGGGGACCGACGAGCGGCAGGAAGATCAAGGCCAGCGCGATGTTGAAGCCGATATGCGCGCCGACCACGAAACTGGCGGGGTCTGCCATCAACCCGGCCAGCGGGGGCGCCAGTGCGCCGGCCGCCACGAGCACGCAGAGCGAGCCGCAGGCCCGCACACAGAGATTGGAGACTGTGACCCGCCGGGCAAGCACGCCCTCACCCATTGTCGCCAGCAGCGGCGGCACGGCGCCACCGAGATTAGCGCCGGCAACGAGAACCAGGGCAAGCCCATGATCCATGGTGCCGGCGGAAGCCAGCGACATCACCAGCAGGACCACGGCGAGGCTAGAGGACGCTAGCACGGCCAATCCGGCCGACAGGATCAGCGCGAAAAGCGGCGCACCGGAAAGGGCGTTGAGGATGAGGGCTATGGTGGTGGACTCGCGGATCGGGTCCGTTGCTTCCCCAAGGAGGCGCAGGGCCACAAGCATGAGCCCAAGGCCGAGGAGCGCGCGGCCGATGCCCTTGCCCTTGCTTCCCTCGTTGAGCTTGAACGTCGCCACGCCCGCCAGGACAAACAGCGGCGCCAGCCAATGGACGTCGAGGGCAAGCACGCCCGCAACCAGGCTCGTGCCCACATTAGCGCCCAGCATCACCGCCTGCCCCATGGCGCCGGTCAGCAATTGCCGGCTGGCAAAAGAGGCGGTCATCATGGCTGTGGCGGTGCTGCTCTGCAGTAGCAGGGTGGCAAACAGCCCCGCGCAGAACGAGACGACGCGGTTGGAGGTCCCCCGTCCGATCCAGAGGCGCAATTGCACCCCGAAAGCACGGGTTACGCCGGTCTTGACCATGCGCAGGCCCCAGATCAGCAGGGCTCCCGCACCAAGGATGTCGATGAGGACGACCGTCGATTCCACGCTCCCCTCCCCGACCCCGCCTAGACGGCGGCCTGGAGCGGCGCGGTACCGGTCCGGTCGCTTTCGATCATGCGGATCCAGCCGGCGGCGCGGCGAACCGCCTCGACCAGCATCGGCTTGGGCGTCTCGAACCATTCATCGCGGCGCAGCTGCCGCTGGCTGCGGACATGATCGAGCGCGTCCTCGAGTCGCGGATAGCGGTCGGGGAGCGTCAGGTGCAGGAACAGCGCGGTCAGTGCCACCGACCGGCTGCGGCCGCCTCGGCAATTGACCAGGACGTTGCCCCGTTCGCGGCGGGGATAGGTGTGCCGCTCGGGCAGCACCTGATCGAGCGCGCCGCGCAAAAGGTAGTATCCGGCCACGAACATGGTTTCCGGGTTCCCCGGTCCATCGATCAGGCCGAGCTTGTAGTAGCGGATGTCGCCATATCCGTAGTCCACCGGCTGGCCCTGGGGCGAAAGCGGGTCGGAGACATAGTTGAAGTCGAGATTGACCGCGCAGTTGATCACGGTCGTCACGCCGTTGGCCTTGAGGAGTTCGAGGTCGCTGGCGCCCTCCATGCCGCCGACGAAGAGCGAGATGCCGTAGGGGTGGATATCGCTTTCGATCAGGCTGATCGGGGGGCGTTCGTAGCGCGGGGCCGTGGCGTCCATGAGTATTCCGGTCGGTCAGAGAAAGGAGATGCCGGTCGCCCGGCTGATGCCCTCGGCGATGGCCGGGGCCGAGGCCAGCACGGCGCCGCCCTTGGCCAGTCCATCCAGCTCGAGGAAGGGCGCGGTCACCCCACCCGCCTCGCGCACCAGGAGGAGACCCGCAAGGCAATCCCACGGGTGCATGTGGAGCTCGGCATAGGCGTCGGAGCGCCCATCGGCGACATAGGCCAGCCCAAGCGCTCCCGAGGCGGCGCGCCGGACATTGGCGCCCTGCACCAGAATGTCGGAGAGCACCTGGAGGTAGGTTTCGTTGGGGACGCGCGTGGACCACCCCAGTTCGACGCAGGCGGCATCGTAGCGCCGTGTGTCGGCGACGCGGATCGGCTTGCTGTTGCGGGTAGCGCCCTGTCCGCGCTGGGCGAAATAGAGCTCGTCGAGGGCGGGATTGTAGATGGCGCCCAGTTCCACCGCCCCTTCGGCCACATAGGCGATCGAGATGCAGAAATGGGGAATGGAGCGGGCGAAATTGGCGGTCCCATCGATCGGATCGACCACCCAGACGCCGGGTCCACCTACGTTGCCGCCAGTCTCCTCGCCTAGGAACCCATCTTCGGGAAAGGCTTCGGACACCCGTGCACGAATGTGGCGCTCGACCGCAGCGTCGGTTTCGGTCAGGAAGTCCTGCGGCCCCTTGAGATCGACGGGCTGCCCCTCCCGTTCCGCGAACGCCCTGCGGGCGATAGCTCCGGCGGAAAGCGCCAGTTCACGGCAGAAATGAGCGCGAACGGAGATGGCATCGCTGGCCGGAGAGAGGGCTGAAATCACACTCATGATATCGATCCGCTGGTCGTTTGCGTCTGATTGCACAGGTGTGCAACAAGATCAATGTCTGTCTTGGGCAACATGGGAGCGGCCATCTCAGGCGGCGCTCGCCTTAAGGGAAGTGACGAAGAGATCGAGCAGACCGACAGGATCGGCAACGATGGCGTCAGGACGCACGCGCAGGTCATAGGGCAGTTCGTAGGTCTTGCCCGCTTCCATCAGGATATTGCCGCCGACCCCGGCGCGGGTGCCGCACAGCACGTCGCGGTCGAAATTGTCACCCACGTACCAGCAGTCGCCGACGGGGACGTCGAGCCGTTCTGCGGCGATGCGGATCATGTCGGGGTTGGGTTTGCGCAGGCCGACCGCGTCGCTGTGAACCTCCACGGCGAAACGCGCGGCCAGGCCGTGCTCGGCAAGGAAATCGAGGTGAACCTGTCCGGCCAGGGCGTTGCTGACGATGCCCACCGGTACTCCTGCCGCGTCGGCGGCGTCGAGCAGTTCGAGCATGCCGTCGCGAAGGCGGCGGATCGAGCGCGCGTGACCCATGATCCGGCACAGTTCCTTTGCCTCGGCCACGACGACGTCGCGGGCCTCCGCCGGCCAGTCGGCCGCGACGAAGTCGCCCCAGAACTCCTCGTAGCGCAGCTCGCGGGGGGCGAGCGGGCGGGACATGGCGTTCTTCCAGTGAGAGTCGGCGATGCTACCCGCCTTGATGTCCTCGGCGATCATCGCGGCCGTCAGCCCCGCCACCGCTCCTCGCGCTTCGAGCAGCGCAAGCACATGACCGGCGAGTTCATCGGCCCAGGCCGGGTTCTTGGTGGTGAGGACGATCACGCCGCCGAAATCGAGCAGCAGCGCCTTGGGGCGGCAGAGCCGGCCGGTGGGTACGCGCCTGTTGTCGGTCATGAGCCCAGGGCCTCCTTGGAAGGTTCGTTGTGTTCGTCGTGCGCCGGACGCGTCAGGCGCGTCATGATGGCTTGCAGGCTCGGATAGGCGCTGGCGCGGCCGACGGCGATGTAGTCAGGCATGAGAAAGGCGGGCGTGGCCGGTGCGCCGTCGCGAAAACCGAAATAGCGGCCGCCAGCCTGCTCGAGGATGAAGGCGCCGGCGCCGACATCCCAGGAATTGGTGCGGAAGCCGATCACCGCATCAGCCCAGCCGGCGGCGACATGAGCCAGGTTGAGCGCGCCGCTACCCAGGGTGCGGATGGCCAGGAACGCATCGAGCAGTTCCTCGTGGGCGTAGAGGGCCTGGCGGCCGAACAGGCGCAGGTGCTTGTTGTTGGGGAAGCCGGTGAGCAGCACGGCGCGCTCCTCCTCGGCTTCGGCATTGACAGCGATCGGACGCGTATTGAGCGAAGCGCCGTGCTCGCGGTCGGCGGCGAACATGTTGCCCGCTACCGGATCGTAGATGACACCCGCGACCAGTTCACCATCCACCGCCGCCGCGATCGAGACGCACCAGTTGGCGATGCCACGGGCGAAGTTGGAGGTGCCGTCGATGGGGTCGACATACCAGCGCACGCGTCCCTGCCCGGTTTCGCCCCCCTCCTCGCCCACGATCGTCGAGTCGGGCACGGCCGTGGTGATCTCGGCGATGATGCGCGCTTCGGAGGCGCGATCGTGCTCGGTGACGATGTCGTGGCGGTCACGCTTGTAACTGTAGCCCATGCCGGAGCGGAAGACGTCCAGCAGCGGGTCGCCGGCGATCCGGGCCGCATTCTCGGCGACGCGGCGCAGTTGCGCGGACTGGGTGGGGGTAATCATGTTGCATCCTTGATCTTGGAGCACCGGAGGCAGGCAGGGACCCCGCCTCCGGCGATCGGCCGGGTTCGCTACTTCTTGTAGTTGACCCGCCAGAAGTCCTGCCAATCCTGGCGCGCATCCCAGTCGTCGAGCGCGGTGGAGGCGTCGTATTGCTGGAGCTTGTCGAGCACGTCGCCGATGCCCGAGGGCTCGTCGGCGGGCAGCTTGATGTCCACATTCGTAGGCAGCTTGCCGTCAACCGCCTGCGGCGCGATACCCTCTTCGGTCAGCACGTAGTGGACGAAGAGCTTGGAGAGGTTGGGCGACTTGGTGCCGGTGGCGATGAGGGCGAGCTTGGTATAGGTCCAGCCCGGCCACGGGCCGAGATCCTTGCACAGCCCGAGCTTGAAGCCCTTATCGGCGTTGTCGCGGAACTTGGCGGAGCTGAGGAGCCCGAAGAACGGCTCTTTCTGACCGGGTGCGCCTACCGCCTCGGCGATCGGGTCGTCGCCGTCCGAGATCAACGGGGCATTGCCGGCAAAGGCCTTGACCCAGGCGGCCGTCGCGGAAGCCTCGTCGGTCTGCAGGTCCGTCGAGAAGGCGGCATTGTAGGCGTCACGCATCTGGTCGTCGTAATGGGTCGCCATCTGGTTGAACCAGTCCGGATACGTACCCTTGAGCAGCGGATCGTAGAAAGCGACGCGGCCCTTCCATTCCGGCTTGGTCAGCTCCCAGATATTGCTCACCGGGCAGCTGTCGTAGACTTCGGTGTTGTAGGCCCAGACGCTGGCATTGGTGGTGACGGCGAGCGGGTCGTGGTAGCGCTCGGGCACCTTGTCGGCCATGTCGGGCGGCAGCCAGCTATAAACGAAATTCTGCGGCAGTAGCTGGGCGACCGATGCCGGCGCGTCGGTCAGCATCACCACGTCGCCCTGCACGTTGTTGGCCTGGGCCTCGCGAATGATCATTTCGAGCTGGCTGTTCGCCGACACCTTGATGCCCGTGGCCTTGACGCCGTACTTGGCCGAAAAGGCGTCTGCCATCTCCACGATCTTGCCGGTGGAGTCATAGATATTGATTGGCGCTTCCGACTTTGCCGCGGCGATGAGCGCGTCGAGATCGAATTCCTCGGCAAGCGCCCCGGCGGCTCCCCCGAGCGCCGACAGGCTCGTCAGGGTCAGCCCCAGCAGTGCCAGCTTGGTCAAACGTCCGTTCATTTCGTCCCCTCCCTTTTTGAGGGCCGGGCCACCGGCGCGGGCAGCCCGGCCGGTTCGTCAGCGCTTGTAGTTGATGCGCCAGAAATCCTGCCAGTCCTGGCGGGCGTCCCAGTCGTCCGCCGCGCTGGCGGTGTCGTAAGTGAACATCTGGTCGAGGGCGGCACCGATCCCCGAGGGCTCATCGGCGGGCAGCTTGACGTCCTGGTTGGTCGACATCTTGCCGTCGACCGACTGCGGGGCGATGCCCTCCTCGGTCATCATGTAGTGCAGGAAGAGCTTGGCCGCGTTCGGGTTCTTGGTGCCGGTCGCGATCAGGCCAACGCTCGGATAGAGCCAGCCGGCCCAGGGCTTGAGGCCCGTGCACAGGCCGAGCTTGTAGTTGCTTTCGGCGTTGCCGCGGAACTTGGCCGAGGAGATCAATGCCATGAACGGCTCCTTCTGGCCCGGGGCGCCGGCAGCCTGGGCGGCAGCTTCATCGGCGTCGGTCAGGAGCGGCGAGTTCTCGGCCAGGGCCTTGACCCAGGCGGCGGTGGCGGAAGCCTCGGTGGTTTCGAGCGGCTTGCCGAAATAGTCCTGGTAGGCGGCGGCGACCTTGTCGTCGGCGTGCAGGGCCATCTGGTTGAACCAGTCGACATAGGACGCCTTGTTGAGCGGATCCTGCATGGCCACCTTGCCCTTCCACTTGGCGTCGGTGAGCTCCCAGATGTTGGAAACCGGGCACTTGTCGTAGACCTCGGTATTGTAGGCCCAGACATTGGCGCTGTTGGTGATGATCAGCGGGTTCTGGTACTGCGCCGGGATCTTGTCGGCGAGGTCGGGCGGCAGCCAGCTTTCGGCAAATCCCTGCGGCACCAGCTCGACGATGCCCGCGGGCGCGTCGCTGAGCAGCAGCACGTCGCCCTGGATGTTCTTGGCCTGCCCTTCGCGGATGATCATTTCCACCTGCGCGGTGGCCTTGACCTTGGTGCCGGTGGCCTGGATGCCGTACTTCTTGGTGAAGTTTTCGGACTGCTCCACGATCTTGCCGGTACTGTCGTAGACACCGATCGGGCCTTCCTTCTTGGCGGCCTCGATGAGGGCATCGAGGTTGAAATCCTGGGCCAAAGCGGCGAGCGACGTGGTTGCCAGCAGCGCGAAGACACCCGCTCCCAGCGCGCCTCGCGCGATCCTCCCCTTAAACGTCATCTAGACTTCCTCCTATTTTGGCGGTTTTCGCCTTGGTGGCCCTGATGCTCACTGCACCTTGGGCGGACAGAAGAGTGCGTCGGCAGCCTGCGAACGCCGCCCGGAGGCGTCGAACGCATGCAGCGCCTTGGGCTTTGCCCAGACCGTGACCGACTGGCCTGCCTCGACCTCGGGCAGTTCGTGGCTGACGGCGAAGAGCTTGTGGCCATGCGCGACCAGCTCGATGATCCAGCTGCCGCCCGTAGGCAGCACACCGGCAACCTCGGCGGGCACCGCGAAACTCCCCTCCTTGACCTCGGATGCATCGGAGGTGAAACGCACCGCCTCGGGCCGCACCCCGAGCGAGGACACCTGCGAAAGCGAGGGATAACGCTCGGAGAGGTAGCGGCTGGCGGCCGCAGCCAGTCCATCGGCCTGGTCGCCAAGCTCGAGGATATTGATGGGCGGACTGCCCACGAACTCGGCTACGAACCTGTTGGCCGGCCGGTCGTAGATATCGTTGGGCGAGCCCACCTGCTGGAGGCGCCCCTCGCTCATCACCGCGATGGTGGTGGCCAGGGTCATGGCTTCCCACTGATCGTGGGTAACGAAGACGATGGTGGTCTTGAACTCGTTGTGCAGGCGCTTGAGCTCGGCCCGCATCTCGAGGCGCAGGCGCGCATCGAGATTGGAGAGCGGCTCGTCGAGCAGCAGCACTTCGGGATTGACCGCCAGCATGCGGGCCAGCGCCACGCGCTGCTGCTGGCCGCCCGAGAGCTGGGACGGGTAGCGGTCGCGATACTGCTCGATGCCGAGCGTGCGCATGACTTTTTCCACGCGCTCCTCGCGCTCGGCCTTGGGCACCTTGCGCAGGCGCAGGCCGAAATCGGTGTTGCGCTCGATGGTCAGGTGCGGCCAGAGGGCGTAGCTTTGGAAGACTAGGCCCATCTCCCGTTTCTCGGGGGGCACGAAAATGCCGGCATTGACCGAGTCCACCTTGCGCTCCCCCACCTGGATCTCGCCGTCGCTCAGATGCTCGAGGCCGGCGATCATGCGCAGGGTGGTGGTCTTGCCGCACCCGGAAGGCCCGAGCAGGCACATGAATTCGCCGTCCCCGATTTCGAGGTCCAGGTCGCTGACGGCATTGGCAGCGCCGCCGCCATAGCTCTTTTCGACATTGCGTAGATTGATCGTCGGCATGTTAGCCACCCAGTCCTTCAGCGAGATTGGTCTTGGTGAGTTTCTGGCCCAGTACGGTGCCGAAATAGGCGATTGCGGCCACGATCAGCACCACGGCGTTGGCAGCCTGGGTGTAATGGTAGTCGACCAGGCGCAGCGAGAAGGTCGTCAGCACGTCAGTGCTGGGCACGGCGAGCACGACGAAAAGGCTCAACCCCTTCATGCCCGATATGAACGGCAGGAGAATGCCGGTGGCGAGCGAGCCCTTCTGGATCGGCAGCACGATCATCACGAGGCGGCGGAACCAGCCGGCCCCGGCGATCTGGGCCGCTTCTTCCGGGTCCTTGCCCAGTTGCATCATGGCCGAGATGCCGGCGCGCGAGGCATAGGGCATCTGCTCGGCGATCAGCGCGAGCATGAGGATGAAGACGGTGCCGTAGAGTGCCGGAATGGGGCCGCGGGGCACGGCGAAGAGCGAGAGATAGGCCGCCGCGAATGCAATGCCCGGCACGAGATAGGGCAGGAACGTCACCTGGCGCAGGAAGGTGCCGAGCGGGCGGATGGGCGTGCGCACCACAACGTAGCCGACGAGCAGTCCGAGCAGTCCCGAAGTGATGGATGCCAGGCCCACGATCGACAGGCTGTTCCAGGCGGCATTCCAGAGATCGGGGCTGAGCAGGATCCCAGTCTGGAGCGCCACGGTATGGACGTCGGTACCGATCCAGTAGTCGAGGGTGAAATTGTCCGGGGTGAACTGCGCCGGCACCTTCATGACCGTGGACAGAGCCAGGGTCAGCAATGGCAGGCCGACGCTGAGCGCGAAGACGAGGGCGGCAAAGGCGCTGGCCGGCATCCGGAAGATGCCCAGTTGCGCCTTGCGGTTCATCGAACCCTTCGAGCCGATGGTGACGAAACGACGGGCTTCCTTGACCAGCTTGGCATCGACCATGAGCGAGATGATGCCGATCAGCATGATCGAGCCGGCCAGAACCGCGGCCACCCCGACATGGCGCGAGGAGATGTTTCGGTAGAGCGAAGTCGCCAGCACGTCGAACTTGACCGGCAGGCCCAGGACATAGGCCACGCCGAACTCGCCCAGGCATTTGGCGAAGATCAGGATCACGGCCGAGAGCAGGGCCGGCAGCATCAGGGGCAGCACGATCTTGGTGGCGACGGTCAGCGGCCGGGCGCCAAGAATGCGCGCGGAGTCCTCGAGCTGGGAGTCGAAGCGCCGCAGGGCGTTGCCGAAGAGCAGGATGACGAAGGGCGCATAGTGCAGCGAAAGAATGATGGTGATGGGCAATTGCCCATAGGCTAGCCAGTCGGGCGGGGTCAGCCCCATGGCCTCGAACCAGCCGAGCTGGCCGCCGATCGTGCGGTTCTTGAAGAGTGTCGTCCAGGCCAGCGCAAAGGTCCAGGCCGGGAGCATGTAGGGTACGATGAGCGCGGTGGCGAACCACTTGCGCGCGAACATGTCGGTCCGGCTGAGCAGCCAGGCGAGGCTCCCGCCGATAGTGACGGCCAGCACGATCGACCCGAAGGCGATCGAGAGGGTGTTGAAGAGCGGCGTCCAGAAGAGGTCGGAAGCGACCGGGGAAGTGAACGTGCGCGCCAGATAATAGAGCGTGAGCGTGCCCGCGGGGCCGCCGGCGCGACGCTCCTCACCGAACTGCACGAAAACCGCATCGGTCAGCATCGAGACGATGGGAACGATGATCAGGTATGTGAAGAGCAGCGCCGTCAGGATGCCGATGAGCGTGGTGGGCTCCCGCGCCGCAATGCGCACGGCATAAACGATGCGGTTCCACCGCGATGTCGAGACGCGGTCTGAAGCAAGCTCGCGGCGCGCTCCATCCACCCGGGTTGGCTCCGCACTCATTGCTGCACGGCACCCTGAGCGTCAGCGACGCACACGGGCCCCACAAGGGACCGATTGCCCTTCATGCCGATTCCTCCTCCAATGGCACGGCCAGGCTGTTACCCATCCCGTGCAGCAGCACGCGTGGCGCCCTGCTCTTTCGTTGCCTCCATTCATCCTTACGGGTTCGGGGTTAGTCAAGTCATTTTTGCACAGGTGTGCAAAAGCCACTTCTGGCCTTGTAAATCGGGGCTATTGCACAGCGGATTGCAATTCTTGCACTCGCGTGCATCGAGCGACTCGCGAGAAATGGGGGCAGCGAAATGAAACGGAAAAGGGCGGCGGGGTCTGCACCCTGCCGCCCTTCTGACCATGTCGAAACCGTTCTCGAGGCGAGGAAGCGCCTAGTCCTCGGCGACCATGTAGACTTCGCTGGCCGGCAGCGAGAGCAGGCGCTCGGACATTTCCTGTTTGAGCCAGGTGAGGCGCGTATCCTCCTCAGGCGTACGGTCGCTCTTGCGGCCGAGAGCGATGAACTCGTCTCGCACGTGACCCTCGCGAATCTGCAGGCGTACGGACCTGCCGCGATAGGTGAGGAGGAAGACGTAGCGCATGAGCGTTTCGCCGCGCTCGGGCCGTTCGAGGGCCGGATCGACCACGTAGCGCCCTTCGGTGAGCGAGCGCGTCACCATCTCGAAGGCGTCGCGGGCGCCCGGGCCGCGGAAAGCGGTACGGATGTCGATCTCGCGCCTTTCGCAGGGCGCGCCGTCCCCCAGCAGGGGCAGAGCCATTTCCATGACCTTGAAAGCATGGGCGACGCCGCCCGGGAACCCGAAGCCGTGATAGTGCATCAGGTCGGCGAAGGTATAGGTGAGGTCCTTGCCGTTCTCGAGCACGTGCAGTTGGGTCTGGGACATTCAGTCTGCCTTTCGGTCTAGGTCGTTGCGCATCCAGGGCAGGAAGCCTTCGAGGAAGCGCGTGGTGGCCGGCATGAAATGCGAGCCGTGGTGGAAGAAGGGATCGAGGCTCGTAATGACCATGCGCCCGCGCGTGGTCACCTCGTCGATATAGAGGATGGGCTTTCCCTCCCCGTTCACCGCCAGCACCTGGACGCCTTCGGGCGGATCGAACCAGCCGTGCAGGTGCCAGGTGACGTCGCGCTGGGTAAGCCTGGCGAACAGCGGATGATCAGGGGCGGCGATGCGCACCCCCAGGTCGGCGCCGGGGGTCAGCCACCACCAGAAGTTAGTGGGTTGAGGCGTGAAGGCGATGCCGGGCAGGAACAGCTGGGATTCGCTCTCGCCAGTCGCCACGATCGTGCCGCCCTGGTCGAGATAGGCCAGGAGTTGCTCTTTGCTCGCTTCCATCCGGTCGGCAGGCGTGCGGCAGGGGATGAGGACGACATTGAAGGCGTCGAGGTCCACGGACCCGAGGTCTTCGGGGCGGACGAGCTTTTCGAAATAGCCGGCGAAGCGCGGGCTTTCAAAACTCTCGATGTGGTAATAGGCGCCGGGGTGAACAGCCAGGATACTCATTTCGCGCCTGCCTCCGCCCACTCGACGATGCGATCGGCAAGCACCAGGCCGCGCTCGCCCGTCATGCTGCCCAGGTCGTTGCCCGCATGGGAAAAGATGCGGCCGCCCGTCGGCAGGGACCATTCCCAGTCCACCGGCAGCATTTGCGGCCCGATGCCGTTGACCGCCAGCCCGTCCACCGGCAGCGGGTTATGGCCGCGACCATAGAACCCGGCGACGCCGCGGTTTTCTTCAAGGCTGGACTGATCGATGCCATCGAAAACGGGATGGCTGTTGAGCCGGGTCAGCACCAGATCGGCGCGCTTGGGGCGATCGAGCGGCACATAATTGCCCAGCCCTTCGACGAACGGCCGCAGGATATGACCGTTCAAGAACCAGCGCCCACCCCTGGCGAGGAACGCTCTGATGGCCTCGGCATAGTGCATGAAACCGATCTGGTCGAGGTGGTTGGTGGTGATGAGCCCACCGGCCCCGGCCAGGTCGTCGGCGCTCAGGTCGCGCTCGCGGATGACCGAGAGACGACCTGCCGCGATGTGGTCGGCATAGGTCGCGGGCGGAGGCCCGAAGTGGGAGTGAATGAGGAGCACTTTCATGCGGCAGGGTATCCGGCAAAGGCGGGAAGGATGGCGTCGTGGGGCGGGCCGTTGGCGCCTGGAACCTGGATCGAACGCATCGGCACGCCGTAGAGGCGCTCGAGATGCTCGGGCACGACCGTTTCCGCGATCGGGCCGAAAATGCATCCGCCCTCGGGCATCATCAGCAGGGCGTCGTCGGCGGCAGCCAGGGCGTGGTTGGGATCGTGGGTGGTAAAGATGATGGCGCGATCACGGGGGCGGCGCAGCATGCCGAGCAGCCCGAGCAATCGCTCCTGGTTATGGAGGTCCAGCGCCGAGCCCGGCTCATCGAGAACGAGGACGTCAGAGCCGGTCGCCAGTGCGCGAGCGAGCAGGACGAGCTGACGCTCGCCGCCCGAGAGCCGGTCGAAACGATCCTGGGCGAACCGCGTGGCGCCGACCTGATCGAGGGCGGCATAGGCCGCCTCGAAGTCGGCCGGCCGGGGCTGGCCGAAGAGCCCCAGCCCTGCTGCACGCCCCATGACTACGACCTCGAGCACGCGATAGCTCTGGTTGCTCGAGGCATATTGCGGCACGTAGCCGACAACGGGCGGCGCGGAGCGGGTGCCGGAGGCCAATGGCTGGAAGCCGAGCATGGCGCGCAGCGCCGTGGTCTTGCCGCGACCGTTGGGCCCCAGGATCGCCAGGCTTCGCCCCCTGGGCACCTCGAAGGTCAGGCGATCGAGAACCGTGCGGTTACCGAAACGCACGGTGGCGTCGGTCAGTCCGATCATCGCGCACTCCTGTCACGATAGTGCCGGCGCAGCAGCAGGGCGAAGACGGGAGCGCCGACGATGGCGGTGAGGACGCCCAGCGGAATCTCGGCGGCGGTGACCGTGCGCGCCAGCGTATCGATGGTCACCATGAAGGCAGCGCCAAGCACGGCCGAAGCCGGCAGCACGCGGCGGTGGTCGTGTCCCACCATGAGGCGCGAGGCGTGCGGGATGACGAGGCCGATCCAGCCGACGATGCCCGAGACAGCGACCTGGCTCCCGACGACCAGCGCCACGAGGCCGAAGATCATCCAGCGCTCGAGCTCCGGCCTGGCCCCGAGGCTGCGGGCTTCCGCGTCATCCAGCGAGAGCACATTGAGCCGGAAGCGCAGCGTCCAGAGCAAGCCCATGCCGATGAGAAGGCCCGGCGCGGAGATGAGGACACGTTCCCATGTCGCCGTCGCGAACGAACCCATGAGCCAGTAGACGATGGCGGGAAGCGAGGAATTGGGATCGGCGATGAACTGGAGCAGGGAGACGAAGGCCGAAAAGAGCGAGCCGACCACCATGCCCGAGAGGATCACGGTGATGATTTCGGTGCGACCATCGATACGGGCAAGCAATCCGACGAAGATCAGGGCCGAAAGGCCGGAAACGAAGACGACCGCAAGGAGCGGAATGCCCCAGATGCCGAGCGTGATGGCCAGCGCTCCGCCAAAGGCGGCGCCCTGGGAGATGCCCAGCACTTCGGGGGAAACCAGCGGGTTGCGGAAGACACCCTGCAGCGCCACGCCCGCGGTCGCCAGTGCCGCGCCCGAGAAGGCGGCGAGCACGACGCGCGGCGTCCTCACCAGCAGCACGATGCGCTCGTCCATCGCCTCGATGGCCCGGCCGGGATTGGTGATGAAGGAGAAAAGGATTTCGATGGCGCGTGGGACGGAGACCGAAAAGCGCCCTACGCACAGGCTCACCAGGACGCTGAGCGCCAGCAATGCGGTGAAGACGGCGAAGGGAGCCAGGGCCCCTGCCCGGCTCCAGCGGTGGCGGACATCGTCCGCCACCCCATCGGCTGTGGCCGCCATGATCAGTTGGCCTTGAACTGATCGTAGCCGGCGGCATCGCCCTGCTGGGCGGTCCAGATGATGCCGTCGATATCGGCGTCGCTCAGTTCGTAATTGTAGAGGACCTTGTAGGCCTTCTTCATCTCGGCGCGCAGGTCGTAGTCGAAGACTTCCGGGTGCAGCAGATCGGCGAGCCACATCCAGGTCAGCGGCGATTCCTGGTTCGGCGGGTCCCAGCGGTAGCCACCGAGCGGCATCTTGTAGACGCGCTTGTTCTGGGCGGCCTTGGTGAGCGAGAGGATCGGATCGTCATAGACCCAGCTCACGTCCAGGTTGGGCTCGAAGCTGTTGAGCAGGATGACTTCCGGGTCCCACTGAGCGATCTGCTCGCGATTGATCGAAACGCTGCCTTCGAGTTCGGCGGCAGCGTTCTTGCCCCCGGCGAGGTCGATGTACCAGGCATTGTAATTGCCCTTGCTGCCCGAAGCGGTAATGTCGCTGAGCGAGCGCCCGAGATAAAGCACGTTCGGCCGTTCGTCCTCGGGGATCGCCGCGGTCTTGGCGGCGATATCCTTTTCCACCTTGTCGCGCCATTCCACCAGTTCGGTGATGCGCTCGGGCTTGCCGATGGCCGTCGCCACCATGGTCATGTACTGGCGGGTGAGATCTTCGGTGCCGTACTTGATGAGGAGCGTGTTGAGCCCGGCATTGGTGATCGGGTCGACGATCTCGGGACCGCGCCCGCCCCACTGCACCACGAGGTTCGGATTGACCGCCGCCAGGGCCTCGACATTGGGCATGAAGTCGGTGCTGGTCACCGCGTCCGAGATATTGTTCGCCTCGGGGAAAATCTTGCCCAGGATGCCTTCGCGGATCGCCGTCAGCGAGAGCGGGTTGAGCCCGACCAGCTTGCTGTCCGAGCCGTCGAGCGCAATGACGCCGGAGGCCATGGGCATCGGAATGGTCACGATGCGCTCGGCAGGCGCCGGCAGGCGGACTTCACGGTTCTCGTGGTCGGTGATCACGATGTCATCGGCGAGCGAGAAGGACGCTCCGGCTCCGATGATCGACGCTGCAAGCGCCATCGCGCCAGCCCGCTTTATGGCAGCCCTGTTTGCCAACATGAAAGTCTCTCCTGCTTCGCCCACACTCAATCATGATCTTGAAAGTCAGGTTTTCGTAGCGATTGTGGACTTGTTTAGTCAAGTTAAAATCCACGCGCACGTTGCGACATTGTGGACACCCGCGGATGCCCTTCCCGCGCCGTCGCCCAGCAAATTTCATGATTACATTGACATATTAGAATATTCGCATATATATCGATTACGAGGCCGCCGGGATTGCGGCCGAATGGCAAAAGCGGAGACGCTCGCTATGCAAAACGTTGGAACTCCAGACCGCATCGCGCGCCTGATCATCGGCGCTCTTCTCATCGCTGCTCCGTTCCTGACGGGCTGGCCCATCTGGGCGAGCGCGCTGGCCTTCTGGGCGGCGATCATCGTCGGCGTGGTTCTCCTCGCCACGGCTGTATTCAGCTTCTGCCCCATCTACGCCGCGCTCGGGCTCAACACCCGCGGCAGGCGTCGCGCCTGAACCCCTCCCCACGGATCGTGACCATGTGGCCCTTCAACACCTCCAGAGACAAGAAAATGAACTATCGTACAATCGACGCCAATTTCGCCGTTGCCGGCCAGGTCCTGCCCGAGCAGGTCCGCGACGTGGCCGCGGCAGGCTTCAAGACCATCGTCTGCGCGCGCCCCGATAACGAGGAGCCGGGCCAGCCCAGCTTCAAGATGATCGAAGCCGAAGCCGAGAAACTGGGGCTCAAGGCCGTCTACATCCCCATTTCCGGTGGCATCAGCGAGAGCGCTCAGAGCCGGATGGCGCAGGCGCTCAAGGATCTGCCCAAGCCGATGTACGGTTATTGCCGGTCGGGCGCCCGCGCGGGTTCGCTCTACAACACCGCCCTCGCCGCCAGCCGCTGATAAACGGACCAAGACATGTATCTAGAGCCGATCCAGTATCTGCTGGGGTCGTTGTCGGGCGTATTGGTCGGCTTCACGCTGGGACTGTTCGGCGGCGGGGGCTCCATCCTCGCCGTCCCGCTCATGGTTTACGTGGTGGGCGTGCCGAGCGCGCATATGGCGATCGGCACCAGCGCACTGGCCGTCGCCGCCAACGCGGCGGCCAACCTCGTGACCCATGCGCGCAAGGGCAACGTGCGCTGGCGCTGCGCCCTCATCTATTCGGCGGCTGGTGTTGTCGGCGCGTTTCTGGGCTCGACCCTGGGCAAGGCGCTCGATGGCCAGAAGCTGCTGTTCCTGTTTTCGCTGCTGATGCTGTTCGTGGCCGGAATGATGCTGCGCCACCGCAACGCGGCGCCCCGCGCCGGCCATGATTGCACGCTCGCCAATGCACCCAAGACCCTCGGCTTCGGCGCGGCAACGGGCGCATTTTCCGGCTTTTTCGGCATCGGCGGAGGTTTCCTCATCGTTCCGGGCCTCATCGCCGCGACCGGCATGCCCATCCTGAGCGCCATTGGTTCCTCGCTGGTTGCGGTCACTGCGTTCGGCGTCACCACCGCCCTCAACTATGCCGGATCCGGTCTCGTCGACTGGCCGCTGGCCGCCGTCTTCATCGGCGGGGGCGTGGCGGGCGGCATCGGCGGGGCGTTTGTCGCAGGTCAAATGGCGCCCCGGCGCGGCCTGCTAAATTCTGCCTTCGCCGCGATGATCCTGGTCGTCGCGCTTTACATGGCCTGGAAATCTGCGGCGGCGTTCCTGAGCTGAACGCCCACACAATGGGAGAAACCGAAGTGGCTCATGTCGTTGTTCTTGGTGCCGGACTTGGCGGCACGATCATGGCTTACGAACTGCGCGACGCGCTGGGGTCGAGCCACGAGATTTCGGTGATCAACAAGGGGAGCGAATATTCTTTCGTTCCTTCCAATCCCTGGGTGGCGGTCGGCTGGCGAGAGCGTGCCGCGGTCACCGTCGATCTCGAGCCGGTGTTCAAGAAGCGCGGCATCGCGCTCTTCCCGCAGGGCGCCAAGCGCCTCCATCCGGACGAGAAGCGTATCGAACTGCTCGATGGGAGCGAGGTGCGATACGACTATCTCGTCATCGCCACCGGTCCCGAGCTGGCGTTCGATGAGATCGAAGGCTTCGGCCCCGAGCTCAACACGCAATCGGTCTGCTTCGTCGATCACGCCCTCAAGGCCAAGCCGGTCTTTGACGAACTGGTGAGGAATCCCGGCCCGGTGGTAATCGGGGCAGTCCAGGGCGCCTCGTGCTTCGGGCCGGCCTACGAGTTCGCCTTCATCCTCGAAAAGGCCTTGCGGGACGCAAAGGTGCGCGACCGGGTGCCGATGACCTTCATCACTTCGGAGCCCTATATCGGGCACCTGGGGCTCGATGGGGTCGGCGACACCAAGGGGCTGATGGAAAGCGCCATGCGCGAGCGCCACATCAAGTGGATTTGCAATGCGCGGACGGACCGGTTCGAGCCCGGCAAGGTCCATGTCTCCGAAATTGCCGAGGATGGCAGCGTCGCCAGGACCCATGAGGTTCCGTTCAGCTACGCTATGATGCTGCCGGCCTTTCGGGGCGTGGAGGCAGTGCGCGGCATCGAGGGTCTCACCAACCCGCGCGGCTTCATTCTGGCTGACAAGTACCAGCGCAACCCGGCCTTTCCGGAAGTGTTCTCGGTGGGCGTGTGCGTGGCCATCCCGCCGACCGGCAAGACACCGGTGCCGGTGGGCGTGCCCAAAACCGGCTTCATGATCGAATCGATGGTGACCGCCACCGCCCAGAACATCGCACGCCTCATTGCCGGCGAAGCGCCGGACGCGGTGCCGACCTGGAATGCCATCTGCCTGGCCGATTTCGGCGACACCGGGATAGCCTTCGTGGCGCAGCCGCAGATTCCGCCGCGCAACGTCAACTGGGCGTCCGAAGGCAAATGGGTGCACCTGGCCAAGATCGGGTTCGAGAAATACTTCCTGGGTAAGATGCGCTCGGGACAGGCCGAGCCGTTCTACGAGCACCTGGCGCTGCAGATGCTGGGGATCAACAAGCTCAAGCAGCCCATGCGCGAAAACGCCGAATAGCGGCGCTTTCTAGAGGTTCGGGCGCTCCTCTTCCAGCAGGCGACGGGAGCGCTCGACGTCCCGCGCCGTCTGGTCGATGAGGTCCGCGACGGTGGCAAAGCGCATCGTATCGCGCAGTCGATGCACGACAAAAAACGCAATCCGCATGCCGTAGAGCATGGCGTCGAGATCGTGGAGGTAAGCCTCCACGCGCCTCTCGGTCACATCGTCGAACGTCGGATTGCGCCCGACGCTCACCGTGGCGCCGACCAGCCCCGCCATGTCGGGCACCTTCGCCCAACAGGAGAAGACCCCGTCCTCGATGGTCTCCCCGCCGCTATCCACCGCGATATTGGCCGTCGGGAAACCGAGGATGCGGCCGCGCTTGTGGCCGTGGACGACGAGGCCGGCGAAGCTGGGCAGTTCCGGCATGGCGGCAGGGGTCACGGGGCGGCCGAGAGGCCCAGGTACTGGCTCTGGTGAAAGACGAGCGGGGCGATTTCCGGGAAGAGCTGGGAGGACAGCACTTCGAGCAGGATGATATCGTGGTCGCCGCCGCGCACGCGTTCGTTGATGGCGCATTCGAGCCAGAGCGTGGCGCCCTCGATGAAGACGGCTCCCTCCTCGTTGGCCTGCCAGCGTGCGTTCTCGAAGCGGTCCGCTGCCTTGGACGAGAGGCGGCGAGAGAGCATTTCTTGGTCCGAACCGAGGACGCTCAGGCCGATGCGCGGCAGGCTGTTGAGGCGCGGCCAGGTGCTGGACGTATGGGCGACGCAAACGGCCACCAGGGCCGGTTCGAGCGAGACGGAGCTGAACGAGTTGACCGCCATGCCCAGCGGCTTGTCCGCCTCCAGCCCGCACATGGCCACCACGCCGGTGGGGAACATGGAAAAGGCCTTTCGCAAGGCCGCGTGAGGAGAAATGAATTCCTTGTCCACCACACCAGCCATCACGTCCTCCCAGGCATATAGTCAAGTTTGATTAGTTCAAACACATCTAGTCAATTTCTTGGCGCCGAGCAAGCTGCCTCTATTGTGTCGGGCAGCGTCGTCCCCTAGTGTCGCGACGTGTCTTCGATCACTCGCCTTGTCGTTCTTGGAGCAGTCCGCCAGTTTCAGCCGGTGCACGGATATTTCCTGCGCCGAGAGCTGATGACCTGGCACGTCGATGAGTGGGCCAATATCCAGCCCGGCTCGATCTACAACGCCCTGCGCTCGCTCAAGCAGGACGGCTATATCGATGAGAGTGGCACCGAGGCGGCCGGCAAGCGGCCCGAGCGGACCATCTACCAGATGACCCCGCAGGGCGAAGTCGAGCTGATGCGGCTCCTGCGGCAGAACCTTTGGACGGTCGAGACTTTCGACACCAAACCGGTGATGGCGCTGACCTCGTTCATGTTCCTGCTCAGCAGGGCCGAGGTGATCGCGGCGCTCAAGTTCCGCATTACCGAGATCGACGCCAAGATCGCCAGCAACGGCTTCGACATCAAGGATGTCGCCCGTTCCTCCACCACTCCCGCCTATGTGCGCGAGATCTTCGAGTTGTCCTCGCTGCGCCTGCGTGCCGAACAGGATTGGGCGCGCGGGCTCTATGACCGTATCGTTGCAGGCGAATACGTCTTTGCCGGAGAAGGCGAAGCGCCGCGTCCGCGCGAAAGTTCTCCCGCAGAATAGGATGGACGCCAACCGGCCCGTCGGGCCGGTCGGCGCTGTCGTCACTTAGCGCGAAGCGCGGTAGCTGGCGCCCGGATGGTCGTCACGCAGCACGGGCGTCGGCGTGCCGAGCAGGCGCTCGCGCAGGCTTTCCCCTTCGTACTCGGTGGCCGCCACGCCGCGGGCGCGCAGGATCGGCAGCACCTGCTCGACGAAGTCGATGGTCGAGGCGGGCTGGATCAGCGGCGTGAACAGGAACCCGTCGAGGTCGGCGCCCTCGGCCATCTCCACGATGATGTCGGCGATCTTCTCGGGCGTGCCGACGAACGGGTTGGTCCGCACGCCGTGGGCATGCCAGTCCTTGAGCACGTCGCCCACCGTCTTGTCGCCGAACCGGGCGACCTGGGTCTGGGAAAGTTCGGTGTGCAGATCGCTCATCTTGGTGGCCGGATCGTAGGACGAGAGGTCCAGGCCCGTGAACCAGGCATAGGAGGACACCGCCACTTCCGGGGTCTGGGCGTCGAGGATTTCCTGGTGCTTGCGCCGGGCTTCCTCTTCGGTCGGCGCCACCACGCAGGAGAAGGCGCTCATGATCTTGATCGAGTTGGGATCGCGACCGTTGGCGACGGCCTCCTCGCGGATGGACTTCACCTGCCCGGCCAGCTTCTGGATGGTGCCGCCGCCCAGGAAGATGCACTCGCCGTGCCGGCCGCCGAACTGGCGGCCACGGTCGGACGAGCCGGCCTGGAACAGCACCGGGGTGCCCTGCGGCGAGTAGGAGGCATTGCCGTAGCCATGCGAGCGGAAGTAAGCCCCATCGTGCGAGATGGTGTGGACCTTGGAGGGGTCGGCGTAGCGCCCATTCTTGTCGCGCTCGACGGCACCGGGCTCCCAGGCGCCTTCGAAGAGCTTGTAGGAGAGTTCCATGAAGTCGTCGGCCATGTTGTAGCGTTCGTCATGGGGCACCATGTCGACGCCGAAGGCCGCGACGGCCGTCTCGGCCGTGCCGGTGGTCACCACGTTCCAGCCGATGCGGCCGCCCGAAAGATGGTCGAGGCTCTGCATGCGACGGGCGAAGGAATAGGGCTGCTCGAGCAGCGTCGAGCCGGTCATGACGAGGCCCAGCCGCGAGGTCGAGCCGAGGAGCGCGGCGGCGACGATCGCCGGGTCGAGGCGCGGCAGGTCCAGCCCTTCGAGCGAGCAGATTTCGGGACGTTCGCCCTTCACGTCCGCCCAGCCCCAGGCGTCGGCCAGGAACAGGAAGTCGAGCTTGGCCTCTTCGCAGATGCGGGCGATGTCGCGCCAGTAGGCGAGCGTATCGAACATGTGGCGCTGGCTATCGGGATGCCGCCACGTGGACGTGCCGGAGTCATTGGCCTGGGGGTTTTCAAACAGCCCAAAGCGTAGCTTCTTCATCGATATGGCTTTCTGTTTTTGCGAGTTTGATGCGGGCGCCTCAGCGCCCGATCACGTCCTGATCGCTCCACCAGAGGACGCGCTTGCGGATGAGTGCCAGGATCGACACGAGCAAGACGCCCAGGAGACAGAGAAGGGCAATGCTGGCCCAGGTGACGGGCAGGTTGGCCTGAGCGGCCGCGATGGTGACGAGCGAACCGAGGCCCGCCTGCTGGCCGGCGGCCACGAATTCGGCCACCGCGGCGCCGACGACGGCGAGCGGCATGGCGATGCGCAGCCCGGCGAAGACGAACGGCATGCAGCCGGGGAAGCGCAGGTCGCGGAAGATCTCCCAGCGGCTGGCGTGCAGCGTCTTCATCACGTCGAGCGCCTTCTGGTCGACATCGCGCAGACCAGCCAGCGAGTTGACCAGCATGGGGAAGAACACGACGAGCCCCGTGACGATGTATTTCGGCGTCATACCGAAGCCGAAGGCGACGACGAGGGCCGGCGCGATGGCCACCACCGGGGTCACCATGACCACCACGATGAGGGGCATCACCGCCTTTTCGATGCTGGGCAACTCGGCCATGGCCACCGCCAGCAGGAAGCCGAAAAGGATGCCCGCGCCGGCGCCGATGGCGATTTCCTGGCAGGTGACGAGCAGGTTCGCCCAGTACATGCCCGGATCATTGAGTAGGCTTTGCCCGATCGCGCCCCAGGTGGGAAGCACATAGGGGTTGGAAACGGCCACGAACTGCCAGAGCGCTGCCACGACCACGAAGGTGATCGTGGGAAGGCCCCAGTTCCAGAGCGCTTCCATGAGCACGATGCGCTGGCCGGACCTGGATTTGGATTCCGTTTTTGCGGCTGCGGTGTCAGACACGGGCGGCCTCCATCATCACCTTGCGCAGCGACGTCCGCACGTGACCCTCAAGGTCGCGGAAGGCGTCGGTAGCGTAGAGCGCCTCGTTGCGCGGGCGCGGCAGGTCAACGTCGATGATCTCGGCAATGCGGCCCGGATGGGCGGCCATAAGCACGATGCGATCGGAAAGGATGATCGCCTCGGGCACCGAGTGCGTGACGAACAGCACCGACTTGCGGTTGGACTGCCAGAAATCGAGCAGGCCCATGCGCTGCTGGTCGCGGTTCATTTCGTCGAGCGCCGAGAAAGGTTCGTCCATCAGCAGGATTTCCGGATCGAACACGAAAGCCCGGGCGATGGCGGCACGCTGCTGCATGCCGCCCGAGAGCTGGGCGGGATAGCGCTCGATGGCGTGGCCGAGCCCGAAGCTGCGCAGCAATTCCTTGGGATCACGCAGGTTCCGGCCCCGGTTGGCACCCGGATTGACCGTGATCGGCAGCGACACGTTGTCGAGAATGGTGCGCCAGGGCAGCAAGGCAGGAGCCTGCGGAACGAGGCCGATGGCCTTGTCCTTTGCCGCCTCGCGAACGGTCTTGCCGTTGATCATCACGCGGCCGCTATCGGCGCCGGAAAGCCCGGCGACGACTTTGAGCAGGGTCGACTTTCCGCAGCCGGAAGGGCCGATCACGGAAACGAACTCGCCCTTGCGGATGGTCAGGCTGACCTTGTCGAGGACCGTGGTGCGGCTCTCGCCGGCGCCGTAGCTTTTGGAAATGTTCTCCACATGCACGCCGACGTCGTTGTCGGCGTGACGCAGAGCCTGTGCAGCTTGGGCAGACATTGTTACTTCTTTTCAGGCCAGATGAGCTTGCCGTCCTTGTAGAGCGAGGCGACGAGCTCGGTATCCATCATGCTTTCCAGCGGCGGCGGGTTCTTGAGGCCGCCGAACTTCTGGACCATTTCGTATTCGTTCTTCCACTCGTCTGCCGTCTGGACGCCCGGAGGACCGAAGGCGCTGGCGCGGACCCAGGCGGATTCGACGCCCCAGGTGCGGGCCTGCTGGTCTTTCGGGAAGGCCGAACCCTGGTTGTTGTCCTCAGCGAGCTTGGAGATCATGTCGACGCACTTGGGCTCGTCCGCGAGGCACAGATCGAGCGCCTTGAGGGAGGCGCGCATGAAGTCGGCGGCGGCCTCGCGATGCTTGGAAAGGAACTCGGAGTTCACTTCCATCACGTTGTAGGTGCCCTGCAGGCCCAGGTCGCCCGGCAGGAACTCGCTGAACGGCAGGCCCATGGCCTTGAGCGTCTGCGGCTGGTTGGAGGCGTAGCCGACGATGGCATCGACCTGCCCGCGGGTGACGACGGTCGGGTCGTAATTGGTCATCTTGACCAGCTCGACCTTGGAGACATCCACCCCTGCGGCGTCGAGCATGGCGAGCGCTATGGGCGTGATGTTGATGAAGTAGCCGAGCTTGCGGCCCTCCAGATCCTTGAGGCTCTTCACGTCCTCGTTGGCGAAGATCGAGAAGGGCGAGGTGCTGCCATAGGTGGCGACGGCCGTGAGGTTGCGGCTGTTGGCGGCCGCGAGCATCACGTCCGACGCCGAGCCGAGCGCGGTGAACTGGGCCTGGCCCGAGGATACGAGTTGCTGGCCGTTGCCGCCGGCGGCGTTGATATCGACCGTCAGGCACAGGGCATCGAAATAGCCCAGTTCCTTGGCGAGGAACACGTCGAGCTGGCCGGCGCTGGCCGAGTAGCCGTAGCCGGAGATGTAGGTGATGGTGCCAGCCGCCTTGTTGCGGTCGCACTCGGCCTTGCTCACCAGCACGTTGGCCGGCATCGCCTCGGCGCTCGCCTCTGCCTTGGGCTTTTCCGAAGAGCACGCGGCAATGGCGAGCGAAGCGGCAGCCGCCACTGCGATGAATCGCCCATAGCTGATGGCGGACCGACCGTTGAAAATGGGCCTGTTAGTCAAGATTTCCTCCCTACCCCCGCTCTTTACGACGGGACGGGTCCACATAATATGATCAAACTTGACTATGCAAATTGTTTTTCACGGAAGGCTGGGTGATGTGAATAAGCCTTTCGTCGGCATGAACGCCGATACCCCGCCTCCTGGGTTGGGAGGCGGGGCCGCAACGCGCGGTGATGAATAGGACGGGCTAGCCGGCTCTGGCCAATCGCGCCAGCATGGCCCTGATCGCCATCGGGTAGCCCTCGACCCCGAACCCGGCCATTACCGAGGTGGCGATCATCGAGACGTAGGAGCGATGATAGATCGGCTCGCGCCGGTGGATGTTGGAGATGTGCAGCTCGATGATCGGGCCGCCGAACATCTTGAGGGCATCGAGCAGGGCAAGCGAGGTGAAGGTGAAGGCGGCCGGGTTGATGATGATCCCCGCCCCCTCGTCTATCGCCTCGTGCACCCACTCGATGAGGCGCTCCTCGCTGTTGGTCTGGCGGAACACCAGCGGGGTCGACCCGACGGCCTGCCGGCACATCGCCTCGACTTCGGCGAGGGTGGTGGAGCCGTAGATTTCCGGCTCGCGCGTGCCGAGGCGGTTGAGGTTGGGGCCGTTCAGCACATAGATCGGTTTCGTCATCTTCTAACCCTGGTATCCGAGCAGGCGCGGGAGCCACAGCACGAGGTCCGGCACGAAGGTGATCAGCACCAGCACGGCCAGCATCGCGATGAGGAAGGGCATGGTGTCGCGCACGATATGGCGCAGCGGCGCGCCTGAGGTCTTGCCGACGATGAACAGCAGCATGCCGTAAGGGGGCGTGATCAGGCCGAGCATGGTGTTGACCACCACCACGACGCCGAAATGCACCATGTCGATGCCGAGGGCCTGGGCGGTGGGAATGAAGACCGGCACGATCACCAGCAGGATCGCCGTGCCCTCGAGCACGCAGCCGAGCACCAGCAGCAACACGTTGACGAAGATCAGGAAGCCGATCTGGTTGAGGTTCCAGTCGGTGAGCAGCACGCGGATGCTGTCCGGGATGTTTTCGATCGTGACGACGTAGTTGAAGACCAGGGCACCGGCGATGAGCATGCCGATGGACGCCGTGGTGCGCGCGCTCGTCAGCAGCGAGGCATAGAGCGAGCGGAGGCTGATGCTGCGATAGAGCAGCACCGAGATGACGAGAGCATAGCAGGCGGCGACGGCGGCCGCCTCGGTGGGTGTGGTGACGCCACCATAGATGCCCACCATCAGGACCACCGGCATCATGAGCGCCGGCAGGGAATCCCAGGTGATGCGCGGAATCTGGCGGAGCGGCACGGGCGGCTCGACCGGGAATTTGCGGCGACGCGCCGTGGTGGCGATGATGGCTGATTGCGCCGCGCCCATCATGATGCCGGGCACCACCCCGCCGAGGAACAGGAAGCCGATCGAGGCATCCGAGACCAGCGCGTAGAGCACCATGGGGATGGAGGGCGGGATGATGGGGCCGATGACGGCGGAGGCAGCCGTGAGCGCAGCGGCGAAGCTGGGCGGGTAGCGCCCGTCCTTGGTCATCATGTGCTGCATCATCTTGCCGCTGCCTGCGGCATCGGCGATGGCCGAGCCCGACATGCCCGCAAAGATTACCGATTGCAGCACGTTGACCTGCGCCAGCCCGCCGCGAAAGCGGCCAACCAGGGCATTGCAGAAGCGCAGCAGGCGCTCGGTGAGGCTGCCGCTGTTCATCAGCTCGGCGGCGAGGATGAAGAGGGGCACCGCCAGGATGACGAAATTGGAATACATGCCGTTGAGGAACTGCTCGGCCACCGTGCCCAGGTCGGCGCCGGCCAGCACCAGGTAGAAGATCGAGCCGACCAGCATGGCGAGACCGATCGGCTGGCCGATGAGCGCCAGGACGGTGATAGCGACGATGGCCAGGAGAAAGGGGCTGGTCAGGGTCATGCCGGGTCTTCCCCAGAAGCGGGCGCCTTCGCCTCGTCCGTACCCCAGATGGCGTGCCAGCCAAGCCAGAGGTAGCGCACGATCATGGCGAGCACGAAGACGACGTAGATGGAATAGAGGTAGTCGAAGCGGATCTTGAGGTAGGCCGTCTTCTGCACCTTCATGAAGCCCACGTAGTCGATGACCGCCGGCAGCGAGATGGCGAACATCGAGACCAGGGCGACGGCGCTGACGATCTTCATCACCCGGCGCGCCGGTGCGGGAGCGGCGCTGTAGATGAGATCGAGCCGGATCTCCTCGTCCTCCCGGACGACGAAGGCGCAGCCGAACAGCACCAGCCAGAGCCAGAGGATGACCGTGAGCTCGTTGGTCCAGCCGGTGGGCAGTCCGAGCACGTAGCGCATCACGATCTGGGCGATGAAGGCCAGGAACATGACGGCCAGCATCGCGGCGGCGACATTTTCGGCGCGGCGGCGCAGCCAGCCGCCCACGCCCCTAACGAAGGAAGACATGACGATCCCCAGCCCTCATTTGTGCCGGCCCGCGCTGGCGGAGCCGGACCGGTTGCGAGGGGGCCATGACGGGCACGGCCCCTCGCCTGATCCTAGAGGGCGTTGATCTTGTCCACGACCCCGGCCGGCCAATCCTTGGCCAGGTCGGACTTGAGGTACTTGTCCTGCGCGAAGGCGCGGAACGCGGCGACATCGGGAGTGTAGACGTCCAGGCCCTTGTCCTTGAAGAACTGCACCAGTTCGGCCTCACGCGCCAGATGCTGCTGGGCGCTCCATTCCAGTTCCTTGTCGGCGGCGGCCTGAAGCTTGGCCTGCTGCTCGGGAGTCATGTCGTTCCACACCGAACTGGCGATGGTCCAGAGGTCGAAGCCGACGAGGTGGGAGGTCAAGACGATCTCCTTGGTCACCTCGTAGAACTTCATGTTCTCGACGTTCGGCAGCGGGTTGTCCTGACCGTCGATGGCGCCGGTCTGCAGGCCCGTATAGACCTCGGCGTAAGCCATCGGGGTCGGGTTGGCGCCGAGAGCGGTGCCAAGGAACTGCCAGGCGTCGCCACCCGGCATGCGCAGCTTGATGCCGGCCATGTCGGCGGGCGTGTTGATCTTCTTGTCGGTGCGCAGCCCCACCTGGCGCGTGCCGAAATAGGTCGGGCCAAGAATGTGGACGCCGAGCTGATCCTCGGCCATCTGCTTGAACTCGGCCCCGACATCGCTCTTGAAGAAGGTCTTGAGGTGGTCGTAGTCGCGGAACAGGTAGGCCGAGGTCAGCACCGACCAGGCCGGAATCTGGTTGGAAATATCCTGGGGCGCGATATTGCCCATCTGCAGGTTGCCGCGCTGCAGCGCCACGAGCTCGGTGCCCTGCTTGAACAGGGTTCCGCCGAAATACGGCTCGAGCGTGAAATCGTCCTTGATGTCCTCTGCAAAGCGCTTGGTCATCTCGGCGCGGATGTCCTGCTCGGAGAACACCGCGGAAAGCTTGAGTGTCGGCTTATCCTGCGCAAAGGCCGGAAGCGCCGCTGCCGCCAGAAGCACGGCGGCGCCGAAAACGGCTGCCCGCCGTCGAAGTTGGTAGCTCATTTCTATCCCTCCTCATGGACCACGCGGGTCCCTTGAGCCCACCAAAGCGGGCCCTCCCATTTTAGCCCGGGGTCTGACGCCCCTGGGTTGCGAACAATGTACGGACTGGTTCGTACATGTCAACCGACCGCGGCTCCCTCACGAGTTCGCGGCCTCGGCAGAAAAGGTGACCGACGCGATTTCGACTGTCAATCTCCTTTTCGTCTGATAAAACGCAATTCATCCGTTGGACATGCAAAGGGTCGCAAATTGGGTATCGAGGGGAACCTGTCGCTCGCGACCGAGACTGTGGGCGACGCCACCTTCCGGCAGATCCGCAACGACATCATCCATGGGGCGCTGCGGCCCGGCGACCGCCTGACGCTCGACCGGCTCAAGCAGCACTACGCGGTCAGCATCAGCACGTTGCGCGAAATCCTGACGCGCCTGGCGTCCGAGTCGTTCGTTCTGGCCGAGGGGCAGCGCGGCTTCGAGGTGGCGCCCGTTTCGGCGGCGGACCTTGCCGAGCTGGGCGACCTGCGGTTGCTGCTGGAAAGCCATGCTCTCGCACTCTCGTTCGCCGCGGGCGACCTCGAATGGGAGGCGCGGGTGGTCGGGGCCCACCACAAGCTGGCGGCGACCGAGCGCCAGCTGCTCGCCGGCGATGCCCGCCGCACGCCCGAGTGGATCGTCTACGACCGCACCTTCCACGAAGGCCTGATCTCGGCCTGCGGCTCGCACTCGCTCATGAGCATGCACACATCGGTCTTCGACCGGTTCGTACGCTACCACATGCTGGCCGAGAGCTTTCGCGGACCGGGCGTGAGGGATGATCACAAGGCCTTGCTGGACTTCGCCCTGTCGCGCGACGTGGCGGGAGCCCAGGCCATGCTGCGCGAGCACGTGCTCAAAGGCATCGATCATGTGCTTGCAGCAAGCATTCCGGAGATGGTCGGCTAGGCGGCGGCCTGGAAGTGCCCCGCCATCGCCATGCGGTCCGGGGCGATGCCGGTGAAGAGCTCGAACGCCTTGACCGCCTGGTAGACCGCCATGCCGGTGCCCGCCAGGGTGCGGCAGCCTAGGGCGCGGGCCCGTTCGAGCAATTCGGTATCGGCGGGAAAGTAGATGATCTCGGCGACCCAGTGCTGCCTTGAAAGCAGGTAGGCGGGGAAAGGTACGCCCGGATACTTGGCCATGCCTATGGGCGTGGCATTGACCAGGCCATCGGCCCGCCCCAGCGCCAGGCTGGCGTCCTCGACCCCAATGACCTCGCGCGAAAAGCGCTCCGACAGTCGGCCCGCAAGCTCGCCGGCGCGGGCGCTGTCCTTGTCGCAGATCGTCAGGCCGTTGACGCCGCACTCGAGGAGCGCGTGGGCAACGGCGGCGCCGGCGCCTCCGGCTCCGAACTGCACCACTTCCCCGAGCGGCGCCCCGGCCAAGCCCTCTCTGAAGCTCTCGGCGAATCCCCAGCAATCGGTGTTGTGCCCGACCCGGCGCCCGTTCTCGAAGACCACGGTGTTGACCGCCCCGATCGCTGCGGCCTCGGGCGAGAGGCGATCGAGCAGGTTCAGCACTGCCTGCTTGAAGGGGTGCGTGACGTTGAGGCCGGCAAATCCGAGCGACTGGACGGCGTCGAGCAGGCGCGGCAGGTCCGCATCGGCCAGCCCCAGCGCGTCGAAGTCGATCAGCAGATACACATAGTTGAGGCCGATCCGGCCCCCCTCGCGCTCGTGCATCGCCGGGGTGCGCGAGGACTGGATGCCGCGGCCGATCAGGCCGATCAGCACCGTGCGGGCGTTACTGGCGCAGCGCCGCGATATCGTCTCGCGCAGGCGCGCCACCGCAGCTTCGAACGTATCCGTCACCGGTCTGGGTTCCCGTTTCACCAGGCAGGACTGGATCTTGCGTGGCATAGTTCTTGTCATTCCGCCCGCGCCACCGATAATGGCGCCAAGCGTGCGCCAAAGTGTACGAACTGGTTAGTTTAGTCAATCTCCCCTCGTGGGAGTGTGCAGGAGCATTTCAATGCCGGTAGCGAAGGTGAAGAAGTCCGCGGAACAGGTGGAACGCGCCGGCGTGCGCTCCCAGGACCCGGAAGGCACCCGGCAGAACATCATCGAGATCGCTTCGGAGGAGTTTGCGCTCAACGGACTGGCCGGCGCCCGCATCGACGAAATCGCGGCGCGCACCCGTTCGAGCAAGCGCATGATCTACTACTATTTCGGCGACAAGGAAGGCCTCTACCTCAGTGCGCTGGAGAACGCCTATCGCCTGGTACGCGAGGGTGAGAGCAAGCTCGACATCGGCGGACTCGACCCCATCGCGGCCTTGCGGCGCATCGTCGAATTCACCTTCGATCACCACCACAAGCATGAGGATTTCATCCGCATGGTGATGATCGAGAACATCCATCACGCCCAGTATCTGGAAAAGTCCGAAGTCATCCGCGACCTCAATGTGACGGCCATCGGCACCATCGAATCGCTCTATGCGCGCGGGGTAGAGGCAGGGCTTTTCCGCGAGAGCCTCGATCCGATCGAGCTGCACTGGCAGATTAGTGCCCTATGCTTCTTCAACGTCTCGAACCGGGCCACCTTCTCCAAGATCTTCGGGCGCGATATCGGCACGCCGCAGGCTCAGGATTCGCTGCGCGCCAATTCGGTGGACATGGTCCTGCGCTACGTGGTCAGGCCCGAGCACCTGTCCGCCGACTGACGCGGCGGACCTCGCCGGCTCGAGGCCCGCCCCTTCCGCCTCTCTCCAGCGCGCCCTTCGGCGCCTTCCCTTGACCGGAAGCCGCGGAACGCCCTATCAATGTACTAACTAGTCCGTCCAATTCGGCAGAGGGAGGGAGCGATGAAGACTTCGATCGCGACAGTGTCCATCAGCGGCGACCTTGCCGAAAAGCTCCAGGCCATTGCGGCGGCGGGGTTCGATGGCGTCGAGATTTTCGAGAACGACTTCCTGACCTTCGGCGGCTCGCCGCGCGAGGTGGGGGCGATGGTCAAGGACTATGGCCTGGAGATCACGCTCTTCCAGCCGTTCCGCGACTTCGAAGGCCTCCCCGAGCCGCAGCGCAGCCAGGCCTTCGAGCGGGCGCGTCGCAAGTTCGAGCTGATGGGCGAGTTGGGCACTGACCTGATGCTGGTCTGCTCGAACGTGTCGCCCCAGGCGCTGGGCGGCATCGACCGAGCGGCGGGGGACCTGCACGAACTGGGGCGGCTCGCCGAGGCCCACGGCATTCGCGTCGGTTACGAGGCGCTGGCCTGGGGACGCCACGTCAACGATCATCGTGACGCCTGGGAGATCGTGCGGCGGGCTGACCATCCCAATATCGGGGTGATCCTGGATAGCTTCCACACGCTTTCGCGCCGCATCGATCCGGACAGCATCCGCGCCATTCCGGGCGACAGGATCTTCATCGTCCAGCTTGCCGACGCTCCGCTCATCGACATGGACTTGCTCTACTGGAGCCGCCATTTCCGCAACATGCCGGGCGAAGGCGACCTGCCGGTGGTCGATTTCATGCGCGCCGTCGCCGCGACCGGCTATGCCGGTCCCCTCTCCCTCGAGATCTTCAACGATCAGTTTCGCGGCGGCTCGCCGCGCACCATTTCGGTCGATGGCCACCGCTCGCTGGTCTATCTCATGGACCAGGTCGCCAAGCTGGAGCCGGACATCAAGCTCACCGCACCCCCGATGCCCGCGCGCCAGGAGGTGGAGGGCATCGCGTTCGTCGAGTTCACCGCCGACGAAGCGGAAGCCGAGGCGCTCGCCGCGCTTTTTACCCAGATGGGCTTTCGCCGGGCCGGTCAGCACCGCACCAAGGCGGTGACGCGCTACACGCAGGGCGAGATAAACCTCGTCATCAATACCGAGCGCGAGGGTCTGGCACACTCGACCTACATAACCCACGGCACCTCGGCCTATGCAATCGGCCTGCGCGTAGCCGATGCGGCAGCGGCAGTGGCGCGCGCCAGGGCGCTTGGCGCGCAGATATTCGAGCAGCCGGTGGGTGACGGCGAGCTATCCATTCCCGCCATTCGCGGCGTCGGTGGCGGGGTCATCTACTTCCTCGATCGCACGAGCGATCTGGCACGCGTCTGGGATATCGAGTTCGATCCCGTTCCCTCCGAGCCGGCGGACGGTTGCGGCCTCGACCGCTTCGATCATATCGCCCAGACCATGGCCTACGAAGAGATGCTGACCTGGCTGCTCTTCTACCGCTCGATCTTCGCGGTGGAGAAGAGCCCGATGGTCGATGTCCTCGATCCGGCCGGGCTCGTGCGCAGCCAGGTCATCGAGAACGCGGGCGGCACCTTGCGGCTCACGCTCAACGGCGCCGAGAACAGCCGCACCCTGGCGGGGCATTTCATCGCCAACACCTTCGGGTCGAGCGTGCAGCACCTGGCGCTGGCGAGCGATGATATCTTCGCCACCGCGTCGGCCATGGCCGGGCGCGGCTTTCCGGTGCTCGAGATCTCGCCCAACTACTACGACGATGTCGCAGCCCGTTTCGGGCTCGACGAAGCGTTCGTCGCCAGACTGCGCGCGCACAACATTCTTTATGACCGCGACGCGGGCGGCGGGGAGTTCTTCCAGTTCTACAGCCGCAACATGGGTGAGGGTTTCTTCTTTGAAATCCTACAGCGCTCGGGCGGCTATGGCGGGTATGGCGCTCCCAACGCGCCCTTCCGCATCGCGGCCCAGAAGCGGGCGCTGCGACCGGCAAACATACCCAGCCGCTAGCGGCGAGGGCCGCTGCGTGGTTGATAGAGCCTGTGCCAACGCGAGAAGGGTCGCAAATGCTCAGGCTCATGCTGTTCCGTCACGCCAAGTCCGACTGGCCCAGGGATGTGGACGACCGCGACCGCCCGCTCTCTGAACGCGGGCGCAAGGCGGCGCCGCAGATGGGGCGGTTCATGGCCGAGGCCGGCCTGGTGCCGGGGCTCGTGCTGGTCTCGCCGGCCCGGCGCACGCGCGAAACCTGGGAGCGCGCCAGCGAAGCCATGGGCGACCATCTCCCCGCTATGCGCGAGGACAGCCGGCTCTACCTGGCGCCCTTCGGGCTGCTGCTCAAGGTGATCGGCGAGACCCCGCCTTCCGTGCCGTCCCTCATGCTGGTCGGGCACCAGCCGGGATTGCAGGAACTGGCGATCCGGCTCGTAGGCTCGGGCGGCATCGAGGACCGGACGGCGCTCGACGCGCATTTCCCAACGGCTGCCCTCGCCGTCATCGACTTCGAGCAGGAGGCCTGGCCCGACATCCTGCCGGCATCGGGCAGGCTCGAGCGGTTCGTCACGCCCAAGCTTCTGGGGGCCTCCGTCGACGACTGAGCCCCCTAGAGCTGGGTCGCGAACAGCACCAGCCAATCGGGCATCGCCGCCACCAGGGCCGCTTCGATCTGCCGGTCCACGCCCGTCAATACGGCAAGGCCCACAAGGATCGTGAGGACACCGAAGGCGAGGCGGGCCACATGCGCGGCCTGCCGCGTCGCCAGGCGCGTTTCGCGGGTCAACTTGGACATGCCGAAGCCGACGACGAGGAGGGAGGTGGCCGCTCCGAAGGCGAAGACGGACATGGTCAGCATGGCGAGCGGAAGCGATCCCGGCTGGGCCGCCAGCAGCAGCGCCGCGCCGATGGTGGGACCGATGCACGGCCCCCAGACGACCGCCAGCAGCGCTCCGAGCGCAGCATGGGAGAGCAGCGTGTTGCCGGGCAGCGCATTGGACCACCGGCCACCAGCCGTGGCGACGGGCGCCAGGGCGCGTTCGGAGAATTGGGCGACCCAGGGCGAAACCATCGCCGCGCCCACCCCGATCAGCGCCAGTGCAGAGATGGTCCGCAGCACCGGATCGTCCCCGAGTTCAACGCCCGCCGCCGCCACGAACCCGCCCACCACGCCGAACGTGAGCGCCAGGCCCAGCGCCAGCGCGAAGGGGGCGCGCACGTCGCGCGAAGCCGCTCCGACCACGACGATCGGCACGAGCGGCAGCACGCAGGGGTTCAGAATGGTCAGGATGCCCGCGAGAAACGCCAGTACCAGGCCGATCATCGCTCAGTGCACGGCGTCGAGGATGTTGGTCACCCAGGCCTGGCTCGTGCCCCAGGACTGGCGCGTCACTTCCTTGTCGCCGCGATAGGCGATGAGCGTGGAACGCGGCACGTTGAACTGGGCCACCACGTCCTTCTGGTGGTCGTAGTCGACCCTGAAGAAGGCGATATCGTCATATTGGCCGGTGGCCGAGAGGCGATTGAGGATCGCCTCCTGGGCCCGGCATTGCAGGCACCACGGCGCGTAGACGTGCACCACCACCGGCTTGCCGGTCGCCACCAGCTTGGCAACGGTGGCCTGGTCGAAGGGGCGAATCTCGAAGGCGGCGGCCGGGCCGGCCCCGATCAGCACGGTCAGCATCGCCAGCAACGCAAAAGCTCGTTTCATCTCACTCTCCCTGTTTCGTTGAGGAAGATACGAGTGGAACGGCGTGTCAGATCAACCGATCTCGCACTTGTGAGCGGAAACGCTCAGCCGTGCAGCGAACGCAACGCGCTGCCGAGCAGGCCGGAATCGGCAATGGATGGGCGGGGCTCGAGCGGCGTGGCCGACATCACCGGGATCCCGCGCATATCGCTCGGGCTCGCACCGAATTCGCGCCTGAAGGCCCGGCTGAAGCTGGAAAGGTCGGCAAAGCCCACCATTTCCCCGATCCTGCTGACCGACAGGGCCTCGTCGGAGCGGCTGAGCATCGAGCGGGCTTCGCGCAGGCGCTGGCGCTGCATGTAGTGAGCCACCCCGCCGAAAGGTTCGAACAGCCGGTAGAGCTTGGAGCGCGAGGTGCCGATCTTGCGGCAGAGTTCTTCGGGGGTGAACTCGGGGGTGGCCAGGTTCTGCTGGATGGCGCGGCGCGCCCGCTCGACCAGCGTCCAGTTGGCCGCCGGGCGCGCGGCGTCGAGCCGATCGGCGGTGGGGGCGAGACAGGCGGCGATGATGTTGCCGGTGGCTTCGGCGATGCGGGCCGTCTCCTCGATGCCGATCAGCGGCAGGCGCCGCTCGAGAGCGGCAAGATAATCGGCCAGCAAATCGGTGAGCACGCCCCCCAGCATCTGGCCATCGGCCGCATCGAGCACGCCCGCCGCCGAGGGGAAGAGGTCGCGCGGAACATAGAGGGAGAGCACGGTCCGGTCGGTTACGGTGGTCTCGAACGGCCGGCCGAGCGAACGGATGCCCATCTGCCGGCCGGTCAGCCGCACCGGGTCGCCCTCGCCCCGCGCCTGCGGCTCGCCGGTCTCGCAAAGCACCAGGCACCAGTGGTCCAGCGGATCCTTGCGCAGATGGCTGAACCGGCGTGGCATCGGCGGCAGTACGGCGCGGGTGAGCACCGTGGCGCCCATGTTCCAGACCGTATGCTGGGTTTGAAAGGAAATCTCCGGGTCGCCGACCGCGGCGACGTCGATCACCGGCGCCATAAACTCTCGGTAAGCGTCGAATTGATCGCTTTTACTAAGATTTTGCGTCGAAAACATAACAGGAGACTGCACGACCATAGTTGTCCCGCCCACAACATCGGTCAGGATTTTGTAGCGCGTAGTTCACCTTACCGTCAATACTTGGCGCTTCGGGCATGTCCGGCGGCAATCGCAGGGCCGCCATGTGCGATGGCGGCCTTGCTCATTACACGCCGCAAGCCTAGAAGGGCGGCAGAAAAGCCTTACGAAGGTCGTATGCCAGAAGCGCAAGCCACCAGCCCCGAGCAGGATCTCGAACTCTTGCGCTCGACCGCTGTCGGGGCGGGCATCATCGCCTCGGGCTACTTTCGGCGAAATCTCAAGACCTGGACCAAGGAAAACGCCTCGCCGGTGAGCGAGGCCGACATCGTGCTGGACAAGTTCCTGCACGCCTCCCTGCTCGCGGCGCGTCCCGGCTATGGCTGGCTGAGCGAAGAGAGCGTGGATGATCTGGCCCGGCTCAATAACCGCCGCGTCTTCGTGGTCGATCCCATCGACGGCACGCGTGGGTTCATTCGCGGCGACGACAGCTGGACGGTGAGCGTGGCGGTGGTCGAGGACGGGGTCGCCATTGCCGGGGTCGTCTATGCGCCGGCGCGCGACGAGCTCTACGACGCCTCGATCGGCGGCGGCGCGCGGCTCAACGGCAAGCCCATCGTGCGCCTCGTGCAGCCGGGGCGCTCGGCGGTCATTCCGGCGCCAGGAGCCGTGCACCAGGAACTGCAGGAAGCCGGGCTGCACTATACGCGCGGGCCCTATTTCCCCTCCCTCGCCTACCGGCTCGTGCAGGTGGCGACAGGCAAGCTCGACGCCGTGGTGGCACGCCGCGGCTCGCAGGACTGGGACATTGCAGGGGCGGCCGTCATCCTGGCCGAAGCCGGCATCGGCTTTGAGGATGTGTGCTCGGGCAAGCCGCTCTTCAACACCGCCGATGTGCGCCACGGCGCGCTTGCCGCGCTCAGCGACGAATCGCTAAAAGCGGTCGTGCATCAAGCCCTGCGCCGGGTCTACGGTTGCCCGGCCGAAACCGAAATCACCGCCGATCTGGAGAGACGGACACCATGAGCGAAGAGAACAAGCAACTCCTGCACCTCGTCATCGGGGGCGAGTTGTCCGATATCGATTCGGTCACCTTCAAGGACCTCAAGGCCGTCGATATCGTCGGGGTCTACCCCAACTACGCGGCGGCCTACGACGTGTGGAAGCAGAAGGCGCAGCAGACCGTGGACAATGCCGAGATGCGCTACTTCATCGTGCATCTGCATCGCCTGCTCGATCCGGAAGCCACCAAGGCGTAAGCGGCTTCCCGGCCGCTATTCCAGCAACCGCTCGACGATCCTTGCGGCCGCCCCGAAGGGGCCGAGCCGCTCGGCGCCGATTTCGCCCAGTCGCGCCCGCTCGTCGCGATCGGCGAGGAGGCGCGCGGTGGCCTGCGCCAGCGCATGGGCATCCTGGGGCACGAGCCGTCGCGCCTCGCCCATCAGCGCCTGTTCGTCGGCCATGCGCTTGCGCCGGTTGTCGGCACGATCGAAGGTAATCACCGGCCGTCCCAGGCCCAGCGCCTGCTGGGTGGCCGTGCCGGCTTGCGAGAGCACGACGTCTGCCGCCTCGATGAGGTTGCCCGTAACCCCGGTCGCCAGGTTGAGCAACAGGTCTTCGCCCACGAGCCGCCCCAGGTCGGCCGCTTCGCCGGAATTGGGCCGTTCCCAGCGCAGGCCGGTCGCCGTTGCCAGCTCGTCCGGGGCAATCCCGCCGGCAACCGCCACGAAAGCATCCGGCCGTTCCGCCTCGGGCAGGAGCCTCAAGGCTTCCACCTGCAGCGCCAGGCTCTCACCAGTCGTCGCCCGGCTGCCGGGCAGGAGCGTCACGGCGAGCGGTCGCCGGCGCCTGGCGGCGGCGTCGTACTGGCCGTAGGTGGTGGTATCGAGCATGACGTTGCCGGCGGCGCGGGCATCGATGCCCGCCCTGGCCAGCGTTTCGGCCAGCATGGCATCGCGGGTGAAGACCGTCCTCGTCGTCCGCCGGATCAGCCAGCGCTCGGGCGCCGAATAGGTATGGGCGAAGCCGGATTTGAAGACGTCGAGATAGATGTCGATCTTCAGCCCCGCAAGCAGGCAGAGGATCGGGCCGACATTGTCGCCGACCACCACGACCTTGTCGTAGCGCCCTCGCGCCGAACGCAGGAAGGAAAGCGCCGGCCCGATGCTCGAGAGCATCCCGCCCCGCACATCGCGCGCTACTGAGCCCTTGGTGTGACGCCACCCCTGGCTGGGGATTTCAAAGCGCGGCCCAACGATGGGCGCGATCCCCTCATAGGCGCCGCCCGCTCCCACCACCGGGTAGGCATCCGCGCTCACGCCCTCGGGCAGGCGCGAGATGATCTCGGCAGCGATGGAATCCTCGCCATTGCCATTGGCGATAAAGAGAAAGCGTGCGCTCATGGGCGCACTTAGGCCGCCCGCGACCGGCTTGGCAAGCTCAGCCGACAATGGCGTCGACCACATCCTGGATAGCGCCGGCGCCCCCGACCCGTTCGGCGCCGAGCGCGCCGATGCGGGCACGCTCGTCGGCATTGACCAGCAGCACGCGCAGCGCCTGGGAAACGCTCTGCACATCCGGCAGGGTCACGATGCGCGCGATGCCATAGAGCCCCTGCTCATCGCGATAGCGCGCCCCGCGGTCGCGGAAGGTGCGGAAACTGATCACCGGCCGGCCCAGCCCGACCGCCTGGACCGTGGCCGTATCGGCCTGCGATAGCACGATGTCGGATGCCTCGATCAGGTTGCCCAGCGCCGAGCCATGGGCCATGTGCACGGTCAGTTGCTCGTCGCGCAGGGTCGAGAGGTCGGCGGACTGGCCGGTCAGCAGACCGGAGCGGTGGAGCCTGGCGGCGCGCGCCAGGTCGTCGATCGAAACCGAGCCGGCGACGGCGAGGAAAATGTCGGGGCGGTCCTCGGGAGGCAGTGCCCGCAGGGCGTTGATCTGGAGCGCAAAGCTCTCGCTGTTGCCCGCCCGGCTGCCCGGCAGGAGCGTCACCGCGGTCGGCCGGGTTCGCCGGCTCATCGCGTCGTAGTCGCCATGGGGCACGCAATCCATGAGCACGTTGCCGACCGAGCGGGCATCGCGGCCATCGGCGCGCAGCGCGGCGGCCAGGTCCTCGTGACGGCAGAAGACGAGCGCGGCGGTGCGCCCGATCAATTGCCGCTCCAGGGCCGTATAGGGCCGTCCGTGGCCGGTCCGGTGCAGGTCGAGGAACACGACGTCGCCAATACCCGCCGCCCAGCACCCGGCCAGCGCGGCGATGTCGCCGACCACGATCACGCGGTCGTAGCTCTTGCGCACGCGGCGCAGGAACTGCACGCCCGGCCAGAAGGCGCGGGCATTGCCCAGGCCGAAATCATGGGGAACCGAAAAGCGGGCGCGGCGCCAGCGTGGCGGCAGCGCGCGCGGGCCTACTATGGCGCAGAGCCCGTGATAGGCCGTGCCCTCGCCGATCGCCGGATAGGCCTCGACGATGAAGCCGGGCGGCAGCCGGCGGATGATCTCGGCGGCAACCGAATCTTCCCCGGCGCTGGTGGAAACGAAAAGCAGGCGGCGCGGGCCGGACCCTTCCGTCACCGCGGCGCTCAGCCGTTCAGGCCGAAACGCTGGTAGGCTTGGTAGGCGGCCGTGGCATCGGCATAGGGCTCCTGCCGGTCCACGCTCCAATAGCTCAGTTCATCGATCGGGATGGCTTTGCCGGTAATGGCGCAGCGCACGAAGCTGCCGGGCTTGAGGACGACGAAATCGCCATCCATGTAGCGGATCTGTGCTTCCGAAGGGGTGAACCCCTTGTCGAAGATATTCATGGCGTCCTCGCCCCCGCGCGTCCGGCCAAATGCTGACTGTAGTCCTCCTCATATAGAGGGGAAATGTGGCAGTCAAAAGAGGTCGGGCTGTTCATCATCACGCTCTTGCGAGGACCGCGGCTTCTTTGGCTTAACGGAAGGTAAAGGCCGGGGCGGGTTGCCGCCTTCGCCCACCACGGCAGGCACCTCGCCATCGGCGAACTCGATGCGCAGCGCATCCCCTTCCGCCAGGAACTGCTTGCCGCGCACCAGCTCTCCTTCGGCATCCTTGACGATGGCATAGCCGCGCGCCAGCACCGACTTGTAGCCGAGGGTGAGCAGCAGCTTGCCCAGATTGTCGACGCGCAGGCGCCGGTCCGAGACCATGCGCCTGAAAGCGGGCTCCGCACGCGCCGCCACCGGATCGAAGCGCAGGCGCGCACGATGCACGGTTGCCTCGAGCGTCGAGAGCGAGAGGCGCGAAGTCACCCGCGCGAGCTGGATTTCCTTGATCTGCTTGGCGTGCCGCAGCGCGGCCAGGAGGTTCGATGAGGCGTGGTCGAGCCGCTGCTGGGCGGTGGCGATGAGGTCGGCCGGTCGCGGCAGGCCGGCAGCGGCGGCGCGCAACCGGTCGCGATAATTCGAGAGAATGCGCCGCGCCGCCATGCGCTGGCGCGCGCCCTGGTCATCGACATAGGCGATGAGCTCGGAGCGCACCGGCACCGCCGCCTCGGCCGCCGCGGTAGGGGTCGGCGCGCGCATGTCGGCGGCATAGTCGATGAGCGTGGTGTCCGTCTCGTGGCCCACCGCCGAGATGATGGGGATGCGGCTCGCAGCGACGGCGCGTACCACCATCTCTTCGTTGAAACCCCAGAGGTCTTCGATCGAACCACCGCCACGGGCCACGATCAGCAGGTCCGGGCGCGCGATAGGTCCGTCCTCTGGCAGGGCGTTGAACCCGGCGATGGCCGCCGCAACCTCTGGCGCGCAGGTATCGCCCTGCACGCGCACCGGCCAGACCACGACGTGGGTGGGGAACCGGTCTTCGAGGCGATGGAGGATATCGCGGATCACCGCGCCCGTGGGGGAGGTCACCACGCCGATGACGCGCGGCAGGTAGGGGAGCGGGCGCTTGCGTTCCTTGGCGAAAAGGCCTTCGGCCGCCAGCTTCTTGCGCCGCTCCTCGACCAGCGCCATCAGCGCCCCGGCGCCGGCGGGCTCGATGTTCTCGATGACGATCTGGTACTTGGACGAACGCGGGAAGGTGGTCAGGCGCCCCGAGGCGATGATCTCCAGCCCCTCTTCGGGCTTGAAGGCCAGGCGGGCGAAACTGCCGCGCCAGACCACCGCGTCGATCGAGGCGTCGGCATCCTTGAGCGTGAAATAGGCATGGCCCGAAGAATGCTGGCCGCGATAGCCCGAGATCTCGCCACGCACCCGTACATAGTCGAAGTTTTCCTCGACGGTGCGGCGGACGGCCTGGGCAATCTCGGAGACGGTGTATTCGGCGGCGTTGGTGAGTTGTTCGGGCATCCCCGAGAGGTGCGCGATGACGCCGAGTCCGTCAAGGGTGGCGAAGGCGGACCGGGCATGTTATCGGGCGGCCCAGATCGAGCCCCAGCCCCTTCGGCACTTCCCGCCGGGAGGCTGGCCAAAATCGGGGAGCCCCATATGCGCGTACTTCTCATCGGTTCCGGCGGGCGCGAGCATGCCCTGGCCTGGGCCTTGGCCAAGTCCCCCAGGCTCACCAAACTTTTCGTCGCGCCCGGCAATGCTGGCACCGCGAAACTTGCCGAGAACGTCGCACTCGATCCCAACGACCACGCCGCCGTCCTTGCGTTTGTAACGTCTCAGAAGATCGACTTCGTCGTCATCGGCCCCGACGCCCAGGTTGTGGCGGGGCTAGGCGACGACGTCCGCGCCATCGGCATCCCCTGCTTCGGCCCCTCCAGGGAGGCGGCCCAGCTCGAAGGCTCGAAGAGCTTCACCAAGGCGCTCTGCGACGAGATGGACATCCCCACCGCCGCCTATGCGAAATTCGACGCCGAAGCCCCGGCCCTCGCCTATGTCCGCGATCAGGGCGCCCCCATCGTCATCAAGGCCGATGGCCTGGCGCTGGGAAAGGGCGTCACCGTCGCCATGACGCTCGAGGAAGCAGAGGCCGCCATCCGCGACTGCTTTGCCGGCGCCTTCGGTGCATCCGGCGCCGAAGTAGTGATCGAGGAATTCCTCGAAGGCGAGGAAGTCTCGGTCTTCGTCCTCTGCGATGGCGTCAACTCCCTTCCGCTTGCCACGGCTCAGGATCACAAGCGCGCCTTCGATGGTGACAAGGGCCCCAATACCGGCGGCATGGGCGCCTATTCGCCCGCCCCGGTCATGACGCCCGAGCTCATGGAGCGCACGCTCACCGAAATCATCGCTCCGACCATTTCCGGCATGGCCGCGCGCGGCACCCCTTACCAGGGCGTGCTCTTTGCCGGGCTCATGCTCACCAGGGCCGGCCCCAAGCTCATCGAATACAATGCCCGTTTCGGCGATCCCGAGACGCAGGTGCTGATGATGCGCCTCAAGTCCGATCTTCTCGACCTGCTCCTCGCCACCGCCACCGGCCAGCTCGCCGGGCATACCGCCGAGTGGGATCCGCGCACCGCCCTCACCGTCGTTCTGGCGAGCCGGGGCTACCCCGGAAGTTACCAGAAGGGCACCGAAATACGGGGGGCGGAGAGCCTCGACTCCGCCGACATTCGGGTGTTCCATGCAGGAACTCGCCGGGATGGCGAGCGTTTACTCTCCAATGGGGGACGTGTGCTCAATGTCACGGCGCTAGGTTCCTCCGTCGAGGAGGCGCAGGACCGTGCTTACCGAGCGGTTGATGCAATTGATTGGCCGGACGGCTTTGCGAGGCGCGACATCGGATGGCGCGCAATCGCCCGGACTCGCGCCTGAACCAATCGTCAACCTTGAAGGCCTACCCTTTCCGGGCGCCCAGGATCGGCCGCCCCTCCCGCTCGTGGAGCGGGGGCGCAAGCTGGCCGCAGCCCTACGGCGCACGGGCAAGGAGCCCAGTGCGAAAGTGTCTGGCTCGGCAGGACCTCGTATCGGCGTGGCTCTCGGCGGCGGTTCCGCCCGCGGGCTGACGCATATTCCCTACATCGAAGCGCTCGACGAGATGGGCCTGCGCCCCTCTGTCATCGCCGGCACCTCCATCGGCGCCCTCATCGGCGCCGGCTGGGCGGCGGGCATGACCGGGCGCGAATTGCGCGAGCATTCCTATGGCGTGCTGGGCAATACCCGCACCATCATGGGGCGGCTGTGGTCCACGCACGTGCCGCGCATCCGGGGCATCCTCCACAACGGCATCCCGCTCCAGCTCGATGCCGACAAGGTGGTCGACAGTTTCGTGCCGCCCTATTTCCCGAGCGAATTCTCCGAACTCGCCACCCCGCTCTTCACCGTCGCCACCGACTTCCAGTCCTGGCACCAGGTGGTCTTCAACTCCGGCCCCCTGCGCCCGGCCATCGCCGCCTCGATCGCCATCCCGACGCTCTTCCGGCCGGTGCGCTATGCCAACCACGTGCTGGTCGACGGAAGCGTGGTCAACCCGCTGCCGCTCGACCAGGCTGCGGCCGACACGGACATTCTCATCGGCATCGACGTCAATGGCGATCCGGCCGAGCAGCAGCCTCTCAACTACAGGCCGCTCGATGTGTGGTTCGGCTCGGCGCAGATCATGATGCATGCGCTCATCGCCAACGTCATGGCGGCCTATCCGCCCGATATCTACGTGCGCCCGCACCTGTCGCTGTTCGGCGCCCACGAATTCTGGCGCGTGCGCGAGATCATCGCCCATGTCGATGCCGACAAGGACCGCTTCAAGCGCCAGGTCGATGCCCGCATCGAGGCCTTCACCTTAGCCCAGCAAAGAAGTCTTTCAGCAGGCTCCGGGACCGCCGTTCGCCTACACCGGCGATAACCTCGGGCGCATGGTGGCAGGTGGGCTGGGCGAAGAGGTGGACCCCATTGTCCACCGCCCCGGCCTTGGGATCGTCCGCCCCGTAATAGAGCCGCCGCAGCCGAACATGCGCGATGGCGCCCGCGCACATCGCGCAGGGCTCGAGCGTCACATAGAGATCGCACCCATCGAGCCGCCCGGTTCCGCGAACCTCCAGCGCCTTCCTGATCGCCAGCATCTCCGCATGCGCCGTCGGATCCCCGAGCGCCTGCATCCGGTTCCGCTCGGCGGCGAGGATCTTGCCGTTCTCCACCACCACCGCCCCGATCGGAGCCTCACCATTGGCAGCAGCCTCCTCGGCAAGTGCCAGCGCAAGATCCATCGGGGATTGGGGAGCGTTCATGGGGCGGTTGGTAGCAGGTTTGGGGGTGAGGGTGAAGGCGGAGACGTTCGGGCCCCAACTCACCCCACCCCTTGCCAATCCACCTTTCTGTATTTACATAAACCCTTGTGCGAACCATCACCTGGGATGAACCGAAGCGCCTCGCCAACCTTGCCAAACACGGCATGGACTTCAACGATTTGACGGAAGACTTCTTCCTCGGCGCTCTCGTCATCCCCGCCCGGAACGGCCGTTTCCAGGCCTTCGGCTCTCTCGGGGACAGCACGATCTCGGTGATTTTCGCTGTGCTCGGCACGGAAGGGCTGTCGATCATTTCGATGCGCTCCGCCAGTGCGGCAGAAAGGAAGCTATTGTGACCAACAAGATGAAGCCCGGCCAGGGCTATGCGCAGGAAGATTGGGATGCCGTCTCGGACAATCCCGAGATTTCCAAAAGCCAGCTTTCCAAGGCGCGCCCCTTCGCCGAGGCCCTCCCGGAACTCGCCGAAAAGATGCGGAATGCCGGCGGGCGCCCGCGCAGCGACAACCCCAAGCAGCTTGTGTCCATCCGCCTCGACGCCGACGTTCTCGATCGCCTCAAGTCAGAAGGACCCGGCTGGCAGACGCGCGCCAATGCCATCCTCAAGAAGGCTGTCGGCCTCTAGCCGCCATTTCCGGGTCAACACCCTCCCCCGCATCCCCTATGCTGGCGGCAAAGGAGAATCACCTCTTGTCTATCCGCCAGCTTCCCGAAGACCTCATCAATCGCATTGCCGCCGGCGAAGTCGTCGAGCGGCCGGCGAGCGTGGTCAAGGAACTGGTCGAGAACGCCATCGACGCCGGCGCGTCCAAGATCGTCATCACCACCGCCGGTGGCGGCAAGACGCAGATCCGCATCGAGGATGACGGATGCGGAATGGACGAAGCCGACCTGATCCTCTCGGTCGAGCGCCACGCAACCTCCAAGCTCCAGGCTGACGATCTCGACGACATCCGCACCCTGGGCTTCCGCGGCGAGGCGCTGGCCTCGATCGGTTCGGTATCCGACCTTGCCGTCTCCTCGCGCCCGGACGGCGCCGAGAGCGGGCTGCGGCTCGAAGTGCGGCGCGGCGTCAAACGCGGCCCGGTACCGCAGGCGATGAACAAGGGCACGATCCTCGACGTCCGCAACCTCTTCGCCGCCGTCCCTGCCCGGCTGAAATTCCTCAAGACCGACCGCGCCGAGGCGGCGGCCATCACCGATACGGTCAAGCGCCTCGCCATGGCCAATCCGCACGTGCATTTCGTGCTCGACGGCTCGGATCGCTCCACTCTCAACTGGCCCGGCATCACCGGGGAAGGCGCGCTCGCCGCCCGGCTCAGCCAGGTCATGGGCGATGACTTCTCCGAAAACGCCGCCCCGCTCGGCTTCGCCCGGCACGGCATCGTGGTGGCGGGGCTCGCGGGCCTGCCCACCTATTCGCGCGCCAACAGCCTCTCGCAGTTCTATTTCGTCAACGGCCGCTCGGTGCGCGACAAGGTGCTGCTCGGCGCCGTGCGCGCCGCCTATGCCGATTTCGTCTTCCGCGATCGCTTCCCGGTCATCGCGCTCTTCGTCGCCGTCGATCCGGCCGAGGTGGATGTCAACGTGCATCCGGCCAAGGCTGAGCTGCGCTTCAAGGACCAGGGCGCCGTGCGCGGCGCGGTGATCCGCGCCATTCAAGAGGCCCTCGCCGCCGCCGGTTTCCGTGCGTCCAACACCGTGGCGGAATCGGTCATGGACGCCTTCCGCGCCCCCGAGCCTGCTATGGCCGAGCCGATGCAGGATGCCTATCGGCCCGAGATCGCGCCGGCCTATCGCCCGACCTACAGCGCCCCCGCCCGCCCGCTGAGCTTTTCCGATTTCGCCCCCCCGAGCGCCCGCGTCGACCTGCCACCGCCCGAAGCTCCCGCGCCCGCCGAACCCGAGGAATACCCCTTGGGCTCCGCCCGCGCGCAGATGTTCGAGAATTTCATTGTCGCCCAGAACGGGGATTCCCTCGTCCTCGTCGACCAGCACGCCGCCCATGAGCGGCTGGTCTATGAGCGTTTCAAGGCCCAGATGGCCGCCGGCCCCATTGCCAGCCAGGCGCATCTCATCCCGGTGGTCATCGAGCTGCCGCAGGAAGATTGCGACCGGCTGGAGGAAGCCGCCCCGACGCTCGAAAAGCTCGGCCTCTACCTCGAGCGCTTCGGCCCCCGCGCCGTCGCCGTCCGCGAAACCCCGGCGCTGCTGGGGCAGACCGACGTGCACGGCCTCGTCCGCGATCTCGCCGATGGCCTTGCCGAGTGGGACAGCGCCGAAGCGGTTTCGGACCGGCTCGACGCGATCATCGCCCGCATGGCCTGCCACGGCTCGGTCCGCTCCGGCCGTCGCCTGCGGGTGGAAGAGATGAACGCCTTGCTGCGCGAAATGGAAGCCACCCCGCATTCCGGCCAGTGCATCCACGGCCGGCCGACCTATGTGGAACTGAAGCTCAAGGACATCGAGCGCCTGTTTGGCCGCACGCGTTAGGGATGCCAATCTGGCCCGATCACTTCCCCGGCTGCAGAGCCGAGGCCGACGGGTGTCTCCACTCGGATGGACGGATGCGACAGGCGCCGGATCAAGTCCGGGGAAGATCGGAGTGTTGGCCAACACGATCGGCCTCCCTCCCCCTTGTGGGGAGGGACTGAGGGTGGGGGTGAGCCGCAAACTCCGAGCTTGCATCTCTCCTCCCTCCCCACAAAGGGGAAGGAGACCTGCCTGCACGATCCCCTTGAGGATCACCCCAATCCCGCTCGCCACCCCTGCCGCGCCCCAGCGAAAACCCTCGCCCCGTCGGGGAGAGGGTGCCCGGCAGGGCGGTGAGGGGGAGCCCCACACGCCCGCGACGCAAAAGAACCTTTCCCCCGCCGCCTTGCCTTGCTACAAGCGCCCCCTAATCCAATTTCAGTTGATAGCCGATGACCGATACCGCTCAGGGCGTCGAGACCGAACACGATTACTCGGCCACGCTCTTCCTCCCCCAGACCGATTTCCCGATGCGCGCTGGCTTGCCGGATCGGGAGCCGATTTGGCTCAAGCGCTGGGCGGATATGGATCTTTACCGGCTGCAGCGCGAGCAGGCCAAGGATCGGCCCAAGTTCACGCTCCATGATGGTCCCCCGTATGCCAACGGCAACATCCATATCGGGCATGCGCTCAACAAGACGCTGAAAGACCTCGTTTCCCGCTCGCACCAGATGCTGGGCTACAACTCGGCCTACGTGCCGGGCTGGGACTGCCATGGCCTGCCCATCGAGTGGAAGGTCGAGGAGCAGTACCGCGCCAAGGGCAAGGACAAGGACGACGTCAACGTCATCGAGTTCCGCGCCGAGTGCCGCACCTTCGCCCAGCACTGGATCGACGTTCAGCGCGAGGAGTTCAAGCGCCTGGGCGTGCTCGGCGACTGGGACAATCCCTACCTCACCATGAGCTTTGACGCCGAGGCGCAGATCGCCCGTGAACTGATGAAGGTGGCCGCTTCCGGCCAGCTCTATCGCGGCTCCAAGCCCGTCATGTGGTCGGTGGTCGAGCGCACCGCGCTCGCCGAAGCCGAGATCGAATATGCCGACTACGAGAGCGACACCATCTGGGTGAAGTTCCCGGTCCATTCGGGCGGCGGCGAGATCACGTCCAAGGCCTTCCACGACCTCAATGCGTCGGTGATCATCTGGACCACCACGCCCTGGACCATCCCCGCCAACCGCGCCATCTCCTATTCGCCCAAGATCTCTTATGGCCTCTACGAGGTCACCAAGGCGCCCGAGGGCAACTGGGCTTCGGTGGGCGAGAAGTACATCATCGCCGACAAGCTGGCCGGCGAAGTCTTCGCCAAGGCCAAGGTCGAGGAATTCGCCCGCATCGGCGATGTCGACCCGGCGCACATCACCTCCTGCTCGCACCCGCTGCGCGGCCTTGCCGGCGGCTATGAGTTCGAAGTGCCGCTCCTCCCCGGCGAGCACGTGACGGACGATGCCGGTACCGGTTTCGTGCACACGGCTCCGGGCCACGGCATCGACGACTTCGAAGTCTGGATGGCGAATTCGCGGAAAATCCACGAGCGCGGCATCGACACGGCGATCCCCTATGTGGTCGACGATGCGGGTTTCTACACCAAGGACGCCCCCGGCTTCGAAGGCGCGCGCGTCATCGACGACAACGGCAAGAAGGGCGACGCCAACCAGCGCGTCATCACCGCTCTCGCCGAGCGCAACGCCATGGTCGCCCGTGGCCGCGTCAAGCACCAGTATCCGCATTCCTGGCGCTCCAAGAAACCGGTGATCTATCGCAACACCCCGCAATGGTTCGTCTATATGGACCGCGACATCGAGGGTAAGGCGGGCGACACGCTGCGCCACCGTGCCCTCAAGGCGATCGACGCCACCAAGTTCTATCCGCAGGCCGGCCAGAACCGGTTGCGCTCGATGATCGAGGACCGCCCGGACTGGGTGCTCTCGCGCCAGCGCGCCTGGGGCGTGCCGATCGCCGTGTTCGTCAACCGGGAAACCGGCGAGATCCTCAAGGACGAGGCGGTCAACCACCGCATCGGCCAGGCCTTCGAGGAAGAGGGCGCCGACGCCTGGTTCAAGCCGGGCGCCGCCGAGCGGTTCCTGGGTGACGGCTACAAGGCCGACGAGTGGGAAAAGATCGACGACATCCTCGATGTCTGGTTCGAGAGCGGCACCACCCATTCCTGGGTGCTGCGCAACCGCCAGAAATGGCCGGACCTGACCTTCCCCGCCTCGATGTATCTCGAAGGCTCGGACCAGCACCGCGGCTGGTTCCATTCTTCGCTCCTCGAAAGCTGCGCCACCAACGGTTTCGCGCCCTATGCGTCCGTGCTCACCCATGGCTTCACCATGGATGGGGAAGGCCGCAAGATGAGCAAGTCGCTGGGCAACACCGTCGCCCCGCAGGAGATCATCAAGCAGTACGGCGCCGACATCCTGCGCCTCTGGGTGGCGTCTGCCGACTATTCGGAAGACCTGCGCCTGGGCAAGGAAATCATCCAGACGACCGTGGACGCCTACCGCAAGCTGCGCAATTCGCTGCGCTGGCTGCTCGGCAACCTCGCCCATTACAAGGCCGAGGAAACCGTGCCGGTCTTCGAGATGCCCGAGCTCGAGCGGCTGGTGCTCCATCGCCTCTCCGAGCTCGATGTGCTGGTGCGCGAGGCCTATCAGGCGTTCGACTACAAGCGCGTGGTCTTCGCGCTCTCGAACTTCATGAATATCGAGCTGTCGGCCTTCTACTTCGACATCCGCAAGGATGCGCTCTATTGCGACCCGATCTCCTCGGTCCGCCGCCGCGCCTCCCTGACGGTGCTCAACCACCTTTACGAGTGCCTCACCGCCTGGCTCGCCCCGATCCTGCCCTTCACCATGGAAGAGGTCTGGCTCGAGCGCTTCCCCGGCGATGACTCCTCGGTGCACCTGCGCCAGTTCCCCAAGGTGCCGGCTGACTGGCGCAACGATGCGCTCGAGGCCAAGTGGGACAGGATCAAGGCCGTGCGCCGCGTCGTGACCGGCGCGCTCGAGATCGAGCGCCGCAACAAGGTCATCGGCTCCTCGCTCGAAGCGGCGCCCAAGGTCTACATCGCCGATGAAGGGCTTTTCGCCCTCATCAAGGGCGAAGACTTCGCAGAGATCGCCATCACCTCGTCCATCGAGGTCGATGGTGGGGACGGCCCCGCGGACGCCTTCCGCCTCGACGAGGTGGCAGGTGTCGCGGTGGTTCCCGCGCTCGCCCAGGGCAAGCGCTGCGCCCGGTCCTGGAAGATCCTGCCCGAAGTCGGCACGGATGCGGATTACCCCGATCTCACCCCGCGCGACGCCCAGGCGATGCGCGAGCGTGCAGCGGCGGGGCTCTCCGTTTGAGCCAGCGCGCCTCGATCATCGTCAGCCTGCTGGTCGGGGTCCTCGCCTTCGCGATCGACCGCGGCCAGAAGTTCTACCAGGTGGCGAGCGCGTGCATCTCGCCCGAGCATCCCTGCCCTGCCGGGATGTTCGAACCCTGGAGCCAGGGCGGCTGGACGGGCGGGGAAATGGTGCGCGTCACCGATTTCTTCGACTACGTCCTCGTCTGGAACACCGGCATTTCCTATGGCCTGCTCGATAGCCTGCCGGTGGCGGCGCTCGGGGTGATCATGGCCATTGCCATCGTGGCGCTGGCCATCTGGTGGGTGCGCACCGACGCCCCGCTGGTGCGCGCGGGCCTGGCCATGTGCATCGGCGGTGCCCTCTCGAACGCACTCGACCGCCTGCTCTATGGCGCGGTCGCCGATTTCTTCCACTTCCACCTGGGCGAGCGGTCCTTCTACATCTTCAATCTCGCCGACGCGGCGATCACGCTGGGCGTCTGTCTATTGGTCCTGGACGTCCTCGGCGTCGGCCGGCGCAAGACGGTGGCGGCCTCTTAAGGCCGGTTGCCCACAGGGCACGCCACTCAACCGACCCCGGCCTTCGCTGGGGATGAGAAATCGTGATGGGGCCATATGGCCTCTTTCGCCCCTTCATCCCCCTCTTGCGCGCCACGGTGTCTCCCCTTAACAACCCGTGAACACGTTGCTGCCAGAATCTGGTCTTAGGCGGGGCAATGGGCTATAAGGCGGTCGCCTTGGTCCTGAGGGGCTTCTTGAAGGAAAGTTGCATGCGTAACGTCAATACCGGGCGACGGCCCGTTTTCATGGCCGTGACCCGGGCCGGTATGGTTTCCGCAGTTCTGCTCCTCGGCGCGGCGCTTTCCGCCTGCACCACGGTCGAAGGCACCAATGCCATGACCGACGTGGGCACCTTCGAACGCGAGGTGATGACCTCCACGCTCCAGGGCCTTTCCATGGTTCCCAAGAGCACCAAGTCCGAAACCATCGAGGCGCGCGGCCCGCTCGTGCTGCCCAAGGCCGGTTCGGGCGCCCCGCTGCCGCAGACCGAGAGCAAGGTCGCCATGCTGCCGGTCGATTCCAGCAAGGTGCAGATCGACACCTCCAACATTTCCGAGGCGGACATGCAGCGCCTGCGCAATGCGCGCGTGGTCGACCTGCGCTCGCTTTCGGGCCGCCCGCTTACCGATGCGGAAGCCAAGCAGCTCACGGCCCGCATGAACGCGGCCAACATGGCCACCAGCGGCAACACCAAGAAGCCGCTCTACATTCCTCCCGATGAGTATTTCACCACCGTCGGCGGCCGGGACCTGATCTGCGCCACGGCCAGTGGCGAGCTGGTGCAGCTCAACGATCCGCGCTGCCCGCCCGCCATCCGCAAGGCGCTCCAGCAGCGCGGCCCGGCGGTCTCCAACGGCATCCTGGGCACCAGCCCGACCTCCAAGCTCTCGGACGATCTGGGCATCAACTGAGCCCCGTTCCGATCGCTGACGACCTATTGTTGGCTACCCCCTCTTGCAGCCGAGGCTGCGGAGGGGGTAACGACTCCTGCATCCACCACAACCGCGCCGCCTTCGGGCCCCGCATGAAGAAAAGAGCTTGCCGGCATGTCTGAGAGCCGCTCCGCGCCCACCACGGGCGATCGTCTGGCCAAAGTGATGGCCCGTTCTGGCCTGTGTTCGCGTCGCGACGCCGAGTTGTGGATCGCCGCCGGGCGCGTCTCGGTCAATGGCAAGGTGGTCAAGACCCCGGCCTTCAACGTCACCGAGCGTGACAAGATCGCGGTGGACGGCAAGCCGCTGGCCGCCCGCCAGGGCACGCGCGTCTGGCTCTACCACAAGCCCCCGGGCCTGGTGGTCACCGAGAAGGACCCGGAAGGCCGCCCGACGATCTTCGAGGCCCTGAACGAATTGGGCCTGCCGCGCGTCCTCACGGTGGGGCGCCTCGACATCAATACCGAAGGCCTGCTGCTCCTCACCAACGATGGTGGCCTCAAGCGCGTGCTCGAGCTGCCCGCCACCGGCTGGCTGCGGCGCTATCGCGTGCGCGCCCACGGCTCGATCACCCAGGCCGCGCTCGACAAGCTCGAGGACGGCATCGAGGTCGACGGGGTCAAGTACGGGCCGATCGAGGCCACGCTCGAGCGCGAGCAGGGCCACAATGTCTGGCTGGTGCTGGCGCTGCGCGAGGGCAAGAACCGCGAAGTCAAGAACGTGCTCGGCGCGCTCGGGTTGGAGGTCAACCGCCTCATCCGCGTCAGCTATGGCCCGTTCCAGCTCGGGGACCTCGCCGTCGGTGCCGTCGAGACGGTCAAGGATCGCGTGCTCCAGGATCAGCTCGGCGAGCGGCTGGCCAGCGAGGCCAATGCCGACTTCATTTCCGAACTGCCCGAGCCGCGCCGCGCGCCTGATCGCCCCGGCCGCGATTTCGGCAAGCCCGCGCGCGGCGGCCGCGCCGCTCCCGCCGGCCGTCCCGGTCGGTTCCGGGACGAGGAGGGTCCGACCCGCAAGATCCACTTCGATGACGGCCGCGCGCCGGCCGAGTACAAGGCCAAGCCGCAGGGCCGCAAGAAACCCGAGTTCCGCTCCGAGGACGACAAGCCGGCGCGCAGCTACGGCAAGCGCGAGGAACGTCCGGCGCGCGAAGAGCGTGACTTCGACAAGAAGCCGCGCGGCAAGGCCGCCGGCGACAAGCCCTTCCGCAGCCGCGGCGAGAAGCCGCTGAGCGACCGCCCGCGCCGCAGCCATTCGGACCGTCCCGACGCCCGCGAGGCTGGGGAATGGACGCGCAAGCCGCGCGCCCCGCGTTCCGCCGCCGGTTTCGATGACCGCTCGGCAGCGCCGAAGCGCTCCTATGCCAGCAAGCCGCACGGTGCCGAGGGCGGCAAGCCGCGTTCGCGCAGCGCCGATGCTTCGCCCCGCCCTGCTCGCCGCGATGGCGCGGGCCCCGCGCGCGGTCCTCGTCCGGAGGGTGCGGGCCGTCCGGCGGGTCGTGGTCCGCGTCCCGAAGGCGGAGCTCCCCGTTCCTCCACGCGCTCTCCGCGCGGCGAAGGCGCTCCGGCACGCGGTCCGCGCAGCGATGCGCCGCCGCGCGGCAAGGGTGGCCCGCGCGGTGCGCGTCCGGAAGGTGCGCCCAAGGGCCGTGGCGGCCCGCGCAAGGATGGTGGCCCTTCTTCGGGTCCGCGGACGCCCCGCCCCGGCGGCGGCGCGCCACGCGGCCCGCGCAAGCCGCGCGGGTAAGCCATGCGCATCGTTGCCGGCAAGTTCCGCGGCAAGCAATTGCTGTCGCCACCCGATGACTCGATCCGCCCGACTTCGGACCGGGCGCGGGAATCGATCTTCAACATCCTCGCCAGCCGCCTGGGGCCGCACCTGGACGGCGTGCGTGTGATCGACCTCTTCGCCGGCACCGGCGCGCTCGGGCTCGAGGCGCTTTCGCGCGGGGCAGCCCATGTGATCTTCGTGGATACCGGCGCCGATGCGCGCGGGCTCATCCGCGATCATATCGAGGCGTTCGGAGCGGGCGGGGTCACCAAGCTCCTGCGCCGCGACGCGACCGATCTCGGCCCGGCCGGAACCATGGGCGGCATCGGCCTCGCCTTCCTCGATCCGCCCTATGGCAAGGGCCTGGGCGAGAAGGCGCTGGTCGAGCTGCGCGAGGGCAAGTGGCTGGCGCCCGGAGCAACAGTGGTGCTCGAAGAGGCCAGCGAGGCGACTGTCGCGATCCCCGAGGGCTTCGCCCTGCAAGACCGGCGCGAATATGGCGCGGGCGCCATGCACATCCTCACCTTCGCCGGCTAAGGTGGCCCCGACCCTCTTTCTCCCCGGCGCGGGCGGCAGTGCGGCCTTCTGGGGCCGGGTCGCTAACCATATGCATCTCGATGGGCGGTTCCTGGCCTGGCCGGGGCTGGGCGACGAGCCGTCGCGGCCCGATGTCCAGGGCATCGACGATCTCGTTGCCATGGTGCTCGACGCCCTCGATGCGCCCTCGAACATCGTCGCCCAATCCATGGGCGGGCTCGTCGCCGTCAAGGTTGCCCTGGCCGCGCCGGAGAAGGTCCGCCGGCTCGTGCTAGCCGCGACATCGGGCGGCGTACCGGTGGCGGATCTGGGCGGCAGCGACTGGCGCGCCGATTACTACGCAGCCTACCCTCACGCCGCGCGCTGGATCGGGGAGGCGCGCGAGGACCTTTCGGCACGCCTGGGGGACATTGCCTGCCCGACCCTGCTGCTCTGGGGCGACCGCGACCCGATCAGCCCCGTAGCGGTGGGCGAGCGGCTCCTGGCGCTGCTGCCGGACGCGCGGCTGCACGTCATCGCGGGCGGCGACCACGACCTGGCCATCACCCATGCGCAAACGGTGGCCGGGCTCATCACCCGGCATTTTGAGGAAAACTAGCGGCGGCTAGCCGAAGAAGCCGAGCTTCTTGTCCAGCTCGCTCATCGGCCCGCAGGCGCGCAGCGCGTCCTCGGCCCTGCGGCTGTCCCGGTTCATGGCCGCGATCAGGTCATCGAGCCCCTTGAACACTTCCTGCCCGCGGATATGGCCGATCAGCGCCACCGAGAGGTGGGCGCCATAGATATCGTCGTGGAAGTCGAAAAGATGCGTCTCGAAGGGCGGGCGCTGGTTGTTGAACATGGGCTTGCCGAAGCTGGCCACCCCGTCGATCAGCCGGTCGCCCAGCCGCGCGCGCACGGCGTAGACGCCCTGGGCCAGGTGAAAGCCCTCGTGTGTCGCCATGTTGGCCGTGGGGAAGCCCAGTTCGCGCCCGCGCCGGTCGCCCGAGACCACCTCGCCCTCGACGAACCAGTGATAGCCCAGGAGCGTATTGGCGGTGGCCAGGTCGCCTTCGCGCAGGGCAGCGCGCACGCGCGAGGAGGAGATCGGCTCGGCTCCATCGTCGATGAGATCGAGCGTTTCGACCTCAAAGCCATTGGCGGCGCCGGCCTGCCGCAGGAAATCGGGAGTGCCGCGGCGCTCGCGGCCGAAATGGAAGTCTGCCCCGACGATGACGCCGGAAACGCCCAGTCCCTCGATCAGGTAGCGCGTCACGAAGTCTTCGGGCTCGACCTGGGAGAGCTGGCGGGTGAAGGGCATGATGACGATGCCGTCCAGCCCCAGTGCCTCGGCGAGCCGCGCCTTGGCGGCGCCTTCGGTGAGGCGGAACATGAACGGCTCGGGCGCGAAGACGTCGCGCGGGTGGGGCTCGAACGTCAGCACCACGGCGGGGACGCCGCGCAGCCTGGCGCGCGCCTTGAGGGTGGCGAAGACGTGCTGATGGCCGCGATGGAAACCGTCGAAATTGCCGATGGCAATCTGGGCGCCCTTGAGCCGGGCCGGTACGTTATCGAGGCCCGCGAGCTTGATGAAGTCAGTCACTTTGAAGAACGCCCCAGTGCGAAAGCCGCCGGAAATTGCCAACTTTACCGCGCCAATGCAAGCTACCAGCCCAGCCGCGCCATGAATCCGGCCATGTTGGCGCCGGTCGTGGCCACCAGGTCGGCGATGCGCTGCGGGTCCGGTTGCCCGAAAGCGTCGAGTTCGCCGGCATGGATGGAGCCGGTGATGAACAGCAGGTCGATGCCGAAATCGGCCGCGCCCATGGCGTCGGTCCGCACGCTGTCGCCGATGGCCAGCATGCGCGCCTTGTCGACCGGGCGCCCGAGCGCCTTTTCGGCCAGCGCCAGCGCTTCGCGATAGATAGGGACGTAGGGCTTGCCGGCCATCATCACCTGCCCGCCCAGTTCCTCGTAGATGTCGGCCAGCGCGCCGCCGCAATAGACGATCTGCTCGCCGATCTCGACCACCTTGTCGGGATTGGCGCAGATCAGCGGCAGGCCGCGCCGCAGCCACTGGGAGATGCGCTCGGCATACATGTCCGGGGTGTCGTCATCGGTGTCGAGGTCGGTCACCACCACCGCGTCGGCCTCCTCGGCGGAGCCGCGGCGCACGTCGAGCCCTTCATAGAGCGCGTCGTCGGCGGTCGGCGGGCCGACATGGTGGATCACCTTGCCCGAATAGCGCGCGATCATGGTGCGCGTGGCATCGCCCGAGGTCACCACCGCGTCATAGGCCGCGCGCGGCACCCCGAGATGATCGAGCATTTCGATGATCGGCGCCGAGGGTCGCGGGGCATTGGTGATGAGCACCACCCGCCCGCCGCCCTGGCGGAACCTGAGCAGCGCCTCGACAGCCGACGGGTAGGCGGCCACCCCGTTGTGCACGACGCCCCAGACGTCGGACAAAACCACGTCATAGCGGCCGGAAACGGCGGAAAGCCCGGAAAGCGCTCCGGCTGTGTCAGACATAAAGAATGGTCCTTCGCTTACGCTACAGGCGCCAGGCGATCACCCACGAGGTCGGGACGGATGGGGCCCGCCGCGGCCATGTAATGGCCCTGCGCGAAGCGGAAGCCGTCTTCGAGAAGGGTTATGATCTGGTCTTCCGACCTGATGCCAACGGCCATCAGGTCGATACCCGAACGCTCCAGGAAACTGGCGATATCGGAAGTATGGATATCGGTAAAGGCCTCGGGCTGGTCGATGAAGCGCGACGCGTCCACCCGCACCGACTTGACGCCGAGCGAGGAGAGTTCGCTGAAGTCCGAGCGCAGCGAGCGGGCGTTGACGATCGAGAACGCGGCGCCGCGCCGCACCATCGAGGACATGGCCTGGCGCTCGGCGCCGGTCGCGGCGCGCCAGTCGTCCTCGCTGATGGCGAAGTTGATCACCGTTGCGGCGGCCCGGTTGGTTTCGAGCAGCGCGGCAAGCTGGTTGACCGAAGCGGCATCGCCCAGGGTCGCGCGCGAGAGCGGCGCATAGAGGTTTAGCGTCACCTTGTTGCCGCGGGCGCGCTGGGAAAGCACCACGGCTTCCTCGAGGGCCATCAGCTCGATGCGACGGACGATGCGTTCGCCGCCCCGCACCGGCATGAATTCGGAGGCGGCGGCCAGGTCGCCGCCGTCGAGCCGCATGCGCGGGGTCAGGTCGTAGCCATGGACGCGGCGCTGGGGCAGCGTGAAGATCGGTTCGATGTGGAAGATGATCTTGCCGTCGTCCAGCGCGTCTTCGACCTCGGAGAGGTCGATTTCGGGCTCGGGCAGCGCTTCGGGCACGGAGCGGGCGGTGGCGCTGAGCACCATCGGGCCCTTCTTGGCCTCGCGCACGTCGTCCTGGGCCTGTTCGATATCGGCCACCGCCTCGGCCACCTGCCGCACCACCGTGCCGAGCACGGAGATATCGGCCTCGAGGCCCGAAAGGCGCTTGCCGGCGTCGATATCGGAGAGGGCGTTGATGCGCTGGCTGAGCACCTGGCCCGCCTGGGCGTCGGTCGCCAGCAGGCGCGAGAGTTCCTCGATGGCGCGCTCGAGGCGCGCTTCGGAGCGGCGCCGCAACGTGCGCTCCATGTAAATGACCGCAAGTCCACCCAGGAGCAGCGCGAGCATAAGGGCTTCGACCGGCGAGAACGCCAGTCCGAAATAGGCCGTCGCAGCCACCGCAAAGGCTGCCAGGGCGATAAAAGTATAAACCAGCGCCTGCAACTGCCTCTTCCTGGCTCAGGTTAGTGATTCTGTTCCTAACTCAATACCACCCTCGCTGAATCGGCAAAAGCGAATGCCTTGATAAGGAAGACAAACGAATTGTTTACCCTGTTCATAAACAATCCGGGCAAAGCAAAAACGCCAGGCGAGGATAACGCCCATGCCGATGCGACCCGGACGAAGGTCCGACGCCGCTGCCACAATTCTCCTGATCGACCGAGACCCTGCCGCCGGGCGGGCGATGGCGGCCAACCTGGCGGGATGCCTGCTGGCCGAGCCGGTGATCGAGGAGTGCCGGAACGGACGTGCCGCGGCTGAAAAGCTGCGCGGGCGCGACTACGACATTGTCCTTATGGATCTTTCCAGCCTTGACGACCTGGCGCCCACGACCGAGGAAGCGGTCGCGCGGCTGGCCAAGATCGCCGAAGGCGCGCTGCTGATCGCCCTGTCGGGCGGCGCTTCGGTCTCGGCTGCAGTCGCCGCCATGCGCGCGGGCGCACATGATTTCGTGGCCAAGCCGATCTCCGGGACGGGCTTTGCGGCCCGAATCGGTGAACTCGCCCATCGGCACGGCAAGGCCCGTGCCTTGACCATCGATGCGCGTCCGGGCGCCATTACCGCCGATTTCGCCGGATTCGTGGGTGCATCCACCCAGATGCAATATGTCTACGAGCAGATCGGGCGCATCGCTCCGTCCTCGGCTCCGGTCTTCATCACCGGCGAAAGCGGCACCGGCAAGGAAGTGTGCGCCGAGGCGCTTCATTCCAAGGGCCCGCGCGCCGAGAGGCGTTTCGTCGCCGTCAACTGCGCCGCCATTCCGCGTGACCTGATGGAAACCGAGCTCTTCGGGGCCGCGCGCGGCGCCTATACCGGCTCGGTAGAAGACCGCAAGGGCGCGGCCGAACTGGCCGATGGCGGCACGCTCTTCCTCGACGAGATCGGGGAGATGGACCTTTCGCTCCAGAGCAAGCTGCTGCGTTTCCTGCAGACCGGGGCACTCACCCGCGTTAGCGAAGCCGATACGCGCCAGGTCGACGTGCGCGTCATCTGCGCCACCAATCGCAACCCGATGCAGATGATCACCGAAAAGCGCTTCCGCGAGGACCTTTTCTATCGCCTGCACGTGCTGCCCATCCACCTGCCCCCGCTGCGCCAGCGCCCGGCCGACATCATGGTGCTCGGCCAGCATTTCCTCGCCCGTTTTGCGCGCGAGGAGCACAAGCGATTCTCGGGCTTCTCTCCGGAAGCTGCCGACAGCCTCATCGCCCGCGAGTGGCCCGGCAACGTGCGCCAGCTCCAGAATCTCGTCCGCCGTCTGGTGGTGATGTTCGATGGCGGAGAGATTTCCGCCGAGATGGTGAGCGCCGCCGATATCGAATCGCGCAGCTATTCGCCCACGCCCATCGCCGAACCGGCACCCGCGCCGCGCCGCACGACGGTGCTGCCCATGTGGCAGCAGGAGCAGCGCATCATCGAGGACGCCATTCTCTCGTTCGGCGGCAACATCGCGCTGGCCGCCGCGGCGCTGGAGCTGAGCCCCTCGACCATTTACCGCAAGCGCCAGGCCTGGGCCGAGATGGCGGGAGCCAAAGGGGCCGCCTGAGTGCGGCCAACCCGCTCAAGGCATTGAATTAAATCTCAGGCGACCCGCGCGCCCGCCTTATTTCAGGCGGTTTGGCCTCGCATTTTCCGCGCCAATCCTCGATCAGACGACCAGGGAAACCATGGATTGGACATTGTTCGGCCTCGTGCCGATGATCTTCGGTAGCGCTCCTGTGGCGGATACACCCCGCGGGCTGATCGAGGAGATCTACAAGCCCCTCGTGGCCGGCGAGCACGAGGATATCGAGAAACACTTCTCGCCCCATCTGCAATCGCTCGTGGTGGCCAATCTGCAGGCCAATGCAGTGGACGGGAAAGGCACGCGCATCGATCCGGCAGCGCCCGATTTTGGTGCCTTCAATCCCTTCATCAATGGCGAGACGGGCACGCTCGAGAACCTGGCGGTCTCCGAGCCGGTGATCCAGGACGGCACGGCTGTCGCAATGGTGAGCTTTACCAATGCCAGCAAGCCGACGGTGCTGACCATCTCGATGGTCCAGGACGAGGGCGCCTGGAAGATCGACGACGTCGCTTCGGTCGGAGCCGGCGAGAAATGGCTCTATTCCTGGCTGCTGCAATACGATCCGTTCGGCCAGCAATAGCGCAGGCCCGGACTATCGCCCGGACCCTGTCTGCCCGGACCTACTTGGCCAGCCGCTCCTTGGCCTTCTTGGCCGTGGCGAAGGCCTTGTGCTCTTCGCCCAGCGCGGTGCCGGATTTGAGCACCTTGCCCTCGGCGTCCACGATTTCCCATTTCCACTGCGTGTTGAGACCCGCGCCGCCGGTGCGGCGGAGACGGATGTCGGAATTTTTTGCTTGTTCGCTCATGGCCCCTTATCTCCCATTCGCGGCGCACTGGAAACACCGGTTTCAAGCTCCCGTCACAATCCCGCGACCTTGACTCCCTAAAACCGCCCTCCTATATCCCCGGTCAGCTTGCTAGCACTCTCGATGCTGGAGTGCTAACAGGCTTCAGATTTGCATCACCGTAAGGTCTCAAAAGGAGCGAACATGAGCTTCCGTCCCCTGCACGACCGCGTGGTCGTCCGGCGCGTCGACAGCGAGGAAAAAACCGCTGGCGGCATCATCATCCCCGACACCGCCAAGGAAAAGCCCTCCGAGGGCATCATCGAGTCCGTTGGACCCGGTGCGCGCGACGAAAGCGGCAAGATCGTTGCCCTGGACGTCAAGGCCGGTGACCGCGTGCTCTTCGGCAAGTGGAGCGGCACCGAGGTCAAGATCGACGGCAAGGATCTGTTGATCATGAAGGAATCCGACATCCTGGGCATCATCGGCTAAGGCCGGACCCAGCCGTTCAACGCTTATTTTTGAGGAGCGCCAGACATGGCTGCCAAAGAAGTAAAATTCTCCACCGATGCCCGCGAGCGCATGCTGCGCGGCGTCAACACCCTCGCCAATGCGGTGAAGGTGACCCTCGGCCCCAAGGGTCGTAACGTCGTTATCGAAAAGTCGTTCGGCGCCCCGCGCATCACCAAGGACGGCGTCACCGTCGCCAAGGAAATCGAACTGGAAGACAAGTTCGAGAACCTGGGCGCCCAGCTCCTGCGCTCGGTTGCTTCCAAGACCAACGACATCGCCGGTGACGGCACCACCACGGCCACCGTTCTCGGCCAGGCCATCGTCGTCGAAGGCGTCAAGGCCGTCGCCGCTGGCTTCAACCCGATGGATCTGAAGCGCGGCATCGACATGGCCGTCGAGGAAGTCGTCGGCAGCCTCAAGGCCCAGGCCAAGAAGATCAATTCTTCGGCTGAAGTCGCCCAGGTCGGCACCATCTCGGCCAACGGCGAGTCCTCGATCGGCGACCAGATCGCCGAGGCCATGCAGAAGGTCGGCAACGAGGGTGTGATCACCGTCGAGGAAGCCAAGACCGCCGAGACCGAGCTCGAAGTCGTCGAAGGCATGCAGTTCGACCGCGGGTACCTCTCGCCCTACTTCGTGACCAACACCGAGAAGATGACCGCCGTCCTCGAAGACGCCGTGATCCTTCTCCACGAGAAGAAGCTCTCGAACCTGCAGACCATCCTGCCGCTGCTCGAAGCCGTCGTGCAGTCGCAGCGTCCGCTGCTGATCATCGCCGAAGACATCGAAGGCGAGGCTCTTGCAACTCTCGTCGTCAACCGTCTGCGCGGTGGCCTCAAGGTCGCTGCCGTCAAGGCCCCGGGCTTTGGTGACCGCCGCAAGGCCATGCTCGAAGACATCGCCATCCTCACCGGTGGCCAGGTGATCTCCGAAGATCTCGGCATCAAGCTCGAGAACGTGACCATCGACATGCTCGGCACCGCCAAGCGCGTCGAGATCACCAAGGAAAACACCACGATCGTGGATGGCGCCGGCGCTGCCGAAGACATCCAGGGCCGCGTTGCCCAGATCAAGGCGCAGATCGAGGAAACCACCTCGGACTACGACAAGGAAAAGCTGCAGGAACGCCTGGCCAAGCTCGCCGGCGGTGTTGCGGTGATCAAGGTCGGCGGCGCCACGGAAGTGGAAGTCAAGGAGCGCAAGGATCGCGTCGATGACGCCCTGAACGCTACCCGCGCTGCCGTCGAAGAAGGCATCGTTCCGGGCGGCGGCGTGGCTCTGCTGCGCGCTTCGTCCAACCTCAAGGTCAAGGGTGCCAACGCTGATCAGGACGCCGGCATCGCCATCGTCCGCCGCGCCCTCCAGGAACCCGTCCGTCAGATCGCCAGCAATGCCGGCGCTGAAGGTTCGGTCGTGGTTGCCAAGATCCTCGAGAACGCCTCGGTTTCGTTCGGCTACAACGCCGCGACCGACCAGTATGGCGATCTCGTCCAGCTCGGCGTCATCGACCCGGTCAAGGTCGTGCGCACGGCTCTCCAGGACGCGGCTTCGGTCGCTTCGCTCCTGATCACCACCGAGGCGCTCATTGCCGAGCTGCCCAAGGAAGCTGCTCCGGCCATGCCGGGCGGCGGTGGCATGGGCGGCATGGGCGGCATGGACTTCTAAGAAGTCCGGCCGGCACCAGCCGACTAGAACACCTGACCTTTCCCAAGGTCACGAACGGGAGGGCGGTCCACCAGGGCCGCCCTTTCCCGTTTTGGGCAGCTGATGGCACCCCACCCTCGTGATTTCTCCCAAACGACTTGCAGCCATTCCACTGGTCCGCGACCTGGGCTCGACCACGCGCATCAACGTCTCGCTCGATCTCGGTCTGCTCGAGGCCATCGACGCAGAAGCGCGCGAGCGCGGCCAGACGCGCTCGGCCTTTATCGCCTCCGCTGTCCGCAAGGAACTTCAGCACTAGGCAGCGCAGTCGCCCCAACAGGTCCCCCTCCCCCCTTGTCGAGGTGAAGAGCGCGTCAGCAAACGCCAAGCGCCGATGGGAACGAGGCTGGGGCCGGTCGTCCCTCAGGCCCTCGCCGGCGGGAACACCCTGTGCGCGATGGCAAACGCCACCTTGCCCACGACCAGCGACAGACAGAACGCCACCGGCCAGGCGATGACGAAGTTATGCAGCCAGGCTTGCGGCCATTGCGGGCTCACTCCCAGCGCGAGCAGGCTGAAAAAGCCGGTCATGATGGTCGCCATCAGGAAGCTGATGATGAGTTGCGCAAGAAGAAGAGTTTTCATTTCGGTCCGTTCTCCATGGGGCGAGGATGGAGAATGACCCGGGCCATCGGCCCGCCAGACACCATCCTCATTGAGGGTGATGCCCGGGATCGCCCATTGGGGGGCGACAAGAACTCGCTGATGCGAGGGCCGGGAGTAACCAACCGGCCGCTTCTTTTTCGGCTCGCGTCTGGTAGAGGCCGCGCCGTCCGCCGTCAATCGGGGTGGGCACGTTGTCACCGCTCAAAACGCTCTGGCCCGGTGGCCGCCGCTGCTCTACCCTTGCGCGCAATGCCAATTGAGAAAGCCGCTCCATGGCCCCTCCCACCAGACGACATACCAGCGCCATCGACCAGGCCGAGGCGCTGTTCAAGGCCGCCACCACCAAGCCGGTCGAGAACGCTTCGCCCAAGGCAAATGCCATTCCCGTCGGCAAGGAGACGGTGTCGCTACGCCTCGATCGCGACGTGCTCGAGCACTTCCAGGACGATGGCCCGGGCTGGCAGGATCGCATCAACGCGGCCCTGCGCACCTTCCTCGAGCCATGAACGCGCGCCTCGTCCTCGCGCTGGGGTTGCTGGTCGCAATGGCCGCGCCCGCCCTCTCGCAGGACGGCGCGGACGAGGCCTATCTCGACGACCGCTCGACACCCGAGGCGGTGGTCAACTCGCTCTACAACGCCATCAATCGCAGCGAATACCTGCGCGCCTATTCCTATTACGGCGAGAACTCGGGCGTGGGCGGCTACGAAGCCTTCGCCAAGGGTTACGCCGATACCGAAAGCGTCGATATCCTGATGGGCCGCTCGACGAGCGAGGGCGCCGCGGGCAGCACCTATTACTCCCTCCCCGTCGCCATAGACGCCGTGTCCAGGGACGGCACGCACAGGCAATATGCCGGTTGCTACACGTTGCGGCTGGCCAATCCGCAGATCCAGGCGACACCACCCTTCGTGCCCATGCATATCGAGAAGGGCGAACTCAAGCCCGCCTCGGGTGAGTTGCAGGCGATCCTGCCGTCACAGTGCCAATGAGCGATTTGACTTCCCCCGATCTGCCATAGCATCCTCCGCGTGGGGCAGCATTTGGGGGATTGTCGTGTTTCGCACCGGCCTGTTCTTGAGCGCCTCGGCGCTATGTCTACTCGTCCTGTCACCGGCCCTTGCCGTCGAAAAGAGCAAGGATGCCAACCCGTCCATGTCGGTTTCCGTTCCGTCGAGCGGCAAGGATAAGACGCCCAGCAAGCCGCAGGCTCCGCAGACGCCGCCCGCCAAGGCCGAGGTGTCGGTCGACGATCTCCTGGACGAAGCCGACAAGTATTACGACGGCAACGGGGTGGCGCAGGATTACGACCGGGCCTTCGAGCTCTACAGCCAGGCCGCCGAACAGGGCGATGGCTACGGGCTCGACATGGTCGGGCTGATGTATGACCTGGGCCTGTCGGTCAAGGAAGACCCCAAGACCGCCATGGAGTGGTATCGCAAGGCGGCCGATGCGGGCTTTTACACCGCCATGGTCAATATGGGCACGCTCTACGAGGAAGGGCGCGGGGTCCAGAAGGATTATGCCGAGGCGGTGGGCTGGTACCGCAAGGCCGCCGACCAGGGCAACCTGCGCGGCCAGTATTACATGGGCGACATGTACCTGGATGGCCGGGGCGTCGAGAAGGATTACGAGGAGGCCGTCTCCTGGTACCAGAAGGCGGTCGATGGCGGCTATGCCGATGCCTATTGGGCGCTCTCGCTGCGCTACGTCTATGGGCAGGGCGTGGCCAAGGACACCTACAAGGCCGCGGACCTGGCCTATTACGCCCTCACCCACGGGGTGAAGGCCGCCAAGGACAACCTGCGCGACGCGCGCAACAAGGACGTGTCGCGCAACTTCCTGCGGCGCGTCCAGGAATTGCTGGCAGCGGACGGCTATTACGACGGTAAGGTCGACGGCAATTTCGGCCCGCAGACGCGCGACGCCATCGATGCCGCCTTCGGCACGGCGAACTGAGCTAGTGGACCAGTAGTAGCCGCAGCGCCATCGCGATCGAGACGATGACGACGAGCGGGCGGATGAGCCGGGCGCCGAACCTGATGCCGGTCAGCGCGCCGAGGTAGCCGCCCGCGATCTGCCCGATGGCCATGACGATGGCCACCTGCCAGACCACGTCTCCCGACGGGATGAAAAGCAGCAGGGCGCCGAAGTTCGAGGCGAGGTTGAGCACCTTGGTATTGCCCGCCGCACGGGTGACGCCCAGGCCGAACAGCGCCACGAACGCCAGGGTGAGGAACGAGCCGGTGCCGGGCCCGAACAGGCCGTCGTAGAACCCCACCACCATGCCCACGATCGGCACGTAGATGGGAAAGCTCAGCCGCGCCGCGCGGTCGGCATCGGTGAGGCGCGGGGCGAACATGAAGTAGCCCGCAATGGCGATGAGCGCGATGGGGACGGCCACGTTGAGGGCGCTGGTGTCGATATGCTTGACGGTGAGGGCGCCGAAAAGGCTCCCGGCCATGGTGAGCAGGATCGCCGGCACCAGCGCGCGCAGCGACACCATGCCCTTGCGCCAATAGGTGGTCGCCGCCATCGTCGTGCCGATGATGGATTGCATCTTGTTGGTGGCGAGCGCGGCCACCGGTGGCAGGCCCGCCGACAGCAGTGCCGGCACCGAGAGCATTCCGCCCCCTCCCGCAATCGCATCGACAAAGCCGGCGGCTAGGCCGACACCGGCCAGGGCGAGAAGGGTCAGGGGTTCCAAATTCAGGGCTTCTTCTTGGGTAGGTCGCGGCGGCGCGACATCGGGTCGTCCGGGGGCGGTAACTCGGTTACACGCCGCTCGTAAAGAGGAATGTTGATCATGGACGACATGAAGCCGGACATGCCCAGTTGCAGGCCCGAGACCAGCGCCGTCATGGCCAGGATCATGTAGCGCATCGAGGAGTTGGCATCGAGCGGACCGAAGTCGCGCGAGGCCCAGACCGAGACGCCCCAGATGAGCGTGCCCACCCCCAGGCCGATCAGCAGCACCGCCGCCAGCAGGATGCGCTCGAGCGTGAGCGCCTCGAGCACGCCGTCGAAGTTCGATTTGGGGATGAACCCATAGCGCGAGGCGAAGCGCCGGCCGATGAGGGCGAAGGATATCGCCTGCAGCCCCACGATGATGAACATGGCGGCCATCAGGAAGGTGTGGATGTCGATCTCGATGGTCCGGGTGATGTGCACCGGCCCGCCCAGCAGCACCCCGCCCAGCACGATACCCACCAGCAGCAGGGCCAGCCCGGGATAGAGAAAGAGCCAGCGCGGCGAGAACAGCAGCAGGAAACGCAGGTGCCGCCAGCCGTCCCGGAACGAGCGCAGGTGCGGGCGGCGCGAGCGTCCGTCGGGCGAAAGCGTCGTCGGCACCTCGGCGATGGGGAGCTTGGCCTGGGTGGCCTTGACCACCATTTCGGAGGCGAATTCCATGCCGGTGGTGCGCAGGTTGAGATCGAGGATGGCCTGCCGATCGAAACCGCGCAGCCCGCAATGGAAATCCCCGATGTGCGAGCCGAAGAACAGGCGCCCGACGAAGGAGAGCACCGGGTTGCCGAGATAGCGGTGCAGCGGCGGCATGGCGCCGTCCTTGATGCCGCCCTTGAAGCGGTTGCCCATCACCAGCTTGTTGCCCTCGCGCAGCTTGGCGAGGAACGGACCCAGGTTCTCGAAATCATAGCTGTCGTCGGCGTCGCCCATGATGACGAAGCGCCCCTGTGCCGCCGCGATGCCGCCGGCGAGCGCGGCGCCGTAACCCTTGGTCTCGACCCTTACCAGCCGGGCGCCATTGGCGAGCGCAATCTCCTGGCTGCCATCGCTCGAGCCGTTGTCGGCCACCACGATCTCACCCTCCACGCCCGCCCGCTCGAGGAACCCGCGCGCCTTGCGGATGCACACGGCAAGCGTTTCGGCCTCGTTGAGGCAGGGCATCAAAATGGAGAGTTCGATGGCTCGTGGCACGCCGGTGCATCCTGTCCGGTTTCGGTCAGAGCGTTCTAGCCGCAAATTGGTTCAAGAATTGCGTAAACCCGCTCCCCAGCCCGAGCGCACGGAGCCGCCGGCTCACCCCCACCCTCGATCCCTCCCCACAAGGGAGGGAAGCCTTGGGGCGAGATCGAGCTAGCAGGTCCGGGGTTGGTAAGCCTTTGGGCAGAGCCAGCAGGTCTCCCTCCCCCTTGTGGGGAGGGAACAAGGGTGGGGGTGGCCACCCGACAGGTCTGGGTTGCCCCTAGATCTGCGCCAGCGCCCCTTCGGCCCCAAGCCGGGTCAGCACCTGCCCGACCAGCGCCAGGCGCTGCGCATCCCAGTCGGCGGTCTTGCTCACGATCAGCGCCGCCTCGCTCTTGAGGATGACGCCATCCTCCAGAATCCGCAGTTGGTTGGCCGCCAGCGTCGAGCCCGAGGAGGTGATGTCCACGATGATGTCGGCCACGCCCGCTGCCGGCGCCGCTTCGGTCGCGCCGAGGCTTTCCACGATGCGGTATTCGGCAATCCCGTGCGCCGCGAAATGGCGCCGCGTCACGTTCACGTACTTGGTCGCGATCCGCAGCCAGCGGCCGTGCCGCGCCCGGAAGTCCGAGGCGACGTCCGACAGATCGTGCATCTGCGTCACGTCGATCCAGGGATCGGGCACCGCCACCACCACGTCGGCATTGCCGAAGCCGAGCGGCTTGGCGATGACCACGCTTTCCGGCCCATGCTCGGCCGTCTCGTGGATGAGGTCGATGCCGGTCACCCCGATATCGATGGCGCCGCGGATGAGCTCGCGCGCGATCTCCCCGGCCGGGTAGAAGCGCACCGTCACCCCGTCGACGCCTTCGAGCGCCCCGAGATAGGAGCGCGCGCCGCCCGGCCGGGTGATGGTCAACCCGGCCCTGGCGAAGGTTTCGCGCGTGACTTCCTCAAGCCGTCCCTTGGAGGGCACGGCCAGCGTGATGCCGCTCATGCCAGCGCCTCCCGCTCCAGTCGATCCACCCACACCGCGCAGCCGGACGCGGCGATCCGCGACGTGGCGCCCAGGCGCTCGAGCAGCCGGTCATACTGTCCGCCCGAGGCGAGCACGTGCCCGCCCTGCCCGGTCATCTCGAACACCACGCCGGTATAGTAGTCGAGGCGCGGGGAGAAGGCAGCGTCGAACGTGACGGGCGCGGCCGGTCCGAACGCGTTGAGATGACGGCGCAGCGTGCCGAGCCGAGCCGAAAGATCGATGCCGGCGCGCCCGGCCAGGGCCTCGACCGCCGCCAGCGCTTCTTCGGCCTCCCCGGTAATGGCGAGATAGCTGCGCAGCAGCTCGAGCGTCGCCCCGGGCACCAGCGCGGCGTCGAGCGCCTGTTGCTCGAGATAGCGGTCGGCGATTTCCTCGGGGCCACGCCCCTCGGTGAGGCTGAGGCCAGCCGCCAGCATCTGCTCGGTAACCTGTTCGATCAGCGTAGCGCGGTCGGGCGTCTCCGCCTTGCCGTTGGCCTGGGTCGCCAGGCGCGTCAGCAAGCGTTCGAGCGCCTCGGCATGGCCGAACCGGTTGCGGATGCGCGGGCGCCAGACGTCGGGCATGTCGAGCCCGGCCAGCAGCGCCTCGAAAAGGCCGACGCCGCCCAGTCGCACCACGGCATGACGGACGTTGAAGATCTCGAGCGTCTGGCGGGCAAAGCCGAACACGCGATCGAGCGCCACGTCGGCATCGGGCTGGGCCAGGAGTTCCAGGCCGGCCTGGTCGAATTCGATCACGCCCGTGCGCCGCTGGCGGAAGATCGGTCCGAGATAGCCGAAGGCCGCCGGCTTTCCGGCCGCTTCACTCTCGAGATAGTCGGTGACGATGGGAAGCGTGAAGTCGGGCCGCAGGCAGAATTCGGTGCCGTCCCCGCCCGTCGTCAGCAGCAGGCGCCGCCCGAATTCTTCGCCCGCCAGGTCGAAATAGGGGCCGGCCGGCAGCAGCAGCGGCGGGGCGACGCGCGTCACCCCTTCGCCCTCGACCAGCGCGGCAAGGGCAGCCAGCCGCTCGGACGAGGTGGTCACGCCAGCATGTCCTTGATGGCGTCGACGAGGCCGGCGCGCGGCACGTTGACCTGGGCCGGGCGCGCCGCCTTCATTTCGGCATTGGAGGTGAATTCCTTGGCCGCCTCGGCGCCCGCCACCATGTCCTTGATGGTGACCATGCCCTCGGCGCGCTCATTGGAGCCCTCGATGACCACGGCCGGGGCGTTGCGCCGATTGGCGTATTTCATCTGCGCGTTCATGCCCGAGGAACCGAGGTACATTTCGGCGCGGATGCCGGCATTGCGCAGTTCGGAAACCATGGCCTGGTAGCGCGCCGTCTGGTCGCGATCCATCACCAGCACCACCACCGGGCCGCGCACGGCCTCGGACTGCAGGTTGCCCGTGAGCTTGAGGGCATTGGCCAGGCGCGATACGCCGATGGAAAAACCCGTCGCCGGAACCGGCTCCGCGCGGAAGCGCGACACCAGCCCGTCATAGCGGCCACCGCCCCCCACCGAGCCGAACACCACCTTCTGGCCCTTCTCATTGGTGACGGCAAAGGTCAATTCGATCTCGAAGACCGGGCCGGTATAGTATTCGAGGCCACGGACCACCGACGGATCGATCTTGATGCGGTCGGGTCCGTAGCCCGCCGAAGCGAAAAGCGCCGCCATGGCGCGCAGTTCCTCGACGCCGGCAAGCCCCGTGGCGTTCTCGGAAACCAGCTTGATGAGGTCGGTAAAGAGCGGATCGCCCTCCCCTTCCGCCGAAGTATAGGCAAGGACGCGCGAAATCTGTTCGTCGTCGAGCCCGGCACCCTTGGTGAAGTCGCCGCTCTCGTCCTCGCGGCCCTTGCCGAGCAGCGCGCGCACGCCATCGGGGCCGAGGCGATCGAGCTTGTCGATGGCGCGCAGCACGATAAGGCTCTTGTCGGGGTCGGCCTTGCCCAGGCCTATGCTCTCCAGCACGCCGTCGAGCACCTTGCGGTTATTGACCTTGACCACATACTTCCCGGCGAGCCCCAGGGCATCCATGGTGTCGGCCATCATCATGCACATCTCGGCATCCGATTCCGCGCCGGCGGCGCCGACCGTGTCGGCGTCGAACTGCATGAACTGGCGGAAGCGGCCGGGGCCGGGCTTCTCGTTGCGGAACACGTAGCCCGCCCGGTACGAGCGGAACGGCTTGGGCAGCCTGTCGTAGTTTTCGGCGAAATAGCGGGCGAGCGGCGCCGTCAGGTCGTAGCGCAGGCTCATCCATTGTTCGTCATCGTCCTGGAGCGAGAACACGCCGGCATTGGGCCGGTCCGTATCGGGCAGGAACTTCCCCAGCGTCTCGGTGTATTCGAAAAGAGGCGTTTCGACCGGATCGAAGCCATAGCGCTGATAGACCGCCTTGATCCTGGCGATCATGGCGTCGGTCGCCGCGATGTCGGCGGGCGTGCGATCCTCGAAGCCGCGCGGCAGCCGCGGCACGATCAGCTTGGATTTGTCGGTCATGTCAAAAAGGTCCGGGAAAGTCGGGGGTGTACGTAGCGGATTGGGGGGTGTTGGGCAAGCGTGGGGCTCCCCGAAAAGCCGGGGAGCCCGTTGGCTCAGGCGCGCCAGAGCACGAGCAGGAGCGGCTTGATGATCGGCACGCCGTCATAGTCGCTCATGTCGGGATCGGGCGGCAGGCCCAGGTCCTCGCGCAGGCGCGCGGGGACTAAGGGCGGCCTCACCCGGTAGCGCCACCACGAAAGCAGGGCTGACAGCAGCCTGCCGCCGCGGGCGGTCTCCTCGAAGGGGGCCTGGAGGGTGAGGGTGGCATTGGGCTTGAGCTGGTGAATGGTCATGTCTTCATTCCTTGTTGGTCGGGACGGAGGGGGCTGGGCCCCTAGTTCATCCAGTCGTCCTTGCGACGGCTGGAGCGGCTGAGATCGATGAGCGGAAAGTCGAAGATCGATCTTTCGGTGGGGGGCAGCCCCACATCTTCGCGCAGATGCTCGGGAACCGCGGGCGGTAGCCGCCACCAGGCGAAGAGCCGTTGGAGGAATCCCCTCGTGTCGGCGGAAGCCCGGCGGGGCACCGCAGGCACGAAGGAGCGTGCCTTGACGTCTTGAATCGACATTTGTGTTCCGGGCCGCATTGACGCGGACCGGCTCCTGGTCAGGTTGAAAATGAGAGACGGGTGGTGACGGCGAGGACGCAATGGTCCCCGCAAAGGCAGTCAGGTCGTCTCTTTAGGCTTGGAAAGTGTCCGGTGCTGAACGATCAGCGGGGATGTCAGGCGGTGAATTTGCTTCGGTAGGCCGAGAGCGAAATGCCGACATGCGCGCAGCGATGTTCGAAGTGCATATGATTAGTCATCAGACGCCTCCTTGCTGCGTTTTGGACGATGCGCTTGTAACGCGTTCGTGAGGGGCTGCCAACAGGAGATGCGGCCGCTTGTCGCGGCCGGAGCCAATTGTTGTGCGAAAGCAACACTCTGTCTGGTTGGCCTAGCGGCCGGGGCGCTTGAAGGCCTGGCGCTCGGCCTCGACCTCGCCATAGCAGAAGCAGTCGGGCGCGTGGTCGTTGACCATGCCCATGGCCTGCATGAAGGCGTAGGCCGTCGTCGGCCCCACGAAGCTGAAGCCGCGCTTGCGCAGGTCCTTGCTCATGCGCTTGGAGGCTTCGGTTTGGGCCATCACGGTGCCGGGGGGCGGCAGTTCCTCGGCGGGCGGCTCGAAGCGCCAGAAATAGTGGGCGAGCGAGCCGAATTCCTTGCGCAGCTCCAGCGCCCGGCGAGCATTGTTGATGGTCGAGACGATCTTGCCGCGGTGGCGGATGATGCCGGTATCGGTCAGGAGCCGCTCGACGTCCTCCTCGGTCATCGCCGCGACCTTGTCGATATCGAAGCCGTGGAACACCTCGCGGAAACGCTCGCGCTTGCGCAGCACGGTGATCCAGGCCAGGCCCGACTGGAAGCCTTCCAGGCAGATCTTCTCGAACAGGCGCGCATCGGCGGTCACCGGCCGGCCCCACTCGCGATCGTGATAGTGCCGGTAGAGCGCGTCGTCGGCGGAGGCCCAGAAGCAGCGGATGGGAGAATCGGTAGTGTCGGTCATGGTCGGGATAAGTCCGTCGAGAATCGGCGTTTAGCGACCCGATTTTGACATGGCCCGGCAAGGATTGGGAAACCACTTTGCTTCACTGCCCCTTGGCGAATTGTAGGCACAATCGAGTCAAATTTTATCGATTTGGGGGCCCTTTCATGTTGCGTTTCACCCGCGCCGCCGTGTGTGCGCTGGCCGTTACGGCCGCGCTGACCGCCGATGCCTTTGCCGGCCAGATCCAGCAATATCCGTGGGTCTACGCGCCGCCGCCGGGGATCACGCTGGTCAACGGGCGGCCCTCCAACGCCCTGCAGCTCCAGTCGCGCTACCGCATGAATCCGGTCTTCCTGCGCCAGGTCGTGCGCATCTCCTCGAACGAGCATGCCGGCACCATCATCGTGGATACCAACCAGCACTTCCTCTATTTCGTGCTGGGGGCCGGCAAGGCGCTGCGCTACGGCATCGGCACGGCCAAGACGGGTTTCGAGTGGTCCGGCACCCATCGCATCACCAACAAGCGCGAGTGGCCCGACTGGACGCCGCCGGCCGAGATGCTCAAGCGCCGTCCCGACCTGCCGCGCCACATGGCGGGCGGCGTCAAAAATCCGCTCGGCGCCCGGGCGCTCTATATCGGCTCGACCCTTTACCGCATCCACGGCACCAACGAGCCCTGGACCATCGGGGGCGATGTGTCCTCCGGCTGCATCCGCATGACCAATGACGATGTGATGGATCTGTTCAGTCGCGTGCAAATTGGCACGAAGGTGATTGTGCTTTAGTTAGGAATTTCAGGCACTGTGCGGCCCCAAATACTATTGGGGCCTGGTCGTGCGCAATTTCCTCAAGCTGGTCGGTCGCTTCGGCGCCGACGAACGGGGCGTCTTCGGCGTGATCTTTGCCGTGATGGCCATCGTGATCGTCGCCTTCTCGGGCGCGGTGGTCGACTACGTCTCGGTGCAACAGGCCAAGACCCGCGCCCAGGTCGCCCTCGACGCCGCCGCCCTGGCGCTGCAGCCAAAGATTTATACCGATACGGAAAGCCAGATAAAGGCCACGGCGGATAGCCTTGTTCTCGAGCGCATCGCCGATAGCGCTATCGAGGCCCATGTGACTTCGGCAACCTTCAATCAGACCCTGGGGACATTGCAGCTCCAGGCTTACGTGAAGATCGATACGCTTTTCGTGAAGCTGGTCGGGGTCAATTCCCTCACCGCGTCTCTCCTGTCGGAAGCCACGCGCGGCGCCACCAATATCGAGGTTGCGTTGGCCCTCGATACCACGGGCTCGATGGGGGGCAGCAAGATCAAGGCCTTGCGTGATGCGACCAACGAGCTGATCGACATCGTCGTCAAGGACGTACAGACCCCGACCTATTCCAAGCTCGCTCTCGTACCCTATTCCGCCACGGTTAACCCGGGCATCTATGCGGACGCCGCGCGCGGCCCCGTGGACAGCGCCAAGCCGATCAACGGGGTGGCGTGGGCGAAGCGGGCGGGCACCAACATAACCGCAGTGACAAAGGCCAATCCTGCCAAGGTGACGTCAGCCGGTCACGGCCTGAGTACAGGCGACACGGTCTGGATCGACGACGTCGCGGGCATGACCCAGCTCAACAAGAAAGCCTACCGGGTCACTCGCATCGACGCCAACACGTTTACGCTGCAGACGACGGCGGGCGCCAACGTCAGTTCCTCAAGTTACTCGAACTACAGTTCAGGGGGGACGGTCACCGCGTGCAAAACGTCGGGCTGCGAAATCAACGTCACGACCAGCGTCGCGCATGGCTTTGCGACCGGGATCAACGTCTATCTGAAAAGCGTTGGCGGCACGTCGAAGATCAGCAACTCGGCCTACGCAATCACCCAGCAGTCGGGAAATGCCTTTTCGCTAGATGGCACCAATCCCACCACCATCGCGTCCAACTCGGTCAGTCCGCCCACCAAGACGACCTATCAATCTTACAGTTCCGGGGGTGATGCCTACTGCGCCATGCTCGGGTGCGAGTATTACTACTTCAAGCGCGCCTCGGGCGATTGGGTCGTTTGGCAGATCAGCACCTGCGCCACCGAACGCACGAGCTATGCCTTCACCGATGCTTCGCCGAGCACGGCGCTGCTGAATCCGAACTATCCGAGCTCGACGGCCCCGTGCGTCACGGTGCCCATCGTACCGCTGACCACCGACAAGACCGCGCTGCACGACACGGCAGATTCGCTGCCAGCCCAAGGCGCCACCGCCGGCCATCTCGGGCTGGCATGGGCGTGGTACATGGTCTCGCCCAATTTCTCGAACATGCTTCCCGCCGCCAGCAAGCCCGGCGCCTACGATGCCGAGAACCTGCGCAAGTTCGTAATCCTGATGACGGACGGCGCGTTTAACACGATGTACTGCGATGCCGTCCTGAGCAGGGACGCGACCAACGGCAACAACAGCGTCAAAAACAGCTGCAATGCTCCGAACGGAAGCGCCTGGACGCAGGCAACCAAGCTGTGCACCGAGATGAAGAAGGAAGTGACCGTCTTCACGGTCGGCTTCGATATCGACAACGACACCACCACCCAGAATCTGATGCGCAATTGCGCGACGAGTTCGGAGCACTTCTTCCTGGCAAGCAACGATGCGCAGCTTCTGGACGCGTTCCGGAACATCGCCGAGACGATCTCGCAGCTACGCGTATCAAAATAACACTGAAGAGGGGGAGGTGGTACCGCCTTCCCGGTTCGAACGGGAGACCCCTAGATCCACAATCTAGTGCTCTAACCAGCTGAGCTAAGGCGGCACGCCATGTTCAGAGCTCGGTGGCGCCGGGGCGCCGAGACCCCAGCGTGGAGCCAGGCTCTGAAAACGGGCGGAACATAGGGCGAGTTTTTCGATCTGGCAAGCGTCGATTTAACGCCGTGGAAAACCCTCCTGGCTTAACCATGGATGGCAATTGTGACACCCGGGCAGCTCACGCTGCTGGACCCTCGCGCAAGGGCGCGATATTTGGAATTATGTTAAGTTCCGCGTAAGGATTGTGCCAATCCGGTACATATGCGGCAGAGTTCGAGCTGGCGACGTGACAGACGGTCAATGGATCAAATCGCCAACGGCGCGCCGCGTCTTGGAGCACTGGGCGGATGCCCGGCCGGCTTGGCTATGGTCCGGCGACGGTGCCGAGCTGCTGTGGCGCAATGGCGCCGCACGCCTGTTCCTGGCCAAGATCAAGAAGAGCGGGCCCAAGCTGCTGGCTTCGCCGGTGCCGATCAAGGGGCAGGTACCCCGATTGATCCGCCTGGGCACGACCGGGCGCTCCAGCCTCTCGCGCATCCAGTTCCTGGCCGGCGACAAGCCGATCTCGGCCACCTGCGCGGTGACCCCGCTGCAACTGGCCGACGGGTCGAACGGGCTGCTGATCGTGGCGGTCGATCCCATCGATTCCACGCTCCTGCCCGAGGCCACGCCGGACGACGTCACCCGCCGCTGGCTGCCGCAGGGCTCGCAATATCTCGTTCTCGACCGCGACCAGCGCGTCGTGGCCGCTTCGCCGCTGGCCAGCAACCTGGGCGATGCACTCGCGACCGTTGAAGGCGGCGGCTCGATCACGCTCGATGGCCATCTCTATGTGCCGGGCAAATATTCCGCCGGGCCGGCCGGCGAGACGCTGATCGTGCTCGAGCGCTCCGAGGCGCCGCAAGCCATCGTCGCCCCGGCGGTCCCGGTAGCTGAGCCCGAGGAGCCACCGGCGCCCGAAGCCGAGCTCGAGGCCTGGGCGGAGGCCGACGGCCCAGAGGAGCTACCCGACAGCGCCGTCGATACCCGTATCGATCCAGAATGGGCCGAGGTCGAGGCGGCTGCGCGCGCCACGCTCGAAGCGCCCGAATTCGCGCCGGTCGCGGACGAGCCGGAACCCGAGCTGGCCGAAGAACCCGAGGTGCACGAACCCGCGCCCGCCGAGACGGGCCGCCTCAGCGGCCTTTTCGAAAAACTCTCCCACGACGAGGAGCTCTACGCCCCGCTCCCGCCCTCCGAGGAGGAGGCAGGCGAAGACGTCGCGCCGGTCGAGCCTGAACCCGAACCCGAGCCCGCGTCCCCTGCCCTCGTCCGCGTCGTCGCGCGCCGGTTCACGCCCTTGGTTTCCGAGGGCGCTCAGGCCGATGAGTTGCCCGCCGACGAAGCGGCGCCCAACGAGTCGCTTGCCGCAGCTGAGATCGAACAAGCCTCCGGTGAAGACCTCGCGCCGCCCGAGGAGCCCGTCGTCCCGCCGCAGGCCGAGGAGCCGGTGGCCGATCCCGAGGCCGTCGAGCGTGTGTCGCGCTACAATTTCGATGAGCTCTCGCGCATCCTCAACGACCGGGTGAGCGGCGAACTCGGGCCGCAGAGCCGGCGGACCACCATCGAGGAAATCATAGAGGGTGACGGCGCCGCGGCGCCCGCAGCCTCCTCCCCGACGCCCGCCGCGAGCGGCTCGCTTGTCAACCTGGGCGGGGAAACGCTGGTGCTCAACCGGCTCCCGCTCGGCATCCTGGTCTTCCGCGACCAGCAGGTGCTGTTCGCCAACCGCGCCATCACCGAGATGATCGGCTACGATTCGGTGGAGAGCCTGCGCAATGCCGGGCTCGCCTCGATCTTCCCGGCCGCCAGCGACGAGCAGCCCGAATCCGGCCCGGTCAACCATCTGGTGCAGCGCGACGGCACGCTCGTGCCGGTCACCGCGCGCCTGCAGTCTATTTCCTGGCAGGGGCGCCCGGCGCTCATGCTCTCGGCCAGCGCCACCGAGGTGCGAACCGGCCACGAGGGCGCGGTGCGCGCCTTTGCCGAAATGCTGGCGGAAACGCGCGAGGACGGCTTTGTCGAAGCCAACCGCGCCGGCGTCATCAGCGGGGCGACGCCCCACGCGCTGGTCGCCCTGCAACGCGGCACCGAACAGCTGGTCGGCAGGCCGCTGACCGCGATCATCGATCGCCAAGACCACCCGGCACTCCAGGCCTTCCTCGAGCGCCCCGCGCGGTTCGCCGAGACGGCACGGCCGGTGCTGGTGGCACGCGGCATCGAACCGGGCGTCGAGGTCATGCTGTTCGCCCAGGGCCAGGCGGGCATCGTCACGGGTTATTTCGGCTTCGTGCGTCGGCGCGAGGGCGCGAGCACCCTGCCGACGCCCAAGGGCGGCGACAGCGATCCGGCTCTGCTCGGCCGGCTCAGCCGCGGCCTGCGCCGGCCGCTCAACACCATCATCGGCTTTTCCGATCTCATCGGTTCGGCCGCGTTCGGCGAGATCGGCAATCCGCGCTATCGCGAATATGCGCTCGACATCAAGACCGCCGGCCAGGAGATAACCGCGCTCGTCGACGAGTTGGACGATTTCACGCGCCTGCGCGACGGGCGCTATGCGCCGCGTCCTTCCGATGTCGATCTCGGAGCGCTCCTCGAATCCTGCGTCATCCGCGTGCGCGGCCAGGCCAATGGCGCGCGCGTCTTGGTGCGTTCGGCCATTTCGGAGCGCCTGCCCCGCATCCGCGCCGACCGGGCTTCGCTGGGGCAGGCCGTGCTCAACCTTCTGGCCAGCGCCATCGACCAGACCCCGGTTGGCGGCGCGGTGGTGCTTTCGTCCCAGCTCGAGGACGACGGGTCGATTTCCGTCCATGTGCGCGACAGCGCCAACCGCCATGTCGACCAGTCCGAGCGCTTCGTCGTCTTCCGCGACGGGGTCAGCAAGGATGGCGAAACCCTCACGCCCATCCGTTCGACCGTCGGGCTGGCCCTGACGCGCTCGCTGCTGGCGGTCAACGCCTGCTCGCTTTCGGTCGATCCGGCGGGGAGCGTGGGCACCATCTTCTCGCTGCTCATTCCGCGCGAGCTGGTCACCCGGGACGCCCTGCCCGCGCCCGCCGACGAGGCCGATCCCGCCCCCTGAGGGTATTTCTTGACACCTCACGTCACAATTTGCAGAACGGGTCGCCGACCGGATCGGCGTCTCAAACGGAGCGCGTCATGAAGACCTTCGCCACCGCCCTTGGCCTGCTGGCTCTCATCGCCGCCACGCCCGTGTGTGCCCAGAGCGGCGTGGTCAACGTCTACAGCTATCGCGAACCGGGCCTGATCCAGCCGCTGCTCGATCTGTTCAGCCAGGAAACCGGTATCAAGACCAATGTGCTGTTTGCCGGCGACGGCCTCATCGAGCGCGTGGCGGCCGAGGGCGAGCTCTCGCCCGCCGACGTCATCGTCACCGTCGATATCGGCAATCTCGCCAATGCCAAGGACCTGGGTGTCTCCCAGGCCATTCCCGCCGAGGCGCTGGCCCGCGTGCCGGCCGCCTATCAGGATCCGGACGGGCAGTGGGTGGCGCTCTCCCTGCGTGCGCGCGTCTTCTACGCCAGCAAGGATCGCGTCACCGAAACCGCCCTCACCTACGAGGATATCGCCAAGCCGGAATGGAAGGGGCGCCTCTGCACCCGTTCGGGGCAGCATGTCTACAATATCGGGCTCATCGCCACGCGCATCGCCCATTGGGGCGTCGACAAGACGCGCGACTGGCTGACCCATGTGCGCGACAACCTCAACGGCAAGCCCACCGGGGCCGACCGTGACCAGGTCAAGCAGATCCTCCAGGGCACCTGCGACCTGGCGATCGGCAACACCTATTACATGGGGCTGATGCTCAATAACGAAGCCCAGCCCGAGCAGAAGGAATGGGCGGCCTCGGCGCGCATCATCTACCCCGACGCCGATGGCGACGGCACCCAGGTCAACGTCTCGGGCGCCATCATCACGAAATACGCTCCCAACAAGGACAATGCCGACAAGCTCGTCGAATTCCTGCTCTCGGACGAGGCCCAGCACATCTATGCCAGCAGCAACTACGAGTTCCCCGTGGTCGCCGGCGTCGAGCCGTCCGAGCTGGTGGCGAGCTGGGGCGAGCTCAAGGCCGACAAGACGCCGCTGACCGAGATCGCCGCCCACCGCAAGGAGGCGAGCGCACTGGTGGACGAGCTCAAGTTCGACGACGGCCCGCAGAACTGAGGCCCGCCATCACTCCCTCCGAACCAGGTGAGGCCGTATCGCTGGCCGCGAGGCTGCGCAGCGTGCCGCTCTCCGCATTCGGGCTGCTCCTCATCATGGGCCTGCCGCTGCTGTGGTTGATCGGGGCCGCGGTGATGGCCGGGTTTTCCGGCGACAACGGGCTGGCAGCCTCGATGCTGCCCGTGGCCTTCCGCGAGACGGCGGTGCTCATGGTCAGCGTGGGGCTCATCACCGGCATCGTCGGCCTCGTCGCCGCCTGGCTCACCACGCATTTCGACTTTCCGCTGCGGCGGTTCTTCGATTGGGCCCTGATCCTGCCGCTGGCGGTCCCCACCTACCTGGCGGCCTATTGCTATACCGAGTTCCTCGATTTCACCGGGCCCGTGCAGCAGGCGATACGCGCGCTGACCGGCGCCAGCACCATCAAGGAATACTGGTTCCCCAATATCCGCTCCAATGGCGGGGCGGTGCTGGTGATGAGCCTGGTGCTCTACCCTTACGTCTATACGAGCTGCCGCGCCTTCTTCCTCATGCAGTCGGGAGCGGTCACCGCTGCCTCGCGCGTGTTGGGCGCCAGCGGCCTGCGCACGTTCTTCGCCATCGTGCTGCCCCTCTCGCGTCCGGCGCTCATCGTAGGTGTGACCCTCGCCATGATGGAGGTGGTCAACGATCTGGGCGCAGTGCAGTATTTCGGCGTCAACAGCCTCACCGCCGTCATCTACGCCACCTGGATCAATCGCGGCAATTTCGGCGGCGCCGCCCAGCTGGCGGTGATGATCGTGCTGGTCATCGGCGTGTTGATCCTCGCCGAGCAATGGGCCCGCCGCAACCGCATCTACCTCGCCCATCGCGACAGCCGCACCCCGCCGCCGCGCGAGCGGCTGCGCGGGGGGCGCGCCGCCATCGCCTTCGGCTTCTGCCTGGTTCTGCTCGGCGCGGGGTTCGGCGTGCCGTTCTTCCAGTTGCTCGATCTGTCGCTGCGCCAGGCCAGCGTCGCCGATCTGGCGCCGACCCTTGGCGCGCTTACCACCACCGTGGGGCTTGCGACCGGCGGCGCGCTGATCACCGTGGCCATCGGGCTTTACGCCGCCAAGAAGAGCAATGGCGGCAAGACCGCGCGCAATGTCATCCGGCTGGCTACCCTTGGCTATGCCATGCCCGGCACCGTGCTGGCGCTGGGTCTGCTCCAGCCGCTGGGCCTGGGCGACCGCTGGCTCAATTACTTCACGCGCTGGGCCTTCGACTGGATGCCGGGGCTCGTGCTTTCCGGCTCGGCCATTGCCCTGCTCTACGTCTATGCCATCCGCTTCCTTGCGGTCAGCCATTCCACGCTCGATGCCGCCATCAAGAAGCGCGGACAGTCCATGCTCGATGCCGGGCGCGTGCTGGGGGCCAAGGGCATCGACCTGCTCGTGCGGGTCGATCTGCCGACCCTGGCGCCGGCCCTGCTTTCTGCGGCGACGCTGGTCTTCGTTGAGATCATCAAGGAGCTGCCGGCAACGCTCCTGCTGCGTCCGCTGGGCGTCGAGACGCTATCGACCCAGGTCTATGCCAAGGCCAATGCCGCGCTCTTTGCCGACGCGGCCCTGCCCGCTCTCGCCATCGTGCTGGCGGGGCTGGTGCCGGTCATTCTTGCTACGCATTTGAGTGCAAGGAGAAAGGTTTGACACGGCGGCCACGCCTCTCGTGATCGGCAATCGCCTATAAGGGTAGGAAAAGGGTCCACGGAGAAGCAATGATGTTGAAAAAGACACTGATCGCCGCCGCGCTGGCGCTCCTGGCCAGCACTGGCATGGCCATGGCCGCCCGGACCGATATCCGCATCGGACTCGTGCTCGAGCCCACCGCGCTCGATCCCACCACCGCGGCAGGCGCGGCCACCAAGGAAGTCACCTATCTCAACATCTTCGAGGGCCTGACGCAGATCGACCAGAACGGCGCCGTGCAGCCGCTGCTCGCCACGTCATGGACCATCTCGCCCGACAATACCGTCTTCACCTTCAAGCTGGCGCCCGACGTCAAGTTCCATGACGGGACCCCGTTCACGGCTGACGACGTCAAGTTCACGTTCGACCGGCTCCTCGCGCCCGACAGCACCAATTCGCAAAAGCAGCTCTATGTGGATGCCATCGATACGGTCACCGTCATCGATCCCACGACCGTCGAGTTCAAGCTCAAGGCGCCCTCGGGCAATTTCCTCTTCGATATCGGCCGCGGCGCTGCCGTCATCGTCTCGCCCAAGAGCGAGGCGACCAACGCCACCAGGCCCATCGGCACCGGCCCCTTCCGCTTCGTTCAGTGGGACAAGGGCAGCCGCGTCGTGCTCGAGCGCAATCCCGGCTACTGGGGCAAGGCGCCGGCGCTCGAAAAGGCGACCTTCGTCTTCATCGGCGATCCCGCCACCGCCGTGAGCGCGCTTCTCGCCGGGGATGTCGACGGCTTCAACAATTTCGCCGCGCCCGAAGCGGTGGATATCTTCAAGGCCAATCCCGCCTTCACCGTCGCGGTTGGCACCACCGAGGGCGAGACGATCCTCGCCACCAACAACAAGCGCAAGCCCTTCGACGATCTCAAGGTGCGCCAGGCCATCGCCCATGCCATCAACCGGCAGGAGCTGATCGAGGGCGCGGGCCACGGCTTCGGCGTGCCGATCGGCTCGCACTTCGCTCCCGCGCACCCCTATTATATCGACCTCACCAACACCTATCCGTTCGACCCGGCCGCCGGGAAGAAGCTCCTGGCCGAGGCCGGGTATCCCGATGGTTTCTCGACCACGATCAAGCTGCCGCCGGTCCCCTATGCGCGGCTCGGCGGCCAGATCCTCGCCCAGCAGCTCGCCGCCATAGGCATCAAGGCGCAGCTCATCAACGTGGAGTGGGCGCAGTGGCTGACGGACGTCTATACCAACCATGATTTCGACCTGACCGTGATCAGCCACGTCGAGCCCTTCGACATTGGCATCTATGCCAATCCCAACTACTATTTCGGCTACGACGACCCGGAATTCCAGGCGATCATTGCCAAGCTCAACGCCACGACCGACGAGGCCCAGCGCAAGGACCTGGCACAACAGGCCCAGAAGCGCCTCGCCGACCAGGCCGTCAACGGCTTCCTGTTCGAGCTGGCGCAGGTCGGCGTCTGGAACAGCAAGGTCGAGGGTTACTGGCTCAATGCTCCCATCGAAGGCGTGGTCCTCAAGGGCATCCACTGGGTGGACTGAGGCCAACTCCCGCCCCTCGATGCAACACCCCAACTCCAGCCGTCCCCCCAAGGGGTTGCACGACTGCGCCACAGAGCCTCCGGCCCTCCCCCATCCTCGGTCCCTCCCCAGGGAGGTTTTGGGGCACCAACGGGCCACGGCGTCTGCAGCCCTCCCCCACCCTCTATCCCTCCCCACAAGGGGGAGGGAGGCTTTGGGGCGCGACCGAGCCGGCAGGTCTCCCTCCCCCTTGTGGGGAGGGAACAAGGGTGGGGGTAGCCACGCGCTCCCCGCCAGCACCCTGACTCGCCCACCGACCACCGGGTTGGTGGCATGAGCCTCTACCTCCTCCGCCGTTTCCTCGGCTTTGCGATCACCCTCGTCGTCGCCGCGGCGGCCGTGTTCTTCCTGCTCGACCGCCTGCCGGGCGATCCGGCCCAGTTCATCCTCGGGATCAATGCCAGCCCGGACGCGGTGGCGTCCCTGCGCAACCAGCTCGGCCTCGACCTGCCGCTCTGGCAGCGCTTCACCGACTGGCTCCTTGCCATGTTCCGGGGCGATTTCGGCGTCTCCTACACGCAGAGCGCCCCGGTCGCCGCCCTCATCGGCGAGCGCCTCTGGGTCACCCTGCCCTTGGCCGGCTTTGCCATGGTTCTCTCGATGGCGATCGGCCTCCCCATCGGCATTCTGGCGGCACGCCGGCGCGGGTCGTGGCTCGATACCGGCCTGATGCTGTTGGCGCAGATGGGCATCGCCGTGCCCAATTTCTGGTTCGGCATGCTGCTCGTCCTGCTGTTCTCGATCACCCTGCGCTGGCTGCCGCCAGGCGGCTTCACGCCCTGGCAGGAGGATTTCTGGGCCGCCCTGCGCGCCATGGTTCTTCCCAGCCTCGCTCTCGCCCTGCCGCAGGCCGCCATCCTCGCGCGCGTAATGCGTACCGCCCTTGTCGACGTCCAGAATGCCGATTTCATCCGCACCGCCCGCGCCAAGGGCATGACGCTGGGTGAGGCCGTGTGGCGGCATGGCGTGCGCAACGCACTGCTGCCCATCCTCACCATCCTCGGGCTGCAGTTCGCCTTCCTCATCTCGGGGACGGTGGTGGTCGAAAACGTCTTCTACCTGCCGGGCCTGGGGCGCCTCATCTTCACCGCCATTTCCGAGCGCGACCTCATCCTGGTGCGCGGCGCCGTCATCATCCTGATCGTAGCGGTCACCGCCTCGATGTTCATCGTCGACGTGCTCTATGCCGTGGTCGATCCGCGCCTGCGCGGAGGTCAGCAGCCATGAACCGCCGCTGGCACCCGAGCCTTGTCATCGGCCTCGTCGGCACCGCGATCTTCCTCGCGCTGGCGCTGACCTCGCTCTTCTGGACGCCCTACCCCATCGACCAGATCGACCTCGCCCGCAAGTTTGCCGGCCCTAGCCCTGAGCACTGGCTGGGTACCGATTTCTTCGGACGCGACATGCTTTCGCTGGTGATGGCGGGCACCCTGACGAGCTTCGTCGTCGCCGCCATTGCGGTCGCCATCGGCATGGTCATCGGCGTGCCGCTGGGGCTCATCGCTGCGGCCTGGGGCGGCCCGGTCGAATGGCTGGTGCTGCGCGTCAACGACTTCCTCTTCGCCTTTCCGGCCATCATCACGGCCATCCTCATCACTGCGCTCTTCGGCCCCGGCGCCACCAATGCCATGATCGCCATCGGCATCTTCAACATCCCGGTCTTCGCCCGCGTGGCGCGCGGGGGAGCCCTCAGCCTCAAGTCGCTCGACTACATCGGGGCGGCGCGCCTCGCCGGCATGGGCAATTGGGAAATCTCCCTGCGGCACCTCCTCCCCAACGTCGCCAGCCTCATCATCGTGCAGGCCACCATCCAGCTTGCGCTTGGCATCCTTGCCGAGGCGGGCCTGAGCTATGTGGGCCTGGGCACCCAGCCGCCGGCAACGAGCCTGGGGCTGATGCTCAAGGACGCGCAGTCGATCTTCCTGCTCCATCCCTGGCTCACCTACGTGCCCGGCCTATCCATCGTGCTCATCGTGATCTCGCTCAACCTGGCCGGCGATGGCCTGCGCGACATGCTCGATCCTCGCCTCAAGCGGGAGGGCCTGGCCAATGCCGCTGCTTGAGCTCGATGACCTCTCGGTGGCCTTCGACGGACCGCCCGTCCTCGCCGGCGTCAGCTTCGCGCTCGAAAAGGGCGAGCGTTTCGGCGTCATCGGGGAGAGCGGCTCGGGCAAGACCATGATGGCGCTCGCCATTGCCGGGCTGCTGCCGGAAGGCGCGCGGCGCGGCGGCGCCATCGCCTTCGACGGCCAGCGCCTGCCCGAGGGCGAGCGCGAGTTGGCCCGGTTGCGCGGACGGCGGATCGCGATGGTGTTCCAGGAGCCCATGACCGCGCTCAACCCACTGATGCGCGTGGGCGCACAGATCGCCGAAGCCGTCGCGCTAAGCAGAACCAACGCCTCCGTCGAGGCCCTGCTGGGCGAGGTCGGGCTCGATCCCGTCCATGCCCGGCGCTATCCGCATGAGCTTTCTGGCGGCCAGCGGCAACGCATCATGATCGCCATGGCGCTGGCGGGCGAGCCGGACCTGCTCATCGCGGACGAACCCACGTCGGCGCTCGACCTCATCACCCAGCGCACCATCATCGACCTCATCGCCGCCGTCTGCGACCGGCGCGGCATGGCCCTGATCTTCGTCAGCCATGACCTGCGGGCGGTCGCGGCGCTTTGCGCCCGCGTGCTCGTGCTCCGGCAGGGCGAGGTGATGGAAACGGGTCCTGCGACCGATGTGTTCGCCGCGCCCCGGGCCGAGTACACCCGCCAGCTCATCGCTGCCGCCCGTCCGACCATCGGCGCAGTCTTCGCCCCGGCAGGCGCGCCGCCGCTGCTCGAAGTGCGCAACCTTTCGCGCCATTTCCGCCAGCCCGGCGCGGCCTGGTTCGCGCCCGGCCAGCCGATGGCCGCCGTCAACGGCGTCAGCTTTTCGGTCGCGGCTTCGGAGTCCGTCGCCATCGTCGGGCCCTCCGGCTGCGGCAAGACCACCCTGGCCCGCATCATCGCCGGTCTCGACCGTGCGACCGGCGGCGAGATGATTCTCGACGCAGGCGCGCACCGCCCCGTCCATCCCTACCCCCGCACGTCCCCGGCCGCAGAGCCGGGGCCCACGGGTCCCTCCACCAACGAGGAACGGGGGGATGACCCTCGGATCACGTCCGGGGCAATCCAATGGCGGGGAAGCGGAAGGACGCTCCCCACCAGCACCTATCACGGCTCGGACCTCCCCCGCGCCCTGCGCCGCGACATCTCGCTGGTCTTCCAGGACCCCTATGGCAGTTTCGATCCGCGGCTCGAAGTCGGCCGTGCCGTGGGCGAACCGCTACGACTCGAAAGTGGACTTGCGCCCGCCGACCGACTGCGCCGTGTGAGCGAAGCGGTCCAAGCCGTGGGGCTCTCGCCCGCGCTCCTCGGGCGCTACCCGCACGAATTCTCCGGCGGGCAACGCCAGCGCCTCGCCATCGCCCGCGCATTGGTGACCCGGCCGCGCCTCGTGATCCTCGATGAGCCGGTCTCGGCGCTCGACGTCTCGCTACGCGGCGACGTCTTGGCGCTCCTCAACCGGCTGCGCGCCGACTATGGGCTGGCCTATGTCGTCATCAGCCATGACCTCGATATGGTCAGGGCGGTCAGCGACCGCGTGCTGGTCATGGAAAAGGGGAAGATTGTCGAGGAAGGCCGCCCGGCCGAAATCTTCGCGCACCCGCAGCATCGGCTGACGCGCGAACTGCTTGCCGCGCGCCTGCCCGACGTCGCCTGATCAGCCGATCACGCGCTCGATGAGGTCGAGCCAGTTGCCGCAGGCCAGGCGCCCGATCAGCGCCTCGTCATAGCCATGCGCCTTGAGCGCGTCGATCAGCACCGGCAGGCCAGCGACCGTGCCGATCGCCGCCGGAATGTTGGCGCCGTCGAAATCCGAGCCGAAGCCGACGCGGTTCTCGCCGAGCTTTTCGATCAGGTAGTCGAGATGGCGCACCATGATCTCGATGTCGGTATCGGCCCGCATGGCGCCATCGGGGCGCAGGAAGCCAGTGGCGAAGTTGAGCCCCACCATGCCGTTGCTTTCGGCGATGGCGTCCAGCTGCTTGTCGGTGAGGTTGCGCGCCGAGGCGCAGATGGCGTGGACATTCGAGTGCGTCGCCACGAGCGGCGCCTTTGAGACCTTGGCCACGTCCCAGAACCCCGCCTCGTTGAGATGGGAAAGGTCGATGACCATGCCCAACCGGTCGCAGGCACGCACCAGGTCCTTGCCCGCTTCGGTCAGGCCCGGGCCTACATCGGGAGAGGCCGGGAAGTGGAAGGGCACGCCGGTGCCGAAAATGTTGGCGCGGCTCCATACGGGACCGATCGAGCGCAGGCCCGCCGCGTAGAGCACTTCGAGCATGTCGAGGTTGGCGTCGATCGCCTCGGCGCCTTCGATGTGCATCAGCGCGGCAATCCTGCCGGCGGCGATGGCGGCGTCGATCTCGGCGCGGCTGCGGCAGAGCGCGACCGGGCTATTTTCGGCGCGCGTCAGGTCGAGCAGGATCCGCGTCATGGCCAGGGTGGAGGCGCGGCCCTCCTCGAGCGTCAGCGGCGCGGGCAGCGGCGGGTTGCCGCCGATGGCGCCCGGCGCGGTGAAATCGGTCTTCTTGGGGTTGGGCGGAAACATCGCGAAGAAGCCGCCGACGAAGCCGCCCTGGCGGGCACGCGGCAGGTCGAGATGCCCGTCCCGGGTTCCCTCGATAAAAGCCTTGGTGGGGTCGGCCGCGTAGTCGTTGAGCAGTCGCAGCAATACGTCGTTGTGGCCGTCAAAGACCGGGATGGGCGTCATGGCTTACCGGGAGGAAGTGAGAGCAAAGAAAAGCGGCGGGGTTCGCACCCCGCCGCCGAATGGTTTAGTTGGCCAGGGGCCGGCCGTCCGCGTCGAAGCGGTGGAACTGCTCGCCCACCGGCGCGAAGCTGAGCGTATCGCCGGAGTGATAGGTCGCCTTGCCGTTCTGGCGCACGACGATCGGCTCGCCCTCGCCGATGTCGACATAGATGTAGCTGTCCGAGCCCAGGTTCTCCGAATAGATCACCTTGCCGTGCCAGTCGCCATTGCCGTTCGGAGTGATCTCGAGGTGTTCCGAGCGCACGCCAACGGTGGCGGCCTTGTACTTTTCGGCATACTTGCCGGTCAGGAAGTTCATCTTGGGCGAGCCGATGAACCCGGCGACAAACAGCGATTGCGGGTTGTCGTAGAGTTCCATGGGCGTGCCCACCTGCTCGACGCGACCGGCGTTGAGCACCACGATGCGGTCGGCAAGGGTCATCGCCTCGACCTGGTCGTGGGTCACGTAGATCATGGTGGTGTTGGGCAGGCTTTCCTTGAGGCGGGCGATCTCGAGGCGGGTGGCCACGCGCAGCGCGGCGTCCAGGTTCGAGAGCGGCTCGTCAAAGAGGAAGACCTTGGGGTCACGCACGATGGCGCGGCCGATGGCGACGCGCTGGCGCTGGCCACCCGACAGGGCCTTGGGCAGGCGATCGAGGTAAGGGGTAAGCTGCAGCTTGGCGGCTGCCGCCTCGACCTTGCTCTTGATCTCTTCCTTGCTCGCATGCTGGAGCTTGAGGGAATAGGCCATGTTGTCGAAGACGTTCATATGCGGGTAGAGCGCATAGGACTGGAACACCATGGCGATGCCGCGCTTGGAGGGGGCAACCTCGTTGACCACCCGGCCGTCGATCTCCAGGGTCCCCGACGAAATCGTCTCGAGACCGGAAATGCAACGCAGAAGCGTGGATTTACCGCAACCGGACGGGCCGACGAACACAATGAACTCGCCCGATTTGATCTCAAGGTTCACGTCCTTGAGAATCTCAACCGAGCCATACCTCTTGTAGAGGTTGGATATTTTCAAGTCAGACAAACAGAATACCTCCCTGTCCGGGTGGCGAGGGTCCCTGACTGCCGGCAAGTGACCGCCGCCGTTGCGCGCATGATCAAAGCAGTGAGCCTATATAGGCACCAAAGGGCGCCAGGCTCAACGAACCATTCTCGGGTTGCGCCACAACGCCGGGCGCATCCACACCCTTGGGCGCCATGCCCTCGGGGATGGCGAACACCACCGGCTTCTCGCTCATGTTGAAGATGCACAGCAGCTTGTCGTTGCTCACGGTGCGCACGAAGGCCAGCACGCCCTCGGGGGCGTCGACCAGATCGATCTCGCCCTTGACCAGCGCCGGGTGCTTCTTCCGGAAGGCGACGAAGGCCCTGTAGAAGCTGAGCACCGAATCCGGGTCGTTGACCTGCGTATCCACCGCGCGGGTCAGGTGGTCGAACGGTACGGGGAGCCAGGAGCGCGGCGCGGTCGAGAAACCACCCAGATGCGCGTTGGCCTGCCACACCATCGGCGTACGGCAGCCGTCACGGCCCTTGAACTCGGGCCAGAACTCGATGCCGTAGGGATCGACCAGGTCCTCGAAGGCGAGTTCGGCTTCGGTCAGGCCCAGTTCCTCGCCCTGATAGAGGCAGACCGAACCCTTCATGGTCAGCAGCAGTTGCGCGGCGAGACGCGTGAACGCCTCCTGCTGGCCGTGCGTGGCCCAGCGCGAGACGTGCCGCACCACGTCGTGGTTGGAGAAGGCGAGGCAGATCCAGCCTTCGGGCGCCTGGGCCTCGGTATTGGCGATCGCCTGGTGGAAGTGCTCGGCCGAGAAGGTGCCGCCCAGGTAGTCGAACGTATAGGCCATGTGCAGCCGCTCGCCGCCCGTGGTGTACTGGGCCATGACTTCGAGCTGGTGCTGGCTGTCGCCGATCTCGCCGACCGTGGTCGTCCCCGGATACTCGTCCATCAGGGCGCGCAGGCGCTTCAAGAACTTGAGGTTTTCCGGGCGGCTCTTGTCGTAGAGGTGTTCCTGGAAATTGTAGGGGTTCACCGCCGGAGCGGTCGAGGCGTTGAAGTCCTCGGGCTTGACCACCGGGTTCGATTCCAGTCCCTCGGAGTGGAAATAGAAATTGACCGTGTCGAGCCGGAAGCCGTCGACGCCGCGGTCGAGCCAGAAGCGCATCTCGCCCAGCAGCGCGTCCTGCACGTGCTTGTTGTGGAAGTTGAGGTCCGGCTGGGAGACCAGGAAATTGTGCAGGTAGTACTGCATGCGCCGGCTGTCCCAGGTCCAGGCGGAGCCGCCGAAGATCGAGAGCCAGTTGTTGGGCGGGGTGCCATCGGGATTGGGGTCGGCCCAGACGTACCAGTCCGCCTTCTCGTTGGTGCGCGACTGGCGGCTTTCGGCGAACCAGGGGTGCTTGTCCGAGGAGTGCGAGATCACCTGGTCGATGATGACCTTGAGGCCGAGCCGGTGCGCCTTCTCGACCAGCCGGTCGAAATCGCCGAGCGTGCCGAAGGAGGGATCGATGTCGCGGTAGTTAGAAACGTCGTAGCCGAAATCCTTCATCGGCGAGGTGAAGACCGGGGAGAGCCAGATGGCGTCCACGCCCAGGTCCGCCACGTGCTCGAGACGTTCGGTGATGCCGACGAGATCGCCGATGCCATCGCCGTTGTGGTCCTGGAAGGAGCGCGGATAGATCTGATAGATCACCGCTCCGCGCCACCAGTCCTTGTCCACCGGCGCAGGTTCCACCGGCTTGGTTTCGGTCATTACGAACGCATCGGCCACTGCCGTTTCCTTTCCCAGACACGCGAACCGCCGCCGGCCCGGGGAGGCACGCAGCGGCGGTTGCCAAAACGTTTTAGTAGGCTATTGTTTACCCAAGGAGAGGACCTTGCGTCAACTCCGGGAGGGGATGGAGCGCAAAGTGTTGCGCGCCAAAAAGGAATTCAGTTTCAATATCTTATGGACAAGAAGAGCAACAAGGCCGGACCGCTCGCGGTCAATTCCGGCCGCAATGTGACTATCAAGGACCTGGCCGGCGAGCTCGGGCTTTCCATCACCACCATCTCGCGGGCGCTCAGCGGCTATACCGATGTGGGCGAAAATACGCGCAAGCGCGTCGAGGAAGCGGCAACGCGGCTGGGCTACCGGCCCAATCGTAACGCCCAGCGCCTCGTCACGCGCCGCACGCACAATATCGGCTGGGTGCAGCCCGACAACGAGCGCAAGTTCCTCGATCCGCACTTCGTGGAAGTGATGGCGGGGGTGCTGCGCGGCGCCCGGGCGCGCAACTACGATATCGTCATGACCAGTGCCACGGCCGACCACGAGATGGCCACCTACGACCGGTACGTCAAGGACAACAGCGTCGACGGCTTCATCGTCGACTTGCCCCGCGAGGGCGATCCGCGCATCGACTACCTGCTCGAGGCCGGCCGTCCCTTCGTCGTGCACGGGCGCGAGTCGCGCCATGCGCGCTACGGGTGGGTGGACGTGGACAACTACGCCAATTTCTATCGTCTGGCCCGGCTGCTCGCAGCCAATGGCCACCGCAATATCGCGTTCATCAATGGCGACGAACGGTTCATCTACGCCGATACCCGGCGCCGCGCCGTCGAGGATGCACTGAGCGATTTCGGCATCGGCACTGCGGGCCTGCGGGTCTACAACTCGCTCCATCCCATGGGCGAAGTGGGCTTCAAGCTCACCACCGAGGCCCTGCGCGACGGGGCCGTGACGGCAGTGCTCTATTCCTCGATCCTGATGGCCATCGAGGGCCACAACGCGGTGGTGCGCGCCGGCCGCACGGTGGAAAAGGACATCGCCATCGCCACCATGGACGACGTTCTGCACTATCTCGACATCGACCATGTCGCCGAAAGCCTCACCTTCGTGCGCTCCTCGCTCCAGGAGGCGGGCGTGGCGATCGTGGAGGAAATCAGCCGCCAATGCGACCGCCACGGCGCCCCGAGCGGCACCATCATCCCCTCCACCTTCCACGTCCTCCCCGGCTGGGACGCCCAAAGCCTCGACCTGCCCATCCCCGAACGCGCCGGGATGTACTGAAGGCTGGGACGAAGCGCCCCGCCCGCCCCATCGCCTCCCTCCCCCCTGTGGGGAGGGATCGAGGGTGGAGGTGGCAAGAGACACCGAGGGTGAAGTTTACCCCCACCCTTGTTCCCTCCCCACAAGGGGGAGGGAGACCTGCCGGCCAATACGTCGCTCCAAGCGCGCTCGCGCATTTTCGATATCTCCCACCACCCCAATCCCTCCTCCCCGGCGAAGACCGGGGCCCAGGAAATCTATCCCCGCCCCGAGGCCGTGAAGCTGGACCCCGGCCTGCGCCGGGGAAGCCACCGGGGAATGGGCGGAGAGAGCGCGTGCCACCCCAATCTCGACAAAGCTCCAAAAACACTTATCCCCGCACACCACCCCTCCGGCATACTTTCCCGATCCCTCCGCCAACGGCGAGGCACGGTACGCGGTGCTGCGGCGGCTGGCGTCAGGACTGGGTGCAGGAAAGTCGACAGCCTGCATCTTGCCCTGCCGCCAGGATTTGGGAGTTGGGGGAAGCCTGGGGGCGCCTGGGCTTACGGCCTAAGTGTGACGTGACCGGCCCGGAGTGCGCTCGCGGGCAACTTGCGTGGACGGGCTTGTAGAAACCCCAAACGCTCAAGGGGCGAGGCGATGCCTCGCACTACCGCTAGCATCCATAGACTTGAGGCAAACCTCGCCCCGAGCCGCCAAGACCAAAAGCAAAACCGCCCGGCTTTCACCGGGCGGCGCTTGAACGCGTCCTGTCGTCGCCGAACCTTACTTCACCGACCCCGCCAGCAGGCCGCGCACGAAGTAGCGCTGGAGCGAGAAGAAGACGAGGAGCGGCACGATCATGGTGATGAAGGCGCCGGCGGTGAGGATTTCCCACTTGTCGCCGCGCGAACCGAGAAGGTTCACCAGCTTGCCGGTCAGCACCAGCTTGTCGTCCTGGGCGCCCAGGAACACCAGGGCCACCAGCAGGTCGTTCCACACCCAGAGGAACTGGAAGATCGAGAAGCTGGCGAGGGCCGGGAAGCTGAGCGGCAGCACCATGGTGGTGAAGATCTTGAAGTGGCTGGCGCCGTCCATGCGGGCCGATTCCATGATCTCCTTGGGCAGGCCCGCCATGTAGTTGCGCAGCAGGTAGATGGCCAGCGGCAGGCCGAAGGCCGTGTGCGCCAGCCAGATGCCCAGGTAGGTCTTGCTCTCCGTCCCGAAGGTGGTCGCGACCCCGTTATAGAGCCGTAACAGCGGGATCAGCGACATCTGGAGGGGCACGACGAGCAGGCCCACCACCAGCGCCACGATCCAGCCGCGGCCCGGGAACCGCATCCAGGCCAGCGCGTAGGCGGCGAAGGCGGCGATGAGGATCGGGATGATGGTGGACGGCACCGTGACCGTGAAGGAGTTGATGAACGCCCGCCCGATGCCGTTGGCGTTGATCACCGAGGCGTAGTTCTCGAGCGTGAAGCGCGGCGCGATGCCGGCGGTGTAGTAGATGCGCGGACCGGCCGTATGGGTGAAGGGCGTGTCCGAGACCCACTGGTATTCACCGCTGGTCTCCACCGTGATCGTGCCGCCGTCGCGCATGGGCAGGCTTGCCCCGGCCTGCGCGGCGCTGACATCGGCATTGGTGGTGCCGAAGCTCTGGACGGTCTTGTTGGTATCCGAGCCCAGCAGGTTGCCGCGGATGACGTATTTGCCGTTCTCGTGGACGGCGTCGGCGGGCAGGCCGACGCGCGAGGCGCCGGTCGAAACCGAGGGGGTGAGCGCGGTCCACCAGCCGGACACGGCCAGCTGGTCCTTGTCACGGATCGAGGAAACCAGCAGGCCCACGGTCGGGATGGTCCAGACCACGACGAATGCCAACAGCATCAGGTGGGCGGCGAGACGGCCGAGATCGAGCCGGATGGCGGGCTTGGCCCGCCCTTCGGCGCCGCGCGGCACGTCGATGTCGGATGCGATCGAGGTCATCAGCGTGTCCCCTCTTCGGCGTTGGCGCGGCGGATGTTCCAGACCATGATCGGGGTCACCGCCAGCATGATGATCACTGCAATGGTCGAGCCACGTCCGAAGTCGGAGCCGCGGAACATCCAGTCGAACATGAGGTTGGCCAGCACCTGGGTGTCCCACTGGCCGTTGGTCATGGCCAGAACGATGTCGAACACCTTGAGCACGGTGATGGTGATGGTGGTCCAGACCACCACGATCGTCCCCCAGATTTGCGGGATCATGATGCCGTAGAAGATCTGGAAGTCATTGGCGCCGTCGATGCGGGCGGCCTCGAGCGTTTCCTCGGGGATGCCGCGCAGGGCAGCGGACAGGATCACCATGGCGAAACCGGTCTGGATCCAGATGAGGATGACCATCAGGAAGATCGAGTTCCAGAAGGGGATGGTGATCCAGGCCTGCGGCGGCAGGCCGAAGCCGGTGACGATGGCGTTGAGGAGGCCGATCTGCTCCTGGCCGGGGCCGCGATAATCGTAGATGAACTTCCAGATGACCGAAGCGCCGACGAACGAGATCGCCATGGGCATGAAGATCAGCGACTTGGCGATATTGCCCCACCAGAGCCGGTCCGCCAGCACGGCGATCACGAGCCCGAAGAAGGTGGAGGCGGCGGGCACGATCAGCAGCCAGATGATGTTGTTGAACACCGACTGCAGGAAGGTCGAGTCGCGGAAGGCCCAGAGGTAGTTGGAGAAACCGACGAAGTTTATGCCCTGCGAGTCGAAGAGGCTTAACCTGGCCGTCTCGAACACGGGATAGATGAGGTAGACGGTGAGAAACACCAGCGCGGGCGCCAGGAACAGCCAGGGCCGCACTTGCGAGCGCAGGTAGTCGCGGCGCGTGACCACTTCTCCGGTCATCGATTGGTTGGTGGCCAGGAACCGGTCCAGAAGCCAGTTCGTGCCCCAGAAGTAGACGACGCAACCCGCCACACCGATCAGCACGGTGAGGATGGCGCCGACAATCTGCTCGATCATCTTGTGTACTCCGCCTCCCGTTGCGGCGAGCTTAGCGTCCGCCGCGCAATGTACATAGCCGGATTTGTTCCGGTCGTGGGGGCTGTGCCGCCCATCGTTGGGATGGATGGACCCGGCACAGGGCGCCGGATCCGGGATGTGATGGCCTTTGCAGGCTTACTTCTTGATCGAGTCCCAGGCCTTCTGGATTTCGTCGGCGACGTCCTGGCTGGACTTGCCGTTCACGAAATCGACCATGCCGGTCCAGAACGCACCCGCGCCGATGGCGCCGGGCATCATGTCCGAGCCGTCGAAACGGAAGGTGGTGGCGTCGAGCAGGATCTTGCCTTCACCCTTGAGGGTGTCGTTGCCGTAGGTCTCGATATTGGCGGACTTGAGCGGCGACAGGAAGCCGGACTGGGCCATCCAGATCTCGTTGGAGATCGGGTTCTGGACGAAGTCGATGAAGGCCTTGGCGGTCGGGGAATCCTTGGTGATGGTCACGAGCGTGCCAGCGCCGAGGACCGGCTTGCCGAGGTCCTTGTCCGCGAAGGGCGGGAAGTAGAAGAACGAGGCGTCGGTGCCCAGCTGCGTGCCTTCGGGGAAGAAGGACGGGATGAACGAAGCCTGGTGGTGCATGTAGCACTGGGGCGGAACCGTGAAGAGGCCCTTCGGGCTATCGCGGAAGTCCGTGGTGCCTACGGCCTTGGCGCCACCGGCGACCATCTTGTCGTCCTTGGCGATCTCGCCAAAGATGTCGAGCGCGCCGACGACCTTGGGGTCGTTGAACTTGAGGTCGTTGGTGACCCACTTGTCGTAGTCTTCAGGCGACTGGGTGCGGAGCATGATGTCCTCGATCCAGTCGGTCGCCGGCCAGCCGGTGGCGCCGCCCGAACCCAGGCCGATGCACCACGGGGTGCCGCCATCGGCGATGATCTTCTTGGAGAGGGCCATCATGTCTTCGAAGGTCTGGGGGACCTCGTAGCCCTTCTCGGCGAAGTTGTCGGGCGAGTACCAGACCAGCGACTTGAGGTCGGCCTTGTACGGCACGGCGAAGAAGGCCGGGTTGCCGTCCTTGCCCTTGTAGGTGCCCAGCGAAACCCAGGAATCGCCGGCGGCGTATTCTTCCTTGACCCTGGCGGCGAGGTCATCGCCGAGCGGGGTCAGGTAGCCCTTGGAGGCGAGGTCGGCCAGAAGGCCGGGCTGGGGCAGAATGGTGATGTTGGCGGCCGAGCCGGCGGCGGTGTCGATCACGGCCTGCTGCTCGTAGTTTTCGGACGAGGCATAGCTCACGTCGATGCCGGTGGCATCCTTGAAGTAAGCCAGAACCGTCTCGAACTGCTCCTTGTCGCCGCCTTCGCGCCAGGGACCCCAGATGGTCAGCTTCTGACCTTCCAGGCCCTTATGGGCTGCGGCGAAGTCGTCCAGGGCCTTCCAGCTGAAGGCGCCTTCGCCCTTGGGGAACTTCAGGTCCTGCGCCGAGGCGCCCGAAATGCCGGTGAGAGCGAGAGCAATGGCGGAGACGCCCGCCAGGAGAAGTTTGTGCATATGTTGTCCTCCCATCGCACAATTTGGTCGGCGCTGAGCGCCATTACTCGCCACTGCCTTCCAAAACGTTTTGCCAAAACGTTTTGGCTTTTGAATATGTCACGTCGCTAGGCAGTTAGCGGTTGGGCACCTTTGGCATAAAGCCGGTCGATTGCCAAGCCGGGTTTTGGCTAAAGCCCCGGTTGAATCGATTGCGCTGGCGTTACGGACCTGCTTTGCGCGCCAGCACGACGACGCTGCGAAGCGCGCCTTCGGCAAGGCTCGCCATGAAATCCTTGCGCCGTTCGACGAAGTCGGCGCCCATCACGAGCTGGTTGACCGAAGGGTCGGCGCCCGGCGGTGGAGCGGCGCCACCCGCCGGCAGCAATGCCGCGGTCTCGTCGACCCATTCGAGAATCTCGAAGCCCGCGCCGGTGAGCGCCGCGCGCAGTTCATCGGGAGGACCGGCATGACTGGCCTGGGCGTTGCGGGCCCAGGGGAGCGGGTAATGCGGCGTCCCCTGCCCCGCCACGACCTGGCTCCAGAGCAACCGCGCGCCGGGCTTGAGCACGCGAAACGCCTCGGCGAGGACGGCGGGTTTGTCGGGGATGTTCATGCCCACATAGAGGCATATGGCGGCGTCGAATGTCTCGGGCGCGAAGGGCATGTGGGCGGCGTTGCCCTCGACGAACTCCACGCGGCGCTCCAACCCGCATCGTCGCGTCAGTTCGCGGGCGGTGGCAACGAATTGCGGGGTGAGGTCGATGCCCGTCACACGCGCTCCGATGGCGGTGGCGATGTAACGGGCCGGGCCGCCCACCCCGCTGCCGATATCGAGCACATGCATGTGCAGGTCCGGCGCGAGCCGGGCCACATGCTCGCGCGTGGCGGCGAGTTGACGGCCATGCAACTGGTCGAAGGGGTAGAGGTCGTCGGGCTTGACGTGGGCCGGATCGTGCCCGGCCCGGGTCAGCGCCGCGTCGATGCGCTCGATGATCGCATCGTCACCGTAGTTGAAGACAACCTCGTTCTGATCCTGCGCCATTTTCCCCTCCCTCGGGTGAGGAAGGGGATATTAGCACGAAAGCCGGGCTCAGCGCGTGTTGTGGAGCATGCCCTGGAAGGCGCGGTAGCTGCCCTTGGGGGTGCGCTGCTGGGTTTTGTAGTCGACATGGACGATGCCGAAGCGCGACGAGTAGCCTTCGGCCCATTCGTAATTGTCGAGCAGCGACCAGGCGAAATAGCCGCGAACGTCGGCACCCTGCTTCTGGGCGGCGTTCACCGCCTGGAGGTGGGCATCGTAATAGGCGACGCGGCGCTCGTCATTGTCCTCGGACATGCCGTTCTCGGTCACGTAGATCGGCACTTTGGTGTATTCGGTCGAAACGCGCACGAGCAGGTCGGTCAGGCCCTGCGGGTAGATTTCCCAGCCCAGGTCGTTTGCCTCGAGCGTGCCTTCGGCTTTGGCGATCGGGAAGATTGGGGTTTCGGGCGAGGCGCGATAGAGGCCGCGCGTATAATAGTTGATGCCGACCCAGTCGAGCGGGCGCGAGATGATCGGCATGTCCTTCTGCCAGTCCCTGGGCAGATAAGGCGCCAGGATCGAGGTCAGTTCATCGGGGTACTGACCCTTGAAGACGCCGCCCAGGTACCAGCGGTTGAAGATGGCGTCGCCCAGGTTCGCCGCCTCGATATCGGCGGGTTTGTCGCTGGCCGGCTCGGACTTTTCGAGGTTGAGCACGATGCCCAGGTTCTTGGCGCCCTCGGCGCGCAGCGCGTCGATGGCGGTGCCGTGGGCGAGAAGCACGTGATGCATGGCGCGCGCGGCGGCGCGGACATCGCGGTAACCGGGGGCATGGATGCCCTGGAAATGGCTGAGGAAGGCCACGCACCAGGGTTCGTTGATGGTCGCGGTGGCGGCGAGCCGGTCGCCGAACTTGTGGGCGACGAGCGCGGCGTAGTCGGCGAACCAGCCGGCGATGTCCCGGTTCATCCAGCCGCCCTTGTCCTGGAGCGGGCTGGGCAGATCCCAGTGATAAAGGGTCGCGAAGGGCTTGATACCGCGCTCGAGCATGCCGTCGATCAGGCGGTCGTAGAAGGCGACGCCCTGGTCGTTGACGGTGCCGGTGCCATCCGGGATGAGGCGCGGCCAGGAGAGCGAAAAGCGATAGCCATCGAACCCGCCGTCGCGGATGAGATCCAGGTCGCCGGGCCAGCGATGATAGTGGTCGCAGGCGATCAGGCCGGATTCGGCGTTCTTGACGTTGCCCGGGGTGGCCGAGAACGTGTCCCAGATCGCGGTGCCGCGGCCGTCGGTCTGGCCGCCTTCGATCTGGTAGGCGGCGGTAGCGGCGCCGAATACGAAATTCGGCCCGAAGTCCTTGCGGTCAACAGAGAACATGTGCCCTCCCGATTGGTCGTTTCTGGATCGCCGGATCAGTCTGGATTCGCCCGGCGCGTGCTTATGAAATCGATTGCATGTAGCAGTGCCCGACCACGATGTCACGACAGGGGCGCGCGAAAATCAGGGCCGCAACGTCGCGTTCTGCGCCAGGATCGTTTGCGCAATAGCCCGGAACGCCTTGGCTTCCGGCCCTTCCGGGTCGGTGGCGACGACGGGTTTTCCACCGTCGGACGTCTCGCGGATCGCCATGTGCAGGGGCACCTCGCCCAGGAAGGGCATGCCGATGCGTTCGGCTGCCGCCTGGGCGCCGCCATGGCCGAAAATGTCGTAGCGCGTGCCGGTGTCGGGCGCCACGAAGTAGCTCATGTTCTCAACGAGGCCCAGCAGCGGAATATTCATGCGCCGGATCATGTCGATGGCCTTCTGTGCATCGATCAGCGCCAGATCCTGGGGGGTCGAGACGATGACGGCGCCAGCCAGTTCGGCCTGCTGGAAGAGCGAGATCTGGATATCGCCCGTGCCGGGCGGCAGGTCCACCACCAGCACGTCGAGCGTGCCCCAGTCGCTTTCGCGCAGGAGCTGGCGCAGGGCAGAGGTCGCCATCGGGCCGCGCCAGACCACGGCCTGGCCGGGCGTGAGCATCGAGCCGATCGACATGGCCTTGAGGCCGTAGGCCTCGTGGGGCGAGAAGATGCCGTCTTCGCGAACGGCGGGCTTGCCCTCGATGCCGAGGAGTTTGGGGATGGAGGGACCGTAGAGATCGGCATCGAGGATGCCGACACGCAGGCCCTCGGCCGCCAGGGCCAGGGCCAGGTTCACGGCGGTGGTCGATTTGCCGACGCCGCCCTTGCCCGACCCGACGGCGATGATGTTGCGCACGCCGGGTACCGGCTGCTTGGGCGCAGGGCCCGGACGCCCTTGTGCCGCGGCCTGGCCGGTGGGCGCAGCATTGGCCGGGGCACGGTCAGAGGTCACCGAGACCATGACCTTGCGGCCTTCCGCAGCAGCTTCGGCAACGCGCTGTGCCGCCTCGCGGGCGGGACCGAAAGCGGCTTCCATGCCCGGAGCCACGGAGATTGCCATGGCAACGGCGCTGGGTGTCACGATGATGTCGGAAAGTCCGCCATAGGTGGCGAGATCGCCGCCACCTGGAATTTCCACGCCGGCCAAGGCGGCTCGTACCGCCTCGGCAATCCGGGTATCAGCCACTTAGAGGATCGACTGGCCGGTGGCCTTCCAGTCTTTCGAGAAGGCCTCGAGGCCCGAAGCCGTCAGCGGGTGATCGGCGAGCTTGCGGATCACCGCCGGCGGCATGGTGGCGACGTCCGCGCCGGCCAGCGCGACCTGGGTCACATGGTTGGGGCTGCGGATCGAGGCGGCCAGGATCTCGGTCGAGAAGGCGTAGTTGTCGTAGATCTGGCGGATGTTCTCGATCAGTTCGACGCCATCGAGGTTGATGTCATCCAGGCGCCCGATGAACGGGGAGATGTAGGTGGCGCCGACCTTGGCGGCCAGAAGGGCCTGGTTGGGCGTGAAGCAGAGCGTCACGTTGGTCTTGATACCGGCATCGCTGAAATGCTTGCAGGCCTTGAGGCCCGCCAGGGTCAGCGGCAGCTTGATCACGACATTGTCGGCGATCTTGGAGAGCACGTTGCCCTCGGCGACCATGCCTTCATAGTCGAGCGCGGCGACCTCGGCCGAAACCGGGCCGGGCACGACCTTGCAGATGTCGGCGATCAGTTCCTTGAAGTTGCGGCCGGACTTGGCGACCAGCGACGGATTGGTGGTCACGCCGTCGAGCAGGCCAGTCTCGGACAGATCCTTGATCTCGTTGAAATCACCGGTGTCCACGAAGAACTTCATCGGTTTCCTCCTAGGAATTCTTTTCACTTATATGTGCGGGCTTTGGGGCCGACGCACAAGACTTGGAGCGGGCATTATCTCGCCCGCCCGCCGTTATTTCATGGTGCCCAGAATGGCGCTGGCGAGATCGCCGACGCGATCTTCGGGGATTCCGGCGACATTGATGCGACTGTCCCCGATCATGTAGACGCCGCCGTCCGTCTTGAGCTTTTCGACCGCCTCACCGGGCAGGCCCAGCAGCGAGAACATGCCGCGGTGCTCGGCGATGAAGTCGAAATCGGCCGCGTTGGATTTGGCCTTGATGGCTTCCGAGAGCTTTTCGCGCAGGCGGATCATGCGGTTGCGCATGGTCGCGAGCTCGGCTTCCCACTCGGCGCGCAGGTCCTTGTCCTCGAGAATGGTGCGGATGATTTCCGCGCCGTGATCGGGGGGCTGGGAATAGGTGACGCGCGCGATGTTCATCAGCTGCGAATTGGCGACATCGGCCTGGGCCTCGTCGCGGGCGATGACGATGGCAGCGCCGATGCGCTCGCGGTAGAGGCCGAAGTTCTTGGAACCCGAGAACGCGATGACGCTCTCGGGCACGGCCTTGACCACGGCGCGCGTGCCGTAGGCATCGGGCTCCAGGCCATCGCCGAAGCCGAGATAGGCCAGGTCGATCAACGGGAAGGCTCCGGTCCGGGCGAGCGAAGCCGCCACCTGGTCCCACTGGGCGGGCGTGAGGTTTGCGCCGGTCGGATTATGGCAGCAGCCGTGCAGCAGCACGATGTCGTTCGGCCCGAGTTTGTCGAGCGCGGCGAGCATGGCCGGGAAATCGACGGCGCGGGTCTTGGCGTCGAAATAGGGATAGGAATCCAACTTGAAGCCGGCATGCTTGGCCATGGGCGCATGGTTGGGCCAGGTCGGGTTGGACAGCCAGAGCGTGGCATCGGGCTTTGCGCGATAGAGCAGTTCCATCAGCACGGCGAGAGCGCCGGTGCCGCCGGGTGCCTGCAGCAGGCGAACACGCTTGGCGTCGACCGTGTCGGCCAGCACGAGTTCACGCACGGCAGCGTTGAAGCCCTTGTTGCCGGAGATGCCGACATAAGTCTTGGTCTTGGCATTGGCGAGGATACGCTGCTCGGCCTTGGTAACCGAGGTCATGATGGCGGTAACGCCCGCCTCGTCTTTGTAGACGCCCACGCCCAGGTCGATTTTTTCCTTCCGCGGGTCCGCGGCGAATTCGCCCATCAGGGCCAGGATCTTGTCTGCAGGGGCTTTGGTGAGGGTCTCGAACATCGGGCTAGTCCAGAGGGGATGAAGGGCGCGAAGGCGCGCCGTCTTTATAGGCGGCGGCGCAGGATTTGCAATGGAAACTCGGGCCGGTGGCGCGGTTTGGTCGCAGCGCCGGGTGCGCGCCCGGCGTCGCGGTTTCGGGTGCCGCTAGGGGCGAATACCCTGCTTTTCGAGGTCGGCGATCAGCGCCGGCACGATCGTGAAGAGATCGCCGATCAGCGCCACATCGGCGATCTTGACCAGCGGCGCTTCAGGGTCGGTGTTGATCGCGATGATCTTCTTGGCGCCCTGGATGCCGGCCAGGTGCTGGAGGGCCCCGGAGATGCCGATGGCGATGTAAAGGTCGGGCGCGATGATCTTGCCGGTCTGGCCCACCTGCCAGTCATTGGGCGCGTAGCCCGCATCGACGGCGGCGCGGGTGGCGCCGACCGCGGCTCCGAGCTGATGGGCCAGCTTTTCGATGAGTTTGAAGCCCTCGGCCGAACCTACCGAGACGCCGCCGCCAACCACGATCTGGGCGGTAGCGAGGTCGGGCACGTCGCTTTCGGTGCGATGGGCTGCCACGAACCTGGCGAGGGCCGAAACATCGGAGGCATCGATTGCTTCGATCGGCGCTGGACCGCCCTGCCCTGCCGGACGGAAGGCGGCAGCGCGGATGGTGAGAACATTCTTGGCCTGGCTGGAGGCGACAGTCTCGATGGCATTGCCGGCGTAGATCGGGCGGTCGAACCGGCCGGGGCCATGGACGGCCACGATGTCGGTGACGGGCATGAGGTCGAGTTTGGCGGCGAGGCGGGGCATGGCATCGCGGCCCACGGCAGCCGAACCGGCAACGATGGCGTCGTATTGCGGGGCCAGGGTGAGAAGAAGCGTCGTCAGTGCCTCGGGCGAAAGGGTAGCCAGCGCCTGGCTTTGCGCCACGCGGACCTTAGCGACACCCTCGATGGCGGCGGCGCACGACGCGACCGCGTCGACGCCTGCGCCGGCCACCAGCACATCGACGGGCGCGCCGAGTTGAGCCGCCGCGGCGACGATGCGGGCAGTGGCGGGGGAAAGCTGGCCGAGGTCGTGGTCGGCGAGAACGAGCGTGGCCATCAGAGCGCCTCCAGTTCCTTGAGTTCGGCGGCGATAATGCCGGCGAGTTCACCCACATCGCCGGCCTTGCGCCCGCCCGGCCGTTCGGCCGGCGGCGAGACCTTCTCGATGACGAGACGCGGTGCGACATCGACGGCGAAGTCGGCCAGCGGACGCACCGCTAGCGGCTTCTGGCGGGCCTTCATGACCATGGGCAGCGCGGCGTTGCGCGGCGTATTGAGCCGCAGGTCGGCCGTGACGATGGCGGGCAGCGATACCGAGACGGTCGCACGGCCGAAATCGACCTCGCGGGTCACCTCCAGGGCGCCGTCGCCCGCCTTGATCTCGGAGGCGAACGTCGCCTGCGGCCAGTCGAGGAGGCCGGCGAGCATCTGCCCCACATGGTTGGAATCGTCGTCAACCGCCTGCTTGCCCAGGAGAATGAGATCGGGCTTTTCCTCGTCGGCCACGGCCTTGAGCAGCTTGGCGATGGCCAGGGTCTCGAGCTTTTCGGCGGCCTCGACCAGGATGCCGCGATGCGCGCCCATGGCGAGGGCGGTGAGGATCACGTCATTGGCCTGCTTGGGACCGATCGAGACGATGACGATCTCGTCCGCCTTGCCCGCCTCGGCCAGTTGCACGGCGGCCTCGACGGCGTGTTTGTCGAACGGGTTCATCGACATGCGCACGTTTTCGGTTTCCACGCCGGACAGGTCCGGGCGCACCCTGATGCGAACGTTGTGGTCGACCACGCGCTTGACCGCGACGAGGATTTTCATGGGGTTCGGGCTCCCGTCTATTTGGTGGCTGTCTTGGCAAAGATCGCAGGCGGGGACAAGGAATTCTGAACTCCGCGGCGGACGCGGCGAGGAAAATCTGTTGCCCTCCCCTGCCCTTGGGAGGTTGACCAATCACCTTCCGGCAGGCGAGAGTTGCGGCTTAACCGACCGAGACTTTTCATGCCTGTCATCAATCGTATTGCGGAATTTCATCCTGAAATCGCCGCCTGGCGACGCGACTTCCACGCAAACCCCGAAACTCAGTACGACGTCGTCCGCACCGCCGGCAAAGTGGCCGAACTGCTGGAGTCGTTCGGCGTGGACGAAGTGGCGACCGGCATCGGGCGCACGGGCGTGGTGGGCGTGATCAAGGGCCGCAAGAATACGAGCGGGAAGGTGATCGGCCTGCGCGCCGACATGGATGCGCTGCCGATCAACGAGCGGACGGGCAAGGAATACGCCAGCCAGACGCAGGGCAAGATGCACGCCTGCGGCCATGACGGACACACCGCCATGCTGCTCGGCGCTGCCAAGTACCTGGCCGAAACCCGCAATTTCGATGGCACGGTCGTGGTGATCTTCCAGCCCGCCGAAGAGGGTGGCGCCGGCGGCAAGGCCATGATCGACGATGGCCTGATGGACCGCTTCGGGATCCAGGAAGTCTTCGGCATGCACAACTGGCCGGGGATCGAAGCCGGCACCTTCGCGATCCGCAACGGCGGCATCATGGCTTCGACCGACGAATTCAATATCATGATCGAGGGCGTGGGCGGACACGCGGCCAAGCCGCACATGACCATCGATCCGGTCGCGACCGCCGCTCACATCGTGACGGCGCTGCAAACCGTGGTCGCCCGCAATATCGACCCACTCCAGCCGGCGGTGCTTTCGGTCACGATGATCCAGGCCGGCGAGGCCTTCAACGTCATTCCGCGCACGGCCCGGGTGGTCGGCACCATTCGCGCACATAACGAAGAGGTGCGCAACCTGGCCGAAAAGCGCCTGCGCGAGATCACCACCAACGTTGCGGTCGCCTTCGGGGCCAAGGTCGAGATCGGCTTCCGGCGCGGCTATCCGGTCACGGTCAACCATGAGGCGCAGACCGCCTTTGCGGCGCGGGCGGCGGCCGAGGTCGTGGGCAAGGACAAGGTCGACACCGACGTAGCCCCCAGCATGGGTGGGGAGGATTTCTCCTACATGCTCCTGGCTCGCCCGGGCGCCTATATTTTCGTGGGCAACGGCGACACTTCCGAACTGCACACCGACACCTACGATTTCAACGACGACGTCATCCCCCAGGGCACGAGCTACTGGGTCAAGCTCGCCGAAATGGCCATGCCGGCCGGCGCCTAGCTCTCCCTCAAAGCGGCGCCCGACGGCGCCGCCGGACTATCATGACCAACCAGCCTCTCCGCGCCAACGTCCTCTTCCGCACGCTGCTGACCCTGGCGATTTCGGCTGCTGGCGGGCTGGTCGCCACCGCGCTGCAATTGCCTGCCGGCTGGCTGATGGGCGGGGCTTTGGCGGTTGCCGTGGCCGCATTGTCAGGGGTCAGGGTCGCGATGCCCGGCTGGCTGCGCGACATCACGTTCGTTCTCACCGGCATGTCCATGGGTGCGAGCGTCGCCCGCGACAGCCTCTCGCTGATCGTGCAGTGGCCGATCACGCTGCTGGCGCTGGTGCTCGAACTGGTGATCATCATCGCCTCCACCGGCTACATGCTGCGCAAGCTCTTCGGCCTCGATCGGGCCACGGCCTATCTCAGTTCCTTCCCCGGGCATCTGTCGTTCGTGATGGGAATTGCCGCAACGGGGTTGGGCGATTCGCGCCAGATCACCATCATCCAGGTCATCCGCATCATGATGCTGACCCTGTGCGTTCCCCTGGGTGCGCTGTTCCTGCCCATCGAGCATTTCGCGGTGGCGGCGCCGGTCAAGTTCATGGATCTCCCGACCCTGGTGCTGCTCGCCCTCGCCTGCGCCGTCACCGGCGTCGTCTTTGGCCGGTTGCGGGTTCCGGCCGGCATGGTGCTGGGCGCAATGGCCGCCGCTACCGCCGCCAAGCTGGGTGGGCTGTTCGAAGGCGCCATGCCGGTGCCGCTCGCCAGCGCCACCTTCGTGCTGGTGGGGGCCCTCATCGGCTCGCGCTTTGCGGGCATCACCGTCACCGAATTCCGCCGGGCCGCCATCGGCGGCCTCATCGCCACGGCCATGAGCGTCGGCGTCGTCACCGCCATCGCCTATGGCGCCAGTCTGGTGGTGGACATGCCCTTCGGCCAGATCTGGCTTGGCCTCTCGCCCGGGGCGTTGGAAGGCATGGGAGCGCTCGGCGTGGCCCTTGGCTACGATACCGCCTTCATCGCGGCGCACCATGTTTCGCGCCTGCTCATGCTCACCATCGCCATTCCGGTCGTTGCAATGATGGTGTCAGCGAGCGACAGTCAGCCCGCTTAGCCCTTCCCCTCGGGGACGGGGCTGTGTACCACTACCATACTACCCGCCCAACGGACCTCCGCCCGTGCTCGCCATATTCAACGTCGTCATTCCGGTCTTCGCCATCGTGGCGCTGGGCTACGGGGCCGTGCGCTTCAAGCTCTACCCGACCGAGGGCGTCAAAGGCCTGGTGACGTTCGTCAACAACTTCGCCACCCCGTGCCTGCTCTTCGAGGCCATGCTGACGGCGGATTTCTCGACGACCTTCAACCCGGCGATCATCGCCCCCTTCTATATCGGCGCGCTGACCTCGCTGACGGTGGGCACGATCATCGCCATCAAGGTGTTCAAGAACCGGCCGGGCGAAGGCGTGGCCTCCGGTTTCGCGGCGATGTTCACCAATACAGTGCTGATCGGCATCCCCATCATCCAGCGCGCCTACGGGCAGGAGGCGATGCCGGTGGTCTATTCGATCATCGCGTTCCACGCGCCCTGCCTCATCACCATCGGCATGCTGGTCATGGAACTGGTCCGGCGCGATGCTGCCCCGCTGCACAAGGTGCTGGCGGTCGCGGGCATGCGGATCGTCCAGAATCCGTTGCTCTGGGGCGTCGGGCTGGGCCTCGTGGGAAACCTGCTGCACGTCAAGCTTCCCGAACCCGCCACGGCCTTCGTCACGATGATGGCCCAGGCGGTGCTGCCCGCCGCGCTCTTCGGGCTGGGTGGCGCGCTTAACGAATACAAGATTTCCGAAAGCTGGGTGCAGGCCAGTGCCATGTCGGCATTCAAGCTGGTGTTCCATCCGCTGATCGCCTACGTGCTGATGGTGCACGTGCTTCACGTTCCGCTGGAAATGGCCCGGTACGGGGTGCTGCTGGCGGCCATGCCCACGGGCATCAATGCCTATATCTTCGCGACCTACTACAATCGCGGGATCAGCGTGGCCAACAGCACGATCCTCATCACCACGGGGCTTTCCATCTTCACGATCTCCGGGTGGCTCTGGCTGCTCGGCTCCTGACCGCCCGCAAACGGAGGCAACATGACCGTCGAAATCCTTCAGGCCCACCGGCTCCTGTCCACCTGCGAGGACGCGCTGGCCAGCAACTTCGTCGTCCACAAGCTCTTCGAAGCCGAAGACCGCGAGGCGCTGCTCAGGGAAGTCGGGCCGCGCATCCGCGGCGTCGCGGCCGGCGGCAAGGTCGATGCGGCGCTCATGGATGCGCTGCCCAATCTCGAGATCATCGCCAGTTTCGGAGTCGGCTACGATTCCATCGACGTCGCGACCGCCAGGCAGCGCGGCATCCACGTCACCAATACGCCCGACGTCCTCGACGACGCGGTGGCGGAGCTGGCGATCGGGCTCATGCTCTCCCTCTCGCGCCGCATCGTGCAGGCGGACGCCTTCGTGCGGTCCGGGCGATGGGCCGAGGGAGAGCGCTTTCCGTTCTCATTCGAACTTACCGGGCGCACGGTCGGCATCCTGGGGCTGGGGCGGATCGGCAAGGAAATCGCCAGCCGCGCCCAGGGGCTCAAGATGCGGGTCGTCTATCATGGCCGGCACCGACAGGAGAAAGTGCCCTATGTCTACTACGACAGGCTCGAGGACATGGCCCGCGACAGCGATTGGCTCGTGATCATGACGCCGGGCGGCAAGGGCACCGAGAGGATCGTCTCGCGAAAAGTCCTCGAAGCCCTTGGCCCCAAGGGGATGCTCGTCAATATCGCGCGCGGCTCGGTGGTGGACGAGGAAGCGCTGGTCGACCTGCTGCAATCGGGCAAGCTCGGCGGCGCGGCCCTTGATGTCTTCGCGCGGGAGCCGAACGTGCCCGAAGCCCTCATGGGCATGGACAACGTCGTGCTCTCCCCGCACCTGGGCAGTGCAACCCAGCAGACCCGCGACGCCATGGGCGCGCTGGTCGTCGAAAACCTCCTTGCCCAGTTCAAGGGCGCTCCGCTGCCCAGCCCCGTGGTCTAGGCCTATTCGAGATTGGTCTGGTCGATCTCGGGGGCGTCGTGGATGCAGAGGACCTCGAGACGGTCGGTGCCGATATTGAGGAACTTGTGCGGCACGTTGGGCCCGACGACCACGATGTCGTTGGGTCCGGCCTCTAGCACCTCATCGCCGGCCGTAAACCGGCCCAGCCCGCGCTTGACGATCCAGGTCTCCGAGTAGGGATGGACGTGCAGGGGCGGGCCCTCGCCTGGATTGTTGTCGACGGCGAAGAAGGAAACGCCGGTACCGTATGGACCGCCCTCGAACTTGATCGTACGGCTCTTGGCCGGAGGCCGATCTGCGAAGCGCAGGACGTGAACCATGCTCGTGCTCTCCTGTGAGGGCGCAAGTTTGCGCAAGCCGATGGGGTGACGCAAGCGCTTTGCCACTTGCCGTCCGAAGCAGGAACCGATCTGAATAGAAAGAGTTACCCAAGCTCGAACAGGGAGACGGTCATGCGGGAATGGTGGCGCGGCGGCGTGATTTACCAGGTCTATCCGCGCTCGTTCCAGGACACTAATGGCGACGGCATAGGCGATCTTCCCGGAGTGATGCGTCGGCTGGACCACATAGCGAGCCTGGGCGTGGACGCCATCTGGCTCTCCCCTATCTTCCAGTCCCCGCAGGCCGACATGGGCTACGATGTGTCGGACTACATCGCGGTCGATCGCCTGTTCGGGACGATGGAGGATTTCGACGCCCTCATCGATCGCGCCCATGCCCTGGGCCTCAAGGTGATCATCGATCAGGTGCTCAGCCACACCTCCGACCAGCACCCCTGGTTCCGCGAAAGCCGGCTCAACCGCACCAATGCCCGCGCCGACTGGTTCGTCTGGGCCGATCCCAAGAAGGATGGCTCGCCGCCCAACAACTGGCCCTCGGTCTTCGGCGGCCGTGCGTGGGAATGGAACCCATCGCGTGGGCAGTACTACTTCCATAATTTCCTCATCGAGCAGCCCGATCTCAACTTCCACAACCCGAAGGTTCAGGATGCTGTGCTGGATGTGATGCGCTTCTGGCTGGAACGGGGCGTGGACGGGTTCCGGCTCGACACGGTCAACTACTATTTCCACGACGCGCAATTGCGGAACAATCCGCCGGCGCGGCGCCCCGAGCACCTGCCCTATGCGGTCAACCCCTACGACATGCAGGAGCATCGCTACTCCAAGTCGCAGCCCGAGAACGTCGAATTCATGCGCAAGGTGCGCAAGCTGCTCGACCGTTATCCCAACACCACTTCGGTGGGCGAGGTCGGCGACAGCCACAAGGCGGTGCCGCTCATGGCCGAATACACCTCGGGCGGCGACAAGCTCCATATGTGTTATTCGTTCGAATTCCTGGGCAATGCCTTCACCGCCGAGCACTTCCGCAGCCGCATCGAGGCCTTTTTCAAGGCCGGCAAGGATGGCTGGCCCTGCTGGAGCTTTTCCAACCACGACGTCAACCGGCACATGACGCGCTGGGCCGAACACGCCCGGAGCCCGGCAGAACTTGGGCGGCAGGCCGTGGCGCTCCTGACTTCGTTCCGCGGAAGCGTGTGCCTCTATCAGGGCGAAGAGCTTGGCCTGCCCGAGGCCGACATTCTCTACGAGGAACTGACCGATCCGCCAGGCAAGCGCTTCTGGCCCGAATACAAGGGACGTGACGGCTGCCGCACGCCCATGCCCTGGGACGAAGGCGAGACGCCGAACGGGTTCACCAGCGGCAAGCCCTGGCTGCCGGTCAAGCCCGAGCATTCGGCGCTCAACGTCACCGGCCAGAATGCCGACGAGGCCTCGCTCCTCAACTTCTACCGGCGCTTCCTCAACTGGCGCAAACAGCACGACGCGCTGGTCGATGGCGACATCGCCTTCTTCAAGACCGGCGAGCCGGTGCTAGCGTTCAGGCGTAAGAGTGCCGATGGCGATGTCGTGTGCGTCTTCAACCTCTCGCCCGAAGCGCTGACCGTTACCGTGGAAGGCGCGTCGTCGGATCCCGATCCGATTTCCCAGAATGCCGAACTACAGGGCAAGCGGCTCTCGCTGGGACCGAACGGCTTCGCCTATTTCGTCGCAGGCTCGGGGATCGAGGTGACGTTCAAGGGCAAGGCGGCCCGCAAGGGCTAGCGGACGATCACGCCGCCGGGGACGACCTGCAGGGTCTGCGGGTTGACCAGCATTTCGGAGAGGCGTCCATCGGGCTTGCGGATGGTGACGCGCACGCACCCGCCCCATTGCTCGACGCTGGTGATGTTCGGGCCCTGCAGTCGGGTCTTGATGTCGCTCAGGTCGACCGAACCGGTCTGGGTCGTGCAGACACTGGGCTGGCTCGCCTGGGCGGGGACCGCCAAGGGCAGTCCCACCAGGGTCAACGCCAGTAGGGCGAGAGGTTTCATGATCAGAACCCCTGATAATCCCCGCCTACCTGGCGCAGGGAGACGGGATCGAAATACATGACGCTCTCTGAGCCGTCCGCATTGCGGACATAGGCGCGGATGCAGTTGTTCCACTCTTCCACGCGCTGGACATTGAGGCCCAGGCCGCGGACGCGCAGCTCGTTCTCGTCAGCGTCGAAATGGTCGGTCGAGCTGCCGATCTCGCAACGCGGCACGCTTGCCGCCTGCGCCGGAAGGGCCATGGCGCCAACCGAACTGACGGCCAGCAAAACGGGAAGCAACAACTTTTGCATGAGGGACGCTCCAAAGCTCTAAATTCGAACAACGTGGATATGGGGGTTCACGTTCCGGCGAGCGAGGGCGCAAGCGCATGAATTATTGGCAAGTTTGGTAAGGGGCGCAGGGATGAGGCCGCGCCCCTTCCCCCGGCAGCTAGCCGACATTGGTCGGGTTGATCGGCTTGAGCGTGTCGGGGTCGAACAGCTCCATACTCGTGCGGCCGTGGGAATCGGTCACATAGGCGCGTATGCAGCTACCCCATTCTTCGACGCCCGAGACGTTATAGCCGTGCTCGCCCAGGCGGGCGGCAATGGCCTCGGTATCATCGTTGATGTCTTTGGAATTGCCGGTATTGTAGCAGGCCGCCATGTCGTCGGCGGCTTTCACCGGAGTTGTTGCCGCCTGTGCGGGCAGGGCCAGGCCGGCGCATCCGGCGACGGCGATCGCGGCAAGGGTAAGTCGGGTAAACATTGGTGGACTCCTTGGCTCAGATCCATGCCTTGGAGTCTCCGCCGGCCGGTGCCCTGAGGCCAGTTAAAGACCGGCAATCAGGGTGAAATCGGCGCAATTGTCCGGACAGGTTTCAATAGACCTGCTGGAAGGTATCCGGATCGTAGAACTCCATCTTCTCGCTGCCATCCGGCTGGCGCACGAAGGCACGCAGGCATCCGTTCCAGAACTCGACCCGGGTTGCATCCACGCCGTGGCGGCGCAGTTGCGTGCGGGCCAGGTCCGCGCGGTCCTCTTCGGAATATTGCGGGCCGATCATGAAGCCGAAGCTGAGGTTGACGCCGGTGCCACCCGTGCAGAAAGGCGCCGCCGCTACCGGGATGACGGTGGCCGATAGGGCGAGCATGGCCAGGGTCAAGACTTTGAGGTTCATCGGGTTCGGGCCTCGTGAATCGCGTTGGTGCACTATCTGGGAGGAATGTGCCCGAATTTCCACCCCGCCACTATCGGGGCGCGAAAAGTTCAATGGCCGCCTTTGTGCACCCGCTCGCGCAGGTGGCGGATGCCGAACCAGGTGAGAATGACCACGACCGGAGCCAGAATGCCGGCCCAGAGCTTGGGGTCGATGGCATGATCGTAGGCGGCGGCAATGCCCAGAACGTAGGTGAGAATGCCGAGCGCGTAGTAGCTCACCGCCACCACCGAGAGCCCCTCGACCGTCTGCTGGAGCAGGTAGGATTGCTCGGAGCGCTGGTTCATCGAGCGCAGGATGGCCTGGTTCTGCTCGGCCAGCTCGACGTCGACGCGGCTGCGCAGCAACTGGCTGGTTCTCGCCACCCGATCGGACATCTCGCGCTGGCGGTTGAGGATGGACCGGTAGGTGCGCGCGGCCGGATTGAGCCGGCGGTTGACGAAGCTCGAAATGCGCTGAGCCCCGGAAACGCGATCTTCGCGCAGGTCCTCGAGGCGCCGCTGCACCAGGTCGTAATAAGCGCTCGAGGCGTTGAGGCGGAAATGGGTCTGGGCGGTGACGCGCTCGAGTTCGCCGGCAAGGGCCGTCAGGCGCTTGAGAAATTCGCTGTCGGCGCCCGGCTTGGGATCGCTCAGCTCCTCGGTCAGGTCCATTAGGCCGCGATCGATCTCGTTGAGCTTGGGGCCTGCACTCTGAACATCGGGCCAGGAATAGAGCGTGAGCAGGCGATAGGTCTCGACCTCCGTCAGGCGTTGGGCCAGCCGGCCGGCGCGGTAGTGACTCGGGTCGCTGGTGAGGATGGCGATGTGCGTGAAGCCATCGGTCCCGGGCTTGAAATCGGTCTCGACCAGCGCCTCCCCGCCATTGACGAGCGAGGCCATGTGCTCGGGTCCGCGCTGCTGGCGCTCGGTGAGGAGGCGGGCGAGATCGGCCGTGGTGGCTTCGGCGGTGACGCGCAAAGCAAGCAGGAGCGGGGCCGGCGCGGTTTCGCGCCATGTCTGCGGAAAGTCGGGTTCGACGGGCGGGCTGACGCCTTCCCTGGTGAGAACCGTGAGCGAGCAGAACTCGGTGTGCCGCTCCCACTTGATGGAAAGGGCATCGGTCTGCGCCAGGACCTGGTCGGGGCGGTCGAGATCGACCTTGGCCTGCCAGGCGAAAAGCAGGGCGTGGACGTGTTCGTAGTGCCGGTCCGAGCCGATGTCGTCGGTGCGGAAGACGAGATGGGTCAAGGTTCCGGGCAAGGGCAGCGGCAGCGGCGGGCGCCGATTCGACTCATCGGATACCGCCTGCCAGCGGGGATCGCGCTCAAAACCGGCGAGCCGGATGTCGGTGGTCAGTTGTTCGGTCATTCCGCCCTCTTCAAAGCCCGGACCATAGTGCAGAAAAGCCAAGCCGGAGAGGGATAAATTGGTCGCAGGAACAATGGGCGTAGCCATGGCGCGACCTTCATGCTTTCGTCACCCGGCAGCGGCTAGCCTCGTGCCTTCCAAGGGGCTAAAGAACAAAGAAAACGGGAGAGAATACGCCCATGTCCGAGGCGGGTAACGAGCCGGGGATCCACGATATTTTCGTCATCGGCGGTGGCATCAACGGCACCGGGGTGGCGCGTGACGCGGTGGGCCGCGGCTATTCGGTGATGCTGGCCGAAATGAACGATCTGGCCTCGGGCACGTCATCGGCGGCGACCAAGCTCATCCATGGCGGGTTGCGCTATCTCGAGCACTACGAGTTCCGCCTCGTCCACGAGGCGCTGACCGAGCGGGAAGTCCTGTGGGCGGCCGCGCCGCACATCATTCGGCCGCTGCGGTTCGTGTTGCCCTACCAGAAGGGCCTGCGGCCCGCCTTTGTGCTGCGCACGGGCCTGTTCATGTACGACTATATGGGTGGCCGCAAGCTCCTGCCCCCGACCCGCACGCTGGACCTGCGCACCGACGAGGCCGGCAAGCCGCTCAAGCCGGGCTACAAGACGGCGTTCGAATATTCCGACTGCTGGGTGGATGATGCGCGGTTCGTGGCGCTCAATGCGCTCGACGCCCGCGAACGGGGCGCGGAAATCCGCACGCGCACCAAGGTCACCTCGGCCCGCCGCAGCCAGGGCGCCTGGACCATCGATATCGAGGACATCGATACCGGCGTGCGCGAAGCCGTGCGGGCAAGGCTCCTCGTCAATGCCGCCGGCCCTTGGGTTGACCACGTGATCGTGGAAGCGATGGGCAATAACGGGGCGCACAACGTGCGGCTGGTCAAAGGCAGCCATATCGTCATCCGCAAGAAGTTCGAGCATGACCGCTGCTACTTCTTCCAGAACCCGGATGGCCGCATCATCTTCGCCATTCCCTATGAGCGCGAGTTCACGCTCATCGGCACCACCGACCAGGACTACAAGGCGGACCCTGCCAAGGTGAAGATATCCGAGGAGGAGACCGACTACCTCTGCAAGGCGGCGAGCGAATATTTCAAGGAGCCGGTGCGGCGCGAGGATATCGTCTGGACCTATTCGGGCGTGCGCCCGCTCTTCGACGACGGCGCCAGCGCCGCCCAGGAGGCGACGCGCGACTACGTGCTCAAGGTCGAGGGCGATGCGGCGACAGGGGCGGTCGTCAACGTCTTCGGCGGCAAGCTCACTACCTCGCGCCGGCTGGCGGAGTCGGTGCTCGAGAAGATCGAGGGCGTCCTCGGCAAGCGTGGCGAACCGTGGACGAAATCGGCCAAGCTGCCGGGTGGCGAGTTCGAGCCGCTGGCATTCGATGCGGAAGTCGAAAAGCTCAAGCGCGACTACCCTGCCCTGCCCGCGGCGCTCCTCAGGCGCCTGATGCGGCACTACGGTACACGGGCCCGCTTCATCCTGAACGAAGCCTCGTCCGTCGCCGAGCTTGGCGAGATGTTCGGAGCGGACCTTTCGGCCCGCGAGGTCGACTACCTCATGGAGGAGGAGTGGGCGGTCTCGGCGGAGGACGTCTTGTGGCGTCGCTCCAAACTCGGCCTGATTGTTACAGAGGATGAGAAGGCGCGGCTGGCAGCCTACATGGCCAAGCGCCTCGCGACGCGCATTTAAGGGGGAGTTACATGAGCGGATACGTGCTGGCCATCGACCAGGGCACGACATCGAGCCGCGCCATCGTCTTTGACGAGAAGCAGGCCGTCGCGGGGGTCGGGCAGAAGGAGTTCACCCAGATCTTCCCGCAATCGGGATGGGTCGAGCATGACCCCGAGGAGATCTGGGAGAGCGTGGTCTGGGCCATACGCACCGCGCTCGAAAAGGCCGGCATCTCGGCCGCCGAAGTCGCCGCGATCGGCATCACCAACCAGCGCGAGACCAGCCTCATCTGGGAGCGCGCCACCGGCAAGCCCATCCACAACGCCATCGTATGGCAGGACCGGCGTACGACCCCGCTCTGCAATGCCTTGAAGAAGGCCGGCAAGGAAAAGGTCTTCACCCGCAAGACCGGGTTGCTGCTCGACCCGTACTTCTCGGGCACCAAGGTGCGCTGGTTGCTCGACAAGGTGAAAGGCGCGCGAAAGCGCGCCGTGGCAGGCGAACTCGCCTTCGGCACGGTCGACAGCTTCCTCATCTGGCGCCTGACGGGCGGCAAGGTCCACGCGACCGACGCCACAAATGCCAGCCGCACGCTGATGTTCAATATCGCCAAGAACAGGTGGGACGAGGAGCTTCTCGACCTGCTCGGCGTGCCCAAGGAACTGCTGCCCGAGGTCAAGGATTGCGCCGACGATTTCGGCGTTACCGATGCCGGCCTGTTCGGCGCGGCCATCCCCATCCTGGGCGTGGCAGGCGACCAGCACGCCGCCACGATCGGTCAGGCGTGCTTCGAGCCCGGCATGCTCAAATCGACCTACGGCACCGGGTGCTTTGCGTTGCTCAATACCGGCGACGAACTGGTCAAGTCCAAGCACCGGCTGCTTTCGACCATCGCCTATCGGCTCGACGGCAAGACGACCTATGCGCTAGAAGGCTCGATCTTCGTGGCAGGGGCTGCCGTGCAGTGGCTGCGCGACGGGCTCAAGATCGTCAAGACCGCCGCTGAGACCGGGGCGCTGGCGCACACGGCCGATCCGGGCCAGCATGTCTACATGGTGCCCGCCTTTGTCGGGCTGGGCGCGCCCTGGTGGGATGCCGAAGCCCGCGGGGCCATCTATGGGCTGACACGCGCCACTGGCGCCGCCGAGATCGCCAAGGCGGCCCTGGAATCGGTGGTCTACCAGACGCGCGATCTCTTCGAGGCCATGCGCAAGGACTGGAAGGGATCCGGGCAGGACACGGTGCTCCGAGTCGATGGCGGCATGGTGGCTTCGGACTGGACCATGCAGTTCCTTGCCGATGTCCTCGATGCGCCGGTCGATCGGCCGACGATCCTCGAGACTACCGCGCTTGGCGCGGCCTGGCTCGCCGGCTCGAAGGCCGGGGTCTGGCCCGGCGCGAAAGCTTTCGCCAAGAGCTGGGCGCGCGACCGGCGGTTCGAGCCGAAGATGGACCCGAAGGTGCGCAAAGCAAAGCTCAAGGGATGGGACGACGCCGTGCGGCGGACGCTGAGCTAAGACATTCGGTTGCCTGAGGGGGTGCGCTGTGTCGGGTGACCGACGCGGCCCATCCCACCCGAGAAACTCACCCGCTAGAGATAGACCCGCCAGGCATCGAACGATCCGCCGGCGATTAGGGCCCAGTAGATTCCCATGCGGCTCTTGCCCGGCGTCCGCGCGAAGGCCAGCCCGAACTCGACGAACTTGGTGCTCAGCAGCGTCTCGCGATGGCCGGGAGAGGCCAGCCAGCCCTCGAGCGCCGCCGGAAGCGACTTGTGGCCACCGGCCACATTCTCGCCTACCGCGCCGGCATAGCCGGCGGCCGTGACGCGTTCGCGCAGCGTGACGCCCAGATCGTGCGAGAGCTTGTCCTTCGAGGCCATCAGCCGGGCCTGGCTGCGGGCGGCCTCGGCCAGTTGCGGATTCCACGTCCAGGCGGGGCGGCCGTTGGCGGCGCGCACTTCGTTGACCTGGCGCAGGATGGACTCCGTCGTCAGGGCCTCGGGAGAATTATCCGCCGGAGCGATGGCCGGCATGGTGGTGGTACAGGCCGAAAGGGTCGTGGCCGCGGCCGCGACGAGAAAACCGCGGCGGGAAAGAACGAGCATGTCTGGGGTCCCGATTCGTGCTGCAACGGCAATGTAGGACGATCGCGGCGAAATCAGGAAGAGTTCGCTCGAAATCCGAACGGGGCGCGCCTTGCGCGGCGCCGACCGCCCCTGTTTAGTGCGGCCAGGGGAGGAAGCAGGACAATGGCAAAGCCGTCGCGTTTCGTGATCGTGGGAGGCGGGACCGCCGGGTGGCTGGCGGCCTTCATCATCCAGGACAGCGCCAGGCGCATGAAGCTGGACGCCACGATTTCGGTGGTCGAGTCCTCCAAAATCCGCACCGTCGGGGTAGGCGAGGCGACGACGGCGGCTTTCCGCGTCTTCCTCCAGCACTTCGGCATCGATGAGTTCGAATTCTTCCGCGAGACCGAGGCGACCTTCAAGCTGGGCATTCGGCACCAGGACTGGCGGCGGAAGGGATTTACCTATTACGGCCCGATCGATGATCCGCACCAGGTGGTGCAGCCGCCGCAGGGCGCGCCCTCGGACTATCTCAATGTCTATGCGGTTTCGGTGGGCAAGAAGGTGCAGGACATGCACCTTTTCGGGCCGCTGCTCGAGCGCAGGAAAGCGCCCTATGCGCGCAAGGCGGATGGGTCGCTGGTCCGTCTCGGACCGTTCCACCATGCCTACCATTTCGATCAATCGCTCGTAGGCAAGTATCTCAAGCGCAAGTCCAACGGGGTCGAGATCGTCGATGCCGTGGTGGAAGGCGTCGAGCGGGACGGCGAAAGCGGGGACATCACCGCGCTCAAGCTCGACAGCGGGGAGCGGCTGGAAGGCGACTTCTTCATAGACGCCACCGGGTTCCGCAAGCGCCTCATCGTCCAGGAATTGCAGGCGCCCTGGATCTCATATGCCAGGGAACTGCCGGTCAATCGCGCCCTGCCCTTCTGGCTCGACATCAAGGAAGGCGACGAGATCGCCAACTACACCCTTGCCTGGGCGCAGGAAAATGGCTGGATGTGGCAGATACCAACCCAGACCCGCTATGGCTGCGGCTATGTCTATTCGGACGAGTTCACCACGCCCGAGCAGGCCAAGCTCGAAGTCGAGCGGGCCCTGGGCCATGAGATCGAAGTCCGCGACGATATCCGCTTCAGCATCGGCCGGCTGGAAAAGGCCTGGATGGGCAATTGCGTGGCGGTGGGGCTGAGTTCGAGCTTCCTCGAACCGCTGGAATCGACTTCGATCCACGGCACGATCGTGCAGATGATGCTGTTCGCCGAGCATTACCTCAAGGAACCGGGCAGGATGACCCCGGCGGAGCGCGACGACTACAACCGCCGCGTTGGCCGGCAGGTCGACGACTTCCGCACGTTCGTGAACACTCACTATGCGACCGAGCGCGACGACACCCCGTTCTGGCGCAACGTGCGGGCGGAGCGGCTGCATCCGGAAACGCAGGAGCGGCTGGCGCGCTGGCGCACGGAGATGCCGCGCGCCGAGCATTTTCCCAACTATCTGGGTGGATTACCTCATATCGAGACGCAGTTGCACTATCCGGTGCTGGACGGGCTGGGGCTTCTCGACCCCGCGGTGGCCAGGGCCGAAATGGCGCGCGATCCGAAGCTGCGGGCCTTCGCCAAGAAGACCCATGACGAACTGGTCAAGGAATACAAGCAGGCCGCCACCCGGGCGATGGGGCATGCCGAATTCCTGCAGGCCGTGAGGGATATGGCTTAGGGCAAGGTGTAGTCGATTTCGTAGTGGACGGTCTTGTCGTGCTCGGCCGCGTAGCTGCCCTTGCCGGAAATCCCGGCGAGTTCGCCGGTCCCCGAGCCCTTGACGATCTCCCAGCTGGAGCTGGCCACGCCGTTCTCCCATGTGCCGACCTCGTAGATCATGAAGGTGCCTTTCCTGCCCGCCAGGGTGCCGTCGACCAAGAGGTAACCGGAATAGTGGCAAAGGGAATCATTGGGGTATTGCATAAGGAAATCGGTCTTGGCATCGGCGGCGAGGTCGCCCTTGAAGACCACGTCAATGCTGGCCTTGGTGGATTTCTGCGGCGGAGCCTCGTGGTAGGGCTTTTCGTCCCAGTTGTTGTGCAGAATGGTGCCCTTGGCCTTGTTCATGATCGCCTCCTTTATTGATGTGACCAGCCTAGCGCGGGTGCGGCGAGGGGAATTGTAGATTTGCGACAGACGCTCGAACGCATCGTCATCGACCAGCAGAACGATCCCGCGCGCGGCTTGTTGCATCGGGCCGAAAGCTTCAAGAACTTCGAGCTCTTGCGGCTGGCGGCCAGCGAGGACCTGGAACCGTTCATCGAGCATTTCTGGTTGGTGATCTGGGATCTGGAAGCGCCCTATACTCAGGAAAACCTGCCTCATCCCAGCCAGCACCTGGTGATCGATCCGGTCGGCGGCACCGGCATTTTCGGGCTGCAGCGCGCCAAGTTCACCTATCGGCTTGAAGGGCGCGGCGCGGTGGTCGGGACGAAGTTCCGGCCCGGAATGTTCCGCGGCTTCCTCGGCCGGCCGATGCACGAAATCACGGACCGCACCGTCCCCGTGCAGTCGGTCTTCGGCGTAGACGAGCGGATACTGAAGGAAGAACTGCGCGGCGCCAACGATCCGGCGACGATGGCGGACCGGGTCGAAGACATCCTGCGCGAGAGACTGCCCGATCCCGATCCGCGCGCCGAGGAGGCCCGGCGTCTCGTCGCCGAGATTTCACGCGCCCCCGACCTTTTCAGCGTCGCGGCGCTGGCGGGGCTCGCCGGTGTCACCGCCCGCAGCGTGCAGCGGCTTTTCGAGGACTATGTCGGGGTCGGCCCGAAATGGGTCATCGACCGCTACCGCATGATCGAGGCGGTCGAGGCCCTCAACCGGAACGAGGAAACCAGCCTCACCGCGCTCGCCCACGCCCTGGGCTATTTCGACCAGGCGCATTTTTCAAAGGCCTTCGCGGCGCTGACCGGCAAGCCGCCCTCGAGCTATCGCCGGGCAGCAGAGTAGGCTCGCCTCAGGCCTTGTCGTAGGCCGTGAGGAGATGGGGCAGCACGTCGAGCTGGCCGGCAATGGAGTTGCCATCTTCGATATCCCAGCAAGCCGAAAGCGCCGCGTGCGCGGCCGCGAAGCCGAGGATGCGCTTGCGGTTGAAGCCGAGACGCACGGCGAAGCTGTCGGCAAGGCGGGCGATACGGCCCGGATCGGCGGTCAGCTTCTGGGCTCCGAGCGGGTTGATGAAGGCGTTGGCGACCTCATAGGTCGGGTCGCCCAGCAGGCCCTTGGGATCGATCGCCAGCCAGCCGCGCGAGGACGAAAGGATGTTGTCGTGATGGAGGTCTCCGTGCAGCGGCACCACACGGGAGGGCTTGTCGAACATGGCCAGGCCGATGCCGACGGCGCGCGCATAGAGGTCGCGGGCGGTATAGGGCCAGGCACGGACATTGGTCTCGAAGAGCGCCTGGAAACGCTGGCGCAGCGGGATGAGGTCCTCGGGAGCGTCGTCGCGCGGCTTGTGCAGTAGCTGGACGACATGGCCGAAAGCCTCGGTGGCCTCCTCGTCGCGGCCCTGGCGCGCCGGATCCCCCAGCGTCTTGCCCTCGACCCATTCCATAAAGACGGCATCGTCCGTGCTGTCGAACACGGTCACTGCCCCTTCCCCGCCATACCAGGCGAGCAGCGCACCGCCGCGCCGCTCGTCCTCGGACCTGCCGGGCTTGAGAACCTTGAGCGCAGCCGGATCGCGACCGTTCTGCTCGACCTTGTAGATCGTGCTGGTCGGCGTTTCGGTGACCGGCGTCGCCTTGGTCAGCGACCACCGGATCATGGCGCGACTGAGCGCGGTCTCGGCGGGGGACTGATTCATCATGGCAGCATTAGAGCAGATTGGCCGGGGAGTTTCGATAGGGGGCGTGGAATGCGGCAGGAGTGAGTCGGGGAACTTCGATGCGCTCCATAGGCCTCAGCCTCCTGTGGGGAAGGGATTGAGGGTGCGGGTGGGCGGAGACACGGCACCGAGTTCCCGCTCTACAAGGGGGAAGGAGACCTGCTAGCTCTACCAGTCCCTCCAACGTCCCCCCAAAAAGCAAAAAACCCCGGCGATTGCTCGCCGGGGATACAGGGAGGGAACTTGTCCTCAGGCGACTTTCTTGCGGTTGGAACGCGCCCATTCGGGGAGCCAGTCGCCGTGGGCGACCAGGAGGTCGTCAACAAGGTGCCAGATCTGGTCGAGATCCAGTTCGGCGGCCGTGTGCGGGTCCATCATGGCGGCGTGGTAGATGTGGTCCTTGTTCTCGGTCATCAGCGCGGCAACGGTCAGTTCCTGAACGTTGACGTTGGTGCGGATGAGGGCGGTGAGTTGGGGCGGCAGCGCGCCGATATAGGTCGGCTGGATGCCCGAGGCATCGACGAGGCACGGCACTTCGGCAGCGCAATTGTCCGGCAGCGAAGTGATGCAGCCGTTGTTGCGAACGTTGCCGTAGATCACCGAGGGCTCGCCCGTCCACACCGAGTTCATGATGGCGGAGGCGTATTCCTTGCTCTCCTTGACCTCGATGCGGTCAGCCTTGCGGTATTCCTCGGAGGTCGTCTTCCAGCGCGAGATCTGCTCGACGCAGCGCTTGGGATATTCATCGAGCGGGATGCCGAACTTCTCGATCAGGTCCTCGCGGCCTTCCTTAATGAAATAGGGCGTGTATTCGGCGAAGTGCTCGGAGCTTTCGGTCACGAAATAGCCCAGGCGCGTCAGCATCTCGTAGCGCACCTTGTTGGGGCAGCGCGGGTTCCAGCCCGCCTTGGGCGCGCGGCCTTCGCGATAGGCGCGGACGAGGTCCGGGTAGAGATCGCGATAGGAGCCGTCCGGCTGGCGGTGCTCGAATTTCAAGTAGAACGCCATGTGGTTGATGCCGGCGGCGCGATAGCGGATCTCGTCATAGGGAATGTCGAGATCGTGGGCGAGCTCGTGGGCGGTACCCTGCACCGAATGGCACAGGCCCACCTGCTTGATGGTCGGGTACTTCTCGGCAATGGCCCAGGTGTTGATGGCCATCGGGTTGACGTACTGGAGCATGATGGCTTCCGGGCAGACCTCGAGCATGTCCTCGCAGATCTTCCAGAGGTGCGGCACGGTCCGCAGTCCGCGCATGATGCCGCCGACGCCGAGCGTATCGGCAATGGTCTGGCGCAGGTTGTACTTCTTGGGAATCTCGAAATCGACGACCGTGGAGGGCTCATAGCCGCCGATCTGGAAGCAGACGACCACGAAGTTGGCACCGTCGAGCGCCTTGCGCTGGTCGGTATAGGTTTCGACCGTGGCCGGAACGCCGAGCGTATTGATGAGCTTGCCGGCGATGATGGCGCTCTCTTCGAGGCGCTGGGGATTGATGTCCATGAGCGCCACGCGCGCGCCGGCGAGCGCCGGGCGCTGCAGGACGTCGCCGACGATGTTCTTCATGAACACCGAAGAACCGGCACCGATGAAGGTGATCTTGGGGTTGGCCATTGAAAGAATTCTCCGCTTGGGGCTTGCCGCTGCCGCTAGGCAGCGATTTCGAACGCGGCGCGGACGAGCCGGGCCGTGTATTCGGTCTGTGGGTTGGTGAGCACCTCGTTGACCGGGCCCTGCTCGACGATCTTGCCATATTGCATGACGATGACGCGGTGACAGAGGGCGCGGACGACCTTGAGGTCGTGCGAGATGAAGAGATAGGAGAGGCCCTTCTCGTCCTGGAGCTTGCGCAGAAGGTCGATGATCTGGGCCTGGACCGAAAGGTCCAGCGCCGAGGTGGGCTCGTCCAGAAGGATGAACTCGGGCTCGAGCGCGATGGCGCGGGCGATGGCGATGCGCTGGCGCTGGCCGCCCGAGAATTCGTGCGGGAAGCGCGAGAGGATGGTGTCGGGCAAGCCGGCATCGATCAGCGCCTGGCGGACGCGATCGACCCGCTCGCGGGTGTTGGCGCCGATGCCGTTGACGATGAGGCCTTCCTCGATGATCTGGCGGATCGACATGCGTGGGTTGAGCGAGGCGAAGGGATCCTGGAAGACGATCTGCATCCGGCTGCGCAGCGGGCGCATGGCGCCGCGATCCTTGCCGTCGATGCGCTCGCCATCGAAGAGGATTTCCCCGCCCTGGTTCGAAATGAGCCGGATGAGGGCCTGCCCGAAGGTGGTCTTGCCAGAGCCGGATTCGCCCACGAGACCGAGCGTCTCGTGACGCTTGAGGTTGAGGCTGAGATTGTCGCAGGCGACGAGCTCGAAGAAGCCCGGCTTGAAAAAGCCGCCGCGCTTGAGGGTGAAGGCGACCTTGACGTCCCTGCCTTCGAGAATGGTCTTTTCCTCGCCCTGGAGCGGATTGGCGATGCCCTTGGGCTCGGAGGCCAGCAGGTGCCGGGTATAGGCGTGCTGCGGATTGGCGAAGATCGCCTCGGTGCGGTTGTGCTCCTGCACCTGCCCGTTCTGCATGACATAGACGTAGTCGGAGAACTGGCGAACGATGGTCAGGTCGTGGGTGATGAGGATCACCGCCATGCCGTACTTGGACTTGAGGTCCTTGATCAGGTTGAGAATCTGGGCCTGGACCGTGACGTCGAGCGCGGTGGTGGGCTCGTCGGCGATGAGGATGTCGGGGCGGTTGGCAAGCGCCATGGCGATCATGACGCGCTGGCGCTGGCCGCCCGAAAGCTGGTGAGGGTACTGGAGCAGGCGCGCGGCTGGCTCGGGAATCTGCACTTCCTCGAGCAGCGCCCGGGCGCGCTCCATGGCCTCCTTCTTGGAGATCTTGTTGTGCAGGTGCAGGATTTCGCAGATCTGCTGGCCGATGGTGTAGACCGGGTTGAGCGAGGACATCGGCTCCTGGAAGATCATGGCGACCTTGTTGCCGCGTAGCTTGCGCATCTGGGCGTCGCTCATCGTGACGACGTCCTGGCCGTCCATGGTGATGCGCGTCTGCTTGCCGATGCGGGCGCGCTTGGTGAGGAGGCGCATGACGGTGCGCGCCGTCACCGACTTTCCCGAGCCGGATTCGCCCACGAGCGCGATGGTCTCGCCCTTGTGGAGCTGGAAGGAGACATCCTCGACGGCGTGGACGATGCCACCCTCGACCTTGAAGTCGACGGCTATATTGCGGGCGTCCAGGATCAGTTCGCGACCATGGGTGCCCAGATCGTGGCGTTCGGCGGGAGCAAGGGCTGTTGGGGACATGATGCTGCTCGCTCAGTAAGGATCGACCGCGTCGCGCAGGCCATCGCCCAGCGCGTTGAAGGCGAACACGGTGATGAGGACGAAGACGACGGGGCTCAGGATCCAGGGATAGGAGCCGATCACCGAAAAGGAGCCGGTATCCTGGAGCATGAGGCCCCACGAGATCAGCGGCGGCTTCACGGCGAAGCCGAGGAAACCGAGGAAGCTCTCGAGCAGTACCACCGAGGGCACGGCAAGCGTCACTGCCACGATGATGTGGCTCATGACGTTGGGCAGGATGTGCCGGGTAATGATGCGGAAGTCGCCCGACCCCACGGCGATGGCGGCGCGCACATATTCGATGCGGGCCAGCGAGAGAGTTTTCGAGCGCACCTCGCGAGCGAGCTGGGCCCAGCCGAGCGCCGCCATGACGCCGATGACGAAGGCGATGAAGACGTTGGAAGGCGCTGTCACCGGGATGAGGCTGGTCAGGGCGAGGTAGAGCGGGAGCTGTGGGAACATCAGCACGAATTCGACGAAGCGCTGCACCCAGACGTCCACCCGGCCCCCGATATAGCCGGAGGTGATGCCCACGAGCGTGCCGACGGTGGTGGTGAGAAACACCACGATCAGCGCGATGGTGAGCGAGATGCGCGAACCGACGATTCCGCGCGAAAGGATGTCGCGGCCGAACTTGTCGGTGCCCAGGAAGTTCACCGGCTTGCCGTTGGTCGAGCCGAAGAAGTGGATGTTGGAGGGGATGACCCAGAGGATGTAGTAGCTGTAGCCCTCCACGAAGAAGCCGAGCGGGGTCGGGTTCTCCTTATCCGGCCCGGTGAGGGGCTGGTAGGTGATGGGGTCGAGTTCGCCCGTCTCGATGATCGGGTAGACGTAGGGGATGAGGCTGAAGCTGCCGTCGGGCGCCGAGAAGGTGATCTGGTCGGGCGGCGCGAAGGCGAGGTTGGGCTGCTTGGGATCGACCGGCGCGAAGAAATCGGCAAACACGGCAATGACGAGCAGCATGACCACCAGCACCAGGCCGACCATGCCGATGGCCGAGCGGCGGAAGCGGCGCCAGACGAGTGCGAGATAGCCCTCGTTGCCATGGGCGAAGCGCGGGTTGACGACGGGCGCCGTGGCGGCCTCGGCTTCTTCCGCGCCGGTGGGCGCGGGGCCTTCGCCGGCATCGGGCGGCAGGGGGATGGAGGAGCGGGTGTGAATGTCGGTCATTCGCGGGCACCTCCCAGGCGAACGCGCGGGTCGACGAGGGCCAGCAACAGGTCGGCGATGATGTTGCCGACGATAAGGGTGGCGGCGAGGACCATCACGAAGGTGGCGGTGACCCAGACGTCGCCCACGGCCATGGAACCGACGATCGCGGGGCCGACGGTAGCGAGGCCGAAGACGATGGCGACCTCGATTTCGCCGGTGAGCATGTAGGGCAGCGCCACGCCCTGGTAGGCGATGAGCGGATGGAGGGCGTTCGGTACGGCGTGCTTCATGATCACGGCGCGCTCGGGGAGGCCCTTGGCCCGCGCGGTTTCCACGTATTGGGCGTTGAGCACGTCGAGCAGGTTCGCCCTCATGACGCGCATGTTGTAGGCGAGGCCGCCCAGCGTGGCGATGAAGATCACCGGCCAGACGTGGGCGAGAAGATCCACGAACTTGGCCCAGGACCAGGGTTGTCCGCCGAACTTGACGGAATTGAAACTACCGATTTCCTGGACGCCTATCCTGAAGACCAGGATGTACATGATGATGATGGCGAGCAGGAACCTGGGGATGGTCATCCCGAGGAAGGATACGAAGCCGAAAAGGGTATCGACCCAGCTGTACTGGCGGGTTGCCGCCACGACACCGAGGGTGATGCCAAGGATCGTCGCCAGGATATGGCAGGTCAGCGCCAGCGCGATGGTGCGCGGCAGCCGCTCGGCGACGACATCGCCGACGGGCTTGTTGTAGTAGAGCGAGTGGCCGAAATCGAAGCGCGTGACGATGCCCTTGACCCAGTTGAAATACTGGACGGGCAGCGGATCGTTCAGGCCATTGGCCTGACGGTAGGCCTCGGCCTGGATTTCCGCCTCCTCGGCGGTGGCGCCGCCCTGGTTCATGAGCTGGGAGCGGATGTAGTCGCCATAGTCGCCCGGAGGGGCCTGGATGATGGCGAACGTCACGACGCTCAGCAGGAACAGGACAGGTATGGCCGATAGAATTCGGACGATCAGGAAGCGCAGGATCACGGGTTCGTCTCCGGTCTGGTCAAGGGGACAAGGGGGCCGCGGCTCCCTTGTCCGTCACGATTGGAGGACGATCGATCAGCTGATCGGGCCGTTACCCTTGCCCGGCGCGCCAGGCAGGGTGTTCGGGTGCAGCTCGTACCCCTGCTGCTTGTCGGCAGGCACGAACACGCGCTCGCGGATGATGTTGTCTTCAGCCCAGTTGAACATGAAGATCGGGGCACCCGGCGGGATGTTGGCGAAGCGCTTGTTGACGATGAGCGCACCAGGATACTGCGTCAGACCGATGGTGTAGAGGTTCTCGGTGTAGAGCTTCTGGTACTTCTTCATCAGGTCGACGCGTTCGGCCGGATCGGTGGTGTTGATGAAGGCGTTGACCGTATCGACCATCTCCTGCTCGAACGGGAGCAGATCCAGCGTGCCGTCGGTGCCGGCGCGGTGGTTGTTGGAGATGCGCGGGCCGGTCGGGGCCAGGCCCACAGTGCCCTGCACCACCGAGATCAGCTCGGAGCCGTTGCGGAAGACCTGCCAGTCGTACTTGCCGGCCTGGTAGCTGGCGTCACGCTGGTTGCCGGCCTGGAAGTTGGCCACGACACGGATGCCGAGCGCTTCCATGGAGGCGATCACGCCTTCGGCGAGGCTCTTGTCGGTCTGGTAGTCGGAATTGGCCAGGAGCGTGATTTCGACGTCCTTGCCACCGACGCCCTTCACGTCAGCCGGGTAGTTGACGATGCCGTTGCCGTCGGTGTCCTTGAGACCGGCCTTCTCGAGCAGCGCCTTGGCCGTTTCGAGCGAGTACGGATAGTAGACGGTCGAATCCTTGTCGTAATAGGTCGTGCCCGCGTAGAGGCCGCCCGGATAGATGGCGGTGAACGGGCCCTTCACCAGCGATTCACCCAGATGCTGGCGATCGAGGGCGTAGGACACGGCCTTGCGGAAATCGAGGTTGCGGTTGAGCTCGCGCACGGCCTGGCCGCGGTCATCGGGTTCGCCCCAGCCGTTGCCGGAGAGGTTCGGGATGAGCGAGTAGCCGATGGTGCGGGCACCGAAGGCGAGACGCGAGGGAGCCGACGGATCGGCGGAGCGCTTGAGCGCCTCGACGTAGCTTTCGGCCTGCTCGAGGTTGGAAAAGTCGCCGGTACCGGCCACGGCCTGGACGTCACGGTCGGCCCAGGTGGACAGGCGGTAGTGGACTTCGTTGAGGTACGGCAGCTGGTTGCCGTTCTCGTCGACCTTCCAGTAGTAGGGATTGCGGCGCATCACGACGATGTCGTCGGGACGGTATTCGACCGGCACCCAGGCGCCCATCACCGGAACGTTGAGGTATTCGGGCGGAACGGCGTTCTTGTACTGGTCATAGGTGTTGGACGAATACTTGGGGTGCAGCGGCTTGAAGATGTGGGCCGGGCCCGGGCAGAAGGTGCCGTAGGCCATCTGGTAGAGGTACTGCTTGGGGAAAGCTTCCTTGAAGGTCCATTCGATCGTGTAATCGTCGATGGCCTTGAGCGTGGTGCCCTCGCCGAAGGATTCCGGGGTCGCGCCGTTGAGCGGGGAGACGTTGGGATCCTGGACGTTGTCGTTCCAGTAGAACATCACGTCTTCGGAGGTGAACGGCACGCCGTCCGACCACTTGGCGCCTTCGATCAGGTGCATGGTCAGCTTGTGGCCGTCTTCGGACCATTCCCAGCTCTTGGCCAGGTTCGGAAGCGGCTCGAGTTCCTCGGCCTTGACCTCGAAGAGAGGGCCGGTGCGGGTGAGGCATTCCATGGTGCCGATGTCGATGCCGCCCCAACCCTGGGACTGGCCGGCCATGTAGTTCCAGCCTTCCGGACGGCCGCCGATGACGTGGCGCATGACGTCGCCATAGACACCCACGCCGTCAGGCATGTTGGCAGTCTTGTAGACCATTGGCTCCTTGGGGAGACGGTCCTTGACCGGGGGCAGCTTGCCGGTGTCGACGAACTGCTTGGTCACCCAATCGGGCTCATGGTACTCGGGAAGGGCCTTGAACTCGAAGATGTCCTTGACACCCACGAATGTCGGGAAGCCCTGGGCTTCGAATTTCGGCGGATCGGGTGGCGTGGTAGGCGCCACCTCCTGGGCTTGCACGGCCAGCATGGACACGCTCAGCAGCAGTCCTGCCCCGCCAAGGGCAATCAATTGTCTACGCATATTTCCTCCCTCAGACTTCAAGCCCGCGCACATGCGACTGCAATGGGGGTCTCCTCCCTCCATCCCGGGCCTGCATGTTGAATGGTAGTGCTTGCAAAAAGCCGCGCAATCCGATCTTTTAATCAGTTATTCCGGTTTTTAAAGATCGTTGGAAACGGCCATGGAGCAGTCCATCAAGCTCAGCAAAACGCCCGGCAAGCGGCGCGAACAGGCACCTTTGCCGGTGCCTCGCCCCGACCGGCGGTTCTATGCCAACACTGCCGCCTTCGGGCGTTTCGGCATCCGCTGGTTCGATCCGCAGATCATGCCACAGGAGCATAGCCACGGGCATATCGAGCTCAACTGGCTCACGGCGGGCGCCATGGAGTACGTCTATGACGGCCGCCAGGTCAACGTGCCGGCCGAACGGCTGATCATGTTCTGGGCCGGTATCCCGCACCAGACGGTGGCGCTCGACCGGGGCGTGGAGAGCGACTCCCGGCAGTGCAACGTCTACCTGCCGCTCGACTCGTTCCTGCACATGCAGACCCTGGGCCGACTCACCGAAACCATGATGGGTGGCGGCGTCATCGCGCTGACGCCCGACGCCATCGACGAGCATACGCTGCGCCGCTGGTACCAGGACTATCGCTCGGGAAATGCCGAGCGCACGGACATCCTCAAGTCCGAGATCAACAACATGCTGCGGCGAGCGGCGCTGATCGGATGGGACGAGCTCCTGCCGCCGTGGATTGAATCGGTGACCCCCACCACCAAGGCGGCGACGCCGGTGCGCTATGTGGTGGCGATGGTGCGGCACATCATCGAGAACCTCTCCGAACCGCTGACGGCCGAGGATGTCGCCAAGGTGGTGGGCCTCCACCCCAACTATGCGCTCAACCTCTTCACCGAGGTGATGCATGTGTCGGTGCGCAAGTTCGTGGTGCGCATGCGCCTGATCCGGGCGCGCTCGCTGCTCTTTGAGGGCAACATCTCGATCGCCAATGTGGCGTTCCAGTCCGGCTTCACCTCGCTCAGCCAGTTCTACGAGCATTTCAGGACCGCATACGGGATGACCCCGCGCGAGATGCGGCAGAACCTCCACGGCTGAATCGGTAAGATTTTAAGCAAAATTAACTGCAATGGCGGCATTGCGGCGCCGCGATGGCGCGTCGGTGCTAGCGTCTCCCCCGGGGGCAAGGGAGGCAGTCGATGACGCAACTTGAGCCTGAGAATTTCTACCGCAAGCAGAGCTACGCCAAGAGCGCGCTGGACCGACACACGGTCCATACGCAGGTCATGCTGGTCGCCGCCATGGTCGCTTCACTGACCATCGTCTCCGCCGCCGCAGCGGTGGTGATGGTGATCCTTTAGCGCCGCGTGCTCCGCCTTTCTCCCCGCCGGGGGTACGGGGACCGGCGAACGGTCCGTCAGCCCTTGGGCTCGAGCCGGGCGAGCAGGCTCGATGTGTCCCAGCGGCCGCCGCCCATTGACTGGACATCGGCGTAAAACTGATCGACCAGCGCCGTGAGCGGCAGGGTCGAGCCGTTGGTGCGGGCCTCGCCCAGCACGATCGAGAGATCCTTGCGCATCCAGTCGACGGCAAAGCCAAATTCGAACTTGCCCTCGGTCATGGTGGCGGCGCGGTTTTCCATCTGCCAGGACTGGGCGGCGCCCTTGGAGATGGTGTCGATGACGGCGCCGATATCGAGGCCGGCGCGCTTGCCGAAATGGATGGCTTCGGCCAGCCCCTGGACGATGCCGGCAATGCAGATCTGGTTCATCATCTTGGCGAGCTGGCCCGACCCCGCCTCGCCCAGGAGGCGGCTGGCGCGGGCATAGCTGGCCATGACCGGCTCGGCCCGGGCGAAATCCGCATCCGAGCCGCCGCACATGACGGTGAGGACCCCGTTCTCGGCGCCGGCCTGCCCGCCCGAGACCGGGGCATCGATGAAGCCGAAGCCGCCCTTGGCGGCCGCAGCGGCCAGTTCGCGGGCGATGCCGGCCGAGGCGGTGGTGTGATCGACGAAGAGCGCCCCCTTGCCAATGGCGCCAAAAGCGCCGTCGGAGCCGAGGGTCACCTGGCGCAGGTCATCGTCATTGCCCACGCAGGCGAAGACGATATCCTGGCCCTGCGCGGCGGTTGCGGGCGTGGGGGCGGATTTGCCGCCGTGCTCGCCCACCCAGCGCTCGGCCTTGGCGGCGGTGCGGTTATAGACCGTAACCTGGTGGCCCTTGGCCGCCAGGTGGCGGGCCATGGGATAGCCCATGACGCCCAATCCGATGAATGCAACCTTCGCCATGCTGTTCGCCCTCCGTCACGCTATGCTGGCAGGTGGGGTAGCGTGAAACGGCGGGGCTGAACAAGGGCCTCAGGCCCCCGAGAGCGATTGCAGGCGGTCGTAATCGAGAATGCGGAAGCTCTTGCCGTCCAGGATCTGGATGACGCCCTGGCGGGAGAGCAGTTGCACATGCCGGCTCAGCGTCTCCACCGTGGTCCCCAGGTAGCCGGCGATATCGCGCCGGCCGATGGGAAAGGTCACGGTGTTCTGGCTCTGCCCTTCGCCGCGCTGGAGCAGCAGGGCGAAGAAGCAGGCGACCCGCTCCAGCGTCTCCTGACACCCCAGGAGCACCATCCAGTCCCGCGCCGCCTCGAGTTCGTCGAGGGCGATGGAGAGCATGTATTGCTGGAAATCGGGATGGCGCTCGAGCACCGCCTCGAAGTCGTGCCGGCGGATGCAGCGGACTTCGACATCGCTCGCCGCCTCCACCGAGAAGTGGGAGACTGCCTCATAGGCGCGGCCGAAGAAGCTGCCCGAGAACAGCAGGCTGACGATCTGCTGGCGGTCCGAGCCGAAGGTGCGCGTGACCTTGAGAACGCCGGAGACAACGACCCCGACATATTCGGCCATCTCGCCTTCCACCAGTATGGCCTGCCCGGCCTTGTAGCGCCGGAGCATCGAACAGGCCATGAGCTCGGCGGCCGCGCCGCCCGACGCGTCGCCAAAGGCCGGCGGCGCAGGGGGGCGTGGCGCCGAACCGGCCGAGGCGGCGCGCTCGACCCAATCAGGAAGCGGGGAAGTCGGAACGAAAGCAACTATGTCCATGCCATAACCTCATCGCGTCTCTGCCCGTTAGCAAAGGCCTGATCAAAAACGACACGAGTTATTTGCTCTGGAGAGATCAACGGTCCGGACCAGTGGCTTTGGTCGGGCCGCCCCAAAATCGATCACCCGCAAAAATGATCGCTGGAAAAATCCGGCATTGCCCGAACCTTACCATAATCGGCGGGGTAGCCGAAGGGCTTAGACGGAGACCGGCTTTACGCCTTTTGAGGTAAACGTACCGCTTTAGGTAGAGGTGAGCGCCAGGCGGGTCAGCAATCCGACCAGTTCGGCCTGCCGATGGGTGCCGGTCTTTCGCATGAGCCCAACCAGTTGGTTGCGCAGCGTCTGCTTGGAGACCAGCCGGGCCTGAGCATACTCGGCAACGGTATCGCCCGCCAGCAGGGCTTCGGCAAGCTCGGCCTCGGCCTCGGTGAAGCCGAACGCCCGCCAGAGCAGGTCCGCCGGCAGCGAGGCCATGCCCGAGGCGCCGTGGATGATCAGCATGGTGATCGGGCCGTTATCGAAGAGCGTCTCGTGGAGCTGGTAGCTCGCTTCCCCGGCCGGGATGGCGGGCCGTGCCACCGCGAAATAGCGGTTCTGGGGTCCGCCGAAGGCCAGGATCGAGGTGGTGGAGCGGCGCGAGGAGGCGCGCGCCACCAGGTTGCGCAATTGCGAATCCACCGCCTCGTCGCCGGCCCGCAGGACACCGCGATCGCCCATGAAGGGCCCGGCGGCATCGCGGCGGAGCGTATCGGCGTGGTGGTTGCTGTAGACCACACGCATGTCCGATCCGACGAGGAAGACCGGGAAGGAGAGGTCGTCGACGATGCGGGCGAGGTAATCCTTGCCCGAGCCGGCGCTTTCGAAGGCGTGGTTGAAGTGGAAGGCGGCGTCGCCCAGGATCGTACCGGCGCGATCGCGGACCATGCGCGCGTCCTGGGAGTTGTAGCGCAGCTCCAGCGTGAGCTGGCGCGCGCCCGAGCGCATGACGATGAAGCCGGTGGCGGCGTCGTAGGTCCCCTGCTTGCCCAGCCACTGGGTGTAGTAGGGCGAGGCCATGGCCTGGCTGCGCTCGAGCAGGTCCTCGTCCTGGTAGAGGTGCCCCGGAGGCCAGTTGCCGAGCGCCTCGCGCCAAGGATTGATCGAGGCGAAGCTGTTGACGTAGGCGGCGGCCGCCGACGGGGTGAGCCCGCGATGGGCAAAGACCACGTTGCGGTGCGTGGCCAGGTCGTCGCCGGAAACCAGGATCAGGCACCCCGGAAAGGCTGTGGCGAGCGTATCGAGGAAATTGTCCCAGACCGCCTTGCCGCGCGCCAGATCGTAGATGCAACTGATCAGTGCGTTGTAGGGATAATTGGAAACCCTGCGCACCAGAAGGTGTCGGGTGGCACTTTCATCCTTGCCCCAGCCGGCAACCGCGGGCGGTTCGGCCAACGGCGGCATGGACAGCCGTGCGCGCTCGTACATTGCCTTCATTTTAACCCCCATCCCTGAGATGTCGTATCGCCTTCCCCACCCCGCCGCTCTTTGTCGGCCCTCGGGTATGGTGACGTTAGGACGGGGCAAAACGCCTGTCATTGCGCTGTATCAACGGTTTCGGGCCAAACAGACCGATTGGTCTAGTATGGGTATCCCATGGTTTGAGGCATCGGACAGGGGCGGAATGCCGTTCAACCATCTGGCTGCCAAAGGGTAATGCCTCCACCGGACGTCATACCGGGCGACGGCGAAGATGACGGACCTATCCCACGAATGTGATCGCAACCGGCGCAAACGCCCTAGCCGCCGGGGATTTACGCCACTGTGCCGGTATGGCTTCCGGCTCGAAAAATCAGCGCGTTTGCCGCCCTCTGGGTGTGGCCGAAGCCTTCGGCACATCAGCTTTTCACCTGAGGGAGACTTCCAATGATCAAGACCATTATCGGCGCCGCCGCCATCCTTGCGGTCGCTTCGGGCGCCGCCTATGCTGGCAACATCTCGATCGTCAACCAGCATGGCTGGCAGAACAACCAGCAGACCTTCCAGGCTGGCAGCAACTTCTCGGGCATCGATCAGACCGGCAAGCGCAACAACGCCACCGTGGAACAATACGGCCTGGGCAATGCCTCTGGCAGCATCCAGGTCGGCAAGTACAACGACACCTATACGGGCCAGGAAGGCCTGGGCAACGAGGCCATGACGGTGCAGGCCGGCAAGTACAATGCGTCCGGGACCTGGCAGAGCGGGTTCGGTAATGGTGCCTCCACGACCCAGATGGGCCATGGCAACTATTCCGAGACCTCGCAGTCTGGTGCCGGAAACACCTCGAGCACAGTCCAGGTGAACTTCTAGCCTGGGCAGGAGGATGCGGTAGCGCGCCCCGCTATTCCCCCCGCATCCTCCCGCTTCTTCCCAGCCGACAAGTTCAAACGGAGAAGTGCTATGAGGCGTTTGATTCTAGCTGCGGTTCTGGCCGCGGGTCTTCCAGTGATCCCGGCCTTCGCAGGCAGCCTTCCGGTCAAGGGAAACTTCGGCGGCAATGTATCGGTCACCGTGCAAAGCGGCACCAATAACGCTGCATCGGTGAACGTGACGGGCGCATTCAACTTCACGACCGTCGCGCAATCGGGCGAAGGCCACACGTTCAGCCAGTCCATTACCGGCTCGAACCAGACCCTGTCGGTGATCCAGATGAACTCGCACAATTACGAGGGCACCCGGACCATGACTTCGACGACGCCTTCGGGCAGCTCGACCTATACCATCCAGGTAACCCCCCGAGCCCCCGACTAGGGGCTCGGACTTCCTTTTTGCGGCCCGGCGTCCCTCTGTGGCGGGCCCAATGCTCTAAGATCCCCCGGACAGCGGCGGCAACCGTGGGCGGAGTTGAAAACAAGATGATGCACCACGCCAGTCTAAGAGCCGCTCTCGCAACCATCATCCTCAGCGCTCCCCTGGCGTCAGCAAGCGGAGCTGAGAGCATGAACTGCGACATCGTCAAGGTTGAGACACCTTCATCGATCGAGCTTGTGGGCAAGGTGTCCTCGTCCGAACCGGCCGAGGGCTCCTATCATTTCGTGATCGAGAAGCAGGGACCAAGCGGACGGTCGGACATCACGCAGTCGGGCGATTTCCTGATCGGAGCGGGAGACGGCGAGGAAGAAGTGGGGCGGGTAACACTCGACATGGATCCGAGCGCCTTCTATGTGGCGCATCTGGTGATCGAGTGGAATGGCGGCGAGATCGACTGCCGCTACGACTCGCGCAACTGAGCGACCGAGCCGGCCGCCGCGCCCCTAGAAGGCGCCGCTGAGCGTGGCCTTGAGCCCGAAATTCCAGGAATCCACAAACGAGATCGACGTCGACTGCTGGCCGGCGCCCGAGGGATAGGTGGCATTGAAGCTGCCGCCCGATTCGGACACCTGCACGACCGGGGCCGACCGCTCGAGGGTCGGGACCTTGGAGAGGTACTCGACGGTTCCGGTGAACCCGAGCAGCAGGTTGGGCGCCAGCGGGAAGTTGAGGCCCGCCTCGCCCTTGGCATACCAGGCGACGCCCTTTTCCTCGGCCGTGGCGCGGCCCACATCGAACCGCTGCAACTCGAGCCCGGCGTTGTTGATGGGGAAGAGCGCCAGGTCGCGACCACTGTACTTGGCGTCGAACCCGCGCAGCCCCGCCTCGGCGGAACCGGTGAAGGTGATGTTGTTGTCGAGCGTATGGGAAACCGACAGGCCGACGCCGCCACCCAGGTAGTTGGTATCGAGGTGCTCGTAACGCTGCAGGCCGAGCAACGGGAACCCGTTGGTGCCCGATGGCGCCGGCAGGTCGAAGGAGGTCAGCGAACTGATCTCCTGGTTGAGCATGCGATAGCCCACCGAGAGGTAGGGCGTATAGGAGGTCGAATCCATGCTCGGCGGGGACAGGCCCACCGAGGCGTCGGCGCCCATATAGACCACGCTGCGCAGCGATTGCTGGGTGATGCGCAGGCCCGACAGGTCGCCGGTGCCGACGATGGTGAGCCCGCTCGGATCGGCGGCGCCACCGAAGGCAAAGGCCTGAGAGTTCGTGCCGTCCGTGGAGACGCCGCTGAAGACGGCGCCGGTGTTGTCCGTGGTCAGCGCGACCGCAAAGGCGGTCTGCGCCCCGCCACCGGGAATGGTTTTGGCCGCCTGCGTCTGAGTGACACCGCCGCCCGGCAGGCTGAGCGTCACCTGCGAACTGGCCGAGGTGGCGTTGGGATCGGTCGCGAGCGTGATCGCCGCGGTGCTCTGCGTGTTGGATGCGATCTGCACCGTGCCCGAGCCGCTGACCACCGAGGTGGTCGTGGTGTTGCGCTCGCCCGTGCCGATGAAGAAGGAGAGGTTTCCGATGACATCGAACCCGGCGAACTTGCCCAGCTTCTTGCCAAGGTCCATGCCGACCATCATGCCCACGATGGTCTCGTTGCCGGTGCCGGCTGTCGGGTTGCCATTATCGACCACGCCGGACGGAAGGTCCGGCAGCGTCAGGAGCATCAAACCGCCGGACTGACTGTAGATCAGCGGTGCTGCTTCCTGGGCGTCCTGGGTCTGCTGCTCCTGCGCTGCCGCCGGCATTGCCGTGAGCACAGGAAGGACGGCCCAGGTCGATATCTGGCCTAAGACACTTTTACGCATGGTTCCTACGCAAGAGGATGTTCGCGTGAAATGCCCCCGCCGAAACACTAACTCAAGTCACTGAGATGGTCCCCAGGAAACACGAGCAATGCAATCGGTAACCATAGTTGTGTATCCTTTTTACAATAATCACTACCCACCCAAAATGAGTATATCCGCCGCGACGACTTAACACCGCGACGAAATTCTCTTTTGAGAGCAGGCAGTTAAAGCCGATCAAGCGCCATCGGACTTATGGCGCCGGAAAGGGGCGCCAAGGGCTGCCGGAGCTCCTGTGCGGCCGGCGGCGATGGCCAGGACCACGATGGTGAGCACATAGGGCAGCATCAGCAGGAACTGGAGCGGGATGTTCCAGGGCAACAACTGAGTCCTTAGCTGCAGCGCATCGGCGGCGCCGAAAAGCAGGGCGGCAGCGAGGATGCCGAAGGGGTAGCGGCGGCCGAGGATCAGCATGGCGAGCGCGATATAGCCGCGGCCCGAGGTCATGTTGTCGATGAAAAGGCCGGTGGCGCTGAGCGAGAGGAAGGCGCCGCCGAGGCCGGCGAGCGCGCCGCCTGCGAGCAGGCACAGGTAGCGGATGCGGGGGACGTTGAGGCCGAGGGTTTCGGCGGCCTCGGGATGTTCGCCGGCGGCGGAGATGGCGAGGCCGACGGTCGAGCGGTGCATCACCACCCAGGCAAGGACGACGATGAGCAGCGCCAGATAGGTCAAGGGATCGTGCTGGAAGAGCAGCGGCCCGATGATGGGGATTTGCCCAAGAACGCCGAAATCGATGGGCTGGAAATTGGTGATGCGCGGGGACGAGGTGCCCGAGCCGAAAAAGAGCCGGAAGAAGAATCCGGTGACGCCGACCATCAGGAGGTTGATTGCGATGCCGACCACCACCTGGTTGGAGCCGATGGTGACGGCGAAAACGCCGAGGACGAGGCCGAGTAGCGCGCCCGCGACGATGGCGGCGAGGACCCCGACGAGGAGCGAGCCCGAGGCATAGGCGGCGGCGAAGCCGACAAAGCAGCCGAGCAGCATCATGCCCTCAAGGCCGATATTGAGGACGCCCGACTTCTCCGAGAACATGCCGCCGATCGCGGCCAGCAGGATGGGGATGGCCATGCGTACGCTGGCGGCAATGAAGCCGGCGAGGACGGCGTTGTTGAGGAGGTCCATCATGCGGTCGCTCCCGTCTTCTTGCGCCGGAAGCGCGGCATGACGTTCTGCGCCAGGAGGAAAAGCACGACGAGGGCCTGGATGATCATGGTGAGCGAGGACGGCACGCCGACGGCGGACTCCATGGTGGTGGAGCCGACCTGGAGCGCCGCGAAAAGCGCGGCGGCGAAGAGCACGCCGATAGGGTTGGTCTGGCCGAGCAGCGCCACGATGATGGCGGTATAGCCATAACCGGGCGACAGGTTCTCGATCATGCGGCGCTGGACGCCGGCGACTTCGGTGAAGCCGGCAAGACCCGCCAGGGCGCCGCAGGTGAGGAAACCGACCACGATGACGCGGCGCACGTTGATGCCGGCGTTCTCGGCGGCGCGCGGGTTCTGGCCGGTGGCGCGCAGACGGAAGCCCGCGACGGTGCGCCAGAGATAGAGCTGGGCGATGAAGGCGGCGGCCACCGCGATGACGATGCCGAAATGCAGGCGCGTGCCGGGCACGAGCACCGGCAGACGGGCTTCGGCGCCGAGTCGGACGGTTTGCGCCAGGGCCGAGCCCGGATCGTGCAGCGGGCCGTGAAGCAGGTAGCCCACGAAGAAGATGCCGATGTAGTTGAGCATGATCGTGGTGATGAGCTCGTCGGACCGAAAGCGGAGTTTCAGCACCGCCGCGATGCCGGACCAGAGGGCGCCGCCGATGGCAGCGGCTACGGCCATGAGCGAGAGGGCGAGCAATTGCGGCTGGCCATCGAGAAGCGTGCCGACATAGGCGGCGCTGATGCCGCCGATGAAGAGCTGGCCTTCGGCGCCGACATTGAACACCCCTGCCCTGAAGGCCAGCGCGATGCCGATGCCGCACAGCGCCAGCGGCACGGTGCGGATGGCGGTTTCGGCCAGGCCATTTGTGGAGCCGAGCGAGGCCGAGAACAGCGCGCCATAGGCGGCGACGGGATCGCGGCCGAGGGCGAGGATGAGGAGCGCGCCGGCCAGGAGGGCCAGGAGCACGGCGAGGATACCCGAGAGGAGATTGCGCGCGACGAGCGTGCGGCGGACGGTTTCGATCATCAGGCAGACTCGCCGGCGAGCATCAGGCCCAGCTTTTCCATGGTGACGTCCTTGCGCGCGATGATGCCGATGATGCGGCCCTTGAACATGACCGCGATGCGATCGGAAAGCGCGAGGATTTCATCGAGTTCGGTGGAGACCAGCATAACCGCGGCACCCTTGCGGCGGCTTTCGAGCAGCTGGTTGTGGAGGAAGGCGGTGGCGCCGATATCGAGGCCGCGCGTGGGCTGGACGGCGACGACGACGCGCGGATCGCGGCTCATGGCGCGGCCGAGCACGACCTTCTGCTGATTGCCGCCGGAGAGTTCGCCGATGGGCTGCTCGATGCCCGAGCAGCGGACGTCGAAATTGTCGACGATGGACTGGGCATTGGCGCGTAAGGCGCCGTTATCGATGAGGCCGGAGCGCGAGAGCGGGGCCGCGCCGATGGTTTCGGACGCGGCGTTCTCGGCGATGGACATGGGCGAAAAGATCGCGGTGCGGTGGCGATCCTCGGGGATATGGGCAAGGCCGGCTGCAATGCGGTCGGCAACGGGCGCGGCAGCCAGCGGCTTGCCATCGATGGAGATGGCGCCGGCTTCGGCGCGGCGCAGGCCCACCACCGTTTCGGCCAGTTCCTGCTGGCCGTTGCCATCGACGCCGGCAATGCCGACGATTTCGCCGGATCGGATGGTCAGCGACACGTCGTCGAGGCGGGTGAGGCCGCGATCGTCCCTGAGGGTGATGCCGGAGAGATCGAGGATCGGGGCGGCGTTCTGGTTGGCGGGTTCATCGAGCTGGGGCAGCGTCACGTCGGCCCCGACCATGGCGCGGGCGACTTCGCGCTCGTTGGTGTCGCGGGTGGTGAAGCTGGCGGCGACCTTGCCGCGGCGCAGCACGGTGATGCGGTCGGTGACGGCCATGACTTCGTGCAGCTTGTGGCTGATGAAGATGATGGCAGTGCCCGAAGCGGCGAGTGCGCGCAGGACTTCGAAAAGCCCGGTCGCTTCCTGCGGGGTGAGGACCGCGGTGGGCTCATCGAGGATGAGGATCTTGGAGCCGCGATAGAGGGCCTTTAGGATTTCGGCGCGCTGCTGGCCGGCGACGGAGAGCGAACCGGCAAGGGCGTTCGCGTCGATCTCGAGGCCGCGCGCCTTGCCGAAGGCGGTGATCTCGCGGGCGAGGTCCCCGAGGCGCGGGAACCAGCGGCGGACGCCCGGCAGACCGATGGAAATGTTTTCGGCGACGGTCATGGTGGGGATCAGCATGAAATGCTGGTGGACCATGCCGATGCCATGGGCCTGCGCATCCAGCGCAGAGGCGAGGTGAACCGGCTTGCCATCGATGAGGACTTCGCCGGCCTGCGGCTGCAGGAGCCCGGCGAGGATGCGCATGAGCGTGGTCTTGCCGGCGCCGTTCTCGCCTAGGAGGGCGTGGATCTCGCCGGGGCGCACGGCAAAATCGACCGCGTCATTGGCGATGACGGGGCCGAACTGCACGCGGATATTGCGCATGTCGACAGCCGCCGGCGCGAGGCCGGCGGCTGGGACGGATTGGTCAGCGGAACTCATTCAACCGCGGAGGTATCGAGCGGAACCTCGAAGGAGCCGGCCTTGATGGCCTCGATCTTGTCGTTGACGCGCTTCATGACCACGGGGTCGACGTTGGAGTCCAGGCCGTGGAAATCGGCGAGACCGACCGAGCCCTTGGCAATGCCGTAGGACCAGTTCTCGCTCTTCCAGGTGCCCGCCTCTACGGCCTTGGCGACATCGACCACCAGCGGCCCGAGGTTCCAGGTGACGCTGGTCAGCACGTTCTTGGGGCCGAGGTGGTTCTGGTCGGTCATGGCGCCGAGGGCCCAGACGTTCTTGGCGATGGCGGCATCGATGACGCCCACGCCCTGGGCGGAGAGCACGTCGGCGCCCTGCTCGGTCTGGGCGATGGCGGCTTCCTTGGCCTTGGGGGGATCGAACCACGAGCCGATGAAGGTGTGCAGCACCTTGGTGCCGGGCTTGCCCTCTTCGGCGCCCGCTTCATAGGCGTGCAGGTTGGCCAGCATGTTGGGAGCGGGCATGCCGCCGACCCAGCCGACCGTGCCGGACTTGGAGGCGCCGGCGGCGAGCATCCCGGCCAGGTAGGCACCCTGGTAGTCGGGGTTCGAATAGGTGCCCAGGTTGTCGGCAAGGCTGGCGGCGGTGCCGGCCATGAAGGTGACGTTGGGGAAATCCTCGGCGGCATTGAGGGCCGCGTCACCGAACGAGAACGAGTGGGCGAAAATCAGGTTATAGCCGCGCGAGGCGAAATCGCGAAGCAGGCGCTCGGCGTCGGCGTCGGTGACGTTCTCGGCGTAGGCGACTTCGACGCCCAGTTCCTTGGCCGCTTCCTGCAGGCCATTGTAGCCGACCGAGTTCCAGTCGTTATCGGTGATCGGGCCCGGCAGGATCATGGCGATCTTGACGTCGGCCGCCCAGGCGGCGCTGGCGGTGACCGCCACAATGCTCACAGCGGCAGCGGCCGCCAAACCCCGTACGATACCCCAACCCTTGCTCATGGCCGTGCAGTCCTTTCAAGCCGTGGGGGCGATACCGGCTGCCCCCGATGGCCGGAGATAAGCCCCGGCTGACAACGCTGTCAACGATCACGTCTTGGGCAATTTGTAGCAGTGCATAGGGATTGGGCGGAACTGGCGGCGGGGAGGGGCTGGCGTGCCAGAACATGAAGTGCACCAGCAGGTCTCCCTCCCCCTTGTGGGGAGGGAACAAGGGTGGGGGTCCGCACAGACGCCGAGTGTGGGCTCACCCCCCACCCTCAATCCCTCCCCACAAGGGGGAGGGAAGCCCGGGCCCTCGGCAACATTGGCGCTTCACCCCTATGGCTTGAGTGCCAGGTAGCCGCCCGCGCCGATCATTGCGGCTCCCGCAACCGTCCGGGCTGCGCGCTGGAACGGCCATGCCCGCGAGGCGTTGGCAATCGTTCTTGCGGCCAGTGCGTAGGCGATCTTGACGCCGGCTACCGCGACGAGGGTGATCGCGGCGATGAGGGCGATGTCAGAGGCGGTGATGGCGGGCACGTCGACGAAGACGGGAAAAAGCGCGGCATAGAACAGGATCGCCTTCACGTCGCCCAGGGTCAGGGCGATGCCGGCGAGGAAGCTGATCCACACGCCGCGGGCAGGAGCCGTGTCCTCGTGCCGCTGCCGGGACGCCGCGCCCCGGATGAGGCCCAGGCCGAACCAGACGAGACAGCCGGCAGCGACATAGCGCAGGATGGCGAAGACGGCGCCCATCATCTCGGCCATCACGGCAAGCCCGGCGATCGCCAGCGCCACGAAGACGAGATCGCCCAGAGCGATGCCGAGGGCGGCGGCAATGCCGTGCCTGACCCCATGGGTTGCCGACCTGACCACGACCAGCGCAACGCTCGAACTGGGAAGCGCGGCAAGCGCGAGCATGGCGAGGAACAGCGATAGCGAACCGGCAAGGGTCATGGGCGAGGCCTTCTGACTGGTGGTTCCGGGGAGCATAGACGCGGGTCGGGCGAAGCCGCAATCGCGGGCGGCGACCGGGGTGAGTGATTGCACCGCTCCACTCGGGAGGAGGCATCCGTGGGCCCCGGATCAAGTCCGGGGAAGATAAGGGTGGGGAGGGAGAAAGGACAGTTCCGCTGAACAGGCACCCCCAGCACCCGATCGCTCCGGCAGGTCTCCCTCCCCCTTGTGGGGAGGGAACAAGGGTGGGGGTTTCACACCCGCTGCGTGTCGGGCTCCCCCTCAATCCCTCCCCACAGGGAGGGAAGCATCCGCGTGCCCGCTTTTACCGGGCGAGCGCCCTGCCCTCGGCGTCGAAGAGGTGGACGTGGGCGATGTCGAAGGTGGCGTGGAGGGTCGTGCCCAGTTCCAGTTCGGGCGCGCCTTCGAGCTTGACGGTGATCTGGGAGCCGTCGGCGATGGCGACGTAGGCCAGGGCGTATTCGCCGAAATGCTCGAGCACCTCGAGCGAGCCGGAGAGCAGCGCCGTGTCGGGGCTCGACAGGCTGATGTGCTCGGGACGGATGCCGAGGGTCGCGGCCTGCGAGACGGCGCCGGGCGCCGTGATGGCGCGACCGCCGGGGAGCAGCAGTTCCTGGCCCCGGGGCTGGACCGTGACGAAGTTCATCTTGGGGCTGGCGATGAAGCCGGCGACGAAGGTGTTGACCGGGTTGCGGTAGAGTTCGAGCGGGCTACCCACCTGCTCGATGCGGCCGGCATTGAGGACCACGATCTTGTCGGCCAGCGTCATGGCCTCGACCTGGTCGTGGGTGACGTAGATCATGGTGGCGTCGAGCTGGCTGTGCAGCTTGGCGATCTCGATGCGGGTCTGGGCGCGCAGGGCGGCATCGAGGTTGGAAAGCGGCTCGTCGAAGAGAAATACCTTCGGGTTGCGCACCAGCGCCCGGCCGATGGCGACGCGCTGGCGCTGTCCGCCCGACAGGGCGCGCGGCATGCGTTCGAGGTAGTCCTCGATCTGGAGGATCTTGGCGACTTCGCGCACGCGCTTGTCGATCTCCCCCTTGGGACGTTTGGCGAGTTTGAGGCCGAAGGCCATGTTGTCGTAGACGGTCATGTGCGGGTAGAGCGCATAGGACTGGAACACCATGGCGATGCCGCGCTGGGGCGAGGGCACGTCGTTGACGACCTGGTCGTCGATGGCGACCTGCCCGCCGGTGATGTGTTCGAGACCTGCCACCATGCGCAGCAGAGTCGACTTTCCGCAGCCCGAGGGGCCGACGAAGACCACGAACTCGCCCGAGTTGATCTCGAGATCGATGCCGTGGATGACCTCGAGGGGGCCGTAGGACTTTCTCACATCCTTGAGAAGGACATTGGTCATGGTGTCTTTCCTTTACGTGCGGATGCGCAGGGTGGCGATTTCGAAGGGGCGCAGGCTGAGCGTCACCTTGCCGTCCTTGACCGCGATCTTCTCGCCGCCCTCTTCCATGAGGTTGACCAGTTCCACCGATTTCACCGGCAGGCCGAAGCCGATGGTCGGCCTGGCGCGGCGGTTGGCGTGCTCGAAGACGCGCAGGATCAGCCCATCTCCGTTCTCGGCCTGCTTGACGGTTTCGAGGGTGACGGAATCGGTGTCCACGCTGGCAAAGGAGAACGATGGCCCGGTGCCGGCCGGTTCGGCGCGCCGCGTGGTATCCCCGATGACGGCGACGGGATTGTTGAAGCGCTCGGCGGCGACCTGGACCTGTTCAAGGTCCGAGACGCCTTCGTGAACGAAGAGTGCGTAGCGGAAGTGGTGCTCGCCGAGGTCCGCTTCGGGCGAGGGGAAGGTCGAGCCGCGCACGAGGGTGATGCGGACGAGTTGTTCGAGCGCGTCATAGGCGTATTTGGCGTCGTTGATAAGCGCGGCGCCGAAATCGGCTTCCGAGATGTCGACCCAGCGATGCATGGAGGCCTCGAAGCGGGCGCGGTCCCAGCTGGTATTGCGGTGGGTGGCGCGCTTGACGTGGCCGAACTGGATTTCCGAGCGGATTTCCGAGGCGTTGAGATCGAAGGGGAACAGGGCCTTCAAGACCTGCTGGCGCTCCTGCCAATCGATGAAGGTATCGAACGTGACCTGGCGGGCGCCCTCCTCCAGCGAGACGACCTGCACGATTTTGGAATTGTGGTAGGGGCGCTCGATGCGGATGGCGGCGCGATAGGGGCCGGTTTCGACGACTTCGATCCTGGCCTTGGCGTCGGCGAGCGGCCAGAACTGCTCTTCGAAATAGCGGTCGATGTCCCAGGCGTCCCAGTTCATCGGCTTGTCTTCATAGGCAACGAGGCGGTTGGCCTTCTCGCCGGCCTTGATGAGCTCGCGCTCGGAGGCCTTGTCGATGACCGAGGTGATTTCGCCCGACTTGTCGAAGGTGACCTTTATGAGGTCGTTTTCGAGCTTTGTGGGCGAGACCTTGAGGCTGGTGCGCAGCTTGGGGCCAGGGCCGTCGACGAGCAATGCGGTGGACCAGCCGAGCGAAGGCACGTTGGCGACCGGGGCGGCGAAGCTGGTTTCGCCGTTGGCGGCGGTCAGTTGCTGGAACGGGGCGACCTGGCCATCCGAGGACAGGGCCGCGCTGGCGAGGTCGCCGCCATCGAGCGAGACCAGCGCATTGGCGCGGTCGTGACCGGTGAAGTTGAAGAGCTTGATCTCACCCGCCGCTGGTTTGGCGATGGTGCGCGCGGCGGTCTGCCAGGGACCGTTGGCCGAAGCGAGCGTCGAGAAGAGCCCGGCATATTCGGCGTCCGAATCCACGTAGACCTCGGGGATCGAGGTGCCCGGCAGGATGTCGTGGAACTGGTTGATGAGGATGGTCTCCCAGAAGGCGTTGATGTCGTCCCTGGGGTATTTGGCGCCTTCCGTCGCGGCGGCGAGGGCCGAGAGGTATTCGAGTTCGCGCAGCGCCCGCTCGGCGTTTCGGTTGTTGGCCTTGTTGCGGGCAACGGAGGTCAGGGTGCCGCGGTGGTATTCGAGATAGAGTTCGCCGTTCCATACCGGGAAACGGGCGGCCTCGGCCTCCATGCGCTTGCCGAGCCGATCGAGGAAGGGAACGATGCCCTCGAGCTTGACCTTGGGCGCGCCCGGTATCCCTCGGGCCAGGCGCTCGCCGCGCTGGATCATGGCGCGGGTCGGTCCGCCGCCGCCATCGCCATAGCCGTAGCAGACCAGGACCTCGTCGTTGACGGCCTTGGGCTCGTAGCGCTTCCAGGCGCCCATCACTTCGCTGACCGAGAGGTCGGAATTATAGGTTGTGAAAATGGCTTCGCTCTCGAAGCGCTGCGCGGTGATGAGCTGGGCCTTGGTGACTGTGCCGTCGATGCCCTTCCAGAAGAAGGTGTCGTAGGGGTGCCGGTCGGTGTCGTTCCAGGAGAGCTTTGAGGTGACGAAATATTTGAGCCCGGACTTTTCCATCACCTGCGGCAGGTTGGCGGAATAGCCGAAGGTGTCGGGCAGCCAGACCACCTTGGGGGTGACGCCGAACTCTTCCTGGTGGAAGCGGCGGCCGCGCATGATCTGGCGCACGAGGCTTTCGCCCGAGACGATGTTGACGTCCGGCTCCACCCACATGGCGCCTTCGATCTCGAACTGCTTGCCCTTCACACGCTCCTTTAGGCGCCTCCAGAGCTCGGGATAGTCGCTCTTGAGAAAATCGAAGAGCACCGACTGGTTGTACATGAAGACGAAGTCGGGGAATTCCTCCATGAGCGCGAGGACGGTGGCGAAGGAACGCCCGGTCTTGTCGCGGGTGTGCATGACGCGCCAGAGCCAGCCCACGTCCAGATGGGTGTGACCCACCGCCGAGACGGTCGGCTGGGTTTCGGTATCGACGAGCTTGTAGATGCGGGCGGCGATCTTTTCGGCGGCGCCGAGCGAGGCCTCGAATTCGGGGGTGACGCCGTCGCGGCGGTCGAGGGCGCGCAGGGCTTCGTCCACGAGGTTGAACACCGCGTGGCGGCGCCCGTCATTCTGCGGCAGGCGCGTGGCGACCTCGAGCGGGGTCATGATGTCGTAGTAGAGCTTTTCGGCGCGCTCGTTGCGCACCATGAACTCGACCTTGAACCCGACGAGCGGGCGATCGAAGAAGGTGAAGGCGTTGACCAAAAGCGTGCGCTTGCTGCCCGGCCTGGCGTTGCGGGCGACGACCAGCTCGGTGTGGTTGCCATCGATCGCCTGGGCGATGTGGCCATCGAGATAGGCCAGGCATTGCGGGTCGGTGGTGCCGGGGCGGTCCTGCCATTGCGAGGTGAACTTGAGGACGAGCACCTTGCCCTTCGCAGCTTCGGGCACCACGACCTCGGCGGCGAACCAGGTGTGGCCCTGCTTCTTGGACCAGACCGAGCGCGGGCCGAACGAGGCCCATTTGCGCCAATCGGCGCTCAGGGCCTCGTCCGCGCTCAGGTCCGCCTCGCTGTAATGCCACTGGAAGTCACCCTGGATGGGGGTGAGGATCTTGGTGCGCAGGTCCTCGGCGAGGCGCAGGAGCTTGTTCTCCTGCTTGATGTCGTCGTCGAGAAGCCCGAGCTTTCCGGCCAGCGCGTTCATTTGGATTTATCCCTTCACACCAACGCCGGCGAAACCTGTGTTCATGTTCCGCCGCAACAGGAAATAAACGCCGACCGCGGGGGCGGCGTAGATGATGGAGAAGGCCGCCAGGAACCCGTATTGCACGGCGCCCTGCTGGCCGAACGCGGCGTAAAGGCCCACCGACATGGGGAAGCCGGATTCGACGCGCGAGAAGATCAGCGGCAGCAGGAACTCGTTCCAGGCGCCGGTGAAGCTGAAGAACCAGACCACCGCGATGCCGGCCCGCGACATGGGCAGGACGACCTTGGTCAGGATCTGGAAAAGGTTGGCGCCCTCCACGTAGGCGGCTTCCTCGAGCTCGATGGGTACGGTGTCGAAGAAGTTCTTGAGGAGCAGCAGCGTGAACGGCAGGTTGAGGACCGTCAGCGCGATGATGACGCCGAGCTGGTTGAGCAGGCCCGAGCGCTGGGCGGCGAAGTAGAGCGGCACCAGCACGCCGGCCGAAGGCAGCATGCGCAGCAGCACCAGGGTCCACAGGAACGCATTGCGCCCCGGAATGCGCAGGCGCGAGAGCGGATAGGCCGCCGAAATGCCCACGAGCACGCTCAGCGTCGCCGTGCCGGCGGCGATGATCACCGAATTGAGGAACTGGATGCCGGCCTTCCCGCTCACTGCGAGCGCGAAGTTGTCGAGCCCGATGGACTGCGGAATTTCAAGCCGTCCGGTCGAGGCCGGGTTGAAGGCGTTGAGGATGAGCCAGGAGAACGGGCTCACCCAGATGATGGCCATGAAGGCGAGCGCCAGCGAGGTCAGGCGCGAATGGGCGGGATTGGTTTCCATTACTTGGGCTCCCGCAGCATGCGCAGATAGACCAGGGACAGGAGCCCGACGATGACGAGCATGGCCACCGAGATAGCGCTGCCGAAGCCGAGGTTCCCGCGCGAAAAACTCTGGTTGTAGAGGAAGACCGCCAGGGTCGTGGTCTGGGTACCCGGCCCGCCGCCCGTCATGGCGAAGATCAGCGGGAAGTAGGTGAAGGTCCAGATGGTGATGAAGAGCATGTTGGTGGCGATGTGCGGCCGGATGATCGGCAGCATCACCAGCCAGACGCGCTGGAACGGGGTGGCGCCATCGACCTTGGCGGCCTCGACCACCTCACGCGAGATGGAATCGAGCGCGGCCGAGAACAGCAGGTAGGACCAGGCGGTGCCCTTCCAGATATTGGCGATGATGACGACGGGGAGCGCGTAATCGTTGATGAAGTTGACCGGCTCGAACCCGAGCGGCACGACGATGAGCGCGTTGATGAGGCCGGTCTGGGCGGTCGTGGCCGACCACAGGAACGCCGCCACGATGTCGGGCAGCAGCCAGCCGAGCATGATGCAGACTTCGATGACGGTCTTGAGCGTCGAATTGCGTCCGCGCAGCAGGGCCGCCAGCAGGAAGCCAAGCACGGACTGGCCGACGATGGCCGAGAAGAAAACGAAGATGACCGTGGTCCAGAGGGATTCGAGAAAGCCGCGGCGGGTGAAGAGCCGCTGGAAATTCTCGAAACCTACCCAGCTCCATTCCACCGATTTCCGGCCGACCAGGGCCAGGTCGGTGAAGCTGAAGGCGAAGGCCCAGGCGGTGAAGTAAAGCAGCAGGCCGATCAGGAGCAGAGCGGGCAGCATGCCCACCCCGAGCAGGACGAGGTTGTTGGTCAGCCAGGGGTTGGCCTGATTTTTCATACTGGTGTTCTCGCGCTCGATGCCGTCGGGGCGGCAGGGTGCAAGGGAGCGCGGGCATCACTGCCCGAGGCGCCTGACCCTGCCTTGCGGCGGAACCTTCCGTCGCGGCGGCATCCGGACGAACCGAGTGACGCCGCCGCGCGGGGAGGAACGGGCTTATTGGTAGGTGATGACCTTGTCCTCGCCGAACTCGTCGACGAGAGCATCGTGGTAGGTCTTGATCGCCTCATCCACGCTCGCGCCATCCAGGATGTCGGAGGTGGCCTGCTGCACCAGGGCCGAGACGGTCTGGTAGCCGGGAACCGTGTCGCGGCCGGTGGTATCGGCAGCAAGCGCGGTCGCCTTGGCGAGGTAGGGATCGGCCATGTACTCGGGCGATTCCGAGATGTCGGTGCGCACGGCCATGCGGTGGTTGGCCAGCGTCCAGGCCTTGAAGTTGGCGACGTCGAAGATGGTGGTCACGAGCTTGAAGGCAGCGTCGGGATCGGCGGCCTTGGCGTTGACGCCGATCGTCCAGCCACCGGAAATGTTGGTGGTGGCCTTGGCGCCGGGTTCGCCCGAACCGGGCCACGGGGTCCAGCCGACCAGCTTGTCGCGTTCTTCGCGGCTGGGCAGGTTGACGCCGTTACAATCCCACAGGCACGCATCTTCCCAGGAGCCGGAGGCGAGGATGCCCAGCTTGCCGTCGGCCAGCGCCTGGCGCACGGCGGCGCCGGGGTCGGTGGCGTAGTTGAGATCGGCCGGCGCAAGTTGCTTGTCGATATAGATCTGGTGGTAGAGGTCGAGCGTGCGGCGCAGGCCGGGGCTGTCGCCGATCCACTGGCCGGTCTTGCGGTTGAGCAGGCGGTTGCGGTCGTCATCGGGCTTGTCGGCGCCGAGCAGGGCCATGTAGACGCCCTGCATGGTGGTGGCCTCGCCCTGCTTGGTGCCGGCCGGAATCTGGAAGGCGTATTCGACGCCCGCGTCCTTGAGCTTCTGGGCCGCGTCGAGAACGTCGGCCCAGGTCTTGGGCTCCCACGGCATGGCAATGCCGGCCTTTTCGAAATTGGGCTTGTAGTACCAGAGCATGCGCACGTCGGTATCGGTGGGCAGCGCGTAGACGTGGCCGTCGTAGGAGGCAACCTCCAGCAGGCCCTTCATGTAGTACTGGTACTGGTCCCAGGCGGCGGCCTTCTCGTCGAGCGGCATCAGGTAGCCGGACGAGGCGAGCTCGGACACCATGAAGCTGTCCATCTGCACGACGTCGGACGCGGTACCCGCCGAGAGGTCGAGCGCGATACGCTGGTCGTAGCCGGCGCCCGGCAGCTTGATGGCGTTGACCTTCTCGCCGGTTTCCTTCTCGTAGGCGGCGATGCCGGGTTCCACCAGCGAAGCGAGCCATTCGGCATACATGATGGAGACTTCGGCCTTGGCAGGCATTGCCGCCCCCGCCATCAGCGCAATGGCCGTGGCAGACGCGAGCAGATTTCGTCTGAACATGAATTCCTCCTCAGTTTTTGGACCGCGTCGCCACCCTCCCAGGCTTGGCGCGGCACACTCCTCCAAGTGCCCGGTCAGCTAAGCCGAATTTTTGCAACGTTGCAATAGAAAGGATTCAGGTAGATGCAATTCCGGCGAACGCATCGCGTTTTTACGTTTACCTTCAGTGTGTTACGAGATATCCACCGCCACAGACAGGCATTTGACCACGTTGCAATACATATTGTATCGTTGCAAATTCTAGATATACCGAGCGCACCGGCCCATGTGCGGACCGGCATGCCGAGCAAGATGACCAAGACCCGAACACCCCCTGCACCCGGCGCGACCAAGCGCGCCACCCTCAAGACCATTGCGGAGTTGACTGGCCTGAGCCTTTCGACCGTTTCGCTCTCGCTGCGCGGCGGAACCACGCTCAAGGAGGAGACCCGCCGCAAGGTCGCCGAGGCGGCCGCTAGCGTGGGCTACGTGCCCGACCGGGCCGGCGTGCGCCTGCGCACGGGCAAGACCAACGTCATCGCGCTGGTGCTGGACGGGGCCGAGGATTCGATCGATTTCTCGCGCTACCTGATCCAGGGCATCGGCCACGCCATCAAGGGCACGCGCTACCACCTGACGGTGATCCCCGAGTTCGCGCGCAACTATTCGGTCGATTCGGTGCGCTACATCCTCGACAATCGCACCGCTGACGGAGTGATCATCACCCATACGGGGGCGCGCGACCCGCGGGTGAAGCTCCTGATGGACAGCGACTTCCCCTTCGTCAGCCACGGGCGCACCGAGTTCTTCACGCCCCACCCCTATCACGACTTCCACTCCGAGCTCTTCGCCGAGATGGCGGTGGAGCGGTTGGTGGCCAAGGGGTGCTCCAACCTGATGCTGCTGATCGGGGACGACCGGACCAACAACTACCACAACATCGTGACGGCCTTCGAGCGCACCGCGGCCCGGCTCAAGGTCGAGACGCGGGTGATGGATCACTCGACCGGCATTACGGCGGCCGATACACGCGCCTTCGCCCAGGAGCTGGCCAACGGGCCGAACCGGCCGGACGGCATCGTGTGCGGCGGGGAGATGCGCGCCATCTCGGTGGTCGCCGGGCTGACCGCGGCCGGCGCCAAGGTGGGCAAGGACATCCAGTTCATCTCCAAGCAGACCTCGGACATCCTGTGGTCGCTGTTTCCGCAGGTCGACACGATCGAGGAGGATGTCTATGCGGCCGGGCTCGAGCTGACGCGGCTGCTGCTGCGCCGGATCGAGGGTGAGCCCGCAGAAACGCTCCAGACGCTGGCCGAGCCGATTCCGCACTGGCGGGACTGATCGCGCCGATAATCGTTGGTACTGGAGGCCTCGCCAGTGTAGACTGGCGCAGTGCGCACCCGCACGCTCAACCCGAAAGCACGCCACTATGCCCGTCGACCCTCCTACGGCGCCGGCGGCTGTGCCGTCCCGCAAATATGCCGGTCCGCTGACGCTGGTCCTCAGTTTCCTCGTGGTGTTGGGGGCGTTGCTCGCATTCGCTCCGACATCATGGCCGCACTAAAGCAGCGGCGTTCCGCGCTCCTTCGGCCGCGTACTTTCGACCCAACCAAGGAATACCTCGTGCCTTTCAAGCAAGAATCGAACGCCTCCGGCGGCGCCAAGCCGGGCCAGAAACTGACCCTCGCAACCTCACCAGGAATGCGCGAGCACACCACCGAGCAGCAGGCCATCGATGCCAACACCGCCCGGCTGCGTGCGCTGCGCCTCGCCAAGGAAAGTGAAGCGGAGACGGTCGAGAAGGCCCCGGCCAAGCGGCGCGCCCCACGCGCCAAGCCACAGTTCAAGCGCGGCATCGGCAGCGCCTGATCGCGGAGGCACTCACGCGCAAGTGTAGTGCAGCCCGCCCGCAAGGGCTTGAACCTATTGCCCCTTTCGTCCGTTGTTTCTCCAGCACTGGAGAACACGCAAATGAGCGTCGTTGCGTCGAGCCTCCCGCGGATTGGCGGGCGGTCATGCTGAATGTCGATCTTTCAGGCAAACGCGCCCTGGTGACGGGCGCCAGTTCGGGGATCGGGGAGGCCATTGCAGGGATGCTGGCTCAGGCCGGCGCCGACATCGCCATCAACTATTTCGGTCCGTCCGATGCGGCCGAGGCTGTGGCCGCCAGGGCGCGGCAGGCCGGAGTGCGTGCCATGACGGCCAAGGCCGACATTTCCGATCCCGACCAGGTGAGCGCCATGTTCGCGGCGATGGAAGGCACCTTGGGCGGCATCGACATCCTGGTCAACGACGCGGGCATGGACGGGCCCGCCGCACCGGCCTGGGAGGCCGACCTGGCCGCCTGGCGGCGGGTGCTCGACGTCAACCTTTTCGGCACGTTCCTGTGCAGCCGGGAGGCGTTGCGCCGCATGGTGCCGCGCCAGAGCGGGGTCATCGTCAACCTGTCCTCGGTGCACGAGACCATTCCATGGAGCGGGTACAGCGCCTACACCTCGTCCAAGGCGGCAGTCTCGATGCTCACCAAGACGCTGGCGCAGGAGGCGGCGCCCCATGGCGTGCGCGTGCTGGCCATCGCGCCCGGCGCCATCCGCACGCCGATCAACCAGAGCGTCTGGGGCGACCCGGCGGGGCTGGCCGACCTCGAGCGCAAGATCCCGATGGGGCGCATGGGCGACCGGGACGAGATCGCGCGCATGGTGGCCGTGCTCGCCTCGGACCTGGCGAGCTACGTCACGGGCACGACGGTATTCGTTGACGGAGGCATGACCGACTTCGCCTCCTTCGCGCATGGGGGCTGAAGATGGGCGACACCCGCAACGAGCCACCCGGCAAGCCGGGCATTAATCCCACCTGGTCATCGAGCGCCAAGGACATGGTGAGCACGGCGCTGGGCGCCAGCCGGCTGTGGGCGACGTTCGGCTACGGCATCGTCAACGAGGTCTATTGGCCCTCGACCGGCCAGCCGCAGATCCGGGACCTGGGCTTCATCATCGCGGGGCCGGACGGATGGACCGAGGTCAAGCGGGCGCAGCGCTATTCGATCTCGATGCCCAAACCCTATGTGCCGCTGCCGCGCGTGGTGCACCGGGGCGACAATTACCGGCTCGAACTCGAATACCTGGTGCATCCGCTGCGCGATGCGCTGCTCATCCGCTACAAGCTCGATGGCGACGACCTCAAGCTCTACAGCCTCATCTCGCCGCACCTGAACGGCGAGCGGCATGACAATACCGCCTGGGCCGGGGAGGACCTTTCGGCCCAGCTCGGCTACGCGGCCCTGTGCCTGCGCAACGACAGCGGCTTCTCGCGCGCCAGCGCGGGCTATGTCGGGTTCTCGGACGGCTGGCAGGATTTCGACAAGAACGGCAAGATGACCTGGACCTACCCCGAGGCAGGGGAAGGCAATGTGGCGCTGATGGGCGAACTGGCGGCCAACAGCGGCACGCTGGCGCTCTGTTTCGCCGAAACGGTGGAAGGTGCGCGCACGCTGGCGCGCTCGAGCCTCGCGGACGACTACGACGACGTGGTCCGCATCTTTACCGGGCAGTGGGAGGACTGGGGGCGCACGCTCGACATTCCCCATGCCTCCCCCGAGATCAAGCACGAGGCGCAACTGTCCGCTGCCGTCATCAAGATCCACGAGGATCGCACCTATGCCGGGGCCATGGTGGCAAGCCTGAGCGTACCCTGGGGCAGCAGCCATGACGATTTGGGCGGCTATCACCTGGTGTGGACGCGCGACGCGGTCGAGGCGGCATTCGCCATGATCGCGGTAGGGCAACTGACCGATGCGGCGCGCACGCTCGCCTACCTCGTGGGCACCCAGGCCGAGGACGGAAGCTGGGCGCAGAACTACTTTCCGGACGGACAGGGCTATTGGGAGGGCAAGCAGCTCGACGAGGTGGCGCTGCCGGTGCTGCTGATGGCCAAGTTGCGCGCCGTTGGTCACCTCACCATCGCCCGACCCATCGAAACGATGGTGGAGAAGGCGGTCGGCTTCATGGTGCGCAACGGGCCGATGACCGACCAGGACCGCTGGGAGGAAAACTCGGGCGCCAGCCCCTTCACGCTGACGGCGACGATCTGCGCGCTGGTGGCGGCGGCCGACCTGATGGCGCCGGAAGAGCGCGACTACGTGCTCTCGCTCGCCGATTGCTGGAACGAGCGCATCGAGGACTGGACCTATACGACCGGCGGGCCGCTGTGCGCGCCGCACGGGGTGGACGGCTATTACGTGCGCATCGCGCCGCGCTCGGACCAGAAAGGGCTGCGCGGGGTGGTCGAAATCCGCAATGTCGGCGGCGAAGAGACGGCGGCGGCGGATCTGGTCGGGCTCGAATTCCTCACGCTCGTGCGCAGCGGGCTGCGCGCGGCGGACGATCCGGGCATCCTCAACACGGTCAAGATCATCGATGCCGTGCTGCGGCGCGAAACGCCGAGCGGCCCTTCCTACCATCGCTATAACGGGGACGGCTATGGCGAGCATGCCGATGGCAGCCCCTATGACGGCAAGGGCATCGGGCGGCTCTGGCCGCTGCTGACCGGAGAGCGCGGACATTTCGCCATTTCCGCCGATGGCGATGCGCGGCCCTATCTCGACGCCATGTCGCGCATGACCGGACCGGGCGGATTGCTGCCCGAGCAGATCTGGGACAGCGACCCCATTCCGGAGCGCGGGCTCTGGCCGGGCAAGCCATCGGGCAGCGCCATGCCGCTGATCTGGGCGCATGCCGAGTTCCTCAAGCTGCTCGCCGCTCAGGCCGATGGCCGCCCCTCCGAGGCACTGGCGGTGGTCGAGCAGCGTTATGGCGGCAAGCGCCCGACTGCCGCGCAATGGCATTGGCGCGAGAACAGCCCGTTCGACGCGCTGCCCGCCGGGCGCGCCCTGCTGATCGAACGCGGCGCCCCGTTCATCCTCCGCTACCGGCTGGCCGATGGGGCGCAGCCGCGCGAAAAGCCCTCCGCGCCGACGCAGCTGGGGATGCACGGGGTGCTGTTCGCCCCCGCCGACCTGCCGGCCGGGGCCACGCTTTCCTTCTCGTTTGCGGACGACGCAAGCGAGGGCGGCGATCTCACCATTGCCCTGGGATGACCCCGAAATGGCCTCGATTTGAGCCGGAACCAGACCCCTTCACGCTCGTTATGTCCTTACACAAAAAAGGAGAACGACGATGGATTGGAACCGCGTTGAAGGCAGTTGGAAGCAGGTCAAGGGCCGGGTCAAGGAGCAGTGGGGCAAACTCACCGATGACGACCTGACCCAGATCGACGGCAACCGCGAGCAGCTCGAGGGGAAAATCCAGGAGCGCTATGGCAAGGCCAAGGACGAGGTCCGAAAGGAAATCGACACCTGGTACGACCGTCAGACTTGGTAACATCCATTTGGCCCCGCTTCGGCGGGGCTTTTTTTGCGCCTTTCCGTAAAATTGCAGGGAACCCCTCGGCGGCTGAGCCGTTTCCGGCTTGGGTCGAAACGAGGGGACAATCATGACGCAGAAGGGTGAGTATATCGCCTGGCTCGGCGCAGCCGCTTTCCTGCTCCTGCTGGTAATCTGGATGCCGACCTGAGGTAAGCCATTGGCTTGCGGCCGGCCTGCCGCCTAGACTGCATCTTGGGGACAGCGCCAGGATGCCATGAGGAAACTACCGCCGGATGCCTTTGTGGCCGTGGCCATCGTGCTGGCGGTTCTGCTCGAGTGGCTCGTGCCGCTCCATATTTTCCCCGGGGCCTGGCCGCCGGGTCTTTCCACCCTGATCGGTCTTCTGCTCGCCGTTACCGGCCTCGGGCTCGAAATCGTGGCCGCGCGTGCGCTCGTGCGGGCCCGCACGACAACGCGGCCGGGTGAAAGACCGGCGGCGCTCGTGACGGACGGGGTGTTCTCTGTGAGCCGCAATCCCTTCTACTGCGGCCTGCTGCTGCTCGTGGGCGGCCTCCTGCTCGTCCTTAGCCTCGACTGGCTGATCGTCCTCGTTCCCGCCCTGTGGCTGGCCCTCAACCGTTGGGTCGTGCCGGGCGAGGAACGCCTTCTGGCCGAAGCCTTTGGGGCCGACTTCCAGAGCTATCGCGCGCACACGCGCCGGTGGCTCTGACCGGGCCGAAAGGCACGTGAGGCCAAGTCCGGGGACGCTCAGCACATGGCTGGGCGGGCATGGCTGTTAAGGTTTCCAGAAGTCACATCAGGAGACTTGCAGATGTACGAACAGACCGAGTTCAAGATTGCGCGGCGCAACCTGATCCTGAGTTCGCTGGCGACGGCCGGCGCATGGCCGATCGCGAGCGGCCTGGCGATGGCCCAGGCCGCTCCGGCCGCCCCCGACGCGGGCGGTGGGGCATCGGGTTCTGCGCCGCCGGCCGCGCCCCCACCCTCGGCAAAGGCGGCGCAGGACGCGGTCAAGAAGGTGGAAGACACCATCCTGCGGATTTCGCGCGAGGTCTGGGAGACGCCTGAACTTTCGCTGCACGAAGAGCTCTCCTCCAAGATCCATATTCGTGAGCTCGAAGCGGCAGGCTTCGCCATCGTGAGCACTGGCACCTCGGGGATACCCACCGCGTTCGTGGCCGAATGGTCGCAGGGCGAGGGCGGGCCCAAGGTTGGGTTCCTGCCCGAATACGACGCCCTGCCCGGCCTCGGCAACGCGGCCGAGCCGCGCCAGACACCGGGACCCAGTGGCATCGAGGTGGGGCATGGCTGCGGACACAACTTGCTCGGCGCCGGCTGCACCGGGGCGGCCCTGGCGCTCAAGGAGATGATGATCGCCGACGGCACGCCCGGGACGCTCCGCGTCTTCGGCTGCGCGGCCGAGGAGACCGAGGGCGCCAAGGTCTACATGGCGCGCGACGGGCTTTTCAACGACCTGGACGCGTGCCTGGCCTGGCACCCTGCCCCCGCCAACGGGACCGGGCTCCTGCGCACGGCGGCGGTCGACATGATCAACGTCACCTTCCGCGGACGTACGGCCCATGCGGGCGTGGACCCCTGGGAGGGACGCAGTGCGCTCAAGGGCGCGGAGATGTTCGGCATCGGCGTGCAGTTCATGCGCGAGCACGTGCGGCCCACGACGCGCCTCCACTATGTCTATACCTCAGCCGGGGAGACCCCCAACGTGGTGCCGGACCATGCCTCGGTCTTCATCATGATCCGCGACGCGGATCGCGAGCAGGTGCGCGCGGTGACCGACTGGGTGCGCCAGGTCGCGCAGGGCGCGGCGATGAGCACCCGCACCGAGGCGGAGATCGACCTGTTTTTCGGGCTGCACGACCTTTTGCCCAACGAACCGATGGTCAAGCGCCTGCACCAGCACATCACCGCCACGCCCATCGAATGGACCGAGGAGGAACAGGCCTTCGCCAAGGCGTGCCAGCGCGAAATGCAATTGCCCGAGGCCGGCATCACCGACCAGGTGCTCCCCATCCTTCCCGAAGTCTCGATGGGCGGGGGCACCGATGTGGGCGATGTGAGCTACAACACGCCGGTGGGCATCTTCGCCATCGCCACCATGCCGGTGGGCGTGGGCCTGCATACCTGGCCGGTGACGGCGTGCGGCGGCATGTCGATCGGGGACAAGACCTCGCTCTACTCGGCCATGGTGATGGCCGGGGTGGGGCATGACGTGCTGACCGATCCCGAGTTCCGGGCCCAGGTGCGGGCCGATTTCGAGAAGCGCCTCAAGGGCCGGCCCTATATCTCGCCGCTGCCGCCCGACAAGCTGCGGCCCTCGGGCATTCCCCCGCATCTGCTGCTGCGCGACGGCAGCGGGGAGATCGTGGAGGAGGTCTACGAATACGAGGAGGGCGAGGTGGAAGCCCCGCCGGCCCGCACGAGCTGACCGCTCCGGGGTGGGGTGGCGAAAGCCGCGCCGCCCCCTGCATTTGTGCTGGAACAAGTCGGGCCCATGCTGGTTGATCTCCCGCAAACAAGGAGATCGACAGATGCCTGACGAAAAGACACTCGACGACCTGTTCCTCGATACCCTCAAGGATATCTATTACGCCGAACGGCAGCTCACCAAGACGCTGCCCAAGCTGGCCAAGGCCGCCCAGTCGGCCGAACTCAAGGCCGGCTTCGAGGAGCACCTCGCCCAGACGGAGGGCCATGTGGAGCGGCTCGAGCAGATCTTCGACCTGCTCGGCAAGCCGGCCCGCGGCAAGACCTGCGACGCCATTCTCGGCATCATCGAGGAAGGCAAGTCGGCCATGGAGGACTACAAGGGCTCCCCGGCCCTCGATGCGGCGCTGGTGGCGGCGGCGCAGGCCGCCGAGCACTACGAGATCACCCGCTACGGCACGCTCAAGACCTGGGCGGACGAGTTGGGCATGAAGGATGCGGTCAAGCTTCTCGATGCCACGCTCCAGGAGGAAGTGGAGACCGACCAGAAGCTTACCAAGCTCGCCATGTCCAAGGTGAACCTCAAGGCCGCCTGACGGGAAATGCGGGGTGGGGCCGAACGGCCCCACCACCTCTCTTTTCGCGAACTATTCGCTGAACGAGGGATCGATGGCGTGCTCGGGCGCCTTGACGAGGAAGAACATCAGCGGCGTGCCGGGCTCGGCCGTGGCATCGGTGCGGCGCGCGGCGACCTTGCCGGCGACGGGGCTGGCGTAGCTCGCAACCTCTTCCCCAAACGTGTTGCGCTGCCGGGCGACGACCTGGCCCTCGGCCACCTCTTCGTTGAGGTCGGCCAGAAGCTCGATGAACCCGCCATGGGTGGTGAGGATCGCCGCGGTGATCGTGGCGACGAAGGTGCCGGCATCGGCTGCGGTCCTGCCGAGGGCGCCCTCGACGATGCCGTGATGCTTGAGCACGTTCATCGTGCCCTCCACGAACATGGCGATCCGCTCAGGCTCGAGGCTGCGCGACTTGCCCACTTCGGGGGTGAAGCTGGGGATGCCCACATCGATCAGCGCATTGGCGAGCAGGGTCGGATAGGCCGGATCATCGAAGACCTGCTCGACCGGATAAAGATCGACCATCGCCTTGACCTCGGGCAGGTCCATGCGGGCCAGGTGGAAGGCGGTCATGTCCATGCCGGTGGCGGCGGTGTGGAAATCGATGGCGAAATCGGCGTTCGGCCTGAACACGCGCTCGAAGAGAGCGGCCGCGTGCCGGGCGGCGGCGCTGCCGCCATTTGGGTTGCCCGGCCATTCCCGGTTGATGTCGATAAGGTCGATGCCGCGCCCCGAATTGGGCCAGCGCCGCGCCATGGCTTCGATGGCGGGGCTGGAGACGTCGGTGACGGCGACGACCGTGCCGGACATGCTCTGGGGATCGAGCTGGTCGAGCACGAGGTGGATGGTGTGCATGGGGCTGATCTCGTCGCCATGGACGCCGCTGGTCAGCAATACCCGCTTGCCGGGCCTGGCGCCCTTGACCACGACGATCGAGACGTACCAGGCCTTGCCCGAAACCATCTGCACGCCTTCAAAGAAGAAGTGGTGACGGCCTGGCTCGAGGTCGGCGACGTCGAGCGCCGAGATGACCTTTTTGCCCTGCACCACGTCGCCCGTATAGACGGTTCCGGTGCTGGCGCCTGCGCCGGCAGCCGCCGCCTCCGCAGCGGCAGGCGCGGCTCCGGCAACGAGCCCGGCTCCGGCAGCGGCGGCCAGGAACATGAAGTCGCGGCGATCGACGCCGTCAGCAGATTTCGTCACCTCAGGACTCCTTACTGGCGGGTAGCGGTGAAGGTGCGCGGGCCCACGCCTGCCACGGTAGGGTGGTAGGTGCAGCGGAGCGAGGAGAGCACGGGGATGTCGAGCAGGCGCCCGGCAATGGCGCCGAGGACGCCGCCCACCTGGCGGCACTCCATGGAGGCCGCCTCCCAGGCGCGGCCGCGACCGCATGAGGTGCGCTGCAGGTCCACCCGGATATCGCGTCCCGAGACGCGCCAGGTCAGCCGGCCGTCGCAACTGACGCCACCGCCGCGCACCTGGTAGGTGCCGCGACGGTCGAGGCAGAAGGTGAGCCGATAGGGCCCGAAAAGGTTCTGGTTCGCCCGGAAGCACCCATTGACCGGGATGCCGTTGGGATGATCGGGCACGATGACCCGGGTCTCCTGGGCAAGACTCTGCTGGGCCAGGAGGAAGAGCGCGAGACAGGCGAGGACAAGGAGGCGCATGGGGGACAACTCCGGGGGTGGCGTTGTCCCATCGTGTCATGGCGCGGCGGCTTTGGGATTGGCACGGCGTCCCAAAAGCTGGGCCATCCGTCTCAGCCTTTGTGCCGGCGCCCTCGTCAGTTCACGGACTGGAAGCTGCCGTCCAGGTCGAACCAGCAATTGAAGAACTTCGTGCCGTCTGACGCATCGAAATAGCCCTGCACCACGTAGCGGTCCCCGCTCTTGAAAGCGGCATTGGTGGTGATCTCCTGGGGACGCACGCCGAAGCTGGCCGAAGCCTCGCCGGCGCAGAACCGCGACATCTGCGAGGTCGAGAGGTTGGCGGGCGCCGGGTTGGGCGGCGGCGATTTCGGCTTGGGTGCGCGCTGGGCAGGCGCGCCCGCCGCGTTCTCGACATAGACGGAGAGCTGGTAGTTGGCGCGCTCGTTCCGGCGCGCCGCGTTGCGCATCAGATAGACGGTCACGGTGTAGTTGCCGCTCGAGGGAATGACGAAGCTCGTTCCATTGCCGTTGATCGAGCTGTTGTAGAGCGCCTCGGAAGCACCGGGCGCGGTGACGTTGAAGTAGTTGCTCGCATTGTCGGTGTCGAGCTGGACACTCATGCGCTGACCGGCCGAAACGCCGATGCGATACTTGACGCTCTGGTTCCCCTTGATCGAGCCATCGATCGTGGTGCCGGACGCGCCGCGCGGAAACCGGACATCCACAGTCTGCGCCTGGGCGGCAGCGGCGGCCAGGACCAGGAACAGGCCTGCCAGGATCGAGAAGGCACGTCGCAACTGCAAAACTCTGGAAGTCATCGCTCATTCTCCACTGCGATAGGCTTTATGGCGGTGATCCAGAGGCCACAAATATGGCTCGGTCAAGTTCGGCAAGCGGTGCCCAGCCATGAGTGCAGACGGCGTTCCGTCCGCTCGAGCGGTGGCCTGTCGTCATTTGGGGTAAAGAAGTGGTGCCCGGGACCGGAATCGAACCAGTGACACGCGGATTTTCAATCCGCTGCTCTACCAACTGAGCTACCCGGGCATCTTTAAGGCGCTTCGGCGTGCCGAAGGCTGGCGGTTTATAGGCAATGAGATTTGGGCTGGCAAGGGCGAAAGCGACGATTTTCCGAAGTGGCTGTGAGGAACTCAAATCGCGCCGCCCATTGCGGTTTTGGCTGGCCGCGCTAGGCTTGCACAACTGGTATGGTAGATTGGAAAAACGATGCTCGAGGATTTGAAAGGCAAGCGCGCACTCATCACGGGGTCCTCCACCGGAATCGGGGCGGCCCTGGCGCTGGAGATGGGACGGCTGGGTGCGGCGGTGGCCGTGCACGGGCACAGGAACGCCGATGCAGCCAAGGGGATCGCCGACCGGATAATTGCCGGCGGCGGCAAGGCCGTGGTGGTGACGGGCGATGTGAGCCACGCGGGCGAAGCGGAGCGAATCGTGGGCGAGGCAGTGGCCGGGCTCGGCGGGCTCGACGTGCTGGTCAACAATGCCGGGGGCATTCTCGAGCGGGTCACCAATGCCGGGTTCGACGAGGAGATGTTCACCAGGGTGTTCGATCTCAACGTACGTTCGATCCTGGCCATGACCAAGGCCGCCTACCCGCACCTGAAGGCTTCGGGAAAGGCCTCGGTCATCAATACCGGCTCGATCGCCGGGCGGTTCGGCGGGTTCTCAGGCTCGACGGTCTACGCGGCGGCCAAGGCCGCGGTGCATTCGATCTCGCGCAATGCCGCGCGGGAGTTCGCCATGGACGGGATACGCGTCAACACGGTGGCGCCCGGCTTCATCATAACCCCTTTCCATGACCGGACGCCCGAGAGCGTGCGCGAAACGGCCCGCGCGCAAATCCCGATGCAGCGGCTGGGCACCGCCGAGGATTGCGTGGGCGCCTACGTGTTCCTGGCCTCCGAAGCGATGAGCGGATACATCACCGGTCAGATCATCGATGTGAACGGCGGGCAGTTGATGCCGTAGGTCGGGGCGGCTTGGGCTAGCCGTTACCGGCCATAACACCACCCTTCCCCGGCCGCAGAGCCGGGGACCATGGATGGCTCCACCCCGGATCTTCGCCCGGGGATCGGGGTGGGTAGCGTTGAGTGTCATCAATCCAGCATCATAAGTCAGATCCCCTGGCTCACCCCCACCCTCAATCCCTCCCCACAAGGGGGAGGGAAGCGTTGGGGCGAGATCGTGCCAGCACGTCTCCCTCCCCCTTGTGGGGAGGGAACAAGGGTGGGGGTGCGGCCCTGAGTCGAGATACGCCCCCCAGAACGCTCCACTACACCGAGCCGAGGGCCACGGATGGCTAACACCCGGGTGGAGAGTGGCAACGAGCCACGGGTCTTCGCCCGAGGAAGATCGGGGCGGGTGGAAGGCGCTTGGGGGAGGCTTCGTGTTGGGGAGGCTTCCGCGGCCGCGACGATCGTCCGAGTGCCGCTTGCGCGAACGCGCCGGCAGGCCCCTACCCCAGCCTAGTCTTCCCCGCCTTCGTCCTGCTTGCCGCTCTCTTCATCGGCCTCTTCGGGGATCGCGTAGGCGCCGGTCAGCCAGCGGTTGAGGTCGATGTCGGCGCAGCGGGCCGAGCAGAAGGGGTGGAAGGCCTGGGTGGAGGGCTTTCCGCAAATGGGACAGGGGCGCACAGGGCGCAGGCGGGTGACTTTGGCGTCGGCCATTGCTGCCTCAGACGGAGGTCAGGTTGGACTGGTTGAGCCAGTTGAAGGTGACAGGATATCCTTCGCCCGAAAGCAAGGCCACCGTCTCGTGGAGCGGCAGGCCAACGACGCTCGAATAGGAGCCGACGAGCTTGACCACGAACGAGCCGGCAATGCCCTGGATGGCGTAGCCGCCTGCCTTGTCCTTCCACTCGGCGGAGGCCAGGTAGGCCTCCATCTCGCGGTTGGAAAGGCGCTTGAAGCGGATGCGGGTTTCCACGAGGCGCCGCCTCGCCTGGCCCGAGGGCGTCAGGAGGCAGACGCCGGTATAGACGCGGTGGGCGCGGCCCGAGAGGAGGCGCAGGCAGTCGGCGGCCTCTTCCATCATCTCGGCCTTGGGCAGCACGCGGCGGCCGACGGCCACCACCGTATCGGCAGCCAGCACGAGCGCATTGCCACCGATGCCGGCCTGGCGCGCCTTCTGCTGGGCGGCGATGGCCTTGAGGTCGGCCAGACGCGCTGCCAGCTTGCGCGGCAGTTCGCCCTTTTCGGGCGTTTCATCGACGTGTGCGGGAACCAGGTGCTCGGGCTCGATGCCGATCTGATTAAGGAGCGCGAGGCGCCGCGGCGAAGCGGAAGCCAGAATCAGTTCGGGGCGGCTGGCCAATCGCGAAACTCGTTACTTGAAGCGGTAGGTGATGCGGCCCTTGGTCAGGTCATAGGGCGTCATTTCACACAATACCTTGTCGCCCGCCAGAACGCGGATGCGATTCTTGCGCATGCGCCCAGCGGTGTGGGCGATGATCTCGTGGCCGTTCTCCAGCTTGACCCGGAAGGTCGCGTTGGGAAGCAATTCGATCACAACGCCCGGGAATTCGAGCACTTCTTCCTTTGCCATACTTTCTCCTGAAAAGGCCGGGAGGGGAGCTAAATGCCCAGTCCCAAGCCGAAATTGCGCGCAACCTATAGGAATTCAGGCGCTTTGTGAACTAGCCGCCGAACCGGTCGCGACAAGCGGCTCCAGACGCTCGCGAACCTTCTGCTGAAGGGTGTCGCGCAGCGTCCTGTAAGCGCTCAGAACGGCCTCGCGGTTCCCCTCGACAAGGGTCGGATCGCTGACGTTCCAGTGTTCGAGGGCACCCATTTCCAGGCCGCGCTTGCGGACGGCCTCGTCGGCTTCGGGCGAAAGCGTCACCACCAGATCGAAACGATTGGCGACAAGCTCATCCATAGTATGGGGCGTGTGGACGGACATATCCACCCCCACCTCCTCCATCACCTCGTGGACGAACGCATCGGCCTTGCCGGACTGGACGCCGGCCGAGCGGGCGATGAGGCGGCCCGGGAAGTATTTGCGCGCCAGCGCCGCGGCGATGGGGGAGCGTACCGAGTTCATCGAGCAGACGAAGAGCACCGTGGGCAATTCGCTGTCGCGCTCGTCGATGCGCTTGGCGTAGGGCTGGACGGCGCAGATGAGCGTGAAGAGCCGCCGCGCGGTGTTGAGATCCATCTCGAGCTTGTTGACCAGCCGGGTGCGCAAGAGCTCGGCCGCTTCGTTATGAAGCCCGCGCCGGGCCATGTCGACGGTCTCGATCTGGAAGGGCGAAGCCGAGCGGATGGCTTCGTAATAGCTGTCGCGGATGCGGAAGTAATCGCGGATCAGGCGGCGGAACGGGGTGAGCGAGAGGTAGTGCGCGGCGATCGGCTCGAAGGTTTCCGGATCGCGCACGTCGAGCACGATGTAGTTGGCGACGATCGAGACGTGCAGCGCATAGGGGCCGGTGGCCTTTACGCGCGCGGGCCGGAAGCGGTTGTCCTCGACCAGGTCATAGATGGCGATGCGCCACTCGTGCACCTCGTCGGGATCGATCGAGGTGATGGTCGAGGGATCGAGCGTGACGGTGACGATCCGGTCGGTCGTGGCATCGAAGTCACGCAAGAAGCCGCGCCCTCCCCTAGCGGTTGAGCCGGATGGAGACGCTGCGCCCGTGCGCGTCGAGGGCTTCGGTCTCGGCCAGCGTCACCGCCGCTGGCGCCAGGATGGCGAGCGAGGACGGGTCGCACCCCAGGATCGAGGTGCGCTTGACGAAATCGAGCACGCCGAGCCCGGAGGCGAAGCGCGCCGAGCGCGCCGTGGGCAGCACGTGGTTGGAGCCGCCGACATAGTCGCCGATGGCCTCAGGCGTGTGGTGGCCGAGGAAGATGGCCCCGGCATTGCGGATACGCGGCATCAGCGCTTTTGGATCGTCCACCGCCAGTTCGACGTGCTCGGAGGCGATGCGGTTGGCCAGTTCCACCGCTTCGTCGAGCGAAGCCACGGTGATGATGGCGCCGAACTCCTCCCAGCCCTCGCGGGTGAGCTGTTCACGCGGCAGCACGGCCAGTTGCCGGTCGACTTCCTTCGCCACGGCATCGGCGAGGCGCGGATCGGTGGTGACGAGGATGGACTGGGCCCCTGCCCCGTGCTCGGCCTGCGCCAGGAGGTCCGCCGCGACCCAGGCCGGGTTGGCCGAGGAATCGGCGATCACCAGCACTTCGGAGGGGCCGGCGATCATGTCGATGCCGACCTTGCCGAACACCTGCCGCTTGGCGGCGGCGACATAGGCGTTGCCCGGCCCCATGATCTTGTCGACCGGGGCGATCGTCTTGGTGCCATAGGCGAGCGCGGCGACGGCCTGGGCCCCGCCGACGCGATAGATCTCGGTGACGCCGGCGATCTTGGCGGCGGCGAGGATGGCGGCGTTGATCTCGCCGCGCGGGGTCGGCACCACCATGGCGATGCGCTCGACGCCGGCGACCTTGGCGGGCACGGCGTTCATGAGCACCGAGGAGGGATAGGAGGCGAGCCCGCCAGGCACATAGATGCCCACCGCCTCGATGGGCGTCCAGCGCGTGCCCAGCGTCACCCCGATCTCGTCGGTATAGATGTGATCGGCCGGCTTCTGCTTTTCGTGGTGGGCCTTGATGCGGGCATGGGCGGTTTCGAGCGCCGAGCGCACTTCGGGGGTGACGCGGGCGGCCGCCGCCTCGATCTCCTCCTGGGTGAAGCGCAGCGTGGAGGGCGTCACATTGGCCTTGTCGAACTTGTTGGTGAGTTCGACCAGGGCGTCATCGCCGCGCGCCCGCACGTCCGCGATGATGGTGTTGACGACGTCGCCGACTTCCTGGGAGCTTTCGCGCTTGCCTTCGAGCAGCGCCTGGAAGCGGGCCGCAAAATCGGCGTCGCGGGTATCGAGGAACGAAGGCATGGGCGAGAGGATCCGGTTAGAGGCTGTGCTGGGGCTGGGCCTTGGCGGCCCAGGCGGCGCCGAGGTCCTGCAGGCGCGCTTCGAGGACTTCGACCTCGAGCCGCACCGTGCCGCCGCCGGCGAAAGTCAGTTCCACGATGCCCGCGGGGGCATCGGTTTCGGTAAAGGAAATGGCGAGCAATTCAAGCACGCCCTCGCGCGCATTGGTATCGATGCCGGCGCTGGCGACCGAAAGCACGCGATCGAAATGCAGCGCGGCGCGCTTGCGCACGCCCTTGTTGCGCACGGTGCCCGCTTCCCAGTCATAGCGGTTCATCAGCAGGGCAAAGCGCTTGTCGCGCTGGGCATAGCCCATGTCCCCGACGCGGACGACCGCATCCTGGGTGTGGGCGGAGATTACCGCCAGATCGTCGCTATCAAGCGCCAGCAGCTTGAGATCGGCCATGTCGTTCCTGATTCCGAAGGGTCTACGGGTAACGGTAATCTGGTGATTGCGGTTCGATCTACAAGAAGTTGCGGGGCGAGGCTAGGGCGTTAGGGGAAATGGGGGGTGGGTCGATTCGGTCGGAGTGCGTTACGAGCATGCGACAGATTGACGTCACACCCGTGGACACAGAGGACACCCCTGGTGAGAGCGCCTAACTTGCTAGGTCTTCTACTTCGCCAACCGCCAGTAGCGGATCACTAAACCGCAAACCATGCTGCTTCTTCCACCCCCCCGCAACGCGCTTTTCGACCTGCAGGTCACCATCGACAGGAGTGAGTCGAAATGACCTGCCCTTTACATCTAGTTGGTAAAGGCCATCAACTACCTTCCAGTCGAACGTTTTCCTCCGGAGGTTGTTGAGCTTAGTGATGAAATCCGAAGCCGCTTCGGGACGCCTTTTGTAATCAACTCGACAAGCTTGACGAATGAGCTGCCGCAGGTGCTTGGGGACCGTCGCGGGAAGCGTATCAAGTTTGAGTACCTTGCCCTTGCGGATCACTGACCCGATACAGCTCTGCGCGTATACGTGACCTTCGATGCCGCCCAATGTCTCTCGTTGCTTCATCTGGGCGTGCGACAGCCAGCTGTCCTGCTCGTAGTCCAAGCGGCCACCGAGGGTTTGGTAGAGGAGCAAGCCTAGTTGGTAGATGTCGCCTTGGCGGTAGAAGCGGGCTGCCTCCTCAAAATCTTCGGGCGGTCGGTAGATGATCGAGTGCTTCGATTGCGTGGAAGCGAAACCCTCCTCGTTCATGGTCACTACCGAGCCGAAATCACCTACAACCCAGACGCCACCATCTGTGCAGAACACGTTCGACGGCTTCAAGTCTCGGTGGAGGTACCCTTGGCCGTGTAGGTAGCTCACGCCTGAGGCGATCTGAAGCAGAATATCTATTCCTTCTCGCGGACCAAAAGCCTTTTCGGCGAGTTGATCGTCAAGGTCACCGCCGCCGCAAAAACGTGTTATGAAATAGGCGTCATCTTCGTCTATCGGCTCTGCGCTGTCCACTTTCAGAATATTGGGGAACTCGAGCTTCGCCAGTAGCGTGGGCTCGATATGAGCTCCCCCTCCCCAATAATAGATCTTCATAACCTGCGGGCGATCCAGTAGGTTATTATGACCGATCAACACGTAGCCGTTGGCACCCTTGGTTATGTTGTCGCTGAATGTGATCGTTTTCTGCAGCCGCTGAACAGTCGGGCGAACATTCTCCGGCAAGAGACTGATATCGAAAGGCACCAGATTAACCTAAACTCAGGTGGTAAGCCCCGGCGCGGTATGGATCATGCAGGTAGGCCTGCAGCCCAGCCGGCAATCCAGCAAGGTTCGTTTTCTCGAATTTTCTCAGAGTGTTCGCATGGACAAAGTGGACGGGCTTGCCGCTGCAATACTGGATCAGCGTTTCTATCTTGAAAGTGGTTCCACCTCCGGCCATCGGCCCGGTCAGGGCGCGCTCCTTGATGCAGAAGGCGTCTACCCCGTTCTCGTGCGCGAAAGCCGCAATGGCTTGTGCAAAGGCCGCTAACGACTGGTAGGACTTCTCATCATCTAAAGAAATCTTGCGGGTCTGACACGGATAATGCTGGGCGCTGCCGTTCTCATCAAGGAACACGATCGCCAAATTTGCCGTAGAGCCGGTAATGGCTACACCACATATCTTCATTTTCATTTCCGCGAATCACTTAATCATTGCGCCCTTTATGAAAGTATACCGACGATCCTATCTAAATGTATATCTTGTGTTTACTCGATTGCGCCGCAGCCGGAACTAGCTTATCGACAATATCGACCGCAAACACCCAGCATGCGAACGCTATTTCACCGACGCGCACCGGCTCGATATCGACGGTCTCTCCCAGGTTGAACCTGGTGGTTCTGACGGCGACCTCCACTTCGATGCTTGACGATTCTCGAAGCTCCCTGCCAATTTCAAGCGGCGCGACCGAGCCGCTGGCGCCGATGACATTAACTTTCAAGTACGGCAACCGAAGGCTCATCGTATTTGTCTCGTCGACATCCTGGCGGCCCACGATGCCGCCGCGATGCTCGAGGCAATTCCGCAGTTTCTGAAAAGACGCGAGTTCAGGTGTCCACGACAACGGCGCCCGAAGGCTACTGACCACTTTCTGTACCAGTTTTGGGTGGCTCATGCCTTGTGCTCGCCGCCGTATTGCTTCCTGACGTGCGACTACAGCTGCCCGGATCGCTTCCGTCATAGTGTCTTCGGGCCCATCCCCTATCTCCTCGCGGAACTTGTCTGGCGACAATTCGGATACGATGTCGATATGCGTTGCTGCATCTTCCAAAGATTGCCTGACACCCCGCGCGAGGTCGGATACGCACATGGCGGTAAGTCGCCGGTTGATGGATGCGAGTTCCTCCTGTGGCGAGCGACCAAGCAACTCCATGTGATAGTGAACAGTCTCGTGAGCTAATGAAGGGACATTCGACAGATCTGCTTTTTGGATCGCCGGGTAGGTTAAGGCGAAAATGCTGTACACCTCCTTGGCGGCCAACTGAGCAGGTAGACCTACGCCCCTAGCGTCCAAGGTTAGAGTTACCAGTGGCAACCTCCAATTCATTGTGATGCCCCTACATAAAGATGTTCAATACCTTGCCATAGTTGGTCGTCGCGCACATCGTAAGATCTTGGTTTCTGCTGGGTTGGATTAAGGTAGCGTCCGCCCACAAGAACTTATCCCCCCACTCCCCACCCAGCCTACACTCCACCCATCCCCACCGCATCGGGCGGACTGCAGAGCGACCAGCGGCGGTGGGGACAGCCGGGCGTGCGGGGGCGTCGCTTCTCCTGCATGGGTCCATGGGACGCTGCTCGAATCCGGGGCTCGACGATCAAGCCGGCCGGAACGGAGCATTCGATCGCCAGGTCCTCAAAATCCCGGCGCCCCGAGGCGGAATGCGTCTCGTTTCTAATTCACCCATGAGGCGGATTCCGCCTCGGGGCCCGCCCGACCAAAGCAAACCGCGCGACCCGGGGGCCGCGCGGCGCGAAGTGCTGGAGTAAGGAAAGAGCGGGAGGCGGCGGGCCGGTCAGCTCGCCAGGCGCTCGATTTCGGCGCCGCAGCGCGAGAGCTTTTCTTCGAGGCGCTCAAAACCGCGGTCGAGGTGATAGACGCGGTTGACGATGGTTTCGCCGCGCGCGGCCAGGCCCGCGATGACGAGCGAGACCGAGGCGCGCAGGTCGGTGGCCATCACCTGGGCGCCCTTCAACTGGGATTTTCCGTGGACGGTGGCCAACTGGCCATCCACGGAGATGTCGGCGCCGAAGCGGGCGAGTTCGGCCACGTGCATGTAGCGGTTCTCGAAGATGGTCTCGCGGATGTGGGAGGTGCCCGTGGACATGGTCATCAGCGCCATGAACTGGGCCTGCAGGTCCGTCGGGAAACCGGGGAACGGCTGGGTCTCGATATCGACCGGCTGGATGCCGTTGCCGTTGCGGTAGACGCGGATGCCGTCGGCCTCGCTGGTGATGTGGACGCCGGAGGCCGAGAGGGTATCGAGCGCGGCCTGGAGGTGTTCGGGGCGGGCGCCGCGCAGCAGCACGTTGCCGCCGGCCATGGCGGCGGCCATGGCATAGGTGCCGGTCTCGATGCGGTCGGGCAGCACTTCGTGGGTGGCGCCGTGGAGTTCGGAGACGCCCTCGATGACGAGGCGTTCGGTGCCGATGCCGGAGATCTTGGCGCCCATGGCGACCAGGCACTCGGCGACGTTGCCGATCTCGGGTTCGCGGGCGGCGTTCTCGATGATGGTGGTGCCCTTGGCCAGGGTCGCCGCCATCAGGATCGTGTGGGTGGCGCCCACCGAGACCTTGGGGAAGGTGATGGTGGTGCCGACGAGCCCGCCCTTGGGCGCCTTGGCCACGACATAGCCTTCATCGATGTCGATGTCGGCGCCCAGGGCCTTGAGGCCGTAGAGGAAGAGGTCGACCGGGCGGGTGCCGATGGCGCAGCCGCCGGGGAGCGAGACGCGGGCGTTGTGCTCGCGGGCCAGCAGCGGGCCGATGACCCAGAAGCTGGCGCGCATCTTGGAGACGAGATCGTAGGGCGCGGTGGTGTCCACGATGTCGTTGGCGTGGAAGGTCATGCGCTGCCCGCCGCCCTCGGCCTCGCCGCGACGGCGGCCGTGCACGGCGATATCCACCCCGTGATTCTCCAGGATACGCTCGAGCTGCTTGACGTCGGCCAGGCGCGGAACGTTTTCGAGGACCAGCGGCTCGTGCGTGAGCAGCGAGGAGATCATGAGAGGCAATGCGGCGTTCTTGGCACCCGAGATGAGGATTTCCCCATTGAGCTCGTTGCCGCCCACCAAACGAATGCGATCCATATCGATTTCCCAAAAAGCCCGAATCGAAAAGGGAGCCGGGCGCGGGCCGGGCCCGCAAATTGAAGCGCGTTAGGTATCCGAACCGGGATCGGCGTTCAAGGCGAAGCCCCTGGCTTCCCGATCACGCTTTGCCCGATTCCTCCGGTTTGTGGCCGGCCGGCAAGGAGGCGAGCCGTTCGCCAGCTTCATCGCGTGCCCTCGACTGTCCCTTGCGTCGCTTGAGGTTCTCACGAAGCTTTGCGGCTAATCTTTGCTCGCGTGCCTTGGCTGAATCGGATTTTGACATTGGAGGGTAAACGAACCGGAAGAACTGAACCCTGTGATAGGCGTTTTTTGGCCTTGCGTCGAGAAAAGGCCTATGGCACTAGAGCGCCGTTCGCTTCGGACGGAGCTTCTCCGCCCCGGCACGCTGCCGTAGCTCAGTGGTAGAGCACTCCCTTGGTAAGGGAGAGGCCGACAGTTCAATCCTGTCCGGCAGCACCAGTTTCCTCTGGAAATTTTGCCTGAAACTCCAAATACTTAGTGTTTTCCGTGGCTTCCGCTAACAACGGAGCTACAAAGCATGTCACGATTCACAGCACGTAAAAGGTGGCTGATGGCGGGACCGTGGGCACATCCGAAGACTGGCATCCTCTATTATCGGAAGGCGACGCCGCCTGATCTCTGGGCAGCGCGAGACCGCCTGAAAGAATTTGGCATCAAGGTCACCAGGGAAGTCCATCGGTCGCTTGGCACCAAGGACCAGCGGCCAGCGGAACAGCTTTACTTGCGGCTTGCTGCCGACCAGGAAACCAAATGGCAGCAGTGGCGAGACCTCCTGCGTCATGGCCCTCAACCGCTCACCCACAAGCAAATTAACGGCCTAGCGGCAGATCATGCTCGGGCCTTCTTGGCTCGGCATGAGGATGACCCATTTGAAGTCCCTGCTCCTCTCCCTATTCCATCGCTTGATAACCTCGATGAAGGCCCATTGCAGAAGATGGTGTCTGGGATGTCGGTCGCTCAGTCGGATTCCTTGAAGGCCGACCTCATAGCCTACCTCAAGGCCACACCCGACCAGCGACGGATGCTCAGCCGGCACCTTCTTGAGCGACATCCTGAGTACGCAGCGATCATCGGGGCCGATTTTGCGACGGCGCTTGACGCTATGCACGGTGCAGAGACCGACGAAGCGATGAAGTCTCGGGGTGTCCATACTAATGCTGCAACACGAGGGCTGGTGAATTTCGCCATGGCTAACCACATGGCCACAGCCAGACTAGGCCTGCAGGCGAGGCAACTTGGCGACTACGGGCCTATAGTGGAACTGGACCGCGCTCCCTCGTTTGCCGCCGCACCCTTACCCGCTCCGGCTCAGACCGCACAGACCGAATACCTTTCGCTGACCGAGCTGCTCAACCACAAGGCCAAGACAACGAGCATCAGGCCGAAGACGGTCGCCACTACCCGTAGTTACCTAAACAAGTTCATCGCGTTTCTGGGGCACGACGATGCTGGCCGAGTGACTAAGTCGGATGTGCGTAGATGGCGCGACAGCTTGATGGAACAAACCTCGCCCGCGCTGCTTCCAAAGACCATAGATGACTCATACATTTCGGCGGTAAAATCGGTGTTGGCTCATGGCGTCAAAGAGTTTGACCTGCCAACGAACGCAGCTTCCAATATCCGGGACACTCGGCCCTCCCCTGCCCCTACGAGGTCTAAAGGTTGGAGCCAACTAGAAGCCCTGCAGATACTCAAGGCGACCTTTAAGGGCTCCTCCAAAGCGCTATCCACACCGCACAAGCGAGCATTGTTCTGGGTGCCATGGATACTCGCTTATACAGGCCTAAGAGCGTCCGAAGTCACCCAATTTCAGGGGCGTCATTTGAGCGAGGAAGGTGGCATTCCCCACCTCATAATTTCGCCGCTGGACGGCAACACCAAGAGCGGGAAAGCGTGGGCGGTCGGTATCCATCAGCACCTCATAGAAATGGGCTTCCTGGAGTTGGTGAAGGAGATCGGCGACGGGCCACTATTCTACGAGGCCTACGACAAAGACGAGACCCCGCCCAAGCCCGATGGCCGGCACAGGTCTAAAGATGCTGCCGAGCGTGTCTCGGAGTGGGTGAGGGAAGAAGTCGGGCTCATAGCGCCCCTGGGGCGCCCCAATCACGCTTGGCGTCACATGTTCACCACGAGAAGCCGCGACTGCGGAATGGACAAAGAGGCCCGAGACTACATGATGGGCAGTCGAAACACGGCGGACGCACGCGAGGGTTACGGCGACTGGCCTCCAGCGGTGCTAGATCGGGAGATAAATAAACTGCCGCGTCTCGACGTCATCGACGAAGGATGGCGGCCATGACTGTTACAAGGGAAGAGCTACATGCTGAGGTTTGGTCTCAGCCGATGACGATAATTTCTGCAAGGTACGGTGTGTCAGGAAGCTATCTCACCCGCGTTTGCGTTGCATTGAACGTCCCCAGACCTCCATTGGGTTACTGGGCGAAGCTTGCGGTAGGACGTGCACCAGAACAGACTAAGCTTCCAGCCGCTCAACCCGGCGACCAGTTGACGTGGGACGGCAAAGACGGACCGTCTTCAGCAACCGCGTTCACAGCTCGCAACTCCCAAGCCCAGGCGCTCCTCTCGGCGTGCTGCCCTTAAATCTGAACAGTGGCTGGAGCATTCGCTGATCCGGGGCACAAAGGCAGAATTTTTGCGCAGTAGGCCTATAGAAGGTTGGGGCTACCTCAAGCCATTCAAGCAGTTATTGCCCGACGTGAGATGCTCACCGACCTGCTTGGATCGGGCGCTAGAAATCGCGAGCAAGCTTTACAAAGAACTTGAGTCGGTCGGAGGGAGGGTAGTTCTAGGGCCAATCGATCTTCGTTGGTATGACAGCGAGATAGACGAGCGGGAGGTGGTTACCAAAGACAGGCAGGCAGACTATCAGTACGGCTCCAAGTGGTCTCCACGACGGCCTACGCTTGTCTACTTCGACACCACGCCAATTGCATTGGTAGTCGTTGAGATGACTGAAGAAGTCCCGCTCCGATATGTCGACGGCGGTTACATCCGGGAGACCGAATTTCAAGCCAACGCCCGAATGTATCGTGGCCGGTACAATCACCAGGTTACCAAGCCGCTACCGAGCAATAGGCTCCGGATTGTAGCAACTTCCGCGGAGGGCGTTAAATGGAAGTCCAGTTGGCAAGAGAGAGGCTCCGCACCCTTAGGGACCATGTTGTCGGCAATCGCCAAGGAGATTTATCGCGCTCTTCCCGACATTCGGGAGCTTGTTGCAGAAGCAGAACGACAGGCCGAAATTCGGCGCCAGGAATGGAATGCGGCAGAAGACCGGCGCAAGCGCAACGAGGACCGCGAGCGGATCAAGCAGTCCTTTTTGGAAAGCAACAGTCGACTCGCCGAGGTGATAGAGCTTTGGGCTAAACGCAGGGCCATCGTCAGCTTCTTCGACGAGCTATCGCAAACAATCGGGCAGCTGTCAGCCGTCGAGCGAGAGGAGATGGAAGGCAGATTGGACCTGGCAAAGAAGTTTGTCGGCACAACAGACCCACTTGATTTTTTCCGGTCTTGGAAAACACCGGAAGAGATTTATGCCCCCCGGTTCACCGACAATCCGGGCGAACCCGTGGAAGACTAGCGACCATCATGGCAGCAAGGTCTTCTGCGTAACGCCAAGCGTCTGCCCACAGACCTCAAGAGAGGCCCGTCTCATAACGACGCTGGCAATCTCGACATTTGCAGCTGGCACCATCATCCCGTCATGCATTGGCAAAGCCGGTACCCCTCGCCGCATCAGGTCCAACAGAGCGGTCATTAGGATGCAGCTCTCGGTGAACATGAATTCAAGCGACAGGTCTTGCTCTAACGAGCTAGCGAGGACGGGGTGTAGTTCAATTACTGCCTTCCTCAACTTAGCAAGCGTCCAGCCTGCTGGCAGCTCATCGCGAACGCGAGGAGGCAGACTGCGTAAGGGCCCGCTGGAAAGCAGGGCGGACATGGCGGCCTTGGCTGCGGCACGATGTGTTTCGAGACCACGAATTGCGTAGGGGTCACCATCCGGCGGAGGATGTCCGGCCCGGATGTACGCCAAGCTCGGGAACATTGCGCTGAAGTCGAGATCGGCAACAGGCTCACCGTTTATCTTGAGGTGCTGCCTCTCAGCCTCCGGGAGGATCATCCAGAAGCCCCCGTACAATCTGCCGTGCAGGCGAAAAGCCTCCGGGTCTGCCGTCGAGCGGATGGTGAAGTTGCGCCAGAGGTTGAACGCCGACGACGGCTCTCCCTTCAGCGTAATCGCCTGAGACGAGAGGAACGCGTTTAGTTCGTCGATCTCAGCTCGTAGCAATCGCGTTTCTGCCGTCTCTAAGTAGTCAACTCGGGAGTTTGCTACCCGGATGCCATATGAGTACCGTCTCGGAGGGCGAGCCGTGAGGACAAGGTTCTGCTGTCCGCCAGCTCGAACAACGTCCGACAGTTTCACGTCAGCTGCCATAACGGCATCATGCAGTCGATCCACCGCCCTAATGGTCGTCCGTGTCTGCTTGAATTTCGGAGCGAACTTTTCGATCAAGCCCGCAGACGCCAATGCATCTATCGTTGGCGAGAGCTTTTGGAAGCCTTTGCGGTCGTACTTCGTCTTTTTGGTGTTTGCCAGTGGCACGGCCAGCCGCGCTTCTGACGGTCGGAGGCGGTGAAGGAGGACAAGATTGGCGACAATGCTGGACACCATTGCCTCAACGTTTCGCAGCAAGTCGATCCTAGGCCTACGGTTGGGACTTCCAACTTGGCAGAGCACCTCATCCACCATCTCTCCGCGCAACTGCGACATGACTCCATCGGCCAGCGTCGCCCAGGCGTCCATATGGACGTTGAGGGACCGGGGATGATCGTCCTCCTCTTCTCCCCATACATCAAAGTCACCTACCCCCATGCAGCTACCAGGGGGAGGCTACTAGGAGGGGTATAGCGGGACTTTTTCGGTGATGACCAATAACGGCTCAAACTAGCGGGATGTAGCCAATATGTGCTCACGGACCCGATCTCGTTTGCGAATGATTGCCGATATCACGACCGTTGAGGGCAAGGCTTTCAATGTCCTCCAACCAGGCACCCATGTGGCGAAGCACCTGCCCCTCAGATCGAGGATACTTGGAAGGCATTGGGAACCCTGACGTTGTCTTGTGGGTGCCGCTGGCAAGGCGATGCACCGCCTTTGCATACTGGACCTGACGATACTCTCTCTGCCTCTGGTCGATCCCCTTTGCATCGCAGCAAGCCGAAACCGCAATCACCCGTTGCAAAATGCGTTCAGGAGGAATTGAGGCATCTCTCAGCCGCGCAAATGCGATGAGAGCACGCTCTTTCGCCGACTTATCCCTCAAACTGTACGCATTGGCCGCTTCGCCTGCTCCGGTGAGGTAGGAAGCGATGCCTTGAAGCGATTTTTGCACCCTTACGTCCTCCGCATTCTCACTTAACCAGCGGGTCGCAGAAGCGCGGAACGGCTGAAGCTCACGAGCGGAAAGGCTGGCGAACCAGTACGAGCCATGCCTACGGTGAAACTCAACGTGGTGCTTGCAGTAGCGTTGTGAGTGTCCGATACCCGAAGACGATTGTGTCAGTCGACGGCAGCCAGGAAGGCTGCACTTTTGCCCCTGGGAGGTCACTTCCATGGGTCTCTATCGAACGCCCTTTGCATCCAAAACTCGTTATCTCGATCCTCAATCATGTCGAGGAGGAGCTCATATTCCTTGACGGTATCGATAGGCCCCTTCTCCCGCTTGTGCCAAGTGACCGGAATACGCGTGGTGATCTCCTTAATCTCCCGCCACCAATCCAAGTTTTCAGGTGTCCTACCTGACTTGGCCTTCCAGCCGTTCTTCTCCCAAGCATCGAACCACTCGGGAATTGTCTTTGCGTTCGGCTCATTCGCGGTATGAACTTCTACAGCCAACCCTAGAGACTCTGCTTCTCTAAGCCCCATCAATACGGCGTAGATATCCGCCCCGATGTTATGGCCCCTCGCTTCAAACATTTCGGAGACGTCGTTCCGAACAAGGTGCATCGGCCCGCGCTCGTCGTCGTGCCACATTAGGCTCCATAACCAGACTCCTACTGGCGGGACTTGCTTTGAAAAGTATCGCCCAACGCTCTTCAGGATGACGATGTCATTTTCCATTAGCCGCTCCTTCACCGATTACGCTGACATAACGAAACTCCAATCAGATTCAAGAGTTTGGAGTGTTGAGCTTGGTTGTCTTGCCAGATGACCGTTCTGAGCATCCTGTGGCTCGAACAATTGCGGTCAGATTTGGCTGGCCGCGATCACGGGTGGTGGTCTTGTGGCGTTTTATGATTTGCGGAGCGGCCAGCACATGCGCCTTCGTCTTTTCTTTCGCCACCGTGAGCCTGCCGCCTGCGGCGATCCCCGTAATTTTCCGGGCAATCGTCGCCAGCATGTGTGACAGCATCGCGTTTCGCCTCCGCCCTGCGGCACTGACGCAAACCAAATGCCAGCAATGAGGCGATGTCCAAGAACCTTCCTTCCTCAAGGCTTCAAGTGTGGTCGATAGCATCCGCTGTCCAACACCCTCGTCCATGATCGAGATTCACTTTTGTCTTTGGGGCCCCCCTGACCAACTGGTTCGTTCAATGCACGAACGGCGACACCCAAAGACACTTAGGTCAAGGCACCTCTCCAGGTTAAACTTGCGGTAGCGATTCTAGGGGGTACACGGTGCAGCAAGACGACGAAGATATTGACGACCTCGTATTGACTGAGCTCGATTTGAACGAAGCAATGAAAGAGGATGCCGAGACCTGGGACGAGGGCGAAAAGGCTCTTCTAATTAAGCATATCTTCGATGATCTGTGGATCGAGGAAACCAATTCTCTCAAGAAAACCATCATTATAGATGAAGACCTGAGAACAGCGAGGGTCGAGTTGGGAAAACTCATTCCTCTGAAAATCAAGGTTGGTAATCCCAATAATTTCTTCAAAGATATTGTTCGCAAGAAAGCAGCCTACCGGCTCTGGCCTGCTTCGCTACGCGATAAGGGTTGGACCGGAGAGCAGCGGACAGGCGACGGCAAGGTCTTCGAGTTTGTCCGGATCACCGAGGAATGGCCTGATAACCTCCAGATTGACTACGGGCCAACTGAGGATACGCCCAGGTTCATCGTTCAAACTCTTAGTATTCCTCTTTGGACGAAGGAGTTAGGGCGCAACGATGAGCCGTGGCTGCTCCAGTCTGCGGTGAACCTTCGAGTGGTCGAGACGCACTTCTCGACTGCTGAAAAGTCTCAACTGCCCGCTCTGTCGGTTACTCACCTTCAAATGGACTTGAAGCTCCGGAAAACGCAGATCGACGCTCTGTATCTCCTGCAGTACGATCAGGGGGCCGCGCGGCCGAGTGGGTTCGCGCACGTCACGGTCGAGGCCAAGCAGCATAATCAAAGGATCGTGGTCGAGCAGGTGGGCTGGCAAGCGGAGGCTGCCCTGAAGAACCAAAAGGCAGATTACGTCGTTCCTCTGGCGCTAGCAGCTGTGCGCGGTGAGGGCATTTATGTCGTAGAGTTTGAGATGATCAAGCGTGGTGACGAAGTCCCGCCCCGTCTCAAAGTCTTCCGTGACGCTCTCTATTTGCTTCGACCTAAACTCGTTGGAATCTAGTTGCTCGATGGATACCCGGAGTCCGGCTCAGCGAACCGCCATTATGAAGGCGGTGAAGACGAAAGACACCGGTCCCGAGCTTCTGGTGCGGCAGATTTTGCACAGGGAGGGATATCGCTTTAGGCTCCACCGGAAGGATTTGCCCGGGCGTCCTGACATCGTCTTGCCCAAGTTTCGTCTTGCGATCTTCGTCAACGGCTGCTTCTGGCATGCTCACGATTGTCCGAAGGGCCGTGCACCTAAATCCAAGTTGGACTATTGGGGCCCCAAACGAGAAGCGAATGTGATTCGAGATGCAAGAGCCCGAGAAGCGCTACAGGCGCTTGGCTGGCACGTGCTCGTGATCTGGGAATGTGAGGTCAAGTCTAAGGAATTCGAGCTGACACTTTTGCCGTCGCTTAGAAATTCGATCGACTTTCCTTCTGATACGCGGTAGCTTCACTACGCACTAACCTAATGGTACATCCATGCGCCCTATTGCTATCGATCTATTTGCTGGCGCCGGAGGCATGTCGCTGGGCTTTGAACAGGCCGGTTTTGACGTAGTCGCCGCTGTCGAGATCGACCCTATTCACGCCTCGACCCACCAGTTCAATTTTCCCGAGACAGCCACGCTGGCAAGATCGGTCATTGGCCTGTCCGGTCAGGAAATACGTCAGCAAGCAAACATCGGCGATGCGGACGTTGATGTAGTTTTTGGCGGCGCACCTTGTCAGGGCTTCAGCCTCATCGGCCAGAGACAGCTTGACGATCCCCGAAACCGATTGGTCAAAGAGTTCGTCCGGATAGTGGTAGAGCTAGGCGCTAAGCACGCAGTCTTTGAAAACGTGAAGGGACTGACCGTAGGTCAGCACAAGAGGCTGCTTGAAGAACTTATCCAAGAATTTCGCGCCAACGGCTACAGCGTAACGCTGCCTTGGAAGGTTTTGAACGCCAAGCACTTCGGCGTCCCACAAAGCCGCGAGCGACTATTTCTTTTGGCTAGCCGGTCAGATCAACCGGGCGTGTCATATCCGGATGCGGGCACTAGCAAGGCCGTCAACTGCCATGAGGCGCTGGGGGATCTACCCGACGCGGAACTATTTCCGGAGCTTCAGGAAACTGACCATATCAGCCGAGCGCCATACGGCACCCCCAGCAGCTACGCTGAGGAGCTTCGTGCTCTTTCGAACGAGGCGTGGCACTATGGGTACACGCGCGAGTGGACACCTGGTGCGCTGACTTCGAGTCTCAGGACTGAACACACCGCAGAATCTCGGGCACGGTTTGCTGCCGCAAGCGGAGGCAGTGTAGAGCCGGTTAGTCGCTTCTTCAAACTCGACGCACTCGGTGTAAGCAACACGCTTAGGGCTGGAACCGACAGCGCCCGCGGAGCTTTTACATCGCCCCGACCTATCCATTATGCGTTCAATCGATGCGTTACTGTCCGGGAAATGATGAGGCTTCACGGCTACCCCGATTGGTTCAGGATGCACAAAACCAAATGGCACGGCGCTAGACAGGTTGGGAACTCTGTCCCACCTCCGCTTGCGCGTGCAGTGGCGTCAGAGGTTCTACGGGCACTGGGAATGTCCCCAACACGCCCGTCCGGTGCGATCAAGCTAGGTGACGAAGCTTGGTTAAGTTTTGACATGGGCCAAGCCTCCTCCCATTTTGGGATTGCCATTCCTATTGCTCAGAGACGACGGTCGTCCGAGACTTTCGCAATACCAGCTGAATAGCGCTATAGAGTCACTTTCTGCAGGTGGTGGCTCCATAGCGGTACAGCCACCACGATCCGAGAATTAGCAGGCTGTCGTGCCAGCGCGTTTTCAGGATTTATCATCAGGGGCGCGAGGGCTAAGAGATGGGGGGATGGCTGGCCCACCCCTGCCGATAACTCTGGAGACCTGCTTCGCAGTCCATTTGCCGCCTCTTGAGGTCGCAATCTGCATGTTGTCCAGGGCATCCGCTATCGAGGCCAATGTCTTCCCGGCATCGCGCATAGGCGCAATGACTTGTAGGAGCCTCGCAGCCTCCAGAGCAGCCTTGTGCTGGATAGCGACGTTACGTTTCATCGTCGCATCACGAAGCCCGCCCAATGCTTTCCCACGGGCCTTAGCGGCCTTTAGGGCGGCCTTGGTGCGGGCTGATATGAAGTCACGCTCCTGTTCCGCCAAAGCGGCATAGATATGAAGCTGAAACTTGTCGGCTTGAGGCATGGTGGCAACTCGAAGCCTTAGCTTGGGGTCGTCCATGAGCTGGGCGATGAAGGAAACTTTGCGGCTGAGACGATCTAACTTGGCCACAAGTAACTCCGCCCCAACCCGACGACATTGCTCTAGGGCAGTTCGAAGCTGCGGGCGGTCATCGTCCCCGCCTGATTGCACATCTTGATACTCTCCAACGATCTCCCAAGGCACCTCAGAGTAGTTATTTAAGAACAGCTTAATGTCCCGCTGTTGGGCCTCCAAACCTAGCCCACTACGTCCCTGATCCTTCGTACTCACTCGGGTGTAGATGACGTACTGGCGCATAGGCGTAGTTCCTCTTGGTCGGCGAGGACGATTCTAGTCAAGCCATTTGTCTAATGTCAACGTTCGTTGTGCCTGACATTTATGGACGCAGTCTCGTTAGGTGGTACAATGCAGCCGCGCGGAAGCGGTTCAGCATTTCGGCAGCCCCCTAGGGGGGAATTTGCGCCGCCGCAACGTAGATTGCTCATGTTAAGCGACCGACCCCAAATTCTAGACCGGGGAGCTTGGCGTCCAGTGTCAGTGTCCGGCGCGACCTAATCGGATCGAGCATGAAAACATGCAGTCCAACAGCAAAATATTATGACGGCATGCGCCAAGACCCTAAAAGGCTAGGTGAGGTAGACGCACAAGGTAGTGACGGAATAAAAGTCCCGAGCGTAAGGCGGGATGAACAGCGTTCTCCATTAGGGCACAATCCGCAAGCGGCCCAAACCCTCCACTAATCGGAGGTCACGGGTGACTAGCAGGAGGGTTACGATTCCACGAAAGCAATATTGGGGAAGAAGCGATACAGCTTTGTATATTGCGCCGCGTCTTTGGGCGGTATTGGACCCAATACAATCTTGCTGGGGTCATCGTTAGGCATCTGCGCCTCTAAGAGCTTAATTTCCCTAGGAGTCAACTTAGGTATCGCTATCTTAAACTCTTCCTCTCCATTCCTGACAAAGTCCAAGGCCTCGAATGCACATAGGTCGAGCAAGCCACGCTGCCCAGCATCAAAGATCACGACTGCCACGGTCATCATTGGGACGCCATCTTCGTAGCGGAAGTTGAAAACTTGGCGAGCTTGAAACTGGTGGGTCTTGTGAAGAATTGCATTCCTCGCGCTTAGTGCGCGATCCACCTCCTCCACGATAACCTTTCGAAATAGACGACCAGTTCCTTGGCCTTCTATGTCTTCGGTCTTGAGATTGTAGGGAATTCGGTCAGCACCTAATGCATCTACAAGTGTCTGAACTGACGCGTCTTCGCCATGTTCACCCGCGACCCGGTCAAATTTGCACTGTACTGTTACGGCAAGAACTGAACCACTCGTCGCACGCGACGCCACGCTGGTTATATCGTTCAACATAGACGCGCTTAGTCTACCGTCATAGTCTAACCAGACGATTGATCTTAACGATAGGTCGACCTTAGCCAGTTCTGTTGCTGTGTCGCCCCAGAGCATTTCAACCGACGAAAACGGTATGTTGCCTAGGAAACGATTCTTGTCGTGCACGGCGCGTTCGATGCTGACAAGCTTGTGAATGCCAAGCGCCCTGTGTACCAACATAAAGTCGCTAAAGTACACGCTGCCAAGTCCAACATATTGGTAGCTCTCGACGCTCGCAAACCGCAGACGCCGAAAAGCCTCTATCATCATCATCCTCTCGACATACTTTCCCGGACGGATGCGGTAGTCGATCTCGCGATAGCTAGCTGGCACCTTATTCCCCCAGGTGCTTGCTATAAGCAGCGTCGAAAAGAACTTCGCCCAGTTGCTTGTTGGAACTGACGTCGAGTTCTTTCCTAAGCGCGTCTACTTTATCCTTCGGTCTACGAAACTGAACTACTGAAACGGGTGGCGCCTTCGGTCGTGGCGGCAATTGGGGCCAAGTAAAAGTCTCTCGCTTGGCGACTGCCCTTATTGACTTCGGAGGAGCTTGTCTCAAAGCCGCAGTTAGGTAGCGCTCGCCCTCTTCCTCGTTGTCATTCTCAGAATCCAGTCGGTTGAGAAAGTCGATGACCGGCCGGGTCGCAAGCTGCATTTGAGTGAAGGTATTCCGCCAAATAGCAGAGTCTGAATCGACGCCGGTTTTGGTGGTGTTCCACGGGAGTAACGATGCGTCGGCAGCGTCAAGGAATACATATCCCCGGAAGCGAGCATACTGCCCATGATACTTGGGAATCGTCACGCCTTCGTCGCCAGATGTTTGCCAACCAGTGGCCGGCGACTGATCAGCTTCTAAGATCATCCGTCCATTGCAGAATACGTACCAGCCAGCGGCCTGTGGGCTAGATTCCGCTACACCAGCAAAGATCCGGCGATGTACGTTTCCGCCCGGGGTCGGAACAACATCGTCGATGTAAAGGGGTTCAATTCCTCCTCCGGAGGCGAGTCGCCATGCGGTAGCAATCAGCCCTTTGCCGTTGAAGCTTATGCGCATTTTGCGGTCGATGTATTGCTGCTGTGCCGCCTGTATTTCTCGGGCAAGAGAGTTCTGGAAATATTCCAGAGCGAACTGGGAGGCCACGTTGGCACGCAGTGGTTTTACCGTAATTGTCGTGCCAGTCTTTTCGATAGGGTTGTTCAGCCCCGTATCGTTGCTATCGAACTGAAAGCGCCAAGCTCCGGTTTCTTCGACCCATTTGTCTACATCTACCCGCAGCTCGAAGTGCTCAGACGTAGTCGTCGAAACAACCTCGAATTTGTGCCCGAACTTGAACAGTGCACGCTTCATCCCCACACCAAATTGGCCGACGGAGTTGGGAGTTGCTTCGTGCCCCTTTGGTCTTCCGAAGCGAAACGCGTAGTGCCGCGCAGTGTCGATTGGAATACCGCCGCAATTGTCGTGGATTATGAACTGATCGCCGTTGAGCGTGAGGTCAACGAAGAGTCCCTCCAAGCTATCGTCAGTGCCGGGACGCAGCCGTCTAGCACCATCGATGCAGTTGTCGACGAGATCGATTACCGCTCGTGTTAACTGGATATCGCGAGTTAGCATGTCGACGAACAATGCTCGGGTAGGCGTAACGTCGATTTCGTCTTCGGGCAGTCCATCGCCTGCCGCCACATTGTCTGCCATAAGCCCCCCACAGTGCAGCACCGTTTCAGACTGGAATTAGAGCACTCCTACTTTCTATTTAGAAGCCCCACGAGGAAGTTGTGGGCTATCACGGTAAACGGGTTCGAGGCGTGCGAAGCGAAATCAACAAGCGCCGACTAAGAGAGGTCTCAGCAAAATTCTGCCACCGTGGGCCCATTGCGAGCGCTACAAAATGTAGCTACAAAACGTTATCGAAGAAGCCCGGAAAACCAGGGTTTCAGGCGGTGTGGACGGCGTTCAATCCTGTCCGGCAGCACCATTTCTCCCCTCCCCCGCATGATCCGGCATGATGGAACGCCTATAGCGTGGCAGTGCTCCAATTGTGACTTGCAGCGCGGTGCGCGAGTGACCACCTTGAGGTGGAACACCAGTCGGGAGAGCCAAATGCGAGCGATTATTGTTGCCGGCGTCATCGGCCTTCTGGCCACAGGGGCGGCGCAGGCCGCGTGTCCGACGGCGCCGGACGGGAGTTCGTCCGATTACGTCAACAACGGCACGCAGCGGTCGCTGTGCCTGCAGCAGGAACTGGCCGGGCAGCTTGCCCTGCGCCAGCAGATCCAGGCGCAGACCGATGCCGCCATGGCGCGCATCGAGATGGACATGAAGCTCCAGCAGATGCAGCGGCAGATGCGCGACGCCCAGCAGAGCTTCATGAACCCGTAATTTATCCCAATTTGCAACGTGGCCGCGTTGGTCTTGCCTATGGCTTTGGGCGAGGGACGCAGTCATGCAGGAAGACGCCTGGGGATTTGACAGTTTCGAGGGGCTGATCCGGCGCCAGTGGCGCATGATCGCGCTGATCTGGGTGGGGATCGTGGCCGCCGCCGCGCTGGCCCTGACACTCATGCCGGCCTCGTTCACGGCCACGACATGGCTGTTCTCGGACCCTACGGTCAGGACCATCCTCCCCGGCGAAAGCCGCGGGAGCGCCCCGCTCAACGATACGGCGCGGCTCGAAAGCGCGGTGGAACTGATCGGCTCGGAGCGGACGCTCCAGGCCGTGGTTCGCGATCTCGGGCTTGCGGTCGGCATGCCGGGCGCCACGGCGATGGAGCGCGAACATCAGGCGATCCGCTGGCTGGGCGAACGCATCAAGGCGCAGCGGCGCGGGCAGACCTATCTCATCTCGGTGCGGGCCAGCGCCGGCGATCCCCTGATGGCGGCCCGGCTCGCCAACGGCGTGGCCAACGCCTTCCTGCGCATCGAGGTGGAGGGCAAGGTCGACGACATCCTGGCCGAACAGGCAGCGCTGCGCGACCGGGTCATCGCCGCCGGCGTAGCCGTCGATCGCACCCAGGGCATTCTCGATGCCACGGCCGAGCCGGGCTACGAGGCTCGCCAGGAAGCCCAGGCGGCACAGGCGCAATACCAGATGCTGCTCGGGCGGCTCAAGCAGGTGGAGACCGAGGCGTTCCTGCAGGTCCCCTCGACCCGCATCGTGGTCGAGGCGACCGCACCGCTCTACGCCGCCGCGCCCAGGTCGAACCTCGCCCTTGCCCTGGCAGCCGGGTTCGCCACCGTGCTGGGGCTGCTGGTGGCACTGGTCAGGGAGCGCACCACCACCGGGTTCGTGGACGAGCAGGAGGCTGTGCGCACACTCGGCGTCAAGCCGATCCTGAGCGTGCCGCGCCAGAAGCTGCAGCGCGGCGTGGACGGAGAATGGTGCCTGAGCCCTGCCGACCAGTTGACCCGCGCCCCATTGGCTGAATTCCCCGAAGCGGTGAGGCGGCTGCGCGTCAGCATCGACCAGGCGCGACATCGCGAGGGGCTCGACCATGCCGGCACGGTGGTGATGATGGCCTCGGCCACGCCCGGCGAAGGCAAGACCACGCTGGCCCTGGCCCTTGCCCGCTCCTACGCGCTGGCCGGACACTCGAGCCTCGTGATCGATTGCGACCTGCGCAATCCGTCACTCCACAAGCATCTCGGGCTCGAGCCCTGTTGTGGCCTCTTCGAATATCTGACCGGGCCTTCCGAGCCCAGCCGGCTCAAGGCCATGCTCATTCCCGACGATATCAGTGGGGCGCACCTGGCCGTGGGGGGCCTGGGGGCACACAAGGCCACGGACGACCTGATCGCCGGCCCGGCGTTCGCCAGGCTCATCGCGGCGGCGAAGCGCAGTTTCGAGCTGGTAATCCTGGATAGCCCACCGATGGGGACGGTGGTGGACGGCCTCTACCTCGCCCCGTTTGCCGATGTGGTGGCCTTCGTCATGCGTTACCGCTCGACCCCGCGCGCGGCCGCTGTGCAGGCGCTGGCGGCGCTCGAGAATTCGCGCGATGGCCGATCGGCGCTGGTGGGCGTGCTCAACCTCCACCCCGAGCCGGGCGTAGCGAAAGGATATCGCGCCTCGGTCTATACGACGCGCGAGTTATCCCCCTCCGCGCGTTAGGGCGCACACTGGCGCTCCTGAACCAGGAAAGGAGCAAGAGATGCCAGGTCGCTACAGGAACCGGGCGGAAAACCTCGAAGGGCCGGCCGCGCATGGTTTTTCGGTTACGCCCGACGATGCCACTGCCCTGCCCGAGATCACGCGGGCTCTTTATGTCGGGGTGGATGGAGACGTGAGCGTGGAGTTCGTCTCGGGGGCCAACGCGCTTCTGGCAGGCGTGCCCGGAGGCACGTTGCTGCCGATACGGGTGGCCAAAGTGCTGGCGAGCGGCACGACGGCCGAAGAGATCGTGGGACTCGTCTAATTTGAGCCGGGGTGCGCAGGACGCATTGCCGGCCTGACTCAAATGTGATCAGGACCGTTTCCGGGCGTTAACCATTCCGGGCTTATGTGCTTTTCGGAACCAAAGGCCCGCAAGCCGGGTTGTACAGGCCTCTCCCCGATCCGGCGTAGCACCGAGTAACACGATGAATTCAAGCACCACACTTTCCCGCCGCAGCTTCCTGATTGGCTCGGCGGGGCTAGCCGGTCTGTCCCTGGCAGGCTGCGCCACCACCGCCCAGCAGCCGATCGAACCGACGATATCGGACTACTATCTGCAGATGTACGGGCCTCGCCCGGACGAGCAGTTTCCGGTGCCGGCGGTCGATCTGCGGGCCATGAACCCCAATTACTGGCGCACGGTGGTTCCCGACCCAACCGGGGAGCGCCCGGGGACCATCGTGGTCAACACCGCGCAGCGCTATCTTTACCTCGTGGGCGACGATGGTACGGCGATGCGCTACGGGGTCGGCATCGGGCGCGAGGGCTTTGCCTGGTCGGGTCGGGCCGAGATCGCCGCCAAGAAGAAGTGGCCGACATGGACGCCACCCGCAGAGATGATCGCGCGCCAGCCCGAGATCGAGCCGTATCGCAACGGCATGCCGCCGAGCCTAGAAAATCCGCTCGGTGCAAGGGCGATGTACATCTACCAGGACGGGCGCGACACGCTTTATCGCCTGCACGGGACGAGCGATCCGCGCAGCATCGGGATGGCGGTTTCGAGCGGTTGCGTGCGGCTGATCAACCAGGACGTGATCGACCTTTACCAGCGCGTACCCACCGGAACGCCGGTCGTCGTGGTCTAGTCCGCCCGCCAAAACGGAACTTCCACCAGCCTTCGCGCATTTAGTGCCTTCGGGACCACGAGTTCGGAGGGGACGAATGGCTTTCGATTTCTCTCGATTGGGGCCGCGCGACCTCGATCGCTTCACCCCGATGCAGATCGCGCACCATCCGCACCTCTCACGCGGTGAAAAGCTCGAACTGCTCACAGACCTGCGGGCGGTGGCGACGGGGATTGTCGACAGCGAAGACTACGGGTTTGCCTGCGAGGACATCGACGAGGCGATCTCGGACGTCGAAGGCGCGCCATTCATCCGGCCCAACCACAAGGCGGCGGGCTGATGGATGGAAAAGCACGTGCCGACAGCCCCGCTTCGGCGCGGGTGCGCCTGGACGCCGAAGACGCCGACCAGTTCGACCCCGAGGCGGACCTCATGACCGACGCTGCGGCGCCCATTAATTCGTGGATTTACGTGATCCTCGGCGTGGCTATCGTGGGGCTGCTGCTCATCGTGATGCAACTGGTGTCCAGCCAGCCCGGCTAGGCTTGAAGCCCGGCCTGATCGGCTGCACTATGGCGCGAGCAAACATCGCTGGAGGACTATCTTGGCCAAGGCGCCCGCACCCAAACCCGCAACACCCCGCAAGCCTGCCACGCGCAAGGCTGCGGCAAAGCCGGTGATCGAGCCAGGCGTGGAGCGCGTGGATTTCCTCGTCGACGAAGAAGGCGATGTCGTCGAACTGCCCGAGTCGCAGGCTCCTGAAATCGAAGAAGAGATCGAGGAGGCCGTAGAGGCCACTTCGCCGTCGGCCTGGTTCGGCTGGGGCATTTTCGCCCTCGGCGGCCTGATCGCCGTTCTCGGCCTGCTCCAGGCCATCTCACGCTCTATGACCGGCTAAGGGAAAGCCCGCGAAACCGGCCGGTTCCGCGGGCTAAAACTTCCTCCAGGAAATCTCGGTCAGCCGTTCGCCACCGGCGAAAGCTGGATTTCGACGCGGCGGTTCTGCGCGCGGCCGTTCTCGGTGGCATTGGACGCGATCGGGTCGGCCTCGCCGCGCCCTTCGATATGGAAGCGCTGCTGGCTCACGCCTTGGTTGGAAAGCACGGTGGCCACGGCGATGGCGCGGCGGTTCGAGAGATTGAGGTTGTAGTTATCGTCGCCCGTGGAGTCGGTGTAGCCGTAGACGTCGACGGTGGTCTTGTTGAACTTCTGGAGCACCAGGGCCACCGAGACCAGCGTCTGGTTGAACTCGGGACGGATGGTGGACTTGTCCACATCGAAGGTGACGTTGGACGGCATGTTGAGGATGATCTGGTTGCCCACGCGCGTCACCGAGACGCCGGTGCCCTGCAGTTGCGCGCGCAACTCGGCTTCCTGCTGGTCCATGTAGGAGCCGATCGCCGCGCCGGCGAGCCCGCCCGCGCCAGCGCCGATCAGGGCGCCAACGCGCGGATCGCCACCGGTGGCTGCGCCGATGATGGCACCAGCCACCGCGCCGCCGCCCGCGCCGATCAGCGCACCGCCGGCGGTGTTGGAAACCTGGGTCTGGCCGGTATAGGGATTGGTGGTGGTGCAGGCGCTCAGCGCCAGGGCGGCGATGCCCGCTACGAGAATCTTCGACTTCATCAACATTTCGTCCCCAAATTGGTGGCCCGTTCTTAACACTGAATGCGGCAGCACAGTGTCGAAAGGCGGCGTTTTAGCCGTGGGCCCAGCCCCCGTCGACAATGAAATCTTGGGCGGAGATCATGCGGCTGTCGTCGGCGCCCAGGAAGAGCGCCATGCGTGCCAGATCCTCGCTCTGGACGCGCCCGGCAAGGGCCTGATTCTCATCGATCTGGCGGTTGGCCGCGTCATCGACCCAATGGGTCAATTGGCGTTCGGTCATCACCCAGCCAGGAACCAGAGTGTTGACGCGGATATTGTGCTTACCCAGCTCGCGCGCCATAGCGCGGCTCATGCCATGCGCAGCAGCCTTGGCGGTCTCGTAGACCGGAATCTTGGGGCTCATGATCATCCAGCTGATCGAGCCGAAATTGATGATGGAACCGCCCCCTGCCCTGATCATGCCCGGCGCTACCGCCTGGATGGCGAAGAAGGCGTGCTTGAGGTTGACCGCGATGCGATTGTCCCAATATTCGGGCGTCATCTCCATCCATTCGTGGCGCTGGTCGTGGGCGGCGTTGTTGACGAGCACGAGCGCGTCGCCATGCACCTCGGCAAAGCCGGCAATGGCCGCCTGGTAGTCCGGGATATCGGTGACGTCGCAATGGGCAAAGCTCACCCGGGCGCCGGCGGCGGAAAGTTCGGCGGCCAGTGCCTCACCCTGATCGCGGGCGATATCGACAAAGCCCACCCTGGCGCCCTGCGCGGCGAACTCGCGGACAAGCGAGGCACCGATGCCGGAGGCACCGCCGGAAATCACGACAGGCCGGCCCGCGAGGCTGGGATAATTGGCAAACGCGCTCATGCAGTCCCCTCAAAACTCATAGTGCATCGTCGCGCCGGTGGTAGCGCAGCGATGAGGGGATCGGCAAGTAGCGCGGCGTTGACCCATCGGCACCGGACGATCTAGTATACCAGATGAAGCGAGCCGAGCGCTTGCTCCCACCCATCGCCAACCCGACAATCCAAGACAAAGTTCCCACCGCCCGAAAGGCGCCATGGGGCATGAGGGAGATTTCCATGGAATACCGCAAGCTTGGCAACAGCGGCACGATCGTCACGTCCTACTGCCTTGGAACCATGACGTTCGGCGCGGAGGCCGACGAAACCACCTCGCACCTCATCCTGGACGATTATGTCGAGGCGGGCGGCAATTTCATCGACACCGCCAACGTCTATAGCCTGGGCGTTTCCGAAGAGATCGTCGGGCGGTGGCTCAAGGCGCGCCCGGAGGCGGCCAGTCAGGTGGTGCTGGCAACCAAGGGGCGCTTTCCGATGGGGGCGGGTCCGAACGACATCGGGCTATCGCGCAAGCATCTCAACCGCGCACTCGAAGACTCGCTGCGGCGGCTGGGGTCGAGCAGATCGACCTCTACCAGATGCATGCCTGGGACGCCCTGACCCCGATCGAGGAAACGCTGCGCTTTCTCGATGACGCGGTGAGCGCGGGCAAGATCGCCTATTACGGGTTCTCAAACTACCTGGGCTGGCAGGTCACCAAGGCAGTGCACGTGGCCAAGGCCAATCACTGGAGCGCGCCGGTGACACTGCAGCCGCAGTACAACCTGCTGGTGCGCGACATCGAACATGAAATCGTGCCGGCTTGCCTCGATGCCGGAATGGGGCTGCTGCCTTGGTCGCCGCTGGGCGGCGGCTGGCTGGCGGGCAAGTACCAGCGCGACGTGATGCCGAGCGGGGCGACGCGCCTGGGCGAAAACCCGAACCGGGGCATGGAATCGTTCGGGCCGCGCAATGCCCAGGAGCGCACCTGGCAGATCATCGACGCGGTGGCTGAGATCGCCAAGGATCGCGGCGCGAGCGCGGCACAGGTGGCGCTGGCCTGGGTGGAAGCACGACCCGCGGTCACTTCGGTGATCCTCGGCGCACGGACGCGCGAGCAGCTCGCCGACAATCTGGGCGCGAGCAAGGTGAAGCTGAGTGCCGAAGAGACCGATAAGCTCACCCGGATCAGCATGCCGCAGATGTCGGACTATCCCTATGGCGAGCGTGGCGTAAGCCAGCGCTTCCGCAAGATGGAAGGAGGCCGCTAGGCGGTCCCCAAGAAGAGGACGGGAAGCGCCAGGGAGGAAACGCTTCCCGCTCTTGTCACCGGGTCAGTGGTGACCGCCGGTGATCTCACGCAGTTCTTCGACTGAGCGTACCCGCTTGCGTGCGGCGCCTTCCCAGTCGCGCGTCTTGACCGTTCCCTTGGCCAGCCGCTCCTTGGCGCCCGGAATGGCGTCTGCGTATTGGGGCAGCCATTGGGCCTGGGCGACGACCATCTCGTCGACCATCTGCCAGACTTCGTCGGGCGTGCAGATGGCGCCGACCAGCGGATCGTGCAGCACGGCAAGCTTGAGCAGATCGAGATCGCCCTTCATGGCGGCCTCGACCGACATGCGCTGCACCGAGATCGAAACCGAGCAGGTCGCGGCGCACGCCATCGGCAAGGTCTGGCCTTCGATCATGTTGATGCCGAAGCGATCGACGAAACCGGGGCTTTCGATGATCGCATCTGCCGGCAGATTGGTGATGACGCCATTGTTGCGCACGTTGAAGTGCCCGCGATAGACGCGGCCGGTCTCGATGGCCTCGATGATGTGGCTGGCGTGTTCACTGGTGCGCTTGTGCTGGCTGAGCGGCTTGGCGGCCTCCTCGAGGAATTTCGGGAAGTCGGTCTCGAACCAGTTGCGGCGCTCGGTGGAGTAGCGCAGGTAGCCGCCGGTCTCGCCGTGGATCCAGTCACTCATGTCGATCCAGCGGCCGATCTCCTCGGGGCGCTTGCGGTACCAGGGCAGGTATTCGGAAAGGTGACCGTTCGACTCGGTGGAGTAGACGCCGAAGCGCTTGAGCACGTCGATGCGTACCTTCTCCTGGCGGGAATAGACCGGGTGCTTCTCGAAGGCCTCGATCAGTTCGTCCTTCTCGATCTTGCGGCCCTTGGCGCGGATATCGATGTACCAGGTCTGGTGGTTGATGCCCGAGCAGACATAATCCAGCTCGTCATCGGTGACGCCCAGGACTTGCGCGATCTGATGGGCGCCATGCTGCACCCCGTGGCAGAGGCCTACGGTATTGACCCCGCCATACTCGAGCGCAGCCCAGGTGTTCATTGCCATGGGGTTGGCGTAGTTGAGGAACAGCGCCCCCGGTTCGGCGACCTCGCGGATGTCCTTGCAGAAATCGAGGATGACCGGGATGTTGCGCTGGCCGTAGAGGATGCCGCCCGCGCAGATGGTGTCGCCCACGCACTGGTCGACACCGTATTTGAGCGGGATATTGACGTCGGTGGCGAAGGCCTCGAGCCCGCCGACGCGCACACAGCTCATGATGTAGCGCGCGCCCGAAATCGCCTCCCGGCGATCGGTGGTGGCCGTGACCTTGGCCGGCAGGTTGTTGACCGCCACGATCTTCTCGATGATCTGGCGGATCATGTCCAGGTTATGGGCATTGATGTCGGTCAACGCGAACTCGACGCCGGCGAATTCAGGAACCTTGAGCAGGTCCGAAATCAGGGTCTTGGTAAAACCCACCGAACCGGCGCCGATGATGGCAACCTTGAATGACATGCTGTTCTCCTCTTGGTGGCGCAGGTGGTCGCGCCAGTATTTCTTGCCGGAATTTCTAGCCTTGCGATCCTGCCCCGTGTAGAGAAAGTTCGTGCGAAGGCGGGTAATTCTGTGCTCACGGATCTGATCGAACACGGCCATATGGTCAGGAGCTTCACATTGCCCAAGGGGCCGGTGAGCCTCCATTGCATGCCCGGCGGAGCGGGTCTGGAGCAGCGCGAGAACGAGGCCTACTCCTGGGACGGGCTCAAGCGCGGGCCGGACCCGTTCATGGTCATCCAGCATACGATCGCAGGGCGCGGGCAACTCGATTATGCCGGCTCCCATTCCGTCCTGTCCCCCGGAGAAACGATGGTGCTGACATTTCCCCATGCCAACCGCTACTGGCTGGCGCGCGGGGATAGCTGGGAATACTTCTGGCTGGTGCTCAACGGCCGCGAAGCGCTGCGGGTGGCACGGGCGGTCATCGACTCGGCGGGGCCGGTGCTGCATCTGCCCACGGCGGCGATCGACAGGCTCGCCGAGGCCTGTCTCGCGCTGGTCAGGGGTGAGAAAATGCTACCGGGAGAAGCCTCGGCGACGGCCTATGGCGCTGTGATGGCCCTTCAGGACGGGGTGTTCGGAGCACAAACCGGGGAGGAAACCACCACGCCCCAGGCGGTGCAGCGAGCCCGGCACTATATCGATGCGCACCTGGCCGAGCCGGTCAATGTCGACAGGATGGCGCGGGCCGCCCAGGTCAGCCGGGCCCATTTCGTGCGCCAGTTCACCAAGGCCGTGGGAATGCCGCCTTCCGATTTCGTCTTCGAGCAGCGCATGGAGCGCGCCTCCCGCCTGTTGCTGGCCACCGACGGCGCCGTTGGGGCGATCGCCAGGGCCTGCGGGTTTCCGGATGCGAACTATTTCGCCAAGGCGTTCCGGCGTCACTACGGCCTGAGCCCCACTGCTTACCGGGCAGCCGGCGCGACGCTGCTGCCGCGTCGTGGGGCGGACGAAGCCGAAGGAGAGTGAGGTCCGCCACTCGTAGGGGACAGACCAGGTTCGTCGGGGCGGTACCGCCCCGATGCCGACGTTTGTCGGCTTAGGCCGCGGACGTGCGGAAACGGCTGACGCGCTGGACGAGTTCGTCGACCTGGTTGGCGAGGTTGCGGCTGGCCTCGCTCGAACGATCGACGAAGCCGGCATTCTCCTCGGTCAGGCGTTCCATATCGATGATGGCCGCGTTGATCTGGTTGATGGCGCTGGCCTGCTGGGTGGCTGCCTCGGCGACATTGCCGACCTGCCGGGAGATTTCGGCGACCTGCCCGACGATGGCGTTGAAGGCATCGCCCGTGCGGTTGACCAGGGACACGCCGCCTTCCACGGAGGTCTCCGATTCCTTGATGAGCATGCCGACATCCTTGGCTGCCTGAGCGCTGCGCTGGGCCAGGGCGCGCACTTCGGTGGCGACCACGGCAAAGCCCTTGCCGGCCTGGCCGGCGCGCGCCGCCTCGACGGCCGCGTTAAGGGCCAGCAGGTTCGTCTGGAAAGCGATTTCGTCAATGACCGAGATGATGCGCGAAATTTTGGTGGAGGACTGTTCGATCTCCCCCATGGCTTCGACGGCACCCTGGACGACGCTGCCGCCCTGAACGGCGGCACGGTCGGCCTCTGCGGCAACGCCGCTGGCGGCGTTGGTACCTTCGGCGGTCTTGTTGATCGAAGCGGTGACACCATCAAGGGCTGCCACCGATTGCTCGATGGCGGCGGCCTGGCGCGTCATGCGGTCGGAAATATCCTGGGCGGCCTCGGCCACGGCGCCGGCATTGGAGCCGATGAGATCGGTGGCCGAGCCAATTGCCGAGATGGTCCGGTCGATGCTCTCGACGGCAAAGTTGAAGTCGGCCTTGAGGCGGTTCAGCGCGCCATCGAACTCGTCATCGATGCGCACGGAAACGTCGCCCTGGGCGAGGCGGGCGAGAGCGGCGCCCATCGCGTCGATGACGCGCTGCTGGCGCTGTGCGGCCTGGCGTTCCTTTTCCTCGGCATCGGAGCGGAGCTTTTCGAAATAGGTGGTGACGGCGATATCGACGTCGATCATCACCGCCTTGATGAGATCGGCGATATGGGCGCCCATGGCATCGGCTTCGCCGATGAGTTCGGCCGGCTTGCGCTTGCGCGCGGTCTGGGCCTGGCGCTCCATCCAGTCGTGCATGACGCCCTTGACGACCGTCTCCACGATGAGGGCGTAGCCGCCGACGTACCAGCTCGGCTCGAGACCGATGCGGGCGTGGCGATTGCCGATGGCATGGCTGGCGGCGGCATAGGCGTCGTCAAAGCGACCGACGGCAATGGACTGCCAGTGGTTGGATTGAGCGGCCTGCGCCTTGGCCATGTGCTCGTCATTGCCGAAGAACCTGGCCACTTCGGCGGTCTGGCGCACCTTTCCGTAGAAGCGGTCGAGCGCGGGGCCCAGATGCTTGAGCACATCGGGCGCCAGGGCCTGCATGCGGGTGGAGGCGGCTGCGTCAAACCCCACAAAATTCAAACGTTGTTCAAGGCTCTTGGCGGGTTTGGCGCTCGTCATGGAAATCCTCCTGGAAATGACGCAGGTAATCCATGGACGTGCGATGGTTAATTATCGGTTCGTCACAGTCGGTTAGCGACGCACGGATTGTCGCAGTGAACGCAAAAAATCTGCGTGGCGATTGGAATTCGAGGCGACGCGCTTTATCATGGTTCTAATCTAGCCGGGTCCACGCCGCCCCGCCCTGCGCGGCGAATTGACCCATGTGTACGCCCGACGGCCAGGACTATGGTCGCCGGCGACCAAATGCAGCCGGCTCCTCCGGCTCCTCATTGGGCAGACTGAAGGTTGAAATCATGGATTATCGCGGCATTTTCGAGGATGCGCTCGACGCCTTGCGGCAAGAGAAGCGCTATCGTGTGTTTGCCGACCTCGAGCGCATCGCCGGCAAGTTTCCCCGGGCCGTCTACCGGGACGATTCCGACAATGCTCGCGAAATAACGATCTGGTGCTCGAACGACTATCTGGGCATGGGCCAGCACGACAAGGTGGTGGGCGCCATGCAGGAAACCGCGGGCAAGCTCGGCGCCGGCGCGGGCGGCACCCGCAACATCTCGGGCACCAACCGCCCGCTGGTCGAGCTGGAGCGTTCGCTCGCCGACCTGCACCGCAAGGAATCGGCGCTGGTCTTCACCTCCGGCTTCGTTTCCAACGAAGCGGCGATCTCCACGATCGCGCGCCTGATGCCCGATTGCATCATCTTCTCGGACCAGCTCAACCACGCCTCGATGATCCAGGGCGTGCGCCAGTCGGGCATGGAAAAGAAGATCTTCCGGCACAACGACATCGCGCACCTGCGCGAACTGCTCTCGGCTGTGGATCGCAAGCGCCCCAAGCTCATCGCGTTCGAATCCGTCTATTCGATGGATGGCGATGTGGCCCCGATCGAGCAGATCGCCGACCTTGCCGAGGAATTCGGCGCTCTCACCTATATCGATGAAGTCCACGCCGTGGGCCTTTACGGTGAACGCGGTGGCGGCATCACCGATCGCGATGCGCTGGCCCACCGGATCGATATCATCGAGGGCACGCTTGCCAAGGGTTTTGGCGTGATGGGCGGCTATATCGCGGCCAACAAGTCGATCGTGGATGCCGTGCGCTCCTATGCGCCCGAGTTCATCTTCACCACCGCCCTGCCCCCGGCGCTGTGTGCGGCGGCCCGGGCTTCGATCGAGCACCTCAAGACCTCCCAGGAGGAGCGCGCCGGCCACATGCGGCAGGTCCAGCTCACCAAGGAAATCCTCAGCGAGGCCGGCCTTCCGGTGATGTCGACCGACACGCATATCGTGCCGCTGATCGTGGGCGATGCGCGTCTGTGCAAGGCGGCAAGCGACCTGCTGCTGGAAAAGCACAACATCTACATCCAGCCGATCAACTACCCGACGGTTCCCAAGGGCACCGAGCGGCTACGCATTACACCGACCCCGATGCACACGGACGAGATGATCATCGAGTTGCGGCATGCGCTGGTAAGCGTGTGGGCCCAGCTCGAGCTGCCGCGCGAACGCGCTCCGGCGGCACTGACCGCCAGCAAGCTCACCTCGGGCGACCTGACGCTGCCGACCACCGGCGGCTGAAACGAAAAGGGCGCCCGCGAGGCGCCCTTTGTTTTTTGGGGCGAAGGGGCCGTCAACTCGTCAGAACGATCCGCAAAAGGTCGGCTGTATTGCGGGCGCCTAACTTTTCCATCACCCGGGCGCGATGCACCTCGATGGTGCGGGGCGAAATGCCCAGTTCGCGCCCTGCCTCCTTGTTGGACTGACCGTTGGTGATGAGTTGGAGCACTTCGCGCTCGCGCGGGGTGAGCTGGGAGAATCCACGCACCTCGACCGGACGATAGCCACCCGTTGCCGCTCCCAGGTGCACGTCGCGGCGCAGCACGTCACGGACCGAGCGGATGAAGCGCTCCGTATCGATGGGCATGGTGATGACATCGGAGGCACCGGCCTTCATGGCCCGCACCGCCTGATCGACCTGGTTCTCCTCGGCCAGCATGAAGACCGGCACGCCGGTGCGCAGGGACTTGATGCGCTTGAGCAGTTGGAGCCCGTCGTCGGCCCCTACCCGCAGGTTGAGAACCACTACGTCGGGTCGCCGCCGCTCGATGCCGGTGAAGAAAGTAGAAGTATCCAGCGAGAACGCCGTCTGGAAGCCTTCGAGGCGAAAGAGAATGCTCAGAGCCTCGCAGGTGGATGGATCGGAATCGAGAATGTGGACGAGACGGTCCCGGTTCAAAAATGAATGATAATAAACTTCGTCGCTCACATTGCCCTCCCAATGGCAAAAGGAACGGCTCGACACGGCGTGTCAGCAAGGCAGCACTCGACCCAATAGTAGCCCGCTCGCCACAAAGCCTCAGGTGAATCGCTCTCGTAGCTTGCGCTAGGTAGTTGGCTGCGTAAGCTCGCCCGAACACCTAGGATAAAATACCTATCACGCGAACGATTGGCTGGCTATACGTAGTTCGACGGACAATATTCCTAGGGCCCGGCGAAAAAAATGGGCGCCCCGGCGGGCACCCATTCAACTTAATCCGCTGCGGGGCGGCTATTCGGTCGGCTTGGCCGGCTTCCTGGCTGCTGGCTTCCTGGCAGCCGGCTTGGCGGCTGCGGCCTTTGGCGCTGCTGCGGGGGTGGACGTGGAGGCGGCTCGCGGGGCGGCCAGGGCAGCGGTACGAGGCGTACCCTGCTCCTTGATGGCATCGCGGATCTCGGTAAGCAGCAGCTCTTCCTTGCTCGGGGCGGCGGGCGCAGCCGCCTCTTCCTTCTTCTCTTCGCGCTTGAGCGAGTTGATGCCCTTCACGACCAGGAACAGCACGAAGGCGATGATGACGAACTTGACCACCGCGTTAATGAACAGGCCGATGTTGAGCGTGGCGACGCCGGTGGCCCGGGCTGCGGCCAGCGAGGGCACAGGCACGTTGTTGGGGTTGTTCAGAACGATGAACAGATTGGAGAAATCGACGCCGTTCAGGATCAGGCCGATGATCGGCATGAAAATGTCATCGACGATCGAGGAGACGATGGCGCCAAAAGCGGCGCCGATGATCACGCCGATGGCGAGATCGATGGCATTGCCCTTGATGGCGAAATCCCGAAATTCCTTGAACATGGTGCCTCGCAAGTGTTCGCTGCAGGAAACGGACCGACCCTAGTCCGGAGCTGTATGCGCCAACGCGCAACATGCCACTGAGATTCACGCACTTTTATGGACTTTGCAACGTCCGATGGTGCGTGCGGCAAAGTGGTGTTGGACTTTCGGCGAACTTGCCCCGCCCGAGTGCCGGACCGATACTGGGCGGTCAGATGAGAGCAACTACCCAAGTCATGAGCGAGACCACGATCGATGCCGAAGCCAGCCTCAAGCTGGCCATCGGCTACATACCGACAGGGTTGGCGGTGTTTGACCGCGACCTCTCGCTCGTCACATCCAATCCCCAATACCGCACCCTGCTCGACCTGCCCGAGCACCTGGTGGCGCGTGGCGTGCCGCTTTATACGATTGCGCTGTTCCTGGCGCGCCGGGGCGATCTTGGCCCGGGCGAGCCGACGCGGCTGGCGGCGCTGCGCCTGAGCGAGTTGACCAGCAACGAAACGAGCATCAGCCAGCGGGCCGGCCAGGAGGGCGGGACGCTCGAATTCCACGCCAGCCGCCTTCCCGATGGCGGACTGGTCATCAGCTTCTTCGACGTGACCGCCAGGGTCAGGGCCGAACGCGAACTGGAGAGGATGAACCTCTCGCTCGAAGGGCGCGTGGAGGAACGCACGGCGGCACTGACGCAGGTCAATTCCGAGCTCGAGATCGCGCGTGCCAAGGCGGACGCAGCGAACCTGGACAAGACCCGGTTCCTGGCTGCGGCCAGCCACGACCTGCTCCAGCCGCTCAACGCCGCCCGTCTCTATACGGCAACCCTTATCGAGCGGGCGGGCGAGGGCGAAATGGCATCGCTGGCCCATTCGATCGAAGCCTCGCTCAACGCGGTCGAGGAGATCATGTCGGCCCTGCTCGACATCTCACGGATCGATAGTGGCGCGGTGAAACCGGTTCCGGCGCCGTTCCAGATGCGCGACCTCATGCGCAAGATCGAGGTAGAGTTCCAGCCCCTCGCGCAGGAGCGGGAGATCGAACTCAAGATCGTGGGAACGTCACTGGCGGTGATTTCGGACCGGCAACTGGTGGCCCGCATCATCCAGAACCTAGTATCGAACGCCATCAAATACACCAGGCCAGGCGGCAAGGTGCTGGTCGGTTGCCGGCGGCGCGGCGCGCGGGTGCGCCTGGACATCATCGATACCGGGATCGGGTTCAACAAGGACCAGCACGCGCTGGTGTTCGCCGAGTTTTCACGGCTGGAACAGGGTGCGCGCATGGCGCAGGGGCTGGGTCTCGGCCTTTCGATCGTGCAGCGCCTCGTGGCGACGCTCGGCGTTTCACTCGAACTGGACAGCACCGAGGGCAAGGGATCGCGCTTCTCGCTCTACCTGCCGCAGAGCCGCATCGTGCGCGCGGTGGTGGATGGCGAGCGCAAGACGGCTTCCGCTTCAGGCGGCACCATGAACCTGCGCGTGCTGTGCGTGGACAACGAACGGGCCATCCTCGATGCGATGGAGGGATTGCTGCGCGGCTGGGGGTGCGACGTCCGCACGGCGCGATCGCTCAAGGACATTCCGCGCGACAACCTGTTGGTGGGCTGGATGCCTGACCTGGTGCTGATGGACTATCACCTCGACCAGACCTCGGGCCTGGATGCCATCGAATGGTTGCGCCACAATGTGGGTGGGCACCTGCCCGCAGCGCTGGTGACGGCCGACCGCAGCCCGGCGGTGCGGACGCTGGCCGAAGAACGCGGCATCGCGGTGGTGACAAAACCGGTCAAGCCGGCGGCGCTGCGCGCCACCATTTCGAGCCTGGCCGGGCAGCGCGGACTTCAGGCGGACTCGCGTCCGGCCAGCAGCGCCTCGAACTGACCTTCCTCGATCCTGGCGGCGGCGATCACCGCCTGGGTGCGGCTGTCGACATTGAGCTTTTGCAGGATGGCCGAGACGTGCGCCTTGACGGTCGCCTCGGAAATCGAGAGCTCGTAGGCGATCTGCTTGTTCATCAGGCCATCGCTCAGCATCATGAGCACGCGCACCTGCTGGGGCGTGAGGCTGGCGAGGCGGCGCATCAGCTCCGACTGGTCATCGGACTGGGTCAACTCGACCCCCTCAGGCGCGGCAACGCCGCCGGCGAGGACCGTCTCGATGGCGGCGCGAATCTCGGCCGGGCCCACCGACTTCTGAAGGTAACCGGACGCCCCCAGCTCGAAGGCGCGGCGCACGACGGTCGCGTCCTCGACCGCAGAGACGATCATGACCGGTACATCGGGATACTGGGCGCGCAGCAGCAGCAGCCCGGAAAAGCCGCGAACGCCGGGCATGTTGAGATCGAGCAGCACCAGATCGCAGTCGCGATCGGCTTCGAGGGCGGCAGCGAGCCCTTCCAGGTCACCGGCCTCGGCTATGGAATACTGCGAACCTTCTCCGGCCAGAGTCTGGCGCAACGCCGCCCGAAACAGGGGATGGTCATCCACGATGATGATGCGGCGGTTGGACATCGGCCTTACGCCCTTACGCTGAACTCAGTGACCGGGCTTTAACGCATCAAGGCAGGCCAAACAAGGTTCACACCGCTTTGAGACCGGCGGATACGGAAGGGTTAAGCAAATTTACCATCCTGTTGCCAAATGCACCGGTACTTAACCGGTTGTTTACTATGTTTTTCCAAGAGTAGGGCGCAAACCTCCGCATCAGCATCGCGGAGGCTCTCAACTTTAGGCTTGGGAACAACCTATGGCCCGCGCTCTATCAGCCTCCGACCTCTCAGACCATCGCGACGCGCAGCCGGGCGAGTGGCAGGCGTTGCGTGGCGAGCTGGTGGCACTCCTCGACCAGGTCGAAACCCAGTATGCCCGCGTCAGAACGCCCGAGCCGGGCTACGATGCCCTGGCCGAGCGCGTGCGAGACCTGCGCTACCAGGTGGGCGAGGGCGGCGGCAGCCGTCACCGGGAAGCGCTGCGCTCGGTGCAGCGGGCGGTCGATCGTTTCTCCAGCGAGCGTGACGGGGACGGCTTCGAGGGGCGCGAGACGCGCCAGAACCCGCAGCACGTCCTGCAATCGGCGATCAATGAAATCCGGGTCCGCCAGGGCGCACCTATCGCCGCGCCGCGCGGCGCAGGCGAGATCGAGGCGCTGGCGCACTCGGTGACCGGGCTTTCCGGCCGACTCGAACGGCTCGAAGGCGAGTTGCGCACGCAGCGGAGCAGCAACGGCAGCGTCAAGGAAATCGGCGAGCAGGTGGCCCAGCTCACCCATGTGGTGGAACTGCTGGCGGGCGCAGTGGGCGAGACCGGGCAGGTCAAGCGGCTCGAGGCGCAGATCGCCGACCTGGCGCAGACCATGGCCCAGCCGCAGGCGCCGGACCTGTCGGCGATGACCAAGCGCATCGACGACCTGGCCAAGACCGTCGAACGGCTGGCCGACATCCAGATCCAGCATTTCGGCCACGAGGCCAAGGACGGCACCGCGCGGGCGGCGGCTGTCCAGAACGGCATGACGGCGATCGAGGAAAGCGTGCGCTCGGTCTACGACCGGATCGACGCCATCGAAAAAACGCTGGCCATGCCGAGCGCCGAGTTCGAGCGGCTCACCGAGGAAATGGCTTCGTTCACCGAGGCATTGCGCGGGAACGGCTCCGGACCGGACGCGATGGTGCCGATCATCGAAGCCATCAACGACCGCATCGCCGGGCTTGAAGGCAAGGACGGCGTCATCGGCGGGCTCAAGGCCGATATCGGCGCGCTGCGCAACAAGGTGATGGAAGCGATGGAGCCGCGCTTCGCGGCCATCGAGATGCAGATCGAGGCCTTGAGCGGACGGCTCGGCGAGGGCAAGTCCGAGGCCGGCATCGGCCATATCGAGGCGCAGATCCGCCAGTTGGTCGCCCGCATGGACCAGACCAGCGAGCAGCTTTCGCACCTGGCCAAGCTCTACGCACAGCAGGAAGATCGCGCCGAGCCCGATTTCGAAGCGCTGGCGGGCATGGTGGCGCGCAAGACCGCCGAGGCGGTTTCGGGCGGCAACGCGGGCCTGGACGCGGATGGACTCGATGAGATCGAGCGGCGCGTCTCGCGCCTTTTCGCCTCGGCGCCGGCGTCCGAGGAGCTTTCGGGCATGCACGATTCCATCCGGCGGGTGGATGAGCGGCTCGACCGGCTCGAAGCCATGCTGTCGAACCGCGACAAGCCCGAAGCGCCGGCCAAGCCGGAGCCCAAGGCCGCAATCGCGCCTGCGGCGCCAGCAGCGCTTGCAAGCCTCGACAGCGACCTGGTGGTTCCCGCCATGGCGCGCAAGCCGACGGTGCGCATTCCCGGCCCGCCCGAACGCGACGACATGCCCAACAACCCGTCCGAGGACCGGCCGCTGACCGATCCCGGATTTGGCGACGACAATGCCGTGCGGGCCGCGCTCGAAGAGAAGCGCTCGCCTTCCGACGCGATCCTCAACCGGCTCGGGGCCGGCAAGCCGCGCATGGATGCTCCGGGCTTTATCGATCCGGATTCCATCGTGCGTCCGCCCAAGCCGGCGTCGAGCCTGGACAATGTGCGCGAAAGCTTCGTCGAGGAGACGGCAGCGCCGATGCCGGTCGAAGCGGCGGCAGCACCCGAGCCCGAGCCGATGGCTGAACCGGTGGTCTCGAGCAGCCGCAGCACCTTCATCGAAGCGGCCCGGCGCGCACAGCGTCAGAACGCCGCCAAGATCGAAGCCGAAAGCAATTCGGTGATCGCGAGGGCCCTGGCCCGCTTCCAGGGCGGGAACGCTGTCGCTGGTGAATCGATCTCGCTCGAGCCGGAAGTGCCGGCAGAAGACGCCAAGCCGAGCAAGGCAGAGCTGCGCAAGGCGGCGAAGGCTGAAAAGGCTGCTGCCAAGAAGGCTCGCAAGGCCGAGGCTGACGCGGACCACATGCCTGGGCTGGAAGCCCTTCAGCCCCGACAGAGCTTTCTGAGCCGCAACCGTCGCCCGCTCCTGCTCGGCGCGTTGCTGGTGGCGGTTTCGGTGCTGGCGCTGAACCTGGTGGCCCAGCGCATTTCGGCACCGGCGCAGAGCGACCAGCCGGCTTCGGCTTCGACCACGCCCGAGGCCCAGCCCGAAACGCCGGCGCCGCAGACGACCGGCGAGGCCTCCCCGCTGGTGCTGCCGGAGGCCAACGCGACGCCTACCGCCCTCGCCACGCTGCCGGACAATCCCGATATCGTGCCGACGCTCGACGCCACCACGGTCAGCTCGATCAACCCGCAGGCGGCGATGAACTTCACCAGCCCCACCCAGGTGGCGGCGATCCCCGCCGCGCTCAAGGCGACGACGCTGACCGAGGACGAACTGGCGCCCGAACCGCTGGCAAGCCCGGTCAAGGTCGAGCTGCCGCCCGAGGCGATCGGCCCGATCGAACTGCGTCAGGCGGCCGCCGACGGCGATGCGCGCGCCCAGTTCGAGGTGGCGGCGATCCTCACCGAAGGCCGGGCAGTCCCGCAGGATCTTTCGGCCGCCGCCGTCTGGTACGAACGCGCCGCGGCGCAGGGCTTCGTGCCGGCCGAATACCGCCTTGGCAGCCTCTACGAGGCCGGCAAGGGCGTGGCCAAGGATCTGGAGCAGGCGCGGCTCTGGTACCAGCGCGCCGCCGAGGCGGGCAACCGGATGTCGATGCATAACCTTGCCGCGCTCTATGCCGGCGGGCAGCTCGGCAAGCAGGATTTCGCGGCGGCGTCGGAATGGTTCGAGCAGGCCGCCATGCGCGGGCTCACCGACAGCCAGTTCAACCTGGGCATGCTCTATGCCCGCGGGCTGGGCGTGCCGCAGAACCTTGAGACCTCCTACAAGTGGTTCTCGCTGGCCGCGGCGAGCGGGGATGCCGATGCGGGCAAGGCGCGCGACGACATCGCCAAGTCGCTCGACGCGCCGACCGTGACGCGGCTGACCGGCGAGGTGCATTCGTGGAAGCCGCAGGCGATCGACCTGGCCGCCAACTTCGCGCCGATCGGCACGTGGTCGGACAAGTTCGATGCCGGCCAGGCGATCAACGACCAGAAAGTTGTCATGAAGGTGCAAGCTGTGCTTGCCAAGCTGGGCTATGACGTGGGTACCCCCGACGGCAAGGCCGGCCCCAAGACCGCCGACGCCATCAAGGCGTTCGAAACGGCTACCGGCATGAGTGAAACGGGAACGGTAAACCCCCGATTGTTGGCCGTTCTGGGCAGTCAGCCTGTCTGAAACGCAAGGAAAGGCTGATCGACGTTGACAGTTTGGTGAGGGGGCGCATAAGCGTCCCCTTGCTCCATATTATTTGCCAAAAAGAGTGGCCCCGATAAGCACTTGTAATCCGGGACCATAGAAGCGGACAGGGCCGTGCAGATCTACCTGCCGATCGCGGAACTCTCGATGAACGTCTTTTTCCTGGTGGGAATAGGCGGGGCGGTCGGGTTCTTGTCGGGGTTGTTCGGGGTGGGCGGCGGCTTCCTGCTGACGCCGCTCCTGATCTTTACGGGCGTCCCCTCCCCCGTGGCGGTGGCATCGGTGACCGGGCAGGTCGTGGCGGCGTCGACTTCGGGCGCCCTCTCCTACTACCGGCGTGGCGGGATAGACCTGCATCTGGCGATGTATCTGATCCTCGCCAGTACGTTGGGCGCCATAGCGGGCGTGTTCTCGTTCTCGCTGCTGCGCTCGCTCGGCCAGCTCGATCTCTTCATCTCCGTGAGCTACCTGGTGCTGCTGGGCTCGATGGGCACGATCATGCTGATCGAGGCGGTGCGGGCCATCATGAAGACGCGCTCGGGCGTGGTGGTGCGCGAGCGGATGCCGCACCAGCATACCTGGATGCACGGGCTGCCGATGCGGGTGCGGTTCAAGAAGTCGCGGCTCTATATCTCGGTGCTGCCGGTGCTGGCGATCGGGGTGTGCATCGGCTTTATCGGTTCGCTCCTGGGCATCGGGGGCGGCTTCATCCTGGTGCCGGCACTCGTCTATCTGCTGCGCGTTCCGGGCAACGTGGTGATCGGCACCTCGCTGCTGCAGGTGGTAGCGATGATGGCGGTGACGACCGTGCTCCACGCCGTCCAGAGCCAGAGCGTGGATATCCTTCTTGCCTTCTGCCTGATGGTCGGGGGAACGGTGGGGGCGCAGTTCGGGGCGTCGGCGGGGCAATACCTGCGCGGCGAGCAGTTGCGGGCATTGCTGGCGCTGCTGGTGCTGGCCGTGGCGATCCGCTTCGGGCTCTCGCTGATCCTGCCGCCGAGCGACATCTTCAGTACGGCGTTGCTCGGACCGGGGGGAGCTCTCTGATGCGCGCCTTGCTCCTCGTCCTCGCGCTGGTGCTCATGGCCTCGCCGGTTCAGGCCGAGCGAGTGGTCTCGAGCGTTTCCAACACCACGGTGCTGATCAGTTCCTCGTTCGACGGGGAGACGCTGACCATGTTCGGCAATATCGAGCCGGAGCTGGGGACGGGCCAGCCGGCCAAGGGGCCGTACCATGTGGTGATCGTGGTCGAGGGGCCGCTCTCGGACCGGGTCACCCGGCTCAAGACCAACAATTTCGGCATCTGGATGAACACGGTCCAGGTGCAGTTCAACGCCATGCCGACCTATTTCCATGTGCTCTCGGACGCCAAGCTCAAGGAAATCACCACCCCGGTGGTGATCGCCGAGGAAAAGCTGCGGCCCGAGTACCAGGCGCAGGCCGCGATCGAGACGGGGTGGTGGGACTCGGTGGTGTTCGCCAACCAGACCGTGCGGCTGCTGACCGAGAAGGGCGCGTTCGCCGTGCGCGAGGACGGGGTGCAGTTCCTCTCCAACACCTTCTACTCGGCCCAGCTCACACTGCCCGCCAACGTGCCCAACGGCGCTTTCGTGGCGCGGACCTATGTCTTCAAGGACGGGCAGATCATCGCGCGCAAGTCGGACGGGTTCTCGGTGCGCAAGAGTGGGTTCGAGCGCTTCGTCGGCCAGTCGGCCAACCAGTACCCCCTGCTCTATGGCCTCGTCTGCGTGGCGCTGGCGCTCTTCACCGGCTGGCTGGGCGGCGTCGTCTTCAAGCGCTAGTGCAGCGGCGGGACCACGCTGTGGACCCGCTCGATGAACATGCCGAAATCGGCCATGTACTGCTTGAGGAACTCGCGCGTGCTCTCGACCGTGACCTCGCCGTCATCTGCGATGAGATCGGGCTTGAACTGGATATAGGCCTCGGGCGCGTTCATCTGGGGCGAGTTGCAGAAGGAGAGGACGCTGCGCAGGCTCTGCTGGGCGATGGCGGTGCCGATGGCCCCGGTCGAGGCGCCGATGACGGCGGAGGGTTTGCGCGTGAAGGCGTTCTGGCCCCAGGGGCGGCTGGCCCAGTCGATGGCGTTCTTGAGGCCGCCGGGGATGGAGCGATTGTATTCGGGCGTGACGAAGAGGACTGCCTGGACGTCGGCGATGGCCTGCTTGAAGTCGCGGGCGACCTTCGGGTAGTCGGCGTCGAAATCCCGGTTGTAGATGGGCAGGTCCCTAAAGCTGATCTCGCTCATGGTGAGCTGGCTGGGCGCGAGCTTGACCAGCGCCATGGCCAGCTTGCGATTGATCGATTGGCTCGACAGGCTGCCGATGAGATAGCCGACCTTGAACTGCGGCATGGACGTCTCCCTTGTTGAGACGGCGGCCGAGAGCCGCCGGGCATGCCCCCGCCGGGGATTATGCCCGCAGATCGGCAAGATTGGGAAGGGTCGCCGACGCCGATCGATTCGGCTGCGACCGAAAGGGGGTCCCCCGGGGCTGAAATGCGGGGCTTTTGGCGGTCTTGCGGGACCCATATTTCCGCTAAATCATTGATATTTAACTGCAATGAGGCGTTGCTCGGTTGGCAAATCGATAAAATTTGAATCAATTTCGGGCATGGTTCGGCGATGCCGCGCAGTTTTGCGGGGTTTGTCGGCTTTCTCGGGGAATGTTTTCGGACAGCGGGTTTCGCCGGGTCGGGCACCCGTGGATAGAGCCCCGACCATTCTAGAGCGAAGGAGGCGCGAGGGGATATCCGGAGTTCAGCGATGAGAGAGGATGTTGATGGCGTTGCCGAAGGGATCGCGGACGTAGAAGCGCCGGACGCCCCAGGGTTCGTCGGTGAGTTCGTAGACGATCTCGAGACCGAGGTCGCCGGCGCGGCGGCGGTAGGCGTCGACATCATCGACCTCGATGGAAAGCGTGGGCACGGGCGTGCCGGAGCCGCCTTCGGTGGCGATGCTGACCTGCGGGGCCATGCGGGCATCGGAGGCGAAGGTCTGGATCCAGCCGTGATCCATGACCAGGTCGAGGCCCAGGAAATCGCCATAGAAGGCCTGGGCGGCGGCGACGTCGCCGGTGGCAAGATTGGAGATGACGCGCAGGACGGCCATGGGTCTACCCGTTGATGAGACGGCGCGGACTGACCGGATAGAGCCGGTCGCGGCCGAGCATGGTTACCTCAAGGGCCTCCCGGCGGAAGAGCCCGGCGAAGGCGGGGCCGAGAATGTTGATGCTGCCCGTGGTGGCCCCATAAGCCGGCAGCAGGAGGATACGCCCGTCATGCACGAAACAGGGACGGCGCACGGAGCGGCCGTTGATCATGACGCGAGCGGCGGGGTGGAGGTGGCCGGCGATGAGCCCGTTGGCGCCACGGACCGGCTCGTGGGTGAGAACGAGCCCCTGCCGTTCGAGCTGGGCAAGGCAAAGGCCGCCGAGGCCATGGGGCGAGGGATCGTGATTGCCCGAGAGCCAGAGCCAGGAAGCGCGTTGGGTCAGGTCGTGCAGGCGGGCGCGATCGGCGTCCAGCAGGGACCGGGTACCCTCGTCGCGATGGAAGCTGTCGCCGAGCGCGATGACGGTCTGCGCGCCGGTGCGCTCGAGATCGGCCTCGAGCCGGGCGAGGGTGACGCCGGTATCGTAGGGCGGCAGCAACTGGCCGGTGCGGGCGAAGGACGACATCTTTTCGAGGTGCAGATCGGCGACCAGCAGCGCGCGCTCGGCGCGCCAATAGGCAGCGCCCGAGGGCAGCAGTTCGAAGATGTGGCCACCAAAGCGCAAAAAGGCCGTTTCAGCCTCCTCGCGGTCGTCGGAGCGCAAGGCTCCCAAGCTCGTCACTTGCCCAAGGCCTCTTTCATCAATTCGTCGGCAGCTTCGGCCATGGCGCTTTCGCGACCCTCGCCGAAGATCGGCTCCTTACCGATGTCGAGCATTACCGGTACCGCGAGCGGCGAGATTCGGTCGAGGGGTTTGTGCACGATATGTTTCCTGATGCGCTTGAGGAAATGCCCCAGGCGCTCGATGTCGAGCAGGCCGCGCGCGGCGTCGTGCCGGGTGGCCTGGATGAGGATGTGATCGGGCTCGTGCTGGTAGAGCACGTCGTAGATGAGATCGGCCGACATGGTGATCTGCCGCCCGGTCTTCTCCTTGCCCGGATGCCGGCGTTCGATGAGCCCGGCGATGATGGCGCAATTGCGGAAGGTGCGCTTCATGAGGGCGGATTCGTCGAGCCAATCCTCGAGGTCCTCGCCCAGCATGTCCTCGGAAAAGAGTTCATCGAGCGACAGGCGGCCGGTGCGAACGAGCGCCGAGATATCGCCCAGGCCCCAGATGGCCAGCGCGTATTCGGAGGCGACGAAGCCGAGGGGACGGGCGCGGGCCCGCTCCAGGCGCCGGGTGAGCAGCATGCCCAGGGTCTGGTGCGCCAGGCGCCCCTCGAAAGGGTAGCAGACCATGTAGTTCTGCGCGCCGCGCGGGAAGGTCTCGACAAGCAGGTTTTCGCGGCCGGGCAGGATCGAGAAATCCCGCTGGAGGCGGAGCCAGTCGGCGGTCTGGTCGGGGAGGTTGGACCATTCGCCGGGCGTGGCGAGGATGCGGCGGACGCGCTCGGCGAGGTAGGTCGAGAGCGGGAACTTGCCGCCCATGTAGGAGGGGATCTTCGGGTCGCTCGAAAAGCTGCGCGAGACGTAGGCTTCGGTCTCGTGCATGCCCTCGAAGGCGACGACCTCGCCGCCGAACATGAAGGTGTCGCCAATGGTGAGGGTATCGAAGAAATACTCCTCCATCTCGCCGAGCACGCGCCCCATGCGGCCGACGGGACCGGTCGTGGCGCCCTTGCGCTGCCCCCTGCCCCGCACGAGGCGCACCTTGACCATGGGCTCCTCGATGATGGTGCCGACATTGAGCCGGTATTGCTGGACGACCTGCGGATTGGCGACGCGCCAGAGGCCATCGGGCGTGCGGCGCAGGCGCGCAAAACGCTCATAGGCGCGCAGGGCGTAGCCGCCGGTGGCGACGAAATCGACAATGCGATCGAACTTTTCGCGCGGCAGGTCGCGGTAGGGCCAGGCGCGGGTGATCTCGCCGAAGAGGTCGTCGGGATCGAGCGGGGCGGCGCAGGCCATGCCCAGGATGTGCTGGGCAAGGACGTCGTAGCCGCCGGCATGAGGGTCTTCGCTATCCTGGTGGTTCTCGTGCACCGCCTCGACCGCGGCCTCGCATTCGAGCACCTCGAAACGGTTGGAAGGCACGAGCAGGGCCTTGGAGGGCTCATCCATGCGGTGATTGGCGCGCCCGATGCGCTGGAGCATGCGCGAGGAGCCCTTGGGGGCGCCGACCTGGACGACGAGATCGACATCGCCCCAGTCGATGCCGAGATCGAGCGTGGAGGTGCAGACCACGGCCTGGAGCGCGCCGGCGACCATGGCGCTTTCGACCTTGCGGCGCTGCTCGACCGAAAGCGAGCCGTGGTGCAGGGCGATGGCGAGGCCATCCTCGTTGACCGACCAGAGCCACTGGAAGAGCATTTCGGCCTGGCTGCGGGTATTGACGAAGAGGAGCGTGGTGGTGTGCTCCTTAATGACCCGGTAGAGGTCCGGCACGGCATAGGCGGTCGAGTGACCGGCCCAGGGCACGCGCTCGTCGCTGCGCAGGATGGAGAGCTCGGGCCTTGCTCCGCCGGTGGTCACCAGCAGTTTCGCCGGGGCGTTGGGGACAGGGCGTGCAATCCACTCCCTGAGGGTTTCGGGCTGCTTGACGGTGGCGCTGAGCGCGGTGATGCGCAGGGCCGGGGCCAGGCGGGCAAGACGGGCGAGCCCGAGCGAAAGCAGCTCGCCGCGCTTGGAGGTGACAAGCGCGTGCAACTCGTCGAGGACGATGCGCCGGAGACTGCCGAAAAGCCGCTCGGCATCGCCGTGACTGAGGAGCAGGGCGAGCTGCTCGGGCGTGGTGAGCAGGATGTGGGGCGGATCGTAGCGCTGGCGCTGGCGGCGGCCGGCGGGGGTGTCGCCGGTGCGGGTCTCGACCTTGATGGGCAGGCCCATCTCCTCGATCGGATCGACGAGGTTGCGGTGGACGTCGACCGCCAGGGCCTTGAGGGGAGAGACATAGAGGGTGTGCAGCCCCTCCATGGGGTGGGCGATCAGGTCTTCGAGCGTGGGCAGGAAACCGGCCAGGGTCTTGCCGGCGCCGGTCGGGGCGATGAGTAGCGCCGAGGCGCCTTCGTTCCAGGCGTCGAGCACATCGAGCTGATGCCTGCGCGGGGCCCAGCCCTTGCTTTCGAACCAATTTGCGAGGACGGGCTGTAACGGCAAAAGCGGAATTCCGATGGCGGGGCGTGGCTTTATCTATCCCCCTTGTGGGGATGGCTGGGAAGAGGCTTATTCTGGCTGCCCAATGCGAGAACGTCGCCATGACCGAACCCGTTTCAGAAATTCTCACCCCGGATGCGGCGCGCCTGCAGCTCGCCGAGCGCGTGGAACTGCTGCGGCGCACCGAGAGGCGCATCGTCATCGGACTGGCGGGCGGGCCGGGCGTAGGCAAATCGACGCTGGCGGCCGAACTGGTGGCGACGCTCAACGAGGATGAGCCGGGGGCGGCCGCTCTCGTGCCGATGGACGGCTTTCACATGCGCCACTCCAAGCTCGAGCACCTGGGACTGGTGCGCGACAAGGGGGCGCCGCATACGTTCGAGGGCGCGGCGTTCGTGGCGTTTCTCGCCGAGCTCAGGACCGCCAAGGGGCCGGTGAGCGGGCCGGGCTATTCGCGCAAGATCGAGGACGTGGTGGACGACGCCTTCACCGTGCTGGCGGAAACGCAGGTGCTGGTGACGGAGGGCAACTACCTGCTGCTGGCCGAAGCGCCCTGGAACGGGGTGCGGCCGCTGCTCGACCTGGCGGTCTTCATCGACGTGCCGCGCGAGACGGTGCGCCGACGCCTGATGAAGCGCCATGCCGAAGAGGGGCTTTTTTCGGAAGAACGCAACCGCGAGCACATCGAGCGAGTGGACCTGGCCAACTACGATCTGGTATCCACGACGCGGTCGCGCGCCGACCTCGTCATCTCCCTCGATACCGATACCTGACACATGTCCTCACGACCGACCTACCCTTTCGACGTTCGCAGCGCGGACGTCTGGAAGATCGCGCTCCCTGCCTCGGTGGCCTTCATCACCGAGCCGATGGTGGGCATCGTCGATATCACGGTGATCGGGCGCCTCGGGGACCCGGCGCTGCTGGGCGGGCTGGTGCTGGGGGCGCTGGTCTTCGACTTCATCTTTTCGCTGGCCTATTTCCTGCGGCTGGGCACTGCCGGGCTGACGGCGCAGGCGATCGGGGCGCGGGACCCCCGCGACGGGCTGATGCACGCCGCCCGGGCGATCGCGCTTGCCGTCGTCATCGGGCTGGCCATGATCGTGCTGAGCGGAGCGCTGCTCTGGGTCGCGGTGCTGGCGCTCAAGCCCGATGCGGGCGTCGAGGCGGCGCTGGGGCAGTATTTCTACGTGCGCGTATGGTCGGCTCCGTTCTCGCTGGTGAACTACGCGCTGCTCGGCTGGTTCTATGGCCGCGCCGCGGCGCGGACCGGCATGATGCTGCAACTGCTCATCCACGGGCTCAACATCGCGCTGAGCATCGCCTTCGTCTACGGGCTGGGCTGGGGCGTGCCGGGCGCGGCGGCGGGTACGGTGGCGGGGCACGTGGTGGCCGCGATCGTGGGACTTTACCTCGTGGCGCGCCATTTCGGCGGGCTGCGGGCGACGCTGGCCAGGATCGTGCCGGCCGAACTGGTGGACCCGGTGGCGCTCAGGCGCATGTTCGGGCTGAGCCGGGACCTGATGATCCGCTCTGGCGCGCTGATGACGGCCTATGCCTATTTCGCCGCGCAGGGCTCGCGCGCCGGGGAGGTGACGCTTTCTTCCAACGCGATCCTGCTCAACGTGATGATGGTTTCGGCGTTCTTCCTCGACGGGTTGGCACAGGCATCCGAGCAATTGTGCGGCAAGGCCGTGGGCGCCAACTGGCGACCGGCCTTCGAGAAGGCAACGAACCTGTCATTGCTGGCGGGGATCGGGATTTCGACGGCGCTGGCGCTGGTGCTCTATTTCGCCGGCCCCACCATCATCGACCTGATGACGACCAGCGGGGAGGTGCGCGAGGCGGCGCGGCACTATCTCTGGCTCACCGCGCTCTGCGCCATCTCGGGCATGCCGGCCTTCGTCTATGACGGGATCCTGACCGGCTCCACGCTCAACGACGCCATGCGCAACGGCATGGTGCTGGCGCTGATCTTCTTCCTCGCCGCCGCCATCGTGCTGCAGCAGGCGATGGGCAATGCCGGGCTCTGGGTGGCGCTCAACCTCTTCTTCCTTTTCCGCGGCGCCATCTACTGGTGGTCGCTGGAACGGCGCAAGCCGGCGCTCTTTGCGGCCTAGCGGCGCCTAGAGCGAGAGCTTGCCGGCGGCCCAGTCGGCGCTGGTGCGGCCGGTGAGTTCGGAAATGCTGGTCTTGCCGGCCGAGCGGACGCCGGCGGCGAGGCCGCGCTTGAGCCGGTCGAGCATGTCGAAGCCGCCGAAGACCAGGGCGGAATAAAGCTGGACGGCATTGGCGCCCGCCTCGAACTTGGCGAGGGCCGTCTCGGGCGAATGGATGCCGCCGACCCCGATGATGGGGAGCGCGCCGACGCGCTGGCGCATCTGGGCGAGGCGACGGGTGGCCAGGTTGAAGAGCGGCTTGCCGGAGAGCCCGCCGGTTTCGGTGGCGTTGGTCATGTTGGCGACCGTCTCGCGCCCGATGGTGGTGTTGGAGACGATGAGGCCATCCAGATCGGTGGCGAGGACGGTGCGGGCAATGGCGTCCATGGCCTTCTCGTCGAGATCGGGGGCGATCTTGAGGAAGACCGGGACACGGACGGAGGCCTTCGAGCGCGCCTTGAGCACGGCATCGAGCAGCCGGGCCAGCGCTTCCTCGGCCTGCAGGTTGCGCAGGCCGGGCGTGTTGGGCGAGGAGATGTTGACGGTGAGGTAGTCGGCAACGGCCGAGAAGCGATCGACGCCCAGGACGTAATCGGCCACGAAATCCTCGGAATCCTTGTTGGCCCCGATATTGACGCCGAGGATGGCGCCGACATGGGCGCCCTTGAGGCGGGCAAAGACGGCCTCGTGCCCCTCGTTGTTAAAGCCCATGCGGTTGATGACGCCCTCGGCCTCGGGGACGCGGAAGAGCCGTGGCTTGGGATTGCCCGACTGCGGGCGCGGCGTGACGGTGCCGACCTCGACCATGCCGAAGCCGACACGGGCCAGCGGCTTGGGGACTTCCCCGTTCTTGTCGAAGCCTGCGGCCATGCCGACCGGATTGGCCAGGTCGAGACCGCATAGCGTCGTGCGCAGTTCCCTGGGATCGGCATAGTCCTGCTCGGGCGCCAGGCCCATGCGCAGGGCGGTGATGGTGGCGCCGTGGGCGGTCTCGGGATCCATCTTGAGCAGCGTGTCGCGACCGAGATTGGCGACCAGCGGGATGCGCAGGAGCGGTGAAAGGCGCGAGAAGATCATTGTACGCCCTCCGGCAGGGCGCAGGAGCCATCGGCGGCCACCGCGATCGGGGCGGTCCACTCGACCGCGCCCAGGGGCATGGGGGCGTAGAGGTGGGGGAAGAGGGCGCCGCCGCGCGACACCTCCCACCTGAGGTCGGCCGCGACATCGGCGGTGCGCACCGCGATGAGGACGAGATCGTCCTGACCGGCGAAATGCCTGGCGAGGGTCTCGGCCAGTTGTCCGGCGGTCGAGAAGTGGATGTAGCCATCCTGGAAGTCGATGGGCATGCCCTCGAAGCGGCCGGTGGGGGTGGCGGCCTCGTAGGCGGAACGGGTCGAGATTTTGTAGATCAGCGCGGGGTCGGTCATGGCGCGCGAAAGCTAGTCAAAGCGGGGTGCCACCGCAAGGCTGTGGAGCGAGAGAGGGCACACTTTACAGGGGGGGAGGCAGGGTCTAGAAATGGGACTATCTTCCCAATTGGGATAATTCTCCTAAGTCAAGGCCGACGACCATGCTCTCGCACCGGGCAATCTGGGATGGCATCGATGGAGTCGCCAAGCGTCACGGCTTGAGCGTTTCCGCGCTGGCCAAGCTTGCCGGGCTCGATCCGACGGCGTTCAACCCGTCCAAGCGCGTGAGCAAGGACGGGCGCGAGCGCTGGCCCTCGACCGAAAGCATCTCCAAGATCCTGGAGGCGACGGGAGAGGGTTTCGAGACGTTCCTGTCGGGGACGGGCGCCTTCCTGCAACCGGATGCGGGCGCCCTCGTGCCGGTGCGCTCGGTGCCGCTACTGGGGCTGGCGCAGGCGGGCGCGGGCGGCTTTTTCGACAGCGCCGGCTTTCCGGCCGGACAGGGCTGGGACGAAGTGCGCCTGCCCTCCCAGGAAGAAGGCGCCTATGCGCTCGAGGTGCATGGGGATTCCATGCTGCCGCTCTACCGGGACGGAGACATCATCGTGGTCTCGCCCAATGCGCAGCTGCGCCGCGGCGACCGCGTGGTGGTGCGCACACGGGACGGCGAGGTGATGGTCAAGCTGCTCCAGCGCCAGACGCCCAAGGTGCTCGAACTGCACTCGGTCAACCCGGACCACCCCAACCGCACGCTCGACATGGGAGACGTGGAATGGGTGGCGCGGATCGTGTGGGCGAGCCAGTAACGGGCGTCAGTGGGCGCGGCGGTAGCGGGCGCGGGCCGATGCCTCGATGGCGGCGGTGGTCAGGCGATCGATCTCGAGCCGGTCGCGGACCATTTCGAGATAGCGCAGCTCTTCCTGTTCGAGCCTGAGGTCGGAGGCGGCGATTTCGACAGCCAGCGCATAGGCGGTATCCTGGAGGCGGTGCGGAATGGCGGCCACGGCGGCATCGAGCACGCCGTCGAGCCCCTGCGGGCCGTTCAGGGTATCCACGCAAGAATTGGCGACCTCTTCGAGCCGCTCGGTATCGAAGCCGGCGAACACCGGCAGACGCAGGATCTGATCCTCGATGCGCTGCAGCTCCACCTCGCTCATGGCGGTATCGGACCAGGCCGAAACGATCATCAGATAGATCAGGGCGTCTTGGGTGGAGAGGGCCATTTGAGCTTTCCTAGAAGAGGGTTGAGGCGATAACTAAGAAGACGCCACGGAAATGACAAGCGCGGCGGCCAGCCTGACGCGGCATTGACGCCACGATGCGTCTGGTGCAACACACCTTTCTTCTCGCACAAACCAACGAAGGTTCACCACCTTGCCGCCCGCCCCGCTCCCAGAACTCGACCCCGCGTTGTACGACGCTGCCCAGAACGCCCGTGCCTGGCCGTTCGAGGAAGCGCGCAAACTGGTGGCGCGGATCGAGAAATCGGGGAAGACGGAGGTGCTGTTCGAGACCGGCTATGGTCCCTCGGGCCTGCCCCATATCGGCACGTTCGGCGAAGTGGCCCGCACCACCATGGTGCGCACGGCCTTCCGCCTGCTGACGCGCGACCAGATCAAGACGCGGCTGCTGTGCTTCTCGGACGACATGGACGGGATGCGCAAGATCCCGGAGAACGTGCCGAGCCGCGCGTTCCTCGAGCCTTACCTGCAGATGCCGCTGACCTCGGTCCCCGATCCCTGGACCAACGAGTATGCGAGCTTCGGCGAGCATAACAATGCGATGCTGCGCCGGTTCCTGGATACGTTCGGGTTCAACTACGAATTCGCCAGCGCCACCGAATACTACAAGTCCGGCAAGTTCGACGAAGTGCTGCTGCGCGCCGCCGAACGCTATGACGACATCATGGGCGTGATGCTGCCGACGCTGGGCGCGGAGCGCCAGGAGACCTATTCGATCTTCCTGCCGATCTCGCCGATCAGCGGGCGGGTGCTCTACGTGCCGATGAAGGAAGTGGACGCCAAGGCGGGCACGGTGACGTTTGTGGGCGAAGACGGCCGCGACACCACGGTGCCGGTGACGGGCGGACATGTGAAGCTGCAGTGGAAGCCGGACTTCGGCATGCGCTGGGCCGCACTCGGGGTCGACTTCGAGATGTTCGGCAAGGACCACCAGACCAATGCGCCGATCTACGACCGCATCTGCGAGATCCTGGGCGGGAAGGCGCCGGAGCACTACGTCTACGAGCTCTTCCTCGACGACCAGGGCCAGAAGATTTCCAAGTCCAAGGGCAACGGCCTGACGATCGACGAGTGGCTGACCTATGCCTCCCCGGAGAGCCTGGGGCTGTTCATGTTCCAGAAGCCGCGCACGGCAAAGCGGCTCTATTTCGATGTCATCCCGCGCGCGGTGGACGACTATTTCGCGTTCGTGTCGTCCTACCAGAAGCAGGACGAGGCCGCGCGGCTGGAAAACCCGGCCTATCACGTGCATTTCGGCCACCCGCCGGCGGCCGAGATGCCGGTGACGTTCTCGCTGCTGATGAACCTGGTGTCCGCCGCCAATGCCGAGGACCCGTCGGTGCTCTGGGGGTTCATCTCGCGCTATGTCGAGGGCGCGACGCCCCAGACGCATCCGGCGCTCGACCAGCTGGCGACCTATGCGGTCCGCTACTTCAACGACTTCGTCAAGCCGACCAAGGTGTTCCGCGAGCCGACCGACAAGGAGCGCGCCGCGCTCCAGGACCTGGCCGACGGACTGGCGCCGATGGAAGGCTCGACCGATGCCGAGGCATTGCAGAACCTCGTCTACGAAGTGGGCAAGAACCATCAGTTCGAGCCGCTGCGCGACTGGTTCACCGCGATCTACCAGGTGCTGCTCGGCGCAGACCAGGGGCCGCGCTTCGGCTCGTTCATCGCGCTCTACGGCGTGGCCGAGACGCGCCGGCTGATCGCCGACGCCCTGGCCGGCAAGCTGGTCAAGGCCGCCTGACGGGGCGCATATCCCCGTTATTCACACAATTCACAGGCAGGCGCCGGGGAAAACCCGGCGCCTTCTTTGTGGCTGTTTGCGCTCGCGAAATCGTTACAGACGGTCAGTAGAAGCTGACCGGGAACCACCTGAGGTAGTACTCGTCGAGCTTGCCGTCGCGGTTGAGGCGCACCAGGGCGTAATCGATGGCCCTGCGCACGGCGTCGTGCCCTGCGGGCTGGGCGATGGCCAGCCCCTCCCCGAACAGGTCCGGCCGGAAGTAGGGCTCGCCGGCGAAACTGCAGCAGCCATCGTTCTGGTTGAGCCAGAACGAGGCGCGCATCGCGTCACCGAAAAACGCGTCGGCCTTGCCCTCGCGCACCGCCTCGAGCGCGAGCGTCTCGCTGTCGAACTCGGCCGGGGTGGCGGTGGGGAGGTAGCGCTTCACGAACTCCTCATGGGCCGATCCCTTGCGGACGGCGACGCTCTTGCCGGCAAGCGTCGCCGGCTCGAAGTTCGTCGCGGCGGCGCGCGGGGTCACGAACCGTCCGGGCAGCATGAGGTAGATCGAGGAGAAATCGAATTCCTCGCCGGTCTCGGGCGTCAGGGCCAAGCCGGCAATGAGCGCATCGCCCTGGTTGTCGGCCAGCGCCTTGGCGGCCTGATCCCACGGCCAGGACTGGATGGTGCAGGCAACGTTGAGTTCGGCGCAGATGCCGCGCGCCAGATCGATATTGAAGCCGACCAGCTGGCCGTTCTTGTCGCGATAGTTGAAGGGCGGGAAATCGGCGGTGGTGAGGAAGCGGATCGCCGGCACGGCCGAAAGGTTGGGGACGATGTCGCGCGCCTGGGGATCGGCATGATTGGGCAGCGTCTGGCCTGAGGCCATCGACACGGTGAGGGCCAGCACGGCGGCGGTGAGGATCGACAGGATTCGCATGCGCCCTAGGACTTTATCGGTTGCCGTCGAGAGTGCACGGCTTATCGCCCAATTCGCGCCGAAAGGCGAGAGCGGGCGGGCCGCACCCTGTGACTTATGCCAAGTTCGCGCCTCCCCGGCCTGGGCTAGAGTGGGCCCTGGAGGTCGACGCATGGCAGAGCTGGCCGAACTACTGGCCCATGTCACCGGCAGGACGCACGAGCAGGGCGAGCGCATCGCCGCGGCAGCGCGGGCGCTCGGCGTCGACCCGCTCGAGTTCTGCGCGCAGCGCTTCGGGCTGGGGACACGTCTCACCTGGGAGCGCGCCGCGCACTGGGCGGGGTTGGCCTTTTCGCCGGAATGCCCGGCATCGGTGCTGGTGGCGGAGACACCCAGCCGGCTCGATGCGCTGGCCGAAGTGCGCACCTGCCGCGCCCGGGTCTTCGACCGCGAGATCGTGATGGCGGCGCCGAGCGCGGGGCAGTTCGTGTCGCTGCGGGCGAGCCTGGGGCGCAAGCCGGAACTGGTGCACACGATGTGCGTCGTCCCGCCCCCGGCGCTGCGCGCGGCGCTGGCGGGGCACCATGCCGAAGCGCTGATGGACGAAGCGCGCCAGCGCCTCGCGCGCCGGTGGCCGGGATCGGCGGCGGACCTCGACGTGACGCTGACGGCACGACTGGCGTTCCTCGCCGCCACGCTTGCGATCCTGGTGATGGTGCTGGCGGCGCCCTTCGTGCTGCGCCCCCTGCTCTTTCCGCTGACGGCGCTGCTGCTGGTGGTGCCCGGCGTGCTGCGCCTGGCGGCAGGATTGCCCGGGGCGGTGGCGCCGCCACTGGAGACAGCGACACGCCTGGCGGATGGGGAGCTGCCGGTCTATTCGGTGCTGATCCCCCTGCGCAACGAGGCCTCGATGGTGCCTTCGCTGGTGCGCGCGATGCGGGCGCTCGACTATCCGGCCGAAAAGCTCGACGTCAAATTCGTGGTCGAGGCGCGCAGCCCGGCGACGATAGAGGCGGTGACGCGCGAACTCGGCGACCCGCGGTTCGAGCTGGTCGCCGTGCCCGACGAACGCCCCCGCACCAAGCCCAAGGCCATCAACTACGCCCTGCCCTTCGTGCGGGGCGAGCACGTGGTGGTGTTCGATGCCGAGGATATTCCCGAGCCGGGGCAATTGCGGCTGGCGGCGAGCCTTTTCGCCGCGCATCCGGAGATCGATTGCCTCCAGGCCGAACTGCTGGTGGACAACGCCGACGAGAACTGGCTGACGGCCATGTTCGCGGCCGAATATGCTGGCCAGTTCGGCCTGATGATGCCGGCGCTCTCGCACTGGCGGCTGCCAATGCCGCTGGGCGGGACCAGCAACCATTTCAGCACCAGGGCGCTGCGCGAGCTGGGGGGATGGGACGCTTTCAACGTCACCGAGGACGCGGACCTCGGGGTGCGCCTTTCACGCCTGCGCTACCGGGCGGCGACCTTCGCCTCGCACACGGGCGAAGAGGCGCCGATCACGCTCGGGGCCTGGATGGCGCAGCGCACGCGCTGGATGAAGGGCTGGATGCAGACCTTCATCGTCCACTCGCGCCATCCGCTGGCGTTCATCCGCGATGCCGGCTGGCGCAGTTTCCTCGCCTTCGAAATCTATGTGGGGAGCCTCATCGTCTCGGCGCTGCTGCATACGGCGTTCCTCGCCATCGTCTGCCTGCGCCTGGCGATGGGCGCGCCGGTGTTCGGCGAGCAGTTCGACATCTGGGGGGCGGTTAGCGTGGCGGCGCTGCTGACCGGCTATGGCGGGGCGCTGTTCCTGATGAGCGCAGGGGTGGCGCGCCTGGGCCGGTGGCATCACCTGCTGCTGGTGCCGACCCTGCCAATCTACTGGATCCTGCATTCGGCGGCGACGCTGCGCGCGGCCCATGAACTGGTTGTGCGCCCGTTCTTCTGGGCCAAAACCGAGCACGGACGCACCCGCGTAGAACGACAGAATGCGCAACTTGCAATGGAGAGCGCCCCCAAGCACTAATTTGCTTAAAGTGCAAATGGGATTTTTCCCCATTCTCATAGGTAGTGTTCCGGAATACTTTTTTCTTCGCCGTCTTTGGAGCAGATGGCGTTTGTTAATTTAAGAATAAGTGGGGGTTCCTATGGACGAGAGCGTCATGGCCGCCGCGATGGCCATACAATCGAGCAACAGCCTTCAGGTCATCTCGGAGATTGCCGAAAAGTTCGCGCAACGCCACGAAGTGGATAAATTCGCGGTCGCCTACGTCAAGCAGGACGGGATGGAGGCAACCGAGTTCGTGCCGCTCTCCAATATCTCGACCGAGTTCCTGGCCCATTACGCCGAACGCGACTACTTCCTGCTCGATCCGCTGGCGCAATATTGCCTGCGCACGACGACGCCCTTCATCTGGGAAGAAACGCTGGCCCTGCGCGACCAGACACCGATCGTCAGGCGCATCTATTCGGAAGCCGCCGAGTTCGGAATGCCCAATGGCATGACCATGCCCGTGCGCGGGTTCGAGGGGCTGCGGGGCAGCGTGACCTTTGCGGGGGAGCGCTCCAAGTTCGGCGCCAAGGAAAAGGTGGAACTGGAAATCCTCGGGCTCGTGCTGCATGCGCGGGTGGGCGAGTTGTGTCACGACATCATGACCAGGGCCCAGACGCTGCGGCTGACCGAGCGCGAGCAGGAAACGCTCAGATGGGCGGCACTGGGCAAGACGTCGGACGATATCGCCGACATCCTGGGGCTCACCAAGCGCACGGTGGACCAGCATTTCGAGAACGCGGCGCGCAAGCTGGGGACGGTCAACCGCGTCCAGACGGTGGTCAAGGCCTTCCGGCACAACCTGATCACGCTCTAGCCGGAAAGCCCATCCAGCGGCACCGAAGGGTGCTGATTTCACGGCATTTCAGTGTTCAAGAGGGCGTTAACCAATGCACTGAGTGCATAGGAATGGCGTCATCCATGCGTCGAAGTTCGTTGATTTAGTAAGTGCACTTATTATATGTGCGCTTATTAATCAGAGATCGGCTCCTCGCAAATGCCCGGAACGTCCACCTACGCCCCGTTGGGTTACCTGCTCCACGACGTCGCGCGCCTCATGCGCCGCCGGTTCGACGAGCATGCCCGCAACCACCAGCTCACCCTGCCGCAATGGCGGGCGCTGGCGCAGCTGGCCCACAGCGACAGCCTTTCGCAGGTGACGCTGGCCGGACTGGTCGAGGCCGATCCCATGACCCTGAGCGGCATCATTGACCGCATGGAAGCAAAGAACCTGGTCGAGCGCGTGCCCGACCCGGACGACAATCGCGCCAAGCTCATCCGCCTCACGCCCGAGGGCCGCGCCCTGGTCGAACAGATGAAAGAGCTTGCCGGCCCCATCCGCGACCGCGCCATGGCCGGCATAAGCGACCAAGACATTGAAGCGACCATCCGGACCCTGAGCCGGATCCGCGAAAACCTGAACTCCCAGCCCGTGCCTGTGAAGGAAATGCAATAATGAACGCCCGTGTTGAAACGCCCAAGCCCGGCGAAGCCGAACCGGTGACCAATCCCGCACAGGCCGCCGCCGCGACCGCTGCCCCTGCCGCTACTCCCGCTGCCCCGCCGGCCAAGCCCAAGAACAAGGGCCGCCGGTATCTGCTCATGTTCGGCCTGCCGGTGATCCTGGCGGTCGGCGGTGGCTATTTCTACCTGACCGGCGGCCGCTACATCGACACGGACAATGCCTATGTGCAGCAGTCCAAGGTGTCGATCTCGCCCGATATCGCGGGCCGCGTCGTTTCGGTGTCGGTGCACGAAAACCAGGCGGTCAAGGCGGGCGACACGCTCTTCAAGCTCGATCCCGAACCCTTCCAGATCGCGCTCGACCAGGCCAATGCGGCCCTGGCCTCGGCCCGCGTCAATGTCGAGCAGCTGCGCGTCGCCTATGGCACGGCGCAGGCCAAGCTCGCCTCGGCCCAGGCAACCCTCGAGATCCGCCAGCGCGAACTGGACCGCCAGAGCAGCCTGGCCGGCAAGGGCGTTTCGACCGCCGCAACGGTCGATGACACCACCCTCGCCTTCCAGACGGCGCAGTCGGCGGTGACCCTGGCCCAGCAGGAAGTGGCCAATGCCACCGCAGCGCTCGGGGGCGATCCGGAAATCAAGACCGAAGACCACCCGGCCGTGCGCACCGCGCTCGCCGCCAAGGAAAATGCCGAGCGCAACCTCGCCAAGACCACGGTCGTGGCGCCGGCCAACGGCATCGTGAGCCAGGTGGCCAGCCTCAATGTCGGCCAGTTCGTGGGCGCCGGCACCACCATCGCCAGCCTGGTCGAGACCGGCGACACGTGGGTCCAGGCCAATTTCAAGGAAACCCAGCTCGCCGACCTCATCGCCGGACAGCCGGCCGAGATCACGGTGGACGCCTATCCGGGCCTCAAGCTCAAGGGCCACGTGGACAGCATCGGGGCCGCCACCGGCGCCGAATTTGCGCTGATCCCGGCCCAGAACGCCACGGGCAACTGGATCAAGGTGGTGCAGCGCATCCCGGTCAAGATCCGCGTGGACGAGGATTCGGCCGACGTGCTGCGCACCGGCATGAGCGCGGTAGTGGCCGTGGATACCGGCAAGTCAACCCTGGACAAGATGCTCTAAAATGGCACGCGCTCCGGCAGCACCCGAGCACTTGAGCCCCCCGACGCTCGTCGTCCGGAACAAGGCCATGCTCACCGTCGCGATCATGCTCGCGACGGTCATGCAGGTGCTCGACACCACCATCGCCAATGTCGCCCTGCCGCACATGGCGGCCAGCCTCAATGCGGCCCAGGACGAGATCAACTGGGTCCTCACCTCCTATATCGTGGCGGCGGCGATCGCCACGCCGCTCACCGGCTGGTTCTCGGACCGGCTGGGGCGCAAGAACGTGATGATCATCGCCATCGTGGGCTTCACGGTGGCCTCGCTACTCTGCGGGGTGGCGACCAGCCTGCCGCAGATGGTGGCGTTCCGCGTGATGCAGGGTATCTGCGGCGCCGTGATCGCGCCGCTGGCGCAATCGATCATGCTCGACATCAACCCGCGCGAAAAGCTCGGGCAGGCCATGGCCATCTATGGCGCCGGCATCATGGTGGGGCCGATCATCGGGCCGACCCTGGGCGGGTGGCTGACGGAGAGCTTCAACTGGCGCGCCGTGTTCCTGGTGAACCTGCCGGTCGGCATCGTCGCCGCCCTGGCCATGATCGTGTTCATGCCCAAGAGCGACACCAAGGACCGCCCGTTCGACTTCTTCGGCTTCGCCATGCTGGGCATCGCGGTAGGCGCGCTCCAGCTCCTGCTCGACCGCGGGCAGCAGGTGGACTGGTTCAACTCGATCGAGACCTGGATCTATGTGGGCCTGGCCATCTCGGGCGTGTGGGTGTTCATCGTCCACTGCGCCACGGCCGAAAAGCCGTTCATCGACCTGGCGATGTTCAAGGACCGCAACTTCTCGATGGGGCTGGTCTTCATCTTCATCGTGGGCATCACGCTGTTCTCGGGCCTGGCGCTGCTGCCCCCGCTGCTGCAGAACCTGATGGGCTATCCGGTGATCGACACGGGCCTGATCATGGCGCCGCGCGGCTTCGGCACCATGTTCTCGATGATCCTGGTGGGCCGGCTGGTGTCGCGGGTCGATCCGCGCCTGCTCGTGCTCTCGGGCACGCTGCTGATGGCCGGCTCGCTCTACTGGATGACGGGCTTCGACATCTCCATGGGCACCGGCCCCATCATCTGGAGCGGCGTGCTGCAGGGCGTGGGCATGGGCCTGGTGTTCGTGCCGCTGACGACGCTGACATTCGTGACCACCAAGCCGGAACACCGGCTGGACGCCACCTCGATGTTCTCGCTGGTGCGCAACGTGGGCTCGGGCGTGGGCATCTCGGTGGTGACCACGGTGCTGGCGCAGATGAACCAGGTGAACCATGCCGAGCTGGCCGAGCGCATCTCGCTCAACTCCCAGCCGGTGCGGGACCTGCTGAGCGTGCCGAGCACGCCGGGGCTGATGAAGTCGATCCTCAACAGCCTGGTCAGCCAGCAATCGGCGATGCTGGCCTATCTCGACGACTTCCAGCTGATGCTCTGGATCACGCTGGCGTCGATCCCGATCATCTTCCTGCTGCGCCGGCCCAAGGCGCAGGTGAAGGTCGATCCGACCCACATCTCCGAATAAGCCTTCAAGGGGCGGTTGCTACGGCAGCCGCCCTTTTTGCATGCGCTTGGGAAAGAAGAGATGGAGCGGGTGAAGGGAATCGAACCCTCGTATTCAGCTTGGGAAGCTGCTGCTCTACCATTGAGCTACACCCGCGACGCGCTTCTTTTGCTGGAAAAGGGCGATGGCGTCAAGATCGTGGGAGGGGGTATGGGCGGAATGGGAGTTGGGCGCGGAAAGTCGCTGCCAGCGGGCTAGATAGTTGCAGGTCGGACCGTTTGAGGTGCTTGGTCAGTTCCGCAGCCTGGCGGCGTTCAGGTCGCAACATCTCCACATTGGTCTACTGCGCGCCGATCTCCGATGACCGGTTTCGACCCCATTTCGGCCATTCCCTACCACTCCGAACTCCGCCGCAAGCGGACGTTGATCTTCAGCGGCCAAGCGGTCAGCTTAGGGAACGTCTACCCTGCCTGAACGCCAGAACTGGACCTTTCAAATGCTCAAAGAAGCGGAGACCGTGAGTTCGATCGCGTCTCAAATCTTTGGACAAGACCTGGTTGGTGTCTATCTATATGGATCAGGTGCCTCGGGCGCATTGAAGCCATTAAGCGACATCGACCTTTTGGTCGTCGTCGAACGTCCAATGTTTGCTGAAACACGGCTAAGTCTCGCGGCATCGTTGCTCCGGACATCGGGCCGCTACCCAAACCTGCCCGGTGAACCACGGTGCCTTGAGCTCTCCGTTGTCCTCAAGTCTGAGCTTGCGGAGCCGAGCTATCCGGGGCGATGCGAGTTTCTATACGGGGAGTGGTTGCGCGCTGACTTCGAGCGGGGACTCGTTCCTGAGCCATTTTTGGATCCTGGTGTGACCCTGATGCTCGCTCAGGCTCGGCTAGAGTCCGTGGCGATAAAAGGCCCCGAACTGTCAGACGTCCTAACTCCAATTCCAGCCCAACACGTTCGCGGAGCGATGCGGGACGCCATTCCCTCTTTGGTAAGCGGTTTACAGGGCGATGAACGAAACGTCCTGCTCACGCTGGCTCGGATGTGGCGGACTGCTGCAACTGGGGAGTTCGTCAGTAAGGACGCGGCCGTTAGCTGGGTGGCCCCACTCGTGCCGATTGAAATCGGCGAGACTCTAGGTGTCGCGGCGGAAGCCTACTTGGGCAAGGCAGTAGATGATTGGTCTGCTCGCGCAGTGGAAGCACAGAAAGCATCGGACCACCTCGAAGGAAAGCTGTTGGACCTGCTATAACCAAGTCTGCTTCTTACAGCCAATCCTCCAAAAGCCGACAGTCCGCAACCCACCCCCGAAGCGGACATTCGTCAGGGAGAGAACAGGGCCGCTCTTGCTATGCTCAGCCGGCCGGCGCACCGTCTGATCTACGTTGACACTCGATCCTGGCTGAGCCCCTCGCGGACGAGCGGTGGACATTGGCGGCAAGCTTGCTGCTGACTGCATTCCCCTATGCCCCTACCGGAGGGTCACACATGCAGATCGTCATCTTCGCGCCAAAGAGCGTTCACTCCTTGGAACTGGCCGGGCTGATGGACGTGTTCGCGGAGGCGAATACCCGTGTCGGTGAGATCTTTTACGAGGTGGCGATAGCTGCCGAGGACGACCAACCCATCGTTTGCGGCTCAGGATTGCGCATCGTTCCCGATGTATCTTATTTGGCCGTCACGGACAGTCCTGACACTTTTCTCGCCGCTGGGAGTGTTGGCGTCCCCGCGGCTCCGCCGAGGGAAATCACCGACTGGATCGTCCGCATCGCCGCGCACACTCGTCGCCACGGCTCGGTCTGCACCGGGGCCTTCCTGCTTGGCGAAGGTGGGCTCCTGGACGGTCACCGCGTAGCCACGCACTGGCAGTATGCGTCTCTTCTGGCCGAACGTTTTCCTAATGCGACGGTCGACGGCAACCGCGTGTTCGTTCGGGAGGGGGCGCTTATCACTTCCGCCGGGTCGAGTGCGGCGATCGACCTTGGGCTTTCGCTCGTAGAAGAGGATCTCGGCCGCGAGGTGTCACTCCATGTCGCCCGACGTCTCGTGGTGTTCTTGAAGAGGCCCGGGGACCAATCGCAGTTCAGCGTACATCTGGCAGCGCAAGCCGTTAAGCGGAGCAGGCTCTACGATGTGCAGCAGCACATCCTCAATCAGCCGGCCGCTGATCTTTCCGTCAACGCACTGGCCAAGATCGCCGCCATGAGTCCCCGAAATTTCACGCGGGTGTTTACTCGCGAAGTTGGACTTCCACCCTCCGCCTATGTCGACCAGTCGCGGGTCGACGTCGCCCGCTCCCTGCTCGAAGGAAGCCGGCTATCAATCGAAGCAGTGGCCGCCAAGAGTGGCTTCGGTTCGCCGCGGGCGATGCGCCGTGCCTTCCTGACCCACATGGGGACAACGCCCAAGCAGTATCGAGACCGCTTCCGGACTTCAGGCGATGGAGCGCGGGCAAGTTTGTCCGATAACGGACGACGGTTGTCTTGAAACGGCCCTCTGCGTGAGTTGCGGCATGTCACTATCCGCGCCATTGCTTGGCGATGAAAGACTTCAAGGGACAGCCGACGACGCCTAACTCTGCGAGTGGTGATCACTCCACGATTGGCGCCTACGAGCTGGGCGCAGACGCTGAGCTTCACCCGATCCTACCCGGCGTGATCGAGGCCCTGTCCGACGGTATTGCGATTGCCCGGATTGTGGGAACAAGCGGCCCGCTCCTCTATGTGAACAGCGCCTTCGAGCGGCTCACGGGTTACGAGCGCGACGAGGTGATCGGGAAAGATTGTCGGTACTTGCAGGGCAATGAGCGCGACCAGGCTGAGGTGGTGCGGATACGGGAGGCCATCAAGTGCGCCGAGCCGGTGGACGTCACCCTGCGCAATTACCGGAGGGATGGGTCGCTGTTCTGGAACGCTCTCAGCCTGAGGCCGATTTCGGTCGGCGGGGAACTCTTCTATTTCGGGATCCTCCGCGATGTGTCGGCGATCAGGGAAACCGAAATTGCACTCGAACGTGCCGCCAATGTGGACCAGTCGACCGGATGCCTCAACCGCCAGTCGTTCATGATCGCGGCGGAAGACCTTGTGGCGCGGCAAGTCGGACCTGTCCTGATCCTCAAGCTCGACGCCATCGGCTTCCACGACATCAATGCCGGCTACGGCTTCGATGTCGGAGACGCACTGCTGTTCGAAATCGGCCGCCGCCTCCGTACCACAGGGGCCGCTCTGGTTGCGCGGATGGGAGCAAACGAGTTCGCGCTGATGTTTGAAGGCGCCGATGAGACGAGCGGGTCAGTGCTGATCGAGCGTGTTGTCACTTCGCTGTCGCTCGACTTCATCGTTCCCGGTGCGAGTGTCCCTCTACGTTTCGCCATTGGTTATGCGGTCGGCGAACCCGGCACCAGCGCGGTGTCCCTTGTCCGCAGCGCCGGTGCCGCGCTGCAGGCTGCCAAGCTGGACCCGCTCAGTGGCCCCCGCCGCTTTCGCGAAACGGACGCGGAGGAGGCCCGCCGCAGGGTTCGCATGACCCATGAGTTGAAGGCCGCCCTCGACAATGATGAGATTGTCTATCACTTCCAGCCCCAGATCGATCTGACGACGGGCCGGTGTGTGGGCGCCGAAGCATTGGTCCGCTGGAACCATCCCCTGTTCGGCAGTCAACTGCCGGGCCGCTTCATTCACGCGGCCGAACAAACTGGCATGATCCTCAATCTTGGTGAACGTGGACTGGCCGCCGTTGCAGCCTTTGCCCGGTGCGTCAACGCGGGGCGTGATCGTCAGTTGCGGTTTTCCATCAACACCTCGGCTACCGAATTTTTGCACCGGGACATGGCGGAGGTTGTTGATCGAATCCTGGGAGAGAGCAGTGCAGACCCACGGTGGTTCACGCTGGAACTGACAGAGAGCATGTTGCTCAATGACACCCCCGGTGTGCTTGACGCATTCCGACGCCTGCGGCGTCTCGGCGTCGGTCTTTCTGTCGACGACTTCGGGACCGGATACTCGAGTCTGAGGCTTCTCGAGACGTTTCCGATGACTGAGATCAAGATCGACCGGAGCTTCGTCGGCGAACTCCCCTCGAGTGAATCAAAGATGGTCATTGTTCGGGCCGTCATCGACCTCGGCCGCGCGCTGGGTCTGACCGTCGTGGCAGAGGGCATCGAAACCGAGGCGCAGCGCGCACTGCTTGCCGAGATGGGTTGCCCCATCGGGCAAGGTTATTTGTTTGGCCGCCCCTGCGACGGCGAGAGCTTCGTGAAAAACCTCGGCTCGCAATGAGCACTAGTCTGGTGGTCCAGAGGATGATCAATGCTTGAGCGGCTACTTGCCCTGCTGCGCGGTCCGTCGGGCCCGGTGGACACGCGTCACGAGAGTCAGGGGCCAAGCGCAAGTCCTCCGAAGGACTTCGATCGCTTGCTCGATCTGCGGCTCAGTTCCCCTAATGCGGACGACAAGGCTGTCCTTGCGGGGTCACTCCAGCTGATCGGCCTAGACGATGTCAAACTGAGCCTCGGCGGCCGTTGGGAACATGTTGCCGACCAGATCCATCAGATATCGCTAGAGGAGATCAGTGCACGCCTGTCGGAACGGGACGCATTTCGGAGCTACAACAGGCACACATTCCTTGTTTGCTTTGGCAGCAGCGACGAGCGGGCCGCGGCGCGGTTGACGCGTGAAATATCCACCGCCATCCGAGAGCGGATTGCCGCGGATATTCCGGCAACGGACGGACTCATATCCGTTTCAGCTGCCACGGCCGTCGTGAAGGCTGCGGACTTTCTCGATGCCGTCGATATTTCTGCTCGCCTTGTCGCGTTGCTGCAGAACGTCCGCGACGACATCAAGAGGGTAGCCAAGGATCATCGATCCAAGGTGATCCAGACCTTCAATGCGCAGTATCTTCCAGCCGTCAGCCCAAGCAAACGCCGCATCGTCTTCAATACCTGCGCCGCAAATGTGGCTCTGGCTTTTCCGTCGCTGTCCACATTCCGCGCCATGGCCGACCCGGAGCAGTATCAGGAGACGCTTTGTCGGCTGGACCACACACTGCTCGTTTCCGCCGTCCAGGCGCTGCACCTGTCAAGCAAGCATCGAGGTTGCTGTCCGCTTCTTGTCCCGGTGCACCTCGACAGCCTCCGTGACCGGCCGGCAAGACATGAATTCGTCAAGCTCCTCGACGCCATACCCGAAGCCTATAGCCGCTTCATCCTGCTGGAGATAACCGGCGCGACGACAGCCGCAGACTGCCTCGAACTTGTGTTTATCGCGCCGGAGCTTCAGAGGCGGGTGAAACGACTGGTGCTCGAGGTCGGTCTTGAATTGGTCGACAGCCTTGCCCTAGGCCGGATTCCAGTTTGGGGCGTGTCGACCTCCTTGTACGGTCGCACCAGCATCGACCCTGAGCTTCCGGCCCTGCTCAGACGGTATGTTCAATGGGCGGCGGGGGAAGGACTGGCCACTATCGGCCATGGTGCTAATTCGCTCGGACTTGCGCTCCTGGCCCAAAAGGCAGGCTTCCACGCGGTTGACGGGCCGGCGGTGTACCCCGCGTCGGCTTTACCTAAGCCGCCCCTCCTAGTTGCGCCGCTTGACCGAGGCACGGCCGCCGTCACAACGACGCATCGGAAGGAGTTTGGTGGGGCGTAGCCATCCTAAGCCTGAGATTTTCACAGGCTGTTTTCGGAGAGAATCTAGCGCGAAGTCGTAACTCGGTCGCGCCATGAACAGGCTCAGTGAGTTGAAGCCCCGCTTCTGCGCTTAGCTGCCGTTAGCCATTGGCTATCGGTACAGCTGCTATCCACCGCATTGCCGTCATCGAGCGTTTTCCCTCGGAGCCTCTGGAAGTTGACACTCGCCCATCACAGGCAAGGGCATCGGGAAACATAATTAAGTCCGATTGCTTCGCTGTCATTCTGGAAAAGAGAGGGAGCGTCGGAATGGATAGTGAGCGGGTTGAAATCACCGCCGACCTCATAGCCGCACTGCTCCGCGAACAGCATCCCGACCTTGCCGATCTACCGCTCTCTCTCGGCGCGGCATTGCTTGCGGTGGTGCGGGCAGACATCCGGCCCGAGCTGGCCATCTCCATGAATGGCATATCGTAAACCTGCAAACCGGCGACGGGCTGTTCGATGCCGTCGCCACCCGCACCGGCATTATTCATTGTGCGACTAGCCAGGCAAACCCCGAGCAGGACCTGATCGCGTTGCAACGCCTCATCCAAGTAGCGCGTAGCCGATCCCTCCATATCACCTTCATCAGTGTGGCCGGCATAGAAGATGCGGCGCGGCACCTGCCCTATTATCGGGTGAAGCTGGAATGCGAGGCGGCGCTCGAATCAAGCGGTGTCGCTCATTCGATCGTTAGGGCGACGCAGTTTCACGAGTTCGCGAACACGATACTGAATACCCTGAGCATAGGTCCGGTGCTGCTCAAACCAAAGATGACCTTACAGCCTCTGGATGTGAGGTTTGCAGCGCAAATAGCCGTAGAAGCCGCTATTGACGCCAGGACAGAGCCGCTAACGCTGGCGGGCCCCGAAATGCTGACTTTGGGGGACATTGCGCGGCCGTGGCTGCGAATGCTGAAGCTCCGCGTGCTTCAGCTTCCTTTGCCCAGCTTTGGTCCGTTGAAAGCACTTGCGACACTTCACGCGGTTTCCGGCACAATGGGCGGGAGGCGTTGGTCCCAGTGGGTCGACGATCAATCCAAACGATCGCAATGACGCGCTGAACCTCATTACAGCGGGCAGATAGTTCGCACTGGGCGGCAAGTTTTGCCGGCCACGAACCGTGCGCCTCCAGTTCAATCCCAGCGAACTCCAGCATTTGGCACCGCTTGTGGTGGCCCGCAAATTGCTTGAACAGAAACATGCTCTAGAGAAGGTATGTCATGAACATAGACAGTTCGCGCTTCAAATCCTCAGCATTTGAACGGTTGGGAATTTCGGTCAAAAGCGCCTCCATTCCGCAGGAGACAGTCGACTATTTCCGCAAACAACAGGAGGCTGACGCCGAAGCCGGAAAAGCAGCGCCACTGGCTCCGCAAGCCGAAGCGGAGAGTCAACGATCCTCGTGGCCCATTATCAGCGCGAACGCTGCCTTCCTCATCCACCTCTTGGCGGATGATGGTTCGACGCGCTGAACTTGATGCTGCTGTTAGCTCCGAACGTAAGTTCCGCATCTCACTTGTCGCGGTGTAACGTCCTCTTTGTTGAGTAGGCCGCGTATCGCATTAATATGGCTCGATGGGAGCGACACGACCGACAGTCATCCTGATGAGCTCCACGATGGCTTCGCAGGATGGGCGAAGATTGTCCTCGCGGATGTTCGTGGTACTCAGCAGAAGCCCTGATCTGGCGTGATCCTTGTCCACATACCAGGACGACAATGCAGCCGGCGCCAGGCCACGATCACGAGCATCTCGAGCGAGCGCAATGTCGTCGACTCCCTTGGCCAAGTGGACAATCAAGTTCAGGCCCGCGGGTTCGATATTCGACAAAGAATGGCTGAGGCGCGCCAACACTGTGTTTCTTCGCTCAGCGTACAGTGTTTTCATCTGGCGCAGGTGGCGGAGAAAATGCCCATCGGCCAGGAATTTTGCCAGGGCTAGTTGGGTGGTCCGGTTCGGGGCTGGCGCCAGGAAGGCCGCCACCTCGACAATACGTTCGGTCAAAGCTCTTGGAGCTACAACGTATCCCAATCCCAACGCTGGGCTCATTGTCTTGCTCAGAACACCAATGTGCACGACGCGCTCGGCGCCAACACCCGACGCCAATGCCGGCGTTGCTCGACCGTCGATCTGCAGCTCGCCGAGATAATCGTCCTCGATGACCCAGGAACCGTTCGCCTCTGCCCAGGACAGCAGCGCTTGCCGTCGCGCAGGCGATAGCGTCATGCCCAGCGGTGCCTGCTGGCCGGGTGAGACCAGGGCAACGACAGCATCGGGTGAAAGCCGTATGCCTTCAGCAACGCAAAGGCCTTCCCCGTCTACTGTGACCGGTTGCCCCGCTATACCCAAAATTTCCAGCGCCTTACGGCCTATCGGGTAACCCGGATTCTCGTACCATGCCTTTCTGCCGGTTGCCCCAATCGCCGTTAGCGACAGCATCATGCCCTGTCTGTAGCCGCTGGTGACGATGATCTGGTCAGGATGGCATTGCACCTGCCGGCTTACGGCGAGGTGCCGAGCAATCTGGCTGCGTAGCTCGGGTTCTCCGCGGGGGTCGGCATAGGTGGTGAAGCCCAGTCCATCGGCTCGAACGGCCTGCGAGCGCAATCGCGACCACGTTTTCGCCGGAAACGCATCATTGGCAGGTACGCCGACCTGAAACGGGAGCGGATGGCGGGAATAGGGACGTGTGAAAACCGCAAGCGGGGCGTCCAGCGGATCGTTATGTTTTAAAGGAGCGCCGGGCAGTTCCAGGTTCACGCGCGTGCCCGCAGACCCTGCGCCTGACACAAGGGTCTCGGCAGCGAGACGATCATAGGTCGACCGGATCGTTCCCCGGGAGACGCCGAGCTGAATTGCTAGGTCTCGGCCCGACGGCAGGCGTGCGCCAGAGGAGAGAACCCCGCTGAGGATCGCTCCCCGCAAACCGGCATAGATCTGCTCTCCAATGCCAACCTTGGACCCTCTGTCGATCTTGATCTGCAGAGTCGCTTCCTCGTTTGGGTCAGTCACCTCGTCACCTCTTGGGCCTATGCGGAAATAACGCGGAAAGCTATTGGTTGCGTTATGGCAAGCGATAAACACATTGTCGAGCAAGACAGCGGCGAAACTGATGATGGTGCCTTGGTTGGCAGTCAGGGTGGTGTGAGCCTCTATGGTGTGTCGGTGGAATATGGCCTGCATGTCCTGCTGTGGCTGCTATCGGAACGACCAAAGCGTGCAAGCAGCCGCGATCTGGCAGAAATGCAGGGTGTGCCGCCTGCATCGCTTGCCAAAATCATGCCCAAGCTTGAACGAGCCGGCATCGTTGTCTCCCGTGACGGCATTGCGGGTGGATACGAATTGTCGAGAGCGGCATCGGACATCACGGTTCTTGACGTCGTGGACGCAATCGAGGGCGATCGTAAGCTTTTTGACTGCAAGGACGTGCGACGGGGATGCGTTCTGTTTGGCGGTTCCCCGCCGCCATGGTCGATCCACGGCGTCTGTCGGATCCATGCCGTAATGATGCGAGCTGAGAAGCGAATGAGGGCCGAGCTTGCAAAGACAAATCTGGCTGAGCTCGCCCAAGGGCGTCCGGCTAAGTTCGAGGACAGCGTCGCCAATTGGTTCAGCGAGAAACGTGCTGAGCGCGAATTGGCTCGTCTTTCGGGGATGAAGGCAGGGCGCCGACCTCAACAGTAAGCATTCCCGGCATCCAACCTTTACACTTCAGGCAAGCACTCGGCTCCCCAGCCAGCTGGCTTCACACAAATCCACGAATCCCGAACGCAGGCCTGCGGTCTGCGAACGGTCAACTGCGACCTCACAGCAAGCAAAGGAATGCAATATGACGCGTTTAACCTGGCATCAAGTCGCCCCCGAGGGCGCGAAAGCACTATACGGCGTCCATCACTATGTGACCAAGAGCACGAACCTTCCCGAAGAACTCATCCACCTCGTTTTTCTTCGCGTGTCGCAGATCAATGGCTGCGCTCATTGTATCGACATGCATGGCCGCGACCTGCGCAAAACGATGTCGGTCGATAAGGTTTCGCTGCTACCGGTCTGGGATGAAGTTCCGCACCTGTTTTCCGACCAGGAGCGTGCTGCCTTGGCATGGGCAGAGGAAGTCACGATGGTGAGCGAGACGCACGCATCGGATGAGGCTTACGCAGCGGCCTCGGCGGCGTTCGAGCCAAAGGATCTGGTCGATCTTACCATTACGATTGCCGCTATGAATGCCTTCAACCGGCTGGGCGCACCTTTCCGCCTTCCGGTGTCTGCCAAAGCCTGACCCAAAAGAAAGGGGGGCCATGCAGCCCCCTTTTACGTCAGCTTTCGTCACGCTGGAGACAATTCCGGACAGTCCGCATCCCACCCCATTGCAGACATCGGCTAGAGGGCGCTATCAATCCCCTCCACGTCAAACGACGAATTTGACATCGAGGCCACGTTGCCCGCGAGTTCGATTGTAACATCGCGCAACTCAATGTCTTTTATCCAGCGAGTGGGAACGGCCTCTGCACCATAAATTGCTCCGGCCAGTTGGCCGGCCAAACAGGCTGTGACACCTGAATTTCCGTCATGATTGGCGGCAGCAATAATGGCGGCCTCCAGCGATTTCGTTGAGGCGACGGAGTGCAGCGCGACCGCCAACGCTTCCGCTCCCGTCCAGCCCCAGCCCATCCATGAAGCTCGTGGCTTTGGATCAGAATCCGGCCATGGAGAATAGATTAGAGCATTGGTCGTTTCTTGGTGATCCTCGACCGTTTGCAGGAGATCCAGCGTGTTCTCGATAGCGGGATCGAGCGCCATTCCCTCCAAGATGAACGCCAGGATCATCGCAAACGCTCCAGCAGGAACGTAGGCAGAGGGGTGACCGTGTGTCAGTCGGGCCAAGGCGGATGCGACGGCAAAGGCCCTCATCGTGTCGCCTATGAAGGCGATACTGACCGGAGCGATCCTCGCGACCGCACTGGGGCCGCCAAACGTATTGGCTGCCAAACTTCCCAAGGGTCGAGTTCCCCTCAGCGATTGCAGCGAACTGAAGCTCGGATTTCGCTGCTGGTGAAGTTCTGACGTCGAAATCAACCCTTTGGGCTGATCAGCAGGAACAAGGATGTCATCAAGGTCCTCTTGCGTTGCCAACCATCGAAGGTAAGCCAGATGAACCCGACGAGTGATATCGCCATCCGAGGCCGCATGGTTCTTGTCGAAGGCATCGATGATGCCCTCGGCAGTAAACAACATCATTTGCGTTGACGACGTGACCGCGCCACGACGTCCATAGGCAAAAGCGAAGTCGTGGATGCCGGTAGGCCCATACTGCAGCTGGATTTGCTCAAGCGTTAGAAAATCGACTGGCGAACCAAGTGCATCACCGCATGCTCCGCCGAGGAAGCAACCAAGAGCGGCAGATTTTCGGGCAACGGGATCAGCAGGTTCAAACATAAAAAAGGGCTCCGTCTTTCTTTTTGACGGAGCCCCTTTCTTCGATACCTCAATGCTGAGGCAACGAACTAGCCAGTCACACGCTGGTCGATAATGACGGTAGGATTGCTATTGCCACTGTTCATGATCTTCATGTCGCGAAGAACGGAGATCGCAGCATCCTCATTGTGACGACCGGTCCTACCCCAGACCGTAAAGATCTCGATCAGCCACCAAATGCCAAGGCCACCGCCTGTCAGCCAGTAGAGGATAGCTTGGCCTGGCCTTCCCTCCATGAAGAAGTGAACTGGAAAGATAATCGAGAAGATAGCCAGCAGGCCGTACAGCGCAACGTTGCGGCGCTTCCTGGAATACTCCTCCTCCGCGCCGATCTCCGATGACCGGTTTCGACCCTAAGCGGACGCCGCCGGACCTGACACAACTCTCTGCTGCCCGCGGTCGTCTTACGGCAGAGCATCGCCCGCAAAGCTTTGACACGGTAGGACTTGGACAGTCATGATACCCGATTGGACGCAAGGGTCGCCGTCCATGATGGCGATCGCCTCCTCGAGTGGAATTGTGAGGATGGCGACTCCGCAGATGATGTCGGACTCGACAGGACAGAGGATCGCGATTTTTCCGTCGCGACGGAGCTGTACCATCCGCCGCTGATGCGCTTCTCCTTTTTCAACTGCAGTGCGCTGATGTCTACGAGCCCATCGCAGAACTGCCAGGCTGTAGGGACGGGCAGTCGTTGCCAATGCGCGAACGTCGTCATCGGTAACTTGGGTGCTCATGACAGATCATCCTTCTTGATTTTGCGGGTCGCTAGATGAGGCGTTGGCCGCCATCGATATGGAGGGTTTCGCCGGTGGTGAAGTCGCTTTCCATGGCGTGGATGTAGGCGGACGCAATGTCGGCGGGAGAGGCGATACGGCCGATGGGGAGGCGGGCGGCCATGGCTTCGAAGTAGCCGGCTTTGGCGTCGCCGACGAGTTCGTCGAACATGGGCGTGTCGACCCAGCCGGGGGAGACGATGTTGACGCGGCTCGGTGCGAGCTCGAGTGCCAGCGCGCGGGCGAAGTAACTGAAACTGCCGGCGACGGCCGAGACGACGGCGCCGCCGGGGACGGGCGGCTTGTCCTTGTTGATGCCCGAGGTGAAGGTCATCGAGCCACCACGGTTGAGCCTGCGGGCGGCGTGCTTGGCGAGGAGGACGGCGCCGACGAACTTGCTGTCGATGAAGAGGCGAGTTTCGTCGGCGTCGGTCTCGCCGATGGGTGAGCCCGGCGGTAGGGCACCGGCGGTCGAGACGAGATGGTCGAAGGCGCCGATGCCGGCGAAGGCGGTGGCGATTTCACCTTCGTGCGTCATGTCGGCGGTAACGGTCTTGACGCGGCCGTCGGTGCCAAGAATGTGCTGCGCCTTCAGCAGCTTGTCCTGCGAGCGTCCAACGATGACCAGTTCTGCGCCGTGGGCGAGGGCGGCTGCGGCGACACCGAGGCCGATGCCCGAACTGCCGCCAACGACGACGATTTTCGTGCCCATAAGCGATGCCATGGGAGTTCTCCGTTGTTTCGATGTGGAACGAGGTTGTTGGAAGCGGCTTAGCCGCGATAAGCGCGCTCGAGATCGGCGATGACAATCTTCTTCATCTTGTACATGGCCTGCAGCACACGCCCGGCTTTCACGCGGTCCGGATCCGCGACGAGTTCAAGCAGGCGCTTGGGTGTCACCTGCCAGAAGATGCCGAATCTGTCGGTGAGCCAGCCGCACGGCTGTTCCTTGCCGCCGTCGGCGATGAGGGCGTTCCAGAAGTAATCAGTCTCGGCCTGGTCGTCGGTCTCGACGAGCAGGGAAAACGACTCGTTGTAATGCGCCGGCGAGTTGGCGTTGAGGGCGACGATGGGCTGGCCGGCAAGCTCGAAGCGGACGACCGAAAGTTCGGGGTCAGGCATCACATCGCGGGAGAGGACTTTGGAGTCCTTAAAGATGGACATGTAGAAGGCCATCGCGTCTTCGGCCTGGTTCTTGAACCACAAATGGGGAAGGACTTTGGGCATTTGCTTTCTCCTTTGGCTGGGTGGGCCGATCAGTCGGCGTCGCGCAGGGGGCGGATGGTGCCGTCCCATTCGCGCTCGAAGCCGAAGTCGCGGAGCATGTGGTCCGACAGGTGGGTCAGGCGGCGCTCCGTCCAGCGGTTGACGATGACGCTGCGCACGATGCCAACGATGGCGAAGATGGCTGTGCGGACGGCGCCGTCTGCTTCGACCGTCGCGCGGTGCGGCGCGGCTAGCACGTCGGTACGGGTGTCGGGGATGTGATGGATGCTCACAGGCTGTTCCTTTCGCTTGCTCGTTGGTTGGTGGAAATCGCTCTTTCCATGGCGCTAATCTGCGTGCTGGCGCCGCGGACGACAAACGAGTAATGGTCGAGCATGGGTGAGTAGAACTCACAGGTGAGAGGATGCCTCGCAAACTGCCGCCGCTGACGACGCTGCCCGCCTTTGATGCGGCGGCCCGTCACCTGAGCTTCACCAATGCGGCCGGTGAGCTGAACCTGACGCATGGCGCGATCAGCCGGGCGATCCGCAATCTCGAGGACCAGTTGGGGGTGCAGCTGTTCGAGCGCGGGACGCGTTCGGTGAGCCTGACGCCGGCGGGGGCGACCTATGCCGCCGAAATCGGGGCCGCGCTCGACCAGATCAGCGGCGCAACGCTGGTGGCGACGGCACCGCGCTCGGCGGGCGTGCTCACGGTCAGCACGTCGGATGGATTTGCGGGGCGATGGCTGGTGCCGCGGCTCTACCGGTTCCACCGCGCACATCGCGATATCGATGTGCGTATCTCGACGTCAGGAATGCTCGCCGATTTCGTGCGCGACGGGATCGACATCGCGATACGCTATGGAGGCGGCGAGTACGAGGGCGTGGTGTCGGAACTGCTGTCGGAAGTGGACGTGTTCCCGGTGTGCAGCCCGGAGTTATTGCAGGGCGAGCATCCGCTGCGCATGCCGGCTGATTTGCGGTTTCACACGCTGATCCATGACGGCTTCCCAATCGATTGGGCGACGTGGCTCGAGAAGGCCGGCGTGACGGACATCAATCCCAACAGTGGAGTGCGGTTCGACTCGGCGACCTACGCGACCGAAGCAGCAGTACACGGCGAAGGGGTCCTGCTGGGGCGGAGTACTCTGGTGTCGGCGGATCTTGCCGCGGGACGCCTGGTGCGCCCCTTCGGCCTTGAGCTCAAGGCGAGCTCACGATACTACGTCGTATACCTCGCCAATGCCCTGCGGCAGCGAAAAGTTAAAGCGTTCCGCGACTGGCTCCACGAGGAAAGTCGAGCGGACGCAGCCAGGGGAAGTCTGACACCGCGTTAGTCCTTGAGGTTCGCCTGCACGACGTCCGCTTACGGTCCTAATTGGCTGCCTGGCCGGCATCGCTCCTATTACGGTCGTTTCGATCCAAGTGAAAACTCCTGGAAGCTGCTTTTTGACGCATGCAGCGGCAGCGCCAAGACAGTCGATTTCGTGATGAAAAATCGAGGCCTGAATAAAATGCGATATAATCGGTACGGGAAGCTTTCGTCCTGGGTCTACAATCTCGACAAGCCTATCGGCCGGTCGTTTGGAGACCTTGAGTATTATCGGCAACGCCTCCAACACTGCGACGGTCCCATTCTGGAGCCCGCCGTGGGCAACGGCCGGATATTCGTGCCGCTGCTGCAAGAGGGCTTCCAAATCGAAGGCTTCGATCTGTCTGAGGAGATGTTGAACTACTGCCGGGACGAGTGCCACAAGCGCAATCTTCCATCGAATTTGACCCGACAGACGTTCGAAGAGTTCTCCTACGACAAGCGCTTCGCCGCCATCGTCATTCCCGCGGGGTCGTTTCAACTAGTGACCGATGAGGCTGCCGCAGCCGCCGTATTGAAACGCCTTTATGATCATCTGGCCTCGGAGGGGCGGTTGATCATCGACCTCGATCCGATCGGCAGCGTTCTTGCTCCGTCCGGCCCCGCTCGGAGTTGGACGACCGAAGATGGCGATCTGCTGACGCTGACTGACAGCCGGGTAGAGACCAATTACCTCGCGCAGACAACTCTTTCGCACAGTCGTTATGAGCACTGGCGGGATGGGGCCCTGATCGCAACCGAGCTTGATCTGTTCAAATTGCGTTGGTGGGGGGTCAATGAGTTCCGGCTGGCGTTAGAGGCTGCCGGATTTGAGGACGTGCAGGTGTCAGGCGACTATCAAACTGCGCGGGCGCCGCAGCCGGAGGATGGAATCTTCACTTTCGAAGCCCGGCGAGCAGGATAGCCCTGTCAGGAAGTGCGTAAGAGCGACAGACTTTAGCGATATTGAAAGCCCGCTTCCGCCATCTTTCGACTCGGAAGCGGACTTGCAGCCCTCCACCGCATTTGAGACGCCCGACCAGCCCTTTCATTGATGGCAGCTTTTGGAAACCGCAGTAAGGTACTGGATGACCGAAAAGGGGCGCGTTGCTGCTGGACAGGTTCCGACCCCGTTTTCGGCCACTCGGTTGAGCTTTTCGATCGCGCCAAAGCGGACCGACACCATCAGCAGCGCGGACCCGCATCCCTTGGTCGTGCAAGACTAGCTTCTAGAGCCGTTCGCGCTGGATGATTGAGGCGTTCGCCTAGCTTGCTGGCTAACCTCAGCCTGGCCGGAGGTTCAGCTTTTACTATCTCAATCTTCGCAAACGCCCCCCGAAGTAGCCGCCGAAAGCGCGCACAGTTACGTCCGCCCCACACGCCTAGAAATTGGGGAGCGGAAGGGAGGCCATATGACAAGCCACCTGCGAAGTATGAAAAGAATTTCTCAGTCTCCCCGAAGGTCTTAATCACAGCACCGGCCGGAGCAGCACAATGGTGCACACCTTCTATCATGTATGCATAAATCGTGAGACGTTGGGGATCCAAATCAGGCATCTTCGCAGTCCGCTTTTGACGCATCCTGCACTAAAGCTGCCAGTCTGAAAACCACCCCGAAGGGGCCATTCGCCGGTAAGTTGAAGAAGCAAATGGGGGCTCTGTTGCCGTCACCTGGCATATTTGATTTCCTGGCGCTCTATTGGATCGTTTTGCAGTGAGGCGCGCCCCTAGGCTCCAGCAACCATGACAAGTCAAGCGGTAGACGACATCGATAGACTTCTTGAGGATGCTTACGTCGTGGCAGTCGAGACCATCGAGCTCGTGCAGCAACCGTCCGTGCCTCGTGTAACTGCAGTCCAGACGACTGGGATTGCTGCCTTGGCCCGAACCCTTTCCCATCTGCGCGCCCTAAAGGCCCTCCTTGGGGGAGGGCCACGTGGTTGAAGGCAGAATGGTTGCGCGTAGTGCCATCGAGAATTTGTTCTTGCTAGCAGCGCTGAGCAAGGACTCCGAGCCTGTCCTGAGTGAGATGAGGGAAGATCACCACGCCAGGCGCAAGGCTCGAGGCGAGTTCTTAATCTCGCGGGCCATCATTCGAGACGAGGAATCTCGTAAGCATTTGCAGGCCGCCCTCGCACGCTTTCGGTCCGAGTTGACAGGACGCAGGCCGGACCTCGAGCCTAAGCGGCTGGCGCATCGTGGCGACGTCGCTGACGCTTATGTGGCGTATGCTGAGATGTCCGAGGATTCAGCGCATCCATCGATCGACTCGCTTTCTCGTTACGTACCTTTCGATGACGACGTCGATATTGACCTTGATCCGCCACCCAGACAGCACGAGATCGAACTCACGAAAGTTTACTTCTCAATGGCCCTGATCGCTTCGATTGTGGCATTGGGTGAGATACTCGGCCTTGGTTTTGGAGATGATCGCATCGCCAAACTCTGGGAGCGACACAAGTCGTTATCCGTTAGGCAGGCTGCAGATCCTACAGAGAATTAGTCGTTCCCAGCACGCCGCTGGCAAATGGGAGACTGCCTCGGGCGTGCGATAAGCGTCATCACAGAACGTCCGCTTCCTGGCGCGAAGCGGACGTTTGCGCTGTTCAACCGCAACGTCCGCAATCCACCGCATTGCCGTCATCGAGCGTTCTCCCTCGGAGCCTCTGGAAGTGACACTCGCCCATCACAGGCAAGGGCATCGGGAAACATAATTAAGTCCGATTGCTTCGCTGTCATCTGGAAAAGAGAGGGAGCGTCGGAATGGATAGTGAGCGGGTTGAAATCACCGCCGACCTCATAGCCGCACTGCTCCGCGAACAGCATCCCGACCTTGCCGATCTACCGCTCTCTCTCGGCGCGCGTGGCTGGGATAACCAGCTCTGGCGGCTGGGAGATGATCTTGCTGTGCGATTGCCGTGGGCAACGGATGATGCGGATGACTTGCTTCTCAAGGAGCTTAGCCTTCTGCCGGACCTGTCGTTACGCCTGCCCCTTCCCATACCGGTCCCCACCAGGCTCGGGCGACCATCGGAACTATTCCCACGCAGCTGGATAGTGACTACCTGGGTCCCTGGTGAACCGGCAGATAGAACGCCTGCCGTTGATGGTGATGCGGCGGCCGACAGCCTGGCGGCATTTCTGTCTGCCCTCCATGAACCTGCGCCTCAATCTGCGCCCGTGGGGCGCCACGGGCGGGGCCAATTGCTGCGAGCATCAGGCGGGGGCGTGACTCATTTCCTCAAGCTGGCTACCGAACGCGGGCTGATAGCCAACCCGGAAATCGTACGCGAGGCATGGGAAGATGCAGCGGGTGCTCCCGACTGGACCGGGCCGGCAACGTGGATCCACGCGGACCTGCACCCGGCCAACGTCTTGACCCACGACGGCAGCTTCTGTGGCGTCATCGACTTCGGCGACCTGTGTGCAGGCGACCCCGCCTGTGACCTGGGCGCTGCATGGCTATTGCTTCCAGATGGCGCCACCGATCGGTTCTATGAAAAGTACAGTCCCAGCGCGGACAGCGCGACGCGGCGGCGGGCGCGCGGCTGGGCATTGGGCAAGGCGTTGGTCTGCCTGATCATCGGCGATGATGGAGTGCATGGACGCCCCGGCGGCAAGGCCACATGGGGACCGCCCGCGCTGGCCGCAATACAGCGCCTCACCGCCTCTTGAGGTCGCGGCCGAAAGCACGTTCGTCGTCCGGGTTCTGCATGCCGAATCCGCCGCCCCGGGAGCAAGCTCCCAAGGCGTTCGGCAAAGTGTGCGGGGTTCCTGCGCTCATCTAGCGACGCAGGAGACACAGACTGTCACCGTGCGACGATCGTCGCTTTCATCATCGGGTGGAAGGTGCAGAAATAGTCGAACGTACCGGCCCCGGTAATGGTGACCGTCGCGCTCTGGCCCTTGGTCAGCCGGCCGGTATCGAACGAACCATCTTCGGCCGTTGCCGTGTGCGGCGCGGCGTCGGAATTGGTGAAGGTCACCGTATCACCGACAGCGACTTCGAGCGCAGGGACGGAGAAGGACATGTTCCTGATCTCGACCGCATGGTCGGCTGCAAGGACCGGGGTGGCGAGGCAAAGAACGAGCGCCGTGGCGCTGGCGAGAATGTGACGAAGGGGCAAGTCCGCGCTCCTGGAGCGAAGGTTTATCGGGCATTCAGCGGTAGCCAACCATCCCGAGCGGGACAATGGAGTTTCGCCGCCGTTGCACGCGGCGCGAGCAGAGATGCACGGAGCAACAACAGGGCTGCCTTGGGAGGGGACGGCCTCCCCCAAACTCAGCAAGATCGGTCGAGCGGGGCCGGTCGCGGGAGGGGCATAGAAGGGGGGCCATGGGGAATGCAATGACCGGAACACGGCCCAACTACCAGGCGCGCATGCAGCGCGTGCTGGATTATGTCGAAGACCATCTCGATAGCGAGCTGGATCTGGCGGCGCTCAGTGCGGTCGCCGCCTTTTCCAAGTTTCACTTTCACCGGCAGTTCTCGGCGATTTTCGGGCTCTCGGTGCATCGCTATGTCCAGCTGGCCCGGCTCAGGCGGGCGTCGCAGGCGCTCGCCTGGGATCGCGATGCCAGCGTTACGGACATAGCGATGGATGCCGGATATGACGCGCCCGATGCGTTCGCGCGCGCCTTTCGGCAACGGCTCGCTCAGTCGCCTTCCGCGTTCAGGAAGTCACCCGACTGGTCCTCGTGGCTTGCGGCCTTCGGGCCTTTGGACAACGCGAAAGACAAAATCATGCAGATCATCTTCGAGAAAAACGACGTCGCCGTTCTCACGGTGCCCGACACACCGGTGGCCCTGCTGGCGCACCGGGGCGACCGGGCGAAACTGAGGGAGTCCTCGGAACGGCTCAGGACCTGGAGCGCGGCGGCGGGCCTGGCCCCCGAAACCGGGCGGCCCAACTTCATGGTCTTCCGGTCCGAAAGGGAGCCGGATGTGCCCGAGGACTATAGCGTCGATCTATGCATCGGCACCGACAGGGCCATCGCGGCGGCGGATGCGCCGGTGACGGCCGGCGTCATCCCCGGAGGTCGGTGCGCGGTGCTGCGCTATCCGGGCAACAGCAACAACCTCGAGCCGGCGGCCCTCTATCTTTACCGCGACTGGCTGCCGCAAAGCGGGGAGGAGGCGCGAGACTTTCCCATCTACGCCCGCCGCGCGCTGGTTCCCGTACCCAACATGCAGGCGCATGAGGTCGTGGTGGAACTCTACCTGCCGCTGAAATGATCGCCCGAAGGCGGGACACCGGCGGCCTGGCCGCCGGTGGTGCCTTGCACTCAGGCGGCTTTGGCGCCGTTCTTGAGGGAGGCCATGTCGATGACGAAGCGGTATTTGACGTCACCCTTGACCATGCGGTCATAGGCCTCGTTGATCGACTGGATGTCGATCATCTCGATTTCGGAAACGATGCCGTGGGCGGCGCAGAAATCGAGCATTTCCTGGGTTTCGCGAATACCACCGATGGTGGAGGCGGCCAGGGTCAGGCGGTTGCCGATCATGCGGCCGGCATTGATCGGGGCGTGCGGGGAAGCCGGGGCTCCGACCAGGACCTGGGCGCCGTCGCGCTTGAGCAGGGCCATGAAGATATCGAGATCATGAGGCGCCGAGACGGTGTTGATGATCAGATCGAAGCTCTTGCGGTGACGGGCCATGGCGGCCTTGTCGGTGGAGACTACGGCCTCGTGGGCACCGAGCTTTTCGGCATCGGCGACCTTGCCGGGCGAGGTGGTGAACATCACCACTTCAGCCCCGAGCGCGCGCGCCAGCTTGACGCCCATGTGGCCGAGTCCGCCCAGGCCGACAATGCCGACCTTCTTGCCGGGACCGGCGCCCCAGTGGACGAGAGGGGACCAGAGGGTGATCCCGGCGCAGAGAAGCGGGGCGGCGGCATCGAGGGGGAGCTTGTCGGAGATGGAGAGCACGAAATCCTGGTCGACCACGATCTCGGAGGTGTAGCCGCCGAAGGTGTGGCCACCCAGGTGCTTGTCGGGAGCGTTGTAGGTGCCGATGTTGCCCGCTTCGCAATACTGCTCGAGGCCCTCGCGGCAGGAGGCGCATTCGCGGCAGCTATCGACCATGCAGCCGACGCCGACCGTATCGCCGACCTTGAACTTGGCGACCTTGTCGCCGACGGCGATGACCTTGCCCACAATCTCGTGGCCGGGAATGGCCGGGAACTTGACGCCGCCCCATTCGCCGCGCGCGGTGTGCAGGTCAGAGTGGCAGACGCCGCAATAGACGATGTCGATGCGCACGTCGGTGGGGCCCGGATCGCGGCGGGTGATGGTGAGGGGCACGAGCGGGGTGGTGGCCGAGTTGGAGCCATAGGCCAGAGCATGCGGCATGACTGTCTCCCTGTAACTGCTGGTTCGGATGAGGGCCCGGCCGTAGCGCGTCGGGCGACGCGACCGGTTCGCGCAGCAGCATAACCATCGGCAGATGCCGATCAAGGGTTTTGGTGGCGGGGCGATCATCTCGCCCGGGCGTCGGCCCCTAGCTGGCCGAATAGGCCTTGAAGTGCTTGGAGAGCTTGAGGGTCTGGGCCTGGTAGTTCGAGCCCAGGCCGGCGCCATAGAGGCGGTCGGGCGGCTCGGCGAGGCGCTCGTAGATGAGCCGGCCGATGGTCTGGCCGTGGCCGAGCAGGAACGGCACCTCGCGGCTGCGCACTTCGAGCACGGCGCGGCTGCCGGTGCCGCCGGCGGCCGAGTGGCCGAAGCCGGGATCGAAGAAACCGGCATAGTGGACGCGGAACTCGCCCACGAGCGGATCGAACGGCACCATCTCGGCGGCGTAGTTGGGCGGGACGTGGACGGATTCACGGCTGACGAGGATGTAGAACTCGTCGGGATCGAGGATGAACTCGTCCGAGCCGCGATTGATCAGCGGCTCCCAGAAATCGAGAACGTCGAGCGCATCTTTCTTGTCGACATCGATCACCGAGGTGTGGCGCTTGGAGCGGAAGCCTATGAGGCCGTTGCGCTCGGCGCCCTTGAGGTCGATGGAGAGGGCGACGCCCTCCCCCACTTCCTCGTTGGCATCGATCACCAGGGTTTCGGCGGCGTGCAGCGCCTTGTGCTCGGCGATGCCCAGGCGCGTTTCGCCGGAACGGAAGCGCATCTGGGACAGGCGCGAGCCGGTGCGAACGCGGACCGGGAAGGTGCGCGGGCTGATCTCGAGGAAGAGCGGGCCGGAATAGCCGGCGGGAAGAATGTCGAAGCCGCGGGCGCGGTCGCCGATGACGCGGGTGAAGACGTCGAGGCGCCCGGTCGAGCTCTTGGGATTGGCCGCCGCGCTCACGCCCTCGGGCAGATCGAGGCTTTCGAGGAGCGGCACGAGGTAGACGCAGTTGCGCTCGAGCACGGCGCCGTGGCGCAGGTCGATCTCGTGGAGCTTGAGTTCCTCGATGCGGTCGGCGACGGCATGATCGGGCCCCGGCAGGAAGCTGGCACGGATGCGATAGGCGACTTCGCCCAGGCGCAGGTCGAGGCTGGCGGGCTGGACCTGGTCGACATCAAAGGGGCGGCGCAGGGCGATGGCGCCGTCGGCGGCCAGCAATTCGATGAGACGGGCGGTGAAAATGCCCTCTGGCCAGCTTTTATCGGTGGTCATTGGTCCCCGCCTGCAGATGTGAAGTTTGTGGATACCCCCCTCCCCGCCTCCCCCGCAAGGGGGCAGGTGCCGCACGGGCCGGCGGACGGGGCAATACCCCCACTCTCTTGTTCCACGAGGGGAGGAAAAACCGCCAGCCAGACGGGTGGTTTCGTTCGCGCACCGATTTTCGGAGTGCTTGACCCTCGGCGGCAAGAGGCATAACAAACGGCTCGGTGGTGATTTGGCCGGTCTGATTGCAGCCACCTAAAACAAGTTGCTAAAGGAACCGTAGGGAGCTGGCCACTCGCGCCGGCTCTTTTTGTTTTTGCGGGACTAGTCCATGACCAAGCAGAACAACCCCCTTTTCGACCCCAAGAACCGCTCGGCGGAAACCTCGCTGGTGCATGGCGGCATCGAGCGCAGCCAGTTCAACGAGACGTCCGAGCCGATCTACATGACGTCCGGGTACACGTATCCGGAATCCGCCTATGCCGAGAAGCTCTTCAAGGGCGAGATCGTCGGGCACAATTATTCGCGTTTCTCCAACCCGACCGTGGACGTGCTCCAGAAGCGCATGGCGCTGCTCGAAGGCGCCGAGGATGCGCGCGCGCTCGCAACGGGCATGGCGGCGGTGACCTGCGCGGTGCAGAGCCAGGTGCGGGCCGGCGACCATATCGTGGCCTCGCGCGCGCTGTTCGGCGGCTGCCGGTTCGTGGTGGAAGACTTCATGCCGCGCTGGGGCGTGAGCTCGACGCTGGTCGACGGGCGTGACCCCGAGAACTTCCTCAAGGCGATGCGGCCCAATACCAAGCTCATCTTCATCGAGACGCCGACCAACCCGACGCTGGAACTGGTCGATATCGAGGCGGTGGCCAAGATCGCCCATGCGGGCGGGGCCAAGCTCATCGTCGACAACGTCTTTGCCACCGCGCTCTACCAGAGCCCGCTCAAGCTGGGCGCGGACCTGGTGACCTATTCGGCCACCAAGCATATCGACGGCCAGGGCCGGGCGCTGGGCGGCCTGATCCTGGGCAGCAAGGAGCTGATCACGGGGGACGTGCATACGTTCATCCGCCAGACCGGCCCCTCGATCAGCCCGTTCAACGCCTGGGTGATGCTCAAGGGCCTGGAGACGCTGCCGCTGCGCGTGCGCCAGATGACCGAGAACGCGACCAGGATCGCCGACTTCCTGGGCGATCACCCCAAGGTCAACCGGGTGATCTACCCGCACCACAAGAGCCACCCGCAATACGAGCTGGCCAAGCGCCAGATGAAGGCGGGTTCGACCCTGGTGGCCTTCGAGGTCAAGGGCGGGCAGGAAGCCGCGTTCAAGCTGGCGGACTCGCTGGCGGTGATCCTGATCTCGAACAACCTGGGCGACGCCAAGTCGATCATCACCCATCCGCGCACCACCACGCACCAGCGCCTGACCGAGGAAGTGCGGCTCGAATCCGGCATCACCCCGGGCATGCTGCGCATCTCGGTGGGGCTGGAAAATGCCGACGACCTGATCGCGGACCTCGGCTACGGGCTCGACCAGATCTGAGCGCGCCGCAGGCCGACTGGAAACAACGAGGGCGGGGACGGTTCCCCGCCCTTTGTTTTTGGAACGCCGGAATGCGCAATATTGCGCATTACCAAGATTTAAGCTGGCTTACCGACCGCTAACGCGACGCTCAACGTTCAAGTGCCTATATAGAACGTAGTATTCGGGCGAGAGGATCGGGAAGTTGGCGGGCAAAGTTCGCAAGCGGAAATCGTGGTGGCGGTGGATCATCGCGATAGTGGTGCTGGCAGGATTGGCCGGAGGCGCGTGGTATTACTTCGGGCGCTCCCAGGCCGAACCGGCGCCGCCGACCGTGGCGGTCACCCGCGGCGATATCCAGCAGACGGTGCTGGCTTCGGGTTCGCTCGAGGCCAATTCGGTAACGAGCGTGGGCGCCCAGGTTTCCGGGCGGATCGAGACGCTGCACGTCAAGCTGGGCGATACCGTCAAGAAGGGCGACCCGATCGCCGACATCGACTCCCTCGACCAGGAAAACGCGGTCAAGTCCGCCCAGGCCGCCCTCGCCAACATGAAGGCGCAGCGGCTGGGCAAGCTTGCCGACCAGACTCAGGCCCAGCAGACGCTGACCCGCACCGAGCAGCTGCTCAAGCAGAACCTCAAGTCGCAGGCGGACTATGACAGCGCCAAGGCTGCGGTGGATGCGGCGGCGGCCTCGCTCGCCGCGCTCGATGCGCAGATCAGCCAGGCCGAACTGGCCGTGGACTCCGCCAACCTCAACCTGAGCCGCACCAAGATCACCTCGCCGGTGGACGGAACGGTGGTGGCGGTGCTGGTGAGCGAGGGACAGAACATTTCCTCGGCGCAGAACTCGCCCACGATCGTCAAGGTCGCCGATCTCGACACCATGGTGATCAAGGCGCAGATCTCGGAAGCGGACGTGACCCGCGTGCAGCCGGGGCAGAAGGCCTATTTCACCATCCTGGGCGAACCCAACAACCAGATCGAGGCGACGCTACGCTCGATCGAGCCGGCGCCCGACGCCATCAGCACGGCCGACAGCGGCATCTCCTCGAGCGACAACGCCATCTACTACAATGGCCGGTTCGAGGTGAAGAACTCCGACCACAAGCTGCGTATCGCCATGACGGCCAAGATCACCATCGTGCTGCAGGACGCTCCGGACGCGCTGCTGCTCCCCTCTTCCGTACTCGGAACGGCGAACCGGCAGGGCAAGTATTTCGTGCGGGTGCTCGACCCCAAGACCGAGGAAGTGACGCCGCACGAGGTAACCGTGGGCATCAACAACAACATCAATGCGCAGATCACCGGCGGGCTCAACGAAGGCGACCTGGTGGTGGCCACCGGCGTCAGCGGGCTGGCGCGCCAGAGCGGGACGAACACGACCGGCGGCCGGTTCCGCGGCCCACCCTCCCCCTTCGGGCTCTGAGCCATGAGCGCACCGCTAATTTCGATCTCCAAGCTCCGGCGCGAATTCCGCAACGGCGAGGAAGTGGTCGCCGTTCTCAAGGACGTGGACCTCACCATCGAGCGCGGCGAGATGATCGCCATCATGGGCGCGTCCGGCTCGGGCAAATCCACGCTCATGAACATCCTGGGGTGCCTGGACCGCGCCAGCGCGGGCACCTACGAGTTCGAGGGCCGGGACGTCGCAGCGATGGACGCGGACGAGCTGGCGGAGCTGCGCCGCGAGCATTTCGGCTTCATCTTCCAGCGCTACCAGTTGCTGCCGGACCTGGATGCCGTCCAGAACGTGGAAGTGCCGGCCATCTATGCCGGCATGGAAGCGGGCGCGCGCCAGGAGCGCGCCGTCGACCTCCTCACGCGGCTGGGGCTCGGCGACCGCCTCGACCACCGGCCGAGCGAACTTTCAGGCGGCCAGCAGCAGCGCGTCTCGGTGGCGCGAGCGCTGATGAACGGCGGCGAAGTGATCCTGGCGGACGAGCCGACCGGCGCACTCGACAAGAAGAGCGGCGAAGACCTGATGGCGCTGCTCGAGGAGCTGCATGCCGACGGGCATACGGTGATCCTGGTAACGCACGACCAGAACGTGGCCAGCCGCGCCGAGCGGATCGTGGAGATCAGCGACGGGCGCATCATCGCCGACCGGCGGCAGGACGAGGGCGCCGCGGCGCGCTCGGTCGATCCGCTGGCGCGGCCCAAGGCCGGCTGGCGCGAAGGCTTCGACCGCGGCATGGAGGTGGTGCGCACCGCCGTGCGCGCCATGCGGGCGCACAAGCTGCGCACGTTCCTGACCATGCTCGGCATCATCATCGGCATCGCCTCGGTGGTGTCGGTGGTGGCGCTCGGCCAGGGCAGCCAGCAGGCGGTGCTGGCGCAGATTTCCTCGATCGGCACCAATACGATCACCATCGCGCCCGGCAGCGGGTTCGGCGATCGCACGGCGGGCCGCATCAGGACGTTGCTGGCAACCGATGCCGATGCACTGGCGCGCCAGCCCTATGCGGACAGCGTGACGCCGCGCGTCTCGAGCAACGGCACCGCGCTCTTCGGGAACCTTTCGGTCACGACCTCGATCACCGGCGTAGGCCCGGACTATTTCCGGGTGAGCGGCACGACGATCTCCCAGGGATCGAGCTTCGGCCAGCAGAGCGTGGACGAACGCGCCCAGGATGCGGTGATCGATACCAATGCGGTTTCGGCGCTGTTTCCGAACGGGGAAAACCCTATCGGGCAGGTCATCGTGATCGGCAAGGTGCCGGTGCGGGTGATCGGGGTGGCGACGACCTCGGGCTTCGGGCCGGGGGCGAGCAACGCCAATGTCTACCTGCCCTACACGACGGTGATGGACAGGATCCTGGGCCGGAACTATCTCTCGGGCATCACCATACGGGTGGCCGATACCTATGACATGGATACGGCCGAAGCCGAGATAACGGCCCTGCTGGTTACGCTGCACGGGGGCACGCAGGACTTCTTTCTGCAGAACTCGAACACCATCCGCGACACCATCCAGTCAACCTCGCAGACGCTGACCCTGCTGATCTCGGCGATCGCGGTGATCTCGCTGGTGGTGGGCGGCATCGGGGTGATGAACATCATGCTGGTGTCCGTCTCCGAGCGCACCAAGGAAATCGGCATCCGCATGGCGGTTGGGGCGCGCGGGGGCGACATCCTCCAGCAGTTCCTGGTCGAGGCGGTGCTGGTCTGTTTCATCGGCGGGGCCGCCGGCATCGGGCTGTCGTTTGCGGTGGGCGCCATCGTCAAGCAGTTCGTGCCGACGATCACGCTGAGCTATTCGCCGCTCTCGATCGTGGTGGCGGTGCTGTCCTCGACCGCCATCGGGCTGGCCTTCGGGTTCTTTCCCGCGCGCTCGGCCTCACGGCTCGACCCGGTGGATGCGCTGGCGCGGGAGTGAGGGCGTCAGCTCCCTCCCATTTCGTCAGGCGAGGTTCTGAGATGGAAACGAAAAGGCCCGGATCGCTCCGGGCCTTGTCATTTTCAGTGTTCGGTTTCGAACTCGTGCGGCTTGAAGTGGTAGGCCGCAGAGCAGAACTCGCAGACCACTTCGATCTCGCCATCGACCGCCATGTCCTGGCGCTCCTCGGCGGTGAAGTTTTCGCGCAGCATGGATTCGACGCGCTCGGCCGAGCAGGTGCAGCGTTCTTCCATGTCCATGGCCGGGAAGACGCGGACACCCGTCTCGTGGAAGAGGCGGAAGAGCATGCGCTCGGGGGAAAGCTCGGGGTCGGCCAGCTCGGCATCCGAGAGGGTGCCGAGAAGGGCGCGGGCGGTTTCCCACTTGTCGTCGGCCGGCGTGTCGTCGTTCTCGAAATTGCCGTCGCCCGGCAGGTCGCGAACCACGCCCATGCCGTGCTCGGGCAGGAACTGCAGCAGGACGCCACCGGCACGCCATTGCGGACGCACGTAGCCCTTCTCCGAGTATTCGGCGACGGCGAGGCGGACCATGGTGGGGATCTGCTCGGACTGCTGGAAGTAGGTATGGGCCACTTCCTCGAGCGACTGCCCCTCGAGCGCGACGATGCCCTGGTAGCGTTCGGTGTGGGCACCCTGGTCGATGGTCATGGCCAGATGGCCATGGCCGAGCAGTTCGCCCGGCCTGGTCTTGCCCAGTTCGGAAGCCTTGACGAGCGCATCATGGTCGAAGCGGGCATAGCCGCGCAGACCATCGGGCGCGTCGAGATCGACGACGATGAGGTTGACCGGGCCATCGGTCTGGGTCTGCAGGATGAAACGCCCCTCGAACTTGAGGGAGGAGCCGACCAGCGCCGCGAGCACCACCGCCTCGCCCAGGAGGCGCGCCACCGGAGCGGGGTAGTTGTGGCGGTTGAGGATCGAATCCAGCGCCTCGCCCAGCCGCACGGAGCGGCCACGGCAATCCAGACCTTCCAGAGTGAACGGCACCACGACATCGTCGCCGCTTTCGGGGCGGTCGAGGCCGAGCGTGGACAGCAGAGTTTCAGCAGCCATTAAAGCGTTTCGATCCCGAACACCCAGCACAGGATCGCCTTTTGTGCGTGTAAGCGATTTTCGGCTTCATCAAAGACAACCGATTGAGGCCCATCAATGACCTCATCGGTAACTTCATCGCCGCGGTGAGCAGGCAGGCAGTGCATGAAGAGTGCATCCTTGCCGGCCTCGGCCATTAAATTGGGATTGACCCTGTAGGGTTTCAAGATGCGGCGACGCTCCACCTCGTCGGTGTCGCCCATCGACACCCAGGTGTCGGTGATGACGAGATCGGCGTCCTTGACAGCCTCGTGGGGGTCTTCCATCAGGCGCACGGCGCTGCCGGCAGCGCGGATGTCGGCCAGCATGCCCTGGTCCGGGCCGTATTCCTCGGGGACGGCGATATCGAGCCTGGCGCCGAGCAGCTTGGCGGCATGGACCCAGGAGGCCATGACGTTGTTGCTGTCGCCGACCCAGGCGATCTTGGCGCCCTCGATGGAACCGCGGTTCTCCTCGAAGGTCATGACGTCGGCCATGACCTGGCAGGGATGGGCGCGGCGGGTGAGGCCGTTGATGACGGGCACCGAGGAGGCGCCGGCAAGCTCGAGCAGGTCGTCGTGGCTCAGGATGCGGATCATGATCGCATCGACATAGCGCGACATGACGCGGGCCGTGTCGGACAGGGTCTCTTCACGCGAGAGCTGCATTTCCTGGCCGGTGAGCATGAGCGTCTGGCCGCCGAGCTGACGCATGCCGACATCGAAGGAAACGCGGGTGCGGGTGGACTGGCGCTCGAAGATCATGGCCAGAACCTTGTCCTTGAGCAGGAGCGGTCGCTCGCCTTTCTTGAGGAGCTCCTTGAGCTCGCTGGCCAGGGAGAGCATGCCCCGGAGCTGTTCGGGGGTGAAATCGAGTAGGTTTAGAAAATGCCTTGGGGTGCCGGTCATTTTATTGGTCCGGTTTCCTTTGTTGAGGGCTTTGAGGAAGGTCCGCCGATCAATCGATCGGCGGCACGTTGCCCGGTTCACTATCAAGGGCGGCGAAGGCATCGGAAATCTTGCCGATGGCTTCCTTGACGTCATCTTCGGTGATGACGAGCGGGGGGAGAAGTCGCAGGACGTTGTCGCCGGCGGCAACGGCCAGGAGCTGGTGGTCGGCGCGCAGGCGCTCGACGAAATCGCGCACCGGCGGCACGATCTTGATGCCGGTGATCAGGCCCTTGCCGCGCAGTTCCACGATGTACTGCGGATATTTCTGGGCGAGCTGCTGGAGGTGCCATTGCAGCACCTGGCCGACCTGCTCGACATGTTCGAGGAAGCCGGGGGCCTGGATACGGTCGAGAACGGCGTTGCCGATGGTACAGGCCAGCGGGTTGCCGCCATAGGTCGAGCCGTGAGTGCCCGGAACCATGGACGCGGCAACCGGGCCCTTGGCAAGGCAGGCGCCGAGCGGGAAGCCGCCACCGATGCCCTTGGCGACGGCCATGATGTCGGGCTCGATACCAGTCCACTCATAGGCGAAGAAGCGCCCGGTACGACCGTAGCCGCACTGCACCTCATCAAAGATGAGCAGCATGTCGTGCTTGTCGCAGAGCGCGCGCAGGCCCTTGAGGAACTCGACCGGCATGGCGGTGACGCCGCCCTCGCCCTGGACGGGCTCGAGCAGGATGGCGCAGGTCTTGTCGTCGATCAGGGCCTCGACTGCCTTGAGGTCGCCGGGGGCAAGATGCCTGAAGCCGGCGAGCGGCGGGCCGAAGCCTTCGATGTAGTGCTCGTTGCCGCCGGCGGCGATGGTGCCCAGGGTGCGACCGTGGAAGGAGCCGGTGAAGGCGATGATCTCGTACTTCTCCGGCTGGCCCTTGGCCCAGAAATAGTGGCGCGCCGTCTTGATGGCGCACTCGACCGCTTCAGCACCGGAATTGGTGAAGAACACCGAGTCCGCAAAGGTGGAGTCGACGAGCCGCTGGCCCAGCCGCTCCTGCTCGGGAATGGAGAACACGTTGGACGTGTGCCAGACCTTCTCGGCGGCGGCCTTGAGGGTGGAGACCAGGTGCGGGTCGCCATGGCCCAGCGCGTTGACGCCGATGCCGGAATGGAAATCGAGGTAGGCCGTACCATCCTGCGCGTATAGGCGCACACCCTCGCCTCGCTCAAAGGCGAGACCGGACCGGGCGTAGGTGCCGTACAACGCAGACATGATTGTTCCCCATTCCTAAGTGTTGCTGGAAGGCCGCGCACGGCCCAATAAAAACCAAAAACGCGCTGCACTTGGGCGGCGCGTTACGCGTTCCAGATAGGCCTGAGAGGCCGTAAAAGTCAATGTTCTCCGGCCAAGGCGCTGATTTGACTCGGCCTTTGGTTCTCCACCGCTAAAGCAGGGTTTTCCCGGTGGAATTTGCTGGGGGACTCTTGATCCCGATTCTTGGGGCCGTGTAGTATCCTGAGCGTTGGGAACACGATATCTCGTGTGGCGGACCCACTCAACATACGACGCATAGCGTATTGGCTGCCGGCTCGTCCCGGCAGTGCGAAGAGAGATTCTGTCTGAATTTAAGCGGCTAGGAGCTAATGTCGATGGGCTGGACCGAAGAGCGGGTAGAACTGCTGAAAAAGCTCTGGATGGAAGGCTTGAGCGCCAGCCAGATCGCAGCGGAACTTGGCGACGGGGTCACCCGTAACGCCGTCATCGGCAAGGTGCACCGGCTCAAGCTTTCGGCCCGCGCCAAACCGGCAACCACGGCGCCGCGCGCCCGCACCACCGCCCGTCCGGCTCCGCGCCGCGTGGCCAGCCCCTCGACGGGCTCGGCCGGCGCAGGGCATTCCTCGGGCATGGCGCGGCGGCAGACGGTGGTACGCACCCAGGTCGTGGGCGCCACGGCGCTGGCCGTGACCGAGGAAATGGAAGTGGAGAGCTACGTGCCCCCGGCCGCCGAGATCTTCATTCCCGAGTCCGAGCGCATCGGGCTGCTGGGCCTGAACGAACACACCTGCAAGTGGCCGATCGGCGATCCGCTGACCCCGGACTTCTATTTCTGCGGCCGTGAATCGGAAGAAGGCCACCCCTATTGCGAGTTCCACTCGCGCCGCGCCTACCACCAGGTGGAGAAGCGCAAGCGCTAGGCGCCAGCAGCGAGAGACGAACAAGCGGCCGGATTTTCCGGCCGTTTTTGTTTTTGGGGGTGGTGGCCGGGTGTCCGGATCTATTGTTTGCCCGGTGCCTCTGACTTACCCCCACCCTCGGTCCCTCCCCACAAGGGGGAGGGAGGCGCTGGGGGTGGTCCCTGCCCCGCGGTTCAGGTGCCGGAGTAGTGGGCTAGGAAGTCCTTGGCGGTGAGGACGATCTGGGGGTCGATCTGGCCGATCTGCTTTTCGTCCTTGCCGGCGTAGTCGAAGCCGGAGAGGACGAGGCGGATGACGCTCAGGCGGGCGCGGCGCTTGTCGTTGGCGCGCACGATCGTCCAGGGGGCGTAGTCGGTGTCGGTTTCCTCGAGCATGGTGTTGCGCGCCTTCGAATAGGCTTGCCAGCGCGGCAGGGCCTCCATGTCGATGGGCGAAAGCTTCCAGACCTTGAGGGGATCGTGGCGGCGGTCGTGGAAACGCTTGAGCTGCATTTCGCGGCCGATATCGAGCCAGATCTTGTGCAGGTGAATGCCGTCGGCCACCAGCATGCGCTCGAAGCGGGGCGCCTCGATGAGGAATTCGGCGGTCTGCTCGGGCTTGCAGAAGCCCATGACCGGCTCGACGCCGGCGCGGTTATACCATGAGCGATCGAAGAGCACGGTCTCCCCGGCCGCGGGGAGCCAGTCGACATAGCGCTGGAAATACCACTGCGTGCTCTCCCGGTCGTTGGGCTTGGGCAGCGCGGCGATGATGTTGTAGCGCGGGTTGAGGTTGGCCAGGTAGGTCTTGATGGTGCCGCCCTTGCCGGCGGCGTCGCGCCCCTCGAAGACCAGCATGATGCGGTCCCCGTTCTTGGCCAGGTGCGACTGGAGCAGGACGAGCTGCTTCTGCACGCCGAGCAGTTCGTCGGCATATTGCTCGTCATCGAGCTTCCTGGAATAGGGATAGCCGCCCGACTCCATGGCGGCCTTCTTGATACCCTTGGGGAGATCGGGGTTCTCTATATCGAAACTGTCGTACGGGTCTGCCACACTGATCCTCCTATAAGAACGCCACCGTGCTATGAACCCGGAAGGCGCGCAAGACGGCGGCCCCCCGCCTACCAGGAATTCACAATGACCAACGACACTTCCGGCAATTCCCACAACCCGCTCCCGGGCTGGAAGGAAATGCTTTCGCGCCGGCGGGCGCTGCTGCTCGTGGTGGCCATCGTGCTACTGGTCATCGCCATTGCCGGAGGAGCCTCCTACTGGGGCATGGCCATCGCGTTCCTCGCCATCGCCATCGCGGCCGCGTTCATCCCCTCGGCGCCGGCCATCGGCAAGGCGGCGCCGGCCAACGGGGCCGATACGGAGCGCGACGCCCATATCATCGCGTTCGCCGATGCGCTGGGCGACCCGTGCCTGCTGCTCAGCCGGCGCGGCGTGATCGTGCATCGCAATTCGGTGGCGGCGCGCGAGTTCCCCAGCGCGCGGCTCGGCGACCCCGTAGCCTTCTCGTTCCGGACCCCGGCCATGCTCACCGCAATCGACGCGGCGATGCAGACGGGTGTGGCGCAGACGGTGGAACTGCACCTGACCGTGCCCAACGAGACCTGGTACAAGGTGATGATCTCCCCGTTCCGCATGGGCGGGCCGACCGCCGACCCGACGCTGACGATCCTGACGCTGCAGAACCTGACCGACCAGAAGCGGGTCGAGGCCATGCGCTCGGACTTCATCGCCAATGCCAGCCACGAGCTGCGCACGCCGCTGACCTCGCTGATCGGCTTCATCGACACGCTGCTCGGTCCTGCCTCCAAGGACCAGGCGGCCCGCGAGCGGTTCCTGGGCATCATGCGCGGACAGGCGCAGCGCATGTCCAAGCTCATCGACGACCTGCTCTCGCTCTCGCGCATCGAAATGCGCCAGCACGTGCTGCCCAAGGGCACGGTGGACCTGGGCATCCTGCTGCGCGAAGTCAGCGAGGGGCTGGAAAGCCTCTCCCAGGAAGCGGGCGTGGCGGTGAGCGTGGAAGTGCCCGAGGGCAAGACCAATGTGACGGGCGAGCGCGACGAACTCTACGAGGTATTCGAGAACCTGCTCGAGAACGCCATCAGCTATGGCGGGGACGGCGGCAAGGTGGATATCGTGCTGGCGCCCGTGAGCAACCGTCCCGGCTACGATTTCGCGGTGACGGTGACCGATTACGGCCCCGGAATCGAGCCGCAGCATGTGCCGCGCCTGACCGAACGCTTCTACCGGGCGGATGCGGACAGCAAGAAGAAAAAGGGCACCGGGCTGGGCCTGGCCATCGTCAAGCACATCGTGCAGCGCCATCGCGGCAACCTGACGATCAAGAGCCAGCCCGGCGAAGGCACGCGCGTGGAAGTGCTGCTGCCGCGCTAGGGCGGGAATCCCCTCGGGGACTCGCCGGGAGCAAGTGCACGAGGGCGGGGGAAATTGTCATTTTCCACCGCAGTTTTGATGTGCGCTGATAAAATCCCTTTTGTATTCAGCGACTTGAATTGTCACAGAACTGCAATCGAACTGACATAAAACCATAGCGGCAGGCCCATAGGTTGCCCCCGTCAAACACGGGACCCCGGTCTGGTCGAGCCAGAATGACCGGCTGACCGCCCGGGTTTGGGGACCCACAAGTTTCCTGAAAGGAAGACCTCATGAAGACCGCTCTCTACGCCGGCGTTGCGCTCGTTGCGTTGTCGGCTCTCGGCGCCACTTCTGCCTTTGCCCGCGACCAGATCCAGGTCGCCGGTTCCTCCACCGTTCTGCCCTATGCCAAGATCGTTGCCGAGGCTTTCGGCGAGACCTATCCGGACTTCAAGACCCCGGTCGTGGAATCGGGTGGTTCGGGCGCCGGCATCAAGCAGTTCTGCGAAGGCGTGGGTGAAGACAAGATCGACATCGCCAACGCTTCGCGTGCGATGAAGGCCGACGAGCTGGCCACCTGCAAGACCAACGGCGTCGCGGACGTCGAAGAGGTCAAGATCGGTTACGACGGCATCGTGTTCGCCACCGACATCAACGGCCCGGACTTCGCCATCCAGCCGGCCGACATCTACAAGGCCCTGGCCGCCAAGGTCGTCGTCGACGGCAAGCTGGTGGACAACCCCTACTCCAAGTGGAGCGAAGTGAACCCGGCTTTCCCGGAATGGGATATCGCCGCCTACATCCCGGGCGAAAAGCACGGCACCCGTGAAGTCTTCGAAGAGAAGCTCATGACCGCCGGCTGCGACAAGGATGGCCTGAAGGCCGCCGGCGTCGCCGACGCCGATGTCGCCAAGACCTGCATCGCCATCCGCAAGGACGGCAAGGCTGTCGATATCGACGGCGACTACACCGAGACCCTGGCCCGCATCGACTCGAACAAGACCGGCATGGGCGTGTTCGGCCTGGCCTTCTACGAGAACAACGCCGACAAGCTCAAGGTCGCGACCGTTGGCGGCATCACGCCCTCGACCGAGACCATCGCCGACGGCACCTACCCGGTTTCCCGTCCGCTGTTCTTCTACGTCAAGAAGGCTCACCTGGGCGTCATCCCGGGCCTGAAGGAATATGTCGAGTTCTTCCTGTCGGACGAAATGACCGGCCCTGACAGCCCGCTGGCCCAGTACGGCCTGGTTGCCGCTCCGGACGCCGAGCGTCAGGCCCAGCGCGACAAGTTCGCCGCCGGCACCACGATGTAATCAGCGGGAAGGCGCGGCTCCGAAAGGGATCGCGCCTTCCACCTCTTCAACGGCAGCTCCCGGCACAGGGGGCGCAATACAGGGAAGCAAGATGTCGGCAACCATAGTCTTCGCCATCATCGCCGCGATCGGTGTGGTCGCGTTCGTGATCGGACGCCAGCGCGCCGCAGCACAGCGCGACGGGGCCGCCAAGCCGCACTCCCTGCCCAACTACCACGGTTGGTGGGCGTTCCTGCTCGCAACCGTTCCCGCAGTGCTTTTCCTTGTCGTGTGGGCGATCGGCGCCAGCATCTACACCGACAACATGATCAATGCGCAGCTCCCGGCCGATATCAGCGTCGGTGAGCGCAGCCTGGCGCTCGGCATGATCGACCGCGCCGCCGGCGCCCTGGGCGCCCTCGATATCCATACCGCCGCCGACCTGCCGAAATCCTATGCCGATTTCGTGCCCGTCGCCGCCGAGCAGGGAATCCTGCTCGCCAGCCAGGGCCAGGACTACATGCTGCCCATCGCGCTGAGCGTGAATGAAACGGCCACGCTGGCCAGCCGCCTGGGCGGAGGCATCGCCATCATCCTGGCGCTCGCCGGGGCCGCCATCGGGCTGGGCATGGTCAAGCCGCGCGCCCGCGCCCGCAACAATGTGGAGCGCGTCATGCTCTGGGCCCTGTTCGGCGCCTCGGGCATCGCGATCCTGACCACCATCGGCATCGTGCTCTCGATGCTTTCGGAAACCATGACCTTCTTCTCCCAGGTCAATCCGATGCACTTCTTCTTCGGCACCGTGTGGGACCCGCGTTTCGCCGCGGCCGGCGCGACCGACAGCGAAGGCCAGTTCGGCCTCATCCCGCTGCTCGCCGGCACGCTCTACATCGCGCTCGTCTCGATGCTGGTCGCCGTGCCCGTGGGGCTCATGTCGGCCATCTACATGGGTGAATATGCCTCCCCGCAGGTGCGTTCGATCGTCAAGCCGGTGCTCGAACTGCTCGCCGGTATCCCGACCATCGTCTACGGTATCTTCGCGGTGGTGACCCTCGGGCCCTTCCTGCGCGACCTTTCGGCGGCCCTTGCCGGCGGCACCGCCTTCATCCAGGCGCAGTCGGTCTTCACGGCCGGGTTCGTGATGGGCGTGATGCTCATCCCGCTGGTGTCCTCGCTTTCGGACGACGTGATCACCGCCGTGCCCCGCGCCATGCGCGACGGTTCGCTCGGCCTGGGCGCGACCCGCTCGGAGACCATCAAGCGCGTCATCCTGCCGGCGGCGCTGCCGGGCATCGTGGGCGCACTGCTGCTCACCGCCTCGCGCGCCATCGGCGAGACCATGATCGTGGTGCTGGCGGCGGGCGTTGCCGCGCGGCTCACCATCAATCCCTTCGAGGCCATGACCACCATTACGGTCAAGATCGTCAACCAGCTGACGGGCGACCTCGAGTTCAACTCGCCGCAGACCCTGGTGGCCTTCGCCCTGGGCCTTACCCTCTTCGTGATCACCCTGGGGATGAACGTGTTCGCCCTGTGGATCGTCCGCCGCTATCGGGAGCAGTACGAATGAGCCAAGCTGTCATGGATACGCAGGCTTCCGCCGCAGACGTTCCGGCCCGCCGCGATATCGGCCTCAAGCGCCGCTACGCCGCCGAACAGCGCTTCCGCGCCATGGGTATCGCCGCCATCGCCTTCGGCGTCATATTCCTGGTGATCCTGCTCGGCTCGATCGTCAGCAAGGGCTATACGGCGTTCGTGCAGACGGCCATCACCATTCCGGTGAACTTCTCTGCCGACATCATCGACAAGGGCGACAAGCGCGCCAGCGACCCCAAGGTGCTGGTGACCGCCAACTACCCGCAGGTGGCCCGCCTCTCGCTGGCCGCCGTGCTCGGGGTCGACCCGAGCGACAGCAAGGCGATGAAGCAGGTTTCGGGCATGGTCTCGGATTCGGTGCGCGGGCAGCTGCGCGCCATGGTTCAGGCCGATCCCTCGATCGTGGGCACCACCCAGACGGTGGCGCTGCTGGCCGGGGCCGATATCGACAGCGCCAACAAGGGCCAGATCGACCTCTCCGTGCCCGAGGCCAAGCGCAAGGTTTCCGACCAGCAGATCGCCTGGCTCGAGGAGCTGCGCCAGCACGGCCGGATCTCGACGCCCTTCAACTGGGGCCTGTTCACCTATGGCGCCTCCAGCCGCCCGGAAGCTTCGGGCCTGGGCGTGGCCATGGTCGGCTCGGCCTACATGATGCTGATCGTCCTGATCGTCGCCCTGCCGATCGGGGTTGCCGCCTCGATCTATCTGGAGGAGTTCGCCCCCAAGAACCGGGTGACCGACATCATCGAGATCAACATCAACAACCTGGCCGCCGTCCCCTCGATCGTCTTTGGCCTCCTCGGCCTGGCCGTCTTCATCAACTTCATGGGCATGCCGCGCTCGGCGCCGATCGTGGGCGGGCTCGTGCTCTCACTGATGACGCTGCCGACCATCATCATCGCCACCCGCGCCGCGCTGCGCTCGGTGCCGCCCTCCATCCGCTCGGCGGCGCTGGGCCTGGGCGCTTCGCGCATGCAGATGGTGTTCCACCACGTGCTGCCGCTGGCGATGCCCGGCGTGCTCACGGGCACCATCATCGGCCTCGCCCGCGCCCTGGGCGAAACCGCCCCCCTGCTCCTCATCGGCATGGTGGCGTTCGTGGCGGACTATCCGGCGACCCCGCTGCAGCCGGCGACCGCCCTGCCCGTCCAGATCTACATGTGGTCCAACGAAGCCGAACGCGCCTTCGTGGAACGCACTTCCGGTGGCATTATCGTGCTGCTGGCCTTCCTTGCCGTGATGAACATCACCGCCATCATCCTTCGCAAACGCTTCGAACGCCGCTGGTAGGACCGACAAATGAGTGAAGCTATGACCCTCGACACCGCTCCGGCGCCCGCAAGCACCGTTCCCGTCAAGATCCGCGGCAAGGACGTCTCGGTCTTCTACGGGGAGAAGCAGGCCCTGTTCGACGTCAACCTCGACATCGAGCGTAACCGCGTGACTTCGCTCATCGGCCCGTCCGGTTGCGGCAAGTCGACGTTCCTGCGGTGCCTGAACCGCATGAACGACACCATCGACTCCTGCCGAGTGACCGGCGAGATCCTGCTCGACAGCGACGACATCTATGACCGCAATATCGACGTGGTCGAGCTGCGCGCCCGTGTCGGCATGGTGTTCCAGAAGCCCAATCCCTTCCCCAAGTCCATCTACGAGAACGTGGCCTACGGCCCGCGCATCCATGGGCTGGCCCGCACAAAGGCCGAGATGGATGAAGTGGTCGTCTCCTCGCTGCGCCGCGCGGGCCTGTTCGAGGAGGTCAAGGATCGCCTCGACTCCCCGGGCACCGGGCTTTCGGGCGGGCAGCAGCAGCGCCTGTGCATTGCGCGCGCCATCGCCACCAAGCCCGAAGTGCTGCTGATGGACGAGCCCTGCTCGGCGCTCGACCCGATCGCCACCGCCATCATCGAAGAGCTCATCGACGAGCTGCGCGAGAACTTCACCATCGTGATCGTGACGCACTCGATGCAGCAGGCCGCCCGCGTTTCCCAGAAGACGGCGTTCTTCCACCTCGGCAAGCTGATCGAGGAAGGCGTCACCGAAGAGATCTTCACCAATCCGGTCAACAAGAAGACCCAGGACTACATCACTGGCCGTATCGGCTAAGGAGCCCTAGATGCCCACCCTACAGAGCGAACACATCGTCTCCTCCTACGAGGATGAGCTGACCCAGCTGGCCCGGTCGATTTCCGAGATGGGCGGGGAGGTGGAAGCGGCCGTGCTGAACGCCACCACGGCGCTGCTCAAGCTCGACCATAACCTCGCCCGCCAGACGGTCGCCGCCGACAAGCGCATCGACGAGATGCAGCGCAAGATCGACGAAACCGCGGTTTCCATGATCGCCCGCCGCCAGCCCATGGCCACGGACCTGCGCTCGATCATCACCTCGATCCACGTGGCCAACGACCTCGAGCGCGTCGGCGACATGGCCAAGCAGGTCTCGCGCCGCGCCCTCCAGATCGAAGGCCTGTCGCTCGCGCCCAAGTTCTACAACGGGCTCAAGCACATGACGGACCTGATCCTGGCCCAGCTCAAGGCGGCGCTCGATGCCTATTCGACCCGCAACGGGGCGGCCGCGATTGCCGTGTGCAACCGCGACGACGAGATCGATGCGCTCTACACCTCGATCTTCCGCGAACTGCTCACGTACATGATGGAGGATCCGCGCAACATCACGCAGTGCACGCACCTGCTGTTCTGCGCCAAGAACCTCGAGCGCGTCGGCGACCACGCCACCAACATCGCCGAGGCCGCCTTCTATCTCGACACCGGCCGGTATCTCTCGGGCGACGTCGAAGACCTCCACCGGACCCAGGTTCGCGAGTAATCTCGCGAACCCCCAGCCTTTCCCCCACCCGGAACCGCTGAAATGCCTGCAACGATCATGATCGTCGAAGACGAGGCCGATCTGGCGCTGATGATGCGCTACAACCTCGAGGCGGAAGGATTCACCGTGCTCTCCTCGGCGAGCGGCGATGAAGCCGCCGACCAGATGCGCGAGAAGATCCCCGACCTGATCCTCCTGGACTGGATGCTGCCCGGCCTTTCGGGCATCGAGCTCTGCCGCCGCTGGCGCGCCCGCGAGGAAACCGCCCGCGTGCCGATCATCATGATCACGGCGCGCGGCGAGGAAGAGGAGCGCGTGCGCGGCCTGGCGACGGGCGCGGACGACTACGTCGTCAAGCCGTTCTCCATCCCGGAGCTCCTGGCCCGCATCAACGCGCTGCTGCGCCGGTCGAACCCCCAACTCGTCACCACCGTACTCAAGGCGGGCGACCTGGAGCTGGACCGCACCAGCCACCGCGTGCGCCGCTCCGGCCGCGAGGTGCATCTGGGGCCGACGGAATATCGCCTGCTCGAATACCTGATGCGTCACCCCGGCCGCGTCTATTCGCGCGAGCAACTGCTCGACGGCGTCTGGGGCAACGACGTCTATGTGGACGAGCGAACCGTGGACGTGCATGTCGGACGGCTGCGCAAGGCCATCAATCGCGGCAAGAGCGCCGACCCGATCCGCACGGTACGTGGCGCCGGCTATTCCTTCGACGAGCAGTTCGCGGCGGCGAGCTGAGACTAAAGCGCGCTGGTGGGTCTCTGCCGGCGCGCTTCTTCCCGCCGAGGCTAATTGTGCTCGACCGAGCCCATCCGCTTTTCCGCGCTCGGCCAGGCCAGTTCGGTGGCGCGCGCGATCAAGGCCTCGGTGAGCGCGAAGATGGCGGTGTTGGCATCCCAGGTGCGATCGACCGCGATGCGGCAGGGCAGCACGATCTTGGCGTAGCGCGAGAGCGGGGAAATCCACTCATCGGTGATGAGCACCATGAAGGCGCGACGCGCCGCCAGACTGGCGGCGACCTCGAGCAGGTCGGCGTCGTAGCGGCGGATATCGAAAAGCACCACGGTGTCATCGGCGCGGATATCGAGCAGCTGGTCGTTGCGGGCGGCGGGACGGCCATCGAGGCGGCGCACGCCGGGGCGCACGAGACGCAGATGCGCTTCCATGTAGCTGGCCATGGCATCGGTGAACCGGCCACCCACGATATGGCAGCCCCGCTTGAGATCGGCGAGGCGGGCGCTGGCGGCCTCGAACTCGGAGGTGGGTATGCGCGCCGCAGAGGCGTGCATGTTGGAGGTCACCTGCGAGAAGAAATCGCCCAGGAAGTCGCCGATGGCGGTCTGGTGACGGACGGCGGCGAGGCTGCGCTGCAGGGGCGACTTGGCGCGTTCCTCCAGCTCCTCGCGCAGGCACCGCTGGAAATCGGGATAGGACTTGAACCCGAGCTGAGCGATGAAGCGCAGGACGGTGGCGGCGCTGGCCCCGCTTTGCTGGGCGAACTCGGCGACCGGGGCCAGGCCGATGGTGGGGTAATTGGCGAGCAGCCCGCGCGCGGCGCGCTTCTCGGCGGCGGTGAGCCGGTGGTTGGCTTCGTGGATACGGGCCTCGACGCTCGGACTTTCCACGGTCATCCCCCTCGCAGACGCTGAAACGACAATTTCAATATTGACAGATATCGCCGATACGGAACAACTGTTGCAAACGTTAACCGAACAAAAATCGCGTGTCTCTCATGGATGGGTCGAGACTGCAGCCGGTTCAGGTCAACAACGCCGAAGGGTCCTCCCCCTTCGTGCTGGTCTGCGATCACGCCTCCAACCGCATCCCACCCGAATATGGCGATCTCGGCCTCAAGCCGAGCGAGCGGGTGAGCCATATCGCCTGGGATCCGGGGGCACTTTCGGTGGCGCTGGGGCTACTCGAGGCGCTGGACGCGCCCCTGGTCTATTCGACGGTGAGCCGGCTCATCATCGACGCCAACCGCGACCATGAAGCACCCGATCTCATCCCCGCCATCAGCGAACGCACGACGATACCGGGCAATGCGAAAATCGACCCGCTCGAACGGGCGCACCGGATCGTGGCGTTCCATACCCCGTTCCATCAAGCCATCGGCGCGCTACTGGACCGGCGCAAGGCGGCCGGGCGGGAGACCATCCTGGTGACGGTGCATTCGTTCACACCGGTCTACAAGGACGTGCCGCGGCCATGGCCGATCGGGCTCATCCACGGCACCAACCCTGCTTTCACGGCCGCATTGCGCGATGCGCTCCTCGATGAGGACCGGGCGCTCAACATCGGCTGGAACGAACCCTATGCAGCATTGAACGGAGTGACTTATACGCTCGAACATCACGGGGACGGGCGCGGGCTCGATTCCACCATGATCGAGATCCGAAACGACGAGATTCTCGAACCCGCCGGGGTGGCCTTGTGGTCGAACCGGCTGGCCCGGTGCCTACAGGCCGCGCGAGGGACGTTGGCGGCACGGCAACCGGTTCTGTCACCATCGATCCAGGGGCATCCATCAGGAGGGACAAATGGCTGAGACACCCTTAGTGGGTCGCGGGGGCGTCAAGTACGCCTCGCGCGACAAGTCGTATTTCGAGAAACGCGGGCTGCAGCGTTATGCAGGCGTGTGGTCGCTGTGGGCGCTGGGCGTGGGCGCGGTTATCTCGGGTCACTTTTCGGGCTGGAACTTCGGCTTCGCCACGGGCGGCTGGGGCGGCATGCTGGTGGCCGGCATCATCATCGCCATCATGTATCTGGGGCTGGTCTTCTCGATCGCCGAGATGAGCCCGGCGCTGCCGCATACGGGCGCGGCCTATTCGTTCGCGCGCACCTCGATGGGACCCTGGGGCGGGTTCATCACGGGCCTCTTCGAGAATGTCGAATACGTGCTGACGCCGGCGGTGATCGTGACGTTCATCTCGGCCTATTTCGGCTCCATCACGGGAATCGAGCCGGCCTATTATCCGGTGCTCTGGGTGGTGTTCTACCTCATCTTCCTGGGGCTCAACATCTTCGGGGTGGCGCTCTCCTACCGGGTGACGCTGACGGTGACGCTGATCGCGCTGGCGGGGCTCGTGGTCTTCTGGATCTCGGCTTTCGGGCACATGGACTTCAACCGCTGGGCGCTCAATATCGGGGTGGGCCCGGACGGCGCGGCGGTGGAACTGCCGGAGGGCAACGGCCCCTGGTTCCCGTTCGGCTTCTCGGGTGTGCTGGCGACCCTGCCCTTCGCGGTGTGGCTGTTCCTGGCCATCGAGCAGGTGCCGCTGGCGGCCGAGGAATCGGTCGACCCAAAACGTGACATGCCGCGCGGCATCCTGCTCGGCTTCGCCACGCTGGTGCTTTCCGCCTTCATGATCGTGCTGCTCAACCCCTCGATCGTGGGCGTGGGCTCGTTCGCGCTTTCGTCCTCGCTCGAGCCGGCGCTGTTCGGCTTCCGCCAGATCTACGGCGATGCGGGCGCGACGGCGCTGGGCGTGGTGGCGCTGGTGGGACTCATCGCCTCGTTCCACACCATCCTCTATGCGCAGGGGCGGCAGGTCTATTCGCTCAGCCGCGCCGGATACTTCCCTTCGGCGCTCTCGATCACCCATTCCAAGCACAAGACCCCGCATGTGGCCATGATCACGGGCGCGACGCTGGGGCTGGTGGTGATGCTCGTCATCTGGTTCGCCAATGGCGGGGGCGGCGACGGGGAAACGCAGCTGGGCGACGACATCATCGGCTCGGTGCTGCTCAACATGGCCGTGTTCGGCGCGATGCTGAGCTACATCATGCAGGCGATCAGCTTCATCCTGCTGCGGCGCAACCTGCCCAACATCGCCCGTCCGTTCCGCAGCCCGGTGGGCATTCCGGGCGCGATCGTCACCATCATCATCGCGGCGGTGACGCTGTTCTACCAGATGCAGGACCCGAACTTCTCCAAGGGCGTGGTGTGGGTGATCGTCTGGTGCGTGGTGGGCATCATCTACTTTGCGGCGGTGGGCAGGAACCGGCTGATCCTCTCGCCGGAAGAGGAATTCGCCCTGGAGCATCGCTCCAAGGCCTAGCCTTCCTCCCGGGGGGCCGCGGGCGTGGGGTTCCGCGGCTCCCAACCTTGAACTGCAACGACAAGAAGAGGGAGCAAAACTCATGGCCGGAGCCTATTCGCTCGACGCGCTGAAATCGGATGTTTCAAAGGGCCTGATCGATACGGTGCTCGTCGCCTTTCCCGACATGCAGGGACGGCTGATCGGCAAGCGCTTCCAGGCGCAGTTCTTCCTCGATGGCGCGATCGACGAAACGCATGGCTGCGACTACCTGCTGGCCAACGACATCGACATGGAGCCGGTGCCCGGCTACGAGGCGGCCAACTGGGCCAAGGGCTATGGCGATTTCGTCATGAAGCCCGATGTCACAACGCTCATGAAGGCGGCATGGCTGGACGGCACGGCGATCATCCTGGCGGACCTCGTCGACCACCATCACCACGCGCCCATTCCGCACTCGCCGCGCGCCATCCTCAAGGCGCAACTGGCCCGGCTCGAGAAAATGGGCTTTTCGGCCAATTTCGCCTCCGAGCTCGAATTCTACCTGTTCGACGAGACTTTTCGCGGGGCTTACGAGAAGGGCTACCGGAACCTGACCACCGCCGGCTACTACATCGAGGATTACCACATCTTCCAGACCACCAAGGAAGAGGGCGTGATGCGGCTGGTGCGCAACCAGCTCCAGGCATCGGGCATCCCGGTCGAGAACTCCAAGGGCGAATGGGGGCCGGGCCAGGAGGAGATCAACGTGCGCTATGCCGAGGCGCTGGTGATGGCGGACCGGCACGTGGTGCTCAAGAACGCCGTCAAGGAAATCGCCCACGGACAGGGCAAGGCCGTGACCTTCATGTCCAAGTGGGACTATGCGCTGGCCGGTTCATCGAGCCACATCCACATGTCGCTGGCGAAGAAGGGCAAGCCGGCCTTTCTCGACGAGAAGGGCGAATACGGCATGAGCGCGCTCATGAAGCATTTCGTGGCGGGCCTGCTCGCCCACGCCCAGGAGATCACCTATTTCCTGGCGCCCTACATCAATTCCTACAAGCGTTTCCAGGTTGGCACGTTCGCGCCGACCAAGGCGATCTGGAGCCGCGACAACCGCACGGCGGGTTTTCGCCTGTGCGGGGAAGAAACCAAGGGCATCCGCATCGAGTGCCGTATCGGCGGAGCGGACCTCAACCCCTATCTCGCCTTCGCGGCCCTCCTGGCCGCGGGCATCGACGGGATCGAAAAGGAAATGGCGCTCGAGCCCGCCTATTCGGGCGACGCCTATTTCGGCAAGCGGCTGCGGGAGGTCCCCAAGACGCTGCGCGATGCCACCGAGGCGATGCGCAAATCGAAGATGCTCAAGGAAGCGTTCGGGGAGAACGTGATCGCCCACTACGTGCATACGGCCGAGTGGGAGCAGTTCGAATACGATCGTCGGGTGACCGATTGGGAGTTGAAGCGCGGGTTCGAGCGGACATAGCCTCGAACGTCGATACATCCGCATGCAACCCAAGCGGGCGCGACAGCGCGCCCTTTCGTGACAAGCAAGGAAACTAGTCCATGACCGAGACGGTCAAGATCATCTCGCCCATCGACGGCAGCGTCTATGCCGAGCGGCCGGTGGCGAACGGGGTGGAGATCGAGGCGGCGGTGGTGCGCGCCAGGGCCGGCAGGAATGCCTGGGGCGAAGTGACCGTGGCCGAGCGCGCCAAGATCATGACGCATTTCGTCGATGCGCTGGCCGGGATGAACGATGAGATCGTGCCAGAGCTGGCCTGGCAGATGGGGCGCCCGATCCGCTTCGGCGGCGAGAAGCGCGGCGTCGAGGAGCGGTCACGCTACATGATCTCGATTGCCGAGGAGGCGCTAGCGCCGTCCGTGAAGGCTGGCAAGGAAGGCTTTACGCGCTACATCACGCGCGAGCCGCTGGGCCTGGTGATGGTGATCGCGCCGTGGAACTACCCCTATCTCACGGCGGTCAACTCCATCGTGCCGGGGCTGATGGCGGGCAACGCGGTGCTGCTCAAGCACGCCAGCCAGACGCTGCTGGTGGGCGAACGCTTCGCCGAGGCGGGCCGGCGCGCGGGGTTGCCGGAGGGGCTGTTCCAGAACCTCGTCATGAGCCATGGCGATACCGAAAAGCTCATCGGCTCGGGCGCCATCGACCACATCAATTTCACCGGTTCCGTAGAAGGTGGACGGCGGATCGAGAAGGCGGCGGCAGGGACGTTCGCAACACTGGGCCTCGAGTTGGGCGGCAAGGACCCCGCTTATGTGCGCGAGGATGCCGACCTGGCCCATTCCATCGAAAACCTCGTGGATGGCTCTTTCTTCAACTCCGGGCAAAGCTGCTGCGGAGTCGAGCGCATCTATGTGCATGAGGGCGTCTATGACGCGTTCGTGGAAGGGTTCGTCGACAATGCGCGCGGCTGGACGCTGGGCAATCCACTCGAGGAGAGCACGATCGTCGGGCCGATGGCGCGGCCGCAGTTCGCCGATGTGGTGCGCGGCCAGAAGGAGGAGGCCCTGCGCAAGGGCGCCACGGCGCATCTGGGCACGCACCATCCGCTCGACAAGGCCGGCTCACCCTACCTCGCGCCCGAGGTGCTGACCAACGTCAACCACCAGATGGCGGTGATGCGCGAGGAAAGCTTCGGGCCGATCGTGGGCATCATGAAGGTCAGGGACGACGCCGAGGCCATCACGCTCATGAACGACAGCCCCTATGGGCTGACCGCCTCGATCTGGACGCGCGATATCGAGGCCGCCGGACGGATCGGCGCCAAGGTCGAGACCGGCACGGTCTTCGCCAATCGCTGCGATTATCTCGACCCTGCGCTCGTCTGGACCGGCGTCAAGGACACCGGTAAGGGCGGCGCGCTTTCCGAGATCGGCTATGCCAATCTCACGCAACCGAAATCCTATCACCTGCGGCACATCTGAGAGTTCTTCGATGACGACCAAAGCCAACTGGAACTACCCCACCTCCGTGCGTTTCGGCGCGGGCCGCATCGCGGAGCTGCCTGAGGCGCTCAAGGCTGCCGGGATCAGCAAGCCGCTGCTGGTGACCGATGCCGGGCTGGCCAACCTGCCGGTGACGGCGCGGGTGGTGAAGATCATCGAGGACGCCGGGATCCCGGTGGCGGTGTTCGCGGACGTCAAGCCCAACCCCATCGCCGCCAACGTCAATGCCGGCATCGCGGTGCTGCGCGCGGGCGGGCATGACGGGGTGATCGCGTTCGGGGGCGGGTCCGGGCTCGACACCGGCAAGGTCATCGCCTTCATGGCCGGCCAGACGCGGCCGATGTGGGACTTCGAGGATATCGGGGACTGGTGGACGCGGGCGGACCCGAAGGGAATCCTGCCCATCATCGCGGTGCCGACCACGGCAGGCACCGGCTCGGAAGTGGGGCGCGCCGGCGTCATCACCGACGAAACGACCCATACCAAGAAGGTGATCTTCCACCCGCTGATGATGCCCAAGATCGTGATCGCCGATCCGGAACTGACGGTGGGGATGCCGAACTTCATCACGGTGGGCACCGGGTTCGATGCCCTGGCGCATTGCCTGGAGGCCTATTGCGCGCCCGGCTACCATCCGATGGCGGACGGCATAGCGGTCGAAGGCATCCGGCTGGTGCTCGAGAACCTGCCCAAAGTGGCGGCCAACCCCAGCGATATCGAAGCGCGCGGGCACATGATGAGCGCGGCCGCCATGGGCGCGGCGGCGTTCCAGAAGGGGCTGGGGGCCATCCATGCCCTCTCGCATCCGGTGGGGGCGCTTTTCGACACGCATCACGGCATGACCAATGCCGTGTTCATGCCCTATGTGCTGATTGCCAATCGCGAGGCGATCGAAGCCAAGGTGGCGCGGCTGGCGGCCTATTGCGGGCTGCCACCAAGCTTTGAGGCCTTCCTCAACGCCGTGCTGGCGCTGCGCCAGAAGCTGGGCGTGCCCCATGCGCTCAAGGATTTCGGCGTTACCTCGGACAAGCGCGACGTTATCGGGGACATGGCCATCGTCGATCCGACGGCGGGGGGCAATCCGGTGACGCTGACGCGCGAACTGGCGCTGGCCGTGTTCGACAAGGCGTATGAGGGACGGTTGTAGGGCCACCGATCTGGCGGCTTACCCCACCCTTGTTCCTTCCCCACAAAGGGGGAGGGATCGAGAGTGGGTATGAGAGCTCCAGGAACCTCCTCCCATTGCCCCAAGCCCCCTTCCCCGGCATAAGTCTTGCTGCAACTAGGGGGAGCGAATCCGTGGCCAGGCGCTTTGTCAGCATTGGGGAATGCATGCTCGAGATGTCGGGCGGCGAAGGGGGCCTCTACAAATTCGGGTTTGCCGGCGATACGCTCAATTCGGCCTGGTATGCCAATGCCCTGCTCGGCAACGACTGGTCGGTGGACTATGTCACGGCGCTGGGGGACGACCTCTATTCAGGCCAGATGCGCGCATTCCTGGGGCAGGCCGGGATCGGCACCGGGCATATCCAGACCATCGAGGGCAAGCGGCCCGGGCTCTACCTCATCCACCAGGCCCACGGGGACCGTCATTTCACCTATTGGCGCGACACTTCGGCGGCCAAGCTGATGATGGAGGACCGCGCCAGCGTCGAAGAGGCGCTGATGGGCGCCGATCTCATCTATTTCTCGGGGATCACGGTGGCGATCCTGGCGCCGCGCATGCGCGGGAGGCTGCTCAAGGCGATCGTCAAGGCGCGTGACGCGGGGGCGCGGGTGGCGTTCGACCCCAACCTGCGCCCGGCGCTCTGGAGCGGCCCGCGCGCCATGCAGGCCTGCATCATGGCGGCCGCCGCCGTTGCCGATATCGTGCTGCCGACCCATTCGGACGAGGCTCCGCTTTTCGGGGACGCCGATCCGGAGGCGACGGCGCAGCGCTATCTCGATGCGGGGGTAGAGGAAGTGGTGGTCAAGGACGGCGCCAAGACGGCGCTGGGAGCGACGCAGGGGTTGCGCGAAATGGTGGCCCCCAAGCCCGGCGCGAAAGTCGTGGACGCCACGGGCGCCGGCGACTCCTTTAACGGAGCGTATCTCTCGGCCCGGCTCAACGGCGCCGATATCGCCGAGGCGATGGCGCGGGCGCACCAGGTGGCGGGCGTCGTCATCGGGCACAAGGGCGCGCTGGTCGATCCGGCGCTGCTGCCCTAGACGAGCAGGGACTCCGCACCATCGATCCAGATCGGGGTGCCGGTGACGTGGCTGGCGCGATCCGAGGCGAGGAAAGCAACGACATCGGCGACCTGCTGGGCCGTGCCGGGCTTGCCTCCCGATAGCGGCACCTTGCCTTCCGGGAAGACCACCGGATGGCGCGCAGCCTCCACGTTGCGCTTGGTGGTGTTCTCGCTGATCTCGGTGGTGATGGCGCCCGGGCACACGACGTTGACGCGGATGCGGTGGCGCGCAAGTTCGAGCGCCAGCATCTGCCCGAACGCGAGCTGACCGGCCTTGCTGGTGGAATAGGCCGAGGCGCCCGCCGTGGTGAAGGTGCGCGTGCCGTTGACCGACGCGGTGATGATGATCGAGCCGCCATGCTGCTTCATCAGCGGCACGGCGCCCTGAACCGTCAGGAACGTGCCGCGCAGGTTGATGCGGATGGTCTCGTCCCACTCGGCCACGGTCAGTTCCTCGATGGGCGCCCAGACCCCGTTGATCCCGGCATTGGCGAAGAGGATATCGAGCCGTCCGAAGGTTTCGCGGACGCGGGCGTAGAGCGCGGACATGGCCGCCTCATCGGCGATGTCGGCGGGTTCGACCAGGGCCTGACGGCCCATGGCGCGGATTTCGGCAGCGACGTTTTCGAGCTCGATGCGGCTACGGCTGACGAGGACGAGGTCGGCCCCCTGCCCGGCCATGGTGAGCGCGGCGGCCTTGCCGATGCCTGAACCCGCGCCGGTGACCAGCGCAACCTTGCCCTCGAACTCCATCCGTGCCTCCAAGTGGTGGGTAGGTAATGTCGTGGCGAGGCGTCCGTTCCCGGTCAGGCGCCTTTTACGTGGTAGCAGAAGTTACACTCGCCATCGCCGGCCATGCAGGTCTTGGTGCGTTCGAGCCGGAGGCCGAGTTCGTCCGCCATGGCGAAATCGCCGTCGCAGATGAGGAGCGTGCCCAGGTCCCGGGCGCCGATCTGCTCCATGAACTCGGCATAGTCGCAATGGCTGACGGTATTGCGCAGGAGCGTATCGGTCTTCTCAACGGTCTCGAATTCGTAGCGGATGCCCTCGCCGAACCCGGCGAACTCGGCATCGAGGGTCGGGATATCGAGCAGGCTCCCGCGGGCGGCGACGGCCTTGCGGTTGGCGGCGTCGAGCGCCTCGCGCACGAGCTGGTGGGCGCGCTCCCTGCCCAGCTCGCGCTCCATGGCGCGCACGATGGGAATCTGGGCCTGCACGGCCTGGGTGATGCGCTCGAAGGGGGTGAGCTTCTGCTCGCCGGGCATTAGGGTCTCCAAGTCGATGGACCGCGAGCCAAGCCATGGGCAGGCCTGCGGATTTTCGCAAGCTAAACACAGGACGAGAGCGTTGAACATGCCATTCCGGCCATCACGCCAGGCAATCGTGACGGAACGCTCGGAGCCTCCTGCCCACCCCCACCCTCGGTCCCTCCCCACAAGGGGGAGGGAGGCGGTTCGGCGGTTGGGGCCTCCCCTCACCCGCCGCTTTGCGGCGACCTCTCCCCGAGGGGGCGAGGTGAGGAGGAGCGATCGAGCCTCAGCCCTCCAGCCACTTCACCTGTTCGGGCGTCAGGTTGATGTCCAGCGCCTTGAGGCTGTCGTCGAGTTCGCCGAGCGTGCGCGGGCCGATCAGGGGGACGACGGGGAAGGGCTGGTGGAGGACGTAGGCGAGGGCGACGTGGATAGGGCTCTTGCCGAGCTTTTCGGCCAGTTCCACGGCGCGGTCGCGGCGGACGAAGTTTTTGTCCGAATACCAGACGCGGACCAGTTCCTCGTTATCGCGCTTGTCACGGCCGGCGCGGTCGGTGAAGAAGCCGCGGCCCTGGCTGGACCAGGCGAAGTTCGGCACCTGGCGCTCCTTGAACCAGGCCTTCCAGGCGTCATCCGAGGACGACACGCAGCCGGCCCAGATGACGTCCTGCATCTCGGCGAGAGCGAAGTTGTTGGAGAGCGCGCCCGGCTTCTGCTTGCCGTGCTTTTCGGCATAGGCCACGGCCTCGTCGAAGCGCTCGCGCGTCCAGTTGGAGCCGCCGAAGATGCCGCGGATGCGGCCCTTCTTCACCTCATCGTCCATGGCATCGACGAATTCGCCCACCGGGACGTCGAGATTGTCGCGGTGCATGAAGTAGACGTCGACATAGTCGGTCTGCAGGCGATCGAGGGTCTGGGTGAGCTGCTTGCCGATCACGTCGGGGTAGCAGAGCGGGGAATGGGCGCCCTTGCCGATGACCACCGATTGTTCGCGCACGCCGCGATTGGTCAGCCATTCGCCGAGGAGCTTTTCGGTATAGCCCGAGCCATAGACCCAGCCGGTATCGAAAAGATTGCCGCCCGCTTCATAGAAGGCGTCGAGCAGGATCGCGCCCGAGGAGAAGGTGCGGAAATCCTCAAAGCCGAGGGCGACGACCGAAAGATCCTTGCCGAGTCCTGCGAGCTTGCGCTTGGGTACCTTGGTGCCGCCGGACTTGAGGGGCCGGCCCGAGAGGGTGAGCTTGCGGTCGGCGGCCTTTTCGACGCTGAACTCGATGCCGGCATCGGCGCGCCACTTGTCGAGGACGCGCGCGTTGCCGAGGGTGTCGGCCCAAGTCATGCCGGGAGGATCGAACTGCTGCTTGCCATCGAAGATGGCTTCGGCGGCGGCATCGGCCTCGAAGGAATAGAGATGGCGCTGCTTGCCGACGCGGATGGTCTCGGTCTGGCCGCCCTTGATGACGTCGATGCGCCCTTCCCCGCCGTTGCGGTCGCCGTCGGCGAACCAGAAGTCGGGGACTTCGATGCGGCCTTCGGAGCCGATGATGCGCAGGACGTTGTCGAGGTTGGCCATGACGGCGCAACTCACCTCGGCGATAATGCCGTTCTCGAACTGCAGGAGCGCCGAGGCCCAGTTGTCGGTGCCTTCGGCATTGAGGTTGGCCATGCCCGAAACCTTGACGGGATCGAGGAAGGGCTTGCCGACGGTGGCGCCGGCAATGAAGCGGGCCATGGAGACGGGATAGCCGCCGACATCGAGGATGCCGCCGCCGGCCAGGGCGCTGGCGAAGAGGCGATGCTCGGGCATGAAGCGCGGCATCTGGAAGCCGAAGCTGGCCTTGATCGAGCGGACCTCCCCGATGGCGCCGGAAGCGACGAGGTCGTAGATCTTTTTGGTCTGCGGATGCATGCGATACATGAAGGCTTCGCCCGCGAAGGTGCCGGCCTTACGATGGGCGTGAAAGACCGCGTCGGCCTCGAAGGCGGTGAGCGCGAAAGGCTTTTCGACGAGGACGTGCTTGCCGGCCTCGCCGGCCTTGATGGCCCATTCGGCGTGGCCGACATGGGGCGTGGCGATATAGACGGCATCCACGTTCGGGTCCGCGAGGATGGCGTCATAGCCATCCAGGATGCGGGCCTCGGGGAAATCCTCGGCCAGGCCGGGCTTGCCCGGATTGCGCGTGGCGATGGCCTCGAGCTTGCCGAGGCGGGAATCCAGCACGCCGCGGCGGAAATCCTTGGCGATGGCGCCCGGGCCGATAATGCCCCAGCGCAGGGTTTGGGAAGTCACTTGGTGGTCCTCTTCAATCGGTAAAATTTGAAAGCTTCTGGCGGGTCAGCGCAGGCGTTTGCCGGCACTGTCGAAGACGAGCGAGGTCTCGGCCGGGATGGAAACGACGAGGGTGTCGCTTTCCCCGGCATGACGCTCCTCGCGCTCGACGATGAGCTGTTCGGGGGTGGCGGTGTTGGCGTAGATGAAGGTGGTCGAGCCCAGGTGCTCGGCGACATCGACGGTGAGGGAGAGGTCGGCAATGCCCTGGCCGGGCTCGCCGAAATGCTCGGGGCGCACGCCGATGGTGATCCTGTCGCCCTTGGCGGGCAGCTTGCCGGTCAGCGTCTTGGTAAGGCGAACACCGGGGTGGTTGACGAGCTGGGCGGTGAAGCTGCCATTGCCCGCATCAAGCACCTCGGCCTCGAGAAAGTTCATGCGGGGCGAGCCGATGAAGCCGGCCACGAAGTGGTTGTCCGGATCGTCGTAGAGCTGGAGCGGGCTGCCGACCTGGGCCACCTCGCCGCCGCGCAGAACCACGATCTTGTCGGCCAGGGTCATGGCTTCGACCTGGTCATGGGTGACGTAGATCATGGTGGTCTTGAGTTCGCGATGGAGCCGCGCCAGCTCGATGCGCATGTGCACGCGCAGTTCGGCATCGAGGTTGGAAAGCGGCTCATCGAAGAGGAAGACCTCCGGATGGCGCACGATGGCGCGGCCGATGGCGACGCGCTGGCGCTGGCCTCCCGAGAGCTCCCTGGGAAGTCGATCAAGGAGCGGCTCGAGCTCGAGGATGCGGGCGGCCTCGCCGACCTGGCGGGCGATCTCGTCCTTGGGTTTGCCGGCAAAGCGCAGCGCGAAGCCCATGTTGTCGCGTACCGTCATATGCGGGTAGAGCGCATAGGACTGGAACACCATGGCGATGCCGCGCTTGGAGGGATCGGCATCATTGACGCGCTTGCCGCCGATCTCGATGTCACCCGAGGTGATGGACTCGAGCCCCGCGATCATGCGCAGCAGGGTGGACTTGCCGCAGCCCGAGGGGCCGACGAAGACCACGAATTCGCGCGCGTTGATATCCAGATCGACGCCCTTGATGACTTCCAGCGTGCCAAAAGCCTTGCGCACGCCCTTCAGTTTAAGGCTGCTCATGAAGCGTATCCCTTATTTGACCGCACCGAGCATCCCCTGCACGAATTGCCGCTGCAAAACGAAGAAGATGACGAGGGTTGGAAGTGTTGCCAGCACGGTGGCCAGGAGGATCACCCCGAAATCGGGCGCGTAGGCTGCGGTGAGCGCCGAGATGACCAGGGTGATGGTCTTGTTCTCGGGCGTCTGCAGCACGATGAGCGGCCAGAGGTAATTGTTCCAGGCGTTCATGAAGACGATGATGGTCGCCGCCGCATAGGTCGAGCGCATGGTAGGCAGATAGACGAAGAGGAAGATCTGCCATTCCTTGAGCCCATCGACCCGCGCCGCGTCGCGCAACTCGCCCGGGAACGCCTTGGTCGCCTGTCGGAAATAGAAGATGATGAAGATCGAGGCGATGGTGGGCAGGATCACCGCCATGAAGGTGTTGGTGAGCGAGGCCCGCGAGATCATGACGAAGAGCGGGACCATGAGGGCGGCGAAGGGTATCGAGAGCAGCAACAGCAGGAGCTGGAAGATGCGCTCGCGCACGCGGGAGCGGAACATCTCGAAGCTGTAGCCGGCGATCGAGGAGACGGCGAGCGTCAGGATGGTCGAGATGATGGCGATCAGGAACGAGTTCCCGAAGATGCGCACCAGATCGACCTGGGCCGCCAGGCTCTGGAAATTGGCGACCAGGTTGTTGCCGGGGGTCATCTGACCGGTGGTGATGTCGATCGACTTGTTGGTGGCGCCGATCGCCATCCAGTAGAACGGAAAGACCGACAGGAACGCGGCGACCGAGAGGAAGAGATAGATCCCCGCTCGCCGTATCAGCGCGAAGTTCATGAGGGCCTCCTGCGGTCGCGCGCGATCATGAACTGGATGAAGCTCAGAACCGCGACGATGAGGACGATGACCCACGAGACCGTTGCCGAATAGCCGAAGCTGGGCATCATGCGGAAGGTCAGGTTGTAGATGTAGAGCGAGAGGGTCAGCGTGGCGTTGGCCGGGTTGCCCTGCGTGATGTTGTTGACTTCGTCAAAGAGCTGCAGCGTGCCGATGGTCGACAGGATCGTGGTGAACAGGATCACCGGCTTGAGCATCGGGATAGTGATGCTGGTGAAGCGGGCCCAGGCCGGTACGCCGTCGATGCGGGCGGCCTCGTAGATGGACTTGTCCACGTTCTGGAGGGCAGCCAGGTAGAAGATCATGTTGTAGCCCGTCCAGCGCCAGGTGATGGCGACGATGATGACGACCTTGGCCCAGAAGGGGTCGGAGAGCCACGGAATGGGCGCGCCGATGATGTGGAGCGCCAGCAGGGCCTGGTTGATGATGCCGTCGTTCGAGAACATCGACTTGAACAGCGACGAATAGGCGATGAGCGAGGTAACGCAGGGCAGGAACAGGAGCGTCCTGAACAGGCCCCGGAACCTGAGCATCGGATCGTTGAGCGCCACCGCGAAGAGCAGCGCCAGGACGATCATGATCGGCACCTGGATGATGAAGAAGATGAACGTGTTGGTCAGCGCCTGGACGAACAGTCCGTCGTTGGCCAGCCGCTGGATATTGGCGAGGCCCCCGAACGAGACGTTGGCCCCGCGACCGACCTGGAAGCTCATCCAGAGCGACCAGATGATCGGATAGATCATGAAGATGCCGAGCAGGACCAGTGCAGGCATGACGAATGCCCAGCCGTTGATCTGCTCGCTACGGTCCAAACGAGTCTGCGCCATGCTCCCTCCCAGTCATGGACGACGACAGCGCCGGCGGCACGGTCTCCCCAACCGCACCGACAGCACCGGGTTGGGGCGAGCCGAAGCCCGCCCCGACGGCAACGCGATTATTGCATCTGCTGGCGCAGCTGCGCGTCGATCGCCTTGAGAGCATCGTCGATATTGCCGCCAGAGGCGATGCCGGGCATCTGGGCCCGGACGGCAAGGCGCGCTTCGGGCGTGAAGGTGCCGAAATCGACGGCAGGAACCTTGGCCAGCCAATCAGAGAAGTTCTGCCAGACCGGCTCGCCGTTGAAGAAGTCGTCGCTGGCCTTGAAGGCTGCGCCATCGCGGGCGGCGAGGAGCGAGCCCACGGCGCCCTGGTTGATCAGGATGCCCTGGTAGAAATCGACATCCCCGGCCCAGACGGTCTTGAGGAAGTCGGTGGCTTCGGCCGCATTCTTGGAGGACGAGAGGACGTACCAGCTCGAGCCGCCATTGTTGGTGTAGTGGGTCGCGCCGTCGACGTTATCGAGCTTGGGCATGGGCGCCACGCGCCACTTGCCGGACTGCTCGGGAACCGACTTGATGGTGCCGGTGATCCAGACGCCCTGCGGGACCATGGCGATTTCACCGGAGGTGAAGGCGCCGGTGTAGTCGGTCCAGTTCGAGATCGGCTTGACGAGCCCGGCCTTGTTGAGGTCCTGGAAGGTGACCAGGGCCTGCTTGAGGGCCGGGTTATCCAGGATGTTGGGCTCGGTGCCGTTCTTGAGGTACCACTGGCCGGCGGACTGCATCATCATGATGATGATGCCATCGTCGTTGAAATCGACGTCGATGAGCTGGTGGCCGGTCTTGGACAGCACGTCCTTGCCGATTTCGATCAGCTTGTTCCAGGTGATGTCCTGGAGATCCTCGGGCTTGTAGCCGGCCTGCTCGAGATAGTCGGAGCGGTAGAAGAGGCCCGCCACGCCGGAGTCGAAGGGCAGCGAGTAGGACTTGCCGTCATAGGTCGCGGCGGCAACCTTGTACTGGGCGAACTTGGACATATCGATGGAGTCGGACAGCGGCACGAAGGCGCCGGGGAACGACTGCAGGAAGCGCTGGATGTTGTCGTCCTGGACCAGCACGATGTCGGGCAGGCCGTCGGTGACGCCCGCCAGAAGCTGGGTCTGGAGCTTCTGGTTGATCTCGTCCTGCGAGATGTTGTTGATGTTGAAGGTCGTGTCCGGGTGATCCTTCGTATAGCGCGCGCCGGCATCCTGCATGGCGGGAATGTTGAAGTTCGGGTCCCAGCACCAGACCGTCAGTTCGGCTGCCGAGGCAGCGCTGATCGACAGCAGGCTCGCGCCGAGCACGAGCCCGAGCGTCTTGCGCCACCGCGAATGGGTGCGTTCCATAGTTTCCTCCCTTTTCTTTGCTCCAAGAGCATGAGTAGACTACCTCTTAGCCACGGTATGTCCGCGCAAAAGGGAATGTGGAGTTGCCGGAAAGTAAGGTGCGTCCGATCTACCAACCCGGGGCGAGCAGCGTCGAAGGGCTGCCGACCAGTTTCCAGATGTTCCTCAACACGCCGCTGGTGATGGTCAAACCGCACTGGCACGCACAGGTGGAAGTCAATTTCATCGTTCGCGGCACGGTGCATTATCGCATGCACACCCACGAAATGACGTTGCAGGCCGGGCAGATGTGCCTGTTCTGGGGCGGACTGGCCCACCAGATGGACGATCTTTCCGAAGACACCATCTATGCCGGGGCGCACCTGCCGCTCATCCACTTCTTCCGGCTGCGCCTGCCACAGGACGTGCCCCAGCAACTGATGCAGGGCGCCACGCTCCTGACCGAGGCGACGGACGTGTCGGACGCTCACAATTTCGCGCGCTGGAACGCCTATGCCCGCTCGGGCGACGCGGTGCGGGCCGAGCAGGCCGTCAACGAACTGCTGCTGCGGCTGGAACGGGTGCGGTTCGAGCCTTATTCGCTGGTCGGGGGGAGCGCGGAGAGCGGCGAGGCGAGCCAGAGCGAGGGGTTCGACCTGCAGTCCTCGCGCAAGGTGGGCAGGATGTGCGATTTCATCGCGCAGAATTTCCTCCACGACATCGATTCGATCGACATCGCCTCGGCGGCGGACCTGCATCCGAAATACGCCATGTCGATCTTCAAGCGCTCAACGGGCATGACGCTCAACGAATACGTGAACCTCCTGCGGCTCTCCTACGCCCAGGCGCTGCTGCTGCGCGAGGATGCCAACGTGCTGCACGTGGCGATGGAAAGCGGGTTCGGCTCGCTCAGCGCCTTCAACAAGTCGTTCCGCAAGATGGCGGGGATGTCGCCCTCCGACTTCCGGCGCGATGCGGGGGCGGTTCCGGAGCAGCGATTCGGCTAAGGGTTCCGGGCCAGCGTCTTGAGCCGCCCATCCGCCACGGCACCCTCGCCCTAGCTTTTCGCGCGCTCGCCCCTTAATTAAGGCGTCGCAGCGCGGTGGGACGCATCATGACCAGAACCGATATCGCCAGGCGTGTTTATAATCACACCTGGAAGCTCGACCCGATCATCCGGAGCCTTCTGGATACCGATTTCTACAAGCTCTTGATGTTGCAGATGATCTGGGGGCTCTACCCCCATGTCAACGCCACGTTCTCGCTGATCAACCGCACCACCTCGGTGCGGCTCGCCGACGAGATCGACGAGGGAGAGCTGCGGGCGCAGCTCGACCATGCGCGCACGCTGCGCTTCTCCAAGAAGGAGATGATCTGGCTGGCTGGTAACACCTTTGCCGGGCGCAAGCAGATCTTCGAGCCGGAATTCCTGGCGTGGCTGGAGAATTTCGAGCTGCCCGAATACGACCTGCGGCGGCGCGACGGGCAGTACGAGCTGACCTTCGCCGGGCGCTGGACGGACACCACGATGTGGGAGATCCCTGCCCTCGCCATCATCAACGAACTGCGCTCGCGGGCGGCCATGAAGCAGTTCGGCCCCTTCGCGCTCGACGTGCTCTACGCGCGGGCCAAGGCCAAGATGTGGGCCAAGACCGAGCGGCTCAAGCAATATCCCGACCTCAAGATTTCCGATTTCGGCACCCGCCGGCGCCACTCGTTCCTGTGGCAGCGATGGTGCGTGGAAGCGCTCAAGGAAGGGATCGGGGAGAGCTTCACCGGCACCTCGAACGTGCTGCTGGCCATGGACACGGACCTGGAAGCCCTGGGCACCAATGCCCACGAGCTGCCGATGGTGCTCGGGGCGCTGGCCACGAGCGACGAAGCGCTCAAGGCGGCTCCCTACGAGGTGCTGCAGGACTGGCGCAGCTATTATGGCGGAAACCTGCTGATCGTGCTGCCCGATGCCTTCGGCACGGCGGCGTTCCTGCGCGATGCGCCCGACTGGGTGGCGGACTGGACCGGGTTCCGGCCCGACAGCGCCCCGGCCATCGAGGGCGGGGAGAAGATCATCTCCTGGTGGAAATCGAGGGGGAAGGATCCGCGCGAAAAGCTGCTGATCTTCTCGGACGGGCTCGATGTCGACATGATCATCGAGGCCTACCGGCACTTCGAGGGCCGGGTGCGGATGAGCTTTGGCTGGGGGACGAACCTCACCAACGACTTCGAGGGCTGCGCGCCGGTGCCGACCGACGGGCTCAAGGCCATCTCGCTGGTGTGCAAGGTGACCTCGGCCAATGGCCGCCCCGCGGTCAAGCTATCGGATAATCCCGAAAAGGCGACCGGGGACCGGCGCGAGATCGAGCGCTACCTGCGGGTCTTCGGCGAAGAAGACCGCGTGGCCCATGCCGTCAAGGTCTAGCGCTCAGTTGCAGCCCTTGGCCTTTTCGACCGACTGGATGGCCGCCACGTTCTGGCGCTCATAGGCGTTGAGCTTCACGGCGCCCTGATCGGCGATGTAGCAGCCGTCATTGCCGAAATAGCTGATGGCCCGCTGGGTTTTGAAGCAATAGCCGTTCTGCTTGTAGATCGAGTTGCGCAGGTCCCAGAGGACCTGGCAGGAGAAGTGGCGCAGGTCGGCCTTGCTGAAGGCGTCGCTATCGTCACACCCTATGGTTTCATAGCAATTGGCCAGAGCGGGGCCGGCAAAGGCCAGCATCGAGAAGGCAAGCGCCAGGGTCCTGATGCGCATCGCAGGTTCCTCCAAGTTCCCTCGCCATTAGTGAGCACGAAAAGGCCGGAGCGGGAAGCGGCAACGCAGTGGTGCGGATTATCGAACAATGCCTTCGGTTTGGCCTACATGGCCGAACGGCGATGGCGGGGCTATATCTTGTTCAACGATGCGGCGGCCCAGGCTGCCGCCCAAAGGAGACAAGTCATGATTGATGCAAGTGTGCAGACCCCAGTCCGCTCCCAGCCGATCCTGCCGCTGACCACCAAGCTCGGCCCCGTGCATATCGCGGTCACCGACCGTGCGCGTGCCCTGGCCATCTGGCAGGACGTGGTCGGGCTCGACATCGTGGCCGAGCATGAGAACGTGCTCGAGCTGGGCGTGGGCAAGAAGGTGCTGATCGTGCTCGAGACCGGGGCCAACCGCCCGTCCGTGCCGCGTACGATCGGGCTCTACCATGTGGCCATCCACGTGCCGACGCGCGCAGCGCTGGCGCAGATGGCAGTGCGGGCCCTGCAGCGGCGCGTGCAGATTTCGCCGACCGACCACCTGGTTTCGGAGGCCATCTATCTCTGGGACCTCGACGGCAACGGCATCGAGATCACTTTCGAAACGCCGTGGCGCGGCCACCTGGGCGACCCGGAGACCGGCCACTACGCCATCACCACCGAAGGCAAGCCGCATTCGGGGCGCGACCCGATCGACCTCAACGGGCTGTTGGCGGAACTGGGCGAGAAGCCGGTGCTGGAAGCGCGCATGATCGAAGGCACCCGGATCGGGCACGTGCATGTGCACGTCAACGACCTCGAAAAGGCCATGACGTTCTATCGCGACGTCATCGGCTTTGCCGGGTTCCTGCTGATCCATTCGTTCGGCATGGGCGATGTCGGCCTCGACTACATGCCCCATACGCTGGCGTTCAACATCTGGTCGGGCCCGAACGCGGTGCTGCCGCCGGCCGGCGCGGCGGGGCTGCGCTGGTTCACCATCGTTGTGCCCGACGCGCAGACGCTGGCCGGGGTGAAAACGCGGCTCGAAGGCGCGGGCGCGCCGGTGAGCGCGGTCGAGGGCGGGATCGAGACGCAGGATCCGTTCGGCAACAGGCTGCAGGTGCTGGTGGGCTGACCCCTCGCCTTCCAGATCCCAGATCTTTTCTCCCCGGCCCGGCGCCGGGGAGACTCGTTTTGGGGGTTGGGTCTTGGTTTGGGCGTGCGGGCCTGGCTATGATCGCCCCAAAAAGGGAGTCGAGGATGAGAGCTGTTTCCTGCGTCGCACCGGGCGAGCTGGCGCTGATCGATATTGCGCCGCCGGTGCTGGAGCCGGGCTGGGTGAAGGTACGCGTTGCCCATATCGGCATCTGCGGGACCGATTACCACATACTCGAGGGCACCCACCCGTTCCTGCAATATCCACGAATCATGGGGCATGAGCTTTCCGGCACGGTGCTGGACCCCAACGGGTCGGACCTCAAGGCGGGTACGCCGGTGGTCATCAACCCCTACCTGCCCTGCTACCACTGCCCGGCGTGCCTGGAAGGCAAGACCAATTGCTGTGAAACGCTCACGGTGATCGGCGTTCACAGCGACGGCGGCATGACCGAGGAAATCGTGATGCCGGCGGCCAATCTCTACCCGGCCGAGGGCCTGAGCCTGCGCGACGCGGCCATGGTGGAATTCCTCGCCATCGGCGCCCATGCGGTGCGGCGGGCGGAGGTGAAGCCGGGCAATCGCGTGCTGGTGGTGGGTGGCGGCCCCATCGGGCTGGGTGTGGCGTTTTTCGCCTGGATCGCGGGAGGCGAGGTGGCGTTGCTCGATGCGGCGGCCGACAAGCGCGAGGCGGCGCAGGGCTTCGGGTTCATGCCCGTGGGGCTTGAAGACCTCGAGAGCCCGGGCTTCGTGGCCATGAAGAGCTCGGGGTTCGACGCGGTGTTCGACGCGACGGGCTCGATCAGGGCGATGAACGCCTCGATCGCCCATACGCGCAATGGCGGCTCCTATACGCTGGTGGGGGTGATCAAGGGGGACCTGGTGTGGTCGGACCCGGACGTACACCGCAAGGAGCTGACGATCCGCGCCTCGCGCAACGCCACCAAGGAAGATTTCGACCATGTGATGGATTCGATCCGCAAGGGACTGGTGCCGACCGAAAGGCTGGCGACCCATGCCACGACTTTGGACAACGTAACCCGCGACATGCCGGTCTGGACCCATGACCGCAGCGGGCTCATCAAGGCGATCATAACGGTATGACCATGCTCAGCGACAAGGACGTGATCCAGTTCTGGTTTCACGAATGCACGGTGGAGGACTGGTTCGGCGGCAAGGCCGAGTTCGACGCGCGGCTCAAGGAGCGGTTCCACGAGACCTTCGAGCACGTGGCGCGGGGCGAAGGCTGGACGTGGCGGACGACGCCCGAGGGACGGCTGGCCGAAGTGATCGTGCTCGACCAGTTCTCGCGCCAGTTCCACCGCGGCGAGCCGCAGGCTTTCGCGCAGGACGGCATGGCGCTGGTGCTGGCCCAGGAGGCCGTGGCCGGCGGACACGACATGGCCGTGCCGCTCGAATGGCGGGTGTTCTTCTACATGCCCTATATGCACTCGGAATCGCTGGCGGTGCACGAGGCGGGACGTCCGCTGTTCGAGGCGCTGGGGGACGAAAAGACGCTGCAGTTCGAGCTCGACCACGCCGAAGTGGTGCGCCGGTTCGGCCGCTTCCCCAAGCGCAACGCCGCGCTGGGGCGCGAGAGCACGCCCGAGGAGGCTGCCTATATCGCCGAGGTCGGGGACCGGATGTTCTAGGGGGCGGGAGCCCGTTCGCCTCGCGGTGAGCCAGAGACACCGGGGGTAGGAAGACCCCCACCCTTGTTCCCTCCCCACAAGGGGGAGGGAGACTTGCTGGCCAATCAGGGTATCGGCCTATGGCCGGTGGGATGTCACCGTGCCACCAACCCGCCCGGCGCCCTGGGGCGTCAGCCCCTGCCCCACTTCTCCTGCCAGGTCGGTGCGACGTCGCCCGCGGCGGGGGTGGCCAGGTAGATGGCGCGGGCGATGGCGCGGGCGAGGCAGACCGCGGCGGCGTGGCCGAGGTGGATGGTGTTGAGGATGGGATCTTCGAGCGGAACTTCGCAGGTCGAGACCGCGAAGACCAGATCGCCATCGACCGGGGTGTGGCTGGGGCTGGCGCCGCGGGTGATGCCGTCCTGGGCGGCGACGGCGAGGCGCTTGGTCTGGGCCTTGGTCAGCACGGCATCGGTCGCGACGATGGCGATGGTGGTGTTGGCGATGGGGTTCATCAGCGCGTCGCGCTTGGAGCGGGCGGTCTGGGCGAAGCTCAGGGGGCCGGGATAGGCGCCGAGATTGCCGAATTCTCCATCGATCTCATAGGGCGCGGCCCAGAAATTGGCGTGGTCGCCCATGGTGACGGAGCCGGTGGGATTGGCGGCGACGAGAGCGCCGACCGTGTGACCGCTGGGCAGGACGATGGAGGCGGACCCGAGGCCGCCCTTGAGGTTGGCGGTGAGGGCACCGGTGCCGGCGCCCGCCGTGCCAAGGACGAAATCCTCGCCGGCATTGGCGAGAGCGGCAGCCCCCAGGGCGCGGTAGGGGTTTTCGGCCCAATCCTTGTCGCCGCCATTGAGAAGGTCGAAGATGATGGCGCCGGGGACGATGGGTACGGTGGCGCTCTCGACGCGGAAGCCGCGGCCGCGCCTGCGCAGTTCATCCATGACGCCGCCAGCGGCATCGAGGCCGAAGGCGGAACCGCCCGAAAGCACCAGCGCGTCGACGCCCTCGACCATCTTGTCGGGGGCGAGGAGCTCGGTTTCGCGGGCACCGGGCGAGCCGCCCATGACATCGACCGAGGCGATGAAGGGCTTGTCGCCCACGAGCACGGTGGTGCCGGACTTGACCTTGTGATCCTCGGCATTGCCCACATAGAGGCCTTTGACATCGGTGATGAGATTGCGCGGACCCTGGCGCATGGCCGTCCCCCCTTCAGTGTTCTTATTCAGTCGTAGTGGCGGGCGGCGGCTTGGGCGGCCTCCTCCGGTTTGCCGAGCTTCTGATAGACCATTGCGAGCGCGCGGTTAAGCGGTACGCCATCGGGGTCCCAGGTGCGGCGCATTTCGAGCAGTTGCCGGGCGATGTCCCAGTTGCCGGCCTTCAGATGCGCATCGAGCAGGATCTGCCCGAAAAGATCGCGCTGGGCGTGGCTACCGCCGATCTCGGCGATGCGCGGATTGGCGATCGAGAGGTATCTGACCGCTTCCTGGTATTGCCCGCGCGCATGAGCGAGAACGCCCCGGCAGCCGGGCAGGACGACATCGTGCCAGACGAGGCGATCGAAGGCGGTGGAGGAAAGGGCCTTTTCCTCGACGGCGGCCATCAGGGTATCGGCTTCGGCGCGCTCAGCGCGGGCGAGGCCGTAAAGATACTGGATGGTGAGGAAGGGCTGGATGGTGTCGCGGGCGCGGCTGCGCATGTGGTCGGCCACGTCTTCCCAGCGGTTGCCGACATCCATGCCGGCAATCTCCATGCGGGCGAGCAGGGAGACGGCGCCGACCTGGTCCTGCGAATAGTCCTTTTCCTGGCCCCAGACGTGCCGGTCATAGGCGTCGAACACCGCCTGGTTGTCGCCCAGGGAGATGTGGAACAGGGCCTTGTGCCACCAGTTGTGGGTGTACATGAACGAGTTGAGATCGACCCAGGTTTTGGAGGCTTCGCCCATGAAGCCGGCGCCTTCGCGCACGCGGCCCTGCGAGAGCATGACATGGGCCAGGGCGTGCTGGGCCCAGGGCTCCTTTTCCTTGAGGGAAAGCGCCTTGCGGGCGGCGAGCTCGGCCTTATCGATCTCGTGCATCTGCTCGTAGCCGAAGGCCAGCATGCCGTGGACATAGGGATTATCCGGATTGGCGGGCAGCACCTTGCGGGCGATGCGCAGCATCGAGGCGGCATCGCCCCGGTTGAAGCTGAAATACTGGTGGAGCTTGGCCGAGGCGAGATCGGTGGGGAACTCGTCCACGATCTGCTCGCCGACGGCCTGGACGCCGGGAATGTCGCCGGCGATCCAGCGTTCGAGCTGGGCCAGCATCATGGCTTCGCGGCGGTTGGCGCCTGCGGCGCTGGCTTGGGCGCGGGCGAGGTAGAGCGAGGCCTGGTCCTCGGCGCCGGCTGCTTCGAGGAACATCCAGGAGAAGCCGGCATAGATGTTGGCCAGGGTGCAATCGGGGTCGGCGTCGGCGGCGGCGAGGACGTTGGCGGCCTGCTTTTCGTAACCGAGGAAGCCGGAGACGAAATCGTTGATGCCGGAAAGGGCCGCATCGGAGGCGGCGCTGATGGAATTGCCGAGGGCGTCTTGCGCCATGATCGTTTAACCTATTGGGCAGGCTTCAAAATTGCAAAGTCCGGCACGCTTGTCTAGATTCCCGGGATCGCACAGATCAGGAATTCACCATGCCGCAATTCGAGAGCGATGGCGCCTCCGTCCACTATGAGATCGTGGGCGAAGGGCCGCCGGTGCTGCTGGTCGCCGGGACGGCCAGCGACGGCGCGAGTTGGGCGCCGTTGACCGAGCGGCTCAAGGGGCATTTCACGCTGATCCTGCCGGATAATCGCGGCTCGGGGCGGACGCGTTCGGAAGGCGAAATCCGCATCGCCGATCTCGTTGATGACCTCGCCGGCCTGATTGCGCATCTGGGCCATGAGCGGGTCGGCGTGGTCGGGCATTCGCTCGGCGGGTTCCTGGGCCTGTCACTGGCCGAACGATATCCCGACAGGGTGTCGCGGCTGGTGACGATGGCGATCGGGGACCGGTTCGGGGCCAAGGAGCTGGCGCTTTTCCGCGACATGGCGGCGCTATACGGGCAGGTGACACCACAGATCTGGTTCCGGCTGCTCTATCAGTGGCTGTTCTCGGACGAGTTCTTTGCCGATTCCGCCCACGTGGCGGCGGCCGCGGAGGCTTCGACAGCCTATCCCTATCGGCAGAGCCCGGAAGATTTCGCCCGGCAGGTGCGGGCGCTGGAGGCGGGCGCACCGCTGGATGTTAGCAAGGTCAGGTGCCCGACGCTGGCGATTGCTGCCGGAGCGGACCTGCTGGCGGCGCCATCGACGGTGCTCTCGGCGCATGCAGGGATCGCGGGAGCGGTAACGGTGGTGGTCGAGGGCGCCGGGCACTCGCTGCACTGGGAGCAGCCCGATCGCGTCGCGGGCGTGGTGCGGGAGTTTCTGGAGGGGTAGCGGGGCGGGCTGCAGTGCATCGCGCAGCCAGCGCCACTCGATACTCCACCCGCCATTCCACCCTAATCTTCGCCGGGCGAGATGACCCCAGGGCCTGTTGCACCGCGCCACTCGAGTGGAGACATCCGTGGGAAGTGCGGTGGGGTGGCGGGTTCGGACACCGCCACCTCGCGCCGCTAGATGCAGCGTCCCCCATCCACTTCCATCGCCACGCCGGTGACCATGCTGGCTTCGTCCGAGCACAGGAAGCAGGCGGCGTTGCCCATGTCTTCGGGGGTCGAGAAGCGGCCGATGGGGATGGTGGAGAGGAACTTGGCGCGCATCTCGGGGGTGTCCTCGCCCATGAAGGTCTTGAGGAGCGGGGTATCGCCGGCCACCGGGTTGATGGCGTTGACGCGCACGCCGAGCGGGGCGAGTTCGATGGCCATGGACTTGGTGGCGGTGACCATCCAGCCCTTGGACGCGTTGTACCAGGAGAGGCGCGGGCGCGGGCTCACGGCGGCCGTCGAGGCGACGTTGAGGATGGCGCCCTTCCTGTTGGCCTTCATGTGCGGCACGAGGGCCCTGGCGGTGAGGTAGACCGACTTGATGTTGACCCCGACGACGCGGTCGAAATCGGCCTCGGAGATCTCCTCCATGGCGGCGGGCATGTGGCTGACGCCGGCATTGTTGACGAGGATATCGAGATTGCCGAAGGCCTTGAGGGCGGCTTCGGCCAGGGCATCGACGCTCTCGGCCCTGGAGACGTCGACCTGATGGGACAGCGCGCCGAGTTCGGAGGCCATGGCGTGAGCGGCATCGCCGTTGATGTCGGCGATCATAACGCGCGCGCCCTCAGAGATGAACTTCTTGACGATGCCGGCGCCGAAGCCGGAGGCGCCGCCGGTGACGATGGCGGTTTTGTTGGCAAGTCTCATAGATATTTCTCCAATTCTGCCGCCCGTGCCCCCCCTCCCAACCTCCCCCGCAAGGGGGGAGGTGCTGGTGCAGGTGGGGCGTCAGGAGCGCTACAAACTCGATCGAAACACCCTCCCCCTTGCGGGGAGGGTTGGGGAGGGGATGAGCCCGAGAGTCACCCGTGGTAGGCGGCAACCGTCTTCAGCACCGAGAACCCATAGAGCGCCTCAAAGCCCTTTTCGCGGCCGTGCCCGGATTTGCCGATGCCGCCGAACGGGAGCTCGACGCCGCCGCCGGCGCCATAGTTGTTGAGGAACACCTGGCCGGTCTTGATGGCCTTGGCGACGCGCATCTGGCGGGCACCGTCCCGGGTCCAGACTCCGGCGACGAGGCCGTAATCGGTGCCGTTGGCGATGGCGATGGCATCGGCTTCGGTATCGAAGGGGATCACCACCTGCACGGGGCCGAAGATTTCATCCTGGGCGAGGCGGTTGGACGGATCGATGCCGGCGACCAGCGTGGGCGCGAGGTAGTGCCCGCCGGCGGGGACGCCATCGACGATCCGGCCCTGGGCCGCGATGCGGCCACCGCCGAGATCGGCGAGGAAGCCGGAGACGATTTCCTTCTGGCGGGCCGAGACCAGCGGACCGACATCAAGGTCGGACGCGGCGGGGCCGACCTTCAAGGCCGCGTAGCGCTCGGACATGCGGGCGACCACTTCATCGTGGATGGAGCGCTGGACGAGGATGCGCGAGGAGGCCGAGCAGGTCTGGCCGGCGTTCTGGATGCCGGCATTGACGAGGAACGGCAGGGCGCGATCGAGATCGGCATCCTCGAAGACGAGCTGGGGCGACTTGCCGCCGAGTTCGAGCGTGACGGGGACGACGTTCTTCGCGGCGGCTTCCTGGATGAGGATGCCGACGCCGACCGAACCGGTGAAGGAGATGTGGTTGACGCCCGGATGGGAGGAGAGCGCGGCCCCGGCCTCCTCTCCGAGACCGGGCACGACGTTGAGCGCGCCCTTGGGCAGGCCCGCTTCCTCGGCGATGGCCGCGAAGGCGATGGCGGTGAGGCAGGCTTCCTCGGCGGGCTTCAGGACCGCGGCATTGCCCATGGCGAGCGCGCCGCCGACCGAGCGGCCGATGATCTGCATCGGGTAGTTCCACGGCACGATATGGGCGGTGACGCCATGCGGTTCGCGCAGGGTGTAGACGGTGTAACCATCGAGATAGGGAATGGTCTCGCCATGCACCTTGTCGGCGGCGCCGCCGTAGAATTCCATGTAGCGGGCGAGCGCGACGGCATCGGCGCGGGCCTGCTTGAGGGGCTTGCCGACATCGAGGGCTTCGAGGCGCGCAAGATCATCGACGCGTTCGAGGACTTTCTGGCCGATGCGGGTGAGGATGCGGCCGCGCTCGAGCGCGCTCATGCGGCCCCATTCGCCATCGAGGGCGGCGTGGGCGGCGGTGACGGCACGGTCAACGTCATAGGCCTCGCCGCGCGCGATGGCGCCGATGGTCTCGCCCGTCGACGGGTTCTCGATGGGGAGGGTCCGCTGGCCGTTGGGCTTGACCCATTCGCCGCCGATGAAGCAGCGGGTGGGGTCGAACCAAAGGTTGAGGTCGGTGGTCATGGTGGTCATCTCGGTCGTTTGAGGTTCTGGCCTACCCCCACCCCGGCTCTCCCACAAGGGGGAGGGAGGCATCGGGGCAAGATCGAGCCAGCAGGTATCCCTCCCCCTTGTGGGGAGGGAACAAGGGTGGGGTGAACCCACCGGAAACTAGCCTCCCGTCCTTCCGGCCAAAGCCGTCTCCAGATTCGGCGTCGCAGCCAGCAGTTCCCGCGTATAGGCATGCTGCGGATTGCGGAAGACTTCTTCGGTGGGGCCGCTCTCGACGATCTGGCCGGATTTCATCACCAGCACCCGATCGGTGATGGCGCGGACCACGTGGAGGTCGTGCGAGATGAAGAGGTAGGAGAGCTTGAGGCGCTCGGAGAGTTCGGCCAGCAGATCGAGGATCTGGGCACGGATCGAGACGTCGAGGGCCGACACCGCTTCATCGAGGATGATGAGGGCCGGGTTGATGATCAGCGCGCGGGCGATGGCGATGCGCTGGCGCTGGCCGCCGGAGAACTCGTGGATATACTTTTCGGCGTCGGTCGCCTTGAGCCCCACATGCTCCAGCGCCTCGGCAATGCGCCTGTCGCGCTCGGCGCCGCTGGGGGCCTCGCCGGCGAGCAGGTGGAAGGGTTCGGAGACGAGGCGATCGACGCGGTGACGCGGGTTGAAGGAGCCATAGGGGTCCTGGAACACCACCTGCATCTTGCGGCGGGCCTCGAACGAGGCGCCGGTGGTGATGGGTTCGCCATCGAGCCGGATGGCGCCGGACTGGGTCGGCTCCAATGCCATGATGGCGCGGGCGAGCGTGGACTTACCGCAGCCGCTCTCGCCCACGAGGCCGACATTCTCGCCGCGATTGACCACGAGGCTGACGTCGTTGACCGCGCGGAAGGCTTTTGGCGGGCCGAAGAGCGAGGTGCGCGGAAGCTTGTATTCGCGCACGACGTTCTCGATGGCCAGCACCGGCACGTCGGCGGCCCCGGCGGCGGGCGGCGGCTGGCGCTTGGGGACGTGGCTGGAAGCGGCGAAGAGCGCGCGGGTATAGGGATGCTCGGTCTTGCGGAAGACCTCGAGCGTGGGGCCGGCTTCGACCACCTCGCCCAGCTTCATGATGGCGATCTTGTCGGCAAGGTCGGCGACCACGGCGAGATCGTGGGTGATGAAGATCATGCCCATGCCGTCTTCATCGACGAGGCGCTTGAGCAGCTTGAGGATCTGCGCCTGCGTGGTCACGTCGAGCGCCGTTGTCGGTTCGTCGGCAATGAGGAGGCGCGGACGCAGCGCGATGGCCATGGCGATGACGACACGCTGGCGCTGGCCGCCAGACAGCTCGTGCGGGTAGCGGTCGAGCGGGAAGCGGGCTTCGGGGAGTTCGACGCGGTTGAGGGTTTCGCGGGCGACCTTGAGCGCTTCGGCGCGGCCGACGCGGCGGTGCATCATGACGGTTTCGGCAACCTGATCGCCGATGGTCTTGGTGGGATTGAGCGCGGTCATGGGTTCCTGGAACACCATGCCCACGTCCTTGCCGCGAATGGCGCACATCTCGGCCTCGGGCTTATCGAGCAGTTCGACGCCGTCGAGGGTGATGGAGCCGGCGGTGCGGGCGCTCGAGGGCAGGAGCTGCATGATCGAAAGGGCAGTCATGGACTTGCCCGAGCCGCTCTCCCCGATGACGCCGAGGATTTCGCCCTTGTCGACGGAGAGGTCGACATCCTTGAGGATATCGAAGCCGCCGATGGCGAGGGACAGGTTCTTTGCGACGAGCAGGGTCATGCGCGGCTCCTGCGGGTCTGGGGATCGAGAATATCGCGCAGGCCATCGCCCATGAGGTTGACGCCGAGCACGGTGAGCACGATGGCAAGGCCGGGCGCCAGAGCCACGTGCGGCGCGAGGCCGATCATGGTCTGGGCGTCCGAGAGCATCTTGCCCCAGCTCGGGGTCGGCGGCTGGGCGCCGAGGCCGACATAGGCCAGGCTCGCCTCGGCGAGAATGCCGAGCGAGAACTGGATGGTGGCCTGCACCACCAGCGTATTGAGGATATTGGGCAGGATGTGCTCGGCCGAAATGCGCACCGCGCCCTTGCCCGAGACGCGCGCCGCCATGACGAATTCGCGCTGCCAGAGGCTTAAGGCCGCGCCGCGCGAGAGGCGGGCGAAAACCGGGATGTTGAAAATGCCGATGGCGATGATGGCATTGACCGCGCCGGGGCCGAATACCGCCGTGATGAGAATGGCGATGAGGAGCGCGGGGAAGGCGAAGACGAGATCGTTGGCGCGCATGATGACTTCATCGAGCAGGCTTCCGCGCCTGGCGGCGGCGGCGAGCCCGAGCGGGGTGCCAATGGCGGCGCCGATGCCGACGGCGACAAGGGCCACGGCGATCGAGGTGCGGGCGCCGACCATGATCATCGAAAGCACGTCGCGCCCGAAATGATCGGTGCCCAGCCAATGGGCCATGGACGGCCCCTTGAGCTTGTTGGGGATGTCCTGGAGCGTGGCGTCATAGGGCGTCCACACGAAAGACACCACGGCGGCCAGCACGAAGACCAGGGTGATGATCGAGCCGACGACGAAATTGCGCGAGCGCAGCGCGCTCCAGATGAGGCTGTCGCGGCGGCTGGAGGGCGCGGCGGGGAGCGTGGCGTCGGTCATGCTTGCCTCCGCAGGCGCGGATCGACCAGCGCATAGGTCATGTCTACGATGAAGGTGACGAGGATCACGGCGAAGACCAGCAGCATCACCACGGATTTGACGACGATCAGGTCGCGCTGGGTGATGCCCTGGAAGACGAGCCGCCCGAGGCCGGGCAGGAAGAAGACGTTTTCGATGATGATGGCCCCGGCGAGCAGGAACGAGAATTGCAGCCCGATGATGGTGAGCACCGGGATGAGGGCATTGCGCAGGGCGTGGCGCCAGAGGGTCTGGCGGCGCGTGAGGCCCTTGGCACGGGCGGAACGGATGTAGTCCTCGGTGAGGGTATCGAGGAGCGAAGAGCGCATGACGCGGGCTAGGATCGAGGCCTGCGGGAGCGCCAGGGCGATTGCCGGGAGCGTTAGGGCCTTGAGGCCGACGAAGAAGCCGGCGTCCCAGCCGGGGAAACCGCCCGCCGAGAACCAACGCAGGGTGATCGAGAAGGCCAGCACCAGGAGCATGGCGAACCAGAAGTTCGGCACGGCGACGCCGAGCTGGGTGGCGCCCATGATGGTGACATCGGTCGCCGAATTGCGCCGCGCCGCGGCGAGGATGCCGACCGGGAAGGCGATGAGGGTCGAGAGCGTCAGGGCATAGATGGCGAGCGGCAGCGACACCCAGAGGCGCGCGCCGATGAGTTCGGCAACGGGGACCTTATAGGTGTAGCTGGTGCCGAATTCGCCATGCAGCAGGCCGATGGCCCAGGTGAAATAGCGCTGGATGGCGGGCGCGTTGAGGCCGAGCTGCTCGCGCAGCGCCTCGACGGCATCGGGCGAGGTATTCATGCCCAGCATGAACTGGGCGGGATCGCCGGGGACCACCTCGAGGACGAGGAAGATCACGATCGAGGCGGCAATCAGGGAGAGCGCCAGCGATACGAGGCGTGAGAGGAAGAAGCGGAGCATTCAGTAGATTCCGTGGCGCGGGAGGCCGCGCGGGCGCGGAGGATGGCGCGAGGGTGTGGCACCCCCCACACTTGTTCCCTCCCCACAAGGGGGAGGGAGACGCTTTTGCGAGATCGTGCCCCAAGGCCTCCCTCTCCCTTGTGGGGAGGGATCGAGGGTGGGGGTGAGCCCCACACTCCAAGCGAAACCCGGGGTTCGATCCAGACCCAAGGGCTTACTCGTCCCAATAGACCGCGGTCAGGTCCGTGGCCTGGGTGGGAGCGTTCTCCCACAGGCCGTGGAGCTTGGCGTTCTGGACGCCGGCCTTGGCCAGCTCGAACAGGTACACGTTGACGAAATCGTTGGCGATCTGCGTCTGTGCGGCCTTCCAGAGTTCGGAACGCTTGGCCGGGTCGGTGGTGTTGTCGAGGTCCGCCATGATCTTCTTGAAGGCGTCCGACTTGTAGCCGAAGTAGTAGTCGTCGCGGCCGTAGATGTTGATGTCCAGCGGCTCGGTGTGGGAGATGATGGTCAGGTCGAAGTTCTTGTTGGTGAAGACTTCGGAGAGCCACTGCGCCCATTCGAGGTTGGTCGTCTCGGTCTTGATGCCGACGGCGGCGAGCTGCTGGGCGATGATTTCGCCACCCTTGCGGGCATAGCCTTCAACCGGCGGGAGCTTGAGCGAGAGCGTCAGATCCTTGACGCCGGCTTCGGCGAGCAGGGCCTTGGACTTTTCCGGATCGTAGTTGGAGAGCGCGGTCAGGTCCACGTAGTCCGGATTGTGCGGCGCGAAGTGCGTGCCGATCGGGGTGCCGTAGCCGAACATGGCGCCGTCGATCACGGCCTTGCGGTCCACCGCGTGGGCGATGGCTTCGCGGACCTTGATGTTATCCAGCGGCGGCTTGGCGTTGTTCATGGCGAGGATGGTCTCGCCTTCGGTCGAGCCGACGACGACGGTGAAGCGCGGATCGCTCTTGAACTGGTCCAGCGTTTCGGGCGCCGGGAAGTTCGGGAAGGCGTCGACGTCTTCGGCCATGACGGCGGCGAAGGCGGCGGTCGGGTCCGAAATGAACTTGAAGGTCGCCTTGTCGAGCTTGACCGGGGTGCCCCAGTAGTCTGGGTTCTTGACCAGGTCGATATGGTCGCCCTGCACCCAGCTGTCGAACTTGAAGGGGCCGGTGCCGACCGGCTTGGTGGCGTTGTCGGCAGCGCTTTCGGGCGCCACGATCACGGCGTCGCCCCAGGCCATGTTGAAGAGGAAGTTGCCGTTGGGCTTGGAGAGGGTGACCTTGACGGTCGCCGGATCCACCACATCGACCGAAGCGATATCGGCGAAGAGTGCCTTCTGGGCGTTGGTCGAGCCTTCGGCGCGGGCGCGGTCGAGCGAGAACTTGACGTCCTCGGCATCGAACGTGGTGCCGTCATGGAACTTGACGCCTTCGGCCAGGTGGAAGGTGTAGGTGAGCCCGTCCTCGGAAATATCCCAGGTCTTGGCGAGCGCCGGGACGATCGAGCCATCGGGGGCGAAGCGGGTGAGGCCCTCGAAGACGTTGGCATAGACCACTTCGTCAATGGCCGCGGCAGCGCCAGCGGTGGGATCCAGGTTCGGCGGCTCGAGCACGAGGCCGACCTTGATGTCGGTGCGGGCAGCGGCGAACGCGACCGGCGTCATCGCCGTCGAGAGCGCGAGCGCGCCGGCAACGGCAAGCATCACGAGTGATTTGCGCATGGGTTTCCTTTCCCTTGTTGTCCCCTTGGAGAGGCCGAAGCGCTCTCCCGTCTCCCTGCCGGCCCCGTTCTAGCGGGGGCCGAGCAAATCCTTGAGCGTCAAGGCCATGACCTTGGCGCTGTCGATCATGTCGTCCACGCCCACATATTCATCGGGCTTGTGGGCAAGATCGAGAATTCCCGGGCCATAGGCAATGCAGTTCTTCATGCGCCCGATGCGGTCGATATGCTTCTGGTCGTAGGTGCCGGGCGAAACCACATAGGCCGGGTCGATGCCGAGCACTTCGGTGATGGCCCGGGACGTCGCCGCCACGATCGGCGCGTCGCGCTCGGTCATGGTGGGCGAAATGGTCCAGAGGTCGCGGATCTCGTATTCGAAGGTGGGGCGCTGCGCCTTCACGCGCTCGAGCACGTCGATCATCTCCTGGCGCACAGCGGCCGGGGTTTCCTCGATGAGGTAGCGGCGGTCGATGATCATGCGCGATGAGTGCGCGACCACGGGGGCCGGGAAGCCGGTAAAGCCCTCCTCGGGCTCGGGCTGGCCGCCATGGATGGAATTGATGTTGAGCGTGGACTGGCGCGCCTGGGGCGGCACCACCGGCATGGCGGTGTGCTTTTCGGCAAGCGCGGGGAAGAGCGTGGCTTCCATCTCGGTGAGCACCGCACCCATGTGGCGGATGGCGCTATCGCCCAGGAACGGCATGGAGCCATGGGCGATGGTGCCCTTGGTCTCGATCTCCGCCCACCAGACGCCGCGATGGCCCAGGCAAATGCGATCCTTGTTGAGCGGCTCAGGGATGATGACGTGCTGCACGCGCTGCGGGCTGAAGAAGCCCTTCTCGGCGAGATAGGCAACGCCACCGAAACCACCGGTTTCCTCATCGGCCGTACCCGAGATTTCGACGGCACCGGAGAAATCGGGATAGACGTCGATGAAGGCTTCGGCTGCGATGATCGAGGCGGCCAGCCCGCCCTTCATGTCGCAGGTGCCGCGGCCATAGATCTTGCCGTCGGAGAGTTCGCCGCCGAGCGGATCGAAGGTCCAGCCCGAGCCGATCTCGACGATATCGATGTGGGAATTGAAGTGGACGGTTTCGCCCTTGTGGGCGCCTTCCTTGCGGGCAACGACGTTCCAGCGCGGATATTTTTCGCTGTCCCCGGGGGTGCCGAAGGCACGAACCATCTCGATCTCGAAGCCGCGGGGGCGCAGGCGATTGGCGAGGTATTCGCAGATTTCCAGATACGCCTCGCCCGGCGGGTTGAGGGTGGGGATGCGAATCAAATCCTGCGTCAGGGCGATCAGTTCCTGCCGCCGGCCTTCGATCTCCGCCAGCAACCGCGTATGCAACTCAGTCAAAAAGAAACGCCCCTACCCAGATTACGAAACCGGTTTCGCACAGTTAAACGGTAGAGAATTTGAGTCAACGGGGAGCAGCGAGCCCCCTTCGCCCCGCTAGAAGCTCTTGACCATATAGAGCGAGCCCTTGGGCAGATCGTCGGCGACGAGCGGAGTGAAGCCCAGCCGGTCATAGAAGCGCACGGCCCCGGTGTTCTTGGGATCGACGCCCAGATGAATGCCCGTGACGCGGCGGGCCGCCAGTTGCGCCATGAGGAAACGCAGAGCGGTGCCGCCCAAGCCCTTGCCCTGCGCGACCGGGAGAAGGTCGATATGGCCGTGCGCGGGGTAAGGATAGAGCGACTTGGGGAAAACGTATTTCGGATGGTGGATGAGCCGGCGGGCCCAGTCGCTGCCGCGCCAGGCGCGCATGTCCGGGCCGGGATCGGCCACCTTGGTGCGCAGGGTCCTGTACCAGGTCTGCTCGATGACGCGATAGAAGCGATCGGTATCGGGCGCGCCCAGCACATAACCGCACACGCCATGATCGGGGTGCTCGATGACGAAGGCGAAGAGCGGCTCGATCACCTGATAGGGCAGCGCATAGATGGCGCCGATCAGGAGCGGATCGTCCTCGCGCGCGGAAGCGTCCTTGCCGGCGTCGCCGGTCTTGAGGCAGATCATCGCCAGTGCGTCGTGGTCTTCGTCGCCTGCCTGCCGCAGCGTGAAGCCACCACCCATATCCAGTGCCATCAGGGCCATTCCTCCGAACCGGGGCCCTCAATAGCCCATCGCGCGCCAAAGCGTAATCGTCATAAATTCCGGCCAGACGGCGAAATCAAGACCAGTTGGTTTGCTTTTGGCCCGTTTCTCATCTGACAGCAATCTGAGAAAATCTCAACATCATCGCAGTCGTTCATCAAACTGCAAAAATTGATCAGACCAAAATCAGACCGCTGTTGTGTCCGGCGTCGGACTGCCTTTATAAAGGAGGGGCAAGGGTTTGGAGGAAATCATGGATTTCTACACTGCCTTGAGCGGACGACTGCAAAGGGAGCACGGCCCGCTTTCGAGCCGCCTGCGCAATGCCTTTGCCTCCGCATTCGAAGATGGCCTGCTGGTGGCCGGCTCTGCCCTGCCCGCCGAACGGGAAATGGCCGATGGGCTGGGTGTATCGCGCTCGACCCTGCGCCAGTGCCTGAAGGAACTGGGCAATATGGGCCTGGTCAGCACGCGCCCGGGCGCCGGCACTGTGGTGAGCGGGCGCATCCACAAGGCGCTCAGCCAGCTATCGGGCTTTACCGAGGACATGAAGCTGCGCGGCATGACCGCCACCTCGACCGTGCTCGAACGCACGGTGGGGCCGGTGCCGCACGACACGGCCTTTCGTACCGGCCTGCCGCTGGGCACGCTCACGATGACGCTGGTGCGGCTGCGCAAGGCGGGCGGGGAAACGCTCTGCTATGAGAAGGCCGTGGTGCCGCTGGCGAGCGTGGGCGAGGATTATGACGGCATGGGCTCGCTTTACGAGCGCATGGATTCGCGCAACGGCCGGCCCAGGAGAATCCTGCAGAGCCTTAAGGCCATCGAAGCCTCCCCGGAAATCGCGGGGCTGCTCGGCGTCCGGCCGAACTCGGCGGTGCTCGAAATCGCGCAAGTCGGGTATGGCGCGGATGGATCGGCGGTCGAAGATGCGGTGAGTTGGTACCGCGGCGACCGCTATCAATATGTCGGCGAAATCAAGGGCTGAACCACCGGCCTTGGGGGGTTGCGTTGAGTCAGTTACGCGAGGAGTTCCGGGACCGGATCGTATCGATCCTGGACAGGATCGTTGCGGACGAAAACGGGGCGATGGACAGGGCCCGCGACGTGGTGGCTACCGCGCTCGAAGCCAACCGGCTGGTCTATGTGGCCGGCTCGGGACACTCCCATATCCTGGCCGAAGAGGTCTATTACCGGGCCGGCGGCATCGCCGCGGCCCAGGCGGTGCTCGACCCCAACCTCATGCTGCACACGGGCGCACGCCGCTCTACGCTGCTCGAACGGGTGGAGGGCTATGCCGAGGTGATCCTGTCGGACTATCCAATCGGCAGGGGCGACGTGATCTTCGTGGCCTCCAATTCGGGGCGCAACGCCTACCCCATCGAGCTGGCGCTGATCGGCAAGGAGCGCGGGGCGACGACCATCGCCATCACCTCGCTCGAGCATTCGCGCAAGACCAGTTCGCGCCACACGACGGGCAAGCGGCTGTTCGAGGTGGCGGACATCGTCATCGACAATTTCGGCGCCTATGGCGACGCGGCCATGCAGATCCCCGGACGCATCGAGCGGATGGGGCCGACCTCGACCATTGCCGGGGTGTTCATTCTCAACGCCATCATGGCCGAAGCCGTGGCGCAACTGGCCGGACGCGGGGTGATGGTGGACGTTTACAAGAGCGCCAACATGCAGGGCCAGGAAGCGGCTGCCGAGGCGATGATCAAGCGGTGGCAGAGCCGGATCAAGGGGCTGTAGCGGACGGTCCCGGGGGCCATCGCGTATTCTGAGGAATGGTGAGATCTGGCCCCGGCATTCGCCGGGTATCAGGTTGTGGGGTCGCCCGTCGGCTCCGCATTCCTGCTCGTTTGCGGCATTTCGCTCGCAGTTAAGCAGCATTGCTCGACGGCGCTCTGGACACTCGCCGGTTATTCCCAAACACCGCATCCCTCTTCCGGGGGAAGAAGCGTTGGAGCGGAGCGTTAGTGTAAGCTGATTTGACAGCGGCCATTGCCCGACGAGGTCGGCGCCTCGCAATTGTCGATGCGCTTTGGCTTGTCAGCGCCGGCTCAGCACACGGTTTCGAACCGCTCCACGCAGGTCTTCACCACCTCGTCCCCGGGGCGTTTCCACCAGTTCTCGGTGGAGAAGATCTCCACTTCCTGCGGGCCGTGATAGCCGGCGGCCTCGATCATGGCGCGGATGGCCTTGAGGTCGATGACCCCGTCGCCCATCATGCCGCGGTCGTTGAGAAGATCGCGCGTCGGCACCAGCCAGTCGCAGATATGATGGGCGAAGATGCGCTTCATGCGCCCGGCCCGCGCGATGGCCGCGGCCAGGTTGGGGTCCCACCAGACGTGGTAGACGTCGATGGCGACGCCGACGGATTCGCCCAGCGTCTCGCAGATGTCGAGCGCCTGGTCGATGGTGTTCACGCAGGCGCGGTCGGCCGCGTACATCGGATGCAGCGGCTCGATGGCGAGGGGAATGCCGGCCGAGCGGGCATGGGGCACGATGGCGGCGATGCCGTCAGCCACCATTTTCCGCGCCTCGGCGATGTCCCGGGACGAACCCGGCAGGCCGCCGACGACGAGGACGAGGCAATCGGCGCCGAGGGCCGCCGCTTCATCGATGGCGTGGAAATTGTCGTCGATGCGCTTCTGGCGGTCGGCGGCGTCGACGCCGGGGAACATGCCGCCACGGCAGAGGCCGGTGACGCGCAGGCCGTTGGCCTTGACGATGCGCGCCGCCTCATCGAGCCCGATGGCCGCCACCTGGTCGCGCCAGGGCGAGATGGCGGTGACGCCGTGGCGCAGGCACCCGTCGACGGCCTCGGCAAAGCCCCAGGCGCCACGGGTAGTGGCGAGGTTCATGGAAAGCTGGCCCCTGGCCATCAGACAACTCCGTTGACGGCAAGAACGCGTTTCATGCGCTCGATGGCGAGATCCGGATCGGCGAGGACGCGGGCCTTGTCGGCGAGGCGGAAGAGCTCGGCAAGGTGTTGGAGCGAGCGCGTGCTCTGCTGGCCGCCGACCATGGTGAAATGGTCCTGCAGCCCGTTGAGATAGGCGAGGAAGACGACGCCGGTCTTGTAGAAGCGCGTGGGCGCCGCGAAGATGTGGCGCGAGAGCGGCACGGTGGGTTCGAGCAGTTCGAAGAACTCGTTCTCGCTGCCCCGGCCCAGGGCCGCCAGGGCCGCCGAGGCGGCGGGGGCGATGGCGTCGAAGATGCCGAGCAAGGCATCTGAATGCCCCGCTTCGTCGCCGGCGATGAGTTCGGCATAGTTGAAATCGTCGCCCGTATACATGCGCACGCCCGGCGGCAGGCGGCGGCGCATGGAGATTTCCTTTTCCTTGGAGAGCAGGGAAATCTTGATGCCGTCGACCTTGTCGGCATGGGTGGCGATGACGTCGAGGCACGTCTCCATGGCATCGAGGTGATCGGCAGCGCCCCAATAGCCGGCCAGGGCCGGATCGAACATTTCGCCCAGCCAGTGGATGATGACCGGCTGCTTCACCTGGGTGAGGATGCGGGCATAGACCTTGATGTAATCGTCAGGGCTTTTGGCGGCGGCGGCAAGGGCGCGGCTGGCCATCAGGATGATGCGGCCGCCCTGCCCTTCGACGAAACCGATCTGCTCCTCATAGGCGCCGATGATGGCGTCGATGGTGACATCGGGACCGGGCAGCAGGTGATCGGTGCCGGCGCCATAGGCGATGAGGGAATCTTTTCGCGTGCGGGCCTCCGCCTGCGAGCGGCGGATGAGTTCCTGCGCCTCGGGCCAGCCCAGGCCCATGCCGCGCTGGGCGGTATCCATGGCTTCGGCGACCCCGAGCCCGAGATCCCAGAGGCGGTGGCGGAAGGCGAGGGTTTTGTCCCAATCGATGGCCGGGGTGAGCCAGGGATCGTTGGCGGCCAGCGGGTCGGCAACGACATGGGCCGCGGCGAAGGCGATGCGCGGGAAATCGGTGGCGGCGTGGCGCACGAAGGGGATCGGGGTGCCGGTGAGGGTGTAGTCCTCCAGCGCCCGGTTTGGGGTCGGAAGCGAGATCTTAGCCATTGGCCACCCCAGAGCGCCGAGTATTAGGGCTCACCCCCACCCCGGCCCTCCCCACAAGGGGGAGGGAGGAAGGGGGCACGATCTTGCCGGCAGGCCTCCCTCCCCCTTGTGGGGAGGGATAGAGGGTGGGGGTGGGCCGCATGCTCGATCTCCTCAGATATCCAGCGCCGGCACGTCGAGCCAGCGGCGTTCGGCCCAGGATTGCAGGCCGAGCGCGGCCAGCTGCACGCCCTTGGCGCCGGCATCGAGCCCATATTCCCACGGGGCATCCTCGGCCACGTGGCGCAGGAACATTTCCCACTGCGCCTTGAAGCCGTTTTCGGCCGGCCAGTTGTTGGGCACCTCCTCCCAGCTCGCGAAGAAATCGATGGGCTGGGGAATGTCGGGGTTCCACACCGGCTTGGGTGTGTTGACGCGATGCTGGCTCCAGCACTTCTGGAGGCCCGCCACGGCCGAGCCGTGGGTGCCGTCGACGTGGAAGGTCACCAGGTCGTCGCGGCGGACGCGGGTGGTCCAGCTGGAATTGATCTGGGCGATGACGCCGCCTTCGAGCTCGAAGGTGGCGTAGGCGGCATCGTCGGTATCGGCCTTGTAGCGCTGGCCCTTCTCGTCGACGCGCTCGGGAATGTGGGTGGCGCCAAGGCAGGAAACCGCCTTGACCTCGCCGAAGAGGTTATCGAGCACGTAGCGCCAGTGGCAGAGCATATCCAGGATAATGCCGCCGCCATCGGCCTTGCGGTAATTCCATGAGGGGCGCTGGGCGGGCTGCCAGTCGCCCTCGAACACCCAATAGCCGAACTCGCCGCGCACCGAGAGGATTTTGCCGAAGAAGCCGGAATCGCGCAGCATCTTGAGTTTCAGCAGCCCCGGCAGGAAGAGCTTGTCCTGCACGACGCCATGCTTGACGCCAGAGGCCTTGGCCTTCCGCGCCAGCGCCACGGCGATGTCGAGGTCGTCCGAAATCGGCTTTTCGCAATAGACGGCCTTGCCGGCGTCGATGGCCTTTTCGATGAGGCCGGCGCGCATGAGCGTGGTGCCGGCATCGAAGAACAGCGTGTCGTCGGGATTGGCGAGCGCGGCGTCGAGATCGGTCGACCAGCGGGCGATGTTATGGCGCTGGGCGATGCGCGAAATCTTTTCGCCGTCGCGCCCCACGATGATGATGTCGGGCACCAGACGATCGCCGTTCGAGAGCGCCACGCCGCCCTGGTCGCGGATCGCCAGGATCGAGCGCACAAGGTGCTGGTTGTACCCCATGCGCCCTGTGACGCCATGCATGATTAGCCCAATCCGACGCTCAGCCATCCGTTTCCTCCCGCAAGCACTGTTTGTAACCGTTTGGTTACTTAGATACACATCGCTAGAGTGACCCGTCAAGCCCGCGACTTCCTGTGGGAAGCGACGGCAAAGAGGACGATGCAATGAGCGAAGGACAGGCGGACGCAGCGCCGGCAAGCCGCAGGCGCAAGGGAACGGCGGCGCCAGCCACGCCCCGCCCGCGCGACGCCGAAAAGACCAAGGCGCTGATCCTCAAGGCGGCGCGCGACGAATTCTGCGAACAGGGCTTCAACGGCGCGCGGGTGGATGCCATCGCGGCGCGGGCCAAGGCCAACAAGCGCCTGCTCTATCACTATTACGGGAACAAGGAAGCGCTCTACAGCGCCGTGCTGTTCGACGCCTATCGCGAGATCCGCCAGGGCGAAAAGCAGCTGACGCTGAGCCAGTACGATCCTGTCGAGGCGGTGGACCGGATGGTGCGCTTCACCTTCCGGCACTTCCTCGCCAACCCCTGGTTTCCGCGCCTGCTGGCGGTGGAAAACCTGCAGAACGGGCGCTTCCTCAAGCAGATCAAGGACATTCCGGCGCTGCATTCCCCGCTGGTGGCGGAACTAGGCGAAATCCTGCGGCGAGGCGGCGAATCGGGCGTGTTCCGCGCCGATGTCGACCCGATGCAGCTCTATATCTCGATCGCGGGCCTGGGCTATTTCTACGTCTCGAACATGACGACGCTCTCGGTGATCTTCGGTCGCGACCTGAGCCAGTTCGCCCTCATCCAGGAACGCGAAGCGCTGGCGGTGCAGATGGTGCTCGACTACCTGCGGACGCGGCGGGCGTAGCGGTGGGCCGTTGAAGCTGGTCTATGCCCTTCCATGGGAAGAGGATTTCCCGAACCACTAAAGCTCCCCACCACCGATCTCGCGCAGCACAGACCGGGGGCACATGGGTAGCGGCACTCGGGTGGCGGGTGGGGGATAGATGCGGGGCGTGGGCGCCCGCATAGCGCGAAAAACCTGACGAGCGCCCCGCACTAAGCCGCTTCGCTGCCGGCGAGTGGCGGCAGGACGGTTGCGGCGCGGGTGCGCAGGGCCTGGATCAGTTGGGCGACTCGGGGCTCGTTGACGCGGTCGGTCAGCACGTAGACGCCGATGCGGCTGCGGCGCGTGGCATCGCTCACGGCGATGCGGCGCAGGCCGCGGCGCAGGAACTCGTCGGTCATCACCTCGGTGTGGCCGATGACGGCATCGGTGCTGGCTACGTATTCGAGGCAGGCGGTCAACGAGTTGGAGGCAAAGATGTATTTGCCCTGCTCGAACGGCGTGCTGCCGGCCGGCGAGCGGCTCCAGGTCTCGAAGAAGCGCTGGTGGCGGGTTTCGGGGAGCGAGCTGGTGACGGCGGGATAGGCCTCGATCTCGGCGATGGTACGCGGGCGATCGAGCAGCGGATGGCCGGGCCGCACGAAATAGCCGTGGCCGACAGTGGTGAGCGGCACGAAATGCGCGCCGGTGCTGGGACTGAGCCCCTCGATCTCGTGGGCGGCGAAAAGCGAGATGTCGCCGCTGAGGAGCTGGTCCATGCAGCGGAGCTGGTTGCCCACGCTGACGTGAATGCCGGCATTGGGAAAGTCGCGCGAATAGTCGATGACGAAATCGCGGATGAACACGGTCCACCAGGAATAGCCGGTGCCTATGCGCAGGCCCTCCTCGGTGCGCCCGCGCTGCTGGGCGATGGCATCGATGGTGTTGTCATAGAGGCGGCGCATGAGGCGGGCGTTGCGGTAGAGCGTCTCGCCATATTCGGTCAGTTGCACCCCACGCGGCGAGCGGATGAGCAGGGGCACGCCCATGCTCTCCTCGAGCTTGCGCATGTTGAAGGTGAGCGTGGGCTGGGTGACCAGGAGGGCGGCGGCGGCCCCGCTGATGGTGCCCGCCTCAGCGACCGCGAGAAATTGATTGAGCAGCTTGTCCACAGCCGGCCTCCATAGATTTCTTCTATATTGAGCAGGCTATTTCGTATTTTCCTTTTGATCCAGACTGGATCAAGGTTCGGGAAAGACGAATGGATCCGGGGGCGAGGAGGCCCGAAGGCAGTCGGGGAGGGCTGCGCGGACATTGTGGCGCGGACAGGCGCCACGGCGCTCCGAAATCTGCCATACAAGATGGTTGCTCAGCCGATGCCGCTATGCCATGTTGTAACCGCTTAGTTATTTAGCGATGCCGTTTGCGCTGTATCCGGCATGATGTGGAGCCGGTATCGTATGCGGGCTACCGGGATATGTAACTAACTAGTGATTTGCGGCAGGGAGAGCCGTGGATCCAGGTGTTCGAGAAGAACGCCGCAACCGTTTGGGAGGAAACCGAATGACCATACGTATCGACAGGCGCCAGTTCCTGCTCGGCAGCACCGCGCTGCTGGCTGCCGGGGCAGCGGGCGTCTCGCCGTCCTGGGCCCAGGACACGCGCATGCGCCTCATCTTCTGGGGCGGCCAGGCGCGCGCCGACCGCACGAACGGGGTCACCGACCTCTTCGTCAAGGCCAATCCGGGCACGACCATCGACACCGAATTCCTCGCCTGGAACGATTACTGGCCCAAGCTCGCCACGCAGACCGCCGGCGGCAATGCGCCCGACATCATCCAGATGGACTACCGCTATATCGTGGAATACGCCAAGCGCGGCGCCATCGCCCCGCTGGACGACCTGGCCGAACAGCTGGCCCTCACCGATTTCGACCAGGACCAGCTCGACGGCGGCAAGGTCGACGGCAAGCTCTACGGCATCAGCCTGGGCGCCAACTCGGTGGCGCTGATCGTCAACACCGCCGCCTTCCAGGAAGCGGGCGTGGACGTGCCGGGCCCCAACACCACCTATGAAGACCTCAAGGCCATGGGCGAGGCGTTCAAGTCCAAGAACGTGCGCGGCGGCATGAAGGCCTTCCAGGACGGCTCGGGCGTCGAGCCGGCGCTCGAGAACTGGCTGCGCCAGCAGGGCAAGGCGCTCTACACCGCCGACGGCAAGCCGGGCTTCACGGCCGACGACCTGACGGCCTGGTTCCAGCTCTGGGCCGACATGCGCGACGCTGGCGTCATCGTGTCGCCGGACGACCAGGCGCTCGATACCGGGCCGCTGGAGCAGACCATGGTGAGCCTGGGCAAGGCCGCCGTGACCTTTGCCAACTCCAACCAGCTCGTGGCCTTCCAGGCCATCAACAAGGACAAGCTGACGCTCGCCAACTTCCCGCGCCTCAAGGCGGGGTCGACCGGCGGCCACTACCGCAAGCCCTCGATGTTCTTCTCGCTGGGCGGCTCGTCGGCCAACAAGGAAGAGGGCGCCAGGTTCGTCGGCTTCTTCGTCAACGACAAGGAAGCAGGCAAGGTACTGGGCGTCGAACGCGGCATTCCCTGCTCGGCGGCCGTACGCGAGGCGATTACCCCCACGCTCGACGAGAGCAGCCAGGTGGCGCTCAAGTTCGTGTCGGGCCTTGGCGACCTGCTCGGGCCGCTGCCTCCGTCCCCGCCGGCCAATGCCGGTGAAGTGGCGACGGCGCTCCTGACCAAGAGCCAGGAAGTGGCGTTCGGGCAGCAGTCCCCTGCCGATGCGGGTCCGGCCTTCTTCGCGGAAGCGTCCGAAATCCTCAACCGCGCCGGTTAACCGCGATGACTACGCGCTCCTACGGCGAGACCATGCAAACGGCGCCGAAGGAGCGCGCCTCGGTCCAATCGACATGGCGAAGGCTCTGGGCGGCCAACGGGCCGGGATACCTGTTCCTTCTGCCTTGGTTCATCGGGTTCTTCGGGCTGACGGTGGGGCCGATCCTGTCGTCCTTCTACCTCAGCTTCACCGATTTCAACCTGCTCAACCCGCCCAAATGGGTGGGCATGGCCAACTACGCCCGCATCTTCACGGCCGACCCCAAGTTCGTCCAGTCGATGCGGGTGACCTTCTTCTTCGTGGTGTTCTCGGTGCCGCTCAAGCTGGCCTTCGCGCTGGGCGTGGCGCTGCTGCTCAACCGCGGCATGAAGGGGCTGCCGCTCTACCGGGCGGTGTTCTACCTGCCCTCGCTCCTCGGCGCGAGCGTCGCCATCGCGGTGCTCTGGCGCCAGCTCTTTGCCGGCGACGGGCTGGTCAACGACTTCCTGGCGATCTTCGGCATCCAGGGACCGAGCTGGATTTCCAATCCGCGCTTCTCGCTCTGGACGCTGATCGTGCTCTCGATCTGGCAGTTCGGCTCGCCGATGATCATCTTCCTGGCCGGGCTGCGGCAGATACCGCAGGACATGTACGAGGCGGCGAGCTTGGACGGCGCCAGCAAGTGGCGGATGTTCTGGAAGATCACGCTGCCGCTGCTGACGCCGGTGGTGTTCTTCAACGCCATCATCCAGACCATCGAGGCCTTCAAGAGCTTCACGCCCGCCTTCATCATTTCGGGCGGCACGGGCAATCCGATCAATTCGACGCTGTTCTATACGCTCTATCTCTACCAGGAGGCCTTCGGGTTCTTCCGCATGGGCTACGCCTCGGCGCTCGCCTGGATCCTGCTGGCGATCGTGGCGCTGTTCACAGCGTTCTCGTTCCTGACGTCAAAGTACTGGGTGCACTATGACGACTGATGTGCAACGCCTGACGGTGGTGACCGAGGAATCGGGCTTCGGCAAGTTCTGGAAGCGGTTCGGCTCGGTGATCGCCCATACGCTCCTGGTGATCGCCTCGATCCTGATGCTCTATCCGCTGCTGTGGATGCTCTCGGCCTCGTTCCGTCCGGCCGACGAGATCTTCAACTCCGGGCTGTGGCCCTCCTCGTGGAGCATCGACGCCTATATCCGCGGCTGGAACGGGCTCAAGGTCAGCTTCGGCACCTTCTTCATCAACTCGTTCATCATCTCCCTGCTTTCGATCGCGGGGAACGTCTTCGCCTGTTCGCTGGCGGCGTTCGCCTTCGCGCGGCTCGAGTTCAAGGGGCGCCGGTTCTGGTTCGCCATGATGCTGGGCACGCTCATGCTGCCCTACCAGGTGACACTGATCCCGCAATATGTGCTGTTCCTCAACCTGGGCTGGGTCAATTCGATCCTGCCGCTGGTGGTGCCAAAATTCCTGGCGGCCGACGCCTTCTTCATCTTCCTGATGGTGCAGTTCTTCCGGGGCATTCCCAAGGAGCTTGACGAGGCGGCGATGATGGATGGCTGCTCGCCCTGGCGCATCTACTGGAAGATCCTCCTGCCGCTCTCCCAGCCGGTGCTGGCGACGGCGGCGATCTTCACCTTCATCTGGACCTGGGACGATTTCTTCGGGCCGCTGATCTACCTCAACGACATGCGGCAATACACCGTGATGCTGGGGCTGCGCACGTTCGTGGATTCGACCGCGGAGTCCGATTGGGGCGGGCTGTTCGCCATGTCTGTGCTCAGCCTCGTGCCGGTGTTCCTGTTCTTCCTCTTCTTCCAGCGCCTGCTGATCGAGGGGATCGCGACGACGGGGATGAAGCGGTGAGGACTGTGCCTCCAGCTTCCCCCACCCTTGTTCTCTCCCCACAAGCGGGAGGGAGACCTGCCGGTTCGACCTCCCACCGTGACCTCCCTGCCCCGTGCGGGGACGGGTCGCGGGTGGGGGCGAGCCCAAAACACGTTCTCTCCTTTTCGAGCATCTCATGACCATCAAATTCGCCGCTATCGGCATCAATCACGGTCACATCTACGGCCAGTGCGACCTGCTGCTGAAGCAGGGCGCCGAGCTGGTGGCCTTCCATGCCATCGAGGATGACCTGGCTCAGGCCTTCTCGGCCAAGTTTCCGCAGGCCAGGCGCGTCGCCGACAAGGCCGCCATCCTCGAGGACAAGGACATCGCCCTGGTGCTGACCTCGGCCATCACCAGCGAGCGCGCGGGCATCTCGATCGAGGCCATGCGGCACGGCAAGGACGTGATGAGCGACAAGGCGGGCATGACCACCTTCGCCCAGCTCGATGAGCTCAAGCGCGTACAGGCCGAGACCCAGCGCATCTATTCGATCTGCTATTCGGAGCATTTCGAAACCCGCTCGACCGTCAAGGCGGGCGAGCTGGTGCGGGCCGGGGCGATCGGAGAGGTCGTCAACACGGTGGGCCTGGGACCGCACTCGCTCAACAACCTGGCGCGGCCGAAATGGTTCTTCGAGCGGGCCAAGTATGGCGGCATACTTTGCGATATCGCCTCGCACCAGTTCGAGCAGTTCCTGTTCTTTGCCGATACGCTGGACGTGGAAGTCGTTTCCGCCTCGGTCGCCAACCGGCACAATCCGCAGACCCCGGAACTGCAGGACGTCGGCGACGTGCACCTCAAGGCGCCGCGCACCACCGGCTACATCCGCGTCGACTGGTTCACCCCCAAGGGGCTGCCGACCTGGGGCGACGGGCGCCTGACGATCCTGGGCACCGAAGGCTATATCGAGTTGCGCAAATATATCGACATCGCCGGGCGACCGGGGACCGATCACCTGTTCCTCGTCGACAAGAACGGGGTGCAGCATATCGACTGCTCGGGGGTCGAGCTGCCCTATGGACGGCAGTTGCTCAACGATATCCGCGATCGCACCGAGACGGCGATGAGCCAGGCGCATTGCTTCAAGGCGATGGAACTCGCCCTTACCGCCCAACAGATGGCCGAGGCTAACTCATGAGCAACGAAATCAAGACGGTGGCCGTAGTCGGCTGCGGCATCGGACGTTCGCACCTGATCGAGGGCTATGTTCCGAACGCGGACAAATACAAGGTCGTGGCGCTTTGCGACCTCAACCCGGAACGGCTCAACGCCGTGGCCGACGAATTCGGGATCGAAGGGCGCTATACCTCGTTCGACGAATTGCTCAAGACCGATGTCGAGATCATCGATATCTGCACCCCGCCGATGGTGCATTACGGGCAGATCATCGCGGCCCTCGAAGCGGGCAAGCACGTGGTGTGCGAAAAGCCGCTGGTGGGCTCGCTCGCCCAGCTCGACGAGATCGTGGCGGCCGAGAAGAAGGCCAAGGGCAAGCTCATGCCCATCTTCCAGTACCGCTATGGCGACGGCATCGAGCAGGTCAAGAAGATCATCGATTCCGGCATTGCCGGCACGCCCTACGTGGCGACCGCCGAGACGCTCTGGAAGCGGACAGCCGAATATTACGCGGTGCCCTGGCGCGGCAAGTGGGCGACCGAACTGGGCGGGGTGCTGATGACCCACGCCATCCATATCCACGATATCATCACCTATCTCATGGGCCCGATCTCGGGGCTCTTCGGGCGCGTGGCGACCCGGGTCAACGATATCGAGGTGGAAGACTGCATCTCGGCCTCGTGCGAGCTGGAAAGCGGGGCCCTGGCTTCGCTGACGGCGACGCTCGGCAGCCAGGAAGAGATCAGCCGCATTCGCCTGGCCTTTTCCAACGTGACGTTCGAGAGCGACCACGCCCCCTATTCGCCGGGCGGCAAGCTCTGGCGGATCATTCCGGCTTCGCCGGAGGTGCAGGCGCAGATCGATGCGCTGCTCAAGGACTGGGTGCATGTGCCCGAGCGTTTCCAGACGCAGATGGCGCGGTTTCACGACGCGCTGATGGGACGTGGGCCGGTGCCGGTGACCAGCGCGGATTCGCGCCGGGCGCTCGAGATCGTGACGGCGTTCTATCATTCCTCGGAAACCCATACCGAGGTGCGCCTGCCGATCGCGCCCGACCATCCCAAGTACAAGAGCTGGGTCCCGGCCCAGTTCCGCAAGGAGGCCGCGCAATGACGACCAGCGTCGCACTGCAGAAAGTGGTGAAGGCCTATGGCGACTTCGAGGTCGTTCATGGGGTCGACCTCGCCATCGATCCGGGCGAGTTCGTGGTGTTCGTGGGTCCCTCGGGCTGCGGAAAATCGACCCTTTTGCGCATGATCGCAGGGCTCGAGCCGATCACCGGCGGCGACCTGGTGATCGACGGGGAGCGCATGAACGAGGTGCCGCCGGCCAAGCGCGGCATCGCCATGGTCTTCCAGAGCTACGCGCTCTATCCGCATATGAGCGTTTACCAGAACCTGGCTTTTGGCCTCGAAACTGCCAAGGTGCCCAAGGCCGAGATCGACGTGCGGGTGAAGCGCGCCGCGCAGATCCTGCGCATCGAGCCGCTACTGGCGCGCAAGCCAAAGCAGCTTTCGGGCGGGCAGCGGCAGCGCGTCGCGATCGGGCGCGCCATCGTGCGCGAGCCGCGGCTGTTCCTGTTCGACGAGCCGCTCTCCAACCTGGATGCAGAACTGCGCGTGCAGATGCGCGTGGAGATCGCCAAGCTCCATAACGACCTGGGCAACACCATGGTCTACGTGACGCACGACCAGGTGGAGGCCATGACCATGGCCGACAAGATCGTGGTGCTGAACGCAGGCAATATCGAGCAGGTGGGAGCGCCGCTCGATCTCTACAACAATCCCAAGAACCTCTTCGTGGCCGGCTTCATCGGCTCGCCCAAGATGAACTTCCTCAAGGGCGTGCTCGACAATGCCGATGGGCAGTCGATCAATGTGAGCACGGCCGGCAGCAAGGTGTCGCTGGCTCGGCCCGGCGCCAAGGCGGCGAACGGGGACGCAGTGACCTTCGGGGTCCGGCCCGAACATATCGGGGTCAACGAGAGCGAAGGGATCAAGCTCGCCGACGTGCGGGTGGACCTGGTCGAGCAACTGGGGGATTCCACCCTGCTCTATGCCTCGACCCAGGACGGGCAGCCGATGACGATCTCGCTCGAAGGACAGCGGCGGCTCGAGACCGGGGCGACGGTGACGGCCTATGTCGACCCGGCGCGTTGCCACGTGTTCGGCACGAACGGGGCTGCGCTCTAGCCGTCCAGCGCCTCGAGGCGCGACCACAGGGCATCGGGGATCTCGACCTCGAAGAGCGCGGTGTTCTCGCGCCATTCGGCAGCGCTCTTGACCCCGACCAGGACCGACGCCACCGCCGGATGGCGGAGCGGAAACTGCACGGCAGCCGCCTTGAGGGGCACGCCGAATTCCTCGCACACAAGCTTGAGGCGCAGGGCCCGCCGGAGCGTGACACCATCGGCGGGCACATAGTCGTAAGTAGCGCCCGGCACGGGATTGGCGAGAATGCCGGAATTGAAGACACCCCCGGCGATGACGGAGACGCCGCGCTTGAGGCACCTGGGGAGCAGGTCGTGGACGGCGCTGCGATCGAGCAGCGTATAGCGGCCGGCGAGCAGGAAGCAGTCGAAGTCGCCATAGTCGAGGAAACGCGAGAGCATTTCCCACTGGTTCATGCCCACCGAGATCGCCCCGACCGCCCCGGCTTCGCGCAGGCGGTGAAGGGCCAGGTAGGCGCCGGCCAGGGCGGGCGCGAAATGGGCATCGGGATTGTGGATGTGGACGATGTCCAGCCGGTCGAGCCCGAGGCGTTCGAGGCTCTCCTCGTAGGAGCGCATGACCCCGTCATAAGAGAAGTCAAAGGCGGGCTCCAGCCGGTCGGTGGTCCGGTAGATGGGCTGGCCCAGGACGTCATAGGTGCCGGTCTCGACACGGGCCCCGTGCAGGAGGCGCCCGACCTTGCTCGAAATCACGAAACTGTCGCGCGGAACGCCGCGCAGGGCGGCGCCGATGCGCGCTTCGGAAAGGCCCGAGCCATAGGAAGGAGCGGTGTCGATGAGGCGCGGGGCCGGTCCCAGTGCCAGGCCGATGGTGCGCGCAGCCTCTTCGCCTGCAACGGGCACGGCGACATTGCCCAGGGGGCCGGCTCCCAAACCCAGGCGCGTCACCTGAACCTGGCTCCTGCCGAGTTGCGCAAGGGCGTTGGGATCGGACACGGAACGAAGCCTTTGCTCAGGAAAGTCGGGTCGTTTCGGGCACGCCCGGTGGTCGTCGGCAGGCTCGATAACACGGCGGGGGCGCGGGGCGATCGGGGAGTTCGGGTGATGCTTAACCGGGGCCGCCGGGGAAGGAGCGCCAGATCGAAGCCCTGGCGCGCCATATCGTTCTATTTTAGGCCACTATGTTAGAACTTAGTTCTGCTTCTATCGCCTAGAATAGCATTGCTTGCTTACAAGATTGATCGGCGTAGAATGACGCCATGAGCAGCCAGTCAGCAATCGATCGCATCCGCAATGGCCTTATCGGCGCAGGCGCCTCCATACCGGGGCCCTTCGGAATGCGACCGCTGGTCTATGCCGACTATACGGCCTCGGGCCGGAGCCTCGACTTCATCGAGGAGCGCATGAGCGCCATCGCGGCGCCCTTCTATGCCAATACCCATACAGAGACCTCCTACACGGGACTGCAGACCACGCGGCTGCGCGAAGCGGCGCGCGCGGCGGTGCGCCGGGCGGTGGGCGCGGGCGAGCGCCACGCCGTGATCTTCTGCGGCAGCGGCGCGACGGCGGCCGTCAACAAGCTGGTCACCACCATTTGCGACGGTCACAACGGCGACAATTGGCCGACCGTCTTCATCGGCCCTTACGAGCATCACTCCAACGACCTGCCGTGGCGCGAAGCCAACGTGCGACTAGTGCGCATTCCGCTCGACGAGAACGGGCAGATCTGCCTGGGAACGCTCGAGGCGGCACTCGAGGCGGCACCCAAGGACGCGCCGCGCATCGGTTCGTTCTCGGCGGCTTCCAACGTCACCGGGGTCAAGACCGACATGCGCGCGCTCGGCGCCATGCTCAAGGCGCACGGCGCCTGGTTCCTGGCCGACTACGCGGCGGCCGGCCCTTATGCGGCCATCGACATGGAAGCGGACGGGATCGACGCCATCTTCCTCTCGCCCCACAAGTTCGTGGGCGGCCCGGGCGCATCGGGCGTGCTGGTGGCAGACAAGCGCCTGTTCGGGCGCCTGCCGACGGTGCCGGGCGGCGGCACGGTCTCCTATGTGACCGCGGATCACCATCGCTACGTGAGCGATATCGAACGGCGCGAGGAGGCTGGAACGCCCAATGTGATGGGCGACATCCGGGCCGGCCTTGCCTTCCAGCTCAAGGCCGACGTGGGCGCCCATGCAATCGAGGCGGCCGAGCAGCGCGCGGTGGCGCGGGCCATGGCGGCGTGGACCGGCAACCCGGCGATCGAGGTACTGGGCCCCCGGCAGGCGCAGCGGCTGGCGATCTTTTCGTTCAACATCCGGGTGGGCAACCAGTTGCTGCACCCGAACCTGGTGGTGGCGCTGCTCAACGACCTTTTCGGCATCCAGGCACGCGGCGGGTGCTCGTGTGCGGGGCCCTATGGGCACGAACTGCTCCATATCGATGCGGCGCGCGCCGAGCGCTACGAAGCGCTGGTGGCCGATGGCTGCAGCCTCTTCCGGCCGGGCTGGGCGCGGCTGAGCTTCAACTATTTCTTCGATGATGCGGTCATCGACTACATCATCGCCGCGGTGGATTTCCTCGGGCGGCGCGGCGCCGATTTCCTTCGGCTCTACCGGGCCGACCCGGCGAGCGGACGCTGGATGGTGGAGGGCAAGGTCACCGAGGCGGGATACGCGTTCGAGGACCTCTGCGGCTGGAGAGACGCGGCGCGTCCGGCCACCGGCGAAGCGGCACCCGACTTTGCCCGGTGCCTCGCCGAAGCCGAACGGCTGGCCGACGAGGCGCGGCGGGCAACGCCCTGCGCGCAACCCGAAATCGGAGAGCGCGCGCGGTGGTTTGCGCTGGCGGGCTAGCCGGAGGGGAGCGGGCGGCGTTATATCTCTAGCGCCCCGAGGAGGGTCGCGCCGTGCCCAAGTTCTCCGCCAACCTGTCCTTTCTCTATCCCGACCTGCCGTTCGTCGAGCGCTTCGCGGCTGCCGCGGCGGACGGGTTCGGGGCGGTCGAATATGTCTCGCCCTACGAGGAGTCCAAGGAGCGGATCGCAACGCTCCTCGCCCAGCACAACCTCAAGCAGGCACTCTTCAACTTTCCGGCGGGCAAGTGGGACGCGGGCGAGCGCGGCATCGCCTGTCACCCGGCGCGCGTGGGCGAGTTCCGGGCGGGCGTGACCATGGCGCTCGACTATGCACAGGCGCTCGGCTGCACGCAGCTCAACTGCCTGGCAGGCATCGCGCCCCATGACGTGGATCACCTGCGGCTGGAAAAGACCCTGCTCGACAACCTCGCCTATGCCTCCGAGCGCTGCACCGCGGCGGGGATCAAGCTGTTGCTCGAGCCGATCAACCTGCGTGACATGCCGGGCTATTTCGTCTCGACCACCAATCATTTCGAGCGGCTGCTGGCGCTGGCGGGGCTGAGCAACCTCCACCTGCAGTACGATTTTTACCACATGCAGGTGATGCAGGGCGACCTGATGCACACCTTCGGGCGGCTCAAGGACCATATCGCGCACGTGCAGATCGCCGATGCGCCGGGCCGGCATGAACCGGGCACCGGCGAGATCAACTATCGCTATGTCCTCTCCGAACTCGACCGGCTCGGCTACGAGGGTTATGTGGGCTGCGAATACCGCCCTTCGGGCAACAAGGGCGCGGCGATCGAGTGGATGGCTGGGCTGAGACCCGACCGGCGCTAGTCGTGCCAGTTCCCATCGGGCATCAGGGCACCATCGAAATTGGCGCCCGAGGTGTCCGCATCGGTGAGGATGGCGGCAAGGAGCCGGGTGCCGGAAAGATCGGTTCCGGAAAGATCGGCATCCGAGAGGTCGGCCCGCAGAAGATCGGCGCGCCGGAGCACCGCATCGCCGAACTTGCCCTTGCTCAGCACCGCATTGGAGAAGTCGGCTCCCTCGGCATTGCCCCCGGTGAGGTCGAAGCGCTGCATCTTGACGCCCGAGAAAGTCGAGCCCTTGAGATCCGCCTTGCGGGCGGAGGCGCCGGCCAGCCGCGCATCCTCGAACTGTGAAAAGGGCATGGTGGCCTCGTCGAGCACCACCCCGCCCAGCAGAGCGCGACGGAAGGTGACACGCTGGCCCTTGGAGCCAGTGAGGTCGGCATTGTTGAGGGTGGCGCGGTAGAAGATGGTCTCGAAAGTGTTGGTGCCGGTGAGGTCGGCCTTGGAGAGATTGGCCTGGGTGAAGTCGGTGCGCGTCAGGTTGGCGCCGGCCAGCGTCGCCCCGGTGAGGTCGCTCGTATAGAAATTGGCGCCCGAAAGGGTAGCGCCGGTGAAGTCGGCGCCGGCCAGGTCGCGGCGGCTGAGATCCCTGTCGGTGAGATCGCAGCCCGGGCAATCCCGGGCCTTGCCGTCGAGGAAATCCTGGCGCGCGTCGGCGAGGGCGGCGCCGGGCAACAGGGCCACGCAGAGGGCCAGGACGAGCGCCAGTCTCATTCGGCCGCCTCCTCTGGCGAGATGGGAAGCGTCGCGTCGAACACCTCCCAGCGGGTCATGCTTTCGAACTGGCCGGGGACGAACATGCCCTGGCTGTCGACACCGGTCTGGCCGGGGCGGCGATAGACGTGGGCCTCCACGCGAACGCGCTTGCCGTCGATCTGCTTGCGGCAGACTTCGTTGACATACATCTCGCCCACCGGCTCGATGCCGCCGGTCGCGGGACGTTCCTTGCAGGACCACCCCTCCTCCCCGTAATGGGCATAGACGCGGAAGCGCAGCAGGTAGCTCTTGGAACGATCCTCGAGTTCGGCGCGGGAATCGGTGACGGCGCGGAAGCCGCGGACGATGCCCTCGTCGTCAAAGAGCAGCGAGAGCACGACGGGGAAATTGGCGATACGCGTGCCGCCGAACTGCTGGATCCACAGTTCCTCGCCATATTCGTCGCGGAACATCTGGGAAAGGCGCTCGGTGCGGGTGCCGTATTCGACATAGACCTCGTGCAGGCCATTGGCCTCGGGCGCGCATTTGGCGAAATCGACCCAGCCGGAGATCGGCGCCAGGGGCGGGCCGCCATTGGAGCCGCAGGCGAAGCCCTCGTAGCCCTCGGTGGTGATGTCGGACGCCTCAAGGCCCAGTGCGAGGGTGCGGAACTCGGGCGCGAACCCGGCAGCGGCGGCGGGCGCCACCAGGGCCAGCGCGCCAGCAAAGGCAAATCCGATATTGCACATAAGCCGCCCCTGCGATGCGACCGCCTCTCGCAGGGTTGCGACCATGGGGGACATCACGTCAAATCGCAGCACAACCAACTCCTAAGGGGGGAAACATGATGAGTTCGCGGGTAGTGGCCGGCCTGGTATTAGGCATCGCCGCCACGCTGGGCGCAAGTGCGCCGGCCCTGGCGCAGGCCTTCGCCAACGAGCCGCTGTTCGAGGAAAGCGGCACGGCGACGGTGATCGACGGCGACCACATTTCGCTCAACGGCCGCACGATCGGACTCTGGGGGATCGACGCGCCGCTGCCGATCCAGCCCTGCGTCAAGGACGGGCAGGAATTCGCCTGCGGCCGGGATGCCAAGCGCTCGCTCGAGACGCTGGTGGCCAACCAGACAGTGGTCTGCAAGGAAGTGCGCGACACCGAGAACCTGCGGCGGCGCATGCTGCGCTGGGCGCGCTGCACGGTGGGGGACCTGGATCTGTCAGCCGAGCAGGCCCGGTTAGGCATGGCCATCGCTCTTTCCGATCAATCACAAGACTACGTCGCCCAGGAGGCCGAGGCCAAGGCGGCCAAGGTGGGCATCTGGTCCGCCGACGAATTCGAGAACCCGACGGACTGGGAATTCCGGATGAAGACCGAATAGGTCGCCATCGCTGCGAACGAGGAAGGCGGCCGGGTTTCCCCGGCCGCCTTTTGGTTTGGGGTGCCTTACTTGTCGAGCGCGAACACGAAGAGCGCGTCGGTGGGCACGAAGAACTCGGAAGCCGGGACGGTCTTCTTGTCGGCGGCGGCGGGAGCAGCACCGGCGAGAACCGCGATGTACTGCTTGCCATCGACCGAGTAGCTCATCGGCGGACCGCCAAGGGAGGTACCGACGTTGAACGACCAGACTTCCTTGAGCGTATCGGCATCGTAGGCATAGAGGTTGCCGTTGGTGGACGAACCCCACACGAGGTCGCCGCCGGTGGCGAGCATGCCGTTCAGGCGACGGGGCATGAGCACCTTGGCCTTGGTTTCGCCGGTGAGCGGATCGATTGCCTTGACCGAGCCACCGTTGAAGACATCGGGGAGCTTGGTGCCTTCGGGGGCCGGCAGGCGGCCGTTCCACTCGCGCTGGGCCTTGACCACGTCGTACTCGCCACCGGTGATGGTGGGATTGGGCGCGGCTTCGGGCACATAGGCCGAGCAACCTTCCGCAGAGGTGATGTAGAGAAGCTTGGTCTGCGGGCTATAGGCAGCAGGCTGCCAGTTCTTGCCACCGCCCAGGGTCGGGCAGTAGATGCCGGGGGTACCCTCGCGCGAACCGACGGTGCCAGCGACGTATTTCTGAAGCTGGGCCTTCGGATCGTATTCGAGCGGCTTGCCGGTCTTGGGGTCGATACCCGTTGTCCAGTTGAGGTCTTCCACATATTGCTTGGCGTAGGTCATGGCGCCATCGGTACGGTTGAAGCCGTACATGAAGCCGTTACGCGCAGCGCGGACCACCATCTTGGACGGCTTGCCGTCCACCGTGACGTCGAGCAGCTGGTTGTCGCCGATCTCGTCATAATCGTAGGGATCGTTCGGGGTGAACTGGAAGTGCCACTTGAGGGCACCGTCCTTGGCGTCGAGCGCAAGCAGGCTGGACGCGTAGAGGTTGTCGCCCGGACGATATTCGGCGTCGATCTGCGGCGCCGGGTTGCCGGTGCCCCAGTAAGTCATGCCGGAGACAGGATCATAGGAGCCCGTCTGCCAGATGGAGGCGCCACCGGTTTCCCAGGCATTGCCTTCCCAGGTGTCGTTGCCGGGTTCGCCCGGTCCGGGGACCGTGTAGGTGCGCCAGGCGACATCGCCGGTCTTGAGGTCGATAGCCTCGAGCCAGCCACGGATGCCGTATTCACCACCGGCGGGGCCGTAGACAGCCGTATCGCCGATGATCAGCGGGGCGCCGGTGAAGCTTTCGGCGCGGGCCTTGTCGGCACGCTGCTTCTCCCAGTTGAGTTCGCCCGTTTCCTTGTTGATCGACATGACGCGACCATCCATGGTCAGGGCGATCACGTCGTCGTTCCACAGGCCGATGCCGCGATTTTCAGCGCCGCAGCAGGTGGCGTCGGAGATCCACTGGCGATCCACTTCCGGATCGTATTTCCAGACGACCTTGCCGACCTTGCCGTCACGCACGTCGAGCTTGGTCACCACCGACCAGCCCGTCTGCACGTACATGAAGCCGTCTTCGACCAGCGGGGTTCCTTCGTTGCGGGCGCTGGCATAGCGTCCACCGCGCGAGGCGTTGTCCAGGATCGTGACGAACGACAGGCTCAGGTCCTTGACGTTGTCCTTGGTGATCTGGTTGAGCGGGCTGTAGCGATGGCTGTCATAGGTGCGGTGCACCATGAGCCAGTTGCCGTTCTCCGCTTCCGATCCGGCGTTGACCAAACGCTCGGAGGTGGTCTCGGCCGCCAGGGCGAAGCTGCTCATCGCCGCAATGCCCATGGTCGCCAGACCCGTAACGAACAGATTCCGTTTTAGCATTTCCTCTCCTCAGTGTGCTGGAATGCGTTCGCGTTCGCGGGCTCCACGGCGGATCCGACGTCGCGTTTTGTTGTTGCGTGCACAAGTGCAATGCCACTGCACGGGTGGGGCCGAACCGCCGTCCGGGAGCGTGCCCGGGCGGCGGGAGATCACATGGTCTCGTCGCCGCCGACGCGGGAGTCGAATTCCGCGGCCACCACGATCTTGCCGTCCTTGACCTCAAGACCGAGCTGGGGAAGCTTGCGGCTGGCGGGGCCGAAAAGCACGGCCCCGTTGTTCTTGGCATCGAAGTGCGACCCGTGGCACGGACACTCGATGGTGTTTTCCTCCGAGATCCAGTTGGTCGCCTCGCACCCGGCGTGGGTGCAGATGATCGAATAGGCAAGCACGCCGTTCGCCGACATCTTCTTGGCGTCGTCGGCGAGGTCGCCCTCGTCGTAGTGGATCAGGAGCAGGCCGTTCTCGTAGTCTCCCGAACGCACGGTGCCATCGGGCGCCATGGCGTAGGCCTGAATCGGTTTCTTGCCGATGCCGACATCGTCGGGGCCAAGCGGGTTGGGCTCACCGCGGGTGCGCACCAGGAAGTCGCCGACCTGGGGGCGCATGTCCTCGGCAGCCTGGGCGAAGGCCGAGCCGGAGACGGCCACCCCACCCAGGGCCACCATGCCCTTGAGCATGGTGCGGCGCTGCATGGCGGCTTTCGCGCAAGCGCAAAGAGCCTGGGGCGGCTGCTTGGTATCGGACATAATTCCTCCTCAAAATATGTCTCGCCGGTCGCCCGGCCATCAATGTGCGGCGCCGGTCAGGGCGCCGGGCAGGCCGCGAGGTTCCCCTTGGGCCCGTCGCCATCCAGGACCGAGAGGGCCAGCTTGTCGCTGGCTGCGTCGTGCACGATCAGCAGCTTGCCCGGAACGGCCTCCTCATGGCCGGCCTCGCAACTGATATCGGCCTCCCAGGCCTTGTTGGCAGGGTCATCGGACTGGCCATCGGTGACGGCCAGGAACGGGCAGACGGCTTCGCCGCTGAGCACGTGTTCGCTGGTGACGGCAAGGACCTTGCCGCCGGGTATGTCATTGGATTTGGCAACAGAAGCGCAGCCCGCGGCGGTGCCGTAAGCGTGCTCGATGGGCAGTTCCGCAGCAACGACTGCAGACGTCATCAGCAGGCCGCACAGCATAGTCCAGGCAAGTCTCATAAGATCGTCCCCAAGCCTTGAGGGGCACCTGGCCCCGGTTCTTGAAGTTGGTCCGAACGGACGCGACACGATCACCTGAGACGATTTTCAGGTAATTGACCATCAAAGTACATCATTGGAATCTCTTATATTCGCTATGCCGGATACAATAAGACGGATCGGCGCGCTATTGCCGCAATCCATTGAAAATGCGCAATAAAAAACGCCCGCGCGATGGCGGGCGTTTTGGCGGCAGTGGTCGTGAGGGGTTACTTGAGGGGCTTATAGGCCACCGCTTCGATCTCAATCTTGATATCGATCATCAGACGCGCCTCGAGCGTGGTGCGCGCCGGCGGGTTGGACGGGAAGTAGGTAGCATAGGTCTTGTTGAAGGCGGCGAACTCGCGCGCGTCCTCGAGAATGACGAAGGTCTTGATGACGTCCGAGAGGTCGGCGCCGGCGAGCGCCAGGGCGGCCTTGATGTTCTCCATGACCTGACGGGTCTGCACTTCGATGCCGCCGACGACCACCTCGCCATTGGCGCCGACCGGCACCTGGCCGGAGATGTAGATGAAATCGCCGGCGCGGACGGCGGGCGAGAGGGGGACGTGGGAGGTGCCGAAATGCTGCTTGTTCATCTGCGTTAGGACTCCGTTCATCGTGAGTGGTGCGGGGGTGGATAACTGCCATGGAATGAAAATCAATTTCATTCAATCGGTTTTTGCGGCTGGCCGATCATATTCCCAATTGCCTTGACGGCCATGGGTTTGTTTAGTTTGCGGATCGAATTTTGCGTGGAACAAGATGGCAGAGACCCCCTCCCCCTTTCGCATGGACGGCAAGCACGTTCTCATCACAGGTGCCGGTGGCGGCATAGGTCGCGCGCTGACGCAGGTGTTTGCCGAGGCCGGTGCCGTGGTGACCGGCGCCGACCGCGACCCGACCCTGATGGAGGGCATGGACCTCGCCCACCGGCTGGTGTTCGAGCTGACCGAGCCGGACACGATCGCGAAAATCATTTCCAGCCACATCGCCCTCCACGGCGCCCCCGACGCCCTGATTTCCAACGCCGGCTACACCCGCGGCGAGGTCTTCGAGCAGGTGGATAACGCTGTCTGGGCGTCCGAGGTGGAGATCAATCTCAACGGCGCCTACTACGTGACCCACCCCGTGGTCGAGGCGATGGAGGAGAAGGGCGGCGGGAGCGTGGTCTTCGTCTCCTCGGTCAATGGCCTGGGGCACTATGGCAACCCGGCCTATTCGGCCGCCAAGGCCGGGCTCATCTCGTTTGCCAAGGGACTGGCGGTGGAACGCGGCTATCGCGGCATCCGCGCCAACGTCGTGTGCCCCGGCTCGGTGCGCACACCGGCCTGGGATCATCGCATCGCGGCGAACCCGGAACTGCTCGACAAGGTCCTGCCGCACTATCCGCTGGGGCGCATGGTGACACCCGAGGAAGTGGCGCGGGCTGCGCTCTTCCTCGCCTCGCCGGCAGCCTCGGGGATCACGGGGGCGGCCATTCCGGTGGACGCCGGCCTCACCTCGGGCAACCTCAGGTTCGTCAACGAAGTCCTCAAGGGAGGCGCATGATGTCCCTCGACGATCTGGAAACGCCCATTGTCCTCGTCGACCTCGATCGCGTGGAAGCCAATCTCCAGCGCGCGCAGGATTACGCGGACGCCCACAAGCTGCCGCTGCGTCCCCATATCAAGACGCACAAGCTGCCGCGTTTCGCCAAGCGCCAGATCGAGCTGGGCGCGGTGGGGATCACCTGCCAGAAGCTGGGCGAAGCCGAGGTGATGGCCGATGCAGGCATCACCGACATCTTCCTGCCCTACAATATCATCGGCGCCTCCAAGCTGGCGCGGCTCAAGGCGCTCCACGAGCGCATCGCCATCAGCGTGACGGCGGATTCGAGCTATGTGGTGGATGGGCTCGCGCGCACCTTTACCGACCCGAACCACAAGCTGCGGGTGCTGGTGGAGTGCGACACGGGCATGGGCCGGTGCGGCGTGCAGACGCCGTGGGCGGCGGTGGAACTGGCCCAGCAGATCGCGGCGGCGCCGGGCCTGCACTTTGCCGGGCTGATGACCTACCCGGCGGCAGGCAAGGTCGCCGAAAACGAAGAGTTCCTCGAAAAGGCCAAGGCGGCGCTCGAGGCGCAGGGGCTGGCGCCCGACGTGATCTCGAACGGGGGCACGCCCGATCTCTGGCACGCCCATGACGTCGGCGCGGCCAGCGAGCATCGCCCGGGGACCTATATCTATCTCGACCGTTTCCAGGTGGCCAAGGGCGTGGGCACGCTCGACGACTGCGCGCTGACGGTGCTGGCAACTGTGGTCAGCCGGCCGACCGAGAACCGGGCGATCATCGATGCAGGCTCGAAGGCCCTCACCAGTGACACGCTGGGCATGGATGGGTTCGGCTACATCGTGGGTTATCCGGACGCGCGCATCGTCGGGCTTTCCGAGGAACATGGCACGATCGACCTGAGCGGGTCCGACAAGAAACCGGCGATCGGGGAAAGGCTGCGGATCATACCCAACCACGCCTGCGTGGTGAGCAACCTCTTCGACAACGTAACGCTGATCTCGGGCGACGAGGTGGTCGAGACGGTGCCGGTGGCGGCGCGCGGGCGCGTCGACTAACCGGCCTTGAGGGTACGTGCGAGGAACGCCAGCACGGCCTCGCGCATGGGCTGGGTTTCCATATGACCGATCCCCGGCTGCGTGAGCACCTCGAGGGCGCGGGCCGCTTTGGCATTGGCATAGGCGGCTCGGGTTTCCTGGAGAGCGCGCTCGATGGCGAGCGGCGGGGTGAGGGCATCGTCCTCGCCCAGGCAGATCAGCTGCGGGCGCGGCGCGACCAGCCCGCCGATCTCGCCCGTGGAGGTTTCGGCCAGGAGGCCCGGCACGGTGAGATAGACCCCGTGCAGGTCGTGGGCGCCGGTTTCGACCAGCGTGGCGAAATCGGCAAAGCAACAGAGATGGGCGATGGCCGCCAGGCGCGGTTCGACGGCAGCCAGCCAATAGGCAAGCGTGGCACCCATCGACATGCCGAACATGCCGACACGCCGAGCATCCACATCGCTGCGGGTGGTCAGGTAGGCCAGGGCGCCGGCCTGGTCACTCAGCATCTGCCCGAACAGCGACTTGCCGTACCAGTGGGCGCGCTTGGCGGCGGCGGATTCGGTTTCGCCGGCGCGCTCGCCGAAGGTCGGCATGTCGATGGCCAGGGTCACAAAGCCGGCATGGGCGAAGACAGGGCCGAGCGGCCCGAGCAATTCGGGGCGTCCGTCAATGAGTTCGGAGGCGCCGATGTCGTAGCGACCGCCATGTGCGTGGGCGTAGACAATGGCGGGGGCCGAGCCGTCGAGCTTGAGGGGGCGGGTCAGCAGGCCACGAATGGGCTCGCCCGCGCAGTTGGAAAAGGTCAGCCGCTCCAGTCGATAGCCGCCGCGCTCCTCAGTGCGCGCGCCGCGCAGCAGCAAGGCGGAATCGGAGACGCCCAAGAGGGCGCGCAAACGCTCGGTAGTGATGGCCATCGCTTCCCCCCAAACCAAAACCCATTGAAGTCAAACAGATTTTTTGGGTCAGGAACAGGGGGAAGCGATCACGGTCGAGTTAGAAGGTGAAGCCCAGGCCCGCCTTGAGGGAGTGGCTCTGGAAGGCTCCGGCGACCTGTCCGCTATAGTTCACCCCGAAGTTGAGGCCAGCGGTCGTCTCGAAATCGAGGCCTGCCTCGAGCGCGAGACTATCGGAAGCGGCGGGAGCACCGGCTACCTGGAAGACGGCGCCGCCGCTGTTGAAGGTGAGGTCGCGGACGGCGGGATTGGCGTTGAACGCGTGGCGCCAGCTCAGTCCCGCATTGAGCGAAAGAATGCTCGTCTCGCTGGCATCGACGGTCCAGTTGCCGCGCAGGCCAAGGGTGGTGACGGCGGCGGACTGGGAGAAGCCGGCACCATTGAGCGCTGCGGCGCCACCGCTTTCGCGGAAGCTGTCAGCGCCCACGCCGACGACCGAGACCCCGGCAAAGGGCTCGACCAGGACCTGACCGAGGGCGAGGCTGTAGTCCACTTCGCCAAACGCCTGGCCGGTCTAGGCCTGCGTTCCAGACCGGTCGCCGTCGCGCCCCAGGGAGCAGTTCCCGTCTAGATTGACGGGGCGGGGAATGCCCCATTCGTTCAGATGGGGCGCGGGATCCCGGGGCACGGTAGGGATTGCCAAGTTGTCCATGCGTCACGCATTTTTGGGCAACGCCACCTATGTGCGCTCGCCGGACCTAATTGCCCCAGCCCGGCGGGTGCCATAGGCATTTTGCGTTTGGGAGACGGGTCTATGCGGCGCAAGCGCCCCTTGTTGGTCTTGACTTCAATCGTGGCGGGAATGCTCGCCATGGCATTGGCCGTGCCGGCGCCATCCCAGGGCGGAGCGGGCGTGTTGCCGGACCTGCTCAAGCTGCCCGAGCCGCAGGGTGACGTGATCCTCGAGATCACAGGCCGCGTCGCGCAGCGCAGCGTGCATGTCAAACTCGACTGGGAGAGCCTGGAGGCGCTGGGCACGCATAGCGTGAGCACCACGACCTCCTGGACGGACGGCATGCACGTTTTCGAGGGCGTGCTGGCGCGCGACGTGATGGCGGCCCTGGGAGCGGAAGACGTCGAGACCGTGCGCGCAGTGGCGCTCAACGAGTACGAGGTCTCGATCCCGGTCACCGATTTCGAGAGATATGACGTGATCTTCGCCTGGGCGATGGACGGCAAGCGCCTGACGGCGCGCGACAAGGGACCGCTGTGGATCGTCTATCCGAGAGTGGAGCACTCCGAGTTGCAGGACGAGAAATACGACCATCGCTGGGTCTGGCAACTCTACAGGCTGATCCTGCCGTGAAGAGCTCCAACCAGCGCTTGTCGGTCATAGCCACGGTGCTGGCGATCTGCGCCTTCGTGGCGTTCCTGACCGTGGCCATGGCACGGCTGGTGGAAGTGCAACGCAACCTGACCGCGGGGCACGGGGAATACCTGCTCTGGGCGGTCGGCCAGGCGCAGTACGAAACGCAGAAGCTGATCAGCGCCGCTGCCCAGACTACGCAGATGTCCCAGGGCGCGCTCATGCGCCAGTACGACATTGCGATCAGCCGCTTCGTGCTGCTGACGGAAGGTGAGATGTCGCGGCAGATCGCGGCGGTGGGCCATGTGGGCGAGATGCAGCGGGCGCTCGACTCCCTGCTGGGGCTCGAGCAGTACCTCACCAAGCCCGATAACCGGCCGGGCACATATGCGGGCCGGGTGCAGGCGACGATGGGGCCGTTTATCGCCAACCTGCGCAATATCGGCAACGACCTGATGATCGCCACCCGCGAGCGCGATTCAGAGCGGCGGGAAACCTATAACTCGACGATCATCGAGATCATCGTGTGCATCCTGGGGATCCTTGCGAGCGGCGTGATCCTGGCTATCCAGCTCATGGCGAGCCAGAACCAGCTCGCCAAGTCGGACGCCAAGATGCGGCGCGAGAAAGAGTTCCTGGACATGCTCATCGATTCGAGCGGGGAAGGCGTAACCGCGTTCGATACGAACCTGATGTGCACGCACTGGAACAAGGCGATGGTGCGCATTTTCGACCGGCCTACCCACGACGTGGTGGGGCGGCACCTGCGGGACGTGTTTCCGTTCCCGGACGGTCATGCGGTGCCCGAAATGCTGCTCTCGGCGCTGCGCGGGGAAGACAGCTACATGCCCGAGCACATTCTGCCGGGAACCGAAAAGTACCTCGAGAAGGCGAGCTTTCCGGTCCGCGACGGCAGCAAGGTGGTGGGCGGCATCATGATCGTGCGCGACGTGACCGAGCGCTACGCCGCCCAGCGCGAACTCGCCAGACACCATTCCCAGCTCGAGGACCTGGTGGCGGAACGAACCGCGGACCTGCGCCATACCGAGGCGCAGTTGCGCGCCGCCATCCAGAAGGCCGAACAGGCGCTGACCCAGGAAAAGCGGCTTCGCCAGCTCTATCGCGACTTCGTCTCGATGGTGTCGCACCAGTTCCGCACGCCGCTAGCGATCATCGACTCCAGCGCGCAGCGCATGGCGCGACGCGGGCCACAGATGTCGGACGAGGAAATCCAGATGCGGGCGGGCAAGATCCGCACCGCGGCGGGCCGGCTGGCGCGGCTGCTTGAAAGCACGTTGGACGGCGCGCGCATGGACGCGGGCGAGATCGAGTTCCACCCGCGAAAGAGCGACCTGGTGCGGCTGGTGCGCGAGGCCTGCGAGCGGCAGCGCGAGCTTCACCCCGGACGCGACTTCCGGCTCGAACTCGAGGGCCTGCCGCAGGCGGTGCGCTTCGACCCCCTGCTCATGGACCAGGTGCTCACCAACCTCATTTCGAACGCCACGAAATACTCCCCCGACAGCACGCAGGTGCATGTGGTGGGAGAGACGCGCGAAGACGTGGTGGTGCTCACGGTCAAGGACCTGGGCGTGGGCATTCCCGAAGAAGAACTCCCCCGGGTGTTCGAACGCTTTTTCCGGGCCAGCACGGCCACGGGCGTGTCGGGCACCGGCATAGGCCTGCATGTGGCACGCGAGATCGTGCGCATGCATGGCGGCGAACTGACACTGTCTTCGCGCATGGGCGAAGGCACGGCCGTCCATCTCACCCTCCCCCATGACGATCAGCAGCAGGCAGCAGAATGAACGATTTTGACGACAGCGGCGCATTGATCCTGTGCGTGGAAGACGAACGGGATCTGCGTGGAGACATCATCGAGGAACTGGAGGCGGCCGGATACCGAACGATCGGGGCCGGGGACGGGCACGCCGCGCTCAAGATGCTCGAAGCGCACAAGCCCGACCTGGTGCTGTGCGACATCACCATGCCGGGCCTGGACGGGTTCGGCGTCATGCGCGAGGTGCGCAACAAGCGCCCCGACATGGCCGACGTGCCGTTCCTTTTCCTCACGGCGCTGGCGGGACGGGCGGACGTGATCCAGGGCAAGGCGGCCGGCGCGGACGACTATCTGGTCAAGCCGATCGACTACGACATCCTGCTCGCCACGGTGCGGGCGCGGCTGGCGCAGGTGCACCGCATCCGGCGCAATATCGATGCGGAAATCACCGAAACGCGCCGCGAGCTGGCGGCCGCGGTGCTGGAACGCTCCGAGCACGCGGTTGCCCTCGTGGCCTCGACACTCGACCGCATGGCTGCCGGCTTCGTGCTCGCCGACCCGAACCTGGCGATCGTGCAGACCAATTCGACGGCGGCGGAGATCCTGGAGGAAGCAGATGGTGTGAGCCAGCGCGGCGGCAAGCTTGCCGGGGTTTCAGCGCAGACCTTGCGGCGAACCTTCGCCGAGATCATCGAGAACGGCCGGCCCGGACAGGCGCTGGCGCTCGAGCGGCCTTACCGGCGCCCGCTCCTTGCCCAGATATCGCTGTTCTCCAAGGACGATCCCGCTCGGCTGGCGCTGGTGCTGCTCGACCCGGACCGCCAGCCGCGGCTTTCGAGCGAGGTGGCAATCAAGATGTATGGGCTCACCCCGACCGAAGCCAAGCTCGCCATCGCCCTTGCCGGCGGAAAGCGCACGGACGAGCTGGCCGAAGACTTCTCGATCGCGGCCACGACGATCTCGTTCCACCTGCAGAACCTTTTCCGCAAGACCCAGACCACGCGGCAATCGGACCTCGTGGCCTTGATGCTGCGCAGCGCCTTGCCGGTGGAGGCAGGTCAGCCGGCGTAGAGCCCGCCGCCGCCATCCACGCGCAACACCTGGCCGTGGATGAAGCGGGCATGGGGGCCGGCGAGGAAGGCAACGGCGTCGGCGATTTCGTCGGGTTCGGCATAGCGGTCAAAGCTCTTGCCGGAGGAATCCATCTTGGCCGGATCGACGGTGCGGGTGGCCTGGAAACGGGCGGTCTTGGTGGGCCCCGGACTCACGGCATTGACGCGCACGCCGTCGGCAATGACCTCGGCGGCAAGGCAACGCGTGTAATGGATCACGGCCGCCTTCAAGGTGGCGTAGATGCCGCCGTTGGAAAAACCCGCATGGGCGGCGGTCGAGCCGATATTGACCACGGCGCCTGAGCCGCGCGCGACCATGTCGGGCACGAAGGCCTGGGTGATGACCATGGTGCCCAGGAGATTGTTGTTGGTGAGGGTGACGATATCCTCGTAGGGGATGCCCAGGATGTTGTTGGGGACGGGCTTGCCGCCCGATGCCCCGATATCGCCGCCCGCGCAATTTACCAGGATATCCACCGGGCCGAGGGCGGCGAGGATATCGGTCTTCATTTTCGCGACCGCCTCACGATCCGAGATGTTGCCAGTGACGCCGACGCTGCGCACGCCCAGCGCCTCGATGGACCCGACGACGTCATCGAGGCTGGCCGCCTCGCCGTACTTGCCGGTCTCGGTCAGCGAGAGATCGTGGACGGCGACATCGGCGCCATGCTCGGCGAGGCGCCGGGCCATGACGTTACCGAGCCCCCTGCCCGAGCCCGTGACGAGGGCGACCTTGCCCTTGAGGTCCTGTTCCATTTTCACATCAACCCTATGGATTTCATATTGGCGGCGGAGCGCCTGATCATGGCGAGTTCGTAGTCGACCAGTTCGCCGTCGGCCTCACGCTCCCAAGGCGTGCGGTAGTCGGCGTCGGGAAGAAGCCGATTGCGCTGGGCGGCGAGGAGGCAGGCGGCCAGCGTCTCGGCTTCGCGCGGGGCATAGCCGCGCCACCAGCCGGGTGTGAAGAGGCGCACGTGGCGGGCTTCGAGGGCGCCGGGCTCAAGCACGGCAGTGAGATGCTGGTGATGCTGGGAGAGGATCGCGGCGATCTCGGCGAGAGGGACGGCGCCATCGCCTATCGCACATCGCACCAGCCGAAAGCCCTCCTCCGTGAACTGAACGCGATAGTCCTTGAGGTGGACGTGGCGCACATGGGGGGCGATGACCTGCGTGAAATCGAGCGGAGCCTCGCCCACCGGGAAGCTGTTGCCGGTGTCATAAACGATGCCGACATTGGGCCCGGCTTCGTTACAGAAATTGACCAGCTCGTGGCTGGTGAAATCCTGATGGTTCTCGATGACGAGGGTCAGGCCGTGTTCGGCGGCGCGCAGGGCCCAGTCGGCGAGCCGCGAGTGGACGATCGAGACCAGCTCGTACCACTTGGCACCCCAGGCGTTGCGATCGCCGCAGAGCACAGGGGTCAGCGCGAAACGGATGGTCTTGGCGTTGAGTGTGATCGCCGCACGGATGCAGGCTTCGATATTGCCGTGCTGAAGGCCGGAGCTGACGACCGGCGTCATGCCAAGGCCCTCGAGGCGGACGCGCAGGGCGGCCAGGTCGTCGGGGCCGAGCTTTTCGAGCCAGCCTTCCCATATTTCGAGGGTCTTGCCGCCGAGTTCATCAGCCAGGGCAATGAAACCCTCGAGCCCCTTCGGATCGGGATTGGCGCGCGGCGTACCGGCGCCCTGAAGGCCAAGGTAATAGGTAAGGCCGTATGGGTTCAGTCCGGTGCGCAGCATGTATTCCCCCCTTTAGGCTAGCCCGGCATCCACTATAAAACTCTGCTTGGTGATCATGGCGCTGTCATCGGCCGCCAGGAACAGCACCATGCGGGCGATCTCCTCGCCGGTGAGCACCTTCCTGATGAGCTGACGGCCAACCATCGCCTCGATGGATTGGGGCGTCCGGTACCAGAGCTGGCGCTGCCGCTCGGTCATGACGGCGCCCGGCTCGATGGCGTTGACGCGGATATTGTCGGGCCCGAACGCGCGCGCCAGGGCCTTGGTGAGGCCGAGGACCGCCGCCTTGGCGGTGGCGTAGGCGGCCATGGCGTCGGCACCGTTGCGCCAGGAGATGGACGAGAAATTGATGATCGAGCCGTGACCGAGCGCGCGCATGTGTGGATGGACGGCCTGGGCTGCAAAGAACTGGGGGCGCAGGTTTATGTCCTGGGCGCGGTCCCAATACTCGACGGTGACATCGGCGACCTGGTGGCGATCGTCGTTGGCGGCGTTGTTGACGAGGACGGCAACGGGGCCGAGGCGGGTGCGGACGGTCTCGATGGCAGCGCGCAGGGCCTCGATATCGGTGAGATCGCAGTGGAGGTAGAGCGGCTTGTGCGTGGCGGTGGCCAGATCGGCGACGAGGGCGTCCGCGGCTTCGTCCTGGATATCGAGGAAGGCGACCCTGGCGTCGTTTTCGGCAAAGGCGCGCACGACGTCGGCGCCGATACCCGAGGCACCGCCGGTGACGAGGACGACGCAGCCGGCAAGGCTGGGATAGCGCGCGTACTGGCTCATGCGGCGGCGTCCCAACCCTGGCGCATGAGCGCATAGGCGCCCCGATAGACGGCCTCGGGGCCTTCGAAAAGGGGCCGCCAGATCCTGGTCGCGGCGGACAGGTCGGGGAGTGCGGAGCCGAAGGCCTCGACCGTCATCCAGCCATCATAGCCGGCAGTACGCAGGGCTCGAAACACAGCGGCAAAGTCGATATGGCCGGCTCCCGGAATGCCGCGATTGTTTTCCGAAATGTGGACGTGGTTGATCTGGCCGATGGTGCGGGCGACCGCGTCGGTCAGCGAGTTCTCCTCGATGTTGAAATGGAAGGTGTCGTAGAGATAGCCGTAAGCCGGCTCATCGACGCGCCGGACCAGTTCGGCGGCGGCAGCGGCGGTGTTGAGGAAGTAGCACTCGAAGCGATTGAGGGGTTCGACCGAGAGCTTGACGCCGGCCCTTCCGGCATATTGGGCGGCGGCCTTGTGAACTTCGACGCAACGGGACTTTTCGTCCTCAGTGGGCCCCTGACCGGTGAATTCGCCGAGGGGCTGGAAGAAGGGACCGGCGAAGAGTTCGGCGCCGAGAGCCGCGCAGCAATCGACGGCCCATTTGAGATGGTCGAGCGCCTTTTCGCGCAGGACGGGATCGGGGGAAAGCGGATTGCCGCCGGAAGGCATGGCCCCGGCAGCGGTGCACTGGAGGCCGGCATTCTCGATCTGCGTGCGCAGCCATGCGAAATGGGTTTCTTCGCCCGAGAAGACCGGGATTTCCACCCCGTCATAGCCCGTAGCCTTGATGGCGTCGAGGATCGGCAGGTGCTGCTCGGCGACGTGCGTCGTCCAGAGCAGGAAGTTGAAGCCGAGTTTCAAAGAAAGTCCCCCCTCAGCGACTCTCTTGAGGAATCGTTCTTGTATGTCAGATCATAGCGACAAGACGCGCCGCGTCGATGCCCTCCGGCAAGGTGCCGAAAGTGCGTCCCCATTCGCCATCGAGGCGCGTGCGGATGAAGGCTGAGGCGGCGAGCTGATCACCGTGACGCAGCAGCAGGCTCGCCTGCAGCAGGAGAGCCAGCCGCTCGACGAAATGGCGGGCTTCCTCGTCCTGGACGCCGGTCGAGTAGCGAGCCAGGGTCGCATCGAGCGCGGCATCGAACCGGCGGTCGGCACCACGGGCTGCCGCAAGTTCGGCAGCCAGGGCGTCGAGAGCTTCGGGTTGCTTGCGGATGGTGCGCAGGACGTCGAGGCACACGATGTTGCCAGAACCCTCCCAGATGGCATTGAGAGGCGCCTCACGATAGAGCCAGGGCATCGGCCCTTCCTCGACGTAGCCCGAGCCGCCGAGGCATTCCATGGCTTCGGCCACGAAGGCCGGGCAGCGCTTGTTGGACCAGTATTTGGCAAGGGCCACCGCAAGGCGGGCAAAGGCGCGCTCGCTGTCGCTGGCGGCATCGAAGGACTGGGCCACGCGCAGGCCGATGGCGAGCGAACCCAGCCAGTCGAGCGTCAGGTCCGTGAGCACAGACCGCATCAGCGGTTGCTCGACGAGCGGCATGCCGAAGGCCATGCGGTTACGCGCCCACCAGGCGGCCTCCGAGAGGGCGCGACGCATGAGGCCGGCCGGTGCCATGGCGGTATCCAGGCGGGTGTGGTGGACCATCTCGATGATGGTGGGAACGCCCCTGCCCGGCTCGCCGACGCGCTCGGCCCAGGCGCCATGATATTCGATCTCGGCGGAGGCGTTGGCGCGGTTGCCGAGCTTGTCCTTGAGGCGCATCAGGTGGATGGCGTTGCGGGTGTCGTCGGGCTGCCAGCGCGGCACGAGGAAGCAGGTGAGCCCCTCGCCGGTCTGGGCAAGGGTGAGGAAGGCGTCCGACATGGGGGCCGAGCAGAACCATTTGTGGCCGAAAAGGCGATAGCCGGAGCCGTCGCGTTCGGCACGGGTCTGGTTGGCCCGCAGGTCCGATCCTCCCTGCTTTTCGGTCATGGCCATGCCGATGGTGAGGCCGGCCTTCTCGTGGGCCGGGAGCACGGCGGGATCGTAGCGGGCGGAGGTGAGGCCGGGGCGCCACCGGGCCGCAAGGTCGGGCGCGGCCGCCAGCGCAGGGATGGCGGCATAGGTCATGGTCATGGGGCAGCAGACGCCCGGCTCGACCTGGGTGAGAAGATAGACCATGGCGGCATGGGCAAGGTGGCCGCCGGTATCTCCGGCGGTCCAGGCAAGGGCGCTATAGCCGCCCTCCAGCCCCTTGCGCATGAGTTCGTGATAGGCGGGGTGGAATTCGACTTCGTCGAGTCGACGGCCGGCGCGATCGAAGGTTTTCAGCTCGGGCGGGCAACGGTTGGCCTGGCGCGCCTCAAGCAGAGACTCGCTGGCGCCGACGGTGGCGGCGAAACCGGCGACATGGCCAGCATGGGCGGGAGCCAGGCGCTCGACGGTCTGGCGCAGGGGAGCGTCCTCGGCCCAGAGCGCCAGGCTTTCGCGCGGCTCGGGCTGGTTGAAAACCCGATGGGTTTCCAGGTTCGTCTCAGGTTTGAATGCCATCTGACCCTCCCACAGCAACTAGGCGGCTGCGAGCAGAGGGCTGTCAAGCGGCGTGGTTGGCGATCACCGCGAGGAAGGCCTCGCCATAGCGTTCGAGCTTGGAGTGGCCGACGCCGGGCAGGACGCCCAGGTCCGAAATCGAACCGGGGCGGACCAGGGCCATGGCCTGGAGGGTCGAGTCATGGAAGACCACATAGGGCGGCACGCCCTGGAGCTTGGCCAGACGCAGGCGCTCGGCGCGCAGGGCGTCAAAGAGCGAGGCTGCTTCGGGTGGCATGTCGAAGACCGTGGACCGGAGCGAGCGACGGACATCGGCGGCCTTCTTGGGCCGATCCTGCCGGAAGGTGACCTTGCGCTCGCCGCGGAAGACTGGGCGCGCTTCTTCGCTCAGGGTCAGGGCGCCATGCGCTTCGTGATCGATGAGGATGAAGCCGGAGGCGGTGAGCTGGCGCAGGACCGATTGCCAGGTCCGGGCATCGAGGTCCTTGCCTGCGCCGAAGACCTTCTGGGTGTGGTGACCGAAGCGGGTGACCTTTTCGGTTTCCTTGCCGACGAGCACATCGACGATATGGCCGGCGCCAAAGCGCTGGCCGGTGCGGAAGATGGCGGCAAGCGCCTTGACGGCGGCGTCGGTGCCATCCCAGGTGGCGACGGGGGACCGGCAGGTATCGCAGTTGCCGCAATTGCCCCCATGGGTCTCGCCGAAATGGGCGAGAATGGCCTGGCGGCGGCAGGACGCGGTCTCGCAGATGCCGAGAAGGGCGTTGAGCTTGCCGCGCTCGATGCGCTTGATTTCCTCGGGGGCGCCGCCTTCATCGATCATGCGGCGACGCTGGACGACATCGGCCATGCCGTAGCTCATCCAGGCGTCCGACGGCAGGCCGTCGCGACCGGCGCGGCCTGTTTCCTGGTAGTAGGCTTCGACCGAAGACGGCAGGTCGAGATGGGCGACGTAGCGCACGTCGGGCTTGTCGATGCCCATGCCGAAGGCGACGGTGGCGACGAGGCAGAGGCCGTCGTCGTTGAGGAAGGCATCCTGGTTGGCGGCGCGGGCGTCGGCGTTCATGCCGGCGTGATAGGGCAAGGCGCGGATGCCCTGCCCGTTGAGCCATTCGGCGGTTTCATCGACCTTGTTACGCGACAGGCAATAGACGATGCCGGAATTGCCCTTGTGGCCAGCGAGGAAAGCCAGGAGCTGGCGGCGCGGATTGTCGCGCTCGACAATGGTGTAGCTGATGTTGGGGCGATCGAAGCTCGTGGTGAAGACACGCGCTTCGTCCAGCGCCAGCTTCTCGATGATGTCGGCGCGGGTCGTGGGATCGGCTGTGGCGGTGAGGGCGATGCGCGGGACCGAGGGGAAGAGCTCGGCGAGGATCGCCAACTCCCTGTATTCCGGGCGGAAATCGTGCCCCCACTGGCTCACGCAATGAGCCTCGTCGATGGCGAAGAGCGCGATGTCGGATTCGGAAAGGAGCTGGCGGAAGCCGGGCGTGGCAAGGCGTTCGGGCGTGACGTAAAGCAGGTCGAGTTCGCCCTGCCGGAGCCGGCGACGCACGTCGAAAGCCTCGTCCTGGGAGAGGGCCGAATTAAGCGCGGCGGCGCGGACACCGGCCTGGCGCAAGGCCTCGACCTGATCGCGCATCAGGGCGATGAGGGGGGAAATGACGATGCCGGTGCCGGCCCGGCAGAGAGCGGGGATCTGGTAGCAGGCGGACTTTCCGGCGCCGGTGGGAAAGAGCACCACCGCGTCGCCGCCGCCGGTGACGTGGCGCACGACATCCTCCTGCTGGCCGCGAAAGGCGGCGTGGCCGAAGACTTCACGCAGGACGTCGGCGGGATCTTTCAGCGGGGCGGAGGCGAGCATGGGCGAAACGAATCTCTTGTCGCCCCACTGATAGCAGAGGGCGACGGGTGACCCAAATTGGGACTTCTGCAGTAAAGCCGCCGTATCGGCGAACGGATTACGAACGCATCCTGGACGGAGCCTGAACCAGATCCAGCAGCTCCGTCAGCGCATCGATCAGGACGTCCATCTGTTCGCGGGAATTATAGCCCTGAACCGAGACGCGGACGATGGACTGCTGCTTCCACTTGAACACCGGAATTTCGATGGCATAGCGCTCAAGCAGCGCGTCGTGGATGACGAGAGGATCGCAATCGGGGATGGGCATGGCGACCATCTGTGGCGCGCAGAATTCGGACGCGGATAGAGGCTCGAGGCCCGTGAGCGCGCAAAGGCGCGCGGCGGTCTCCTGGGCGAGGGACGTGCAGGCGCGCGTCACGGCGTCCCAATCGTGCTCGCGCCGGAAGGCGAGCGCCGAGGGGACGGCGAGCCAGGCGGAGGGATCTCGCGTGCCCTGCATCTCGATCTCGTCAATGAAGGGCGAATTACCGAAGGCGCCCCTGGCGCCGGGCTGCCGGGACTGGGCGGTCCAGCCATGGCTGACGACGAGCGGATCGAGGCGATCCTGCATTTCGGGCCGGGCATAGAGGAAGGCCGAGCCCTTGGGCGTCATGAGCCACTTGTGGCAGTTGCCCGAATAGAAATCGGCGCCTAGGGCATCGAGATCGAGAGGGATGTGACCGGGAGTGTGCGCGCCATCGATGACGGAGACGATACCACGGCTGCGCGCCTCGGCGACGATGCGCTCGATCGGGAAGACCAGTGCGGTCGGCGAGGTGATGTGGGAGAGGAAGAGCACGCGGGTGCGCTCGGTGATGCCGGCGCGCAGGGCGTCGGTGAAGGCCTCCTCGGAAACCAGCGGCATGGGAACATCGACGGTGACGATGCGGGCACCGGTCTTGCCGGTGACGTAGGCCCAGGTCTTTTCGAGGGCGGAGTATTCGTGGTCGGTGGTCAGGATTTCATCGCCCGGCTGCAGGTCGAGCGACTGCGCCACGATGTTGAGGCCCGTGGTGGCGTTGACGACGCCTACGAGGTTTTCGGGGCTGGTGCCGAGATAGGCGGCGAGTTCGACGCGGGGCACGCGCAGGCGTTCGGTCAGTTCGCGCCCGAGAAAGGCGACCGGCTGGGACTCAAGCTCGCGCTGGATGGACTGGTAGGTCTCAAAGACCGGACGCGGGCAGGCGCCGAAGGAACCGTGGTTGAGGAAGAGGACATCCTCGAAGAGGAGGAAGTGGCGGGCAAGATTGGAGGGCACGGCGGCAGGTTCCGGTGGCGGGTGGTGGGATGTGGCAGGTTTTGAGGGCTGGAGGCAAGCGGGGTGATGGTGCCGGGGATCACCCCCACCTCTATTCCCCCATGAGGGGGAACGGCGACCTACCGTTTCTTGACCGGATTTGATCCGGAAGCCGGCGAAGCCGGGCCCGCTGGTCAGGGCTGTGGGTTGCTGTATGTTGGCGCCGTTCTCAACCACTGGATTCGTCTCATGGATTTCGCTGCGCTCAAGCGATTTGAAGATGCCCTTGCCGCCTATGAAACCGAACGGGACGTGGGGCGTGCGTTGCATCGGCTGGCCAAGGAGACGGTGGGGGTCAAGCTCTTCACCATGACCGCCGACAATCCCGATGCTGGCTATGTGCGGCGGGTCTATTCGAGCGACGAGGCGGCTTACCCGATCCTGGGCACCAAGCCGATCGTGTTCGATGCGAACTACGAAGCGATGACCAGGGATCGCAAGACCTATGTCGCCAATTCGCTCAAGGAGATGGAAGGCGACTTCCCTGACCTCGACCTGATCAAGTCACTCGGTTGCGGATCGGCGATCAACATGCCGGTGGTGGCGGGTGGCAAGATGCTGGGCTCGGTCAACCTGCTCGATGCCGAGCACTATTACGGGCCCGAGCGGGTGGCACTGGTCGAGCAATTGGTGGTGCCGGCGATGGCCTGTTTCCTTATCCTGCGCAGCGCGTTCACTATTTGAAACACCATTCCCCTGATAACGACATCACAGCAAAAAAGTTTTGTTGCATCAAAAAAATTTAGATGCTGTGATGAGTTAGGGCTACAGGGGCGAGTTTGGATTTGGACGGCGTTAGGCAGATTGGCGGGTCACGATGACCGGTTATGTACTCCAGCGCCTTGGCCTGATGCTCGTGACGCTCCTGGCGATCGTCACCCTCACCTTTTTCCTCATGCATGCGGTGCCGGGCGGGCCTTTCACGTCCGAGAAGATGATGCAGCCTGAAATCCAGGCGGCGCTCAACGCCAAGTATCACCTCGATGATCCGCTCTGGCTGCAATATCTCAACTACCTCAAGGGCGTGCTGACGCTCGATCTGGGCCCCTCGTTCAAATATGCGGGGATGAGCGTCAACCAGATCATCATGGAAGGCCTGCCGGTTACGGCCAAAGTGGGCTTTTTCGCGCTGATCTGCGTGGTGGCGCTCGGCGTGCCGCTGGGCGTGGTGGCCGCGCTCAACCGCAACCGCTGGCCCGATACGCTGGTGATGGTGATCGCCACGGTCGGGGTGGCGGTGCCCTCCTACGTGATCGCGACCATTGCGCTCTATGTGTTCGCACTGCGGCTCGGCTGGGTGCCGACCTTCGGGCTCGATGACTGGCGCGGCTATCTGCTGCCGGTCTTCGCGCTTTCGGGGTTCTGGATCTCGTTCATCGCGCGGCTGTCGCGGTCGAGCCTGCTCGAAACGCTCGACCAGGACTACATGACCACCGCCAAGGCCAAGGGGCTCAAGCGCGGCCAGGTGCTGTTCAAGCACGGCCTGCGCAATTCGCTGATCCCGGTGGTGACGGTGCTGGGGCCGGTGACGGCGAACCTGCTCACGGGCTCGTTCGTCATCGAGCAGATCTTCGCACTGCCGGGGATCGGGCGGCACTTCGTGCTCTCGATCACCAATCGCGACTATACGGCCATCATGGGCATCACGATCTTCTATGCGGCGATCCTGATGATCATGATCTTCATCGTGGACATGCTCTATCTGCTGCTCGATCCACGCATCAAATACGGAGCGCGCGGGAAATGACCGATATCGCTCCGGACATGTGGGCTCCGGCCAGGCGCGACGCGGCGCAGGCCGAATATATCGCGGCCCCCAGCCTCACCTACTGGCAGGACGTGCGCCAGCGGCTCTGGCAGAACCGTCCGGCCATGCTGGGGCTGGGCTTCATCATCGTGCTGGTGCTGGCGGCGATCTTCGGGCCGATGGTCTCGCCGCACAATTACTACGACCAGAACCTCAAGTTCGCCAACATCCCGCCGGTGTTCCAGACCTATGAGGTCGGCGACACGCGCTTCTTCTTCAACTCGGGCAATTTCAACCTCTATGAAGTTTCCCCGGAAGGCGAGATCGAAGGGCTGCTGCGGGCGAGCAAGAAGGACCTGATCAAGAAGCAGCAGCAGTTCAAGTTCGGCGACGAGACGCTGATCCTCGACACCGCCAAGCAGACGCTGACGCTCGACGGGACGCCGCTGGAGCCGACCGGCTGGCAATGGAACCGCTCCAACCTTTTTGGCACCGACCAGCTCGGGCGCGACGTGCTGGCGCGCCAGCTCTATGGCGCACGCATCTCGCTGACGGTGGCGTTCGTGGCGACGCTGGTGAACTTCTTCATCGGGGTCTTCTATGGCGGCATTTCGGGATATCTGGGCGGGCGGGTCGACCTCGTCATGATGCGGATCGTCGAGGTGATCTCGACCATTCCGCTCACGCTCTACGTGATCCTGATGATGGTGGTGCTCAATTCCGGGTTCTTCTCGGTCGTGCTCGCCATCGGCACGGTCTATTGGGTCGACATGGCGCGGATCGTGCGCGGGCAGATCCTGACGCTCAAGGAACAGGACTACGTGGCGGCCGCACGGACGATGGGGGCTTCGACCGGGCGTATCCTCACACGGCACCTCCTGCCCAACACCATCGGGCCGATCCTCGTGACCCTCACCATGCTCATCCCCAGCGCCATCTTCATCGAGAGCTTCATGAGCTTTATCGGACTGGGCGTGACCCCGCCGCAGGCAAGCTGGGGCACGCTGACGAGCGAAGCGGTCGAGACGCTGCGCGCCTATCCCTACCAGCTCTTCTTCCCGGCGGCGGCGATCAGCCTGACCATGTTCGCCTTCAACTTCCTGGGCGACGGCCTGCGCGACGCGCTCGACCCGAGGCTGCGCAAATGAGCCTGCTGAGCGTTCGCGACCTCAAGACCAGCTTCTTTACCTCCCGCGGCGAAGTGCAGGCCGTGCGCGGCGTGTCGTTCGACGTGCGGCCGGGCGAAATCCTCGGCATCGTGGGTGAAAGCGGCTCGGGCAAGTCGATCACCTGCATGAGCGTGTTGCGGCTGCTCAAGAGCGCCGGGCGCGTCATCGGGGGCGAAGCGCTGTTCGAGGGGCGTGATCTCCTCAAGCTTGACGACGAGGACCTGCGGCAGTTGCGCGGCAACGAGATCGCCATGATCTTCCAGGACCCGATGACCTCGCTCAACCCGACGCTGAGCGTGGGCGAGCAGGTGATGGAGACGATCCTGCGGCACCGCAAGGTAACGCGCGCGGAGGCCCGGCAGCGAGCTATCGAGCTCTTCGAGCTGGTGCGCATTCCCAATGCGGCCGCACGGCTCAAGGCCTATCCGCACCAGTTCTCGGGCGGCATGCGCCAGCGCGTGATGATCGCGATGGCGCTTTCGTGCGACCCCAAGCTTCTGATCGCGGACGAACCGACGACGGCGCTCGACGTCACCATCCAGCGCCAGATCCTGGCGCTGCTCAAGGAATTGCAATCCCGACTGGGGATGGCGGTGATCCTCATCACCCATGACCTGGGCGTCATCGCCGAGGTTACCGACCGGGTGCTGGTAATGTATGGCGGCATGGCCATGGAACAGGGGCTGGTGCGCGAAGTCTTCGCGCGACCATCCCACCCCTATACGCGCGGGCTTCTGGCCTCGATCCCCAAGCTGCGCGAAGGCATGCATGCGCGGTTGACTCCAATTCCGGGCTCGCCACCCGACATGCTGCGGCCGCCCAAGGGGTGCCCCTTCGCACCGCGCTGCCCGCAGGCGATGCTGCAATGCGAGGCAGCAATGCCGCCGCTCTTCGATATCGGCACCGAGCATGATGCGCGGTGCTGGCTGCATCACCCCGAAGCGCCGAAGGTCACCGGCGAGCTGGAGGCGGTGCGATGAACGAGGCAAGCTCGAAGCCGCTGGTGGAGATCAGGGGGCTGACCAAGCATTTTTCGCTGCCGGGCGAATTCCTCAAGCCCAAGCCGGTGCTGCGCGCGGTCGACGGCGTCGATCTCGAAATCCGGCGCGGCGAAACGCTGGGGCTGGTGGGCGAGAGCGGGTGCGGGAAGTCTACGCTGGCGCGCACGCTGATCCGCCTCTACGAGCCGACTTCGGGAGAGATGCTGTTCGAGGGCGAGGATATCGCCCGGCTCTCGGAGCGGGCGCTGATGCCGTTCCGGCGGCGCATGCAGATGATCTTCCAGGACCCCTATGCCTCGCTCAACGGGCGCATGACGGTGAGGGATCTCATCGCCGAGCCGCTGGAGATCGCCAAGGTCGGCACGGCGGAAAGCCGGATGCGGCGGGTGGACGAACTGCTAGAGCGCGTGGGGCTGACGCGCGACCACGGCATGCGGTTTCCGCACGAGTTTTCGGGCGGGCAGCGCCAGCGCATCGGCATTGCGCGCGCCATCGCGCTCAACCCGGAACTGGTGGTGTGCGACGAGCCGATCTCGGCGCTGGACGTCTCGATCCAGGCGCAGGTGGTCAACATGCTCGAGGACCTGCAGGACGAGCTGGGGCTGACCTATCTCTTCATCACCCACGACCTTTCCATGGTCCGGCATATCTCGGACCGGATCGGGGTGATGTATCTGGGCAAGATCGTGGAGCTGGCGCCGAACGATGCGCTCTATGCGCGCCCGTCCCACCCCTACACGCAGGCGCTGCTCGCCTCCATTCCGGTGGCCGACCCCGAGGCGCGCGGCGACGCGGCGCCGATGACGGGGGAGATACCCAGCCCGATCGACCTGCCATCGGGCTGCCGGTTCCGGACGCGGTGTCCGTTTGCCACCGAACTCTGCGCCCGGCAGGAGCCGCCGCTGCGCGAGCTTGGCGAGGGCCATTCGGCCGCCTGCCATTATGCCGAAGACATAAGGTCCGGAAGGACCCCGAGATCCGCCTGAGGGAGGCGGCACGACACTTTGAACAAGGAGAGAGACAGATGATGAAACGTTTGCTGCCGCTCATGACGGCAGCCCTGCTGGCCACCGCTGCACCGGCCTGGGCCGCGGGCGAATTGACCTATGTGGTCAACAACGAAAGCGCCCAGTTTGACCCCTCGACCACGGCCGAGACCTTCGCGCTGCCGGTGATCGGCAACAGCTTCGAGGGCCTCGTCAAGTTCGCCGAGGACGGCAGCGTGGTGCCGGCCCTGGCCGAAAAGTGGGAAGTGTCCGAGGACGGCCTCACCTATACGTTCCACCTGCGCGATGACGCCAAGTGGTCGGACGGCAAGCCGGTGACTGCGGGCGACTTCGTCTATGCCTGGAAGCGCGTGCTCACCCCGGCCGCAGGCGCCAAGAATGCGCCGATCCTTTACGCAATCGCCGGCGCCGAGGAGTTCTTCAACGATCCCTCCAAGGAATCGGGGCTGCAGGTCAAGGCGGTCGACGACAAGACGCTGAGCTTCACGCTCAAGCAGCGCCTGCCCTACCTCATGCAGATCCTGCCGTTCTCGGTGTTCTACCCGGTGCGCGAGGATATCGTCTCGGCCGATCCGGATGGCTGGACGCGCAAGCCCGAGACCTATATCGGCACCGGCCCCTTCCGCGTGTCGGCGATGAAGTTCGGCGAATCCATCGTTCTCGAAAAGAACCCGAACTATTACGACGCGGCCAATGTCTCGCTCGACAAGGTGACGCTGCGACTGATCCCCGAGCAGGCGACGGCGCTCGCCGCCTACGAGGCGGGCGATGTCGACGGCATCGAGGCGGTTCCGGCTCCCGAGATTCCGCGCCTCTCGTCCGAGGAGGGTAACGGCTTCATGGTCGTGCCGGCACTCGGCACCACCTATGCGTTCTTCAACCCGCACCAGAAGCCGCTCGACGACGTGCGCGTGCGCCAGGCACTCTCGATGGCGATCGACCGCGAGGAGATCGTCGAGTTCGTGCTGCAGTCGGCCGACCAGCCGGCCATCGCGCTCGTCCCCCCGGGAATGACCCTGGCGGGCGAGGACTTCCGTGACGGCACCGACAATTTCGGTCTCTCCACGACGGCTGACGTCGAGGGTGCGCAGAAGCTGCTGGCGGACGCCGGCTACCCCAACGGGGAAGGCTTCCCGGCGACGGTCTTCATGACCTATTCGTCCCCGCCGATCGAAAAGCTTCTCGAAGCCATCCAGCAGATGTGGAAGAAGAACCTCAACATCGACGTCAAGATCCAGGCGTCCGAGTGGCAGGTGTTCTATCCGGAAGTGCAGAAGGTCGAGTACCAGATCGCCCAGATGGGCTGGGGCGCCGACTATCCGCACCCGATGACGTTCCTCGAGAACTTCGTCACCGGCAGCCCCAACAACCTCGCCAACTGGTCGAACCCCGATTACGACAAGCTGATCGAGGACTCCAAGGCCACCAATGACGAGAAGGTGTCGCTGGACGACATGCGCAAGGCCGAGGCGATCATGATGAACGACCACGTGATCCTGCCGCAGTACCACCGCAACAACTACATGATGATGAAGCCCTATGTGAAAGGCTTCTGGCGCTCGGCGCTCAACCAGCCGTATTTCTCGGGCGTGACCATCGAGAAGTAAGCGCGCCGGTTCATGGCGAAAGCGATGCGGCCGCTGCTTGTGCAGCGGCCGTTTTTCTTGGGCGGTACAAAGTCTTGCCAGTTGCGGCGCGAATGCTATCGTGCACGAAAGCTTGAGCAGGATGGATGTTCGCATGGCGATATCAATCGGACGGCTTGCGCTACCGCTGCTGCTTGCCGCCGCCACGCTGGGTGGCGCCGGTGCGGCCAGGGCGGACACCCTGAGCGAGGTGCGAGCGCGCGGGGAGCTGGTCTGCGGCGTCAGCGAGGGCCTGCGAGGCTTTTCCGAAAAGAGCGCGGACGGCACCTGGGACGGGTTCGATGTCGATTTCTGCAAGGCCGTGGCGCTGGCGATCTTCGGCGACGGCACCAAGGTGCAATACGTGCCGCTCTCGGCCGAGGAGCGGTTCGCGGCGCTGGGCGACAAGAAGATCGACCTGCTCTCGCGGAACAGCACCTGGACGATGTCGCGGGACGTGGGCATGCCGCTCGAGTTCGTGGGCGTAAGCTATTTCGACGGCCAGGGGTTCATGGTGCCGGCGCTCTACGGCGCCACCAGTTCGCTCGAACTGGGCGGTGCACGCATCTGCGTGGTGAGCGGAACGACGACCCAGGACAACGCCACCGCCTATTTCGATCACGCGGGACTGAAGGTGACGTTCCTCACCTTCAAGGAGCGGCCCGAGGCGCGGGCGGCTTATGAACAGGGCAAGTGCGACGCCTATACGGCGGACCGCTCGGCGCTGGCGGCGGAGCGCTCGCTGCTGGCGCAGCCGGACGACCACGTGATCCTCAAGGACGTCATCTCAAAGGAGCCGCTCGGGCCGGTGGTGCGCGACGACGATCCGACCTGGATCAACCTGGTGCGCTGGACGCTGTTCGGGCTGATCGACGCCGAGGAAAACAAGCTGGCTAGCACTACATCGAGCACCGATGCCACCGCCTTCCTCATCGAAATGGGGGCCCCGGCGGCCAAGGCGTTCGGGCTGACGCCCAACTGGCTCGGCACCATCCTGGCGGGCGTCGGCAATTACGGGGAGATCTTCGCGCGCAACCTGGGCGAGGATACGCCCATGGCGCTACCGCGCGGGCTCAACGCACTCTGGCTGGAAGGCGGGATCCTCTATGCGCCGCCCATGGAATAGCCTTCGCGCGCTGCTGATGGTTGCGATGCTCGCCTTGGCGGCGGGCGCCCTGCCCGCGCAGGCGCAGATCCTGGAGACACCGCGCGAGGTCGCGGCGGTACGCATCAACATCATCGACCTGCTGGCCAACGAAGACGGGCTGCCGCTGCCGATCAAGCAGCGGCGCGAGGTGCTGCGGGCCTATTACGAGGCCGCCAATGGCGACCTGCTATGGCTCAATTCCAATCGCGGCGAGCAGTTTCTCGCGCGGCTGGCGGATGCGGAATCGGACGGGCTGACCGCGGCCGACTATCCGGGCGCGCAACTGGGACGACTGCTCGACGTGGCGCACTCGACCGACCTGCGCAGCCTGGGGATCATCGAGCTCTTCTTTTCTGCGGCGCTGCTCGAATATACCTCGGACCTTTCGGTGGGGCGGTTCCTGCCGGGAAAAGTCGACCCCAATTTCTTCATCCAGGGACGCAAGATCGACCAGGCCCAGGCGCTCTCCGAGCTGGCGCAGACCCTGGACATCAAAGGGTTCCTCGATGCCTGGGCCCCGCCGGACCCTGAATACGGGGCGCTGAAGCACGCGCTGGCCGAGTACCATGCGATGGCGGCCCATGGGGGCTGGGGCACGGTACCGCTCGGCGATGTGCTCAAGCCCGAAACGATCGACCCGCGCGTGCCGGCCTTGCGCGCGCGACTGGCCATTACCGACGCGGCCGAACCGGCACTCGATGATCCCCAGCTCTACGACCAGCCCCTGGTGGAAGCGGTCGAGCGTTTCCAGAAGCGGCACGGACTGGAAGCGGATGGGGTGGTCGGCCCGGCGACGCTGGTCGCGCTCAACGTGCCGGTCGAGGAGCGCATCGCCAGCATCGAGCTGGCGATGGAACGCTGGCGCTGGATGCCGCGCGACCTGGGACCGCGCTATGTGATGGTCAATATCGCCGGCTTCGAGCTCAAGCGGGTGGAAGCGGGCGCGGTGGCCGAGCGCATGCCGGTGGTGGTGGGCAAGCCCTACAGCCGCACGCCGGTGTTTTCGGACAGCATCCGTTACCTCGAATTCAATCCCTATTGGACCGTGCCGACCGGCATCGCCATCAAGGAGGAATTGCCCAAGCTGCAGAGCAATCCCTCGAGCCTGGCGGCACAGGGCTTCGAGGCCGTGGCGGGCGGTCAGGCCTATGACCTGCGCGCCATCGACTGGACGCGCTACGGCAGCGGCAACTTCCCGTTCCAGCTGCGGCAGAGGCCGGGCGAGAGCAATGCGCTGGGACGGGTGAAGTTCATGTTCCCCAATGCCCACGACGTCTACCTGCACGATACGCCCTCGCGCAGTCTCTTCGGACGGGCGGAGCGCGCCTTCAGCCATGGCTGCATCCGCGTGTCGCGGCCCCTCGAGCTGGCCGATGCGGTGTTGCGCGATGGCGGGGTGGCCGGCTGGAGCTCGGCCAAGATCGATGCGGTGGTGGACAGCAGGGACAACACCGTGGTGACCCTGGCCAATCCGCTCCCCGTCCACATCACGTACCTCACGGCCTGGGTGGAGGACGGAACGGTCAACTTCCGCAAGGATATCTACGAGCACGACACCAAGCTGGTGGCGGCGCTGGATGGCAAGTCCATCGCCTGGTGACTTGCCGACCGCCCGGTGTGCGCAGCCGCCGCACCCCCTCTTCCCAAATTCTAACCCCCCTCTCAACCTCTCCCAATCTTGGCCTGCCTAGATCGAGGCAGGGCGCATCGGAGGCGCGCCCTTGTCCAGGAGTTGCCAGATGCATCAGTGGAGAGAGATCAAGTGCAATCGCTTCGATGGTGAGCCCATCGAGGACTTCCACAAGCGCAAGCAGCGCATCGAGGAGATCACCAACGGCTTCCGCTGGGGCCGGTACCGCGACGGCGAGGCCGACCAGATGGAGAGCGAGCTGGTGCATCTGCGCTCGCCCAAGCGCCGCCGGAACGCCGCCTAGCGACGCTCCACAACGCCACCGAAACACTTTCAGCCTGCCGCTCCGGAGCGGTGGGCCGAAGGTGTTCGCCATGCGGCAAAAATCGGATTTTCCATATAAATTACAAAGACTTGATGTTCCTCAAATAGCCTATGTACCAAATTGGTCATCAGGCGCTGGCACCCGACCGCACGAGTCTTAAAGGGTTGCGTCACTCAACAAGTGGGAGTGACCAATGAGATTTGAGTGTTTGCGGCAAAATGTCGTCGGGCTGGCCCTGTCGACTGCCCTGATCGCATCCCTGAGCGCGCCGGCATTCGCCCAGCACGCCGATGGGGCCGCCACCGAGGCGGCATCTGCCCAGAGCGCCATCGAGAATTTCAAACCGGTGACGGCTGACGACCTCGCGGGAGCCAATTCGGCCAACTGGCCGATCCTGCGCGGCAACTACCAGGGCTGGGGCTATACCCCGCTCGACCAGATCAACAAGGACAATGTCGGCCAGCTCCAGCTCGCCTGGTCGCGCACCATGGAGCCGGGCTCCAACGAAGGCGCGGCCATCGCCTATAACGGCGTGGTCTACCTGGGCAACGCCAACGACGTGATCCAGGCCATCGACGGCAAGACCGGCGACCTTATCTGGGAATACCGCCGCAAGCTGCCGCCAGCATCCAAGTTCATCAACTCGCTCGGCCAGGCCAAGCGCTCGATCGCGCTCTTCGGGGACAAGGTCTACTTCGTGTCCTGGGACAACTTCGTTGTCGCGCTCGACGCCAAGACCGGCAAGCTCGCCTGGGAAACCAACCGCGGCCAGGGCGTGGAAGAAGGCGTCTCGAACTCCTCCGGCCCGATCGTGGTCGATGGCGTGGTGATCGCCGGCTCGACCTGCCAGTTCTCCGGCTTCGGCTGCTATGTGACCGGCACGGACGCCGAATCGGGCGAAGAACTGTGGCGCAACACCTTCATCCCGCGTCCGGGCGAAGAGGGTGACGACACCTGGGGCGGCGCGCCCTACGAGAACCGCTGGATGACCGGCGCCTGGGGCCAGATCACCTACGATCCGGAACTGGACCTGGTCTATTACGGCTCGACCGGCGCCGGCCCGGCCTCGGAAGTCCAGCGCGGCACCGAAGGCGGCACCCTGGCGGGCACCAATACCCGCTTTGCGGTGAAGCCCAAGACCGGTGAAGTCGTCTGGAAGCACCAGACCCTGCCCCGCGACAACTGGGACCAGGAATGCACGTTCGAGATGATGGTCGTTTCGACCACCGTCAACCCGAATGCCGACGCCGATGGCATGTTCTCGGTGGGCGCCACGCTGCCGCGCGGCGAGACCCGCAAGGTGCTGACGGGCGTGCCGTGCAAGACCGGCGTGGCCTGGCAGTTCGACGCCGAGACCGGCGACTACTTCTGGTCCAAGGCTACCGTGGCGCAGAATGCCGTCGCCTCGATCGACGACAAGGGCCTGGTCACCGTCAACGAAGACATGATCCTGAAGGAACCCGGCAAGAACTACGACTTCTGCCCGACGTTCCTGGGTGGCCGTGACTGGCCGTCGGCAGGCTACCTGCCCGCGTCCAACCTCTACGTGATCCCGCTCAGCAACGCCTGCTACGACCTGACGGCACGCACCACCGAAGCCACCCCGGCCGACGTCTACAACACCGACGCCACGGTCAAGCTCGCTCCGGGCAAAACCAACATGGGCCGCGTGGACGCCATCGACCTGGCCACCGGCGAGACCAAGTGGAGCTTCGAGACCACCGCCGCCCTCTATGACCCGGTCATGACCACCGGTGGCGACCTCGTGTTCGTGGGCAGCACCGACCGCGTGTTCCGCGCCCTCGACGCGGCAACCGGCAAGGAAGTCTGGTCGACCCGCCTGCCGGGCGCGATCTCGGGCTACACCACCAGCTACTCGATCGACGGACGCCAGTACGTCGCCGTGGTTGCCGGTGGTTCGCTCGGCACCAGCTTCTTCAAGGCCGCCGTTCCGAACGTGGACGCGGTCCAGGGTGGCAACGGCATCTACGTCTTCGCCCTGCCGGAAGCCAAGTAAGGCCCAGGCTTCACGATCAACGTGCCGGCGGCGCTTTCGTCGCCGGCACTCCCCGTTCAGAACCATCTCGAAGGCGAATACGGCGATGACTGCCCGGATGCCCACGGCGCTGGCCGCAACGTTCCTGATGCTCGCGCCCCATGCCGCCCAGGCCCAGAACATCGAAGGCTTCCGGCCACTGTTCGAGGACCGGCTGCACCAGCAGGGCGACGGCTTTTCGCTCTGCGTGAACACTCTTTCCATGACGGCACCGTTCGAGCGCGCGCTGGCCTCGGCCATCGGCGACATCCTGCTCACGGACGTCAAGATCATCGACATCGAGCCCAACGCGCCGGTGCGCCCGCTCGACACCGCTCTCTCCTATACGGCCGAGCAAATCTATATCCTCATGGCCGAGCAGTGCGACGGCTTCATGGGCTTTTCGATCGCCGCCGGATACCCGGACTGGCTGACCGTCTCGCGCCCCTACCTGGTGGGCGAGAACATCCTGATCACCAAAGACCCCACGGTCGAACGGCTCGAGGACATTCCGACCGATCGCCCCATCGGCAGCCGCTTCGGCACGGCGGGGGACGCGAGCCTGATCACCTACCTGCAATCGCTCCCCGAGACGCGGCGCTGGAAGCGCTTCGGCTACGGCGAGAACACGCTACTGCTCGAGCGGCTCGATGACGGCACGGTCGCCTCGGGGGTGATCTGGGAGCCGACGCTGCAATTCGCCACCAAGGGCGATCCCGCCGCGGCCGGTTACCGGCAGATCGCGGCGCCGTTCAACATCAGTGCGTCACAGGTCGGCATCGGCATCCGCACCATCGATTCCTACCTCAAGGAAGAGCTGGCGGACGCGATCGAAGCGCTAGTCGAGGACGGCACGATCGACGCGCTTATGCGCGAACACCACCTGGCCGGCGAGACGAGCGCCGCGCAGACCAGCCTTAACCGCTAGGGCGCGATGGCGAGCTTGGTTCATCCAGATATTGCAGACCGGCCGATGGCGGGAGAGGTGAGGCTCGACGCCGTACGAGCGCTCGTCGGAGCCGCGCAACGTTCCGAGCGGATGCAGGCTGCGGCCGCGGTGGCGCTCAAGGGCGTGGCGGCAGGTCTAGCGGCGATGGCGCTGGCGGAGATTCTGGCGCTCGCCGGCATCGCGGGGCCGGTGCAAGGCGATTTCTGGCCGAGGCTGGCGCTCTGGGGGGCGGCAGGATTTGGCGCGGGCGTTCTCGGCTTCGGGACGCAGGCCGCGCTTTTGGCACCTTCGGGCGTGGAGATGGCGCGGCGCATCGACGTGCGGCTGGGGCTCAAGAACCGGCTGGGCACGGCGCTCGAAGTCGCTGGTCAGAAGGAGGGGGACGCGTTGCTGCGGCGCGCGCTTTTCGGCGACGCCGAGAAGGTCGCCCAGGGGATCATGCCGGCTGCGGTGCAGACGCGGCGGGACTGGCGCTGGGTCTGGGTGCTGCCGGTCCTGCTGGCCGTTGTCATAACGCTGGGATTGTTGCTTCAGGGGCGCGACGTGCCTATGCCAGCGGTCATGACCGCGCCGGTGGCGGTGACCGCGGAGGAACTGGCGGAAACCGAGACGGTGCTAACGCAGATCGTCGAGATGATCCGGCGTGAACCGGGCGCCGCCACCCCGATGCTGGAGGCGCTGGCTCGCACGGTCGAAGCCGTGCGCGACGACCTGGCGAATGCGGCACCCGAGCGCGCAACCTTGACCCAGACGCTCGCCGAACTTGCTGCACAGGCGGCGCAGGCCGCTGACGGATCGGCCCTTGTCGGCAGGATCGAGGCGGCGCTCGGCGAGCAGGCCGCGGCGCTCGAACGCGGGCCGCAGGCGGAGCCGGCGACGCCTGCGCTGCCCCAGAGGGACCTACCCGCGAGCGAAGCGAGGGCGCAGACGTCCGACACACCCAAGCCGAGTGCGCCGTTGCCGACGACGGGCGCGGCGCAGACAAGCCTTCAGGGCGACCAGAAGCCGCCTCAAGGCACTCAGTATTATTCGCCCGATCCCCACGCACTTTCGCGCCAGATCGCCGAACGCGCGCAGGCGCAGATGAACGGCGGAGCGCCCGCGGGCGGGGCGCGCGACGCCGACCGCGGGGGCAACCAGGCCGGCGACGGCGTGCGGCCGCTGGTGGCGAGCATGGACGAGCTGGCGGCAGCCAGCGCGGCCGCGCTCGAAACCATGATCCTGCCGCAGAACGACGCGAGCGCGGGCCAGCGGGTGCGGATCAACACCATGCCACCACAGGCCGGCCCGGGAGCGGCCGTGGACGGCTCGGCGCCAACCGCAGGTTGGTCGGCGGGAGCCATCTCGCCATTCAACCGCCCGGCGCCAGTGGGCGAAATCGAGGTTCTCAAGCGGTATTTCCCGCAGTCGGGTGGGGAGTTCTAGCCTTGGGTTTCGCCTCGCCGTTCTGGCTGCTGTTGGCCCTTGCCGGCCTCGTCTTGCTCTACCTGCATGTCCGCAGGCGGCCGACGGTCACGGTTCCGAGCCTCTTTCTGTGGGCACAAGTGGCCAGCGGCAAGCCAACGCGACGGCCGATGCGCATGCCGCGCTGGACGCTGCCACTCGTCCTGCAACTGCTGGTGATCGCAGCGCTGACACTGGCTCTGGCCGGGCCGTATTTGGGCCGCAGCGAGGGCACGCACCGCATTCTGGTCGTCGATGCGGGCGCGCGCGACGAGGCGGTCGCGGCGGCACAGCGCCTCATCGATGGCGCCCCGCCCGATGCCCACAATCCGGTTTCGATCGTGGCGGCGGGTCCCTCGCCGCGCATCGTTGCCGCCTGGATCGAAGACCGGGCGGCACTGGATGCGGCGCTGGGCTGGATCGAACCGCAGGATGGCGGAATCGACCGGCAGCGCACGGACGCATTGTTGGAAAGCCTCGAACGCGACGGCGAAGCCGCCAATGTCGACTGGATCGAGGGAGAGCCGCGCCCGCAACTCGCAGCGCAAGCCACGCGGGAAGGGGCGGATTGGCTTGTCACCGGGGCCCTCACCGTGCCGCAGGGAGGCGACCACCCGACGGCACTCAAGGCGCTTTTCATGCCCGAAGGGGCGCCCGGATTTCTCGACTGGGCCGACGTGCCGCTGACGTTCGAGGAGAATACCGCGCGGTTCTCGACGCAGTTTGCCCTGCCGGGAGCGGGCGCACTTTCGCTGCAGGCGCCGGGCGGGGAAGCGAGCGCGCGGCTGATGCTGCACGCCGACGCCAGCCGCCGGGTGCTCTATCTCGGCGAGCCGACCCCGGCGGTGGTGCGTGCTTTCCAGGCCGTGCCGGGCACCAGCCTTTTCCAGGCCGACCGACTGCCGGACAATGACAGAGAATTCGACCTGGTAGTCATCGACGGCACCAGCGTGCCACGGCGGCCGGAGACCAACACGCTCTATCTCGGCTCCGGACATGTCGCCGGAGAGGTTGCACCGGAGCGCATCGAGGCAGAGGCGGCGACGTTCTGGCAGCCGTCGCATCCGCTCTCGCGGGAGGTGGACTGGACGGGCCTCGGCACGATTGCCGGTTTCAGTGCGCCGATGCCGGACGGCGGCCAGGAATTGCTCGGCGTCGCCGGCAAGCCGCTGGTATGGGCACGCTCCACACGCGACGGGCGCGAAGTACGGATCGGCCTCGATCTGCGGACGACGCCCTGGGTGGACGAGCCCGGCTATGTGGCGCTGATGGGCAATGTCCTCGACTGGTCGGGATTGGGAGCCGCGCCATCCGACTGCGTGACCGGCGCCGCCTGCCCGGTTCCCGCGCGACTGCTGTCGGGAGCGATCGGCTTGGTGGCCGAAACGGTGCTGGCAGAGGGAGAGCAGGCAACGCGCGCGTTGCTGCCGCAGAACGCCTTCACGGGCGAGGATGGCTGGCTCGCGCCCGGCCTCGAGCCCGCATTCGTGCCGGGAAGGGCCGGGCTCTACCGGGTGAGCACGGCCGATGGCCGCGCCGCCCTGATCGCGGTCAATGCTGCCCCGACCGAGCTTGGAGCGGCGGACACTGCGGAAGGCGGTGTCGCTCCCGTCAGCGCGGGGCTGGCGATCTGGTGGCTCCTGCTGGGGCTGGCGCTGGTGGCGATGGCTGGCGAGTTCGCACTTTCGATGCGCGCGGAGCGGCTGGCATTGCGCCGCCGCCATCCTCGCTGGTTGCAGAGCCGGGTGACCGTCGGCACCTTCACGCTTGGCCTGCTGTTCCTGCTGGCGGCCATGGCCGGGGTGCCGATGCCGCAGCCGGTGGCCGGGCGTCAGGTGATCATCGCGGCTACCCCGGAACGCTCGAGGGAGATCGACGGCCACGCGACGGCCATTGGGATGGGCCACGGCGAGCGCCCCGGCGGCGCGGCGGGCGACGCCCTGATGCTGGCGGCGGCAAGCGTACCGGCGGGGCGGGATGGACGGATCTTTCTCGAGTGGGACGGCAACCTGACCGAGGGCATGCTGGCGCCGGCGCTCCGAACCCTGGCGGAGCGCGGAGTGGCGGTCGACGGAGCGCTGCCGCCAGCCAGGCTGGGCGTCTCGGTGGAAGGCGTCTTTGGACCCAGCCGCGTATTTGTGGGCGACATTTTCGTGCTCGACGCGATGGTGGAGAGCTGGGTCGCCCGGGGCGAGACCATCGAGATCGTGCGGGACGGCACCGTGATCGCGACGCAGCAGGCGCAGCTTTCCAACGGCAGCAACCGCATCGAGGCGGCGGTCGAGGCGCAAGCCGAGGGGACACACTTCTACGAAGTGCGCGTCGCCGGCCTCGACACGCCGACTGCAAAGGCAGGCATCTGGATCGCCACGAGCGCGGGCCCGCGGGTGGCCCTGCTGGCCGGTCAGGACGCAGCTGCCAGCAGCTTTGCCGAGGCATTGGGGCTGCAGGGGCTGGCGGTGACGACGCTGGCGCCGGGACGCGCGCCCGCGTCGCTGGCCGGTTGGCTGGACTATGACGCGGTGGTGATGATGGACGTGCCGGCAACGGCGCTGGCGCCGCGCCAGCAGGAGCAACTCGAAACCGCTGTGCGCGACCATGGACGCGGTCTGTTGCTGCTGGGAGGCCCCAATTCCTTCGGAACGGGCGGGTATTTCGAAACTCGGCTCGAAGCCCTCTCGCCCCTTTCCAGCCGAGTGCCACGCAACGCCCCCAAAACCGGCTTCGTGTTCGTGCTCGACCGATCCGGGAGCATGCAGCGCGACGAGGGGGGCATGGACAGGCTCTCGATCGCCAAGGCCGCCGTGCTCAACGCCACGGGGCTTCTCAACCCGCAAAGCCAGGTGGGCATCGTCGCCTTCGACTCCTCCGCCCACACGGTGCTGCCGCTTCAGGAAGCGGGCGCCGACGCGGCGATCCGCAGCGCGCTCAGCCAGCTCGATGCCGATGGCGGGACGGCGGTCTATCCGGCGCTTTCGGACGCGGTGACGATGCTGAGGGGTCTCGACCTGCCCAAGCGCCACATCGTGGTGATCTCGGACGGGCTCACGCAACCGGGCGATTTCGAGGGCCTGCTCGGGGAGGCCCGCGCCGACGGCATCACGGTATCGGCGATTGCGATCGGGGATGCGGCCGATCCGACGAGCCTTTCCAACATCGCGGCACTGGGCGGCGGCGCCTTCCACTGGTCACGGGACTTCCGCGCTCTGCCAGGGATCCTGGCGCAGGAGGCTCTGCTTTCCGAGACGTCTCCGGTCAAGGAGCGCACGGTGACGCCGCAATGGCTCAACCGGAACGACGCCTTCCTCAAAGCGGCACCGGATAACGTGCCGCCGCTTGACGGCTACGTGGATACGACTGCCAAGCCACGCGCGCACCTGCATCTGGCCACGAACGACGAGGAGGGCAATGTGGTGCCCATCATGGCCTCGTGGCGCTATGGCGCCGGACAGGTTCTTTCGCTGGCGACACAGGCGACGGGGCGCTGGAGCGCCGGTTGGAACGCCCTGCCCGACTATCCGCGCTTCTGGGCACAGATCGTGCGCGGGCTCGTGCCGCCTCCGCAGACGGAAGTAAAACTCGATGTGGTGCGCGAGGGCGATCAAGCGCTGGCGCGGGTAGCGAGCACGGACCTGCCGAGCGTCGCGGTGAGCGGTCCGAGCGCGGGGACGATGCGAATGATCGAAACTGCGCCCGCACACTGGGAAGGGCGCTGGAGCCTGCCGGAAGACGGCGACTACGAAATCACGGCGCGCATCGGGGAGCTGGCGGGCAGCCAGAGCCTGCACGTCTCCTACCCGGCCGCGCTCAGCCAGACCGGTACGGACGCCGTCACGCTCGAAAGCCTGGTGCGCATTACCGGGGGCGTGATGGCCGGCGAAGGGTCAGCGCCCCGGCCGGAGAGCCGGTGGGCATGGGCTTCCGGCTGGCAGGCCTGGACCGTGCTGGCGGCGGCGCTGTTCCTCGCCAGCCTCGTCTTGCGCTACTTGCCCGGACTCGTCGCCGGGCGCCGCCAAACCGTTTCTGCCCCCGTATTCGAGCGGGCGGCATGACAGACATACACTCCAAGGAATGCGTGCAATGAACGACATCACCAAGCACCCGACGCTGCCGCCGGAAAGCCTCGATGGCCTCAACGCGCTCTTGAACCGGCTGGTCGCGGCACGGCGCGAGATCGGCAAGGCGGTCGTGGGCCAGGAGGCGGTGATCGAGCAATTGCTGACCGCCATTATCAGCGGCGGCCACGTACTGCTCGAAGGGGCACCGGGCGTGGGCAAGACGCTGCTGGTGCGCACGCTCGGAACCGTCACCGGGCTCGATTTCGCCCGCATCCAGTTCACGCCGGACCTGATGCCGGCCGACGTCACGGGCGGCCTGGCGCTGAGCCCGAATGCCGAGACGGGGCGCACCGAGGTCGAGTTCCGCCCGGGGCCGATCTTCACCCAGATCCTGCTTGCCGACGAAATCAACCGCGCCACGCCCAAGACGCAATCGGCACTGCTCGAGGCGATGCAGGAGCGGACGGTGACGGTGTCCGGCCGGACCATGAGCCTGCCCGAGCCTCTCTTCGTCTTGGCTACGCAGAACCCGATCGAGATGGAGGGGACCTATCAGCTTCCCGAGGCCCAGATCGACCGCTTCCTGATGAAGACGGTCGTCGCCTTTCCGAGCGAGGATGACCTGGATGCCATCCTCGACCAGACGACAGGGACGCGAAATGCCGAGCCGCAACAGGTGCTTTCTGCCGCCGAAATTCTCGAGTTGCAGCGTCTGACACGGGCCGTGCCGATCGCGGCGCATCTGCGACGGATGGTGGCGCGGTTCGTCATCGCCACGCAGCCGGACGGCGAGGGCGTGAGCAAGCGCATTGCCGATTACGTCCGGTTCGGCGTGAGCCCGCGCGGCGCCCAGTCGCTGGTACTGGCGGCGAAGGGCCGGGCACTTCTCGAGGGCCGCTACAATGTGAGCCTGGACGACCTCGAGGCGGTGTTGCTGGCAACGCTGCGGCATCGGTTCCAGCTGAACTATGAAGGGATCGCCGAGGGTATCGACGCCGAAGGCCTGCTGCTCGATACGTGGCGTTCGGTGGCGCACGGCTCGAAATGACTCCCTCGCCCGCCCTGCTCCAGGAGCTTTCGCGCAGCCGCTTGCGCCTGGGCGGCAGCACCGCCCCTGCCGGAACCGGCGAGCGCCGTTCGCGCCAGAAGGGGCCAGGCATGGAGTTCGCCGACTATCGCCCCTACGAGGCGGGCGACGACTTCAGGTACCTCGATGCGGCGGTCTTTGCCCGGCGCGGGGAACATCACGTGCGCCAGTATGAGGTGCATCGGCCAGCGCGGGTGACCATCCTCATCGACGGCAGCGCCTCGATGGCCTTCGGCGAACCGGAGAAGTTTGCGTTCGCAACGACGCTGGCGAGCCTGATGGCCTTCGCGGGTCTTGCCGGCGGCGACGGGGTGCAGATGGCCGTGTGGTCGGCTGGCCGGCTGCATATCTCGCCGCGCGTGAGCGGGGTCGGGCGTGCGGCGACGCTCTTCGAGTGGCTGGCGCGCCAGAAGCCCTCCGGGGGTGGATTTGCGCGCGGACTGCGGCAGGTGCTGGGCTCGGCCCAAGGCGGGCTCATCATCGCGCTCAGCGACTGGATGGGAGAGGCCGCACCTGCCAACGCCCTGTCACGGCCAGCGGGGGTGGAGTTGCTCGCCATCGCCGTTGGCGCGCCGCAGGAGGAGGATCCCGAGTTCAACGGGCAGTCCGAAGTACGGCTGCGTGACGGGGAGAGCGGCATCGAGTTCGACTTCACCGCCGACCGGGCGGCCATCGGGGAATACAAGACGCTCTATCGCCAGTGGCGGGAGGACCTGCGCAGCCGGTTCCTCAGGGCCGGGTGCCGCTTCCTCGTGCAGCGCAGCGACCTGGACATCGACCGGGCGGTGCGGACCGAATGGCGGGTGCAGGGCATCCTCGAATAGCAAACGGCGGCACCGGGGGGCGCCGCCGCTTGACGACAGGTCGTCGACCTCGGCTTACTTGGCCTTGTCGACGATGGTGATGTTGGCCAGCACGGCCTCGTCCGGAACCAGTTCCTCGCTGCCCTCGGGGGCACCGGCGAGGCTCAGGATGCGGGCGGTGATGTCGGCATATTCAGCCGGCTCCATGCCGCCCGGATTGTCGGCGGGCATCTCGGTGGAAATGTAGGTGTAGAGCTCGGCCAGGGGCTTGCTGCCCCACTTGTCGAAGAAGCCGCTCATCACCGAGGGACCGGCGGGCGAACCGCGCAGGGTGTTGCCGTGGCAGAGCGAGCAGGCATTGCCCACAAGCTCGGCGCCGCGATCGGCCTGTTCGGCAGTATAAACGCCATCCTGGATAGTCCTGGTGGCAGCATCTTCTGCAAGAGCCGGGGTCGCGGCGGCCAGCACCACGAACATCCCCAGACCCATCCATGTCTTACGCATAGCAGTTCCTAACACAATTTAGTCGAACTGAGCCCTGGCGGCCGGCAACGCTGCCGATCCTTGGATCGTCAACCAGAGTCGTGTCGGAGATTCCCTAAGAACTCAGTATATCGCATCGAGTTATCAGCGCCGCCCGGAGGTGCGTCAAGCCGAGCACCCCCAACGTTGGCGCAATGTATGTAATTGAGGATTGAGCGTTCGACCGGTCTGCCTAAGCCGCTATAGGGAAAGGAAACTCTCAGGCCATCTGCATTTCCGCCCGATGGTTCTCGCGTTCAGCGTGGAGACAGGCATGAACACAGGAGCCGGGCGGCCAGCCGCCGTTCCATCCCCCGTCATCGAGGTCAAGGACCTCGCCAAGCGCTATGGCGAACACCAAGCGCTCGGCGGCGTGAGTTTCGATGTGGGGCGGGGCGAACTGTTCGCGCTGCTCGGGCCGAACGGCGCCGGCAAGACCACGCTCCTTTCCATCCTCTGCACCATCCTCAAGCCCAATTCGGGCACGGCGCGCATCGCCGGCGTCGATGTGCTCAAAAGTCCGCTGCGCGCGCGGCGCAATATCGGAGTGGTGTTCCAGGAACCGAGCCTCGACGACCGGCTGAGCGTTGAGGAAAACCTCAAGTTCCACGCGCTCGCTTATGGGGTGCCGATGTCCGTGAGCCAGAAGCGCATCGATGCGCTGCTCGAACTGGTGGAACTGGGCGAGGTCAAGGAACGGCTGGTGCGCACGCTCTCCTCGGGCATGAAGCGACGGCTCGAGATTGCCCGGGCGCTTGTACACAATTCACGCGTGCTATTCCTGGACGAACCGACTGTGGGGCTAGACGCGCAATCGCGGGAGCGTATCTGGTTCTACCTGCGCAGGCTTCAGGAATTGCGCGGGCTCACCATCGTGGTGACCACCCACTATATCGAGGAAGTGGAGCGCTGCGACCGCGTGTGCGTGATCGACCACGGCGCGGTGCTGGCGATGGGCACTCCGGACGAACTCAAGCACACGATCGGACGCGAATACCTGCGCATCCGCCCCAAGGACAGCGCCGCCAAGACCGAGATCCTAGCCCATTACGGCCCACGCGGGGCGACCAGCGGGGAAGGCATCCTGATCTCGGACGTTGACGATGCGGCGGTCGAGGATTTCCTCGAACGCTTCGGGACGCGCATCCGGAGCCTCGACGTCGAGCGGCCGAGCCTCGAAAGCGTATTCCTGACGCTGACGGGCAAGGCGCCACGCGACCAGGAGGCGAGCCCGCGCGAGCGGACGCTCAGTTTTGCGCGACAGGGCGGGGAGCACACGCGATGAGCGAGGCAAGCGCGACGGCCCTCGAGGCCGATATCTGGGCGGAAGACAACGATGATTCCTGGCAGCGCCTGGCATGGATCCAGGTTGCCGGGCTCTATGCGGTCTGGCTGCGGGAGATCAAGCGCGCACTGCGCGACAGGGGGCAATTGCTCGGTGGCTTCAGCCGCCCGCTCCTGTGGGTGCTGGTGATGGGTATAGGCCTCAATCCCTATTTCCGGGGCGAGGTCTATGGGGAGGTGCGCTATGTGGTGCCGTTCACCTACCTGCAGTTCATCTTTCCGGCGGTGATCGTCCTCAACATTCTCTACACCTCCGTGCAGTCGGCGATCTCGGTGATCTGGGACCGGCAGTTCGGATTCCTGCGTGAGGTACTGGTGTCGCCGCTGGCGCGCGAGACGATCCTGCTCGGCAAGATCCTGGGCGGGGCGACGGTGGCCATGTTCCATGGCTGCTTCGTCCTGGTGCTGGCGCGGTTCGTGGACGTGACGATCACGCCGCAGGCGATCCTTTCGGCGCTCGGGCTGATGTTCGTACTCTCGTTCGGGCTAACGTCGCTGGGCGTCATCATCGCCAGCCGCATCAAGAGTTTCGAGGGGTTCGGGGTGTTTTCCAATCTCGTGATCCTACCGCTCTACTTCACTTCGAGTTCGATCTTTCCGCTCGACCCGTCGCTGACGGCGGCGCAGAGCGTGGTCAACTATCCCGAGTGGCTGGTGGCGATCGTCAGGATCAACCCGATCACCTATTGCGTGGACGCGCTGCGCGGGGTGCTGATCAACTTCCACCAGTTCGATCCCACCACGAACTACCTGGTGCTGGGCGGCATGACGCTGACGTTCTTCCTTCTCGCCGTTTGGGAATTCCGCCGCGGATGAGTGCGCTCAAGGGGTTGCGCCGGTTCCTGCGCGATATCGGCACGGCGGCGGTGCTCTTCGCGCTGCTGGCGGCGCTCTATCTGCTGCCGCCGGACACGTCGCTGGCCGAGGTGGAGAAAAGTGGCGTCCTGCGCGTCTGCGTGCCCGAGGCGTACCCGCCGCTGGTGACGGCGGAGGCGAGCCGTCCGGGGTTTGACGTCGAGCTGCTCGAAGAGATTACGGCGCGCATGGATTTGCGGCTCGACCTCAACCGCATTGCGGCCATGGGCAGGGACTTCAACCCGCGCAACTGGCGGGTGACGCGCACGACCTGCCAGCTCCTGGCGGGCGGGACGGTGGATTCGACGCGGACGCGCTCGTTCCTCGACGTCACCCAACCCTATCTCCATACGGGCTGGGCCGTGGCCTCGCCGGGCGGCCATCTTGAGCTCAAGGGCGCGCTGGTGGGTTTCTACCCGGGCCTCACGGGCCTCGATCGCATTGCGCTCAGCCGCTATCTCAAGGAAAACGAAGCGCGGGTGAGGCTGGTGCCGGGCATGGAGGCGATCGCTGCCAAGATCGAGACGGGCGAGTTGGCCGGGGGGATCGGCGAGGTGCTGGCCACGACGGCGATGGCGGATGCCCACGGCTGGCAGGTGAGCGAACTGCCGCTCGAGCGTTATCCGGTCGTACTCGGCCTCTGGCGCGGCGACCTGACGCTCAAGCGCCGGCTGGAGCAGGTACTGGGGGAGATCAAGAGCGACGGCACGCTGGGGCAGATCGCTGATCGCTACGGCGTCGAGGCCGCGCTCGAATAGCTAGGCCAGCATCCAGTTGCGCAGAGTTGCCCAGGCCGGTGCGAGGGTCGCTTCGGCAAAGCCGAGGCCGACGAAGAGAGCGACGAGAGCCGTGCCCGGCCAGTAGAAGCCGCGCGCGGCAGGCCGCAGGCCCGGAAAGAGGGCGAGAAGGATGTTGCCACCCAATAGCGGCGGCATGGGCAGGAGCGAGATGAGCGCGAACCAGATGCCGATATCGGTGCTGACGTTGAGGATGGAAATTGCCCCTTGCGTGAAGACGTTGGTGCCGAACGAGGCAATTGTGGGCCGGAGATAGCGCAGGCCCCAAACGGCCAGCAGGGTCAGGGCCAGCGTCACAAGCACCCAGACGACGAGGCCGAGGCGCCCTCCCCACATGCTGCCGGGCTCGGGCTGTGGACTGCGCCCCCAACCCTGCTTGAAGATCAGCGCTCCGATCAGTCCGACACCATCGAAGACACCGTAACCGGCGCCGCCACCTTCGGGCGACGCCTTGCCGCCCATGGCGCGCAGCACCACCTGCGCGAGGAGGCCGGCAATGGCGGCCACCAACAGATAGGCGCCGAAGCGAATGATGAGGTCATAGAGGGTAAGGTTCAGCAATGGCCCGGCTTTCGATGCAGTTAGCGAGTCGGTATTACCGAGCGGACGGCCAAGCGCAAGCATGGCAATGCCAATGGCCGTCCTTTGCTCAACCTTGCACGCTCACGGGGCCAGTTGACGCTCCAGTGCCGCGACGAACGCCTCGGGATCGGTCTCGTAACCGACATGGTCGCCCGGGAAGGGCGTGGGCTCTATGCCCAGCCGCAAAGCGAGGGCCGAGCCCATGGCGTAGATCGGCTGGCCTTGCGAACGCTCGCCGAGGGCAACCACCACGCGCGGTCGGCCCGAGGCCAGAACTTCGGTTTCGGGCTTATAGAGCGACAGGGCTTCGATGCCGTGGGCAAGCCAATAGGGGAAGTTGGCGCTGATGCGCGCGAAGGCTTCCACTGCTTCAGGCGGCATTTCCTCAGGCGGCGGCGCGTCGGGCGGGCCATCCATATCGAGACCGTTCATCGAGAAAAAGAGGCCCATCGCCGCTTCGACGCCATCGCGATGGAAGGTTTCGACGATGGACCGGTTGCCGGCGAGGGCCTCGGACGGATCATCAAGGAGCATGACGGTGGGCGGCTCGTGGGCGACGAGGGTCGCCACGCGAACGGGATGGCGCGCCGCCAGATTGAGACCGATCTGGGCGCCGCCGCTGGTGCCGAACACATGTGCTGGGCCGTTCCCGAGCGAGGCGATGAGGTGGGCGGCATCGTCGCCGAGCACGTCGAGGTCGAGCGGCTGCTCTTCGCCGTCAAAGGTGCTGCGGGAGTTGCCGCGCGGATCATAGGCGACCACGCGATAGCGATGAGCCAGGCGTTGCGCCATGTCGGCGAAAAGTCCGGCATCCTGCGGCCCACCTGGAATGATGAGCAGCAATGGCCCCTGCCCCGTCGCCTCGTAATAGAGACTGGCGCCTGGGACCTTGATGGTTTGGGACTCTACGGGAAAGCTCATCGGGAGGCCTCCGGGGTGCCGAGGACCATGCGATTGCCCTCGCTGTCGCGGAACTCAGCGACTGTGCGGCCCGGTTGCCAGGGCGCTTCCTGCGGCTCGGTTATGATCTCGACCCCGGCGGCTCTGAGCCTGCCGACGGTATCGTGCAAGTGCTCATCGATGAGAACCAGGACGGGTTCGTCAGGATCGCGATTTTCCCTGGCGCGCAGGAAATGCAGCGCCGTCTGGCTGCCGGGGAATTTCAGCTCAATCCAACGCCAGCCATCGGCCGCGCCCATCGGGGCATCCGCAACGACCTGACAATCGAAATGGGTGACGTAGAACGCCCTGGCCCGGTCCTGGTCGGATACCGGCAGTTCGGCAAACTGAATGTGCATGGCGACTCCCTTGAGAACTAGACCGTCCAGTTCTCCATTTGCATCAAACTAGACTGTCCAGTACTGTAGAGTCAACTGGCAGGTGATTTGACATGACGAGAGCGGTTCCGGCGGCAAGCGAAGCGAGCGACGACAGGGGCGGCGGACGCTCCGAGCAGAAGCGGCGCGCCATCCTCAACGCAGCAACAGCCGTGTTCCTCAAAGGCGGGTATCTCGGCACCAACATGGACGAGATCGCCGCCCTTTCAGGGGTTTCCAAGCAGACGGTCTACAAGCATTTCGGCAGCAAGGAGGGGCTGTTCGTCGAGATCGTCTCGAGCATGACCAACCATGCGGGCGACCTGGTGCATAACGATTTGCCGAAGTTGCAGGACCGCGAGGACCTGGCGCGTTTCCTCTTCGATTATGGCTACAGGCAGCTTTCCATCGTGGTCACGCCGCACCTGATGCAGTTGCGGCGGCTGGTGATCGGAGAGGTGGCACGGTTTCCCGACCTGGCGCGCGTGCTCTACGAGCGCGGGCCGGCGCGCGCCATGCGCTCATTGGCACGGACTTTCGAGGACCTGGCGGCGCGCGACCTGCTGATGTTCGAGGATTCCATGATGGCCGCCTCCCATTTCAACTGGCTGGTGATGTCCGAACCGCTCAACCGGGCGATGCTGCTGGGTGACGATGCTATCCCCAACGACGCCGAATTGCAGCGCTGCGTCCGGGAGGGCGTGCGGGTGTTCCTGGCGGCTTACGGCAAGGCCTGATAGTTTCTTCGAGCTGCAACTATCTGTTGTCCCGAAGGATGCTGGCTGATAATGGTTTCTTCAAACGGAAACTATTATCGGACGCGCAATGAACCTGACCCTCTACATCCACCCGCTGGCTTCCTACTGCCACAAGGTGCTGACGGCGCTTTACGAGAACGGCACGGCATTCTCGCCGGTGATCGTGGACCTGGCGGACGAGAAATCCACCAGCGCGCTACTGGCGCTATGGCCGGTCGGCAAGATCCCCGTGCTTCATGACGCGGCGCGCCAGCGCACGGTGCCCGAGACGACGATCATCATCGAATATCTCGATCGACACTATCCGGGAGCGACGCCGCTGCTGCCGGTGGACGAGGATGGGCGGCTCGAGGCGCGACTGTGGGACCGGTTCTTCGATCTTTACGTCAGCACGCCCATGCAGAAGCTGGTGCTCGACCGTATCCGGCCGGCCGGAAAGGGCGACCCGCAGGGCGTGGCCGACGCGCGCCGCACGCTCGACACGGCCTACGAGATGATCGAACGGCAGCTGGATAAGCGCCGATGGGTGGTGGGGGAAGCCTTCACCATCGCCGACTGTTCGGCAGCGCCGGCGCTGTTTTTCGCTTCGATCATCCACCCTTTCGCGCCGCACCAGGGCAATCTCAAAGCCTATCTTGATCGCCTGCTGGAGCGTCCCTCGTTCCGGCGGGCGATCAGGGAAGCGCAGCCCTATTTTGACATGTTCCCCTATCGGGAGGCCATGCCGGAGCGCTATCTCTGCCTCTAGACGTTTTGGAGACCCCGTTCTTGCAGGCACCCCAGCATCTCGACCGCATGTTCCTGGCCCTGGCCGATCCGCAGCGCCGCAGCATGGTGGAGCGGCTCAGCGCCGGGCCGGCATCGGTCAAGGAACTGGCCGAGCCGCTGGCCATGGCCCTGCCTTCGGCGCTCAAGCACCTGCGGGTGCTCGAGGAAGGCGGGGTGGTCGCCTCCGAAAAGGTGGGGCGGGTGCGAACCTACCGGATGGAACCGGGCGCGCTCGACCCGATCGGCGCGTGGGTGAAGCAGCGCGAAAACGCCCTCAACCGCGGCTTCGACCGCCTGGCGGCGGCGATGGCGGCATTGCCGGAAGACGAAGAGGACCAGCCATGAACGAAGCGGTGAGCCACACCACATTCACTATCGCGCGCGACCTGCCCGGCAGCCCGCGCCATGCCTTCCGGTTCTGGTCGGAAGCGGAGCTCAAGCGCCAATGGAATTCCTGCCACGTGGATTGGACCGAACTCGACGGGCGGTTCGACTTCAGGCGCGGTGGGGAGGAGATGGCGCTCTGGCGCATGCCGGACGCGCGCAAGCTGGGCTTTCGCGCGCATTACTTCGAGATCGTCCCGGCGGCGCGGATCGTCTACGCCTACGAGATGACTCTCGAGGGCGCGAGCATCTCGACCTCGCTGGTCACCATCGAGTTCCGGGCGCGCGGGAAGGAGACGCGGATGACCTTCACCGAGCAGGCCGCTTTCCTCGATGGCTCCGACCCCGCGACGCGCAAGCTGGGCACCGAGGATGGCTTCGAGCGGCTGATCGCGGTGATGGAGCTGGACGGGGCCGTCCAGCATTGAGCGCTAGAGCATGAAGTCGTCGAGACCGGCATCCTCGGCTTCGGCCGCCGGGCTTGCGGCGCCGGGCCTGGGGCCGAAGAGCGAGGAGTGGACCTGACGCTCGGCCTCCATGGTGTACTGAGCACGCAGCCATTCGAGAACGGCGACCAGCGCCGGATCGGGCGAGGACGGCGGCGCCACGCTCGAAAGGGCAGCTACCTGCATGGCGATGTCCTGCATGACTTCGGCGATATCGGCCTGGCCGACGATGCCGGCTGCGGCGGCCTCGAGCTCGCGGATGACGCGCGGGCCATCGGCATTGAGGCTCTGGAGCGCCAAGGCGAGGCGCTTGTCGAGATCGGCCAGAAGCGTGAGAGCGAGATTGGCCTGCTGTTCGAGCCGGCCGATCTGGCCGGCGGCATCGCCCGTGGCGGCGGCTCCGAACGCGCTGGCGAGTTCGGAGGATTGGTCGAGCCGGGACATGGCGTCCTGCGCCGCAACGACGGTCTGAGTGGTCAGCTCGCGCAGCTGCATGGCGATGACCGTCAGCGGCGCACCGCGCGGCCCCAGTTGGGCGCAGCGCACGGCGGCGTTTAGACTGACGAGGCGCATGTTGGCCTCGATTTCCTGCACGGCCTCGACGTGGCCGAGCAGCACCTTGACAGTGCCCTGGACGGCATGGGCGACGCGTTCGAGCTTGCCGCGCTCGGCTTCGCAATCACGCAGGACCGCCACGGCGGCGCGCAACTGCCCGCTCAGACTTGCGAGGGCCGACGGCTTGCCGGGCGTGGTGTCGCCGTAAATCTCGCGGCTGTGCGCCATGATCATGCCAGCATCGCTGGCCAGAGCCTTGAGGGAAGCCTCGGCCTCATCCACTTCGGCGGCAAAGATTTCGGCGGACTGACGCAACTGGGCCTGTTCGAGCGCGGCAAGAGCGGCAACCGCATCGCCGGTGCACCCGGCGGGCACGACATGGCCGGCGGCAGTTCCGCCCTCGACGAGGTCGGCCAGGGCGTCCAGCGCCGCCTCGATATGCTCAAGCCGCTGCCGGGTGGCATCGCCGACCTGGAGCGCCATGACGGCACTGCCGATCCGGCCCACGATCTGACGCGACACACGACCGGTCTCGGCGCTGCCCGCGAGCGCACCCTGGCGCTGCTCATCGAGCGCCTCCAAGGTGCGCGAGAGGCTGTCGGCGAGCGACTCCAGGGTGTGGGCATGGGTGCGCTCGAAATGGGCGCGCTGCTCGACGGCGCGCTCGACCTCGGCGGTGAGTTGCCGGTAGACCTGGGCAAATTCCTGGATGGTGCGGCCGGCACTGTCGGAAAGGCCGGCGATATCGTTGGTGAAGACGTCGAATTCGTCGCCATCCACAAGGATGCCGGCAGCGGTGACGCCGGCATTGATGGCCACGATCCCCATCATCTTGACGGTCCGGTAAAGGTCGGCGACGGGCGCGTTGGCGGCGGCCACCACCTCGACGAGGCGATCGAGATCGGCCTTTTCGCGGGCGAAGGTATCGGAGAGCTCGCGAGCCTTGCCGCTGACGGCCCCGAGATGGGCGCTGGCCTCCTGGACCTGGGGACCCTCGAGTATCTCGGGCAGGGCTTCGAAAACCTTGGTGAGAGCGCCGAGCATGGCGGCGCCGTCGGTCAGGCGCGAGCCGACGGCGACGAATGCCGTCTCGATCTGCCGGCGGGGCGGCTCGAGGTCCGCAGCCAAGCGGCGAACCGTCGCTGCGGCGGGCTGGGAACGGGTTTGGACGTCGAGGACGCCGGGAAGGGGCTGGTTCATGCTGCGCCTCCGATCCGCTGCGGGGCGCTGCGGGCAAAGCCTATGATTTCCTGAGCGACACGTCCGAGCGGCACGACCTTGCCGGCCGCGCCTCGCTGAATCGCTTCCTTGGGCATTCCGAAGACCACCGAGGTCTCTTCGTCCTGGGCAATGGTCGGGCTGCCGAACTGCTTCATCTCGAGCAGCCCGCGCGCGCCGTCGTCGCCCATGCCGGTGAGCAGGATGCCCATGGCATTGCGGCCGGCGGTCTGAGCGGTGGAGCGGAAGAGCACGTCCACCGAGGGACGGTGCCTGGACACATGCGGTCCATCCACGATCTTGACCGAATAGAGCGAGCCGTTGCGGACAAGCTGCATATGCTGGTTGCCGGGGGCGATGAGCACGCTGCCCGCAACCACGGCATCGCCATCCTGGGCTTCGCGCACCGACACAGCGCAGCTCGCATCGAGGCGCCGCGCGAAGGCCGCGGTGAACTTTTCGGGCATGTGCTGGACGATCACGATGGCAGGGCTCGCCGCCGGGAGGGCTTCGAGAACTTCGCGCAGGGCTTCGGTACCGCCGGTCGAGGCGCCGATCGCCACGATGGGTTCGGTGACGGGAAGGCGCGCCATGAGGGAAGTCCGACGCGTTTCGGACACCGCCGGCAGCACGGCATCGGCCGTCAGTTTGGCCTCGATGGCGAGGGCGGGCGCGGCCTTGCGCACCCCGCGCAGCTTGGCATGGGCGGCGGCCTTGGCGGCGTCGCAGATGCGCATGCGCGATTCCTGAAGGAAATGGGCCGTATCGACGCGCGGCTTGCTCACCACGTCCACCGCGCCGGCCTCGAGGGCCTGCATGAGCGTTTCCGAGCCAGCCTGGGCGAGGCTCGAGCAGATGACGACCGGGATGGGCCTCTGGGCCATGATCTTGCGCAGGAAGGTCAGGCCATCCATACGCGGCAGCTCGATATCGAGGAAGATCACATCGGGGACTTCCTGGCGAATGCGCTCGGCGGCCACATAGGGGTCGGCGGCGGTGGCCATGACTTCCAGATCGGGGTCGGCGGCGATGATCTCGCTGAGGGCCATCCGCACCGACGCACTGTCGTCGACGATGAGAACGCGGATCTTTTGGCTCATGACACTACTCAAACGCGCTGGAAGACGGCAGGCGCGACCTGCCGCATGGTGACCGAGGTCCCGATCATGGACTCGGAATGACCAAGCAAAAGATAACCGCCGGGGCGCAGGTGGTTGACGAGGCGGGTGACGACGGCGGCCTGGTCCTGCTTCTCGAAATAGATGAGCACGTTGCGCAGGAAGATGATGTCCACATCCTTGTCGAAGGGATAGGCGGCGTCCATCAGATTGAGCCGTTCGAAGCGCACGAGACGGCGCAGCTCGGGCACGATGCGGACCTCCGGACGCAGGCCCGGGCGACGGGCATGCATGATGTAGCGCGAATGCATGGCAGGAGGAACCGGCACGACCTGGTCGGCCGGATAGACGGCCCGGCGCCCCTGATCGAGCACGTCGCTCGATATGTCGGTGCCCAGGACCGCGAAGCGGAAATCGCGCTGCTGGGCGACCATGTCGGCCAGCAGCATGGCGATGGAATAGGCCTCGGCACCGGTGGAGCTTGCCGCGCTCCACACCTTGAGCAAGGGTTTGCGCTCGCTCCGGCGCGCCTCAAGCAATTTGGGCACCAGCACCTTTTCCATGCACTCGAAGTGCTCGGGTTCGCGGAAGAAGTCGGTCTTGTTGGTGGTGACCGCGTTGATGAGGAAGGGCAGTTCGGCCTCGAGTCCGCCGTCGCTGCGGAAGAGCAGGTCTCCATAGCGGTCAAAGCTCGACAGGCCGAGCACGCGAATGCGCTTGCGCAGGCGCCCTTCCACCATCAGGCGCTTGGTGGGCGGCAGCTTGATGCCGACTTCCTTGCCGATCAGGCTGGCGATGCGCTGGAAATCGTGCACCGAGAGGTGATCGTCATCATCGTCGTCGAGCCGAACGGCGGTGCGGGCGAACGGTGGCAAGGGATATACTCCGGGCGGTAAGCGGGGAAACGCCGGCCTCAGGCAGCGATGGTGGCGGCGCTCGCGGCGTCGCCGAGCAGGCGATCCAGATCGAGCACCGTGACGAAGCGGCCATTGCGGCGGCCGATGCCCTGGACGCAATGCCCGCTCCAGGCCTGGCCGATGGCCGGGGGCGGATCGAGAGCGTCGCTATCGAGAACCGTCACCTCGAAGACCCTGTCGGCGCGCAGGCCAACCCGCATTTCGCCGGCCGGGCCGGTAACGGCAAGCACGACGATGCGCGTATTCTCGGTGTCCGTTGCCGCAGGCAGCCCGAGGGTGAGGCGCAGATCGAGCACCGGCACCCCCTCCCCGCGTACATCGATGATGCCGAGCAGGTGGTCGGGCGCACGTGGAAGGCGGGCGATGACCTGCATGTCCAGGATTTCCTGGACCTTGGCGACCGGAGCCGCGAACAATTCGTTCGCGACACCGATGGTGACGTACTGGGCCTGTTCAGCCATGGCCGTGGTCCCCTCAGGCTGCGCCGCGGCGGGTGAACTCGTTGTCGAGTTCGTCGCGGCCGTCATCGAGGTCGAGATCAAAGCCGCCGCCGGAGGAGGCCTTGGCCTTGGGAGCGGGCTTGCGCGGGGCGGTCATGTGCGGCGCCCCGGCAAGGATGGCTTCCTTGAGATCGGCCTTGGGAGCCTGGCGGGCTTCGTTCGCCGCCGGAGCAACGGCCGAACCGTCGGTGCGGAAGTAGCTGATGGCGGCCTGGAGCTGCTCGGCCTGGCTGGCCAGCTCCTCGGAGGTCGCCGACATCTCTTCGGCAGCCGAGGTGTTCTGCTGGGTCACCTTGTCGAGCTGCTGGATGGCGGTGTTGATCTGGGTCGCACCGGCATTCTGCTCGCGGCTGCCGGCCGAGATTTCCTCGACCAGTTCAGCGGTCCGCTGGATATCGGGCACGAGCTTGGCCAGCATTTCACCAGCCGACTGGGCGGCCTTGACCGTGGTGCCCGAGAGAGTCGATATCTCGGCTGCGGCAGCCTGGGAGCGCTCGGCAAGCTTGCGCACCTCGGAAGCGACGACCGCGAAACCCCGACCATGCTCGCCGGCGCGGGCAGCCTCGACCGCGGCGTTGAGGGCGAGCAGATCGGTCTGGCGGGCGATCTCCTGCACGACCATGATCTTTTCGGCGATGGTCTGCATGGCGTTGACCGCGTTGTTGACGGCGTCGCCGGAGGCGATGGCGTCGGCGGCGGACTGGCGCGCGATCTTTTCGGTCTGGGTGGCGTTGTCGGCCGACTGCTTGATGGTGGCCGCCATTTCTTCCATCGAGGCGGAAGCCTCTTCGGTCGAGGACGCCTGCTCGGTGGCACCCTGGCTCAACTGCTCGGCCGTGGCCGACATTTCCTGGCTACCGGCCGCTACGTTGCGGGTGGCGGCGGTAACTTCAGCAACCACTTCACGCAACTTGCGCGTCATGGCGTTGAGGGCCTTGACCAGGTCGCCCACCTCGTCGTCGCTCTTGACGGCGACCGAGGCGCTCAGGTTGCCCGCAGCGACTTCGCCGGCAAGGCGCACGGCGCTGGAAAGGGCGCGCGAGATCGAGATGACGATCCAGAGCGCGGCGACCAGGGCGATCAGTGCGGAGCCGACCAGCAATGCGATGAGAAGCATGCGGCTGCTCTCGTAGACGGCATTGGCATGCTCGGTTGCTTCACGCAGAACGACATCGTTGCGCTCGACGATCGCGTCGACCAGTTCGACGATGTGCTGGCGCAGCGGGGCCGCTTCGGTGGCGTTGAGGACGTTGCTGGTGTAACCCGAGCGCTGGATGGCCAGGGCGTTGCCGGCGTTCATAGCCTCGACCATGGCGGCGAAGTCGGTGCGCACCTGGTTGAACAGGCCCATCTCGGCAGGCGCGATCAGGCGGCCCAGACGCTCGAACGTCGGCTGGAACTCATCGATGACGCCCTGGAAATCCTTGAACCACTCGTCCTGCTTGGCCGGATCGGAGGAGGCCAGGAGCACGTTGCGGTGCTGCCGGAAGACGTCGCTGGCGCTGAGGAAGAGGTCGGTCGTTGCCTGGTAGGCGCCAAAGGCCGCCGCATCGCCGGCGCTGACGCGATTGGCCACCGCCTGGCGCAGGGCCGCAAGGGACTTTTCGAGCGCGGTGACGGCAGCGCTGCCCTTGGTGGTGGTTAGGGCGAAGGCCTCGGTATCGGTGTTCTTGACGGCCTCGTCCTGAACGCGGGTCAGGGCGGCGCGGTAGTCGCCCAGGGAATCCACGATCGTCTTCATGTCGGTGTTGGATTCGGCGACCGAGAACTTGCCGTCGAGGTCGGAGGCATTGGCCTGGATGTCGGTGAGCTTGGCGTCGATCTCGCGCCGCATCTTGGCCATTTCGGCGGCATCGGTGCTGATGATCATGGCGCGCATGTCGCCCGAGATCGTGGCCAGGTCGAACTGCATGTCCTTGAGCCGCAGGGAGCGGTCAACGGGGCCGTTGACGATCGAGCTCATGGAGTCGTTGATAGTCCCCAAATTCTGGATCGCCATGAACATGCTGACCCCCGACAGGGCCACCACGGTGGTGAACACCGCCGTCAGCTTGGTCTTGATGGTAAGTCTCACGATGCAGGCCTTTCTTCTGATGCTGCCGCGAGCGGAGTTCTGCCGCCCGGAGTTTCGAAAATCCGTTCCATGTCGGGAATGATGATGAAGTCGCCATTGCGTTTGCCGATGCCCTTGATGAGCTCGGGCCGCCAGCGCATGCCCACCTTGGGCGTCTCCTCGATCGAGGCGGTCTCGATGTCGGTCACGTCATGGACCTTGTCGGCGAGGATGCCGGCAATGGTGGGTTCGCCGTCGATATCGACTTCCATCACCACGATGCGGGTGTCCTCGTCGGGCTCAGGACGATCCATGCCGAAGACGACCCGCAGGTCGGCCAGCGGCACCACGCGCCCACGCACGTTGATGAGCCCGCCGACAAAGGCCGGGGCGTTGGGAACGTGGGTGAAGGGGACGAGATCGAGGATTTCACGGACCCGTCCGGCCTCGACGGCGAACAGCTCGTCCTGGAGGCGGATGGTCAGCGCCGTCATCGAGGTGTCGGCAGGTGCGCTCATGCCGCCCTCCCCAGGTTGCGGTCGACATAGCCCTGGCCGGCGGCCACGAGATGGGCGGTATCCAGGATCAGCGCCACCGAGCCGTCACCCAGGATGGTGGCGCCCGAGAAGGACTTGATGTCCGAATGCAGCTTGGAGAGCTGCTTGATGACGGTCTGGTTGTTGCCGATGATCTGGTCGACCACCAATCCCACCCTGCCTTCGGTAGAGGAGACGATGACCACCTTCTGGTGCGGCTCGGCGGGCTCGCGCGTACCGAAGACCTCGCGCAGGCGCAGGTAAGGCACGAGGGCGCCGCGGATATCGAGGAAGTTGCGGCCGCGCGCGGCTGCCTGGATGCCCTCGGGAAGTTCCACGCACTCTTCGACCGCGGCCAGCGGAATGGTGTAGCGGCCGTCCCCCACGCGCACCAGCATGCCATCGATGATGGCGAGGGTGAGCGGCAGACGCAACGTGAGGGTCGTGCCCTCGCCGGGGCGCGAGGTCAGATCGATAGTGCCGCGCAGCCCGTCGATGGTGCGCTTGACCACGTCCATGCCGACGCCGCGGCCCGAAAGCGAGGTCACCTCCTTGGCGGTCGAAAAGCCGGGGGCGAAAATGAGGTGGTAGAGCTCGGCATCGGTGAGCTTGGTCTCTGGGGTGATGAGGCCGTTTTCCTCGGCCTTGGCGCGGATGCGCGCGGCATCGAGCCCTGCCCCGTCGTCGGTGACCGAAATGGCCACTTCGGCGCCCGAATAGACGGCCGACAGACGCACCGTGCCCTTTTCGGGTTTGCCGGTCGCCAGGCGCCGCTCGCCGCTTTCGAGGCCATGATCGACGGCATTGCGGATGAGGTGGACGAGCGGATCGGCAAGGCGCTCGATCATGGTCTTGTCCAGTTCGGTGTCCTCGCCCGCCGTGATGAACTCGATCGGCTTGCCGAGGTCATGGGACAGATCGTGGACGAGACGACGGAAGCGACTGAAGAGCGAGCCGATCGGCACCATGCGGATACCCATGGTGGTGTCGCGCAAGCCGGAAGACAGGCGTTCGAGCTCCTCGGCGACCGCCTTGAGGTTGAGATCGGAGCTCTGGGCCGCGATCTGGCTCAGGCGGGCCTGGGCGATGACCAGTTCGCCGACGCGATCCATCAGCTCGTCCAGCCGCTCGGCCGGCACGCGCAGGGAGGACGTGGCGGCGCGCTCGGGCGCCTCGGACTTTTCGGCGGGTTTCTTCGGGGCCTGGGGTGCTGCCGCGGGGGCCTCGGCGACGGGCGCAGCCTGAGGCTGCTCGACAGGCGCGGGCTCTTCTGCCGCGGCGTCGGCGAGCGGCTCGAGCGTCAGTTCCATGCCGTCGCGCAGGAAGAGGAAGACGTCGTCGATGGCGCTCGTCGGATCGGGAGCGGTGATGTCGACCTGCCAGCCGACATAGGGCGTTTCGGCCTCGATGACGTCGAGGTCCGGGATGCGGTCGGTCAGCGCGGTGATGGTCGATGGGCCGATCTCGGCCAACTCGTCGAGCAGCAGGAGCGGATTGGTGCCGTAGACCAGGGCGTCAGAGGGCAGGTAGAAGGTGAGACGCCACCTGCCGACTTCAACAGGCCCGGCTTCGGCGGGAGCCATCGACGCGACGACCGGCGCGGCCCCCTCCCCTCCACCGACAATGACGCGCAGGGCCGAAAGAATGGCTTCGCCGCCCGCTGCCCCGGCCTGCGGGCTCTCGATGAGGCGGTGGATGTGGTCCTTGGCATCGAGGGCGATGCCGATGAGCGCCGGGGTCGCCTCGGTCTCACCCTTGCGGACGCGATCGAAGGCGGTTTCGAACTCGTGGACGAATTCGGCCACGGCCGTGAAACCGAACATGGCACCCGAACCCTTGACGGTATGGAGGGCGCGGAACGTGGAGTTGATGAGGTCGGAATTGCCCGGGTTCTGCTCAAGGTCGAGCAGGTTGCTCTCAAGCTGTTCAAGCAGCTCGCGTGCCTCCTGGCGGAAGGTCTCGGCGGGGTCGGAAAGGGTCATGCTCCCGTGACCTTTTTTATCACCGCAAGCAGCTGGTCCTGCTTGAAGGGCTTGACGATCCAGCCGGTGGCGCCGGCTTCCTTGGCCTGACGCTTGAGGTCATCGTCGGATTCGGTGGTGAGCAGCACGATCGGCACGCCCTTGCTGGCGGGGTGCTGGCGATATTTGCGGATAAACTCGATGCCGTTGAGCACCGGCATGTTGAGGTCGGTGATCACCGCATCGACGTGCTGGGCGATGGCCTTGTCGTAGCCTTCGGCGCCATTTGCGGCCTCGATCACGTTCAGGCCGGCCGACGAAAGGGTCATGGCGACCATCTGCCGGATGGATGCGGAATCGTCGATGGTCAGAATGGTCTTGCTCATGCCCAGTTTCCCTTTGGCTGATCTGCAGGGGTCCAGAAGTCGTCGGCGACGTCCGACGGGGTGCAGAACCCGGCGGTGGTGAGCACGCGCTCGATCGGGGTGGCGAGCGGAGCGAGAAGGAAGAGCGACTTGCCCGCGGCATCGGCCTTCTTGCGTGCCGCGATGAGCGACTGGACGGTCGTCACGTCCGCCGCCGTCACGGCCTGGGTGTCGATGCCGACCGTGTCATGCTGTCCAAGCGCGTCGCGCAAGCCGGCGACCAGGTCCTGGGCGTTCTTGATGCCCGCGTCACCGTTCAAAATGAGCGTAAAATATCGTTCTTCAGTCATGGCAATGACCGGAAACAGAACTAAACTGTCGGCGCATTCTACTTACTCAGATCGGAATGCGCTCGGACATCTACTTACGAAATCCAACCGCCTCCGCCATGCGAGCCCCCGCCTGCTGGTTTTGACGTACGTACGCCCACACTAGGCAGGCTACGACAATATTGCTCCCACAGACCGCTTAACTTACTCTTACCACAACGCTATTCACCCCGACTTGCTCACCGGAACACTACTAGGGACGATACAATTCTAGCTAACGCTGTAATTGACTTTTAGAAAAGGCAAATGAATCGCACTGAATCATCGCGCAATTGATTCAGAGCGAACGCGAGTCGATTCACAAATATCGAAGTGACAATACTGCTCGATTCATTTGCCGATCACCAATGCGTGAGAGGCGTGAGCGATAGACTCTGCAACGACGGGAACAACGCTAGACCAACGGGCGCCACGTGCCGCTGCCGGTGGCCGCCAGGATTGGCGAGACCAGGGGTGCGACAATTCGCCCGACCCATGGCGCCAGCGGCGCGTGCCAGCGCTCGCTTTGGAGCATGGCGGCGGCGATGGCGACAGGTTCGATCCCCGCCTTGGCCAGCAGGCGCAGCACAGCGCTCATCGAAGAGCCGGTACTCAGGACATCGTCGATGACAGCGACGCGGCGGTTCTCGAGCAGGGGCAGCATGCGCGGATCCAGGAAAATGGATTTGCCGGCCGAGGGGCTGGTGATCGAACTGAGCGGTTCTGCCAGGTCGTCGCGGTACCAGAACTTACGCGACGTGCCGAGCGCGACCGAGCGCGCGTGCCCGAGGCGGCGAGCAACGTTGTTGGCGAGCGGCAGGCCGAGCGTCGGAACGCCGACGATCACGTCGGGCGCGTAGGGCAAGAGCAGATCGGTCATGGCGGCGGCCAGGGCATCCTCGACGGCGAAGCTGGCCTGGTTGACGATCAGGGAAGCAACCGCGCGCGAGCCATCGCCGGGCAGCACGCGGATCGGCAGGAGCAGTTGCCGCCCATCGGGCATTTGGGCGGGATAGCCCTCCGAGAAGCCGCCGGGGGGATCGCGATCATAGGTTCCTTCCGGTACGATCTCCTGCCAGAACGTGTGCGGCAACATGGGCACTCAAACTTCTCCTTGAAGCAACCGGGCAGATGGCCGATGGTCCGCCCCTCTTTAAACGCGACGAGCACGACCGCCAATGCACTCGGGCGACAACGACCCCTTCGAAATCGAAATGATGACGGCCCTGCGTCGGGATCTGCACACCCATCCGGAACTGGGGTTCGAGGAGGAGCGCACCAGCGCCATCGTGGCCCGGCTGCTCGAGGAAGCAGGCATCTCAGTTCACCGCGGACTGGGCAAGACAGGGGTGGTCGGCACACTGAAGATCGGGGACGGATCGCGCACCATCGCGCTGCGCGCGGACATGGACGCGCTGGCCATGCCCGAACTGGCGGAGCGCCCCTATAAGTCCGAAGTCCCCAACGTCATGCATGCCTGCGGGCACGACGGGCATACGGTCATGCTGCTGGCGGCGGCGCGGCACCTGGCGCGCGAGAAGAGTTTTTCGGGCACGGTGCATTTCGTCTTCCAGCCGGCAGAGGAAGGACGCGGCGGCGCCCGGGCCATGATCCGCGATGGGTTCTTCGAACGCTTTCCGGTCGACGCGGTCTATGGGCTCCACAACATGCCGGGGCTGGCAACCGACGAGATGGCAGTGGTGGCGGGGCCGCAACTCGCCTCATCAGATTCCTGGGAAGTCACCTTCACGGGCGTAGGTACGCATGGCGCCAAGCCGCACCTTGGGCGGGACGCGGTCACAGCCGCCGGGCACTTTCTCGTGGCGGTCCACACCATTGCCGCGCGGGTGGTCGATCCGCTGCAACCGGTCGTGATCAGCGCCTGTGCGCTGGCGGCGGGCGATTTCAAGGCGCTCAACGTCATTCCCGACCAGGTGCGGATCGGCGGCACCGCCCGCGCCTATAGTCCGCAGGTTCGCGATCAGATCGAGGCCGAGATCGGCAAGATCGCCCATGGCGTGGCGGCGACCTTCGGCATTGCGGCGGAGTACAGTTTCCTGCGCAGGATCCCGCCCGTGGTCAACGATGCCGATGTGACGGCACGCGCACTGCGGGCAGCGCAGGCGGCGACCGGGTCACGCCCGGTGGTCACGGACTTTCCGCCCTCGACAGCCGGCGACGATTTCGCCGATTTCAGCGCGCAGGTGCCCGGGGCCTACGTCTGGCTCGGCAACGGCCCGGCAGTGGACGGGGCGCTGCACCACAATTCGCGCTACGACTTCAACGACGAGGCGATCCTGACGGGCGCGCGGTTCTGGACCGCCCTCGTCGAGCAGGAGCTGGCCCGGAGCTAGGCCGGCTCGTTGAGGAGACCCGTGGCCAGGAGATCCTTGGCCGCTTCCGCATCGATGGCCAGGGCCACCTTGAGCGGGGCGCCGCTTCCAACCTCTTCGAGGGCACCGGGATCGTCGGCGAGATCTATGCCGATGGCGAGCTTGTCGATGCCGAAGAGTTCGGGCGCGACAGCATAGAGCATGACACACGGATCGTGCAGCGGGCGGCTCTGGCGGCCGTCCTGGAAGTAGGCGGCGATGAGATCGCCGGCGGCACGGGCGGCGATCGGGCCGGCACGCAGGCGTTCGAGATAGGCGGCATCGGCACGGACCTTGCGGGTCACGTCGAGCGGCACGATGGTCAGGTCGAGGCCGAAAGCGAAGACGATTTCGGCAGCTTCCGGATCGTAGGCGAAGTTGAATTCGGAGCGCGGGCCGACATTGCCCCGCTCGGTGACCGCGCCACCCATGGCGATGATACGGCCGATGCGCCGCGCCGCCTCGGGCGAGCGACGGATGAGGGCGGCAATATTGGTGAGGGGACCAAGCGCCAGGATATCGACGCCGCCAGCCGGATGGGCCACGAGCGTCTCTTCGAGCCAGGTCACGGCATCGGGAAGCGCCCGCTGGCGTGGCTCGGGCAGGCGCGTGCCGCCCAGACCGTCATCGCCGTGGATGGCGGCCTCATCGATGCCCGGGCGGTCGAGGGGCGCCGTGGCTCCGGCAGCAACCGGAATGTCAGGACGCCCCAGGAGGGCTAGCAGCCGGCCGGCATTACGGGTGGTGACATCGATGCCCAGATTGCCGGCAACGGTGGTGATGCCCAGGATATCGAAACGGCCTGAGGCCAGGGCGAAAAGGATCGCCACGGCATCGTCGAGCCCGGGATCGGTGTCGATCACGACCGGATTCATCGCGCTCCCCCATCGATTTCGCGCATTTCCGCCTTGAACGTGGCGGCAACCTGCATCGCGTCCGCCACGACCCTGGCCGGTTCGAGCGTTTCCACCGACCGGTCGCGCATCAGCCAGCGGCCGGCGACCATGGCGTCGGTCACATCCGTCGGCATGGCGGCAAAGACCAGGGCGGAATAGGGATCATAGATCGGGTGCAGCCGCGGGGCGGCAAGGCTGATGCGGATGAGATCGGCCTGCTTGCCGACTTCGAGCGAGCCGATCTTTTCGGATAACCCGAGCACCCGGGCGCCCTCGATGGTCGCCATGCGAATGACACTCGAAGCCGGCAGCGGCTTGCGCGAGCCGGCCAGGAGCTTGGCGAACATAGAAACGGGGGCGAACTGGGAGAAGAGGTCGAGCGTGTTGCCGCTCATCGCTCCATCGCTGCCGATGCCGACGGGTAGCCCGGCGGCGCGCAGCTTCTCGACAGGCGCGATGCCGCGTCCGGCCTTGCCGTTCGAGCGCGGATTGGTGGCGACGCAGACCCTGGCCTCTGCCATGAGGGCGATGTCGGCGTCATCGAGCTGCAGGCAGTGGGCGCAGATCAGGCCGGGTTTGAGCAGACCCGCCTGGCGCGTGACTTCGACTGTCGAGGTCTGGTGGGTGTCGCGGGCCCATTTGACCTCGAGGTCGCTTTCGGCCAGGTGCATCTGGACGGGCACGCCGGGATGATCGGCGGACCAGCGCGCCACGCGTTCCATGACGGCGAGGCCGGTCGAATAGGGGGCGTGCGGGGCGATGGAGGGCGTCACAAGCGGGTGGCCGGCAAACTCGGCCACCAGTTCCTCGATGAGCGCAAAGCCTTCTTCGAAGCTCTTGTGGTCGGGCGGGTCGAAATCGGCCAGCGTCTGGCCGACGATGGCACGCAGGCCGGACGCCGCCGCGACGCGACCGACCTCGGTCTCGAAGTAATACATGTCGGCGACGGTGGTGACGCCGCCCTGGATCATCTCGAGCGCGGAAAGCGCGGTGCCGGCCCGGACCATCTGCCGATCCACGAACTTGCGTTCGAGCGGCAGGATGTAGCGGTAGAGCCGATCATCGACGTCCTCGCCCAGACCGCGGAACACCGTCATGCCCATGTGGCAATGAGTGTTGACCATGCCGGGCATGACGAAGTCGCCCTGGCAATCGATGACCTGGGCGCCGGGCACTTCGGGCGGCGCGTCCGAGCCGAGGGCGGTGATGGTATCGCCCTCGATCCGGAGCCAGCCGTTCTCGTGGACATTCATGGCCGCATCGATGGTGAGCAGCCAGGCGTTGGTGAGAAGGATGGTCATTCGGGCTGGAGGATCGTGCACTGCTCGGGGACAGGCACGAGGCTCGCCTTGCCCCCGGGCTCGAGCGGCCGGGTCAGCGGACTGTTGGCGATGAGGGCCCCGGCGGAAGTGGCGCACTGGTACTGGTAGGCGCGACCGAGATAGGTGCGCAGGCCCAGTTCGGCCGGAATGCCCTGGGCCGAGGCATCATCTGTGACGGCGAGACCATCGGCACGGCAGGCAAGGATGAAGCTATCGGGGATCGCTCCGAAATCCTCCTGGGAGAGCACAAGGCGAGCGCCGCCTGCGGCCTCGGCGGCGACCGCTGTGCCGTCGCGGGCGACCACCTTCATGGCGATGAGGTTTTCAAAGCCGACGAAGCGGGCGACGAAGGCGTTGGCGGGGCGCTGGTAGAGCGTCTCGGGCGTATCGAGCTGCATGATGCGGCCGGCATTCATGATGGCGACGCGATCGGAAATCGAGAAGGCCTCTTCCTGGTCGTGGGTCACGTAGACCGAGGTGGTGCCGTTGGCGCGCTGCAGCTGGCGGATTTCCACCCGCATGTCGACGCGCAGCTTGGCATCGAGATTGGACAGCGGCTCATCGAACATGAGCAGGGGCGGTTCGATGACGAGGGCGCGGGCGAGCGCGACGCGCTGCTTCTGGCCCCCGGAAAGCGCACCGGGCAGACGGTCGGCAAGGTGGGCAAGGCCAACGCGCTCGAGCATGGCCGAGACGCGCTTGGCCTTGGCGTCGCCGGCAATGCCGCGTTGCTTGAGGCCGAAGCCGACATTGTCCGCGACGCTCATGTGGGGAAAGAGCGCGTAATTCTGGAAGACGAGGCCGATGTCGCGCTTGTGGGCGGGGAGACGCGTGAGGTCCCGCCCGCCGAGTTCGATCTTGCCCGAGGTCGGTTCGAGAAAGCCGGCGACGAGGCGGAGCGTGGTGGTCTTGCCGCAGCCGGAGGCGCCGAGCAGAGAGACGAGCTCCCCCTCCCCCACTTCGAGCGAGAGATCCTCAAGCACCTTGGTCGTGCCGTAGTGGGCGGTGATCGACTGGATGGAAAGGGCTTTGGTCACGGGGCGGCTCTATTTGGCAAGGAAGGTCAGGCCCAGGGTGCGCTCGACGATCGCCATGACAGCGACGGTGAGCACCATGAGCAGCACGGAAACCGAGGCAACGGTGGGATCGAAGAACTGCTCCATGTGCGCGAGAAGCTGGATGGGCAGAGTGGACAGGCCCGGGCCTGTCAGGAAGATCGAGATCGAGACGTCATTGATCGAGGTGATGAACGCCAGGATGAAGGCGGCGATGACGCCCGAGCGCACGTTGGGCAGGAGGATGGTGAAGAACGTCTTGAGCGGCGACGAGCCCAGGCTCACCGCGGCCTCCTCGACCGAAAAGTCGAACGAGGCGAGCGAAGCGCTGATGACGCGCACCACATAGGGCAGCACGAGCAGCGAGTGGCCGAGCACGAGCGAGATGAAGATGGGCGCGTGCATCTGGGTAGCAAGGTTCTTGAGAAGCGAGAAGCCCAACACCAGTTCGGGCACCAGCACCGGGAGCACGAAAAGCGTCGACAGCCAGCCGGGCAGCGCGATACGGTAGCGGTTGAGCGCATAGGCGGCCGGAATGCCGATGACGAGGGCGATGAAAGTGGCGAGGAAGCCGATCTGCAGGCTCGTCAGGATCGTGCGGCGGAAGGCATCAATGGCGAAGATGTTCTCGAACCAGCGCAGCGAAAGGCCCTGGGGCGGGAAGGTGAGGTAGGTGGTGTCGCTGAGCGCGGCGCCCACGACGATCACCAGCGGGCCAACGAGGAAGACGAAGACCAGAGCGGTGAAGGCAATCAGAGCCGGGTGAAGCTTCTGGGTCATCAGACGGCCATGGGGTTGAGGCGGCGGGCAAGGCGCGTCATCAGCGCCACGATGGCGATGGTGATGACCACCATGACGGCGGCAATGGTGGAGGCGCTGACCCAATCGAAGACGACCATGGCCTGCTGGTACATGAGCGTACCCATCATCATCACGCTCTCGCCGCCGAGCAATTGCGGGGTGGCGTAGGAGGTGAAGCTGCCGGTGAAGACGAGGACGGCGCCGACGATGAGACCGGGAACGGCCAGCGGCAGCACCACCTGCGAGAAGGTGGCCGTGGGCTTGGCGCCCAGCGATGCGGAGGCCTGAAGCAGGTCGTCGGGGATGGATTCGAGCACTCCGACAAGGGTCAGGATCATGAGCGGCGTGAAGAGGTAGACCATGGCGGCGATGACCGCGCCGGGGGTGTAGAGCATCGAAAGCGGCTCGGAGATGGCGCCGATCCAGACGAGGAAGCCGTTGAGGATGCCGTTCTTGCCCAGGATGATGAGCCAGGCGAAGGAGCGCACGACGACGCCGGTCAGCAGCGGAAACACGGCCGCGATGATGAGAATGGACTTGAGCCAGCCTGGCGTCCTGCTGACGACATAGGCCGCGACGAAGCCGATCACGAGGGAGATGGCGGTGACGGCCAGCGATATCCAGATGGTGCGCAGCAGCACCGTGCGGCGCAGGCCGCTATTGAAGAAGGCCTGATAAGTGGCGAAAGGGCCGTTGGGCGTGGTGAAGGTTGTGACGATCGTCGCAATTACCGGCAGCACCAGGAACAGGACGACGAGGAGCGTCGCGGGTGATGCCAGAAGCCAGCCGGCAAAGCGTTTCATGATTTCGGCCTTCGGTCGTTGATAGCCGGCGCGAGCTCGCCGGAGAGCGCGAGGCGGAGTCCGCCTCGCGCCGATAGGTTTACTGGCCGAAGATCTCGTTCCAGCGATCGATCCAGCCGGGCTTGGCGGCGTTCATCTTGGCATAGTCGACCGTCTGCAGGCCCGCGATCAAGTCGGCGCCATAGGTCCAGAGCGAAGCCTGCTCGGGCGTGAGCTTGACATCCTTGTTGACCGGAGCGTCGACGCCTTCCTCGGCGAGCTTCTGCTGGATTTCGGGCGAGAGCAGGAAGTTGATGAACTGGTAGGCCAGCTCGGGTTCGGCAGCACCCACCGGGATGTTGACGGTGTTGACGGTGGCGATCGAGCCTTCCTTGAGGTCGGCCCATTCAACGGTCGGGACCGCTGCCTTGATCTGGGCGAGCGTGAAGTCCTGGGCGATCGCCGCGGTGATCTCGCCGGTCGAGAAGAGATTAATCATCTCCGAACCGGTATTGTAGTTCTTGACCACGTTGGGCTTGAGGGCCTCGATGCCGGCAAAGGCGCCATCGGCATCCGCGAAGGCGTCGACACCCTGGTGCTCGCCAGCCTTGACGACCACCATCGGACCGGCGGTCGTGGTGATGCCGGGCAGCGAGAGCGACTTGGCGAGGTCGGCGCGCCAGAGATCGTTCCAGGACGTGATCGGCGGGTTCACCTTGGCGGCGTCATAGACGATGCCGACGCGACCGAGGGTGTAGGCCGGGCCGTAGCCGCCCTGCGGATCCTTGGCGAGGTCATAGACATTGGCCAGGTTCGGGACCTTGGAGGCGTCGAACTTCTGGAAGAGGCCGGCCTCGATGCCCTGTTGGGAGAAGCTGTCCGAGAAATAGGCGACGTCTACGCCGGCGCCGCCACGGATCTGGAGCTTGTTGAGACGCTCGCCGTTGTTGCCGGTCTCAAAGACGATCTCGCAACCGCACTGTTCGCGGAAGGGAGCGAGCAGATACTGCTCGAGCTTTTCGCCGTTGAAGCCCCACCAGGAGATGGTCAGCGTCTTGGTCTGGGCCATCGCCGGCGCTGCCGACATCATGGTGGTCGCCGAGACGGCCAACGCCAGCGCTTTGACGAGTGAATTTCGCATTTTTGTTCCTTTTTGCATCGCCGGAGGGGCCGGCGTCGCGCCACATGGTGGCATCCCACCCGGGCCCAAAGGTACTTTTTGCGGCATACCCATCGCAAGCCAAACTTTAGGCTTTCCCCGGCGCTGGACGCCCGATGGGCACGAGCGCACCGGAATCGGTGCCCCCGCGAAGCCTGCGCCTCGCGGGGGTTTTGGTCAGGCGCGTTCGAGGGCGCGGCGCAGGAAGTCGCGAACCGTCGCCTGGAACTTGGGCGCCTCCTCGACCTGCGGGGAGTGACCGGAGTTTTCGAAGATAACGAGTTCGGAACCCGGAATCAGACGATGGATGGTCTCGGAAGCCGAAACCGGGGTGATCCAGTCATGGCGACCGACCGTGATAAGGGTCGGCGCGGTGATGCCCGGCAGCTTGTCCTTGAGGTCGTAGTTTTCCTGGTTCACGGCGAACGCGAAGTTGTGCGTGGCGTAGTGATAGGGTGTGGCCTCGATGCGCGAGCGCACCTTGTCCATGTCGAGGTCATGGTCGTAGAGCGGCAGGATATGGGCCCAGGCGGCCTTGAGGTCTTCGTTGTCGCGCGTGGTGCCGGCCATGATGCGGTTGAAGAGCTCAAGGTCGACCTCGATCCGCGGAGAGGCCAGCGCGTTGGCGCGCGAGAGCTCACGATGGGCGTTGTCGGCCGAGGTATCGCGCAGGACCATGGCCAGCACGCGGTCGGGGTAGCGGATGGCGTATTCCATCGAGATGAAGCCACCATAGCTGCCGCCAGCCATGATGATCTGTTCGACGCCGATCCATTCGCGGATGGCCTCGACGTCGGCGGCCCATTGTTCGTGGGTAAAGGGGGCCTTGTCTTCCGATGCGCCGCTGCCGCGGGCATCGAAGACCACGACGCGATACTCATCGGCGAACGGGCCGAATGAGGCCTTCGGCTCGGCGTGGCTGCCGAGTCCTGGAGCGCCGTGATGGACGATCATCACCGGCGCGTCCTTGTTGTCGGCGCCCAACACCTCGATGTTGAGCCGCGCCCCGTTGATGGTCACATCCATGTCTTTTCTCCTCGTTCCAGGTCTCAGCCGATCACGCAGTCTTGGAGCGTGCGCGGGCGTTTGGTCAGTCGTTCAGGGCCGTTCTCGGTGATGAGCACGGTGTCCGAAATGCGGTAGCCGCCGTGGCCGGGGATGTAGAGGCCCGGCTCGGACGAGACGATCATGCCCGGCAGGAGCGGGCTGTCGTCGCCGTCGGCGATCCATGGCGGCTCGTGGAGCCAGATGCCGATGCCGTGGCCCTGCCGGTGGCGCAGGAACTGCTCCATGCCCGCTTCGCGGATGACGTCGAGGCAGATGCGGTTGGCTTCCGAGCACGGACGGCCGGCAATGAGCGCATCGGTGCCGACTGCCTGGGCGCGCGCGGCGACATCGAAATAGCGGCGCTGCTCGTCGCTCGGTTCACCCATCACGAATGTGCGCTCGCTTTCGGCGAAGCGTCCGCCGACGGCGCAGCCGAGCGAAAGGATGAAGGTCTCGCCGGGCTTGACGCGCTCGGCCGAGGGAAGGCCATGCGGAAAGGCCGCATTCTTGCCCGTATAGACGAGGCCGCCGGCAAGCATCTGGCCGACCACGACATCCTCGTGTTCGGCATACATGGTCGAGACGCCGAAGCGGGTGACGTGGCTGGCAAGCTCCGCCTCTGTGGGCAGCGGACTGCCAGCAGCCATCGCATCGCGGATGAGCTTGAGGCCGGATTCGACCATGGCGTCCGAGATGCGCGCCGCCTCGCGGTGGAGGGCAATCTCTTCGGGGAACTTGATGAGACGGGCGTCCTCGACGATCTCCGACATCACCCAGGTGGCATTGGGCGCGAAGCGGCGGAACTTTTCGACCCGGCCGACCGGCGTCGTCGGCGAATAGGCGATGCGTCCGGTCGGGTTCTTGGTGGAAAGCAGGATCGAGAAGGCATCCTCGAGGCCCGGGAACTCCGGGTAGACGACGAAGTCGGCTGCGGTGTTCTGCTTTTCGGCGTGATCGGCCTCGAGGGCCGGAACCAGAAGCACGCACTCCTCGGCGGTGAGCCAGACGGCGGCCGGGCGCTCGTTGGGGAAATGGAAGAAGCCGGTGAGATAGGCGACATGGTGATGGTCATCGACCAGCAGGCCATCCAGGCCCTGCGCTTCCATGCGGGCACGCAGCCCATCCTGGATGCGCGCATAGGTATCGCGCGAGAGACGTTGCTTCACGGATCAGTTCTCCCGGGTCTTGGGATTGCGGGCGTCGTTGTAGGCGATCGAAACGAGCGTGGCCGAGACGACGAGAAGAAGGATGGCGAGCGAGGGGAAGAGCGTGCACCACCAGGCGACGGTGAGCGCGCCCGAGCGCTGCGCATTGAAGAGGATCTTGCCCCAGGACCAGCTTTCGGGATCGCCGAGGCCCAGGAACGAAAGACCGGCTTCCGAAAGCACGGCACGCGAGGCGGTGAGCACCACGGACACCACGATGATGGGCGCCACGGCCGGCAGCAGGTGCCTCGTCATGATCCAGAGGTGCGAGCCGCCGATGGTGCGGGCGGCATCGACATAGGGAAGGCGCGTCACGGAGAGTGCCTGCGAGCGCACGATGCGGGTTACTTCGGGCCAGGAGAAGAGCGCGATGACGATGACGAGCGTGGTGACCGAGGGACCGACGAGGGCGGCGACCAGGATCATCAGCGGCAGCACCGGGAGGGCCAGCGACACATCGACCAACATCGAGAGCAGGCCATCCAGACGGCGCGCGTAGGCGGCGAGAATGCCCAGCGCCACGCCGATGATGATGGCCAGCGCCGAGGAGGCTATGCCGATGATCATGCTGATGCGCGTGCCCCAGATGACCTGGGCGAAGACATCGCGACCGATGTCATCGGTGCCGAAGAGGTGGGCCGCCGATGGCGGAGCCAGGATCTCGCGACCATAGCCGGCCGGAAACTCGGCGATGAGCGGCGCGAAGATCGCGACGAGCACCATCAGCACGATGATGGCGGCCGAGATCATACCGAGCGGATTGCGCGAGAAGGCACGCCAGGTGCGGCGTCCCGGCGAGAGGTCGGCGGGCGCCAGGAGGCCAGCGGACGGCTCGGCGGCGGGTGTTGGGGAGGTGGTATTGGTCATGATCATCCGGCGCGAACCCGCGGATCAAGCAGGCCGTAGACGAGGTCGGTGAGGAGGTTGGCCAGAACCACCGTGGCGGCGAGGAGCACGAAGGCGCCTTGCAGCACGGGGAAATCGAGCTGACCGACGGCCTCGAAGATGGCGCGGCCCACGCCCGGATAGGCGTAGATGGTCTCGGTCAGCACGGCGCCGCCGACGAGGAAGCCGATCTGGAGGCCGATAAGGGTGGTGGTCGGCAGGAGAGCATTGCGCAGCGCGTGCTTCCAGACGACCTTGCGCTCGGGCGTGCCCTTGGCGCGGGCGAGATCGCAATACTCCTCACCCAGCGCCTCGATGAGCGTGGAGCGCAGCGTGAGCACGTAGGATGCCAGTTGCGCCATGACCAGCGTGAGGCATGGCAGGATGAGGTGATGGGCGACGCTCAGGTACCAGCTTATGCCGGTGAGACCGGATTTGACGGCGCCACCGATGGGGAAGATTCCGGCCATGAGGCCGAGGGTGTAGAGCAGGAAGATGCCGATGGAGGGCACGAACAGGGACTGGCCGATAACGCCGGCCACCTGCACGACCTGGTCAACCCAGCCACGCGCCCGGGTGGCCGACAGCACGCCAAGGGGAATCCCCAGCAGCACCGTCAGCACCAGGGCGGTGCCGGTGAGCAGGAGCGTCCATGGGAGACGCTCCATCAGCACAGTGGTCACAGGCTGGCTGCGCAGGAACGAGATGCCAAGGTTACCCTGGATGAGCTCCCGCAGATAAGAGAAGTACTGGACCGCCAATGGGCGGTCCAAACCGAATTCCTGCAACATGCGCAGGCGGATCTCTTCCGTCATGCTGGGGCTTGCGACCGCCAGCACGGGGTCGCCCGGCAGAAGCCGGACGAGGAAGAAGGTGACTGTAACGGCGAACCAGAAGGTCACCAGTCCGCGCAGCAAACGCTGCAGGACGTATCCGGTAAGATGCACTTGCTATCAGTCCTTGGGCTTGACCGAAGCGAGCGAGAGCGGATTGACCAGCGAGAGCAGATCGGACGGCTGCACCACGAAACCATCCCACTTGTCGCTGTTATAGGCGAACTGGAAGGTCTGGTAATAGAGCACGTTGTCGTAGACCTGATCCTGGATCAGCTTGGCGGCAGCCTGCACCGGAACCTTGACGGCTTCCGGAGTGGTGGCCGACTGGGCCTGGTCGATCAGCTTTTCGAGTTCTGGATCCGAAATCGAGGCGTAGTTGATGAAGCCATCGGTGCGGTAGGCGAGGCCGAGGTAGGCGGCAGGCTCTTCCATCACGGCCCAGTTGCCGGCGTAGATGTCGAAGTCCTTCTCACGACCGCGAGCGAGGTAGGTGTTACGCTCCAGGCCCACCAGGTTGATCTTGATGCCCGACTTGGCCGAGCTGTCCTTCATGATCTGCGCCCAGTTGGCGATATCGGCGGCGCTCTGCTCGTAAAGGAGCGAGAGTTCGAGGTTGTCGAAGAAGCCGTCGCCATTGGCGTCGGTGTAGCCGGCCTCGGTCAGGAGCGACTTAGCGAGCTCGGGATCGTAGGTGTATTCCTTGAGCGACGGATCGGCCCAGTAGCTGAGGACAGGCGAGATGACCGAGGAATTGGTCGAGTTGGCCAGGCCCTGCATGGCGATGGCGCGGATGGCTTCGTAGTCGACCGAGTGGGCAAGCGCCTTGCGGACGGCAACGTTGTCAAGCGGGGCACGCTTCATGTTGTAGAGGACGTGCGACCAGCCGAGCGAGGGTGCCTGCGCCACGGTGATGCCCGGCTGACCCTTGAGGGTCTGGGCGATCGGGGCGGGCAGCGCGTTGGCGATGAGGTCGAGATCACCCGCGCGCAGCGCCAGGGCCTCGGCATTCACATCCGGGAACACGCGGAACTCGATCTCGTCGACCTTGGCACGACCGCCTTCGACGATCGGGTAGTTGTCGACGGCTTCGAGCACATAGCGCTGGCCGGGCTCGACGGTCTTCAGGAGGAACGGACCAACGCCGACCCAATCCTTGTCATTGGCGAAGGCCGCGACCGACCCGACTTCGGGGAAGGCATGCTTGGGAACGATCGGCATCCAGAAGCCGATATTGGTCAGGAAGGTGCTGTCCGGACGGCTGAGCGTGAATTCCACGCGCGTCGGGGAGACTGCCTTTGCGCTGACGAAAGCAGGGATCAGGCCTGCGGTCACGCCGATCTTTTCGGTGGTGACGGCGGTGATCGTGAAAACGATGTCATCGGCGGTAAATGGCGTACCGTCGTTCCAGGTCATATCGTCACGGATTTCGAGCCAGGCGGTGAGGCCGTCCTCGGAATAGCCCCACTTGGTGGCGACATACGGGTCCTTGGAGCCGGCAGCCGTCATCTGCATCAGGCGCGGATACATCAGGTTGGTCACCCAGGTGTCCGAGCGGCTGTTGCCCACGAGCGGGTTGAAGTTGACGACGTCGGCGGTTGTGCCGATGACCAGTCGGGTCTTGTCCTGTGCGTACGTGTTTGACGACGCAAGACTGGCCACCCCCATGGCCATCACGACGCCGCCCATCAGGATGGCACGACGGGTCAAGGCAGTCCTAAATTGGCGGATCATGTTGGTCTCGCTGTTGTTTGACACCTGAGTGTTGCGGCTTGGCCAAAGCCGTGTCAAGGATTGTCGTACAATTTCCAAGCGAGGTTCCAACACTGATGAAAGAACAGGCAGAACAGCGCCCCGTCCTTTCGGTTTCAGGCCTGGACGTCAGCTTCCGCACGCTTCGAGGCGAGGTCAAAGCGGTGAGCGACGTTTCTTTCGACCTGCGGCGCGGCGAGGTGCTGGCCCTGGTGGGCGAGTCCGGATCGGGCAAGTCCGTCACGACCCGCGCGGTCATGGGGATCGTACGCGGCAACGCCATGATCAACGCCAAGCGCATGGAACTGGCGGGCAACGACCTGCTCACGCTCGGGGAAGACGCCAAGCGCAAGCTGCGCGGCAGTGTCATCAGCCTCGTCTTCCAGGACGCGCTTTCCGCCCTCAATCCGGTGCTTTCCATCGGCGACCAGCTCGGCGAGCTCTACCGCACGCATCTGGGCGTCTCCCGCAAGGAGGCCCGCGAACGCTCCATCGAACTGCTGCGCTCGGTGCATATCGCGTCGGCCGAGCGGCGGATCGACGACTATCCGCACCAGTTCTCCGGGGGCATGCGCCAGCGCATTCTCATCGCCTCGGCCATAGCCCTGCGACCAGATGTCCTGATCGCCGACGAGCCGACGACCGCGCTCGACGTGACGGTGCAGGCCCAGATTCTCGATCTTCTGGATGAACTGCGCGAAGAACTCGGCATGGCGATCCTGCTGATCACCCACGACCTCGGCGTCGTGGCCCGTTCGGCCGAGCGAGTGGCGGTGATGTATGGTGGGCGGATCGTGGAAACCGGAGGCGTGGATGCCATGTTCGCCGCGCCGGCCCATCCCTATACGGCGGCGCTTCTGGCTTCCGCTCCCAGCATCGAAACGGTCGAGCGGCTCGAGCCCATCAAGGGCAGCCCGCCCAACCTCATTGCCCCACCGCCCGGATGCGCGTTCAATCCGCGCTGCACCCATGCGGGCGAACTGTGCACCAAAATCCGCCCCGAGCTCGTGACCAGCGCTCACGGCCGCAGCCACGCCTGCCACTATCCGCTCGTGGAGATCGCCCATGCCGGCTAAGCCCATTCTCGAAGCCCGCGGCCTCACCAAGACCTTTCGTGCCGGCGGGGCGATGTTCGGCAAGCAGTTCCAGGCTGTGAAAGGCGTGAGCCTTGCCGTCTCGCCTGGGGAGACCCTCTCTGTGGTTGGGGAATCCGGGTGCGGCAAATCAACGCTGGCGCGCATGCTGGTGGGCCTCGAAACGCCCGACGAAGGCGAAATCCTGTTCAAGGGCGAACCCATCCGGCGCGACCGCGCCCTGCGCCGGCAGGTGCAGATGGTGTTCCAGGACCCATACCTGTCGCTCAATCCGCGCCGCACCGTGCTCGACATCATTGCCGAGCCGCTGGACGTCCACGGCCTTGCCCGCGGCGCTGCACGCAGGCAGCGCGTGGAAGAACTGCTCTCGGCCGTGGGGCTCGACCCGGCGGCGGCAAGCCGTTTTCCCCATGAATTCTCGGGCGGCCAGCGCCAGCGCATCGGCATCGCCCGCGCGCTTGCTGCCGAGCCCTCGGTGCTGGTCTGCGACGAGCCGGTTTCAGCGCTCGACGTGTCGGTGCAGGCGCAGGTGGTGAACCTGCTGATCGATCTGCAGAAGCGGCTCGACCTCGCAATCATCTTCATCGCGCACGATCTGGCCGTGGTGCGCGCCATCTCGCAGCGCGTCATGGTCATGTATCTGGGCCGCGCGGTCGAGGAAGGCGCCGCCGACCAGGTGCTGGTGACGCCGAACCATCCCTATACGGTAGCCCTGCGCGGCTCGGCGCTCGAACCCGATCCGGCCCGCGCGCGCCTGGCCCGCGGCACTGCCGCCCGTGGCGAGCCGCCTAACCCGGTCGATCCACCGCCTGGCTGCCGGTTCAACCCGCGCTGCAGCCGCGCCACCGATGTGTGCCGCCAGACCGAGCCGGCCATGGAGAGCCGTCCGGGCCTGAGCGCGGTGGCCTGCTACCACCCGGTGGCGAGTCACGAACTGGCGGGAGCCGCCTGAGAAACAGAAAGGGCCGGTGCGATGCGCCGGCCCTTCTCATTTCTGTCGGAGCGATGTTCAGCGCCCGAGGCGATCGAGGAGCGCCGCGCCCGTGCGGATGCCCTTTAGGAAGAGCTCGACTTCCATGTTCTCGTTGGGCGCGTGGTTGGCTTCGTCCGCATTGGCATAGGGCATGACGAAGGCCGGCACGCCGAGCACCTTGGTGAAGACGTAGTCCGGAAGGCTGCCGCCCGCCGACGGATAGACCAGCGGGGTCTCGCCGCGAGCCTCGAGGATGGCTTCCTGGATCAGCTTGCCCCAGGGATCGTCGAGCGGCGTCTTGGAGGGCAGCATGCTGCCATAGGTGACTACCTCGACTTCCGGGGCATGCCTGGCGACATGCGCGCGCACGCAGGTATCCACATGCTCGGGCGTCATGGCGTCGACCAGCCGGATGTCGAACTTGGCCACCGCCTCGCAGGGGAGCACCGACTTGGTGCCCGGACCGCCATAGCCGCCATGCAGACCATTGATGGTCAGCGTCGGGTGGAACATCAGGCGATCCCAGAACGGCCGGTCGGCCGGTTCGTCGAGGCGCTTGAGGCCCATGTCGGCCATGTATTCGGGCAGGTCGAGCGGCAGCGCCTTGGTGGCCGCGATCTCCGCCTCGGTGGGCGGAATGATCTGGTCGTGGAGCCCGTCGATGGTGATGCGCCCATCGGGCGACTTCATCGAGGCCAGCAGGTGCACGAGGCTCCAGATGGCATTGGGCATCACCCCGCCGTAATTGCCCGAATGGGCGTCGCGGGCAGCGGTGCGTACGCGCAATTCGAACGAGGCCATACCGCGCACGCCGTAGGTTAGAGTCGAGCGGCCGGATTCGTGGAGCGGCCCATCGGCGGTAACCACGAAATCAGCCTTGAGCCGATCCTTGTTGTCTCGCACGAAGTCGGCGATCTGGGGCGAGCCGATCTCTTCCTCGCCTTCCAGTAGGAAGATGAGGTTGCACGGCAGCGTGCCGTGCACCTTGAGGTGCGCCTCGATGGCCATGATCTGGGCGAAGTGCTGGCCCTTGTTGTCGCCGACGCCGCGGGCATAGATGCGCCCGTTGCGGATGGTCGGCTCGAACGGCGGGCTCTCCCACAGTTCCAGAGGATCGGGCGGCTGCACGTCGTAGTGCCCGTAGAGCAGCACGGTCGGCTTGGCAGGATCCACGTTGTAGCGCGCGAGGACGAAGGGATGGCCCTTGGTCTGCACGGCTTCGACCTCAAGGCCGAGATCGCCCAGCATCTTCACGAGCAACTGGGAGACTTCCCTGATGCCGATATTGTGGGCGCTGATCGAGGGATTGCGGACATAGTCGATCAGTCGCGCCACGTATTCGTCGTGGCGCGCGCTGATGTATTCGAAGACCGGATCGAGCGTGGGCGAGGTCATGCCTTGCCTCGCGTCAGGATGATGCCGCCCGAGGGATGCACCTCACCGGTCCAGCCCGGCGACACGAACGTGGTCGTATCGAGCTGGGTGAGGATGACCGGACCCGCAAAGGTCGCACCGGCGCCGAGCTTGGCGCGATCAAGGACCGGCACGTCGACGCTGGCGCCGCCAATGCTGACGGCAGTGTGCTCTTCGGGCGCCGGTGTCTGGCCGGGGGTGAGGCTGACGACCGGCGGGGTCGGCGCAACGCCGGTGGCGTGGACGCGCAGCGTCACCAGTTCGATCGGCGCGCTGAGGTTGAAGCCGTAGAGCGCCTTGTGGGCGTTGCGGAAGTTCTCTTCCACCACCGCGCGGTCAGGCGCATAGGCCACGGCGATCTCACCGCCCTGCCCCACATAGCGCATGAGCGCCACGCACTCGATGACGCGGGCCTCGGCTGCCACATCCTCGATATCGAGCCATTCGGACGCCTGCTGCTCGAGTTCGGCGATGATCGGCGCGGTTGCTTCCGGGTCCATCGGCCCGGCGATGGCCATGGCGCGGGAGAACTCCGAACGCAGATCGGCAGCGAGCAGGCCATCGGCGCAAAGCACGCCGGGAGCCGGGGTGATGAGCACCTTGCGGATGCCGAGAAGGTCGGCCAGCGCACAGCCATGGAGCGGGCCTGCGCCGCCGAACGGCACCAGCGTGAAGTCGCGCGGATCGTGGCCGCGCTCGACCGAAACCACGCGCATAGCGCCAACCATGTGGTTGTCGGCAATGGCAAGGATACCGCGCGCGGCGGTTTCGAGGTCGAGACCGAGGGGGCCGGCAACGCTCATCACCGCCGCCTTGGCGGCCTCGACGTCCAGCACCATGCGACCGCCGAGCAGGCGCGCCGGGAGCTGGCCGAGGGCAACGTGGGCATCGGTCACGGTCGGCTCGGTGCCGCCATGGCCGTAGCAGGCCGGACCCGGACGGGCGCCGGCGCTTTCGGGGCCGACGGTCAAGCCACCGTCCTTGATGCGGGCGAGCGAGCCGCCGCCGGCACCGATGGTGATCATGTCGACCATCGGCAGCGCCAACGGCCATTCGCCGACGGCGCCGTGCTGGGTAAGGCCGATTTCGCCGTCCTTGATGAGGCAGATGTCGGCCGAGGTACCGCCGATATCGACCGTGATGATATCGTTGATGCCGCAAGCCTGTGCCGCGGCGCGTGCGCCGACGACACCCGCTGCCGGGCCCGAAAGCGCGGTCAGCGCCGGGGCCACGCGGATCTTGGAGGCACCGGCCACGCCGCCATTGGACTGCATGAGCATCAGCGGCACGCCCGCGCCTTCGTCGGTCAGGCGCTTTTCGAGCCTTTCGACATAGGTCGTGACGCCCGGCATGACGGTGGCGTTGAGCACGGTGGTCAGCGACCGCTCGTATTCGCGCACCACCGGCAGGACATCGCTCGAAACCGTGATGGCGAGGTCCGGAAGCTCCTCGCGCAGGATTTCGGCAACGCGGCGCTCATGGTCGGGGTTGGCATAGGCGTGGATGAGGCAGACGGCGACCGCCTCCACATCCATGCCACGAATGCCGACGGCGGCCGCGCGGACGCTCGCTTCATTCAGGGCTTCGAGCACGGCGCCGCCGGCGGCGATGCGCTCATCGACCTCGAGTATGCGGCTGGCCGGAACCGGGGGAACCGGCTTCACCCAGGTGTAGAGGTTGGCCTTGCGCGGAATGTCCTGGCGGCCGATGGCGAGCACGTGGCGGAAGCCGCGCGTCGTCACCAGCGCCGTGCGGGCGCCCTTGCCTTCGAGGATCATGTTGGTCGCAACGGTCGTGCCGTGCAGCACCTGGTCGAGGTCCTTGGCGGAAGCGCCGGCCTGCTCGAGAGCCAGGCGAATACCGTTGAGGAAAGCCTCGGACGGGTCGGACGGGATCGACGGCGTCTTGGCGCGCCAGGAACGGCCGGCGCCATCGACCAGGGCCACGTCGGTAAAGGTGCCGCCGATATCCACGGCAACGGCGAGGGAGGGGCGAGTGGAGTCCAGGGCCATATCAGGCAAGCTCATCGATATAGGTATTGCGGTGGAAGGCCTTCACGGCCGGGCGGTCGGCACGCAGGCGCGCCGTGGCCTCGAGGTCGAGGGCGCCGTCGACGATCGCCACGCCGTAGAGGCGCTGGGCGGCGCCGGCGGTCACGAAGCCGCCGAGGACGTCCTCGAGCACGCGCTCGGCCGGGCGGTCATAGGGATGGCCCATGCCACCGCCGCCGCCAGTCTGGATGCGCAGGATATCGCCCTTCTTGAGCTCGGTCCCGTCCGAGAGCGGCGCGATCTTGCGCTCCTGCGGAGTACCCGGATTGACGACGATCGAGCCGCCTCCGGCCGACATGCCGCCGGCATAGCCCCACGGGGGGTTCTTGACGCCGTCGATGCGGATGGCGAGCAGCGCTTCGTCGGCCAGAATCTCGTACTCGCGCACGATGCCGGTACCGCCACGATAGCGTCCGGCGCCGCCGGAATCGGGCACCACGCCATACTGGCGCAGACGGATCGGATAACCGGTCTCGAGGAATTCGACCGGATAGTTTTCCTGGGCCACGAAGTAGACAGCGTCGATGCCGTCGGCGAAGTCGCGGGCGCCGTAGCCGACGCCGATGCCGTCAGCCAGCAGGAAGGGCTTGGGCTCGCCGGTTTCCTTGCCGAAGGTGCCGCGCATGATGGTCACGACATAGGCCGACTGCGCCGCCGGCGCACCGCCCTTGCCACGATTGACGAGGCCGTTGAGCACGGCGAGCATGCGCATCATGGTGAGGCCGCGCATGCCAAGCGGCGCCGGGAAGCGCGGCTGGACGATCGAACCCTCGCGCAGGCGCACTTCGTCGATGGACAGCGGGCCACCGGCATTGACTACCTGGGACGGATCGCCGCCCAGGTAGTAGAGGCCCAGCGCCATGCCGGGCACGCCCTTGTTCATGATGAAGTTGACGGGCCCCGGAGCCTGGTCGTCGCTCTCGGTGGCGTCGAAGATGAAACGATCCTCGCCGTCAGCGCCCTTCTCGCGTGTGATGGCGAAGCGCAGCGTGAACGGGCCATTGCCGTGGCCGTCGCTGTCAATCTGGTCGGCGAACTTGTAGGTGCCGTAGTCGAAGTTCTCGGCCAGGCGCTTACGCACCAGCGTGCGGGTGCGGTCGAGAAGCTGCGCCAGCGCGTCGGAAACTACGTCGGGGCTATGACGGGCAACGATCTCGGCAACGCGGGTGACGCCGAGCTTGACGGCGGCGACTAGCGCGGACATGTCGCCCTCGCTCTGGGCCGGGAAGCGCGAGTTGCGGTGGAAGATGGCCAGCGCGCCCTCGTTAACGACGCCCGCGTCGATCATCTTTGTCGGCGGCACGATGATGCCTTCCTGATAGATCGAGGTGGCATCGGGGCTGATCGAGCCCGGGTGCAGGCCGCCGATATCGGCGAAGTGAGCCCAGCTCATCACGAAGGCACACAGCCGCCCTTCGTGGAAGACGGGGGCGAGGAGTACCTGGTCGTTCGAGTGCGTCACGGCGCCCTTGGAGCCATAGCAGTCATTGTACCAATAGAGGTCGCCCGGCTTCATGGTCTCGCGCGGGAAATGCTCGAAGACCGGCGTGGTCAGGTCGCCGAAGATCGGAACCATCGAGCCGACGGCCATCACGCCGCGCTCGTCGAAGAGGGCGGTGTAGAAGTCCTTCTTTTCACGGATGAACGCGGAGATGGCCGTGCGCTCGATCAGCGCTTCCATCTCGCGCTGCGTCGCCATGATCGCACCGCGGATGATCTCGAGCGTGACCGGATCGCAGATCGGGGCGACATCCGGCGGGGAAGCCGGCATGGCGGATGAATGCGGTGTCATCTAGGGCCTTCCAGGTATAGAGAAATCAACAGGACTGGGATGAAGGGCGGCAGGTCTGCTCAGCCCTCTCGATCCATGTGGCGAAGCACAGCTTCGCCGGAGCGGCGCACATAGACACGCGTCGCGTTTTCCGAGGCTTCCAGATCGCGCGCGACGATGCCCGCGATGATTGCCCGCACGCCCTCCATGCCGGTTTCGAGCTGGCCGGGTTCGGCCATGGCGAGGACGCGGAGCATGTTGATGCGGGTGCGCAATTGTTCGAGGATTTCGCCGGCGATCCGGTTGTCGCCGGTTTCGGCCATGAAGCGCAGGAAGCTCGACATGATCTCGGCCATGCCGACCTTGTCGCCGCGCTGGCCGGCATCTAGAAGCTTCTCGCCGTATTCGCGGGCGACTTCGATGTCCTCATCGGTCGCCACCTTGAGGAAGCTGCGCACGGCAATGGCTTCCAGTTCGGTGCGGATCTCATAGATCTCTTCGACGCGCTTGCGCGAGAGGGTCGCCACGGTGAGGCCGCGATGGGCGATGACGTCGGCGAGCTTTTCCGCCTCGAGCCGTCGCACGATCTCGCGCACCACGGTGCGGCTGATGCCGAAGGCTTCGCAGAGTTCGCGCTCGGTCAGGCGAGTGCCCGGGGCGATACGGCCCTCGACAATAGCGTTGCGAACCTGCTCAAACACCCGCTCGCGCACGAGCTTTCGCGCCTGCGGCTCCCCCTCGCCCTCAACGGCGACGGACGCGGCGTCTATCTCGAATAGTTTGCGCAGGTCATTCATCGGTTTCCGCCCGAAATCGTACCTTGGTCCCATCGGCACCGTGCAACTGCAAATCGGCGCTCGCAGAATTCCGCCGAACTCTACCCATGGCGACCCGCAAAGCCTAGTGCAAAATTGTCGTACAATCTGGATTGTCGTACAATCACTGATAGGGCATCGTGGCTTCGTGACGCAACCTTGAACGCACGTTCGGGGATGAGGCGAAGATGATACTACGTGGAGAACGGGATGCTCGATAAGGCAATCAAGCAGGCGGTCGATCAAGTCAATGGAGAGGCGCCCTGGTCTCTGGTGGAGGCCTTCGCCACCATGCCGCGCTGGAAGCCGGAAGACGTGGAGGCCTCAGCCCACGACATCGCCCGGCGCCTCAAGGAGGTCGGCGTGCCGGTCGAGCTCCTGGAGGCCAACCTCTACCTCTCCATTCCCTACGAAGCTTCGGTCGAAGCCGGCGGGGAAACGCTTGCCGCAAAGCCGCCGGCCTATTCGGTGAGCTGCCCGGAAGGGCTAACCGGGGTGCTGGCACATGTGCCAGGGAACCTCTCGGCGACCGTATCGAGCTTTTACGACAAGAACCGCGACGAGGCCGCCGCCGCCGAGAATCGCATCCGCGGCAAGATCGTGCTGACCGATGGCTTCGCCTCGCCCAACAAGGTGCTCGAATTCCAGGAGAAGGGCGCCATCGGCGTCATCGCCGTCAATCCCGGCGTCGACCGCCACTGGGGCATCTGCAGCTCTATCTGGGGCACGCCGGACCTCGACGGGCTGCCGCGCAAGCCCACCATTCCGGTAGCCGTGGTCAACAATCCCGATGGCCAGAAGCTCATCGCGCTGGCCAAGGACGGAGGCAGCGCCACCATCCGCACGCGCCTCGAAGAGGGATGGTTCAAGTCGCTGGTGCCGGTCGTCAACGTTACGGGCGCCGTGGAGCCGGAAAAGTTCGTGCTGTTGGCCGGTCACTATGACAGCTGGGACGTCGGGGTGGGCGACAACGCCACGGGCGACGCGGCGCTGCTTGAAATCGCCCGCGTGCTCTGGGCCAACCGCGCTAACCTGCGCCGCTCGGTGCGGATCGCCTGGTGGCCCGGTCACTCGACTGGACGCTATGCCGGCTCGGCCTGGTTCGCCGACGCCTTCGCGCTCGATCTCGACGAGAACTGCGTGGCCCAGGTCAATTGCGACAGCCCTGGCTGCCGCTGGGCCGATGTCTACGAAAACGTCGCCTGCATGAGCGAAGCGACGGACCTGTGCACCAGCGTCATCCGCGAAGTGGCCGACCTGCCCTTCGAGGGCGAGCGCCCGCTGCGCGCAGGCGATTATTCGTTCAACAATATCGGCCTATCGAGCTTCTTCATGCTCTCCTCGACCATGACGGTCGAGAAGCGCAAGGAGATGAACTACTACACCGTCGGCGGTTGCGGCGGGAACATCGCCTGGCACACCGAGAACGATCTGATGGAGATCGCCGACCGCGACATCCTCATCCGCGATATCAAGGTGTACCTCGCCGCGGTGATGGCTGTGGCCAATGCGGCGGTGCTGCCCTTCGACTGGCGCGCGACCACCAGGGAGTTCGCGGCAACTCTCGAGAAATACCGCAAGGCTGCCGGCGACGACGCCGTGCTCCTCGATCAGGTGAGCGCGGCGCTGGCCGAACTGACCGCGACACTCGACACGTTCTATGCAGGCATCGCTGATGGTTCGGTCCAGGAAGACCGCGCCAATGCCGTGATCCAGGACCTGGCCCGCATCCTCGTGCCGCTCAACTACACACGTGGTCCGCGTTTCACCCATGATCCGGCGCTGCCGGTCCCCGGGTTGCCGGCGCTCTCGGTCGCGGGCGAATTGGCCGCTCATGGGCCCGAGACGGTGGGCTTTGCGCGCACGCAGTTGATGCGGGGCGCCAACCGCACCGCCGCAGCCATGCGCCAGGCCAGCCGCCTGGCACGCTAGGTGAGAGGTCGCCGCCCCTGCGCTCCGCGGGGCGGCGACCAGCTACCGTCAGGCCTTGAGTTCGCGTTCGAAGAACGCCGCCAACTTGCCGTAGGCGAAACGGGTCAAGGTTCGGTCCTGATTGGCCCAACTGTGGCCGGTGCCCGGCAACGTCACCAACTCGAACGACTTGCCCTGGGCCGTGAGGCGTTCAACCAGCGCCATCGTATCGGCATAGAGCACGACTTCGTCGCGCGTGCCGTGAATGATCATAAGCGCGTCCTCCAGCCCGGCGGTGTGGAAGAGCGCGGACTGATCCTCGTAGCGCTTGGGGTAGTCCGCTCCGTGCGTCGGCCCCATAATCCATTCCTGCTCGGGATAGGCGTGCCAGACATTGGTGGCGGGAGCGCCGGCGACCCCGGCGCGGTAGAAGCCGGGCTTCTTGAACAGCGACATCAGGGTCATGAGGCCGCCATAGCTCGACCCCCAGATGCCGACGCGTGAAGCGTCCGCATAGCCGAGGGCCGTCAAGGTCTTGACGCAGTCGGCAATGTCCTCGATGTCCTGGGTGCCGTAGCTGTGCAGCATCGGCCGGTTCCAGTCGCGGCCATGGCCGAAGCTGCCCCGGATTTCCGGGCTCACGACCACAAAACCCCGCGAGGCCAGGTACTGGTCGATACCCCAGCTCGGGTGCGCGGCGCGGCCGCCCCACTGGTTGAGGAGCCCATCCGAATAGACCGAACCCACGATCATAGGGTGCTTGCCGTCCGGTTCGAACCCGGGTGGAATCATGACCCGGGCCATGAGTTCGGCGCCGTCGACGCTGCTCCGGAACGGAACGTAGCGGACCTCGGCCCACTGCGTGCTCGCGAAGGCAGGAAGGGGAGAATGGGTGATGCAGACTGGCTCGGCGCCCTCCATCAACGGCTGGACGTAAAGCTCGGCAGGGGTGAGGTCGTCGCTGAAGAGATCGGCGATCGCTTCGAAACCGGGTGAATAGACCGGCACGTGGATGCCAGGCGCGCGCGTCACCTGGGTGACGTCCCCGCCCTCCACGGAGACCTTGTAGACGTGCCGTTGCGCGGGGTGGGCGATATTGGCGGTGAAGTAGATTTCCCCGTTGCCGGCATCGAGCGCGAAGTTGGCGACTTCCCAGTCGCCGCCCGTTATCGCCTCGGGTTCGGCGCCGGCCGATGCGACGAGGTGCAGATGGTTGAAACCGTCCCGGTCGGTCAACAGCAACAGGCCCTTGTCGTCGGGCGCGAAGGCGACCTGCCAGTCGGGCCGGATCTTGAGCGGGTCGTGGAAGGCGTAGAACACCGTTCGCTCGCCCGAGGCGATATCGAAGGTGAGGACGGTGTGGTTCTTGATCGAAAGGTCGCTGCTGTCGACGAAGAGGGTCGAGCCGTCGCGCGAGACGCCATAGTCCCAGATGGCATCCTCGGCGTCGGGCCTATCGAACCAGGCCGGCTCGCCACCCTCCACCGAAACGATGCCGACGCGGCGGCGGGTTATGAGATCGCCCGGGAACGAGCGGGTGAAGCGGTCGCGGCGCGCCTCGCCGCGCGCATCGTAGGCGATCTCGATCTTGCGGGTGTTCGTATCGTCGGCCTGGACGAAGACAAGGCGCTCACCGGCCCATTGGAAGCTCTCGACCCCGACGAAGGGGCTTGCGCCCACCAGCCTGGTCGGTGCGCCGGTTGCGGTGCAATCAATCAGCGTGAGAGCGCCGCCGGCAATTAGAGCAAGCCGCTTGCCGTCCGGCGAGGCGGCGATGGCGCTTGCGCCGTGCACCCCTGGGGCAAGAGGGGTCAGCGTTCCGTCGGCCGCAAGCACGAGAAGTTCCCCGTCGAGCACCAGCGCCAGCCGCTCGCCGGCGAGCCAGGCCAGTTCCGTTAGGCCCTTGGGCTCGCCGCTGGTTCGGCCGGCACCCAGATTGGTGCGCCGGCTGCTGGTCCCGGTTTGCCGATCCCAGACCCAGAGGTCGCGAAACGTGTGCCCCGTTTCATTCCAGAGATAGGCAAGTCTGCTGCCGTCGGGCGACCAGGTGGCGGCGATCGGCCTCGTGCCGATGATGCTGGGCTCGCAGTAGAGCATTTCGAGCGTCAGGGCGTCGTGCGGAGTGTGGGCTGGGGTCATGTCTGGCTCGCTGATGAGAGGGGAGCTACGAGATCACTCGGCGCTGCGGCTGGCGGTCAGCTTGCGATCGGCAAACCGGGCCTGGCCGATGGCAAGGGAGGAAACGACCGGCACCAGGGCGTGAAACGGAATGGGGCGGAGTGGGCCGCTTGGCACCGGCAGGTCGGAAAGTGGCGTGCCGCAGGCGGCGTCAGCCAGGACCTCGCCGAGCATGGCCGTCAGCGCCACGCCGCGGCCGTTGCAGCCCACAGCGCCGATGACGCCAGGCTGCATCTGATAGAGATGGGGCAGGAAATCGGGTGCCATTGCGGCCCGCCCGCGCCAGACGAAATCCACCTTTGGCACGCTGGCAAGGTCGAGTTCGCGGGCGAGGCGCTCGACGACCATGCGCGCCATACGCTGGTGGGCGCCGAAGGGGATCATGGCCATGGCGCCGCTGATCAGGCGATTGTCGCGGTCAAGGCGAAAGGTGAAGAGATTGGCGCGGGTATCGGCGATCGGGTTGCGCTCGGGCGAGAAGCGTTCCACGACCTCCTGCGGCAGCGGTTCGGTAGCGATCTGGTAGACGAAAAGCGGCACGCTCACGCGCGAAAGCGGCCGTGCGGCGCCAACGCTGCCGGCGTGGGTGCACATGAGCATCTTGCCCGCCGTGACGGTGTGTCCCCCGACGATGATCTTCGAGGACGAACCGGCGGGCTCTATGCGTTCGGCGGGACTATGGGTGTGGACGATCCCGCCTGCGCCCAGCACCAGGCCAGCGAGGCCATAGAGGTAGTTGAGCGGATGCAGCATGCCGCCGCTCCGGTCGATCAGCGCGCCGGCGCAGAGGCGCAGGCCGGTCCGCCGCTTGGCCTCGCCCGCATCGAGCATGTGCACGGGGCGGCCGAGTTTCCTCCAAGCTGCAGCCTGCCCGGCCAACCGGTCGAGCGCCGCCCGGGAGTGAGCGACATGCATCCAGCCGTTCTGCTCGGCGTCACAGGAAATGCCGTTCTGGCGGACGGTCTCGAAGACACGGTCGGCCCCCTGTCCGATCATGCGCAGCAAGCGCTCGCCGCGCTCGGCACCGAACTTGCCGATTACGGCCTCAGGCGGGGCCTTGGCGAAATTGGGAACGACGAAGCCCGCATTGAGCCCGCTGGCCTCCATGCCAAGTGCAGACGCCTCCAGCACGACGACACGCACGCCGCGGCGTGCTAGGTGCCAGGCAGCGGTCAAGCCGGTAAAGCCACCGCCGACCACGGCAACGTCGACGGACAGGTCCTGCGCCAGCGGCGCTGTTTTTGGCGCGGGGTTGGCCGTTGCCCACCAAAGCGTCTTTTCCGCTTCCATTCTTGCGCTCATCGCCGCTTGCCCCCGGGGAAATCAGATGCAGTATCTATAAGTGTCGAATTGATCATTTGCTCAAAACGCCTGACGCGGTAGAAGCGGGTCACGGGGCACGATGCTATCGAAAGAGGCCATCCATGGCGGCACCACGCAAGGCGAGCGAACTGGACGAAACGGGACTGGAGCCGGTCTCCAAGCGCCGAACCGTACAGGAAGTGGTCTACCAGCGCCTCAGCCACGCGTTGATGACCGGCCGTTTCAAGCCCGGCCAGATGCTGACCATCTCCTCCCTTTCCACCCTCTTTCGCACCAGCCACATGCCGGTGCGCGAAGCCTTGAGGAGGCTGGTGGCCGAGAATGCGCTTGAAACGGCGTCCAACGGCTCGGCCTATGTACCGGCAGTCTCGCGCGACCGGCTGGACGACCTGTGCAATGCGCGCGTGATCGTGGAAACGGCCGCCACGGCCCAGGCGGTCGGCAACATGACGCCACGCATCATTCGCGCTATCGAAAACCTTGCCGAGGATCACCTGGACGCGGGACGCGATCAGGACATCCAGCTGATGCTGGCCAAGAACCGCGACTTCCACTTCATGATCTACGAGACGGCCGGCTCGCCCGTGCTGCTGGCTCTGATCGACACGCTCTGGCTGCGCTTCGGCCCCTATCTGCGCATGCTGACCAACCATATCGAGCCCGAGCTGGCAGCCGGCAAGTTCGAGGTCTACGGCGACCACCATCAGCGGCTGATCGCGGCGCTCAAGGAAGGCGACCAGGCCGAGGCGGTCGAGCAGATCAAGGCCGACATTCGCGAGACCCAGGCGCTGCTGGTGCCGCTGTGCTCGCCCGCCAATGACGGCTGAGCCCATCATAGGGCATTGAAGAAACGGGCGAGGCGCTGCATGGCGTTTTCGAGCTCGGGCATCGAAACCGAGCCGAAGCTGATGCGCAGGTGCCCTTCGCCCGCATGGCCATGGAAGCTGCCTGCCTCCACCGCAACGCCGGCCTGGTCGAGTATCCGCTCGGCCAGTTCCTGGGAGGGGATCCCTAGAGACGAGACATCGGGAAAGGCAAAGGTCGCGGCCTGGGGCGAGGCGCAGCGCACGCCCGGCATCTGGTTGAGGCTCGCCACCGTGAAGTCGCGCTTTTCCCTGTCCTCGGCCAGCAGGTGCTCGAGCACTTCCTGGGGCCCTTCTATGGCGGCCTTGGCGCCGTATTGGACGAAGGTATTCACGTGGGTGATGTCGTTGGTCGAGACCTTCATCAGGGCCGGCAGCAGCCAACGGGGAGCGGTGAGATAACCGACCCGCCAGCCGTCCATGGCGTGGGACTTGGTGAAGGCATACATGGAGACCGTGCGGTCCGACATGCCCTCCAGCGCGCCGATGCTAATGTGGGGCAGGCCGTCGAAGATCACGTCCTCATAGATTTCATCGGAGACCACCACGAGGTCGTGCGCGATGGCGAGGTCAGCCAGGCCGCGCAGCTCGGCATGCGTATAGACGCGTCCGGTCGGATTGGCGGGGTTGACCAGAAGGATGGCGCGGGTGCGCGGCGTGATCGCGGCAGCGATGGCGCCATGATCGATGCTGTAACCGTCGCTCGCATCCAAGTCGACTACCACCGGCCGCCCGCCGGTCAATTCGATTTTGCCCAGGTGCTGGGGATAGTAGGGCGAAAGCAGAATGACCTCGTCCTCGGGGTCGAGCAGCGCCATGAAGGTAATGAACGCGGCGTGCGACATGCCGTTGGTGACAAGCACATCGTCCGCGGTCACGTCGGGCAGACGGTTGCGCTCGCGCAGCTTGATCGCCGCCGCTTCGCGCAGCTCGGGCAGGCCGGCGGGGTGGGAATAGTGCACATGGCCGGCGGCGATGGCCTCGATGGTGGCCTGCTTGATATGCTCGGGCGTATCGGCGAACGGGCGGCCGAACTCCATGCGGATGGGCTGGCTGCCGGTAGCTTCCGCGCGCGCGGCGCGTTCATACATGCCAAAACTTTTGGCCGGAGTTTCCGAAATTCGCTTTGCGACGCGCCGCATCGTAACGTCCTGTGTGCTTCTGGCTAGGCTCGGAGGGCGGGTCAGCGCCGCCTGAGAGCGACCATTTCGAACTCGACCTTGATCTCTTCGACCGGGAAGCCGCAGATGATCGTGGTGTTGGTCGGCCGTGGGTCGGAGAAAGTGGATCCGAGCAGTTTGGAGACCGGCACGACGTCGGCGCGGTCGGCCAGGTAGACACGCACCGACACCACGTGCTCAAACCCGGCATCGGCGTCCGCCAGGGTCTTGCCGATAATGGTCAGGGCATTGCGGGCCTGGTCTTCTGCTCCGGCAGGGAATTGCCCGGTGGCGGGATCGCTTCCCGAGGTGCCGGAAATGAAGATGAACTCGCCGTCGACGACGGCGCGGGCATAACCCGCCAGTTCCTCGAAGCGGGAACCCGAATAGATCGAACGCCGCGTCATCCCCCGCTCCTCCCCGCCGCTCACTTTGCAACCAGGTCGGTCTTGTAGACAGCACCGTCCTTCATGATCAGGCGCAGGTTCTTCTCTGGCTCGGCGAGGATGGCGATATCCTTGAGCGGATCGCCATCGACCACGATGATGTCGGCGATGGCGCCGGGCGCGATGACGCCGAGCTCACCGGCCATCTGCACGATCTCGGCATTGACCGAGGTGGCCGAACGGATGACGTCCACCGGGCGCTGCACGCGCCCACGGATGGTGAATTCCTGCAGTTGCGCGAATTCCATCTCGCCCATCAGGTCAGTGCCGAAGCCGAGCTTGACGCCGGCATCGGTGCACAGGCCGAGCATGGCGATGCCGGCATCGTTGACCATGTTGAGCTTGGCCATGACGTAGGGCGAAAGGCCAAGCTCTTCGCCGTGCTGGGCCGTGACCTCATAGGCGACCAGCGTGGGCACCACATAGGCGCCGGCGGCGGCGACCATGGCAGCCGTCTCGGCGTTGATGAGATTGGCGTGCTCGATGGTGCGGACACCGGCACGGATCGAGTGCGCGATGGCGGCGCTTTCATAGGCATGGGCGCATACATACTTGCCGCGCACCGCCGCCTCCTGCACCACGACGCGGATTTCCTCTTCGGTGAACTGGAGCGCCTCGATGGCATCGGCCGGGGAGCCGACGCCGCCGGAGGCCAGCACCTTGATATGGTCGGCGCCCTTGCGCAGTTCGTTGCGCACGACGCTACGGATGTTCTCGATGCCGTCCACGATCCGGCAGGTGAAGGTGAAGGCGCTCGAATTGACGTCGATATCGAGCCGGTCGTCGGTGAGGCTGCGGTGATCGCCGTGGCCGCCGATCTGGCTCAGGGCCGGACCGCCGACGAAAAGACGCGGGCCGGGAATGAAGCCCTGCTCAATGGCGTTGCGGATACCCACATCGCCGCCGGCCACGTCACGCACGCCGGTGAAACCGCGATCCAGCATCTTGCGAATGCGGGGCACGGCGCGTGCGGTCATCTCAGTGAGTGCGATATTGCGGTTGCGCTCTTCGACCAGGTTGATGGCGAACACGTGGGCGTGCGCATCGATGAGACCAGGGAGCAGCGTGCGACCATCGAGATCGTACTCGACCGCTCCCCTGGCGGAAATCGGCTGCTCGGAGACTTCGGCGATACGACCGTCAACGACCAGGACATTCATGCCCGGCACCGCCTCCTCGCTCACTCCGTCGAATACGGTGGCGTTGGAGAAAAGGACTGCGGCCATGGTTCTGCCCCTGTATGTGGATGAGTGTTCTCTGCGGCGTCGAAAACCGCCTTCGATGCCCAATGTTTAGGCGAGGCCCACGAAGGCTGTAAAGAGATTTGATCAAAAAATCTCATCAGGCACATTGCTCAGAGAGGGCTGGAAGGCAACCGGCGCCCAGGTGCACCCAAACCCCGGAAACCCCGAAGGTGCAGGCCGCCGGGGGATTTTGGACGGAGCGATCATAGAGCGTTGACAGAAACCGGATCACGCCCCTAATGTTTGCAAGGCTTGATCAAATGCTCACCAACTTTCCGGGAACGTTCAGGGGTTAAAAGCTCGGCCTGGGAAGGAGCAGTCATCCGAGGGAACAGCCGCACAAGCGGAAAGGGATTTAACCAATGAAAGTTCGCGCATCTGCCGCCATAATGCTGGGGCTCTTGTCGCTGTCGCTTATGAGCTCAACGGCGCTGCAGGCGCAGGAGGCCAAAACTGGCGGCACCCTGCGGGTCCTGGGCACCGCCGAGGTGGACCGCTTCGATACGGTGCCGCCCGCGACCGCCGTCACCGGCAGCTTCTTTCGCGCCGTGACGCGCCAACTCATCAGCTTTGCCGCTTCGGAAGATCCGCACGAGCAGATCGCGCCCCAGGCCGACCTGGCCGAGAGCGTGCCCACGCCCACCAATGACGGGCTCACCTATACCTTCAAGCTGCGCCAGGGCGTGGATTGGAATGCCCCTGGCGGCGCGCGCCAGGTGACGTCGGCCGACATCGAGCGCGGCTTCATGCGCCTGTGCAACCCGTTCCTGCCCTCGCCATCGGCCAGCTATTTCGAGGACATGATTGTCGGCTTCGCCGATTTCTGCGCCGGCTTCGCCAAGGTCGACGCCAAGGTCGACACGATGAAGGCCTATATCGAGCAGGGCGACATCAAGGGCATCGAGACGCCGTCCGACGATACGGTCGTCTTCCAGCTCACCCGCGCGGCCAATGACTTCATTTACCTTCTGACCCTGCCCGTCACCTCGCCGGCGCCGGTCGAAGTGCTGGACTATCTCCCCGATAGCCCGGAATACCGCCAGAACTTCATTTCCGCGGCGCCCTACACCATCGAATCCTACGTTCCCGATTCCATGGTGCGCCTGGTTCGCAACCCGGTTTGGAAGGCCGAGAACGATCCGCTGCGCAAGGCTTATGTCGATGCCATCGAGGTGGTTGCCGGCGTCCAGGCCGACGCGGCCATGCAGCAGCTGCAGTCGGGCGACGGCGACATGCTGTTCGATATCCCGGTGCCGCCCGTAACCGTGCAGATGCTCAAGATGCAGGGCGACGAGAAGCTCTCGACCCTGGCCGAGGGCGCCTCCAAGATGATCTGGATCAACACGGTCTCGAACAACAATGACGGCGCGCTGCGCAACCCCAAGGTTCGCCAGGCCCTCAACTACGCGATCGACAAGGCCGCGGTGGTCCAGCAATACGGTGGACCCGAGTTCGCGACGCCGCTCAACGGCATCTTCCCGCTCGGCATCCTGGGCAACCACGACTTCTCACCCTACCCGACCCCGAACAACCAGGGTGACCCGGAAAAGGCCCGCGCGCTTCTCGCCGAAGCCGGCTATCCCGATGGCCTCACCCTCAAGATGCCGTTCCGGAACCTCGGCATCGACCCGGCTGTCGCCCAGGTGCTGCAGGCCAGCCTGCAGAAGGCGGGCTTCACGATCGAACTCGTGCCGACCCCGGCTTCGGACTTCTATGCGCGACTGATCACCAACTTCGACAACGCGCTCAATGGCGTGTGGGACCTGGTGCCGTCGGGTTGGTCGCCGGATTGGCCGGGTGGCGCAGCGCGCTCCATCTACCAGCCGCAATACACCTATGACGGCACCCACGGCACGTTCAACTTCTCGGACTACAACAACGACGCCGCCAGTGAAGTCGCCGCGCGCGCGCTGACCACGACCGATCTGGCCGAATCCGAAAAGCTCTGGCAGCAAGTGGATGAGATGGTGGTTGCCGACGCTCCCACCGTGCCCCTGGTGTCGCTGACTACGGTTCTCTACCACGGCACGGCCGTCGAGAACTTCCTGCCCTTCGCTGCGGGCGGGAACGGCGACTGGACCAATGTCTGGCTGAACCGCTGATAGATTGCGTCTATCCAACCAAAGGACCGGACGTCCCGACGGGATTTCCGGTCCAACTAATAGAATGTCCCATTAGCGTTCCGGCCATGCCCCTACTCACCGTCCGCAACCTGCACATCGATATTCCGACGGGTGACGGCGACGTGCATGCGGTGCGGGACGTCTCGTTCAGCGTCGAGCCGGAACAGCTGTTCGGCATCGCCGGCGAATCCGGGTCGGGCAAGAGCGTTCTGTCCCAGGCCATACTCGGGCTCATGCCCGGGGCCCGCATCAGCGGGGAAATCCTCTTCGAAGGCAAGAACCTGCTCGAGCTGACGCCCCGCCAGATGCAGAAGCTTCGCGGGGACCGGATCGCGATGATCTCCCAGGATCCGCTTTCGAGCCTCCATCCCTTCTACAGCGTCGGTCGCCAGATCACCGAAGCTATCCGCGCCCATCGCAGGATCAGCGAACGCGCCGCGCTCGAGGAGGCGATCGATATCCTGGGCCGGGTGGGCATCCACTCCCCCGAGAAGCGCGTTTTCGACTTTCCTCACCAGTTCTCCGGCGGCATGCGCCAGCGCGTCATGATCGCCATGGCCATCGTGCTGCGCCCTGCGCTGCTGATAGCGGACGAGCCGACCACGGCGCTCGATGTCACCGTGCAGGCGCAGATCCTTGCGCTCCTCAACCAGATGCGGCGCGAACTGGGTACGGCGATCATCATGGTGACGCACGATCTCGAGCTGCTGTCCTCCATCGCCGATCACGCCATGGTCATGTATGCGGGCAACCGTATGGAGCTAGGGCCGGGCGAGGCTGTGCTCAAGGCGCCGGCTCATCCCTACACGCTGGGTCTCCTGCGGTCATCCCCGACCCAGGAAACCCGCGGCCCGCTCCCCTCGATCCCCGGCCAGCCGCCGAGCCTGCTTGCCGAACAGGTCGGCTGCGCGTTCGCCGCCCGCTGCCAGAGCGCGATGGAAATCTGCGGACAGAAGCGCCCGCCCCTGCGCGAGTTCGACGATGAAACGCGTTCGCTCTGCTGGCTGGAGACAAAGGCGGCCAGCGTTGCGCCCTCGGTTCCGGCGGAGCCGATCCAAGACTTGCAGCCAGCTCCGGACGCGCCGCCCATCGTCAGCGTCAGGGATGTGCATCTCACCTATGGCGGGCGTAATCTTTTCGGGGCTACGCCCGGCGTGGAAGTCCTCAAGGGCATAAGCTTCGACCTTGCCCGGGGCACGACGCTGGGCATCGTGGGTGAGAGCGGTTGTGGCAAGTCCACCCTGGCGCGCATCATCGCCGGTCTCTTGCCGCCGACATCGGGCGATGTCGTCATCGAGGGCGAGAGCATAACCGGGCTCGACCGCCGGCAGTGGGTCGAGATGCGCAAGCGCGTGCAGATGGTGTTCCAGAACCCCTTCGGTTCGCTCAATCCGCGCCGCAGGGTGGGATCCATCATCGGCGATCCGTTCCGCATCCAGAACATCGCCAGTGGCGCCGACCGCAAGCGACGCGTGCGCGAGCTCATGGAAATCGTCGGCCTCAACCCAGAGCATTATAACCGGTTTCCCTCCGAGTTCTCGGGCGGCCAGCGGCAGCGTATCGGCATTGCCCGCGCCCTGGCGCTCAATCCCTCGCTCATCATCTTCGATGAGCCGGTTTCGGCGCTCGACGTTTCCATCCAGGCGCAGATCCTCAACCTGATTGCGCGCCTGCAAAGCGAGTTGGGGCTCTCCTATCTCTTCATCTCCCATGACCTGGCGGTCGTGCGCCACGTCAGCTCGCAGATCGTGGTCATGAAGTCCGGACAGATCGTCGAGCATGCGGACACCCAGACCCTCTACAACATGCCCCAGCACCCCTATACGCGCGAGCTGCTCGCCGCCGCCGACCCGGACTTTCGAAGCGCCCGACCGGCAGCCCTGGAGATCGGCGCATGAACCAGCCAGTCCAGCAACGCAGCTCGTTCGATCTCACCATGCGCCGCCTGCTTTCGGACAAGGCCGGGCTGATATCGCTTTGCTTCATCCTCCTGCTCGTGGCGTTCGCCGTCGGCGCTGACGGCATCGCGGCCTGGACAGGACACTCCCCGATCGACCAGTTCCGCGACACGGCGCTGACCCCCACGGGCCTGCCGGTAGGCCCCAATGCGGACTTCTTCTTCGGCGCCGACCAACTGGGGCGCGATGTCTTTGTGCGCCTAGCCTACGGGGCGCGCATTTCCCTGGCGATCGGCGTCGTCGCATCGCTTCTTGCGGCGCTGATCGGGGTCACGGTCGGGCTGGTGTCGGGGTATTTCGGCGGCTGGGTCGATGTGGTTCTCGGCCGCTTCATGGACCTGGTCATGAGCATTCCCGTGCTCCTGTGCATGCTCTCGCTGGTGGCCGTGTTCGGCCCCAGCGTGCCGCTCAGCGTCGCGGTCATCGTCTTCTTCTCGTGGACGACCATGGGGCGCGTCATTCGGGGGCAGGTGCTTTCGCTCCGGGAACGCGAGTTCGTCGTCGCGGCGCGGTCACTGGGCGCGGGACATCTTTCGATCATGGTGACGGACATCCTGCCCAACCTCACCGTGCCGATCATCATCTACACGACCATGATGGTCCCCAGTTCCATCATCTTCGAGGCCACGCTTTCCTTCCTCGGGCTGGGCATCGTGCCACCGGCACCCAGTTGGGGCGGCATGCTCGCCGACGCTGCAAACAACTCGATCTACATGTTCGCCTGGTGGCTGGTGCTGTTCCCGGGCCTGGCGCTGCTGCTCACGACGCTTTCCTTCAACATCCTCGGCGACGCCCTGCGCGATGCCCTGGACCCAAACAGCTCCAGGCGCGCCCTTCGCAAACGTTCCAAACAGAAGGCCCCGGCCGCGTCATGATCCGCTTCATTGCAAGTCGCATCGGCTTTGCCGCGCTGGTGTTGCTGCTGCTTAGCGGCTTCGTCTTCACGCTATTCTTCGTGGCGCCCGGCGATCCAGCCCGGCTGGTTGCCGGCGAGCGCGCCACCGAGGCGCAGGTCGCCATGGTGCGCGAAAACCTCGGCCTCGACCGTCCGGTGATCGAGCAGTATTTCAGTTTTCTGGGCCGCAGCCTGACGGGCGACCTCGGCTTCTCCTACCGAAACCAGCAGCCGGTCATCCAGCTGATCCAGAACCGCATGCCGGCGACGATCTCGCTGTGCATCGGGGCGGTCATCATGTGGCTTTGCCTCGGCATTCCGATCGGCATCATGTCGGCTCGGTACCCGGGAAGCCTCCGCGACCGCGTCGGGCAGGGCTTTATCCTCATCGGGATCAGCTTTCCCTCGTTCGTACTCGGGATGGCAGCGCTCTATTTCCTCTATTTCCTGCCGCGACAGGCCGGACTTACCCTGTTTCCGCCCGGCGGATACAAGCCCTTCCTCGCCAATCCCGCCCAATGGGCCTGGCACATGCTGCTGCCCTGGTTCACGCTGGCACTGACATCGGCGGCGATCTACGCTCGGCTCACGCGCGGGCAGATGCTCGAGGTGCTGGGCGAGGATTACATCCGTACCGCGCGGGCCAAGGGTCTCTCGGAGCGCAAGGTGATCTACAAGCACGGCGTGCGTTCGATCTTTACCCCGCTCACCACGCAACTGGGTGCCGACATCGCGGCCCTGCTCGGCGGCGCGCTGGTTACCGAGCAGGTCTTCGGACTTCAGGGCATCGGTTCACTGGCGGTGCAGTCGGTGCAGACCCAGGATCGTCCCGTGATCATCGGGGTCGTGATGCTGGCCGGCTTCTTCATCGTGGTCGCCAACCTTGTCGTCGACTTCCTCTACCTGCTCCTCGATCCGCGCGTGCGGGTCTAGGCGCCACTCGGCGCATTCAACACGACCCGAGTATGGACGGCGGTCGCCGCCGTCCATAAGCCTTACGGATCACGCGTTCTGCTTCATGTGCCGCGCGGGCCGCAGCTTGCGCTGGGCCGATACCTGCTTGGCGCGGCTCTTGCCGACCTCGCCGAAGGCGACGTCGCGGCTGCGTAGGTATTGCTCGGGCCAGCGCTGGCCGTTGGCGCCGTACCAGGCCTGCGCCTGCCGCACAAAATAGGGGCTCCAGAGCAGGGTCCGGGCGAGCGCCACGAGATCGGCGCGGCGCGTGTGCAGGATCGTGTTGACCTGACCGGGTTCGGTGACGCCGCCAACGAGGATGGTCGACACCTTGGTGACGTTCCGGATCGCCTCCGAGAGGTGCATGTTGTACATGCGCCCGCGCAGCGGCGGCTGGCTGGAAACGGTGCCACCACTCGAAACATCGATGATATCGCAACCGGCTGCCTGGAAGTCCCGGGCGATGGCGAAGGTGTCTTCCTCGCTGGTGCCGCCCTCGACCCAGTCCGAGGCCGAGATGCGCACCGACATCGGCCGCTCCTTGGGCCAGGCGGCGCGGATGGCGCTGAACACTTCAAGCGGGAAGCGCAGGCGGTTCTCGATCGAGCCGCCATACTCGTCCGTGCGCTTGTTGGTAAGCGGGGAGAGGAACGAGGCGAGGAGGAAACCATGCGCCGCCTGCAGTTCGAGCAGGTCGAACCCGGCGCGCGCCGCGCGCTCGGTCGCCTGCACGAAATCGGCGATGACGGCGTCCATCCCGGCGCGATCCAGTTCGCGCGGCACCGCGCTCACGCCATCGATCCAGGGCAGCGCCGAGGCCGAGACCAGCGGCCAATTGCCTTCCGCCAGCGGATGGAAAGGCTTCTCCCAGCCGCGCTGGGTCGAGCCCTTGCGACCGGCATGGCCCAGTTGCAGTCCGACCTTGGTGTCGGAGCGTTCATGGGCGAAATCGACGACGCGCTTCCATTGCGCCTCGTGCTCGTCCGTCCACAGGCCCGGGCAATTGGCGGTGATGCGAGCCTCGGGGCTTGGAGCGGTGGTTTCCACCAGCATCAGCCCGACGCCGCCCAAAGCGTGCGACATGTAATGAGCGAAGTGCCAGTCGGTGAGGTTGCCCGCCTCGTCGGCCGAGTATTGCCCCATCGGCGACATCACCACGCGATTGGCCAGCTCCAGCTCGCCGATCCTGTAGGGCGTGAACATCGCGGTCGGGCGCGTCTCGGTGAAATCGCCGCCGCCTTCGGCCTTGAGGCGCGCATAGAAGGCGTCGTCCACCTCGCGAATGAAATTGGGATCGCGCACCTGCAGGTTATCGTAGGTGATGGCCTTGGCCCGGCACATCACCACCATGGCGAACTGCATCGGGTCCATGTCGAAGGAGCGGTTCATGTGCTCGAACCAGGCCAGCGAAACGTCGGCATTGTGCTGGGTGATCTGGCACTGGGCGCGGCGCGCCTTGTCATAGGCCTCGAACGCCTGCTCCACGCCCTTCTCGGCATGCGCCACCACAGCGTCCGAAAGCGCGATGCCGCATTCCATGGCGAGCTTGGTGCCCGAGCCGATCGAAAAATGCGCCGAAGCCTTGGCGTCGCCCAAGATCACGATGTTCTCGTGGTACCAGTTCTCGCAGAAGATGCGCGGGAACTTGCGCCAGTGCGACCGGTTGAGCAGCAGCGGGTGACCTTCGAGCTCGTCCGCATAGATGGCTTCGAGCTTGGCGCGCGAGCCTTCCTCGTCGGTCTCGACGAAGCCGTGGCCCTGCCAGCAGGCTTCGTCCATTTCGAAGATCCAGGTCGAGCGGCCTTCCTCGTATTCGTAGGTATGGGCGCAGATGACGCCGTGCTCGGTTTCCTTGAAGAAATAGTTGAACTCGTCCATCGGCCGGGTCGAGCCCATCCACACGAAGCGGTTGGACTTCCACTCGAGCGTCGGCTTGAAGAATTCCTTGTAATGCTCACGGATGGGCGAGTTGATGCCGTCCGCGGCCACGATGATGTCGGAATCGGCAAAGCGCGCCTTGACCTGGGACGCATCGATCCGCTCTCCGAAGGTCAGCACCACGCCCTCTTCGGCACAGCGCTCCTGGAGCGTCCTGAGCAGGTTCTTGCGCGACAGGCCGCAGAAGCCGTTGCCCGAGCAGCGGATCTCGTTGCCCTTGTAGTGGATGCCGATGTCGTCCCAGTAAGAGAACTCGTCGCGGATGCGCTCGTAGGATTTGGGATCGCGCGACAGGAATTCTTCCAGCGTCTCGTCGGAAAACACCACGCCGAACCCAAAACTGTCGAGCGGCTGGTTCTGCTCGTAGATCTCGATGACCCAGTCCGGCCGCGCCAGCTTGGTGAGGAGCGCGAAATAGAGGCCGCCGGGACCGCCGCCGACAATGGTGATCTTCATGCTCGAGACTCGCTCCAGGATAGGTCGTTGCAAATTACTTTAGGTCTAAACTAAAATCCGATCAAGCCGTTTCTTGCCACAAAAAACAAAGCGCCCGGACCTTGCGGGCCGGGCGCGTGAAACTGCAGGAAAAACCGCGTCTTACGTACCGCGGGTCACGCCTAACCGCCGGGCATCGGCGGCGCGGGCGGCGCGTTCGTAGATCTCGGACACCTTCATCAGGGTGTCGCGCGCCTTGCGCACGTCCGCCTCCAGCGCCGGATCGGCGACATATTGCTGGATCATCTCGTCCTGTCGCACATCGGCATAGTCGTCCGTGACCCGCCGGCCGAGATCGGTCACCTCGTAGAGCACGCCCGAGCGGCCGCTGCCCTTTCGCGTCACCAGCCCCGCCTTGATGAGCTTGCGCAGGCTGTACTGGATATTGGCGATGTCGGTGCGGTTTCCGATCGCGGCGAGGTCGTGGATGTTCTTGGGACGGTCGTCCATGCGGATCATGTGCAGCAGCGCATTCTCCGGGCCGGTCGCGGCGAAATCCGTTACCGCCGACAGGCAGGCCGACTGCCAGCGCCCGAAACTCTCGAACGCCGCCATGATGGAAATCTCGAGCTCCGCGAGCGCCGACTCATGCGTGTCGCGCGCCAGGTGCCAAGGATGAAACAAAGCCTCTGATTCTAAAGGGCTTTTCTTGCCGGTATCGCGCCGCGCCAATCTGTATCTCCGCGAAGTCGTCCGCTTCTCGCCCAAAGTCGCATTGCGATCCAATGGACTTTACGATAGACTTTCTATCATAAAATTCTTCTTGGAGGGAGAACGATATGACAACAAAGAAGAATCCCCCGATTCTGGAACGAGATCAATTCCTGCTCGGCTCGTTCGCCAGCAACTGCTCGGGCGGCATGTCCGTCACCAAGGTCCCCGACCGCTGGGATGCAAGCTGGGAGAGCAACCTCACCCTCGCCAAGATGCTCGATGAAGCCGGCATCGACTTCATGCTCCCCATCGCCCGCTGGATCGGCTATGGCGGCGAGACCAATTTCCACGGCCACGTGCTCGAGACCATGACTTGGGCGGCTGGCCTGCTGGCCAATACCCAGAACCTGACGGTTTTCTCGACCATCCACACCGTCGCCAACCTGCCCGTTGTCGTCGCCAAGCAGATCGCCACGCTCGACGCCATCTCCAAGGGCCGCGCCGGCCTCAATATCGTAGCGGGCTGGAACAAGCCGGAATACGAGGCGCTCGGCCTCAACCTCCCCGAAGACCACATCTCGCGCTACGGCTATGCGCAGGAATGGTTCGACGTCATTAAGAAGCTCTGGAGCCATGACGGCACCTTCGATTGGGAAGGCGAGTATTTCAAGCTCAAGGCCGTCCACTCCGATCCCAAGCCGCAGGTGAACGTGCCGATCCTGAACGCCGCCGGTTCCTCGGAAGGCCGCGAGTTCGCGGTGCGCAACGCCAATTTCCTCTTCACCCCGGCAATTGACCTGGCGCGCTCCAAGGCGGAAATCGTCAAACTCAAAGAGCAGTCCGCCGCTGCCGGGCGCGACGTGGGCATCCTCACCATCGCCCTGGTCTCCTGCGCGCCGACCGAAAAGGAAGCGCAGGACCATTACAACTACTTCTACGAGAACTCGGATTGGGAAGCGGTCGACAATCTGGTCAACCTGCAGTTCGCACACGCCCAGTCGTTCCCGCACGACCTCTTGAAGCTCATCCGCGACCGCATGGCCTCCGGCCACGGCGCCTACCCGCTGATCGGCACGCCCGAGCAGGTGGCGCAGGGCTTCGTCGATCTCGCCGAGGCGGGGTTCTCCGGCACGACCATCGCGTTCCTCGACTGGAACAAGGAGTTCCCGTACTTCCGCGACAACGTGCTGCCGATCCTCGAGGACAAGGGCCTGCGCAAGCCGTTCGTACGGCAATAGCGCGATCCTTGGCCGGGCGCGGCACGCCGGTTCCGCGCCCGGTCCCCATATTCCGAATTCAACCCTGCGGGAACATGGCCTGAGGGGGCCGGTTTCCGAACCTGCACGCGGAGGGCGTCATGGTTCTTGATGAGTTGTTCAACATTCGCGACCTGGTCGACTGGGAGGTACCCAACGACGAGTTCAAGCGCGCCATGCGCGGCTTCGTGGGCAGTGTCTGCGTCATCACCGTCGGCGAGGGCGAGGAGCGGTCCGGGCTCACAGCCACCTCGGTGATCTCGCTTTCGGCCGAGCCACCCCGCATGCTGTTCTGCGTCAACCGCTCGGCCTCTGCCTGGCCGCTGCTCGACAGATACAAGCGCTTCGGCATCAATGCCCTTACCGGGGAGCAACAACACATAGCCGACCGCTTTGCCGGCCGCGACGGCGCCAAGGGCCCAGCACGCTACGCCAACGCCGACTGGCTGACGCTCGCGACCGGCGCCCCCATACTTGCCGATGCCCTAGTCGCCTTCGACTGCGAGCTCGAAGAGCGCATCGACAGGCACACCCATTCCATCATCATCGCCAAGGTCATCGAGCTGCGTGTGCGTCCGGATGCACCTGCCCTCGTCTATGGCAACGGCATCTATGATCAGGTCGGAGGCAAGCAGGACTGATGCAGGACTTTTCCGAACTCGATCAGGGCGCCTTCTGGCGTGTCCTCGGGTCGCGCGCCATCGGCATGACGCTGGTGACTGCCGGCCGCGGCGAGAACCGTGCCGGCCTCATCGCCCTTTCCGCTGCTCATGTCAGCGCCGCCCCGCCGACGCTCCTGGTCTCGGTCGACCAGTCGACCTCGGCCCTCTCGGTCATCCGGGACACCGGGGCTTTCGCCATCAACTTCCTCGCCAGCATCGACCGCCCTGTCCACGACCGCTTCCATCCCAGGAGCGGCCTCAAGGGCGCCGATCGTTTCGAGGGCGAATACTGGGGTGAACTCAAGACCGGCTCGCCCGTGCTCAACGACGCCATCGGCGCCTTCGATTGCGAACTCGTGGAGATCATCGAGCGCGACAAGGTCGCCATCTGTCTCGGGCGGGCGGTGGCGGCGCGCGCGGGCGACGGCGATCCGCTGGTCTATTTCAAGGGTGGGTTCGGTGGCTGGGTGGCATCGGACAATTAGCAGACGCCCGAGCAAGGACCTGCTAAGAGCGCCCCCAGGCGTAACTGGAGGCGGCACCGACGATGCCCCGCGACTATCATTATTACGAACCCGCCAGCGGCCATGGGCTCAAGCACGATCCATTCAACGCAATCGTCGGGCCGCGCCCGATCGGCTGGGTCTCCTCGATGAACGCAGCGGGGCACCTCAACCTGGCGCCCTTCAGCTTCTTCAACGCCTTCAACTACGTGCCCCCGATCGTCGGCTTTGCCACGGTGGGTCCCAAGGACACGCTGGCCAATGTGCGCGAGACCGGGGAGTTCTGCTGGAACCTTGCTACCCGTCCTCTGGCCGAAGCCATGAACATGACGTCGGCCATGGTGGCTCCGGACGTGGACGAATTTGCACTGTCGGGGCTCACCCCGGCCCCTTCGCGCCTGGTGAAGGTTCCCCATGTCGCCGAGGCCCCGGTGGTCTTCGAGTGCAAGGTTACCCAGATCGTGCAATTGCAGACGGCTGCCGGCGCGCCGGTCACGACCTGGGTGACGTTCGGGGAAGTGGTGGCGGCCTATATCGAACGCTCGCTCATCAAGGACGGCGTCTACGACACGCTTTCCGCCCGGCCGATCCTGCGCGCGGGCGGGCGTGGCGACTTCTTCGAGATCCTGCCCGAGGGCTATTTCGAGATGATCCGCCCGCGCTGAGCGGCCTATTCGGCCGCAGCGGCGCTGCGCAGACCAACCTCTATCAATTCGCCGGTGCGCCGATAGTGTTCGTCGAGGCGCGCGACCGCCAGGCCGGCATCCCGCTTGAGGGTCGCATCCATCAGCTCGGCGTGTTCCTTCATCACGTCGCGTGGGCCACCCGCGCCACGAAGTTCGCCCGAAAGTGCCGGACGGCGATAGCGCTCGGTCCGCGTATAGAGCTGGCCGGCAATGTGCAGCAGCGATTGCGAGCCGCAGGCCGAGATCAGGGCGTGGTGGAAGGATTGGTGCCGATCCTCGAGCGCCTGGTCGAACTGCCCTTCGACCGCCACGTGCAGCTCGATGGCCTTGCTCAGTGCATGGAAACTGGCGACCACGCGCGCCTCCCAATCGACGTCGCCCTTGGCGATCGAGCGCCGCAGCGCCTCCGATTCGACCAGCGTGCGCGTCTCGATCAGGTCCCACATTTCGTCGAGCGAGACCGACGCCACGCGGAAACCGCGCAGCGAGGCGAGCTCGGTCAGCCGGTCGCCTGCGAGTCGCGTCAGCGCCTCGCGGAGCGGGGAAAAGCTCAATCCGTACCGATCCTTGAGGGCAGCCAGACGCAGGGGTTCGCCCGGCGAAAACACGCCGTTGAGAATGTCGTCCTGGATCAGGCGATAGGCCCGATCGGCAAGGGAGGCGTCGTCGTCACGCAGCGCGTCGGTACTGGGCATGCTCATTCGCGTCGCTATTGGGGCACCTGGGTTTTACCCGATTGCACGAAATTTGCGCAAGTCGATGGATTTTATAAAATCCTGTTGACGTTCGAAAGCCAACCATTATTCTTCGATGCCAAGGTCCAGTAAGGGAGATCAGCTTATGACCGCTGCTAGAGAGAACCACCGCGAGGCCGTCGCCGGTCGTTCGGACGTGGAAGACACCGCCGAACTGCTCGCCTATTACGAGGAACTCGAGACCCTCAAGGCCGGCGCGCTCTGGACCGTGGCCAACAAGATCGAGCCCTGGGAGCCGGTGTCGCGCTACAGCCCCGTGCTCTGGCCCTACGACAAGATGCGCAGCCACGTCCTGCGCGCCATCGACCTGGTGACGCCTGAAAAGGCCGGCCGCCGCGTGATCTACCTGAACAATCCCGGCGCCGGTGACCGCGCCGCCTGCGTGGGCGGCATCTATTCGGGCCTGCAGGTGATGAAGGCCGGCGAAACCGCCTCGGCCCACGCCCACTCGACCTCCGCCATGCGCTTCATCATGGAAGGTCGCGGCGCCTATACGATCGTTGACGGCCACAAGATGACCCTGGGCGCCAACGACCTCGTTCTCACCCCCAACGGCACCTGGCACGAACACGGCATCGACCCGGAGGGCACCACCTGCATCTGGCAGGATTGCCTCGACATCCCGCTGGTCAACACGCTCGAAGCCAACTTCTATGCCGTCCATCCGGACATGCACCAGAAGGTCGGCTATGCGGTGGACGACACCAAGTACACCTTCGGCGCCCCGGGCCTGCAGCCCCAGGTCTCCTGGGACAAGGCCTATTCGCCGCTCTACAAGTATGAGTGGGGTCCGACCTACGAGGCGCTGGTCAAGTATTCCAAGGTCACCGACGGCTCGCCGTACGACGGCATCCTGATGAACTACGTCAACCCGCGCAACAACGGCCCCGTCATGCTCACGCTCGGCGCGTCCATGCAGTTGCTGCGTGCCGGCGAGAAGACCAAGGCCCACCGCCATACCGGCAACGTCATCTACCAGGTAGCCAAGGGCTCGGGTTATTCGATCATTGGCGGCCAGCGCTTCGACTGGAAGGAGAAGGACATCTTCTGCGTCCCGTCCTGGGCCTTCCACGAGCATGCCAACGGCTCGTCCAGCGACGATGCGTGCCTATTCGCCTTCAACGACTTCCCGGTGATGAACGCGCTGGGCCTCTATCGTGAACAGGCCTTCGGCGACAATGACGGCCACCAGAAGGTCGAAGCCTAATCACCTCTATCCATGGGCGCTTCCCCACGCGGGAAGTGCCCTAGACATCAACGGGGACATCCGGGCAAGCGACGCCCGCCCCGGCTAACACAAGGTCCAATTGAACATGCGTCTCGTTACTTACCGCAGCGGCCCCGCCGCCGCCGGCCGCCTTGGTGCGCTCGTCGGCGACCTGGTCATCGACATCGAAGCGCTGGGCGCCGCCTATGAAATCGAGCTGCCCAACGACATGCTCACCTTCATCGATCTGGGACCCGCTGCGCTCGACACCACCCGTCAGCTCATCGAGGACAGCGAAGGCGAGTTCCCCGTCGGCACGGCGTTCTACGCCTCCAACGTGAAGCTCCTGGCCCCGATCCCGCGCCCGCGCAAAAACATCTTCGGCATCGGCCTCAACTACGTGGAGCACGTCGCCGAATCCGCGCGCTCGCTCGACACCTCCAAGGACCTGCCCAAGCAGCCGGTGATCTTCTCCAAGCCCCCCACCGCCGTCTGCGGCCCGGGTGACGCGATCGAACACAACGCCAAGATCACCCAGCAGCTCGACTGGGAAGTCGAACTGGCCGTGATCATGGGCCGCAAGGCCAAGCGCGTCGAGGAAGCCGACGCCCTCGACTACGTCTTCGGCTACACCGTCCTGATCGACTTCTCGGCCCGCGATTGTCGCCGCGCCGGCCAGTGGATCGTCTCCAAGGGCCAGGACACCTACGCGCCTATGGGCCCCTGCATCGTCACCGCCGACGAAGTGCCGAACCCGCATGACCTCGACCTTTGGCTCACGGTCAACGGCGTCACCAAGCAGTCGTCCAACACCAAGCATATGCTGTTCAAGGTGCCGACCCTGATCTCGGACATCAGCCAGGGCATGACGCTCGAGCCGGGCGATATCATCGCCACCGGCACTCCCGATGGCGTCGGCGCCGGCCGCTCGCCGCAGGAATGGCTCTGGCCCGGTGACGTGGTCGAAGCCGGCGTCGATGGCCTTGGCAAGCTGCGCCACCCGATCGTCGCCGTCTGATTGAACCCGCCGCCTCGCACAGCATAAGGACGCTCAAGATGGGTCTCTTCCCCAAATTCACCGCCGCCGCGGTCCAGACCGCTCCGGTGTTCATGAACCCGGCGGCCACGACCGAAAAGGCCTGCGCCCTCATCCGCGAGGCGGCCGCCAACGGGGCAAGGCTCGTCGCCTTCCCCGAAGTCTTCATCTCGGCCTATCCCTATTGGAGCTGGATCATGTCGCCCATCGAGGGCGGCCCCTGGTTCCAGAAGATCTACGAAGCCTCGGTCGAGATCCCCGGCCCCGAGATCGCCGCCATCGCCGCTACCGCGCGCGAATGCAAGGTCAACGTGGTGATCGGCGTCAACGAGCGCACCCGTGAGAGCCACGGCACCATCTACAACACCCTGGTCACCATCGGCTCGGACGGCGCCATCCTCAATCGCCACCGCAAGCTCGTGCCCACCTGGGCCGAAAAGCTCACCTGGGCGGGCGGTGACGGTTCGACGCTCCAGGTGCTCGATACCGATATCGGCCGCCTCGGCTCGCTCGCCTGCGGTGAGAACACCAATACGCTGGCCCGCTTCACCCTTCTCGCCCAGGGCGAGATGGTGCACGTGGCCAGCTACATCTCGCTGCCCGTCGCCCCGCCCGACTACGACATGGCCGAAGCCATCAAGCTGCGCGCTGCCGCGCATAGTTTCGAGGGTAAGGTCTTCACCGTCGTCGCCTGCTCGACCATCTCCGAGGAGATCATCGAGGCGGTGACCGTCAATCACCCGGAAGCCCGCCCGCTGCTCGAACGCAAGAGCAGCGCCTTCTCGGGCATTCTCGGTCCCGATGGCCGCGTGGTCGGCGAAGGGCTCGTGGACGAGGAAGGCATCGTCTACGCCGAGATCGACCTCAACAAGTGCATCCAGCCCAAGCAGATGCACGACATTACCGGCCACTATAACCGCTTCGACGTCTTTGACCTCAGGGTCAACCGCCGCGCCAATTCCCGCGTCTCCTGGGCCGGCGAACCCGCCGCCGACTGGCGGCTGGCCAATGGCGACCCCGCGCCCGACGAAGCCTGATCCTTCTTTTCCGGAGCACTCCAACTTGTCTAAGCTCAATTACCGCATCGGCCAGATCGTGCCGTCGTCCAACACCACGATGGAAACCGAGATTCCGGCGCTGCTCAACGCGCGCATGCTCGATTTTCCCGAGCGCTTCACCTTCCACTCCTCGCGCATGCGCATGAAGAAGGTGGTCAAGGAAGAGCTCGAGGCCATGGATCGCGACAGCGACCGCTGCGCCGCCGAACTCTCGGACGCCCGCGTCGACGTGCTCGGCTATGCCTGCCTCGTCGCCATCATGAGCATGGGCCACGGCTACCACCGCACCTCCCAGTCCCGCCTGCGCCAGGTCACTACCGATAACGGCGCCGACGCTCCCGTGGTCACCAGCGCCGGCGCGCTGGTCGAGGGCCTGCATACGCTGGGCGCCAAGAAGATCGCCGTCGTCTGCCCCTACCTCAAGCCGCTGACCCAACTCGTGGTCGACTACATCGAGGCCGAAGGGATTGCGGTGAAGGATTTCGTCGCGCTCGAAATCCCCGACAATCTGGAAGTCGGCATCCAGGACCCGAAGAACCTCCTCGAAATCTACAAGCGCCTCGACCTCACCGGCGTTGACGCCCTGGTGCTCTCGGCCTGCGTGCAGATGCCGTCCCTGCCGGCCATCGCCCAGGTCGAACAGGAAGCCGGCATCCCCGTGCTCTCCGCCTCGATCGCCACCACCTACCAGATGCTCAAGAGCCTCAACCTCGAAACCCGCATTCCCAATGCCGGGGCACTGCTCTCGGGCAAGTACTGAGTCTTTGGCTCACCCCCACCCTCTTTCCCCCCAAAAGGGGGAGAGAGGCGATGGGGCACGATCGAGCCAGCAGGTCTCCCTCCCCCGTGTGGGGAGGGAACAAGGGGTGGGGGGATAGCCCAGAGCACAAGCCGCCGGCCTATTCCCCGTCCTGCAACGCCTTGCGCGCCGAAACCTTGGCCTTGCCCAGCAACCCCAGCAGCGCCCGGGTATCCTCCGCGCTCAGGTCCGCGAACATCTCGCCGATCCACGCCTCATGAGCCGCCGCCATCCGGGCAAAATACGCCCGCCCTTCGGCCGTCATGCGGATGATCTGCACGCGCCGGTCCTTGGGGTCGGGCGTGCGCGTGATGTAGCCCTCGCTGGCCAGGCGATCCACGATCGCCGTGATATTGCCCGCGGACACCATCAGGCGCTTGGAGATTTCGCCGAGCACCAGTCCGTCATCCACGCGGAAAAGCTGGGAGAGCAGGTCGAAGCGCGGCAGCGTAATGTCGAATTCCCTCGTCAGGCGCCGGCGGACCTCCGCTTCCACGATGCGCGAGGCAGAGAACAGGCGCAGCCACAGCCGCAGCGGATCGTGATGGTCGGCGGGAGCATCCACGATCTTGGTTTCTGCATCGATCCACTGGTCGTCGGCGCTGGCCATGAGGGCATTCCGCAAAGGTTGGGCTGAAGGTCAGGTAGGCGGGTTCGCTTGAAGCTTCAACAATTTCTCGCCTTGCCCGAGCTAACGCAACAGCGCGGGTCAAGTTGCACCCTGTTTTCTAAATAGTTTAGACTTGAAGTAATATGCCAAAGATGAGAGAAATCAGGCAGAGAGCCTACCGGAGTCGTTAGCGTTATGAGCCGTGCCGTCCCCATCACCCAGGACCAGCTTCCCACCAGCACCTGGAGCAAGATCGTGCCGATCCATTTCGGCCAGTGCGACCCGGCCGGCATCGTCTACACCCCCAACTTCTTCGACATCTTCAACACGGTGATGGAGGACTGGTTCTCCGAGCACCTGCGCATCGACTACCACGCCATCATCCGCGATCGTCGCATCGGCATGGGTTACGCCCACGCTGCCTCCGACTTCTTCATCCCTGTGCTGATGGGCGAACGCCTTGAAGTCTTCGTCATCGTCAAACGCGTCGGCAACGCCTCCTATACGCTCAACCTTCACGCCATGAAGGGCGGCAAGGAAGCGGTGCGCGGCGAATTCGTGGCGGTGACCACCTCGCTGGAAACCCACAAGCCCATCGGCATGCCCGACGACATCAAGACCGCCCTGGTCCGCTACGAAGCCGCCCAGGAAGGCTTTGTCGCGGTCGCTGCGCAATAGCGCGCTCCATACACCTCTCCCCTCTTGGGAGGCGGACAAGTCTCGCCCCCTCACCGCCCTGCCGGGCACCCTCTCCCCGACGGGGCGAGGGTTTTCGCTGTGGCCCGGCCAGTGCCCCAACCCTCGCCCCCTCGGGGAGAGGGTGGCGCGCAGCGCCGGGTGAGGGGCGGCCCCAACCGTCGGGCCCGATTTGGGCCTAGCTCGGCTCGGCTCGAATGGCATCCGGGACCCACGAGCCGACGCCAAACCCAAACTCCCAAAAAACGAACGGACCGAACGTGCCCCCGCCGTTCGGTCCGTTCTGCGCGAGGCGACCAATGCGATCGAGCCTCGCTCATCTGCTTGGTGTCGTCAGGCGGCGGTGGTTTCCAGCCAGTCCTGGGAAACCACCGGCAGGGGGATCGCGTCGATCAGCGCGCGGGTATAGGCGTGCTGGGGGTTGGCGAAGACCTTTTCGCACTCGCCCTCTTCCACCACAACGCCGCCATTGAGCACGTAGACGCGGTGGCAAAGGGCGCGGATGACCGAAAGATCGTGGCTGATGAACGCCATCGAAAGGCCGATCTCGGCGCACAACTCCCGCAGCAGTTGCAGGACGCGCGCCTGGGTTGAAACGTCCTGCCCTGAGACGATCTCGTCCGCGAGCACGAAGCTGGGCCGCAACATTACCGCGCGGGCGATTCCGACGCGCTGGCGCTGCCCGCCCGAGAGTTCGTGCGGATAGCGCGTCAGCACGGCCTGCGGCAGGCCGACGCGATCGAGTACCTCTGCGATCCTGGCTAACGCCGACGCCTTGTCGGGCGCGATGCCGTGCAGAAGGATGGGCTTGGAGAGGATGGTTGCGATGGTCTGGCGCGGATTGAGCGAGGACATCGGGTCCTGGAAGATCATCTGCATCTGCCGGCGCAGCGCGATCTCTCCACCCGGGAAGTCCGCCAGCGGCTTGCCATCGAACAGCACCTGGCCGCCCGTCGCCGCCTGGAGCCCGAGCAGCGAACGGCCCAGCGTCGTCTTGCCCGAACCGGATTCGCCGACGATGCCGACGATCTCGCCCCGCCCTATGCCTACATTGACGCCCTTGAGCACGCGAAGCGGCTGGGGGGCGCGGCCGAGGAACGAGCGCTTCTGCCCGAATTCCACCACCAGGTCGCGCGTCTCGACCAGAAGATTGTCAGCCATGGCGTGCCCCCTGATTGTCGAAGCTGGCGACCTCGGCGCGGCAGGCCGCGATCACCGCGTCGTCGATGGGGTGCAGCCCCGCCGACGGATTGTCGTAGCGCGGGCTGGCCGCGATGAGCGCCCGCGTATAGGCATGGCGCGGCGCCGAGAAGATCTGCTCGGCCACGCCCTGCTCCATCACCTTGCCCTGGAACAGCAAGGTCACCTCGTCGCAGAGCTGGGCGACGACGCCGAGGTCATGGGTCACGAACAGCACGGCGGTGCCGTGTTCGGCCTGCATGGTCTTGAGGAGCTTGAGCACCTGCTTCTGCACAGTGACGTCGAGCGCCGTGGTCGGTTCGTCCGCAATGAGCAGGCGTGGCTGCAGCGCGAAGGCCGAGGCGATCAGCACGCGCTGGCGCATGCCGCCCGAAAGCTGGTGCGGAAAGCTCTCCATGACGCGCTTCGGATCGCGGATCGCCACCTGGTCGAGGAGTTCGAGCCCCCGCGCCGCGGCGGCCTTCCCGCTCAGCCCCTTCCACATCCTGAGCCCGTCGGTGAGCTGGTCGCCGATCTTGCGCCCCGGATTGAGCGCCGTCAGCGGATCCTGCGGGATGAGCGCGATCTGCGAGCCCACGAAGCGGCGTTTTTCGCGCTCGGGCATGTTGATGAGATCGTGGCCATCGAGCATGACGCTGCCGCCGGTGATGGTGACGCTCGAGGCGAGGATGCCCAGGATCGCCTTGGAGATCGTGGACTTGCCCGCCCCGCTCTCCCCCACCAGCCCCTGGATGCGGCCATTGTCGAGGCTGAGCGAGACGTCGCGCAGGATCGGCTTGTTGTCGCGGCGCGACACCGCCGAAAGGTTTGAAATGGTGAGAAGTGGCTTGCTCATCGCTGCATCACCGGGTCGAGCGTGCGGCGCAGTCCCTCGCCGAGCTGGTTGAAGGCAAGGACGGTGGCAAACAGACCGACCAGCGGCAGCGCGAACACCCACCAGGCCTGGTAGATGATGGTGCGGCCCTGCGCGATCATGCCGCCCCAGGTCGGGGTGTCGGACGACACCGAAAGTCCCACGAACGAGAGAATGGCCTCGATGACGACGGCCAGGCCCAATTCGAGCGTGAAGAGACCGAGCACGGTCCAGAGCACGTTGGGAAGGATTTCCCCGGCGAGGATTCTGAAGTCGTTGAAGCCCAGCACCCGGCCCGCCGTCACGTAATCGGCATTGCGCTGCGCCTGTGTCTCGGCGCGCACCACGCGAGCGAAGCGCGTCCAGTCGATGATGGCGATGGCAAAGATCACCGAATGCACGCCCGAGCCCAGGATGGCGACGATGAGGATCGAGAGCAGCACGGCCGGAAACGCCATCCAGATCTCGATGAGGCGCGAGACCACCGCATCCACCCAACCGCCGAAATAGCCGGCGAGAAGCCCGACAAGCGTGCCCACGGCGGCCGCGATGATGGCGGCCGAGAAGGCGACGGTGAGCGCGATGCGCGTGCCGAAGATGAAGCGCGAGAGCACGTCGCGGCCCAGATCGTCGGTGCCCAGCCAGTAGCCGGGCTCTGCCCCCTGCATCCAGGACGGCGGATAGAGCCCCAGCATCAGGTCCTGCTCGAGCGGATCGTGCGGAGCGATCCAGGGCGCGAAGATGGCGAGGACGATCAGCACCAGGATGAAGCCGCCGCCGATGATGACTTTGGGATCGCGCAGCAGGGCCCGCAGCGTCGGCCCGAAGGCGCGCCGGGTCGGCGCCGCCACCGGATTGGTCATGTGCACAGCGTCAGCCACGGCTCAGCCTCGGATTGAGGGCGACGACCAGCAGGTCAACCGCCAGGTTGATGAGAATGAACAGCACGCCGAACATCAGGATCAGGCCCTGGATCAGCGGAAAGTCGCGGTTGATGACCGCATCGATCGCCATGTTGCCGAGCCCGGGATAGGAAAAGATCTTCTCGATGATGACGGTGCCGCCGATGAGGAAGGTGAACTGCACGCCGGTCAGCGCCAGCGTCGGCCCCACCGCGTTGCGCAGCGCCTCGCCCAGCACCAGGCGGCGCTCGCTCATGCCCTTGACCCGGGCCAGCACCACGTAGTCCTGCATCATGGCTTCGCCGAGCGCTTCCTTGAGCACGCGCGCTATGATGGCCGCCAGCGGCAGGGCGAGGGCAAAGACCGGCATGAGCATGTGCGAGAACACGTCCCACGCCACGCTCCAGCGGCCGGTGAGAATGGCTTCGATAAGGTAGAAATTGGTGACGAACACCGTCCCCGCCGCCGGATCGTTCCGGCCCGAAAGCGGCAGGATCGGGAAGGCGACGCCGAGCAGCAGCACGAAGGCCAGCGCCCAGACGAATTCCGGCACGGTGAGGAGCAGACTGTTTGCCCCGTCGAGCGCCGAGGCGCCCCAGCTCTTGCGCAAAAGCGTGCTGAGCACCGCCATCAGGCCGCCCAGCAGCACCGCGATGACGAGGGCGGCGATGGCCAGCTCCAGCGTCGCCGGCAGGCGCTCGGAAAGCAGCGAGATCACGCTCACCTGCCGCGAGATCGAGGTGCCGAAATCGCCTTGCAGGAAATTGGTCAGCCAGATCCAGAACTGCATGAACAGCGACTGGTCGAGCCCGTATTTGGCCTTGAGCGCCAGGATGTCGGATTCGCTGGCGCCCGGTCCGATCATCATGGCGATCGGGTTGCCGGGGGCGACCCGCAGCAGGACGAAAACTACGATTGCGACGCCGAGCAGGGTTATGGCCCCCATCGCGACGCGCTTGAGAATGGCCGAAATCATCGGTCGCACGCTCCCTCTGCTGCACTAAGGTTGGAAGCGCTCGATCCGGTTCCCCGTCCGGGATCGGCGCCGAAGGGTCGGGCCTGCCGGCCCGACCCCTTTATCGCGCGATCAGGCCTTGGCGACCAGCGTCGGCTGCATGGCGCCCGAGACGTTCGGGAGCACGGCCAGCGAGGACTTGTAGACGATCGGCTGCACGTACTGGAGCAGCGGGATCACATAGCCCTGCTCGGCGATGTACTTGTCCACTTCGCGCCAGCCGGCGATGCGCTTTTCCTCGTCCTGCTCGGTCATGAGCGGGATCATCTTGGCGTCCAGGTCTTCCGTCTTCCAGGCCGAGTTCGGCGAGGGGCCGAACATGGAATGGCCGGTCGAGGTCAGCGGGTCCGCGATGGCATTGCCCCAGTTGTAGAAGGCGGCGGGAGCCAACTGGTGGGCGGCGCGCAGTTCGTAGTGCTTGGCGATCTCGTAGACTTCGATCTCGGCCTCGATGCCCACCTTGCGCCACATCCCCACGATCGCCTGGATCATCTCGTAATCCTTGGGCTTGAAACCGCGGGTGGTCTGAATGGTGAACTTGACCGGATTGTCGGTCGAGAAACCGCTGTCGGCCAGGAGCTTCTTGGAAAGCTCGGGGTCGTAGGCGAGCTTGATGGTCGGGTCGAACGCCAGGTATTCGGGCGTCTGCAGCGTGTCGAGCGGCACGCCGTAGCCGCGCAGCAGACGGTCCACGATCGCCTGCTTGTCGATGGCGTGGATTGCCGCCAGGCGCACGTTCTTGTCCAGCATCGGATCGATGTTGGTGATGAAGATCATACCCACGTCCGAGATCGGGGTGGCGACACCGGCCAGACCCGGCTTCTCCTTGAGGCGGTCGAAATCCTCGTAGGAAATGTCGAGCGTGAGGTCGGACGAGCCGCTCTCAATTTCGGCGACGCGGCTGGTGGCGTCGGTCACGAACTTGAAGACGACGGTTTCGAAGACCGGCTTGATGCCCCAGTAGTTCGGGTTGCGCTTGAGGCGCAGGAAGGCATTGGCCTCGTACTGGTCGACCATGTAGGGGCCGGTGCCGACGGGCTTGCGGTTGAATTCCTCGGCGCCGACCTTTTCGTAATAGGCCTTGGGCATGACGTAGCCGGTCAGGAACGCCATCCACTTGAAGAAGGTCGGTTCGTAGACCGGCATGTCCGCGGTGATGCGGTTGCCGTCGATGGTGAGGTTCTTGATCGAGGCCCAGACGAACGAGACCGGGTTGCCGGTCGCCGGATCGGCGGCGCGCTCGATCGACCACTTGACGTCTTCGGGCGTGAAGGGCGAGCCGTCATGCCAGGTGGCATTCTCGCGCACGTCCATGAAGACCTTGGTATTGTCCTCGTTCCAGCCCCAGGCGGTGAGCAGGCCCGGCTCGAACTCCAGGTTCGGGCGCTGGCCGATATACTGGTCGAAGACCGAGCGGTAGATGGCCTGCACGGTCGGGTTGACGGCCGAAGCGCCGGTCGTCGGGTCGAAGCCCGGCAGGTTGACGTTGAAGGCAATGGTGAGCGTGTCGCTGTCCTGCGCGAAGGCCGGCATCTGGCCGGCCAGGATCGCGCCGATCACGCCCGCGGCGCTCCCCGCCAAAAAGTTACGACGTGAGATAGTCATGTAGTTCCCTCTCTTTGCGCTTTTCGATTCCCCGGATCCCGGAACGCGCTACCCCGGATATTTTATACTTAAACATATCCTTGCTCATGCATCTAGATGATATTTTAGGGCTGAAGCTTTCGGTGGAAATGTGCCGGCGCGCGCCCGGCCGCCGCCCGCGCGTTTGCTGCTAAGTGCGGCACCTTGCTTAACAAAGGCGCAAGTTACCCTAGGCAATCCAGAGTTTGAGAGTCGTCTATTCGCCATCTTGAGGTTGCACTTCCACGCCCTAATCCCTAAGTCGCAGATTGACTCCGCGCTGCGATTGGATAACTATGCAAATGCATAAATCTACCGGCCGAGGGAAAATCCGGTAGCTTTGACATTGCTTAGAGGGGAGACGTCAGCCATGGCTGAGCGGTCGTTTGCGCGTGAAGTCGAGGACTTGAAGCTCAGCGAAGGCGAATTGTTTCGCGGCGAGGGCATCCTCGCCATCACCAAGGCGCTGCTGCAATCTGGCGTTGCCTATGTCGGCGGCTACCAGGGCTCGCCGATCTCGCACCTGATGGACGTCCTCTCCGACGCCAAGCCCGTGCTCGACGATCTGGGCGTTCACTTTGAATCCTCGGCCTCGGAGGCCGCCGCCGCCGCCATGCTTTCGGCCTCGGTGATGTATCCGCTGCGCGGCGCTGTCACCTGGAAGTCCACCGCCGGCACCAATGTCGCCTCGGACGCACTCACCAATCTCGCCTCCTCGGGCGTCGTCGGCGGCGCGCTCATCATCCTTGGGGAGGATTACGGCGAGGGCTCATCCATTCCCCAGGAGCGCTCGCACGCCTTCGCGATGAAGTCGCAGATGTGGCTGCTCGACCCGCGCCCCAACCTCGAATCCATCGTCAAGTCCGTCGAGGACGGGTTTGAGCTTTCCGAAGCCTCCAACACCCCGGTCATGCTCCAGGTCCGCATCCGCGCCTGCCATGTCCACGGCCAGTTCGTCGCCAAGGACAACCAGAAGCCGAAACACACCATCAAGGAAGCGCTCGAGAATCCGGTGCGCGAGCTCGACCGCATCGTGCTGCCGCCGCAATCGATCACCATTCACGACCGCGACAAGATCGAGAAGCGCTGGCCCGCCGCGCTGCAGTTCATCAAGGACAGGAAGCTCAACGAGCACTTCGGCCCCGAGGAAGGCCCGGTGGGCATTATCCTGCAGGGCGGCATGTACAACAGCGTCATCCGTGGCCTGCAACTGCTCGGCCTTGCCGATTCCTACGGCAATTCGGCCATCCCGCTTTACGTCCTCAACGTCACCTACCCGCTCGTCGATGACGAGGTGGTGGCCTTCTGCGCCGGCAAGCAGGCCGTGCTCATGGTCGAGGAAGGGCACCCGGAATATCTCGAGCAGGCCGTCGCCACGGCTCTGCGCCGCCGGGATATCCAGACCGTCCTCGCCGGCAAGGGCACCCTGCCGATCCGCGGCGACTACACCGCCGCCGTCCTCATGAAGGGCGTCGAGAAGTTCCTGGGCGAACATGCCCCGCAATATCTGGGCAACCGCCCGCCCCTGCCGAGCGCCGACGCCGTCCTTGCCGACCCCAAGGTCAAGGCGTTGGCCGATGTCGTGCCCGCCCGCCCCGCCGGCTTCTGCACCGGGTGCCCCGAGCGCCCGATCTTCGCCGCCATGAAGCTGGTCGAGCAGGAACTGGGCGAGCACCATGTCTCGGCCGATATCGGTTGCCACCTCTTCTCGATCCTGCCGCCTTTCAATATCGGCGGCTCCACCATGGGCTACGGCCTCGGGCCCGCCTCGGCCTCCGCCTTCAACGTCGACGCCGAAAAGCGCTCCATCGCGGTGATGGGCGATGGCGGCTTCTGGCACAACGGCCTTTCGACTTCCGTGGGCAACGCCGTCTACAACAAGCACAACGGCGTCATCATGGTGGTGGACAATTACTATTCCTCCGCCACCGGCGGGCAGGACATCCTGTCCTCGCGCGCCCTCAATCCGCTGCGCTCGACCAACAATTCCATCACCAAGGCCGTCAAGGGCATCGGCGCCAAATGGGTGCGCCAGATCGACCGCACCTACGATGTCGGCAAGATGCGCGACACCTTGAAGGAAGCGCTGACCTCGGACGAGGAAGGCCCCAAGATCATCGTCGCTTCCTCCGAGTGCATGCTCAACAAGCAGCGCCGCGAAAAGCCGCTCTTCTCCAAGGGCGTCAAGGACGGCAAGCGCATGGTGCGCGAACGCTTCGGGGTGGACGAGGATACCTGCACGGGCGACCACGCCTGCATTCGCCTCTCGGGCTGCCCTTCGCTTTCGCTCAAGCACACCAACGACCCGCTGCGCGACGATCCGATCGTGGCCATCGACAATTCCTGCGTCGGCTGCGGCAATTGCGGGGAGGTCTCCGAGGCCGCTGTGCTCTGCCCCTCCTTCTACCGGGCGGACATCATCTACAACCCCTCCAAGACCGATCTCTTCATGGCGCGCGTCCGCAATGCCGTGATCGGCTTCTTCCAGCGCCGCCGTCAGGCGCGCCGCATCGCTTTCGCGTGATCGACATGGCCAGCACCCTTTCCGCACCCGCCTTCGACAAGCCCATCTCCATCGCCATTCTCGCCATGGGCGGACAGGGCGGCGGCGTGCTTGCCGACTGGATCGTCGCCATGGCCGAACAGCAGGGCTGGATCGCCCAGTCGACCTCGGTCCCCGGCGTCGCCCAGCGCACCGGCGCCACCATCTATTACGTCGAAATGCTGGCCCCCAAGGACGGCAAGTTGCCCGTCCTTTCGCTCATGCCGACTCCCGGCGACGTCGACATCGTCCTCGCCGCCGAGTTCATGGAAGCCGGGCGCTCGATGCTGCGCGGCATCGTCACCCCCGACAAGACCACGCTCATCGCCTCCACCCACCGCTCCTACGCCGTGGGCGAAAAGGAGATGCCGGGCGACGGCACCGCCGACCCGCAACTGGTTGTCGAAGCCTTCGGCGTCGCTGCAAAGCGGACCATCGTCTTCGACATGCAGACGCTCGCCGAAAAGAACGGCTCGGTGATTTCCTCCGCCATGTTCGGCGCCCTTGCCGGCTCGGGCACCCTGCCCTTCGGCCGCGAGGCCTTCGAAGGCGCCATCAAGGCCGGTGGCAAGGGCATCGAAGCGAGCCTGCGCGCCTTCGGCGCCGCTCTCGACCGCGCCACCGAGGGCAAGCCCGACAAGGTTGCCAAGAAGCCCGAAAAGGATCTGCCCGAGCCGCCGCGTTCGGTCGGCCAGCCCCAGCTCGACGCTCTCCTCGGCCGCATCCATTCCGAGTTCCCCGCTGCGCTCGGCCCCATGCTCTTCGCCGGCATCAAGAAGCTCGTCGATTTCCAGGACGTGCGCTACGCCAACGAATATCTCGACCGCGCCCGCGACCTGCTGGCGCTCGACCGCAAGGCCAATGGCGAGGCCCACGGCCTAGCCTTCAGCCAGGAAGTCGCCAAATACCTGGCCAATGCCATGGCCTATGACGACGTCGTCCGCGTCGCCGACCTCAAGACCCGCGCCTCGCGTTTCGAGCGCGTGCGCAAGGAAGTCGGCGCCGGCAAGGACCAGTTGGTCTACACCACCGAATACATGCATCCGCGCATGGAGGAAGTGTGCGGCACCATGCCCGCCGCGCTCGGCCAGTTCATCGAGGACCGCAAGGGCCTCTACGCCTTCATGGACCGCTTCGTGAACAAGGGCCGGCGCGTGCGCACGGGCACTGTGTTCTGGTTCGCCGGCCTCTACATGGTTTCCGCCCTCAAGCCCATGCGCCGCACCATGCTGCGCCACAAGCGCGAAATGGCCCATGTCGCCGCCTGGCTCGACACCGCCACCCGCCTGCTGCCGGTCAACTACGACCTGGCCACCTCGGTCATCGGCACCCGCCGCCTCATCAAGGGCTATTCGGACACCCATAGCCGCGGCGAAGCCAAGTTCGACCGCGTGCTGAGCGCCGTGCCCATGCTCGAGGCGCGCGAAGACGGCGGCGCCTGGCTCAAGCGCCTGGTCCAGGCCGCGCTTCACGATGAAAAGGGCAAAGCGCTGGATGGGGCGCTGGCGACGATCCGGAGTTTTGCGAACTAGATTGGTTGGGGCGTGCCGTGTCCTCTCCCCGCAAGGGAGAGGGAAGCTGCCGGCACGATAGTCCGACATCGCCCACATTTTGGTAGGAATTGGGATTGCAGCGTCAGGGGTGGCACTCGAATCCAGCGCCGCCTACTTCCCCTCCCCGCCTCGCCCTCCTGGCGTAGGCGCGGAAATTCCGTGCTTGTCCATATTGCGCAGTACCTTGTGGAGCGTGGTGACGAAGGCGTCGTATTCCTCTGCGCTCACGTCTTCGAACAACTGCGAAAACATCCCGAAGAGCGTGGGCCAGAACGCCTGGAACGCCGTACGCCCTTCCTCAGTGATGTGGATCTCGCGCACCCGCATGTCGTCGGGCCGCGATTGCCGGCGCACATAGCCCTGCTCCTCGAGCGAATCCAGCGTGCGGCTCATCGTCGATTGCTCGACCACGGCCAGGTAGGAAAGCTCGTTGACCGTGAGCCCCGCCGCGATGGTCAGGAGCGACAGCGCCCGCATCTTGGCCGTCGTCATGTCGTGCGGCTTGAGCACTTCCTGCAGGTTCGCATTGTAGCTGGCCGACAGGCGATTGATCAGATGCGGCGCGAAGCGGGAAAGGCCGATCTCGCCCAGGCTCGGCAGACGGTTATTGTCCGAGGCCTCGCGGGACGTTCCCAGGAAATACTTGTCGGTCACACTTGCCTCCACGTGTCGGAGATGGAGTGGCGCTAGCTTAGCGCCTTGCCCAGCAGGAAGCCCGATCCACCCCCCAGGCCCGGACCCGGATGGCTGGACGCCCCGATATGGTAGAGGCCGGGGACATGGGTAGTGTGGTTGACCGAGCTCTTCAAGGGTCGCCAGATGAAGAACTGGTCTATGCCGCAATAGCCGCCATAGGGGTCGCCACCGACCAGGTTGACGTTCATGGCCTCAAGGTCTGCCGGCGAATAGACCTTCCGCCTGATCACCGCCTCGTCGAAATTCTCGATATGGCTGCGCAGGATCGCCTCGACGCGGTCGGCGAATTTCTCGCGCACGTCTTCGCTCCATCGCCCGTCGGCGGGCGCTGCGATCTCCCCGGCAGCGTCGCCCTTGATGAAGCGCGGTGCCTCGGGCAGCTGCAGCCAGAGGATGGCCTTGCCTTCCGGGGCCCGCGAGGGGTCGAGCGCAGTCGGCTGGCCCACGCAGATCGTGGGCACTTCCGGCAGCATGCCGCGCTCGGCCTCGTTGGCTGCCTTGGAGACGCCATCCAGACCAAGCGTCAAATGGATGAGCGCCGTCTTCTCCAGCCCCGGGCTGCGCCATTTCGGCGGCGCCTTGAGGGCGTAGTGGATCTGCATGTCGCCCTTGCCGTAGCGGTAATTGGCGACGCCCTCGCTGACCGCGGCCGGCAGCTTCTCGCCGCCCAGCAGGCGCTCGTAGAGCTGGTTCGGCGTCACCGAGGCGATGACCCCGCGCCGCGCCGTCAAGAGGTCGCCATCGGCCAGCCGTACGCCCATGGCGCGACCGGCATCGTCCAGCACGATCCGCTCGACATCGGCGCCGGTTCGGATCGAGCCGCCCTGCTCGCCGATCAGCGCCTCGAAGGCCTTGACCGCGTTGCGCGCCCCACCCTTGACGATCGGCGCCCCGGCGGCCTCCATGGCGAAGCCGATGACCTTGAGCATTTCGCCCGAATAGGAATTGTCGGGGTTAAGTCCGCAATGGAGCACCCAGGGCGCGAAGAGCCCGCGCATTTCCTCGGACTTGTAGCGCGTCTCGAGATAGGGCCGCGCCGACACCAGCGCCTCCCCGAAAAAGGCGGCGAGCCCGCGCAGGCCGCGCTTCATCGCCTGCCTGCCGACCACCTTGATCATGTCGAGCGACCACAGCCGTCCGCCCAGCAGGCCGAAGACGAAATCGGCATTCTCGCCGAACCGTCCCATTTCTCGGGCGAAGGCCGGACCATCCTCGGGATGGGCCTTCGAGAACGCTTCCACGTTCCTGGCGCGGTCGCGCGACAGCACGAGGCTGCGCCCGTCCGGGAACAGCACGCCGGTGGGATCGTCGCTATTGGCGAATTCGAGGCCGTGCCGGGCCAGGTCCGCGCCCAGCACGCCGAAGGCCGGCGAGGTGGTGAACAGCACGAAAGTCGTGGCCATCACGTCGTGGATGAAGCCCGGCTCGGTAATTTCCTCGGTGCGGATGCAGCCGCCGGCCACATCGTTCCGTTCGAGCAGAAGGACCTTGCGGCCCTTCTTGCCCAGCATTGCAGCGGCGACGAGGGCATTGATGCCGCTCCCCACGATGATGTAGTCGGCGTCGGCCATCCCTCGTCCCCCCTAAGTCAGTCCGCTCAGGCGCGCGGCGCCAGAGCGAAGGCGCGGACCGGGCTGCCGGTGCCGCCGACGATCTTGAGCGGCGCAACGACCAGCAGCGCGCCGGTGGCCGGCAGCTTGTCGAGGTTGATGAGGCTGGCCAAGCCATAGCCGCCCGCGCCCAGCATCAGCGAGTGTGCCGGGAACGGCGGGTTGAGCGTGGCGGCATTGCCCCAGTCGGTGCCCACGCATTCGCTGCCCCAGCCCAGCACTTCCTTGGAAACCAGGTATTCGATGCAGTCCACGCTCGGGCCGGGCGTGTGCGAGCCGTTCTCGTCGGCATTGAGGAAAGTCTCGGTCGAGCCGTTCCGGTGGTACCAGTCCGAGCGCATCAGCACCCAGCTGCCCTTCTTGATCTCGCCGTGCTTGGCTTCCCAGGCCCTCACCATGTCGGCGGTCAGCAGGAAGTCGGCATCCTTGGCAACTTCCGCGTGGCAATCGATGACCACGACCGGCGCGACGAACGTCTGCGGCTCCAGGGTATCGGTGGTGTTGTTGGGGACGTCCTTGCCCGAAACCCAGTGGATCGGCGCGTCGAAATGGGTGCCCGTATGCTCGCCAAGCTCCATCCAGCCCCAGGCCCACCACGGGCCGTTGCTGTCATACTTGGAGATCTCGTGCATCTTGAAGCTGGGGGTGTTCTTGGCGAAATCCGGCGGCAGGTAGAGCACCGGCGTATTGGGGCCGAGCGGCGCCGTCAGGTCGACGATCTGGACGTCGCCGGAGGCGAGGGCGGTGGCGACGGAAGCCAATGCCTGGATGGCAGTCATGTACAAATTCTCCTTCAGGTCCCTGTTGAGGCCCGAGGGCCTCCCTTTAGCCCAACGCTAGAACACTCTCATGCATGTGCAAATATGCGTTCCAGCCGCGTTGCGGTTAAGTGCACGATACTTTAGGTTCAAAATATCGCAAGATGCATATTTATTGATTGCGGGCGAAATCGCTGCGGGGAGCAGCGCGGATGCCCGCATCCTGGGGCATTTCGGAGGGAAATTTGTCGTACGATGCCATCGTGGTAGGCGCCGGTCACAACGGCCTGGCGGCCGCCGTTCATCTGGCCAGCAAGGGCTGGAAAGTCGCCGTGGTCGAACGCGCCAATTCTGCCGGCGGCGCGGTCCGGACCGAGGAAGTCACGCTTCCCGGCTACCGCCACGACCTCTTCGCCATGAACCTTTCCATGTTCGCCGGCTCGGCCTTCTTCGCCGCCCACAAGGAAGGCCTCCTCCGCCACGGCCTCGACTTCGTCCCGGTCTCCGACAGCTTCGCCTCGGCCTTTCCGGACGGCAAATGGCTGGGCGTCAGCACCGACCTTGACGCCACCACCGCCCGCATCGAGGCCTTCTCGAAGGCCGACGCCGCCCAATGGCGCAGGATGGCGCAGGCCTTCCCCGAGGAAGCCGCCTATATCGGCGGCGTCATGGGCACGCCCATGCCCTCGTTCGAGGTCGTGCAATTGCTCGTCAAGGCCTTGCGCAAGAAGGGCTATGCCTGGGTGCGCGACATGGTCAAGCTCCTGATCTCCTCGCCACGCGCTTATCTCGACGCCAATTTCGAAAGCCAGCAGGTGCGCGCGCTGATGGCGGCCTGGGGCCTCCATCTCGATTTCGGCCCCGACATCGCCGGCGGGGCGGTATTCCCCTATCTCGAATCCATGGCCAACCAGAATTTCGGCATGGTCATCGGCAAGGGCGGCGCCGACACCATCATCAAGGCCATGTCGGCCTACCTCACCGCCCTGGGCGGAGAGATCCATTTCGGCCGCGCCGTCACCCGGATCGTCGAGGAAAGCGGCCGCGCCAGCGCCGTCGAACTCGATGACGGCAGCCGCCTAACGGCTAGCCGCGCCGTCATCGCCAACGTCCACCCGCAAATCCTCGCCAACAAGCTTCTCGGCCAGTCGGCGGGCGCGACAACGCTCTCCAGCGCCGTGCGGAATTTCCGCCCGGGTCCCGGCACCATGATGCTGCACCTGGCGCTCTCGGACCTGCCGGACTGGACGGCCAGCCCCGAGCTCCGGCGCTTCGCCTACGTACACCTCGCCCCCGACTATCAGATGATGTCACGCGCCTACCAGCAGGCGACCTCGGGCCTCCTGCCCTCCGAGCCCGCGCTCGTTGTCGGCCAGCCCACGGCGCTCGACCCTTCGCGCGCGCCCGCCGGCAAGCATGTGCTCTGGGTACAGGCGCGCGTCGTGCCCTATGACATCAAGGGCGACGCGGAAGGCGTCATCACGGCGCGCGACTGGGACAGCGCCAAGGAGGCCTATGCCGAGCGCATCCTCTCGATCATCGAGCGCTACGCCCCGGGCCTGCGCGGCAAGATCGAGGGCACCCACATACTCTCCCCGCTCGACCTCGAACGCGCCAATCCCAACCTCGTCCACGGCGACAGCCTGTCGGGCAGCCACCACCTCGACCAGAATTTCCTCTTCCGCCCGGCCGGCGGCTGGTCGCGCCACAAGACCCCGGTTCGCAACCTCTACATGGTCGGCGCCTCGACCTGGCCCGGCGCCGGCACCGGAGCCGGCTCGGGCTTCATGCTCGGCAAGGCCCTGGCCGGCAAGTAGGCGGGTAGCGCGAAAGTCTCGGCGCATTTGAGCGGAAGACGCCCCGCTCAAATGTCGGCCCCCTGGTGGTTCGAGGGAAGTTGTCGGCAAAGGCCGTTCCGTCCTCGTAAATTAGTTGACTTTAATAATCATAATTTGTAGCTGTGCGAGACCAAGGAAGTTTCGCGCCGGCCATGCACCGGGTTGATTGCTCGTCAGTCAACCCATTGACGGCGCATGGAAAAATGGACGCGGGCGAATGGCGCCACTCAAGCTGCTCACTGGCACGGTGCTCAACCGGCAAATGGTCACGCCCGGCATGGTGCGGATCACCCTTGGTGGCCAAGGTCTCAAGAACCTGGTTTCTACCGGGGTTGGCGACGAATACATCCGGCTCTTCTTCCCCGACAGCGACACCGGCGACGTCGTTCTTCCCGAGATCGACGAGAAGGGGCACTGGAAGTACCCCGAGGGCAAGACGCCGGCTCATTGCGAATGCTACACCATCCGCAAGGCCCGGCCCGGCGAGATCGATCTCGACTTTGTGGTTCACGACCATGGCCAGGCCAGCGCATGGGCGCAGTCGGCCAAAATTGGCGACACCATCGTCATCCGCGAACCGCACCCCATCTATGACGCGCCCGCCGATATGAACTGGCTGCTGCTCGCCTGCGACGCCACGGGGCTCCCTGCCGTTGGCCGACTGGTCGAGCAACTGGCCCCGCATGTGGAGGTCAGCGTCATTGCCGAAGTGCCCGATGCCAGCCACGAGCAGCGTTTCGAGACCCGGGCAAACCTCAAGGTCATCTGGCTCCATGGAGCCGGCAATGGCGTCGGACCGACACAAATACCCGAAGCGGTGCGCGCGGTGGCCGTTCCTGCCGACAAATCCGTCTATGTCTGGGTGGCCGCCGAGATGAAGGCGGTGCGGGCCGTGCGCAAATACCTGCGCCACGAACTCAGTTGGCCCTCGGCGCGATATTCCGCCACCGGCTACTGGACCGACAAGCGCACCGACTGGAACGCGCGCTGGGAAGCGCTCGACCCGGCCGTCAAGAAGAAGATCGACGCGCTCTGGGGCTCCGGGCGCGATGGCGAGGAAGTGACCGACGAAGTCGAGGCAACACTCGAGAAGTTCGGCCTGTGACCAGCCTCGCCGCAGCGCGACGCGATGATGGGACGAGGCCTTCCGGCCTTGCCGAGAGCAACGGCAGGCGTTTCGCCCTCCTCATCGTCGTCATCGTCGCGCTCGCTCTCGTTTGCCTCACCAGCATTGCCGTGGGCTCGCGCAACATCCCTTTCCCGACCGTTCTCGAGGCGCTGTTTTCCTATGCGGGCAGCGACGACCACGCCATCATCATGACGCTGCGCGTGCCGCGCACACTGCTCGGACTGTCGGTCGGCGCAGCGCTCGGGCTTTCGGGAGCCCTGATCCAGGCCCTGACGCGCAATCCACTGGCGGACCCGGGCATTCTCGGCGTCAATGCCGGCGCGACCTTCGCCGTTTCGCTGGGTGTCGGCATCTTCGGGATTGCGACCATCCAGTCCTATATCTGGTTCGCCTTTGCCGGAGCGCTTGGCGCCACGGTACTCGTCTACGCCATCGGTTCGGTCGGCCGAGGCGCGGCGACGCCGGCGCGGCTGACCCTTTCCGGCATCGCCATCGGCGCCGTGCTTACCGGCATCTCGTCGGGTTTCGCGATCCTGGACCCGGCGACCTTCGACCGCATGCGCTTCTGGGCTGCCGGTTCGCTGGTGACGCCCAGGCTCGATAACCTTACCGTCTCGCTGCCCTTCATGCTGGCCGGCGGCCTGCTGGCGCTCCTGGTGGCCCGTCCGCTCAACGCCATCGCGCTTGGCGACGACCTGGCGGCATCGCTGGGCACCAGCATCCTGCGCACCCGCGCCATCGTCGTGGTCGCCGTGACGCTCCTCGCCGGTTCCGCCACGGCGGCGGCTGGCCCGATCACCTTCGTCGGCCTCATGATCTCGCATGTGGCACGCTGGATCGTGGGTCCCGACCAGCGCTGGATCATCCTCTTTACGCTTGTCCTTGCCCCCATCCTGCTGCTCTGTGCCGACATCGTCGGCCGTGTGGTCATGCCACCGGGAGAGCTCCAGGTCGGGATCGTCACCGCATTCATCGGCGCCCCGGTGCTGATCATCCTGGCCCGTCGCGGCGGGGCGAGCGGCCTATGACGACGCCTGCGAGCACCACCATGTTATTCGGGCGTCCGTTCGGCATCGTGCGCCTCCTGGACGGACGCATCACCCAACGGCTGGATCTGCAGGCGCTCGTCGTAACGCTCGCGCTTGTGACCATGGCGTTGGCGGTGAGCCTCTTTGCCCTGGCCAGCGGCGAGTTCGCGGTGCCGGTCGGCGAGGTCATCGGCGCTCTCTTCGGCCAGGCCTCCCCCAAGGCGCACATGGTGGTGGTCGAGTGGCGCCTGCCCCGGGCCGCTCTCGCACTGCTTCTGGGGGCTGCGCTGGGTGTTTCCGGCGCCATCTTCCAGTCGCTTACCCGCAATCCACTGGGCAGCCCCGACATCATCGGCTTCAACGCCGGCTCATACACGGGCGCCCTCATTGTCATCACGCTCCTCGGCGGCAGCTTCTATGCCGTTGCCGGAGGCGCGCTGGTCGGAGGGCTCCTGACTGCGATCGTGGTCTACGGGCTTTCCTGGCGGAGCGGCGTGCAGGGTTTTCGTCTCATCGTCGTCGGCATCGGCGTCAGCGCCATGCTCACCTCGCTCAACACCTGGCTGATGCTGCGGGCCGATCTCAAGGTCGCCATGATGGCGTCAATCTGGGGTTCGGGCTCGCTCAACGGGCTAGGACTCGATCGGCTGCTGCAAGCGAGCATCGTGCTCGCGCTGGTAATGCCCTTCGTGCTCCTGCTTTCCCGCCCCATGCGCCAGCTCGAACTGGGCGACGACGCCTCCCGCGCACACGGCGTCAGCGTGGAGCGTACGCGACTAGGGCTCATGATGGTGGGCGTAGCGCTCACCGCCATCGCCACCGGCATTGCCGGCCCCATCGCCTTTGTCGCGCTCGCCGCTCCGCAGATCGCGCGGCGCCTCGCCGGTTCGGCCGGCGTTGCGCTCCTGCCGGCCGCGGCGATGGGCGCGTTGCTTCTTGCCGCTTCCGACGTCCTCGCCCAACGCGCCTTCGCTCCGAGCCAGCTCCCCGTGGGTATCGTCACCGTGTGCCTGGGCGGCCTCTACTTTGCCTGGCTCCTCATGCGCGAGGCCAGGCGCCAGCCATGATGAACAAGATCAAGCCAGCACCATCCAGGCCATCCCCCGCACGCATCGAGGCGCGCGCCGCGACTATCGGCTATGACCGGCGCCTTATCGCCGAGAACCTGAGCGTCGCCATTCCCGATGGCTCGTTCACCGTCATCGTGGGCCCCAATGCCTGCGGTAAGTCGACACTGCTGCGCGCCCTCTCGCGCCTGCTGCGCCCGGCATCGGGCGAAGTCCTTCTCGACGGCCGCTCGATACAGTCCTATCCGGCCAGGGATGTTGCCCGCAAACTTGGCCTTCTGCCGCAAACCTCGCTGGCGCCTGACGGGATCACGGTAGCCGACCTCGTCGCCCGCGGCCGCTATCCGCACCAGAAGTTCCTCCAGCAATGGTCGAAGGACGACGAAGCGGCGGTGATCGGCGCGATGGAGGCCACCAAGGTCACCGACCTGTCGGGGCGTCTTGTGGACGAGCTTTCGGGCGGCCAGCGCCAGCGGGTCTGGGTGGCGATGGTCCTCGCCCAGGAAACGCCGCTCCTGCTGCTCGACGAGCCGACCACCTTCCTCGACATCGCCCACCAGATCGAACTGCTCGAACTGCTCAGGCGTCTCAACCGCGATGAAGGCAAAACCATCGTCGCGGTGCTTCACGACCTCAACCAGGCCTGTCGCTATGCCACCCACCTCATCGCCATGCGCGAGGGCCGCGTGATGGCCGAAGGCCAACCCACCGGCATCGTCACCGCGGAACTGGTGGAGGCCGTTTTCGGCCTGCCCTGCCTCGTAATCGAAGACCCGATCTCGCACACCCCGCTCGTGGTTCCGCGCGGCGCGGGCGAGGTCCATGCCATCGCAGAGAAAGCGTAATGACACCCAAAGGCCTCGTTGCCGCGGCATTCGCGGCACTCGTGCTGGCGATCGCCCCTCCCGCGTCCGCCCAGCAATTTCCGGTTACCGTTCCGCACCTTTATGGCGATACGGTCATCCAGGCTCCGCCCAGGCGGATCATTACCCTCGGCCTGAACGACCAGGACTTCGTCTATGCCCTCGGGCTGGCGCTGGTCGGCGTCACCGAATGGTGGGGCAAGCAGCCCTACGCCACCTGGCCCTGGGCCGAAGACGAACGCGCCGCGCTCAAGGCCGAGCCGGCCGTCGGCCCGCGCGAACTCAACATCGAGTGGGTGCTGGCGCAGAATCCTGACCTGATCGTCGCGATCTTCACCGACATCAGCGAAGAGAACTACCGCAAGCTCTCCCAGATCGCCCCGGTCGTCCTCCAGCCCAAGGAATTTCCGCTCTGGGGCACCCCGTGGCAGGAACAGCTCCGCCAGATCGACCGGGCAACTTCGGGCGGCACCGCCAAGGCCGAAGACATCATCGCCAGCCTTGAAGCCAAGACCGCCGCCGTCGCGACCCGGCACCCCGAATTCGCCGGCAAGTCGGCCACGATGGCCGCGTTCCGCGAAGGCCAGATCGCACTCTGGAGCGCAGACCTGCCTACGTCGCGTTTCCTCACCAGCCTCGGCTTCACCTTCCCGGCCGAACTCGACGCCCTCGCGGACGATGCGGGCTGGGTCTATCTCAGCCTCGAGCAGGCCAGGATGATCGATCTCGACGTGGTCATCTGGCCGGAGGGCAAGCGCGCCGAAATCGAGGCGCTGCCCGTCTACCAGGGCCTGCGCCTCGCCCGGGAGGGTCGCTCGGTCTGGCCGGATCCCGATGGCCCGCTGGCCGCGGCTCTCTGGTTCCAGACCCCGCTTTCCATCGACTACGTCGTCGACCAGTTCGCCCCGATGCTCGCGGCGGCCCTCGATGGCGACCCGGACACCACGGCTCAATAACGACTCTCTTGAACGGAGCGAAAACATGCTGACCCGCCGCGCCTTTGGCGCATTCGCATTGGCCCTCGTGGCCCTGCTGCCTCTCGCCGCCCAGGCGCAGGAGGGCGCCTTTCCGGTGACCCTCGAGCACGTCTACGGCAAGACCGTGATCGAAAAGAAACCCGAGCGGATCGTGACCATCGGCTGGACCACCCAGGACGCCGTGCTGGCGCTGGGCGAGGTGCCGGTGGCAATCCCCGAGCAGAAGTGGGGCGGCAACGCCAATGGCGTCCTGCCCTGGACAGCCGATGCCATCGCGGCCAGCGGCAAGGCGGCCCCCAGGATCATCAATTTCGACACCGAAGTCCCCTATGAGGATGTGCTCGCCGTCGCGCCCGACCTCATCCTCGCGCCCTATAGCGGCATCACCCAGGAGCAGTACGATCGGCTCTCGGCCATCGCGCCGACGGTCGCCTATGCTGATAAACCCTGGGCCGGCAGCTGGCAGGAGATCACCCGCGTCGCCGGCCGGGCCCTGGGCAAGCCGGCTCAGGCCGAAACCCTCATCGCTTCCATCGACGAAAGGCTCGCCGCAGCGGCCGCCGCCCATCCCGAGTTTGCGGGCAAGTCCTTCACCTTCGGCGCGCTTTGGGTCGGCGGGGCGGGTATGAACGTCTATTCCACCGCCGATCCGCGCGTGGTGATGGTGACCCAGCTCGGCCTCAAGCCCTCGCCGGGCGTCGCGGCCCTGCCGACCGACAGCTACTACACCACCGTGAGCTACGAGCAGCTCGACACTCTCGATGCCGATGTCCTCATCTCGCTCGATGAAGGCGACGAGGCGTCCGACGCGCTCTATGCCAACGAACTGGTGCAGCGCTTCAAGCCCGTGGCCGAGGGCCGCATGCTGCGCCTCAAGGACAAGAGCTTCGTCATGGCCACCTCGGCTCCCTCGCCTCTGAGCATCCCCTGGATGTTGGACCGCTTCGTGCCCGAACTGGCGGCGGTCATGCAGAAGTAATCATACGGGCAGTAGGGGCAGCGAAAGCTGCCCCTTCCTGTTTCGGCGCGGGAGCCCGACGGCCGAAATATCAGGCCGCCCGTTCCACGATCTTCCAGTAGGAATCCTTGCCGATTACCTTGCCGTCGCGAAACGCGTAGAAGTCGCAGCCATGGACCTCGGTCCTGGTGCCATCGCGGGCCGTGCCGGTGAGGGTCCATTTGGAAATTCCGGTTTCGGCCGCTTCGTCCACGAAATGCACGTCATCGCCGTAATGGACGTCAGGCAGTCCTTCGAAGCGCGTGGCCAGCGCCTGCCGAACATCGTGCTTGCCCTGGAAACGAGACCCCCAGGGATCCTTTCCCCGAGGCATCTCGAGGACGCAATCCTCGGCAAAGAACGCCATGATGCGATCGAGATCGTGTTTATTGAAGGCTTCGCAGAGCTCCTTGAGCGTCAGACGAATATCCATGTGTCCCTCCACTCAGGTCGGACACCTGAGTATAGGGCATCTGACGGCAGGGAGTACGGAAAAGGCGAGCCGCGTGCTCAGGCCAGTCGGTCGATCGTGGTGTGCAGGAGCTCCAGTACTGCCTCGACGCGGGCATTGCGCGATCGCTGTGGCGAGAGCAGAGCATGGACGGAGAGTGGCGCTAACTGCCACCGGGGCAGGACCCGAACCAGCGTCCCGGCATCCACCGCCCTCGTGACTTCGCCGGATGGGCGCAGCCCGATCCCGAAGCCGCCGTAGCCCGCATCAGCCTGAGCGCGCACGTCGCCGCACTCAAAGCGCCCCGACACAGGAGCCTCCACGACTGCGCCGCCAGGACCGACAAGGCGCCGGACCGTTTTGGGGGCGGCGCAGCAGGCCTCGAATGCACTCGTGCGCGCCTAGTTCCTCGGGACGGCCTCGACGCCGGACATTTCCTGCAGGAGGACTGCGCCGGGGACGTCGCGGAGAAGATATTGCGCTTCATGTCCACGCGCGACGCGACCTGAACCAGTCGCCGCTGCACAGGAGCCCAAAGGCTGGACGACTGCGGGCCACTGCGGTCGTCCAAACGCATGGCCGTTCTACCCGGGTTTCGGATGCAAGTGCCGCGCTTGAGCGGCGGCAAACCGTCAGCAAGCCACGATCGAAACCGGCCATGATCCACATCTACGGACCCCAAGGACCAGCTCTCGAAAGCCGTTTAATGAAGAGGATTCCGCCCAGGCAATCGTGCCCGTTTTTGCGGAAGAAATGGCGCGCCCGAGCGGCGCAACTTTGAACTTTTCGCCGACTGAAACGGCGGAACTGTTCGAGGTGCTAGCCACCTGGAACACCACCTTGGAGCGTCACCAGTCGCTCACCAAAGGTGGCCCATGTCCAACCCCATAGCAAGAACGAGGCTACTTTCGGTCCGGCTAACGCCTGCTGAGCATAGTGCATTGGTGGCACGAGCGGGCAGCAAGACGGTGTCGGCCTACGTGAAACACGTCCTGTTCGAGGGGGCGGATGCATCCGCAACTGCCGGTACAGGGCTGGCCATTGCCGACCGCAAGATGCTCTCACACCTGCTGGCGACCCTGGGAGCGAGCCGGCTCGCGCCAAACCTCGACCGACTGGCGGGCGAGGCCGAGAGCGGCAACCTGCTGGCCGACGGGGAGACCACATACCGGCTACGTCAGGCATGTGATGATGTCAGGGAGATGCGGAACGAGCTGATGCTCGGGCTCGGGACAGGAGCGGTGGCGCCGAAGCACCGGTCAGAGGAGGAAATCCTCTCTGGCCTGTTCAATTCGCTGAACAGCACCTGGGTGCAAGAAAGGTGATCCTCAAGGGCAAGGAGCGAAGCGGCTCGGTCCAACTTGGGCAGTACCTTCAGGCCGCTGGCGAGAATGAGCATGTGGAAGTGGCCGAACTGCGCGGGTTCGCTTCCCACAACCTGACAGAAGCGATGGCGGAAATTGCTGCCATCGCGAAGGGCACCCGTTGCGAGAAGTACCTCTTCACGCTGATCGTAAGCCCGCCGAAGGATCAGACCGCGACGATTGACGACTTCATGTCGGCGATCGACAAAGCGGGAGAACGCCTTGGTCTAGGCGCTCAGCCGCGTGCCGTAGCCTTTCATGATAAGAACGGCCATCGGCACGCGCATGTGGTGTGGTCACGCATCGACGCCCGCCAGCTGAAGGCAATTCCTGTGTCGTTCTACAAGCGCAAGCTCGTGGAACTGTCGAAGGAACTCTACCTCGAACATGGTTGGGAGCTTCCCGAAGGCCACAAGGCGAAGGGCAAGAGCAATCCGCTCAATTTCGATCATGTCGAGGCCCAGCAGGCAAAGCGGTTAGGTATCGATCCGCGGGACATCAAGAGGCTGTTCCAAGACGCATGGAGCGGGTCAGTCGATCTGGCCAGCTTTAGTCATGCTATGTCCGAGATCGGATTCACCCTCGCCAAGGGCGACCGGCGCGGATTTGTTGCAGTCGATATCCACGGCAAACCGTTCTCGGTTTCTCGCTTCACCGGTGTGAAACCTAAGGACCTGCAAGCGCGACTTGGTCGCGCCGACAGGCTTCCCACTCTTGAAGACATTCGTTGGGCCCGTGTGGCGCGGGCAGCGGACGCGAGTCCAAGCCACAGAGACTCCGTACGTGCGGCTGTGAGGGGCACGTTTGAAGTCTCGGACGACCTGAATGCCTTTCGTCGCAAGATAGAAGAACGTGGCTTCTCGCTGGCAATGCATCCACGTGGTGGCCTTGTTGCTGTGACCCGCGAAGGCACTCACTACGGCGTCGACAACCTGCTGGGAATGAGGCGGGATTATTCACTCGGGCATTTCGGGCGCGGCTTGGACAGCCTGCCCGGCGTCAACGACGCGGTGGGAAAGTTGAGAGGCGAGGTCAAGGCTGCTGCGGCGGTGGCGTTGCAGCCCGGCATCGCGGCTGCGCAACGGGCCATGGAGCCTGCCGCCGAGTGGGCGGACAAGCAGATGCGCAGGAGGCACCGAAGGGAGCTGGCGCAGATGCGGTGGGACCACCGTCGTATCGTGCGAGCACAGCGCACGGAGCGTCTCCAGCTGACCAATACTCACAGGCAGCAGAGGTCCACATCCAACAGGGCGCGGGTGATGAGGCTCAAGGACTGGCAGCAAGGTGCGCTCCTGCACCTCACCAACCAGATGCCGTTCATTCGCGAGCAGAACGCCAACGAGTCCTGGGACGAGTACATGCGGTTCCGCCGCAAGGTCCAGCGGCAACTGGACATTCAGCTCGAAGAGCTTCGCGCACTCAATAACGCCATCGAGAAAACGCGCGCGCGCCAGATGGCAGAGCGCATGACGCTGATGCGGCGCGCCGCGACCCTCGAAGCGCTGAAAGAAGATCGCGGTCGTAACGCCCGCGAAAACAGACCTCACCAACTGGCACTGGAGCTCTAAGCGATGAATATGAATGCTGAAGCATTCCCCCCACGCGGCTCGGGAACAAAAGGTCGAGCTGAGTGGCTGCCCTCCGCGACGTGGGGCAATGTTGACGAGTATGATGAATGGACTTGGCGGCCCGGACGGCTGTTGCTCGGCCGCAAGCGGGATCGTCTCATCGGCTTCGATGACGACAGTCACGCGTTCATTGCAGCCAAGTCGCGTGCGGGCAAAACATCGACAGTGCTCCTGCACAACCTGGCCAGATACCCGGGCTCGGTTTTTGTGACCGACCCAAAGGGAGAGCTTGCGCTCCACACGGCCCAGGCGCGTCGCGACTTGGGACAACGGGTCTTCGTCCTCGACCCGTTCGATGTCCTTGCGGACCACGGGGTGACATCGGCGGCCTACAATCCGTTCAGCGAGCTGGGGTACGGAAAGCCCCGCCTGATCGCCCCGGACGCTGCCTTGGCCGGCGATGCGATCATCGTGGCCAACGACAAAGACCCGCACTGGACCGACAGCGCACGCAACCTCGTGCGCTCGATCGTCCTGTTCACGCTGGCCACCGAGGGCAAGGCGACGCTACGCAAGCTGCGCAAGCTCCTGCAGTCCAGTGAACTGACCAGCATCTTCGAGCGAATGGTGCTTACCGGCGACTATGACGAAGTCGTGTCGAACGCCGGATCGTCATTTCTTGCCAAGGCGAGGGACGCGGAACGCGAGTTCGCGAGCATCCTGTCCACCGCACAGGAACAGACGGCTCCGCTCGATGATATCCGACGCATCAGTGATGTGAGCGACTTTTCGCTGGCTGATCTGCCGAAGGGCGGCATCACGATCTATGCCGTGTTGCCCGGCATGCTGCTTGCCACTCATTTTCGGTGGCTTCGCATGCTGGTGCAGTCGGCCCTTGCTGCGGTTGAGCGCCACCCGGTCCCTCGCGGAAACCTGCCTGTCCTGTTCATGCTTGAGGAATTCGCGGCGCTTGGACACATGCGCAGCATCGAGATGGCCATTGGCCTGCTTGGTGGCGCCGGTGCTCGCCTATGGCCGATCGTCCAGGACCTGAACCAACTGAAAATGGCCTATCCCAATTCCTGGGAGACCTTCCTGAGCAATGCCGGAACGCTGCAGATCTTTGCGGTCAACGACCTGACGACTGCTGAGTATGTGTCGAAGCGTCTCGGGCAGACGCAGGTAGTCGAGCGCCACTCCGTCCGCACTTCAAGCCAGGCCATGAGCGCCGGCGACAGCGGGGTGCGCGAGACGCTGCGGACAACGCGACTCCTCGAGCCCGATGAAATCATGCGCGCCTTTGCGCGGGAGACTAATCGGCAACTGATCATCACACCTCACAAGCCACCCGTCTTCATCGAAAGGATGGATCACTATGGATAGGTTTGAAGTGGGAAGGACCGTCAGCCAGGATGAAGACGGACGCATCGATTGGATACATGTCGGCTGGCACGAAGCGCGACCGTTCGTCGAGCTGATCGGCTGGAAGTTGTTCATCGCCGGGGCCGGGAGCACCGGCATCGGCTACGTCGTCTCCCTGATGGGTGGCGGCACCTTCATGATGGCGCTCGGCGCAGGCGGCGCCTTGGCCGGTCTTCTGTTGTCGTACGCTCTACCGGGCAAGCAGCGTGCAATGGTCTTGTACGCAAACGGGTCGATCGGCACGCCCTGCGGGACGCCGTGGCGCCCCTGGGAGACGGAGATCAAGGGCACTCACGACCGGATCGTGAGTATCGAAAGCCGTCCACAGCAGCAGACGCAGAGTGGCGGAAGAAGGTTGTTCGAGGTCGTCCTGATCTCGAAGCGGGGCTCGATCGTCCTGTTGTCGCATAACTGCCCGGAGGAAAGTGCGTTCGGGGCGGCGGTCCAGCTCACCGAAGCTCTTGGCGACCTGCGTCAGGAGGCAGCTGATCCGAACTATGTGCGAAACGCGGCGGCGTAGTTTGAGCGGTCCACATCCGGGCCGCAAGTTCCCGCTCCTCGGCGCCGATCGCACCGAGATAGATCGCAGTGGTGGCAAGGCTGGCATGGCCAAGCCACCGCTGCACCATGTTGATAGGTACCCCGGACCTGATGGCATGAATGCCGAAGGCGTGCCGGAGCCCCTTGGCGGTCTGGTGTGGTCCTGGCGAGACGGCGGCGGCCACCATCACCTGCTTGATGAGAAGCCAGGCTCGTCCGCGCGTCCATCTCCATAGACGCGTATCGTGATCGACTGATCCCAGCCGATGCACGACAGTTAGGCGGGCGATCAGTTCATCAGGAAGCGGTATCTCGCGCACGACGATGTCGCCGCGCTTTTTCAGGGATTTGAGAGCGACGAACCGCTCGTCGAGGTTGATGGACCAGGCGCGGAGCGCGAGCGCCTCGCTTATGCGACAGCCTGTGAACGCGATCAGCAGGCACAGCGTCCCAACGTCCTCACGCGGACATTGCCACGCAGCTGAGACAAATGCCTCGCGCTCGGCGGGCGTGAGGTATTTACGTCGTCCGTCGCGTGAGTAAAGCGAGATTGTCGCGCGCACCGCGCGCTTCAAAACGGTCATCGATTTCGGCTGTTGTTGCTGCCGAATACGCGACCGTATTGCGTATTCTGTTCAGCCCACGGCGGATGCCGGATATCCAGCTCTTTCCGCCTACGTTCAGTGCCAAAACCGTATCACCGCATCAGCGAAGTGACAACCATAACGCCCGCGTTTGCTGGCTGCAGGACACTCTACGCAATTCTGTCCTGCCCATTTCCTGGACTTGTTCAGATCACCGGCTTCGGGGGCGCAAGTGCCCGAAGCCATTTTGATTCAAGGGGCGCCTTCTGGCGCCATTGCAGGAGAAACAGATGAAAGATTGGATGTGGGTCGGCGGCCTCGGGTGGTGGGGCGTCCTGCTCGGCTTCGCCCTGGTCATAGTCGGCTTTGCCTTTACCGGCTTCCTTCCGGGCGGGACTTATGGGGGCGGCGTGTTCACCACTCATGACGGGCACGACGGCATCGGCGGCCCTCTGGGCTTCCTGGGCGGCTGGGTGCTGAAACTGGCCGGAGCGGCAGTTTTCACGCTGAGCTTCATCAATGCCATCGGCATGGCTGGTGCATTGTAGATGGCGCCAGTCGCCGACGAACGATCCGGAAAGCGGCCCGGCCTTGCGGCTGGGATATTGTCATGCGTGAGCGCCGCAGTGGCGTTTCTGGTCCCGGCGGTACCCGCTTTCTCGATGCTGCTCGCCCTTATCATTGGGCTTCCCGTCGCCATCGCAGGCGTGCTGGCAGGCATCCGGTCCTACAACACGGGGAGACGGGCGAACGACCGTCTGCCTTATATCCTCGGCCTGCTAGGCACGGTGGTTTCCGTCATCGCGGCGGCGCGCGTTGTGCTGCCGTTCATGTAGTTCGCGAAGCGACGAGCGTCCCCGGCCGGAGCCGGGGACGCGATTTTTTTCAGCACCGGGCTGCTGTCTCTATCCAGCCTGCCCTGACAGAAAAGACGCCGCCTCAGAGGCGCGTGCCGCGGCACGAAAGATTGCCCGGTCATCCTTCTTAAACAGCGTGAGCCAGTTCGCGAGATACTGTGCGTGATCCTGGCGCGGCGTCTGGCTGATGCCAAGCTCCCCGCAAAGGAAGGCAGCGCCTAGTTCCGCTACCAGCTCTTCCGCTGCATATTCCTGATCGCCAAAACGCTTGCCCATGTTGCGATCAAGACGGTGTTTGGCGCCGGACCAATGAACCAGCTCGTGCAACAGCGTGCTGTAGTAGCTTTCTGTCCGGCCGCTTGATGCGGTCCCGGTGAACAGCCCCTCGTCGGGCATCTTGATATGATCCGTGCCCGTCGAGTAGTACGCGCTTTCACCACCGTGCCGAATGTCTGCCTTCGTAGCTGACGTGAACGCATCAGCTTGCGCCAACCGCTCTATGGGCCCAAGGGTTGCAATAGGCTCCGGCCTAGCAAAGCCGTCCACCTGATCGGCATTGAAGACGTAGGACGCGCGGGCAAGCCTGCGCCTGCCATCATCGCCTTGGATGTCTTTGTCCGGCTCTACCCGGAACTCCTTGTAGAAGACGACCAGCGATGAGCGCTCGTCCTTCCGTACCTGACAGCCTTTGTCGGCCCACTGGCGATAGGTCGCCCACACTGGCAGCGAGTAGCTGTGCGTAGCAGCTGCGGCCCACAGGCTCACGATGTTGATCCCCCGGTAGGCGTTACCGGTGAGCGCGTTTGATGGAATGAACAGGGCACTCCCTCCGCGCCTCCATGGCAGTTGTGGTTCGCCGGGATTGGCTTCGATGGCTGCAATGAGTTGACGGGTAATCTCTGAATGTAGGTCTTGCCCTTTCATAGTTTTCTCCTTGAGAGCTGGGGTTCCAGCGGCCAAAGCGCCGCCTGAACCCTTGCCTCGCGGCGAGCAGCGGGGGTGCAAGGAGCAAGGGAGAGGGATCACCCGCCCGAAGGGGCGAAGCATCTGCAGGCCCTAGGCCGAAGATCGGGGAAACCCTTGCTCCGCGCCTGGGGCGGAGCCCCAAGCCGCCCGCATCAAGCGGGCAGAGAAGAATCGCGCGAGGGATGGAAGCCCGCAGGGCGGAGACAAAGCAAAGCGGGGCTCCGCATGCGAGAGCCCGGCCCGAAGGGCGCGCCCTGTCGTGCTTTTAGACGTCACCTGTATTGGGAAGGTCCCGGCACCATGCCTCGATGTCGGCCACCGCGATGAGCGTCCTTTTCCCAGCCTTTCGGACTTTAAGGCGGGCCTCACTGATCTCGGTGTAAAGCTTGCTCCGACCGATGCCCATGATGCGCGCGGCCTCGGCGATGCCAACCATCAGTTTCGGCTGGGAGGCTGATGTGGGGTTCGGTGGGAGCGGATTGGGAGCACTGGAGGGTGGCCTTCGGGCCGGAATCTCCTCCATGCGTTTCGCCTCACGTGTGAGGTCGCGGGAGAGAATGTCCCATAGCTGCGCCTCCTCGCGCATGAGCATTGCGCGCCGCTGCGCTAGCTCGCTCAAGTTTCTAAGTAGATATGCCTGCATTCCAGCCTCCTTAAGTATAAGGAAGAAAATTGCCGGTGATCCGTAAGTTTCAAGTGGAGGACTGGAGCGGGTAAAGGGAATCGAACCCTCATAGCCAGCTTGGAAGGCTGGTGCTTTACCACTAAGCTATACCCGCAACGGGTCTATTATTATAGGCAATTAATTGTTATTTCAAACAAATACCACCATCAGCGCCTGTCTTGGACGGTTCTGATCCGCGCTTAGTCAGCCTTCGCGGGAAGCTGGAACAGGCGCTTCGGAAGGAGAGTAGAAGTCGACGGCTACCCCGGAAAGCGCCAGCACGTCTCGGGCATATCTGTAGTGGTCCCGCCACTTTTCATCTCTTGCCGGATGAAGGCCCGGTGCGGGAACAACAACGCGTGCGATGCCCGCCGCCGCAATAGCCCTCGCACAGTCGGCACACGGGAAGAGCGTCCCGTACAGGGTGGTTCCCTGCAGTGGTGTCCCGTTCGCAAGGGCGCCCAGGATCGCATTCCGCTCCGCATGTTCCATCATGAAGTATTTCCATTTCGGATCGGCCGATATGGCGGCGTGCGTGCTTTCGCGCGAATATCCATAAGAAGAGGGTGGCGCATTTGTCCCCTGAGCGACTGGGACGCCTGCATCATCGGCTATGATGACTCCGACAGGACGGTCGGGGTCGTGGCTGTCGGCGGTCACATGCGAGAGTAATGCGATGTTTCTGTGGTCTGATTCAGTTATAGTCATGCAGTCGCCTTCTTTTTGTAGTTATATGGTAGTTCATCTGATAAATAAGACAAATCAATCCGGAATGGAGGTAGGATGAGCATTATCAGTGGCACGGCACTTGATCCCGTACTGTATTTCAAGGCGGGTACCCTTCCGGTTGCGCAGGGGTCGAGCTTTGATCTGTCTGTCGGGCATATCTATGATTCCGCTGGGAAAGAGATAAACGGTCCGTTCGTGCTGAAGCCGGGCGCCATGGTGCAGGTTGCGTCGGCTGAGGTGTTCAACCTACCACAGGATGTCACCGGTCATGTGACATACAAGACCGGGCTCACGCGGGAAGGCATCTGGGCGTTGACCGTGGGCATCGTCGATCCTGGCTGGGACGGGCCGATCGCAACAACGCTCCTTAATTTCAGCCGTGTCGATCATATGATCCACACCGGTATGCCCTTTCTACGGGTAACGCTTTTCCAGCATGGCGCCGTCCTCACACCGAGAAGGGCGCCACCGCTGGATCAGTATCTGAGGGAGGTACAGGGGCTTGCGGCCGCGCATTTCCCGTCGACCTTTCTCGACAGCGAAAACATTGCATCAAAAGCGGCGGACACCGTCATGGAGAAAATGCGGAACGTTGGACTGGCGTGGTTCGGCGCCACGGCCATCCTCTTTGCTGCTATCCAGGTGATGGCGCCGCCGCTTTCCAGGGCCTTTGACGGACTGTTCCCCCCGGCGTCGGTTACTGAGATGACGGCGAAGCTCGCGGCACTTCAGGCCCGCATAGATGGGCTCGAGGCTGCGACGGCGAGTACGCGCGCAGCGGCTGCGCCGGCAGCGCAGACAGCTGTAGTTCCGGAAGATTCCGAAGTACCCGCATCGTCAGCCGCCCCGGCCACAGGCCAGTAGCGACGCTGAGCATTCACCTAATCGGGAAGGACGATCCCCTCGAGGCGGGCCTTGTCGAGGATACCCGCAAGAATGATGCTCTGCTTGTCGGTAGGGATCTTGAGCGGAATCTGCTCGGCGATCCGCAGGATGTCGCTTTCCTTGGGCGTCAGAAATTTCCGGATCGTCCCTTCCTTCAGAATGTGGGACCAGTGAGCTTTCGGCACCTGGAATATCTGCTTCTGGATTTCTATGCCGTTGTCGACCTTCTGGACTTTCCTGGCTTCTCTGCGATCCGACTGCTGGTCATCCGGTGTCGGCAGGCCTTCCCAGAATTCTTCGGGAAGAAGCGCTGCAATGCGGTCTGCTTCCGCCTGAAGACGGGTCCAGCAACCCTCCTTCTTCGCCCATTCCGACACGTCGGAAATGCCCTGAGGGGGAGCCGTTATGTTGCTGTTCACTTCGGTGCTGATGATGCTGAGCGCTTCGGCCAGTGTATCGTCCACGGCCTGAGCATTCCAGATGCGGAGATATGGGAGGGTCAGCCCGCGTCTGGCTGTGATCTCACCCGCCATGGATAGTGTGTAGGCCACGATGTTTGCGCGGTGACCGCCGTTGTACCAGGGCTGCGCCGAGACCATGGCTTCGGTGGTCCGGAACAGGATGGCTCTCGCAATCGCGCGTTTGAAGTAGAACTCGTTGAATCCGTCCGATCCCTTTTCCCACTCCCGTCCGATGCGGGCCGCGTAGCGGGCGAAGTTCTTCTGACTGCCGAGGTTGACCCATCGCGGATGGTCGTCGAACACGTTCTCGAATTTGGCGAGATCCGTCTTGGTGAACATCTGGGGCTTTGGATATTCGGCCTTGAACCGCTTCTGCTCGCCCGCAGTCTGCTTCGCCTGTGCGTCCAGGTACTGACCGCGTGCCCGTTCGTAGAACCATTTCGTTTCGCGCGGCGCGCCCTGCCTGGGCGGCGCCCATATCCGGCGTGAAAATTCCGCCATGCGGACATGGAATGGATGGTTGGAGAAGAAGTCGGCCGCATTCACCCGGTTCTGGGTGTTTGCATATTCGGAAATACGCGGCACAATTGCTTCGCTCTCCTCACTGTCGATAACGGAAAGCTTCATCTGTACGAAGATGGAGGACAGATCGGCCTTGTCGCGGCGCATTGTATGGAACAGCGAGGCTGTGGTCTGGCCGCCGTTCACGATCTGAAGGTCCGTCATTCGGACAATCTGCAGGCCTGTTGCGGAGTTGACGGTTTCCACATGCTGCGCTGTGGCGGTAATGCCGTTGTTGTAGGCAAAGAACATGTGGGGCTCGTTCAGGATTGTCGCCCGGATGCCCTTGTTCACCTGGGCTCTGGCCTGAAGGAAAGTCCGCACGTTCTGTTCCAGCAGACGGGCGCTGTAGCGGTCATAGAGTGCCGCGAGGATCGTGGCAGGAATGACAATCAGAAAGGACTGATAGGTGTCGGACCCGAGATTGGCAGGAAGGCAGTTGATGCCGTGTCCGAACATCTCGACAAAGTTGATGTCGAGCGGCTCCTTGTGGCCCCGCGAACTTCTCTGGCGCTGGAAACGGGCGATGTCCCAGATGTGATACGTCGCTCTGACCGTGCCGAAGTTTCCGTCGGGGATCGCCTCGAAACGGTCACTGAGAACCCGCTCGGACGTCAGATAGAAGTTGACCTGACGGATCATCGCGCGGCGGTCGGCGATCTGCCGTACAAGACCATATTCCGGCGTGGTGACGTCCGGCTCCAGCGTGCCGTCGAGACTTGCCTCGAAGAAGTTGACCAGTCGTTTGAATATCTGGCCGACCTCTGTCTGGGTCAGTGTCTCCAGCGAGCGGCGGCAGTCGAAGTCAGTGACAAACAGATCGAGTGCACCCTCGTCATTGAACCAGTAGCCGTCGACACGCATGCCGCGCGGAGCACGGTAGTGGCAGTGTTCGTAGCCCTCGACGAACCCGGTCTCGATAAGCTCGCGTGAGACGGACTCCATGAAGGATTCGAGCTGATAGGTGCTGTTCGCTTCCGCGTCGGCCAGCATTTCCTGACGGAAGTCGTGGAAGAACTCCTCGAGTGTCTCATCCATTGCCGCCTCCGAAGACCAGATCATTGTCGCATTCAAACGGCGCCAGGGCTTCGATGCGGATATCGTAGGCAACGCGGGCGACGCCCTCCGGCAGACCCGAACGGGCGAGCCTCGGGAAGTTGTCACCCGCCACCCTGAACGTGCGGACCGCACTTACGACGAGCAGGGGAGCGTCGTATTCCGGAAGCGGCGCGTAACGGTGAAGCACCAGCTTGCGGTCGAATGACTCGATCTGTTCAGGTGCGGCCAGCCGCGCCTGTATCCGCACCACCTGATCGTTGAGCGATCTGGCGCCCGCGGCGTCGGGCAGATCGCTGAGGCGGTAGACGCGCAGGAACAGATTGTCGTTCAGCGATTCAAGCTGGTCTTCGGAGGATATGCGGACGGTGCTCCGCTCGGTGCCCGAAAGGGATTTGATCTCGACCGCCGTGTTGCCGAAGATGAAGTCCTGATGCGACATTTCCGGACCCAGCCAGGCCTGAACCGCCGCCGGCGCAGTGCCGCCGCGATCGAGCATTTCCTCGAGGAAGACAAGCTCCGCGAACAGGCCGCGTACCTGCTCCGGCGTGAGGTGATGGGCGGCACGACCCGACAGGAACGTCTTCCACCTGCGTATGTGGGCAAGGGCAACCGCAAGCGAGGTCGGGGCATCAGAGGCGTTGCCGAGCGCCGCGATCAGTGTGCTGCACAGCCCCCCGAACAGGTCGCGGTCGATCTGCTCTTCAAGTGTCAGCACAAGCCGCTGTCTGCCTGCTTCACCACGGAGGTCGACGTCGATTCCGTTGATGGTGGTGGTGTTCTTCCGGTACTGGTCCGTGTGATCACCGTCGAGATCGAGGATGAACAGGCATGCGCCGCTGCGGTCACGACCCCAGAAGCACGGAACAGCCGTCGGCCCCGGTACCTGCCGCACGGTGTAGTCGGTATGCGCAGGGACACTGATCCCATCCCATGGTGAAGCCTCAGGCATCGTAGTCCTCGTCGTTTTCGGGATCGTCCTCCGGACCCTGCATCCGTTCCAGCCACACCCGGTTTGCGACCACTTCGATTTCAGTCTCGTAGTGGCCGGGCGGGAAGCTCACGCCGAATGCCGCAACCGCTGTGGCACCGCTCTTCAGGGGAGTTCGCGGCTGCAGATTGTGCAGCATGAGGAGCGGCTTGTTCCTCACTTCCCGGTAATGTGTGTCTGAAGCCGCGACTGGCGTTTCCTCGGACTGGGCGAGGGCCTCGGCGGCATCCTGCTCAGAGCTGCTGAGGCCGAGTTTCTCGTCGCCGCGTGAGGCGACGCGGTCCTTCGCCAGCCGCCAGGCGGTACCCTGGACATCCTCGGCCGCTCGGATCTGGGGATTGAGTCCTGCGCTGGCCCCGGTGCCCGCCGGGGAAATCATGAGAACGTCCGCCACGGGGTGCCTGTCGGCGAGGGTACGCAGATAGGCCACGATGTCGGCCTTGCGGTCTGCGAACTGACTGTGGGCCTGGAAGGCGAGGAGGAAATCCTCGATACGCTCGACCGGCACGTCCCGGAAGATACGACCTTTGCCGGTATCGTCCGTCGAAGTGCCGCCGAAACTGTCTTCGGAGGCGCGGCTGATCAGGCCGAAGTTTTCCTCGTTGACCTTCCGGTCGGTGGACACAATGTAGCTTTCCAGCATGCGCCCGCTGAAGTTCTGACGGACGGTGACTTTCTCGCCCGTCCGCATTTTGTTTGCCGCCGTGATCAGCAGGCTGTCGGGGTGTGCCATCACATAGAGACCGAACTGGCGCGGGCTGAGGCCGTCGCGGCGCATGCGCTTGACCTGGAGGGTGAGCTCCTCGGCCGCGTTCGCGATATGGGAGTACCAGTTGATCGAGTCCGGAGAGAGGTGCACGCGGCACAGGTCCTCGAAGCCCGGACGGTAGCCGAACCAGCGTCCCATCTGCATCAGCGTGTCGTACATCTTGGTGTTGCGGTACATGTAGCTGACTGTCAGCCCCTCGATGGTGAGGCCGCGCGAAAGGCTGAGACCGCCGATTGCGATTGCCGTGAGGCCGACGCCTTCCTTCTCGTAACGACTGTAGTCCAGAACCTCGTCGCTCTTGCTGTTGATGACGAAGGTGTGGAGGTGATCGAACACGCCGTTGAGGGCCGTGCGGACCTCACTCCAGCTGAAGCCGCAGCTGCTGTATTCGCGGTCATACGCGGTCTTCAGCGACTGCATATACCCGTTTGCAGACGATACGGCCTCCGGCATCGCGTAGTTGGCGCGGACGGCTTCGCGGATTGCCTTTTCACGCAGGGAGATGAAGTCGCGCACCGTCTTCTGAACGGGGACGAAGCGCGAGACGTTGATCATCATCGAGCAGTGCTTTGCCGTCTGGCCGCGCAGATTGCGGATCGCGCGGGCCACGATGAATTCGTCGAGGGCGCGGTACAGGCTTGGCGGCAGTTCCACGACGGGATCGTCACGTTTATGGCTGTAGGGGATCAGCTCCTCGCAGTCCGTGATGGGCCGGACAATGGACTGGCTGGTCGTTTCATTGAGGAAGACCTTCTCCGCCCCGAAATAAGTGGTCGGCGCGTCGAGGCAGTAGATGAAGTCGCGCGGAAACAGCTCCTCACGAACATCGTCGTCATACGCATCGGGGTTGATGAAGATGTTGGCGAAGGGCGTGGCGGTGTAGCCGACATAGCATGACTTCGCGAACAGCCCGAGAATGCGGCGGATCATCGCGTTGGTCTGGGTCGGGTTGAGGTCTTCGCGATTGGTGTTGATTGAGGCATTGTCAGCCTCGTCGTCGATCAGCAGCATCGGCACATCGGAGATGCGGCCGTCACCTGAGGCGTTGAGCTCCCTGAGCCACTTGTGAAGTGCAGTCAGGGTCGTCACGTTCTTCTTGATGATCAGGATGATCGGCTTGCTGAAGTCGTTGAGTTTCCAGCCGCTCTTGGCCGCGGTATTCTTGTTGAAGTCCTCGTTTACGTTGGTGAGGGTGGCCGGATGAGGATACCCTTTCTCAAGGCCCACGCCGATGTCGTGCCGGTCCTCCGGATCACTTGAGCGACCGATGAATGCCTCGTCGATGCGCTCCTGCGTCTGGCGCCGCAGGTTGTTGTGGATGCCCGCGATGACGATGATGAACTTGTACCCTGCGTCGGCGGCGCGGGCGATGAGACCCGTGTAATTAGCGGTTTTACCGGACTGCACATGCCCGATGACGAGGCCGCGGCGGTTCCACGTGGTCCCTTCGCTCGCTGGGTCCTGAAGATGTCCGAGGACGCGTCCCGTGACATCGCTCAGGGACTGGACCATGCGCGGCGGCCAGCCGTCCATTCGGAGGAAATTCTCGTAGGCTTTCGTGTAGGTCCAGGCAATGTTGTCACGCTTGTGGACCCACTGGTCATCGTGCTTTGCCGTGACATCGACAAGCGACACGCCGGCACCCATGCGGGTGTCTACCGAGATCATTGCCTCGGTGATGATATTGCGCAGATCACCCGTATATCCGAAGATGGCCGCAATCTGCCTGGCCTTTTCCTCGACCTGCTCGCGGGTGGGAGTCTCCGCGAGATTGCCCAGGCCCGAGATCAGTGCCGTTGCGATGTTCTTTTCCTCTGCAGGACCTGTGCTCATTGAAACGCCTCCCTGACGTATTTCTCGGCCGTCTCAAGCTGACCGTCGAACAGATGGGTTGAACGGACGATGTCCAGAAACGCCGCGGCATCACCGGGACCCTCGCCATAGATCGCCCTGTGCAGGCCTTTCAGACGTTCAAGCGTCTGTGTTTCATCCGGCACCACCCGTGTCACCTCGCGGGGAGACGTCGAGTAGTCGGAGTAGATCATCTCGATCGGAAGCGACGCCGCGATGGATTCGAGCAGGGTGCCTAGGGCCGCCGCATCGTCGGCCGGCATGCGTGCCGAAAGGGACACAATCAGGGGATGCTGCATGTTCACGGCGAAGCGGATGCCTGTCTCGTCGGCGTAGCGTTCCCACAGCGGCGCGCGGCTTTCCTGGAAGAGCCTCTGACCGCGCCCGCGATGGACGGTCACGCTGCGTGCGGTGATCTTGGCGATGATCTGGCGCAGCCTTTCGCGCACCGCGTGCGGCGGGCGGGCACGGGACTTCTTGATGTCGATGGTCCAGGCTTCGTCCAGATTGTTCGGAAAATCGATCTGGACGCGGGCGAGTTTGGTGGCTTCGCCCTTCGGCACAAGACGGAACCAGTCTCCCCACGCCATCAGCCGCCCGCTGCGGTATACATAGGCACCCTGATTGGAGATGAAGTCACTGCGGTCCTGATAGTAGTCGTACTCGCTCGCAGTGAGGCGGCTGTGATGAGGCAGGATGTAGGGCTGCATCAGCACGGGGACATCGCCGATCCACACCGTTTCCTCCGGTAGAACCTGTGTCGCGCTGTTTTTCCGACAGAATGGGTCGAAGGGCGCGATGGAGTGCCCGTTGAGGCTGATGGCGAGCTTCTTCCGGCCTTTGACCTCGCCCGAAAGGAACCGGTGAAAGACGAGCGCGAGATGCCGGTCGACCACGACCAGCTTCTCGTTGACGATCTCGTCCCGTCTGCGGCCGGTTTCGTCCTCGAACAGGCGGTCCAGATCGCGCCAGATGACAAGAGTGCCCGTGTCGGCGAGCTCGTCGATAAAGGGCAGCCCGGCGATATCGTCCTGGTCGAGTACGGAGATAAACCAGTCATCGTCGTCTTCGACCTGCCTGAGGTTCCACTCGGCTGCCACCCGGACGCCGTTTCTGCAGCTTGCAACCGTGAGGCGACGGCACTGCGAGAACGACGCGGTCTTCAGGCCGAGCCCGAAGCGCCCCAGATCCTTCGGGCCGCGCTGCTTCCGGGGATCGGTCGCACCATGACGCATGGCTGCGATAACCTGTTCCTCGGACATCCCATAGCCGTTGTCCGCAATGACAAGGACCGGACTGCTCCGGCTGAGATCGCACAGGATGTGGATGTCGGTCGCTTCCGCAGAGATGCTGTTGTCGACGAGGTCCGCCACCGCAGTCTCAAGGGAATATCCGAGGTCGCGGAGTGACGCCGACAGGCTGGCGGCGCTGGGCGGTAGGTGGTGAGGTCTCGCCATCAGGCCACCTCCCTTAGCGCGCTGCGGACGCGTTCAAGAACCGCTTCTGGCCCGGATTTGAGTTCGCATTCCCACACAACCATCACCTGCCATCCGGCAGCTTCCAGCGTGGCCTGGTTGCGCGCGTCGCGTTCCACGTTGCCGTTGAACTTGGTCTGCCAGAACTCGGGGCGAGTCGAAGGTGTGGTTGCGAAACGACAGCCCGGGTGGCGGTGCCAGAAGCAGCCGTTGACGAAGATCGCCGTCCGGAAGCGCGGCAGGACGATATCCGGTTTTCCGGGCAGGTCCTTCGCATGCAGTCGGAATCGGTAGCCTGCCCGATGGAGCAGTGATCGCAGGCGGAGTTCGGGTTTGGTGTCGCCGCCACGGATGCGCGACATGTTCCAGCTGCGGTGCTCGGGAGACAGGCTGTCCATCAGTCCTCCTCAGGTACGGCGTCGAGCAGCTCCGCAACGATGGCCGCGATCTGTCGGGCGAGCAGGGGGGGCACCGCGTTGCCGACCTGGTGGTACTGCTGGGTTCGGTTTCCGAGGAAGAAGTAGTTGTCGGGAAAGGTCTGAAGTCTTGCCGCCTCTCGCACGGTCAGGCTGCGGCACTGCAGAGGATCGAAGTGGATGAAATAGTGTCCGTCCTTCGAGATGTGTGAGGTGATTGTGGTCGACGGCGCGTCGGGCAACTGGACACGGAAGCGGTCGGAGAACATTTCGCCGGCAACACCCTTGTCGACATTGCCGTGCGAGGGAAGAAGCGACGGCGGAAAGTCCGCGAGCTTCGGGCTTCGGCCGGTGGCTTCGGCAAAGACGGCAGCGTACATGTACCTCCTGAGGTCGGAGGCCATGTGCGAGCGGGCTTCATGGCCTGTCAGAACGTCAAGCTCCGGATCGTGGACGATGGAAAGCGCGCGGGAGCGACGACCGGGTCTCGGGATGAAGTGCTGTGCTGAACTGCTCTCCGGCCCCTGAAGCTTTGCCAGGTTGATCTCAATCGCGCTGTGCACAAGCGGCGTGTAGGTTGAGCCGTTGAGGTGCTTCACCACATCGCGCGTGCTGATTGAGGAGACGGCGCTGCGCCATGAATGCAGACTGTCCGTTTCGCGCGAAAGCGTGCTGCGGATCGGGGGAAGATCGCCGATCATTTCACGTACTGTCGGGCCGTTGCTTCTTTCGAGGAGGCTCGGCCTCAGATCGAGGTCGGCCCTGATCCCGACAATAAACATGCGGTGCCGGGCCTGAGGTACCCCGTGATCCTCAGCGCGCACTAAGAACATACGCGGATCGGCATGTTCATCGGCCTGATCAGGCTCCACCAGTGAGTAGAGACGGTACTCGGGGGCGGACGCGACACGCCCTGAGATCGCCGCGCGCGGACTGCGCAGGTCGGCCAGGATGCGGCTGATCATGGGCTTGCCGCCCACCGATGCGGACAGCAGACCTTTGACATTCTCCATGACAAAGACCGGGGGCCGGTGATCGGCGATGACAGTCAGATACTCCCGGTAGAGGAAGTGCCGCTCATCCTGCTCGAACTCGGGGTCATTGCTCATGCGTGAGCGGCCTACGAGCGAATAGGCCTGACAGGGCGGTCCTCCGACGAGCGCCCAGCGGGCGCGGCGTTTAAGACGGGTCCTGACCAGAGATTTGACGGCGGAACGTGAATCCGGACCGAGTGTCACCTGTCGCGCTGTGTGAACAGCATGGCGGTGCTCATCCGGATGATTGGCGTACAGGTCCTCAAGAGTGAGGCCGCCTTTGAGAAAGGTGTAGTAGTCATCCGGCAGGGCTCCGTGCGGGAAGGCATGCAGGAAATGCCGCAGGGTCAACGTGCGGTGCGCACTCTCGTCCTTTTCAATGGACAGCGCCCCGCGGAAAGCCCGCTGATCCGATTGTCGGGCGTACGATAGAAAGCCCTCTCCGAGTCCTCCCGGCCCGGCGAACACGTCTACGAGCAGATGTGGTGCAGTGATCTTTTTCATGTCAAAAGCAGCGTGCCGACAGCAGATGCTGATCGTTCCGAATCCGGCAGACTGATAATCCCCCTGATGTGCAGACTAGCTTTTCAGATGATGAAAGACCAGTTCGTTCAATACTATCTTATGACAACAGGCGGTCCATGAGGGGCTGCCGTTTTATGCGCTGAGGCGCAGAGGATCGCCACCATGGGTTCTTCATCATAGCGTGGCCTCTGCCCTCGGCGCGGTGAAGATCGGGCAGTTGATCCTCCGGGATGTGGAACAGGACGCCGTGCACCACGTCAGGCGCGTCGGAACTCGCGGCGCTGCACTTCCCTAAACCGTCCTTCTTGCTAAGCTTGTGGTAGGCAAGGCGGTGGCCAGACAGCGACGCGCGCCCAACCGGTACGCAGCCGAGTATGCGGAAGCGCAGGCGCGGCGTGAACATGTTCGAGCGGTAGGCGAAGTGGACGATCTGACTCATGGTCAGGCCGCCGCTTTCTTCACCGGCTTCGGCTTGATCTTGAACGTCACCTTGGTTTTCGCAGGCGCTTCGGCAGCCCCTTTGGGTGGTTCGTTCTGCTCTTTCAGAACACGGGCAACATCGACCGCTTTGATGTCGGTTGCACGGACCAGAAAGGCCATGAAGGTTTCTTCGCGCAGCGGTGGAAGCTTCGCCTTCTTGGCCGAGTCGGCCTCCGCGTGAGCTTTGTGAAGTGCGAGGATCACAGGGTGGGGGTTCGGAATGAACGCGAAGCCTGTGGGGTTATTCCCGTGAGGCTTAAGTTCTATGAAGCCCAGCACCTCCAGAGAGCGCAGACGCTCGCGCAGGGTACGCTCGCCACGTTCACCTTTGAAGCCTGCGACAAACGCCAGATCGCGCATGTTCCCGAGGCGGATGAAGCCGTTGTTGTTCCAGGTGTAGGTCCACAGAATTTGGTAGATGTCGCCAAGGGGCTTTCCCTTCTCCGACATCTCGTTGAGCATCATCACGATGTACGGCATGGTCTTCGGGATCGTGATGAAGCCCTGATCCCGGGTCTTTTCCCAGAGCCGCTTGTCGGCCCCCGGAAAGATGTTTTCGCGTAATGCAAGCTCGCCTTCCGTAACGGTTGTATTCTTCGCAGCCATGGCCTCGTCCTTTCGATGGTTGGGTGGCCGGGGGTTTGGACCCCCCGGCCTGCATCCGGTCATTATCCGGAGTTGCCTCGCCTTTTGGAAGGGCGAAACACCGAATGCCCAACGAACATAGAACGTGACGTCAATGAAAACAAAGGCTTAGTCGTGTCTGGATCACCCATCAGTGGCGTGAACGTAGCGCATCCGGCGGCGAAAGATGACACAGACGCGGTCATCTGGACAGGACCCTGGGCATATCCATGCCGAAGCGGTCCAATTAGCGTAGAGTTATCAAAAGGTTGCGGGCGGTCCGACAGTCCTGCGCTGTCCTGCCAGTCATGCGACCGTACTGCCCTGTACTGCCGTCCTGCCGGAGGAGGTCCGGAGGAGGGCCCGCCGAACCCCTTGGTTTAACGACACCTGTGCGTCTCCAGAGCTGCCAGCTTGCGAGGCGCCATCGAGGCCTAGGCGCGCCGCGCGCCCCGATGCGGTTAGCACACCTTAAAGGGGTCGCATGCATAATGTCACCGCAGGATGCATCAGATGCGTTTATTCTTGCATCGTTCCTTTAGTTCGTGCATATATAGTATATAGGAGAGAATACCAATGGACCAATTTGACATCGTGCTTGCTCTTGCCAGGACCGCCGCAAGCGGAGACTCCGAGCGCGCCCGCCATCAGATTCAGCGCCTCGTACAGGCATTGGAGAAATCGGCACCGGATCAGGCAGACAGATTGGGACGCCTGCTCACACGCGAGGCGAAGCGCCAGGAAGTTGCTCCAATGGCATTGGAGCAGATGCGGGCCACGGCCGCCCCGTCACCGATACTTCCCGGCGAGAAGCTGGGAAGGGCGACGCCCCTTCCGCATGATCGCGAAACAGCGACGCCGCTCGCCCGGATCGTGTTCCCTGAGGACAATGCCGGACTAGTGCCAGTTCTTGCGCCCGTGCTTGCTGACGCGCTCGATGACCTTGTCGGAGAGTGGGGGCGTACCGAAGAATTGGCTGCGTTGGGCGTGCAGCCGAACATGCGCTGCTTGCTGTATGGCAAGCCTGGTGTGGGTAAGACGATGGTGGCGCGCTACATCGGCGCGAAGCTTGGGCTGCCCATCGTCGAAGCAAGGCTCGACGGCCTGGTGTCGTCATTTCTTGGGACGACGGCCCGGAACATTGGCGCGCTCTTCGATTTCGCGGATCGGTATCGCTGCATTCTTTTCCTGGATGAATTCGATGCGATAGCAAAGGCCCGGGACGACTCGCAGGAAGTTGGTGAGATCAAGCGCGTCGTGAACGCACTTCTTCAGTGTCTTGATGCGAGAGGTCGGCGTGGCTTCACTTTGGCGGCCACGAACCACGAGCATCTTCTTGACCCTGCTGTCTGGCGCCGTTTCGAGGGCCGCATCGAAATACTGCCTCCCGACGCCGAGGCCCGTCATTCCCTGTTGTCGCGCTTCCTGCAGCCACTCGTTTTGGGTGACGCAGAAATGAAGATGCTTGTGTGGATGACCGAAGGGATGAGCGGGGCTGACCTCGAAACACTGATTAGCGGTGGCAAGAGATTCCTCGTCATGCAGGAGGCCGGTGGAAGCAACGGCTCCCGTCGACGTGGGCTTCTGGCAGCGCTTCGCAGGCAGGCCATGTTGAGTGGGCAGCTATTCGGTGAGGAGCGCAGGCGTCTCCTGTTGGGCACGAACGACGATCTTGCTGCCGAACTGGTGACGGAAGCGGGCCTAACGCAGCGTGAGGCCGGACTGCTCGTAGGTATGTCGCAGAGTACGATATCGCGCCGGAGACGGAACGTAGCAAACAACGACGAAGGCAGGGCAAGCGGTGGCTGATCCTCTTACACGTCCGATACAGGTTTTTCTGGACACGCAGCGGCTCATTCAGGTTCAGCCGACGAAACCGCGCGGACCAAAGAAGGACTTCTTTGCTGGAGACAACGCTGGCTTCCAGAAGCATAAGGCGAAGATCGTCAAGGAGATCGAGCAAGCCGGAAAAGAACTGGCTGGAAGGGGCGACCCAGCAGGCTTCGTCATGGTGCAGATGCGAGAGGAAGGGCTTGGCAAGAGTTACCGTCCTCTTGGTGCACTGTTCACCGCCCAGCATCGCTTCGCGCTAATCGGCGGCGCCTCAATCGGCCAGATGTATTTTCAAGCGACACCCGAGGCACTTCAGGAGCTGGCGGCGCTAGTTCAGGCAAAGGCAGAGATTGAGCCGCGCCTAGTAGAGAACGAAGAGACCGGAGAGTTCGAGGAGAGAGTAACCGCTTATCGCAGCGAGGTCGGAGCTATCGAGGAAGTTCGCCTTCCCATAGCGGCCGATCGGCTCGACTTTTCAGCGCGTGACGCCATCTCATGGCTGGAGACGGAGAACGTCATCGGCGGATACGTAGTGGAATTATTCCGTCCGAATGTCGACGTTACGCCCATTGCGGTCACGAGCATGATTAGCAGGTTCCGGGAGCGACTAGAGGAGTTGGGCGGCGTGATAGCCGTTCCCTTTAGCGATAGAAGCGTAGAGTTCTCCAGTCCTGGCCTAACCCTAAGCGTAGACCTTCGTGTGGGTGGACCATCGCAGATCATACTGCCCACTTTGCGGCAGAGTTCTGAAGGTGACGACGGTTCAGAAGTCGATGTTGTTGATTACGGCGACACCGCCCCTGTTCGCGCTCGGATTGGTGTTCCCGACAGAACTGCGACACGCCATCAGCAACTGCTCGATGTCCTGGCATCAGAGGCGCTCGTAAGGCGCATTGAACTCCCGTTGCGCCTCGAAGCGAGTCCCGCAACATCGAATGTGGACGACGCACAGGCGAAGATCCCCGCACCCGTGGGCAGTGAAACCTACCCAGTTGTTGGCGTGGTGGACGCTGGCGTCGCCAACGTTGCCCAACTGTCGCCTTGGCGAGCGGGCGGCTCTGGACCGATTACGCCTGGCGACCGTGACGAAGACCACGGCACGTTTATCGCAGGACTGCTGGCCGGCGGCCCTAGCCTAAATCCGATGCTCGCCGCGAGCTTGGAGGCCGTTCCTTGTCGGCATTTTGACATCACCGTTATGCCCCGCCGCGGTATGCTAAGTCAGTACTACGAGACTCCGGACGAGTTTTTTGACCAGCTCGAGGCCGAAGTTCAGCGAGCAAAATCCGAGAGTGGCGTCCGCATCTTCAACATGAGCTTGGGAGCGCCGGGCATAAGGAAAGGTCTCGGTTATAGCAGCTTTGCGGCAAGCCTCGACCGCATCGCACTTGCGCACGATGTGATCTTTGTCGTCGCCGCAGGAAACTTGCGGGGGCTTGAGGCGAGACCCGAATGGCCGGAAGCGCCGGAAGATGCGCTTACCATGTTAGCGACTCGTGCAATTGCGGAAGAGCGCATAACCGCACCCGGTGAGCACTTATACGGTCTCACGGTGGGAGCACTAAATCCTGAAGGCGTTTTTGGTGTAACGCCGGATGTGCCGACTGCCTACTCTCGCAGAGGCCCCGGTCCAGGAGGTGCACGAAAGCCAGAATTGGCGCATTACGGCGGTTCTTTATCGCGTTCTGGGAACACCAGTGGTCTCTACTCAATCACGCCGACAGGCGCGATCACGGATGGTAGCGGCACTAGTTATGCAACACCGCTGACCACTGCCAGCCTGGCGACCTTGGACCATCGCCTTGAGGGACGCGCCGCGCGAGAAACACTGCTTGCGCTTAGCGTCCACAAGGCACAAAGGCCCAAAATCCTGAAGGCAAAACCTTTACGCGCCGTGGCGCGTGACTTTGTGGGCTTCGGCGTGCCTGTGCAGGCCGAACGGGCGTTGAGCGACGATCCGCATAGCATCACCCTGGTATTCTCCGACATTCTTCCGCCACGCCGCGAACTGTCGTTCGTCTTCACCTGGCCCCGGTCGCTTACGTCATCGACTGGAAAATGCCGTGGCAGAGTCGATGTCACACTTGCCCATACACCGCCCATCGATGCCGCCTTCGACGCGGAGTGTCAGCGTGTGCAGTTGCAGGCCCAACTCTACCAACTGGAAGAGAAGATCAACGCCAAGGGCGAGATCATTATCGATCCGCAACCGATGCTCAATCACTGTGACAGCCAGTTGCCCGAGCATCTGGAATACACGGAGCGCTACCTGCTGGAGAGCGGCCTGAAATGGACCCCGATAAAGCGCTACGAGAAAAACATGCCTCGTGGCTGCGGATCAGCGAGTGAGTGGCGCCTTTCGCTGAAGGCACTAACGCGAGCTGGCGCCATATTCCCTCAGGCGGGAGTCCGCTTTTCGCTCCTTATGACCATCTCGGACCCGAGTGCTGCCGCGCCCGTCTATGAAGAGGTGCGGGCAGAAATACTTCGCCGTGGCCTCCGGCTCGCCGACATCACCGTCGCACAGCGCGTGCGTTCTCGCGGCGCATAGTAATGGGTCGGGGCAGTGTTCCTGCTTGCGGGTGGTGCCAGTGCGTGTCACTGCTGGGGGATGCAACGGGGGTGCGCAGCGCCCCCTTGCCAAGAGTGCATCTGTAAGACAGCACACATCTTGCGCGCACCGCAGGTTTTCTCTTTTTCCGTGTTCTGCCGCGGTTCATGCCTCTGTTTTGCACCTTTCCGGTTCCGCCACTGGCGCTTCAGCCTTCTAGTTCACGCTGGCAATTACCCGTCGTTGGTGTCCGACAATTCTCGGAAGGCGAGCCTGCGCAAGGGATGGAAGCTCAGAGTTCGGAGACAGGTTCAAGCTTGGCTCCGTTCACGACAGCCCGGTCGGCGTAGCCGATGTGCACTGACTTCCTGCGCAGCGCAGCCAGGAGTATCGTGCCTGTTGGGGGAGGCGGCCATGGCCCTTGTCACTTACATACTCGGAGACTGCCCAGGCTGTGGTGGGAAGAACACCTTCGGCAATATCGACGTGTACAACACGGTGGTTTCGCTCGGTTGCGGCAGGTGCTCGTACAAGGAAAGGCGCCCACTCCCGCCTGTGAAGAAGCAGGTCCTGTACCTCGACCAGTTCTTCTTCAGCCACGCGGTGCGCGGGAACGAGCCGAACTTTGTCGCGGCGGCAGAACTCATTCGGAAGCTTTGCTCATGGCAGCTGCTGGTGGTGCCATATTCCAGCGTGCACGAGGACGAGACGCACCAGTGGAAGGACAGCAAGGAGCTGTTCGACTTCATCAAGGCCACGTCGCGCGGCTATGAGTTTTCACCGGCGTATGACGTGGAGCAGAACCAGCTTCACGAGGCCTTCGCCGCTTACCGCAAGGGCGAAGGCACTACATTTAAGGTTTCGCGCGATCAGGCCTTCAGGGACAAGCTGGACGTCTGGGACGGATACCTGCGGATAGAGGTAGGCCGGTACATAGGGGACATCGACCTGATCAGATCCCTCAAGGCGAAGGCCATCGAGGGTCTTGTCGACCTCTTTCCAGGCTGGCGTACCAGCACCAGTACATTCGACCAGAATGTAGCGCTGGAGCACGGCGCCGCCGCCAAGGGCTACATCGACGCCTACCGCACATATCTTGGCCGCATCGGGGCGGGCGACTGGATGGCGATCGTGGACTCACCCATCATATCGCAGGTCGTGCAGAACCTGATGGGCCACTTCGGGAAGGATGTGACGCCACCCGACGCCCTGGAGCAGGTGATGAAGTTCCTCTACTCGGCGCACTTCGCGGCCACGCCGTATCACGACATTCAGGCGCGGATGTATGCGACGCTAAAGGCCATGGTCAAAGGCGGCGCATATGCGAACCGCGAGAAGAGCATCCAGCGTCTGTCCGGCTTCTACTACGACGTGAAACACATCAGCACCTACGCACCTTACTGCGACGCATTCCTGATGGACGCGCCAATGGCTGAGATCGCCGACCAGGTCGGCCTCGAACAGCGTTATGGCGTGAGAATCTTCAGCCGGACCAATTGGGACGCATTCATTGCGTGGCTGGAGGGCCTGACTGCCGGCATGACCGAGGAGCACAAGGAAGCGCTGTTGTTGGCGTATCCGCGGATGAAGCTGCCCGCGTGAAACGCCCGCCGGTTCCCCGGCGGGCGGATGCTTCAGTCAGCGGTCGCTTCGTCGCCGGCATCGACCGGCACCAGGAACAGGACGCCGTTCCGGTTCACGAGGTCCGTAGGGATCAGATCCAGCGCGAGGATCGCGCCTTTCTTGTCGCCCTTCCGTGCCCATGCCGCGCCGATTTCTTTGGGGCGGGCCAGCACGTCCTTGCCGTCGGCATCTCTGCCGGTGATGCGGGAGAAGGTGAGGCGGTAGAGCGGTTTTTCGATTGCGTTGGTCATTAGAAGTCTCCTTGTTGCGGCTGGACCATCCGGCCGATACGCGCTCCCAGGTGGGCTGCATCAGGCTGGCGGTCATGGACAACACGGGAGGCTGCAACGCAGCCGAATGGAGCGGGCAGTCCATTGACCGGCAGCCGCAGCCCACTAGGTGTGCTCGTAGTCGGCTGAATGTCTCTCGCAAGCAACGCGAGACAGCGTGACGAAAGCTATCCCGCGATGCGGACATGAACAGCAATAGCTGCTAGCCATTTGTGGTGGGCCCAGTTTTGCGGAGCGAGAGTCGGAAGCGCCGAACATGACGACGTACAGTTCAACGAAGTTCAGCATGCGAGAGGAGATCGAGCGACGCGATGAAAAGGTCGCCGCGCTACGGGCAGCTGATAGCTACAACCAAGACTTGGCAGACTTGCTAGAGGCCCTAAGAGTAGGGCAGTCGGAGCCATTGAAGAACGTTGGTTTCCCGGACGCGGAAGCGTTCCTTCTTGAACTCGCAGAGTTTGCCCTGGTTGAACCACACGAAATCGGCCACTCCATCCTAAGCGTCGGCACGGTTATTCAGAATTTGAACGTGACCTTCGGCAAGCTCAGCCCGAGTGGGCTGGCTACAGCGCGCTGGGTGCTTCGCGACATCGAAAGAGGGTTGTGCCCGAGACCTTATAGTCGAGAGGGCAGAATTTTCTGGCATAAGAACCAAATCCTTATGTACTCTCAATTCGGTTACTATGCGGAGGATGCTTATTCCGGGAAATTATTCTCGAATAGACTAGACGATAATCTGACACTAAATTTAAGACGATACTTTCTATCCCAGGCTCTGCATGCGGCGCCCCGGGACGTGCTGCGAAAAATCGAACCAGCAATAAAAGAGCTGGAGCGAGCGGTGCGAGAGCATATGCCAGCCGAGCAATTGGCAGGCATCATCGTGAGTCCAGAGGACGAAGCTGAAGTCCCGATAGCTGCGCGGCGCTGGGTGATGCGAACCAAGGAAGAGCGCCGTGGCAAAGGGTTTCTAAGCGCGTCCGCATTCATACGCCAAGAATGGTCAGACGCTCTGGCGACTGGGCGTCTGACCGAGGACATTATTGACCTGCACGATCCCGAGTTGATCGGAGCCTACAAGAAGTGGATCGGCGAACATCCAGTGGATCGTGTCAAGGATTTGCTGCCTGGAATGTCGCCGCTGGAGCGCCGGGTTCGCTCGATTGGCCCTGATACGCCGTGGGACGAGATCGTGAAAATTGCACAGGCTGTGGTTAAACATGACCATCGCCGACGGTCTGGGAAACCCAGCCCGAAGACAAAATGAACCACCAATATTATCACTGACAATTTGCCGTGCTACTGAATCTCCACGTCGAGTGGAGATCAGCATGTCTTGTTCGCCTTACCTCTACCTGATAGCCGCCGCGGCGGCAGAGGAACTCGGCTATAGCCGCGAGCAATTCGATACATTGGTCGCTGTCGGCCTCGTCCGCGGACCAGCTGCCGCTTGCACCGTGTCGCCAACCTTAGGCGCGTTCGCGGCCAAGTACCGGTCGGATGAGCAGTTTCGCCGAGAAGTGCACTGGTGGGTCGGCCACCCAACCTCAAAGATCAGGTAGTCGAAATTTGACCGCATCACGATAACAGTGCTACCTTGTTGTTCACGTTTTGTTCAACAACAAGGAAGGACGCAAACAGGGAATAGAGGAATGGACAAGCAAGCCGGTCGCGACCATCGCGATGCCACTGTCGGGTCGGCCCACCTAGAATTCGCGTGCCAGCTTGGGACGATCGATGCACCGTCGAAAGCCTTCGGACTGGACCTGACGGTCTACCTCAACGAGATCGAGGAATTTCCTCTCTCTGAAGAACAAAAGCTCAACTTCCTCTTTGTCGTCACCGCTATGATGGAATTCTGCGTACGCCACGGCGTTGACGTCGGAATTTGCGGACAACTTCTTGAAGCTTTCACCGAAGCATCGACCCCGAATCCTGCGGGGCTACAATTGCTTCCACAACAACACGAAGGCGGGATCGGTCCTTCGGAAGGAGGACAGAGTGAGTGACGAAGCCGAGTGCCTTGAGTGCGTGATATACTGCCGTGTTTCACACGTGAGGCAAAAGACCGAAGGTCAGGGACTCGTGGGGCAGGAGACGCGATGCCGCGAGTACGCAGCGTCGCTTGGACTGACGGTTGTCGCCGTCTTCTCGGACGACATGACTGGCAAGGTTGCCGGCCGGCAGGGCATGGATGAAATGCTCGCCTTCCTGAAGAAGAATAAGCGGCGACACCTCACGGTGGTGTGGGACGCTGTTTCGAGGCTGGCCCGCAACCGCGAGGTATATTGGCTTCTGCGCCGAGCGATAACGGAGCTGGGCTGCAAGATCGCTTCACCGGGCATGCAGTACGGCAATGATGCCGCCTCGGATTTCAGGGAAGGTATCCAGGTCGAGTTTTCGCAATATGAGAGCAGGGAGAATGCAGAGCGCACGGTCAATCGTATGAAGGCGCGCTTGCAGAACGGCTACGCAGTTTTCGCGGCTCCTGCGGGCTACAGGTACCGACCGATGCCAGGCGAGGGGAAGATGCTGGAGCGCGTGGAGCCCGCCGCCAGCATCGTCCGCGAGGCCCTGCAGGGCTACGCCGATGGTCGCTTTGAGACGCAGGCCGACGTCATGCGCTTTCTGCAGGACAACCCACTATTCCCGAAAGATGCGACCGGAGTCGTGCGGCATAGTCGCGTGAGCCAGATGCTCGCAAACTGTCTCTATGCTGGATACGTGGAATCGCCGAAGTGGAAGATCCCTCAGACGAAGGGGCGGCACGATGCGCTGATCAGCTTCGAGACCTTCACCCGGATTCAGGCCCGTATGAGCGGAGCCACGTACACTCCGCGACGCAGAAATCTCGATGAAGATTTTCCGCTTCGTGGCTTCGTGCTGTGCGCTGACTGTGGGACGCCGCTGACGGCCTGCTGGACCAAGGGAGCGGACAGGCGCCACCCGTACTATCTTTGCCCTAAGCGAGGCTGTGACAGCTACGGCAAGTCCATTCGTAGGCAGAGGATCGAAGGCGACTTTGAGACATTGCTGAAGTCGGTGACGCCTCACGCTGCCGTGTTCCGCGTTGCGCGTCGCATCTTCAAGGACCTGTGGGACCTTCGCATCGCAAGCACCGAAACCGAAGCGGAGTCGCTTCGGAAGGAGATGAAGGCTATCGACCAGGAGGTTGCGAGGACGCTCGACAAGATTCTCGTCGTGAGTCTGCCTGCGGTGATCAAAGCCTTTGAAGATCAGGTCGAGGAGCTGCAGGCGAAACGTCGGCTGATAGCCGAGAAGCTTCAGAATGTCGGCCGTCCTAAGCTAAGTTTCGAGGAGACACTTAGAACGGCGCTCGACTTTATCTCAAACCCTTGGATTCTCTGGAGTTCTGGTCGGCTGGAGGACCGCAGAATGGTGATGAAACTCGTTTTTGGGGATCGCCCGAAATATCACCGAAAAGATGGTGTTAGAACGCCCACCTTGTCCTTGCCGTTCAAGGTTTTAGGCAACGTTCTAAGTGTGGGAAATGGTGTCTCAGGAGAAATGGCGCGCCCGAAGAGATTCGAACTCCTGACCCCCAGATTCGTAGTCTGGTGCTCTATCCAGCTGAGCTACGGGCGCGCAGGCCGTTTTCACGGCAGATCACGGCGGGCAATTGCGCTTCGCCGTGAAAGCGGGGCAACCCATACATGGGGTCTTTTCGGTTTGCAAGCGCCCTTCGTCACGAAAATGACAAGGCGGAGGATTGGCGCCCGGGGCAGCCGGCGGGGAAATCAGGAAAGCCGGGCGGTTGCGGGCAGGATGATGTCGAAACGCGCGCCCTGCGGCTGATCGACGAAGAGGAGTTTTCCACCGTGGGCTTCCACAAGCTCGCGCGCGATGGCCAGGCCAAGGCCCGTGCCGCCGGCGCGGGCCGAGCCCTCGAAGGCGATGAAGAGATTCTCCTTGGCGCGCGGCGGCAGGCCGGGACCATTGTCGGCAACGGTAAAGATCAGCTCGTCCGGCGCCTCCGAGAAGGTCACTGTGATCTCGGGGGGATGGCTCGCGCCCGTATTGGCCTCCAGCGCCTGCCGGGCGTTCTTGAGCAGGTTCACCAGCACACGGCCGAGCTGGTCGGCATCGGCGTTGATCACGAGGCCGTCCGGAATGCCGTTGGAGAATCGCACGTCCGGATGCCCCATCAGGCCGGCTTCTATGCCCGATTCCTCGACGAGGAGACGCATGTCCACGGGGCCCGGCTTGGGCGGGGTGGCGCTCTGGCGGCCATAGTCGAGCACGGACTGGGCAAAGCCGATGGCCTTGTCGAGCGTGGTCACCAGGCGCGGCGCCAGGCGCTGCACCTTGGGGTCGTCGAGCGTAGCCACCTGGTCGGAGAGCAGTTGCGCCGAAGTCAGGGTGTTGCGCAGGTCATGGTTGATCTTGGCCACCGCGAGCCCGAGATCGGCGAGGTGGCGGCGCTGGCGCAGCATGGTGAAGAGGTCGGTCTGCATCGCGGCCAGCTCGCGCTCGGCGATGCCGACCTCGTCCTTGCGCGGCTCGGGCGCGATGATGAGGTTGGCGTTTTCCGGCGCCTGCCGGTAGGCCACCATGTTGGCGGTGATGCGTCGGATGGGCGCGATGAAGGTGCGGCTGACGAAGACGTAGAGCGCAATGGCGGTGATGGCGGCGATGATCAGCGAGAGCAGCGCGATGTTGCGCGAATAGGCCAGCATGCCGAGCCGGAGCGGGGTCTCGGACATGAGGACCTCCACCACGCCATCCGCCGAGCCGTCGCTGTCGCCCACGATGCGCAGGGTTCGCCCGTTGCCGGCGAAGAGCGTGTCGAGCGCCCCCAGGATACGCGTCACGGGATCGTCGAGCCGCATGTCGGCGGTCACGACCTCCTTGGGCATTTCCACCCCTTCCACGCTCAGGAGCTGGCTTTGACCGCCACGGCGATAGACGATCGCCTTGGCGCCGGCCGAGTTGAGCAGACGGTCGGTCAGGGTCTGGGGGAGCGCCATCACGTCGGGCACGGCATCGAGGACGCGCGCCGCCACGATGCCGATGCGCAGCCGGTCGGCCAGCCAGCTATCGCGGTAATTGGCGACAAGAGGCAGGTAGATGACGATGCCGGCCGTCAGGATCACCGCGACGATGATCGTGATGAGCTTGACCGATAGGCCGGAAAAAGGGCCCGGCATTGCGCGGGGTTCGGCTGCCATTTCAATGTATTATGTAGTGCAGCGCGCTTACGGTAACAAGCGCTTGAACGCTGCGCGTCGCCGCAGCCAGGGGCTGGGCTTGTCGTCCTTGATGTAGGCACGGCCCAGCCGGTTGGCGATTTCCGCATAGGTCGGGTACGGCGCGACGAACGTGGCCAGGTCGCGGGCGGAGAGTTTGCCGGCCATGGCCAACGCAAAAAGGGCAATGAGTTCGCCTGCGCCCGGCCCGACGATGCCAGCACCCAGAATGCGGCCATCCGAGGCGATGACAAGCTTGACCAGACCATGGGCACAGCGGTCGGCGCGGGCGCGGTGGCTTTCGGTGAACGAGGCGCGCAGGATGCGGTAGCGCGTCTTGAGCCGCGCCTTGGCGGCTGCCTCGGTCATGCCGACCTCGGCGATCTCGGGGTCGGTAAAGGCCACCAGGGGAATCGCCTCGGGGTGGTAGGCGCCCGGCAGGCCAAAAACGGCGTGATCGACGACCAGCCGCGCCTGCTCGCTGGCCGCGTGGCCGAACTGGCGACCCCCGGCCGCATCTCCAATGGCAAAGACACGCGGATTGCTCGTCCGCAGCGCCGGGGTGAGCTCGAGACGGGTGGCATCGGCCTTGTCGCGGCGGATGCGGGCCTTTTCCAGCCCGAGGCCATCCAGATTGGGCAGGCGCTTGCCGGCCACCAGAATATGGGAAGCGTCGAGCCGATCCTCGCGCTCGCCGGTCCGCACAACCACGCCGATGCCCTGGCTGCGCGCCTGCACGGAGATGCCAGCGTGCTCGATGATGGCCACGCCCTCTTCGCGCAGCCGGCGCAGGGCGAGGTCGGAAAGTTCCGGATCGGCATCCGGCAACGCCGCGGCGGGGGAAAGCACTGTCACGTCCGAGCCGAGGCGCCGATAGGCCTGCGCCAGTTCGAGCGCGGCGTGGCCTTCGCCCACGATCACCAGGTGGCTGAGCTTGCGGGTATTGTCGAAGATGGTTTCGGTGGTGAAAAAGGGAACGTCGGCCAGCCCCGCGATGTCGGGGACGAGGGTGCGGCTGCCGGTGGCGATGAGGAACGTGGTGGCGCGGACGAGGCGCTCGCCGGCCTTGAGGGTGCGGGAATCGAGGAATGCTCCCTCGGCGGCGACGATATCGACACCCAGCGCGGCGAGGCGCTCGGCGGTCGCTTCTGGCGAAAGTCGGGCGACGACCGATTGGACGTGGTCGTGAACCTGCCGGAAGCTCACCTTGGCTTCGGCATCGGCAACGCCGAACGGCGCGGCGGTGCGCATGGCGTGGGCGCGCGCGGCCGAGGCCGACAGCGCCCTGGCGGCAGCGCCGCCCGAATAAAGCCCCTCCCCGCCCAGTGCAGCCCGCTCGATCAGGATGACGCTCGCGCCGCGCGCTCGGGCGGCCTCTGCTGCCGCAAGACCGGCAGTGCCTCCGCCGATGATGCAAAGATCGGGGGTCGCGAAGTCGGCCATGGAAACCTTTTGAAAGAAAAGTCGTGGCGGGGCGTTGGCGGCAGGCTTAGCACAAGGGCGGCGCCCGAGCCATTGGCGGATCCCGAATTTGCCACTGCAAACAAGGCCTCTCCGGCAATGCCCGGGCGCGAGCCCCCTTCCAATGGACCCCGCAAACGCCTATCCAGACACAGGGTGCGAGGCGCTGGCGCCCTCCGGTTGCCGGGGGTCGCGACATGGTGCGGTAAACTGGCGCCAGAATCCGGCGCGCCCCGCGTTGACTTGGCCCGGAGTTTTTCCTATAAGCCCGGCCAACCTGCCGCTACCCGGAGTTTTCCGGGATTGTGGCGTTTTTCTTGCGCACCTGAATATTAGAGGAACCGCGCCCGGCGTGGTCTGACGACATGAAACGTACTTATCAGCCGAGCAAGCTTGTGCGTAAGCGCCGCCACGGCTTCCGCGCCCGCATGGCCACCAAGAATGGCCGCAAGATCCTGAACATGCGCCGCGCCGAAGGCCGCAAGAAGCTGTCGGCCTAAGCATGACCGGGCCGGACACGGCCAAGTCTGAGGCCGGACTCTCCTTGCGCCGGCTCAACAAACGCTCCCAATTTTTACGGGCAGCCCGGGGCAATCGCGCCGGGCGCCGTGCTTTTGCGTTGCAGGCGATCGCCAGCGACGACATGGCGCCGGGCGTGGGGTTCACCGTGACCAAGAAGGTCGGCAACTCCCCCGAGCGCAATCGCATCAAGCGCCGACTTCGAGAAGTTGTTAGAGCCTCCGCTGGTGACTTCCAGCCGCAACACGACTATGTGCTAGTAGGCCGCCGCGAAGCGCTGAGCGAGCCGTTCGGGCAGATGGTCCAGGACCTCTCCGCCCTCCTTATCAAAGTGCATGCCGACAAGGCGCGACCCAACAAGGCCGGTGGCCTTCGGAATTCGAGATAATGTTCGAAAATAATCGCAACGTGATCCTGGCCATCGTCCTGAGCGTGGTTGTCCTCTTCGGGTGGCAATACTTCGTGGCCGGCCCCCAGCTCGAGCGCGCCCAGCGCCAGGCCGAAATCGCCGCCCAGCAGGCCAAGCAGGCCGACCCCGGGCTGGCGCATCCGAATGGCAACGCCGCCAACGCCACGCCGGGCACGACGCCCACGGCAACGGACAACGCAGTGGGCACCACGTTCGCGACGCGTGACGCGGCCATCGCTGCCACGCAGCGCGCCAAGATTGAGACCGCGTCGCTCGAAGGCTCGGTCAACCTCACTGGCGGGCGCCTGGACGACCTGCACCTCAAGAATTACCGCGAGACGGTCGACCCCAACAGCCCGATCATCACGCTCCTCACCCCGGCAGGGGTCGAGCATGCCTATTTCGTCGAGCAGGGCTGGGTTCCCCAGACTGCGGGGAGCGTCAAGGTTCCCGATGCCTCCTCGGTCTGGACCGTGGAAGGCGATGCGGCCACGCTCACCGAGAAGACTCCGCTCACCATCAAGTGGGACAATGGCGAAGGTCTCACCTTCCGCCGCACCTTCGCGGTGGACGAGCGTTATCTCTTTACCGTCACCCAGACCGTGGAGAACCACGGCACGACGCCGGTGACGCTCTTCCCGTTCTCGCGCGTGGCGCGGCACGGCACGCCTAAGGTTCAGAACTTCTTCATCCAGCACGAGGGTCCTTACGGAGTCCTGGGGTCCTACAACCTCATCTCCAAGAAGTACTCGGACATGCAGCACGAGCAGCAGATCGACGCTTCGGCGACCGGTGGCTGGCTCGGCTTCGGTGACAAGTACTGGGCGACCGTGGTCATGCCCGATATCACCACGCCCATCAGCGCGCGCTTCTCCTGGACCAACCCGGGGAACCTGGACATCTACCAGACGAGCTTCGTGGACCAGCAGCCCGAGGTCATCGCGCCCGGCGCCACGGCCAGCGACAAGTCGTTCGTGTTCGCCGGCGCCAAGGAAGAGGCGGTCATCGCCAACTACGAATCCACCTACAAGTTCGACCGGCTCGAACTGCTCATCGACTGGGGCTGGTTCCACTTCCTGACCAAGCCGATGTTCTACCTGCTGCGCTTCCTCTACCAGATCATCGGCAATTTCGGCCTGGCGATCCTGGCCGTGACGGTCATCGTCAAGGCGCTGTTCTTCCCGCTGGCCAACCGCTCCTACGCCTCGATGGCGGCGATGCGGCGCGTGCAGCCGGAGATGAAGGCGATCCAGGAGCGCTTCAAGGACGATCGCGTGCAGCAGCAGCAGGCGATGATGGAGCTCTACAAGAAAGAGAAGATCAACCCGCTCTCGGGCTGCTGGCCGATCCTGATCCAGATCCCGGTCTTCTTCTCGCTCTATACGGTTATCTTCATCTCGCTCGAGATGCGCCATGCCCCGTTCTTCGGCTGGATTCGCGACCTCTCGGCGCCCGACCCCACCAATATCTTCACCCTGTTCGGCCTCATCCCATGGGACCCGACCGCGCTGCCGCTCCTGGGCTCGTTCCTGCACCTGGGCATCTGGCCGGTCATCATGGGCATCACCATGTGGGTGCAGATGAAGCTCAACCCGCCGCCGCCCGATCCGACGCAGGCGATGATCTTCAACTGGATGCCGGTGATCTTCACCTTCATGCTCGGCACGTTCCCGGCGGGCCTGGTGATCTACTGGGCGTGGAACAACACGCTCTCGGTCACCCAGCAATGGTTCATCATGAAGCGCCATGGCGCCGAGGTGAACCTGCTCGGCAACATCATGTCGACGTTCAAGCGCAAGCCCGCCAACGAGAAGAGTTGAGGCCGAATTGGCTGAGCTCTCCGACTTCCCACCGGAAACCATCGAGACCGGGCGACTGCTGTTCGCCCGGCCTTTCACTTTCGTCAAAGGCGCGGTGCGCATCGCCGACCTGCCGGAGATGGATCGCGTCGAGATCGCCTTTGCGGGTCGCTCGAACGTGGGCAAGTCTTCCCTGATCAACGCGCTTGCCGGCACCTCGGCGCTGGCCCGGACGTCCAACACGCCGGGTCGCACGCAGGAACTCAACATCTTCGAATCGACCGACAAGCCGCTACGTATCGTGGATATGCCCGGCTACGGTTTCGCCCAGGCGCCCAAGGACAAGGTCGCTGCCTGGACGCGGCTGATCCACGCCTATCTCACCGGGCGCGCCACGCTGCGGCGCGTCTATGTGCTGGTCGATTCCCGTCACGGCCCCAAGGCCCACGACCTCACCGTCATGAACGAGCTTGACCGCGCCGCGGTGAGCTATCAGGTTGTGCTGACCAAGGCGGACAAGCTTACCGCCCGGGAGCTCGAGAAGAACATCGCCGCCACCAAGGCCGCGATCGCCAAGCGCCCCGCCGCGCACCCCGAGCTCATCATCACCTCGTCCCAGAAGGGCGACGGTATCCAGCTCCTGCGCACCGAGATCGCAGCGCTCCTGGAAAGCTAGGCGCCCGCAACGAGCGCCACCCCTCCCCGATCTCCTTCCCCCGCTGACTGACCAGAGGGCTGGAAAGCCGTGCTATAGCGCGGCTCAGCCGCCCTCGCCGTTTTCCACCTCGATCATCAGGGCACCAAGGGAGAGTTCCATGCCCAAATACATCCTTACCGGCGCTCCGGGCGCCGGCAAGACCGTGCTCATCCGCGCCCTCGAATGGCAAGGGCACGACGTGGTCAACGAAGCGGCGACCGATCTCATCGCCCTCGATCAGGCCCAGGGAATCGCCGAACCCTGGACGGAGCAGGACTTCACCGCCAGGATCGCGCGGCTGCAGCGCCAGCGGCTTGCGCGCGCCGGCGGGGACACGCAGTTCCATGATCGGTCGGCCATTTGCACGCTGGCACTGGCGCGCTGGCTTGGGCACCCGGTCTCGGTGGCGCTAGCGGAGGCGGTCGAAGAGGCCAGGGCGCAGTTCGAGCCTCTGGTGTTCTTTCCGCGCCTCCTCGGCTTCATAACCCACACAGAGGCACGGCGCATCAGCCTGGAGGAGGCGCGCGCCTTCGAAGCCATGCACGAGGCGGTCTATCGCGAGCAGGGGTTCGAGCTCTTCTATCTGGAACCCGAAAGCATCGAGAGCCGGCTGCAGAGCCTCCTCGGCCGGATTGGTTCGGCCTAGGGTCTTGCCTTTGCCCCAATCCTCTTCCATATAGGCCATCGGGAGGTTGGCGCGGACGTGTTCCTCGCCAACCGGGTCAGGTCCGGAAGGAAGCAGCCCCAACGAGACCTTCACGGGTCGTTGCCAGCCTCCTACTCATGCCCCATAGTCGGCTAAGGCCACTGGCAATTTCCCCTGGATTACGGTTTAACGGCTGGGCATGGCGACCACAGATTCATCCCCCTATCTCGTTCTGGCACGCAAGTACCGACCGTCGAGCTTTTCCACGCTCATCGGCCAGGACGCGATGGTCCAGACGCTGGGCAACGCCTTCAAGTCCAACCGCATCCACCACGCCTTCATCCTCACCGGCGTGCGCGGCGTGGGCAAGACGACGACCGCCCGCATCCTGGCGCGCGCCTTCAACTATGAAGACGAGACCGGCCGGCACCCCACGCTCGATCTCGATCGCGAGGGCGTGCATGACCGCGCCATCATCGAGGGGCGGCATGTGGACGTCGTCGAGATGGACGCCGCCTCCAATACCTCGATCAACGATATTCGCGAGATCATCGACTCGGTGAAGTACGGCCCGGTTTCGGCGCCCTACAAGGTCTATATCATCGACGAAGTGCACATGCTCTCGACCGCGGCCTTCAACGGGCTGCTCAAGACGCTCGAAGAGCCGCCGCCCTATGTGAAGTTCATCTTCGCGACCACCGAAATCCGCAAGGTGCCGGTGACGATCCTGTCGCGGTGCATGCGGTTCGACCTGCGGCGCATTCCGCCCGAGGTCATGACGCCCTATCTTGCCGGCATCCTCGAAAAGGAAGGCGTGCCGTTCGAGGAGGACGCGCTGGCCATGATCGTGCGTGCCGGCGAAGGCTCGGCGCGCGACTGCCTGTCCCTGCTCGACCAGGGCATCGCCCATGGCGACGGCAAGGTGACGGCGGACACGGTCAAGGCCATGCTGGGGCTGGGCGATCGTGCCAAGACCATCGACCTGTTCGAAGACCTCATGGCCGGCCGCATCGCCGAGGCGCTGGAAGCGGTCAAGGCGCTCTACAATGCCGGCGCCGATCCGCAGACGATCGTCACCGACCTCGCCGATTTCACGCACCTGGTGACCCGCATCAAGATCGTGCCGGCGGCGGCCGACGACGTGTCGCTGACGCCCGACGAGCGCAAGCGCGGCTCCGAGCTCGCCGGAAAGCTCGGCATGCGGGCGCTGACGCGCGCCTGGCAGATTCTCTTCAAGGGTTACGAGGAGGTCTCCAAGGCCGGCAATGCGCTCCAGGCCGCCGAGATGGTGCTCGTGCGGCTGGCCTACGCGGCCGACCTGCCCTCGCCCGACGAGCTGCTGAGCAAGCTGGCGCGCCAGCCCATGGCTTCGGCACCCTCAGCGCCTCCTTCGCTGCCACGCGGCGGCGGCAATGGCGGCGGGGCGCAGGCGCTGCGTGTGGAGAGCCCGGCGCCGAACTACGAGAACCCCGCCCCGGTCTACGACAACGTTCCCCAGGCGGTGGCCGCGCCGGCGATGCCTAATCCGCGCAGCTATGCGGAACTGGTGGCGCTGGCCGGCGAGAAGCGCGACATTCTCCTCAAGCATGCGCTTGAAAGCGACATGCGACCGGTCTCGTTCAACGAGGGCCGCATCGAGATCGCGCTCACCGAAACAGCCAACCCCACCGTCGTGCAGACGCTGGCCGCCCGGCTCAAGACCTGGACGGGCAAGCCCTGGCTCGTGACGGTTTCCACCAGCAAGGTCGAGGGGCTCACCATTCGCCAGGAGCGCGAGGAGCGTCGCGCCCGGCAGGTGGCCGACGCCCATGACGACCCGCTGGTTCAGGCCATTCTCGAAACATTTCCGGGCGCCAAGGTTGTCAACGTCCAGGTTCGTGACGAAATACCGCTTGGCATAACCGAACATCCCCTACCCGAACCCGACGAGGACGATTGATGGCAGACTTCCTGAACATGATGAAGAAGGCCCAGGAAATGCAGGCCAAGATGCAGCAGATGCAGGCCGAGCTGGGTAATCTGGTCGTGGAAGGTCAGTCGGGCGGGGGACTGGTCAAGGTCTCGCTCTCGGGCAAGGGCGAGCTCAAGGGCCTCAAGATCGATCCGTCCCTGCTCAAGGCCGACGAGGGCGAGATCCTCGAGGACCTGATCGTGGCCGCCCACGCCGATGCCAAGAGCAAGGCCGAGGTCGAGATGAACAGCCGCATGCAGGAAGTCACGGCCGGTCTGCCGCTGCCTCCGGGCATGAAGTTCCCGTTCTGAGGATTTGATGGCCACTTCGGGCGGTCCCGAGATCGAGCAGCTCATCCAGCTCATGGCGCGCCTGCCGGGCCTCGGCCCGCGCTCGGCGCGACGGGCGGTGCTGCAGCTCATCAAGAAGAAGGAAGCCCTCATGGTGCCGCTGTCGGCGGCACTGGACCGGGCCGTCGATGCGGTGCGGGTGTGCGAGGTGTGCGGCAATATCGATACGCGCTCGCCCTGCGGCATCTGCGCCGATCCGCGCCGCGCCGAGGGCGGGTTGCTGATCGTGGTCGAAGACGTCTCGGACCTCTGGGCGCTCGAACGCGCCGGGGTTGGCATGGTCAAGTATCACGTGCTGGGCGGTGTGCTGTCCCCGCTCGATGGCGTGGGCCCGGAGGATCTTTCGATCGATGCCCTCGTCCGGCGTGCGCCCGAGTTCTCCGAAATCGTGCTGGCGGTCAACGCTACGGTCGAAGGCCAGACGACGGCGCACTATATCACCGACCGGCTGGCCGGGTCCGGCGTCAAGGTGACCCGCCTCGCCCATGGCGTGCCGGTGGGCGGGGAGCTCGACTATCTGGACGAGGGCACGCTCAGCCAGGCGCTGAAAGCGCGCACGGCGATCTAGCGGCCCCACGGCCTTCGTTCCCCTCGTCGCGTCCGGGGCCCCGTGATTGCTGCGAGCGCCTCGAAACTGCGATGTGACCCGGCCTTCGCCGGATAAGACACATTGGAGCGACACCCTCCCTTCTGCCCAGTAGCCCCGCATCGGCCAATGGCCTATTTTCCAAGTCCCTGATTCCCGGGAGCCCTCCTTGTCCCGCACCGACGCCATTCTCTCGCGCCTCCTGGCGCTCCATCCCAAGCTCATCGACCTGACGCTGGACCGCATCCTGCGGCTGCTCGAGGATCTCGGCCGTCCGCAGGACAGGCTGCCGCCGGTGATCCATGTGGCGGGCACCAACGGCAAGGGCTCGACCGTGGCGACCCTGCGCGCCATGCTCGAAGCCTCGGGCAAGAAGGTGCATGTCTATACCTCCCCGCATCTGGTGCATTTCCGCGAGCGCATCCGGCTGGCCGGCAAGCTCGTCTCCAATCGCCGCCTCAACGCGGCACTCGAACATTGCGAGCGCGTCAACAAGGGCGAGGCGATCACCTATTTCGAGATCACCACCGCCGCGGCGCTCTATCTCTTCGCCGAAGAGCCCGCCGACTACCTGCTGCTCGAGGTGGGCATGGGCGGCCGCTACGACGCCACCAATGTCATCGACCACCCACTGGGCACCATTATCACGCCCGTCTCGGTGGACCATGTCGAGTACCTTGGCCCGGAGGTCGCCGGCATCGCCAGGGAAAAGGCCGGCATCCTCAAGCGCGGGGCCAGGGCCGTGATCGCCCGGCAGACCGATGCCGGACTCGCCGCAATCGAGGCGGAAGCCCGAAAGCTCGGGGTCACGCCCTTTGTCGCCGGCCAGGATTTCGACGGGTTCGAACAGAACGGGCGGCTCGTCTACCAGGATGAAAGCGGCCTTCTCGACCTGCCCCTGCCCCGTCTGGCCGGCACCCACCAGATCGGCAACGCCGCCGTCGCCATCGCGGCAGCCCGTCATTTCGGCCTGCCGGTCAGTGATGCCGATGTCGCCGAGTGCCTAAAGAGCGTGGACTGGCCGGCGCGGCTCGCTCCAGTCAAGGGCAAGCTCTCCGCCCCGCTCTCGCCGGGCCAGGAGCTCTGGCTCGATGGCGGGCACAACGAGGCGGGCGGCGGTGTACTCGCCGATTCACTGCGCGCCATGGATGCGCGCAACCCGAGGCCGCTGGTGCTGATCATGGGCACCTTTGCCAACAAGGACGCGGCGGGCTACCTCAGGCATTTCGGCGATACGCCGGTGGCGGTGTTCACCGTTCCGATCCCCGGCGACCGAGCCGCCTGGAAAGCCTCGACGCTGGCGGACCTGGCCCGGAGCCTCGGGCTCAAGGCCAGCCCCAAGCGCGGGGTCAAGGCGGCGCTCGAGGCGGCCGCCGAGATCAAGAATGCGCGGGTGGTGATCTGCGGCTCACTGCATCTGGCCGGCCACGTGCTGGCCCTCAACGGCACGCCGCCGGTTTAAGCGGAGCGCTGCTTTACGGAGATGGAGTTCTACCGCTTCCCTCCCCCCTGTGGGGAGGGAGACCTGCTGGATCGTGCGGGTCACGCCCGACAAAACCACCCTCAATGAGCGTGCGATTCCAGCCACTTGACCAGCTGCACGCGGGATTGCCCCGCGCCAATCTTGGCGTCGGCGGGCTCGCCGCCCTTGAAGACGATCATGGTGGGCATGGCGCGCACATTGTAGCGCGAGGTGATGCGCGGATTGTTCTCGACGTCGAGCTTGACGATCTTGACCTTGCCGGCCATCTCGACGCTCAGCGCATCCAGGATCGGGTCCATGGCCTTGCAGGGCGGGCACCACTCGGCCCAGAAATCGACCAGCACCGGCTCGCTGGCGTTGAGGACTTCGGCATCGAAATTGGAGTCGTTGACGGCAAGAGACATCGTAGCTTCCATCGTTGATAGCCGATGGAAGCTACTCCGAGTCGACCACGACCGCAACATCTAGTAGCGCGCGTCTTCCAGGCCACAAAATGGATCGACCGGATTGGTGCCCGCAAAGGGCGCGCGCCCGAGAATGGCCTCGACCACCGCCTTCTGCATGCCCTCATAGGTGCCATAGGCATTGATATAGGTGGGCACGCGCGGCGCATCGTAGAGCAGGTACGGATAGCCGAACGAGATCATCAGCGTGGGGACATCATGCCAGGGGCGCGACATGGCGCCATGCAGGCGCCCGGTCAGCTTCATCCAGTCGATGAAGATGCTCGAGCGGGTCAGCAGGGTCTCGTCCCCGAAAAGATAGAGTACCAGGTCGAAATCGGTGGGTTCGAGGTCCGAGCCGCGCTCGAAGACCGTCACGTCAAAACCCTCGGCCCGGAGCAGGTCAGGAACCGAAAAGGCAAAGGGCGCGGGGGCGAGCGGCTGCACGATGCCGCCGGAATAGACGAGAACCCGCTTGTGGCGGGCCGGATCGAGCGGCAGGAGCTTCTGGGTATCCTTGACCAGCGTCGGCACGCGCGCCGTCGCCTCCGCTGCCGCCTTGAGGCTCTGCGGGGTCGCGAGGTTGGCGCGGGCGTGATCGAGATCCGGAATGCGATGCGGCTTGTGGAGCCCAAGGCGCGCCTTGAGTCCGAGGATCCGGCGCAAGGCATCCTCGAAGCGGGCCTGGGGCAGCGTTCCTTCGGCAAGCGCCTTGCGGATGCGGGCGAAATCGGCATCCGGATCGTCCGAGAAGAGGATCACGTCGCAGCCATTAGCGATCAGTTCGGCCAGATGCTCGTCCCGGCTCGAATAGGCGCCGAGGCCGCCCATGGGCGTGGCATCGGAGACGATGAGGCCGTTAAAGCCCAGGCGCTCGCGCAGCAGCGTCTGGTTGAGGATCTTGCTGATCGAGGCTGGCCGGTAGGCCTCGATGCCTGCATCGGGATCGATCGAGCGGACGAACGCCGGAAAGGCGATATGGGCCGACATCACCGAAAGCACGCCGGCATCGATGGCGGCGCGATAAAGCCGGCCGAAGGTCTTCTCCCACTCCTCGACGTTGAGCGGATTGATGGTCGTCACCAGGTGCTGGTCGCGGTCGTCATACCCCTCGCCCGGCCAGTGCTTGACCGTTGCGGCGACGCCCTCGTGCTGGAAGGCGGCGATCTGGGCCAGGGCATGGCGCTCGATGCGGTCCACTTCGCTGCCATAGGAGCGCGTGCCCACGATGGCCGAGCGGAAGGCCTTGTTGATGTCGATGACCGGCGTGAACGACCAGTTAAGGCCCATTTCACGCGCCTCGCGCGCCATGATCGAGCTGATGGCAGAGGTCGCCTGAAGATCGTCCACCGCGGCGAGCCCGAGCGGATTGGGCACCGGCGTGCCGAACGGCAGGCTCATCCGGCTGCCCTCGAGGTCCGCGCTCAGCAGCGGCGGCACCTTGGCCGAGGAGATGAAGGCGCGCGCAAAGCCGATCTCGGTCTCGAGATCGGGACCATAAAAGCGCGTGATGCCGCCGGGCTGGAGGCGCTCGAGCTGGGCCAGCGCCTCGTTCGGCTCGCCCATGGAAATGAGCACGAAGAGCTGACCGATCCGCTCCTCGGGCGTCAGGCCCTCGAGGGTGCTTTCCACCCAGGCCACGGCCTCGTCATCGAGGTTGAACGGCGCTGCACGCAGGTTGACGCTGACCAATCGATTCTCCCCCCAGGATCAATCTGGCAGCGAGAGTGGCCGCTGGCTGTCGGCAAGGCAAACAAAAACGCCACCGGCCGGGCCGATGGCGTTTTCGAATTCTTACGCGCCGTGATTGCTGATCAGGCTGCGGCGTGGCTCTCGAGCCACTTGGAAAGGCCCGCCTTCGGGGTCCCGGCGCCAATCTTCATGTCAGCGGCTTCGCCGTCCTTGAAGAGGATCATCGTGGGGATCGAGCGGACACCGTACTTGACGGTCGTCGAGGGATTCTCGTCGATATTGAGCTTGACGATCTTCACCTTGCCGGCGAGTTCGGAAGAGAGTTCATCAAGGACCGGTGCGATCGCGCGGCAGGGCCCGCACCACTCAGCCCAGAAATCTACGAGCACGGGCTCTTTGGAGTTAAGGACTTCCTCGCCGAAGTTGGCGTCGGAAACGTGTGTGGTCATTAGAGGTTGCCTTTAGGTTGAAAAGCGACGCGTGTTTGAGCCCAAAAGCTAGGAAGAGTCCATACCTGGTTCAAGCTTCATCGCTCCAAGGTGAAAGCCGAGACGGGTTTCGCCAGTAAGGGACGTGGAAGAATCATTAATGATTCCAACCTTGTCCACAGGATCGCTGCTTCGACATTATGGCCCGGGAACAGCTGGTCTGCAACCAGCGCATAGAGGCCGAGCTGGGTCTTGTAGCCGCTGTGGACAGAATCGGGATCGGCCGGCGGCTGCGCGTCGGATTTGTAATCCACCACAAGGACTTTGCCGTTTTCGACCACGATCCGGTCCATGCGTCCGGCCAGCCAGATGGGTGTGGAATTGCGCCGCGCCTTGACGAGGAATGGCACCTCGGCACGACTGTTGGGGCCGAACAAATGCGCCAGTTCGGGGCGCGTGAGGATGGCCTGGGCGCGCGCGGCCAGTTCGCCATGCAGCTCGGGCGCCCCGGGCAGCAGGGCCGGCAGCGCCTTTTCGAGCACGCGGTCTCGTTCGCCCGGTGCGACCCGCACCAGGTGCTGGAGCAGGGCGTGCAGGGCGATGCCCGAGCGGCGGGCGGTCTCGGCATCCACCGCCTCTTCGAGGGTCGTCCGGAACGAGCGGTCGATGTCGGCCGGCTCGTAGGCCGAGGACGGGGTGACCACCACCCTGTCCCGGTGTTCGGGCAGTTGGGGCAGCGCGAAGGGCAGCGGGAATTGCGGCTGGCTCGCCTTCCAGCCCCTGACATTCGCCACGGGCGGCGCCTCGGCCGGAAAAGCGAGCGTGCCGGTGGCGTCGTCCCTGGCCGCCTCGGCAACCAGTGCCCCCTCGATGGCTTCATACCAGGAGCCCTCGATCTTGCCGTTCTTGGTCAGGGCGCCGGTGACGTAGAGTTCGTCCTCGGCGCGGGTCATTGCGACGTAGAGCTTGCGCCAGTATTCGGCCTTGAGGTTGGCTTCGTCGGCGTCGCGCAGCGCCATGGTTTCGCGCACGTGCTGGTCGGAGGACGGCGCGTGGATGAGAAGCGGACCGGCACCCTCGTGCACGACATAGACCGGCTTGGTGGTCTGCTTGGTGTCCGGCTTGCTGGTGGCGTCGGCGAGGATCACGATCGGGGCTTCCAGGCCCTTGGCCCCGTGCACCGTCATCACCCGCACGCCCCCGCCGCTTTCGGCCAGTTCGCGCTTGATGGCGATGTCGCGCAGGCGCAGCGAGGCGACAAAGCCCTGCAGGGACGGCTGGCCTCCTTGTTCGTGGGAAAGCGCCAGGTCGAGGAATTCGGCAAAGACGTCGTCTACCTCGCCGCCGAAGCGGCGGTGGAAGAGGCGCAGTCCGCCTTCGGCGTAGAGAATGCGCGAATAGAACTCGAACGGACGGTCGAAGTCGGCTCGCCCGCGCCAGCGGTGGAGCATGCCATAGGCCGCGCGCGCCTGTTCGAGCGGGGAGGCCTCTAGCGCCGCCCAGAGCGTACCCTCACGCTCGTGGGCGATGGTGTAGAGGGCGTCTTCCGAAATATCGAAGAGCGGAGAGCGCAGAAGTGCGGCCAGTTGCAGGTCGTCGGCCGGGTTGAGCACGACGTCGCCCAGCGCCAGCAGGTCGAGCACGGCGATATGGGTGGTGACTGCCAGGCGGTCGGCGCCGGGCGTGGGCAGTCCCCGCTGCACCAGGGCGCGGATGATCTCGCGGAAGAGCGCGTTGCGCGACTGCACGAGGATGAGCACGTCGTCCGCGGTCACCGTCCGCCCGCGCGTGCCCAGCGGCCGCCCGTTGTCGATCCAGCCGCGGATCTCGCGCGCCATGCGCTCGGCGACCTGCCGGGCGGCATCCTGCTCGACGCGCGGGGGCACTTCGAGCGCCCATTCGGAAGCGTCGGTCTTGTCCTCAGGCGGCGCGACCGGGGGCCAGAGCGTGACGCGCCCACCCAGGTCCGGCCGTGCGGTATCGTGGTGCGGCTCGCCCTCGGGGGCCAGCACGGCGCGACGAATGTCGTCGCGCGCGAAGACCTTGTCCACCGCGAGGAGAATATTGCGCAGCGTGCGGAAACTGGTCTGGAGCGGTACGCGCTCGAAGCTCTTGCCGGCGTCGCGCGCCTTGCGTTCGTAGCGGCGCCCTGTTTCCCCGAAAAGCAGCGGGTTGGCGCCCTGGAAGGAATAGATCGACTGCTTCTCGTCGCCCACCGCAAAGACCGTGCGCGGCCGCTCGACCGCGCCCTCGCCGGCAAAGAACTCGTCGGTGATGGCCTCGATCACCTGCCACTGGTCGGCATTTGTGTCCTGGCTCTCGTCCACCAGCATATGCGTGATGCCGGCATCGAGCTTGTAGCGCACCCAGGCCGATTGCCGCCCGTCGCGGAACAGCGTCCCCAGCCGTTCGATAAGGTCGTCGAAATCGAGCAGCGAGCGGGCGCGCTTGTCGGCCTCGTAGCGGTCGGAGATGGCCCCGAGAACGTCGAGCAGGGCTTCGGAGCGCTCGATGAGCAGCGCATGGGTCAGTCGGGCGTTGAGCGCCTCGATGCGCTCAGCCTCGGCCAGCAGCCGCGCGGCGAGATCGGGCGCCTTCTTCTTGATGTCGGCCTTGGGAAAGCGCTGCGGCACCAGACCTTTGTCGGTGAGATAAAGGCCGATGAGATGGTTGGCCGAAACGTTGGCGAGGTCGGTACGGGCGAGCTCGTCCTCGAAGGCTTTTCCGCCCTTGGGGGGCGTAATCGAGAAGACGCGCTGGACATCCTCGGGGCCGATCAGTTGCCCGTCGACGATGCGGGCGAGGATCGTCTCGCTCCCCTCCCCGTCAAAGCGCGTCAACTCGCGCAGGCGCGTCTTGGCCAGCGGGCGGTCGGCGAGGACCCGGCGCAGCTTGCGGCCATCGGCCAGCGCCACCTCGATGGCCTGCCCGATGGCATGGTCGGTCATCAGCTCGAAAAGCGTCGCGACCGCGCCGGCGATCTCGGGGTGGCCCTTGAGCCCGTCCGAAAGCACGCTCTCGCGCGCCGCCAGCACCATCTGCAATCGCTCCTCGTCCTCGACCACCGCGAAGTCGAAGGGCACCCCCGCTTCGAGCGGGAAACGGTGCAGCACGCTTTCGCAGAAGGCGTGGATGGTGACGATCTTGAGCCCGCCCGGCGTTTCGAGCGCATGGGCGAAGAGCGTGCGCGCCCGCTCCAGCCGCTCGGGGGTCACCGGACCGCTCTCGAGTTCGCTCAGTTCGGTCCGCAGCTTGGCTTCTTCGGCCACCGCCCAACTGGCCAGCCGGTCCGAAACGCGCGCCCGCATCTCGGCGGCTGCCGCCTTGGTATAGGTGAGGCACAGGATGGATTCGGGCGTCACGCCCGAAAGCAGCAGCCGCAGCACGCGCTGGGTGAGCACATAGGTCTTGCCCGAGCCGGCATTGGCCGCCACCCAGATGGAGGCCGATGGGTCCGCCGCCAGCCGCTGGCGGTCGCGCGTGAGGGTCGAGACCTTGACCTGCCGGCTCATTCCTCGTCCCCCTCGAGCAGCGTCCATTCCTCGTTGCGCGCCAGGTGGTCATAGGTGCCGCGATAGCGGCGCGTCACGTCCGGGCGGATGCGGGCGGCCATGGGCCGGGCATCGGAAAGCAGGAATTCGGTGACGTGGCGCTGCAAGCGCCGCCCCACCTCGTCGGCCGCGCCCATGAGCGAAAAGCCCTGGCCCGGCTTGAAGTCGGTGGGCTTGAAGGCTTCGGGGCCGGCCGCGATCTTCATATAGATGAGGGCGCTGCTCTCGCGCGGCTCCATGCCCTCGAACGCCCCTTCCCGCGCCATCGCCGCTTCGAGCAGCAGTTGCGGGGCGTCGAAATTGCGCATGTCAGCCGGTGTGGGAACCGAGCCGGTCTTGAAATCGATGATCTCGAGCGTGCCGTCCTTGAGCACGTCCAGCCGGTCGGCGATGCCCACGAGGCGGAAATTGTCGAGGAGGGTGAACGTCCATTCGCCGGAAACCTCGGCATGGCGCGATGCGATGCGCCCGTCGCGGTCGCGCTCGAAGGCCAGGAAATCGCGGGCCGCATGCTCGAACCGGCGCAGCCAGATATCGCGGCGCTCTGCCACCGCCTCGAGCCCTGAAAACGCTTCCCGCGCCATGGCGTTGAGCGTTGCGAGCGCTCCGGCGGCGTGGATATCGTGTCCTTCGATGATGAAGCGGGCGAAGACCTCGTGGATCATGGTACCGCGCTCGCGCACCCCCACCTCCTCGCCCAGGGGGTCGAGGCGGCGCAGCCCGAGCACATGCTTGGCGTAGATGTCGTAGGGCGAGCGGAAAAGGGTTTCGATTTCCGTCACCGAGAGCCGGCGCGGCCGTGCCGCTGCGGGCGGACGGGGCATGGGACGCAGCGCACCGCGCGGGCTCACCACCGTATCGAGCGAGCGTGCCGCTTCCAGCCATACCCGGCCCTTCTCGCGCAGCGCCTTGGCGTCCTCGCCGATGAAGGCTTCGAGCCGCTGGAGCAGGCGCGAGGGCAAGGCGGGGCTGGTTCCCATGCGTTGCGCATAGGCGACGATGACTTCGCCATTGCCCAACGCCATCTCGAAGTCGTGGGCGGCCAGCCCCTGCTTGCGCTCGGGCGGTTCCAGTCCCGCCGCCAGGCGCATGCCGCGGCTCAGCCACGGGCCGGGATCGGCAGTTTCCGGCCAGATGTCCTCGTTGACGCCGGCCAGGATCAGCAGGTCCGGGCTTTGCAGGCGCGCTTCCAGTTGCCCCCAGATGGAGATGTCGTCGCGCCGTGGCTGGGCATTGCGCACTTCGAAGCCGGCCATGAGCTTATAGAGCACCTGGTCGAGTCCGGTTGCGGGCAACAGCGGCCCCTCGCCCTCGCGTCCGCCGAGTTCTTCGGCCCAGGCTTCCAGTTCGCTGCGCCCCGGCATCGGGCCGGGCGCGGCCACCCGGGCGAAGGCCTCGGCCAGCGTGCGCGCCAGGAGCGCGGCCGAAAAGCGCGTGTCGCTTTCGAGCAGGGCGCAGACCGGGGCGATGGCCGTCTCGAGGGCATCGAGGAGCGGGGCCAGCCGCTCCTCCTCGCGCCGTTCGGCGACGAGCGCCCGGATGCCGGCGAGCCCCGGACCCGGACGCCGGCCGCGCAGCACCCGCGTTTCGAGAATGTCGGCGAGGCGCGCCACCTGGGCCCGCTCGAGCCCCAGCACCGTGGCGCGACTGCGCAGCAGCGCCACCAGGTCCACGGGTGCAAAGCCGTTGGCGGCAAGGCTGAGAATCTGTCGCACCAGTCGTCCGGCGGGCGCGTGGAAGAGGGGGGAGCCGGCGGCGTCGTCCACTTCTAGCTCGAAGCGCAGCAGTTCGGCCGCGATCCGGCGCGCCAGGTTACGGTCGGGCGAGACGATGCCTACGCTTTTGTGCGCCATCAGGGCGCCGCGCGCCGCCAACGCAATGGCGCGCGCTTCCTCATCGGCCGTCCGCGCGCCCAGGATCGTGATGCCCTTGACCGCCTCGGCCATGCGCGGCAGTAGCGCAGCGCGGGTCTGCGCCCAGCGGGCAGTGCCGTTCGCCAGCGCCAGGGATTGCCGGATGACCTCGGCCCGCACGCCGGGCCGCCCGAGCTCGACGACCGTCGATGGCGGCGTCCCAAGACGGCGCAGCAACTGCGCCAGCCCGTATTGCGGATGGCCGTGCGGAGCTTCCTCGGTCCTGAGCAGGGCCTCGTAGTCGAGGTCGGGATCGAGGCCGGGCAGCACCAGGGCCCCGCGCGGCAGCCGGCTCAAGGCGCCCAGCAGGTGCGCGGTGGCCGGGATCGAGCCGGTGGAGCCGGCGGCGATCACCGGGCGTTCGCCGAAGACGAGCGGCGCCGTCGCGGCCTGGCGTTCGAGCCGCAGGTTGCGGATGGCGCTGGCATCGGCCTTGCCGCGCCCATCCAGGATCGCCGGCCAGGCTTCGAGCGCGATGTTGAGGAAGCCGAGCACGCGCTGCCAGTTCTCGGCCAGTTCGTCAGGCGCCAGCGCCTTGAGCGCCGAAGCCGGCACCTGCTCGGTATTGAGATCGTCCACCACCTGTCCCAGGCTGTCGGCGAGCGCCAGGATTTCGGCGGCGTTGGGCGGGGTGGAGAGCGTCTGGGCCCCCTGCTCGGTCCTGGACCAGGCTTCGATGAGGCGAGCCAGGATCAGGCGGCGCTCGAGGCGCGACACCGGCTGGGGGAGCGGATCGGCCTCGATCGGGGGCAGGAACGGCTCCTCTTCGGGCGCTTCCCCGCCGAAGGTGCGGATGTCGGGCATCAAGCCATGGCCGCGCTCGGCAAAGGCCCGGGCGAGCGCAAGCTGGGCGCGCCGCGTCGGCAGCACGATGGTGATATCTGAAAGCCAGAAGGGGTTGTCCTCGCCGCGCGGCCAGTCGCCCAGCAGGGTGCCATCGAGAATGCGTTCGGCCAGGGTCGGCAGGAACGGCGTATCGGGGGCGATGGAATAGACTTTCGGCTGGCTCATGCCGAAGCCAGCAGATGGTCGGCTTCGGCCAGTCCCTGGACGTCTCCGACATGGAACCAGGGCGCATCGAGAACTACCCCATAGAGGTGGTTGCGCTCGAGGTTACGGTCGAAAAGCGCCGCCAGCGAGAACGCGCCTTCGGGTGCCCCCTCGAAGACCGAGCGCGCCACCAGCGCGACACCGCCATAGATCACCGGCTGGCCGCGATCGAGAGTGACGTGCGCATCGGGCGCCAGGCAGAAATCGTGGCTGCGGCGGAAGCCGTGGGCGCGCCGGGGCTGCACGCAGAGCAGCACCATCTCGGGTCGTTTCTCGGCGAAAAGGTCGATCATCCGCCCGATCGGCGCGTCCGAGCCCTCGGGCCAGAAGGCATCGGTATTCATGATGAGGATAGGGTCGGTGGCCAGCAAAGGGAGGGCCTGCCGCACGCCGCCGCCGGTGTTGAGAAGCTCGGGCTCGTTCGACACGGTCAGCCCGCGCTCGCGGGCGGCGGCCTCGATCTGGGGCGCCAGGTGGTGGGCGTTGATCACGAACCGGTCGAGGTCCTCGTCGCGCGCATTGGCGATGACCCGGTCGAGCAGCCTCTGTCCAGCCACTTCGATCAGCGGCTTGGGCGTGGTTTCGGTGAGCGGGAGCATGCGTTTGCCGTAGCCCGCGGCAAGCAGCATCACATCGGGTTTGAGTCGGGTCATGGCCGGATTTGACCGTGCCCGGAGGGGGAAGTCCAGCGGAGTTCGGCAGGCACGATCAGCCGTTCGGTTTCTCGAGGCTCCGCTCGTCGCCGAAGGTGACGGATGCCTCGCGCCCCTCGCCCGAGTGCGGGACGGAAAGCTCGACGCGCACGCTCGCCTCTGCCTCGATTTCGGGCGAGCGCTCCGCCCATTCGACGATGACGATGGCGTCCGGATCGTCGAGCAGCCCGAGTTCGCTCACGTCGCCCGCCGCCGCCAGCCGGTAGAGATCGGCATGGATGACCGAAAGGCCCTTGCCCTCGTAGGGCTGGACCAGGGCGAAGCTCGGCGAAGGCACGTCCATGCGCGGATCGCCCATCAGCGTGCGGATGATGGCCCGGGCGAGCGCGGTCTTGCCGGCTCCAAGGTCGCCTTCCAGCACCACGAGATCGCCGCGGCGCAGGAGCGCGGCGAGCGCCGCTCCCAGTTGCGCCGTCGCCGCATCGTCGGGCAGGAACACCATGGCCTATTCGGCGGCGCCGGCAAGCGCGGCGGCGTCGCGCGGCAGGTTGACCACGACACGATTGCCGCGCGGTTCGCGCTTTTCCATGGTGATGGTGCCGCCATGGAGATTGACGAAGGTGCGCACGATGGCAAGGCCAAGCCCGGCGCCGCGCTGGCGTCCCGAGCTGTGCACGGGGTCGAGCATGGCCGCCTTCATTTCCTCGGTCATGGGCGCCCCGTCGTCTTCGACGATGAACAGGAGGCGCTCGCCGCGTTCCTGGACCAGGAGGCGGATTTCCCCGCCCGGCTCGGAGAAGCGTGCCGCGTTCGAAAGCAGGTTATAGAGCACCTGCACGAGGCGGGTGGCGTCCGCCTTGATCGGCGCGATGCCCTCGGGCACCTCCACCGCCAGCTTGAGCTGGCGCTCGCCGTTGATCTCGGGGAAGGTGGCCGCGAGCCCGGCCCGCGCCTTTTCGACCAGGGTCTGGATGTCCACGGCATCGAGCCGCAGTTCGGCGATGCCGGCATCGACCGTGGCGAGGTCGAGGATGTTGTCGATGAGCACGCCCAAAGTCACGCTCGAAGCGCGGATATAATCGGTATAGGCGCGCTGCTTGTCGTTGAGCGGCCCCATGTCCTGGGACGAGAGCAGGTCGGCGAAGCCGATGATGTTGGTGAGCGGGGAACGCAGTTCGTACGAGACGTTCTGGACGAACGCGTCCTTGAGCCGGTCGGCGGTCACCAGGGCGTCGTTGCGCTCCTTGAGCACGCGGCTGTAATTGGCGCTGTCGGTGACGTCCATGAAGGTCATCATGGTCTGCCCGTCGGGCAGGCGCGTCACGGCATAGTCGATGAGGCACCCGTCGGCGCGCGCGATGCGCCCCGTGGTGTCGGCACGCATGGGGTTGAGGTCGATGATGCGGCGCTTGAGGTCGCGCCAGATCGAAATCCCATCCTCGGGCATGACCTTGCCGCAGGCCTCGGCGATCTGGTCGATATGCGGGTTAGTGCCCAGCTCGTTCATCGGCAGCTTCCAGAGCTTGGAAAGCTGCGGGTTGGAAAGCGTCAGGCGGCCATTGGTGCCGAACACCGCCACCCCTTCGGAGAGGGCGTTGAGGGTTTCGCGCTGAACGCTGGAGAGCGACTTGTTGAGGCTTTCGAGCCGCAGCCGCGCGGTGATGTCGTCAAAGACATAGATGACGCCGCCCTTGGGGCCGGCCGGGGCGGCGATGACCTGGATAGTGCGCCCGTCCGGCAGGTGCCAGGGTTCGCGCTCGGTCGGCTCGGTGAGCTGGTAGGAGGTCAGGTGCTTGGCGCGCCATTTGTGATAGTCGGGTTCGTTGGGCAGCATGCCCTCGGTTCGCAGGCGGTCGAGGATCGAGCGCTCGTCCATGCCCAGCTTGAGCCATTTGGGGTTGAGGTTGAAAAGCTCGGCATAGGCGCCGTTGAACTGCACCAGTTCGCGCGCCGCGTTGAAGATGGCGATGGGCGTGGAGAGCACTTCCATGACGGCGCTGAGCTGGCTGACGCCGGGCTCGAAGCCTTCGCCCAGTGCCGGGGCGACCGCCGGCTTGTGCGGCTCGAAATAGCCGGCGCGACCGCCGGTGAGCGGGAACTCCACCAGTTCGTAGCCGCCGCCCGCCGTCGGAAACGAGACGGTGCGCGATTGCGGCTTGTCCCCCAGCCCGACGCTGTCGAGCAGTTCGGGAATCTCCCCGTCGCCGACGGGCTTGCCGAGCGTGCGGGCGAGCTGGAGATAGGCCGGGTTGGCATAGGCCAGCTTGTTGCTGGCGTCGCGCACGAAGGCCGGGCACGGCATGAGCGCGAAGATGGCGCGGGCGCTCGAGATGTCGGCGCGCAACGTCTTGTCGTCGAGGGCGGCGGCGGTCTGGCGCTGCAGGAGCGTCGGGCGCAGCCGCACGGCAACGGCGCCGCCCAAAACCCAGCCGGTGGCCCGCAACTGGCGGCCGTCCGAGCTGGTAACGCCCATGTCGAACCCCTGCCCATCGACCCGCAGGGCCTCGAGGACTTTGGCGAGCGTCGCCGCCTCTTCGGGGGGCAGCCAGGAATGGAGGTTGAGAACGGTTTCAGCGCGACGGCCGGGCGGCAGCACGGCGGCGGCCTGGCCGAGGAACTTCGGTTCGGACGCGGCTTCGCTCCAGAGCACGGTGAGCTCGCGCGTGCCGGCAAGCAGGGCCTCGTATTCATCGACGAGCGCGCGCAGGCCCGAAATCTGTTCGGAGGTGCGGCTCTGGTTGAGCCGGTTGTCGCGCTTGGTGTTGCGCAGGGCCACCATGGCCATGAGCGCGAAGGCCCCAGCGCCTATGGCGATGGCCAGCGGCAGGGCGCCGACAAGGGCGCTGGCCGTATAGGCGTTGCCGGCCTGGGCGAGGGCTGGCGTGGCGGCGAAGATTGCTATGGGGGCAGCCACTAGGAGCGGCGCTGCTCTCAATGCGAATCCCCGACGTTTCCGGAAATCTTCCGGCACCATGCCCTACCTCTTAAAAGAACGCTTTGCTGATCGCTCCAGGACCGCAACAACCCTGGAGAACGCCTGCTACTGCCCAACGCGCCAATGATGCGCGCTTCCGGCGGCCGTGACCCATGACCACCGAATCACTTCACAATACCGGGGTGGGGAATCGGGAAAAAGAGTCTGTGTGACAAGAGTTTTGCTAATCGGGGCTTGCCAGGGTCGCGAAGCAGTCAGAGCCGGGCGAGCGTCAACGGATCGAACCGCCCGTTGCAAAAGGCATTGATGGCCGTTTCGAACACCGGATGCTCGGGCGAGGCCACCGCAAACAAAGTCATGGATGAACAAAATTTGAGGGCATCGATCTCCCCGAAGATGTCCTCGGCGCGCATTCCCAGGTGACGGTTGACCATGTTGGTGCATTCGATCAGCCGCGGCCCCAGAACGGGGTGAATGACGTAGTCGTTCGCCTGATCGAGCGAGGCGATGCCGAACTTCTGGGCCATCACCGAGGTGCCCAGGCCCGCAAGCTGGGGGAATATGAACCACATCCAGTGCGTGCGCTTGTGGCCGGCGCGAAGCTCGGCCCGCACGGTCTCGTAGACTGGCTCCTGCGCGACGACGAAATGCTCGAGCATGCGCGCCATCCTCCTGGCTCGCCGCCAGAGTGCCTGATTGGCGGGACGTTGTCACCGCCCCGCCGGGGCCGCCCTACCCCTCCAGTTCCTCGCGCAGGATTTCGAGTTCGAGCCACTGCTCCTCGGCCGCGGCACGCTCCGCATCGGCCTTGCCGAGCGCGGCGCTCTTCTTTTCGAACTCCTCGGGGGACTTGGCGTATAGCCCCGGGTCGGCCAGCGCTTCCTGGAGCCTGGCGATCTCGTTTTCGAGTTTCTTGATCTGCGCCGGCAGGGTTTCGAGCGCGTGCTTTTCCTTGAAGGAAAGCTTGCGCTTGGCAGCCGGGGCAGCGGCAGGAACTTGCTGGGCAGGCTTTGGCTTGGCGGGCGCTGCCTTGGCTTCGGGCTTGCGCACCCCATAGCCGCGCTGGGCGACCATGTCCGAGTAGCCGCCGGCATATTCGTTCCACTCGCCATTGCCTTCGGCCACGATCACCGAGGTCGAGACGCGGTCGAGGAAGTCGCGGTCGTGGCTGACCACGACGACGGTGCCGGGATAGTCGGCGAGCAATTCCTGGAGCAGGTCGAGGGTTTCGAGGTCGAGATCGTTGGTCGGCTCGTCCAGCACCAGGACGTTGGAGGGCAGCGCCAGGGCCCGCGCCAGCGTCAGGCGGCCGCGCTCGCCACCCGAGAGCTTGGAGACGGCGGTGCGCGCCTGTTCGGGCGTGAAGAGGAAGTCCTTCATATAGCCCATGACGTGCTTGGGCTGCCCGTTGATGATGAGCGTATCCGAGCCGCCCTGGGTGAGGGCGTCCTTGAGGGTGGTCTCGGGCGCAAGCCCCTTGCGGCCCTGGTCGAGCGTGGCGAGCTCGAGGCTCGAGCCGAGCTTCACGCGGCCGGAATCGGGGGCCAGTTCGCCCGTCAGCAGTTTGATCAGCGTGGTCTTGCCGGCCCCGTTTGGGCCGACGATGCCGACGCGGTCGCCGCGGATGACCCGGGTGGTGAAGTCCTTGACGATCGGGCGGTCGCCGAAACTCTTGGAGATGGTGTCGGCATCCACCACCAGCGCGCCCGAGGTCGTGCCCTCCGAGACGGTCATCTTGACCTCGCCCGTGGCGCGGCGGCCTTCCTTGCGTTGCTGGCGCAGGTTCGAGAGGTTTTCGAGCCGGCGCACGTTGCGCTTGCGGCGGGCGGTGACGCCATAGGTCAGCCAGTGCTCTTCGCGCACGATCTGGCGGTCGAGCTTGTGGCGGGCCTGTTCCTCTTCCTCGAGCACGCTGTCTCGCCACGTCTCGAAGCCCGAGAAACCCTGGTTGAGGCGGCGGGTGATGCCGCGGTCGAGCCAGACGGTGGCCTTGGTGAGATCAGCCAGGAATCGCCGGTCGTGGCTGATGAGCACGATGGCCGAACGCAGCGAGGAGATTTCCTCTTCCAGCCATTCGATGGCCGGCAGGTCGAGGTGGTTGGTGGGCTCGTCCAGCAACAGGATATCGGGCTCGGGCGCCAGCACCCGCGCCAGCGCGGCGCGGCGCGCCTCGCCGCCCGAGAGGTTTTTCGGCTCTTCCCTGCCGGTGAGCCCGAGTTGCTCGAGCAGGTACTGGGCGCGATAGTGATCGTCGCCCTCGGTCAGCCCCGCCTCGACATAGGCGAGCGTGCTCGCAAAGGCGGAAAGATCCGGCTCCTGGGGCAGATAGCGCACCGTGACGCCCGGCTGGACGAAACGCAGGCCGGAATCGGCCTCGATCTCGCCGGCTGCGATCTTGAGGAGCGTCGACTTGCCCGACCCGTTGCGGCCGACCAGCGCGATCTTGTCGCCGGGCGTCACCGAGAGTTCGGCGCCATCGAGCAGGAGCGTCGAGCCGAGCGTGAGTTTGATATCCTGAAGCGCGAGGATAGGCGCTGCTGCCATGGGGGGAGTTTCCGACTGGTTCGGGCCGCATAAACCACGGGGGGCGGGCGAGATCAACTTTCGCGAAAAAACCACTTGAAGCTCTAGCGGCTGGAGGTTGTACGCCAGACTCGACGAGATGGATTTGTCGAGGCCGTTATGGACCAGGGAACCGAAACCCGGACGCTGAACTGGCGCGTGGAAGGCATGGATTGTGCCAGTTGCGCGGCCAAGATCCGCACCGCGCTCGAGCGCATGCCGGGCGTATCGGAGGTCGCGATCACCCACACGACCGAGAAGCTCTCGCTCAAGCTGGCCGAAGGCGGCGCCGCGCCCGAGGCCATCGAGAAGCAGATTTCCCAGCTCGGCTATGCCGCCCGGCCCTTCACCGGCGCCGCGCCCACCGCGCCCCGGCATGACCACGCCGAGGGGGAGCACGACCATGATCATGATCACGACCACGATCACGGCGCCGTCGGCCATGTGCATGGCGAGGAGCCGGGGGATCGCGACAAGGCCTGGTGGCAGACCCGCAAGGGCCAGCTCGTCATCGGCACGGGCGCGCTCTACCTTCTTGCGTGGGCGGCCAAGCTCGCCTTGCCGGACATCTCCTATTGGGCCTTCGTCATCGCCACGCTGATCGGGGTGGCCCCGATTGCCCTGCGCGCCTTCCAGGCGGCGCGGGCGGGCTCGCCCTTCACCATCGAAATGCTCATGACCATCGCCGCCACGGGCGCCCTGGTCATCGGGGCCGCCGAGGAGGCGGCGCTCGTCGTCTTCCTCTTTGCAGTGGGCGAAGTGCTCGAGGGCGCGGCGGCGGCGCAGGCGCGCGCCTCCATCAAGGCGCTTGGCGAACTCGTGCCCAAGACGGCGCTCATCGAGGAGAACGGGGCGACCCGCCAGGTCGAGGCCTCGGCGCTACGCATCGGCCAGACCGTGCTGGTGCGGCCTGGCGATCGCATTCCCGCCGACGGCATCGTGGTGTCCGGCACCTCGGGCGTCGACCAGTCGCCGGTTACCGGGGAATCGGTGCCCGTCACCCGCACGGAGGGCGACGAGGTCTTCGCCGGTTCGATCAACACCCAGGCGGCGCTGCGGATCCGGGTTGAAAAGGCGGCCGCCGACAACACCATCTCGCGCATCGTCAAGCTGGTGGAAGAGGCCCATGAGGCGCGCGCGCCCACCGAGCGGTTCATCGACCGGTTCTCGCGCTGGTACATGCCGGCCATCGTGGGCGTTGCGATCCTGGTCACGCTCGTCCCGCCGCTCGTCGGGCTCGGGGACTGGTGGACCTGGCTCTATCGCGGCCTCACCCTGCTGCTCATCGGGTGCCCGTGCGCGCTGGTGATCTCGGTTCCGGCCTCCATCGCCTCGGCACTTGCCGCCGGGGCACGCCAAGGCTTGCTGCTCAAGGGTGGCATCGTCATCGAGACCGTCGCCAAGACGCGGACCGTGGCCTTCGACAAGACCGGCACGCTGACCCGGGGCGAACCCAGGGTCACGGACGTGGTCGCGCTCGCAGGCAGCCAGGACGAGGTGCTGCGGCTGGCCGCGGCGGTCGAGGCCGGCTCGAGCCATCCGCTGGCGCAGGCCATCGTCGCGCACGCGACGTCTTTGGGGCTGAACATCCCCCCGGGCCGCGACGAAACCGCGATGGCCGGCAAGGGCGTCTCCGCCAATGTCGAGGGGGCCGAGATTTTCGTCGGCGCGACGCGCGAGGAGGCCTCGCTCCCCGAAGCGCTGCGGCTTGAAGCCGAGGGCAAGACGGTTTCGGCGGTCAAGCGCAACGGCACGATCATCGGCCTTGTCGCCCTGCGGGACGAACCGCGCGAGGACGCCCCTTCGACGATCGGCGCACTCCGGGCCATGAACGTCAAATCGGTGATGCTGACGGGCGACAACGCCCGCACCGGCGCCGCCATCGCCGGGGCACTGGACATGGATTATCGCGCCGAGCTCATGCCGCAGGACAAGGTGAGCGCCATCAAGGCCCTGGGCGAGGGCGTCATGATGGTCGGAGACGGCATCAACGACGCCCCTGCCCTCGCCGCCGCGGCGACCGGCATCGCCATGGGTTCGGGCACCGACGTGGCCCTCGAAACCGCCGACGGCGCCCTGCTGCGCAGCCGCCTAACCGACGTCGTCAACATGATCGGCCTCTCCCGCGCCACCATGAGCAACATCGGCCAGAACATCACTGTCGCACTGGGCCTGAAGGCCGTGTTCCTGGTCACGAGCGTCCTCGGCATCACCGGCCTCTGGATCGCCATCCTCGCCGACACCGGCGCCACGGTCCTGGTAACCGCCAACGCCCTGCGGCTGCTCGGCTGGAAAGGCAAGTAGCACCCGCATTCGGCCCGCAGGCTTGTGGGGAGAGAGGCGGCACCATCGCGTCATTCCAGACTTCCGTTGGCTAGAGCCAGCAGGTCTCCCTCCCCTTGTGGGGAGGGAACAAGGGTGGGGGAGCAACGGGCGCCGAATTCGAGGCCCACCCCCACCCTCAATCCCTCCCCACAAGGGGGAGGGAAGCGCTGGGGTACCATCCTGCACGCCAGGCACCCTCAAGCCAGCTTCTCGGGCGCCGGCCTTCGCGGGGGAGGACAACCGTCGTTCTGATGAACGGGCCTTGTGCTGGAGAGCACCACCGCCGAGTCCAGGGTTTACCCCCAATCCCTCCCATAGGAGCAGTGAGGCGATAGGGCGCCATCGCGTCATTCCAGACTTCCGCTGGCAAGAGCCAGCAGGTCTCCCTCCCCCTTGTGGGGAGGGAACAAGGGTGGGGGAGCAACGGGCGCCGAATTCAAGGCCACCCCCACCCTCAATCCCTCCCCACAAGGGGGAGGGAAGCGATGGGGTACCATCCCGCACGCCACGCGCACTCAAGCCAGCTTCTCGCGGCCGCACACCACCGCTCCTCCCGACAAAGGCCGGGGGCCAGCGAAGGGCTCCACGTATGATGGGTAACCGGTGGGCCGGGGGGAGGACGAACTTGCCTTCGGACAAGCTAGCGCTGCGCGCGGGGCAGCAACAATCGCCCCCCACGCGAGCACGCTTTCGCGCGCGGCCCCTAGGCCGCGGCGCGCTTTCTCGCCAGGCGGGCCTTGATGCTTTCCACGTCCGCCTTGGGCGTGGCCGCGAACAGGGTCTTGGTGTAGCTGTGCTGCGGATTGTCGAACACCGCGTCGCGCGTGCCGTATTCCACCACCTCTCCCAGGTACATCACCATCACCTCGTCGGCGATGTAGCGCACCACCGAGAGGTCATGGCTGATGAACACATAGGTCAGCCCGAACTCGTCCTGGAGGTCCGCCAGCAGGTTGAGGATCTGCGCCTGCACCGAAAGGTCGAGCGCGGAGACGGGCTCGTCCAGCACCAGCAGCTTGGGGTTGAGCATGAGCGAACGGGCGATGGCGATGCGCTGGCGCTGCCCGCCCGAGAACATGTGCGGGTAGCGGTTGAAGTGCTCGGGGCCGAGGCCAACCTTGAGCAGCATCTGCATGGCCTTCTCGCGTCGCTCGGCGGCCGGCATGCTGGTGTTGATCAGCAGCGGTTCGGCCAGCACGTCGCCGATCTTCTGGCGCGGGTTGAGCGAGCCATAGGGGTTCTGGAAGATGATCTGCACCTTGCGGCGCATCTCCTTGGAGAGCCCCTTGGTGATGTCGACCGGCTGGCCTTCGATCAGCAATTCGCCCGAGGTCGCCGGGTCGATGAGCGTGAGGATACGGGCGAGCGTGGACTTGCCCGAACCCGATTCCCCGACGATGGCCAGCGTCTTGCCCTTTTCGAGCTTGAAGTTGGCGTCCTTGACGGCGTGGATGACCTTTTCGGGCCGGAACAGGCCGCCCGAGACGTGATAGTCGCGGGTGACGTGGCGGGTTTCGAGAACGATCTCGCTCATCACGGGCTCCCTTCCATGTGGAAGTCGGCGACGGTGGGCAGGCGATCGCCCGTGGCGTTCTCGGGCAGGGCCGAGAGCAGCGCCCGGGTATAGTTGCTCTTGGGATTCTCGAAGAGCGTCAGCACGTCGGCCTCTTCCATCTTGCGGCCCTTGTACTGGACGATGACGCGGTCGGCGGTTTCGGCGACCACGCCCATGTCGTGGGTGATCATGATCAGCCCCATGCCATGGCGTTCCTGGAGCTTCATGAGCAGATCGAGGATCTGCTTCTGGATGGTCACGTCGAGCGCGGTGGTGGGCTCGTCCGCGATCAGCAGTTTCGGGTTGCAGGCGATGGCGATGGCGATCATCACGCGCTGGCACTGGCCGCCCGACATCTGGTGCGGATAGGCGCTCAGGCGCTCGGCGGCATCGTTGATGCCGACCAGGCGCAAAAGTTCCACCGCGCGCTCGTGCCGCTGCTTCTTGCCCAGGCTGGTGTGCTGGCGCAGCGTTTCCATGATCTGGAAGCCGACCGTAAAGCACGGGTTGAGGCTGGCGATCGGCTCCTGGAAGATCATGGCGATATCCTTGCCGACGATCTTGCGCCGTTCGGAATCGGACATGGTGAGCAGGTCGCGCCCTTCGAAGGTCATCTTGTCGGCGGTGACGGTGGCGGTGTTGGGCAGGAGCCCCATCACCGCCAGCATGGCCACCGACTTGCCCGAGCCGGATTCGCCGACGATGGCGAGTACTTCGCGCGAGTCGATGGTGAGGTCGATGCCCTGGACGGCCATGAACAGGCCCACCGAGGTGTCGAAGCCCACCGAGAGGTTCTTGATTTCAAGCAGAGCCATGTTGCGTCAGCTCCGTTTCAGTTTCGGGTCGAGCGCATCGCGCAGGCCGTCGCCGACCAGGTTGATGGCAAGCACGGTGATGAGGATGGCCAGGCCCGGGAAGGTCACGACCCAGGGGGCGCGAATGATGAATTCGCGGGCGGAGGCCAGCATCGTGCCCCATTCGGGCGTCGGTGGCTGCGCGCCCATGCCCAGGAACCCGAGGGCCGCCGCTTCCAGGATCGCGTTCGAGAACGAAAGCGTCGCCTGGACGATCAGCGGGGCAAGGCAGTTGGGCAGGATGGTCTTCATCATCAGCCGGAAGTGGCTGGCGCCCGAAACCCTGGCGGCGGTGACGTATTCGCGGTTGCTCTCGGCCATCACCGCCGCGCGCGTCAACCGCGCGAAGTGCGGTTGCAGCACGAGGGCGATGGCGATCATGGCGTTGAAGAGCCCCGGCCCCAGGATCGCCACCAGCACCAGCGCCAGCAGCAGCGAGGGGAAGGCGAGGATGATGTCCATCACGCGCATGATGGCCACGTCCACCCAGCCGCGGAAGTAGCCGGCGAGGACGCCCAGCACCACGCCCACGATCAGCGCGCCGATGACGACGAAGAAGCCGATGAAGAGCGAATAGCGCGAGCCGTAGATGAGGCGCGAAAGCATGTCGCGGCCCACCTGGTCGGTGCCCAGGATGAATTCGGGACGGCCGCCCTCCTGCCACATCGGCGGCGCGAGGATGGCGTCGCGGAACTGCTGGTCGGGCGAATGGGGCGCCAGGAGCGGCGCGAAGATGGCGATCAGAACCAGGAGGACGAAGACGACGAGGCCGATCACGGCCCCCTTGTTCATGGAGAAGTAGTGCCAGAATTCGGCGAGGGCGGCCCAACGCGGGTTGGGTTCGTTGGCCTTGGCCGGGGGCGCTTTGGTCGTTGCGGTAGTCGTGGTTTCGGTCATGGCCTACTGCACCCTGATACGCGGATTGATGACGGCGTAGAGCACGTCCACCAGAAGGTTCACGGCCATCACGATGAGCGCGATGAGCAGCAGGCCGGACTGGACCACCACGTAGTCGCGCTTGGAGATGGAATCGATCATCCACTTGCCGACGCCGGGCCAGGAGAAGATGGTCTCGGTGAGGATGGCGCCGGCCATGAGCATGCCGACCTGGAGGCCGATCGTGGTCACCACGGGGATGAGGGCATTGCGCAGGGCATGGACATTGGTCACGCGGCTGGGCGGCAGGCCCTTGGCGCGGGCGGTGCGGATATAGTCCTCGCCCAGCACCTCGAGCATGGCGGAACGGGTCTGGCGGGCGATCACCGCCAGCGGGATCGTGCCCAGCACGATGGCCGGCAGGATGAGGTGGCGCAGGGCCGAGACGAAGGCCGGCCAGTTGCCGTAGAGCAGGCTGTCGATGGTCATGAAGCCGGTAATCGGCTTGAAGAAGAAGTTGAGGGCGATGCGTCCTGAAACCGGCGTCCAGCCCAGGGTGCCCGAAAAGAAGATGATGAGCAGCAGGCCCCACCAGAAGATCGGCATCGAATAGCCGGTGAGCGCGATGCCCATGGTGATCTGGTCGAACCAGGAGCCGCGCTTGATGGCCGCGAAGATGCCGGCCGGAATGCCGATGATCACGGCGAACATCATGGCGAAGAACGCCAGTTCGAGCGTCGCGGGGAACAGCGTCAGGAACTCGTTCCAGACCGGGCGCTTGGTCGAGAGCGACACGCCGAAATTGCCGGTGAGGACATTGCCCAGATACTGGAAATACTGCTGCCAGATCGGGGCGTTGTAGCCGAACTGTTCCTTGAGGATTTCGTAGCGCTCGGGGGTGACGCCGTGTTCGCCGGCCATGGCCAGGATCGGGTCGCCCGGGAGCAGGCGCACGAAGGCGAAGGCGCAGATCGAGATGCCGATCACGGTCGGCACCAGATAGGCCAGTCTGCGGAGAATGAAGGTGAGCATTGCTCTGTTCCAGAGCCTCATTTTATGGCTCGAAGCCTCACTCCGGTCCTCCCGGAATGAGGCTTCTGAGCTGATTGTCGCGCAATAAGCCAGATGGCGCCAGTTTTTCTGGCGCCATCCAAAGGCTTACTCGGTGACGTCCACGCCGTCGAAGCGGTGGATGCCGAGCGGGTCCATCTTGAAGTTCTGGACGCGCTTGTTCATCGGCATGAACACCTTCGAGTGGGCGAGGGTCAGGGCCGGAGCCTGATCCTTGAAGCGAACCTGGGCTTCTTCGTAGAGCTTGGTGCGCTCGGCCTGGTCGGCAGTGACCTTGGCCTTCTGGATCAGATCTTCGAAGTCCTTGTCGCACCAGCTCGAGTAGTTCGACACGCCAATGGCCGAGCACGAGAACAGGGTGGCAAAGAAGTTGTCCGGATCGCCGTTGTCACCGGTCCAGCCGATCTGGAACGGGCCCTTGCGGTCCTTCTGCTTGCCGCGCTCGCGGTATTCGGTCCACTCGTACGAGACGATGTTGGCCTTGACGCCGACAGCGGCCCAGTCGGCCTGGATCATTTCGGCGACGCGCTGGGCGTTCGGGTTGTAGGGACGCGAGACCGGCATGGCCCACAGGTCCGTGGTCAGGTCGGTGACGCCCGCTTCGGCCAGGAGCTTCTTGGCCAGTTCGGGATCGTACTCGTCGTCCTTCACGTCCTTGTTGTAGGACCACATGGTCGGCGGGATCAGGTTGATCGCAACCTGGCCGGCGCCCTGGTAGACCGCGTCGATGATCGCCTTCTTGTTGATGGCGTGGTTGAGAGCCTTGCGGACCTCGACCTTGTCGAACGGCGGCTCGGTCACGTTGTAGGACATGTAGCCGATGTTGAGGCCTTCCTGCTCGGCGACGACCAGGTTCGGGTCGGCCTGCAGGCCGGCCACGTCGGCCGGAGCCGGGTAGGCCATGATATCGCATTCACCGGCCTTGAGCTTCTGAGCGCGCACGCTCGGATCGGTGGTGATGGCGAAGATCAGGTCGTCGATCGGCTGCTTGCCGCCCCAATAGTCGGCGAAAGCCTGGTAGCGGATGGTCGAATCGAGCTGGTAGTCGACGAACTGGAACGGGCCGGTGCCGACCGGCTGGGTCGAGAACGCAGCCATGTTGTTTTCGGCGGCGAGCTTGTCGGCATATTCCTTCGAGACGATCGAAGCGAAGTCCATGCCCAGGTTCGCGATCATCGGAGCATTTGGTTCGTTCAGCACGAACTTGACCGTCAGGTCGTCGACCTTCTGGATCTCCTTGATGTACTTGGGCATGTCCATGCCCTGGAAGTAATCCCAGGTCATACCGGGCAGGTATGCGTACCAGGGATTGTCTTCCTTCATCTGACGCTCGAACGAGAAGATGACGTCGTCGGCGTTCATGTCACGCGTGGGCGTGAAGTAGGACGTGGTGTGGAACTTGACGCCCGGACGCAGGTGGAAGGTGATTTCCTTGCCGTCGGCCGAGGTTTCCCACTTTTCGGCCAGGCCGGGCTGGACGGCGGTGCCGCCATGCTCGAACTCGACCAGACGGTTGTAGATGGTGCGCGAAGACGCGTCGAAATCGTTACCGCCCGTGAGCGGGCCGGGATCGAAATGGGCGGGCGAGGCTTCCGAGCAGAACACAAGGGTTTTGGCTTCGGACACGCCAGCGGTGACAGCCACGAGTGCCGTTGCTGCCAACAGGGTTTTCATCAAACGCATAAGGATCTCCCAATCCTGATATTTGCGCCGCGAGCTTTTTCGTTGCCCTCGCGGCTTGGCGGCCAACAAAGCGTTTTTTGCCGCAAGGTGCAATGGGGGAGTTTTTCCAGTTGGTCAATTTTATGACGGTAGAATGATTTAGCGCGCGATAGAGTGTTCTCAGAAAGCTTAGTAAATCGGTTGCGTGAGAATGAACCAGACAATAGCCACGGTTGCCCTCGTCGTCAGGGACTTTGACGAAGCCATCGTTTTCTACCGCGACAAGCTCGGATTCGCGCTCGTGGCCGATACCGACATGGGCGAAGGCAAGCGCTGGGTGGTGGTGGCGCCGAGGGGTGGACGCGGCGCGCAGTTGCTTCTGGCCCAGGCCAACGGGGACGACCAACTGGCCGCCATCGGCAACCAGACCGGCGGCCGGGTCGGCTTTTTCCTCACCACCGACGATTTCGCGCGCGACTACGCGGCCTTTCGCGCCGCGGGCGTCCGCTTCCTCGAAGAGCCGCGTCACGAGGCCTATGGCAGCGTGGCTGTCTTCGAGGATCTTTACGGGAACAAGTGGGACCTGCTCGAGCCGAAAGGCTAGGCCGGCGCGATCCGTCAGCCGTCGTTGCTGGCGTCCAGTTCCTCGGGCATCAGCCCTTCGTTGGGCGGGTTGGTTTGCAGGCCCAGCGCGCCGACAACGGCCTTGGCCAGCGCCGCGACGTCGATGAGGCCGACGATCAGCGGCTCGCCGCGCAGCGCCGCCTGGCGATTGAGTTCACCCGTGAGCGCGGCTTCCACCGCTTCCAGTCCGACCGTTTCAGCCATTGCCCTGTACCGATAATCCGTTTTCGTCCATCCGGATCTCGACGCCCGGACGGTTCTGCTGCTGGTAGATATAGACGCCCAAAGCGACGACCACAGCAACAAGGACCGCGATCAAGGCATAAAGGGTGGTTCTGCTCATGGATTGCCCCAGGATTGAGTTCTGAGGGCAAACGCTTGAACTTGCTGGAAGGTTTCAGATCTCGTGCGCGGTGGTGAGCGGAAAGTCGGCGACGCGCGCAAATGGCGCCCCCGCTTCGGGCTGGTGGAACAGGGCGAGCCGGTCGATGACCAGCGGCTTGATCAGGACCGGGGCGAACCAGTCGGTGGCCAGGTCCTTGAGCGGGCCGCGCCAGGTTGTAGGCAGCCGGTCCGAGAGCGTCATGTGGAAAAGAAACTGCTCGAGCACGTAAGGGTAGCCGTACTGGTCGAGCAGCGTCACCTGCCGCTCGGAGAGCCCCTTGCCGACGCGCGCGGCCCGATCTTCCTCGCTCATGGGGGCGCGGAAGCGGTCAAAGAGCGTTACGCAGGTGCCGGCGAAGTCGGTGAGCCGGTGCGGCTGCGGCTCGAGCACCAGGGCCAGGAAGCCATCGATCAGGCGCAGCACCGGAACGCCGACCTCGAAGACCTCGTGGCTGAGGGCGAAAGCCTGGATGGCCGCTTCCAGCTCGGCCCGGTTGGTGCCCTCGGCCAGGCGCATCGGCGCCTTGATGGTGGCGTGGAAACCGTAGCGGCGCGCCGAGATGGTGAGCGAATCGAGCTGGGGCGCGTCGATCCCGGGCGGGCGATGGCGAATGCCGTCACCGGCCGGGTCGCGGCCGAGCCATTCGCAGGCAAGCCGCCAGAGCGGTTCATTGACGGCGGGTGCGAAATAGATGGCGTAGCGTTCGGTCATGGGGAGGCGGTCCAGGAATTTTGCGCTGGCGGTAGAAGACTTTGATGTCAGCGATTTGACAACTGGACAATGCGTCGAAAGCCGCGACATGGTGAGGCATCGCCAACCAGACGATAGAGACAATGGACCGCGCCCTGCTCGAGGATTTGTTCAAGGCGGCCGTGGCCGCGGCCCAGCCGGGTCCGGCGGTGAAGGCGCACCTTCCCCCCAGGCCCAAGGGACGCACCATCGTCATCGGGGCGGGCAAGGCCTCCGCGCAGATGGCACGGGCGTTCGAAGAGGCCTGGGAGGGCCCCATCGATGGGCTGGTGGTAACCCGCTACGGCTATGGCACGCCCTGCGATCGCATCGAGATCGTGGAGGCCGCCCACCCGGTGCCGGACAATGCCGGGTTCCTGGCGGCGCGCCGGGTCATCGAGAGGCTCTCGGGGCTCTCTCCCGATGATCTGGTCGTGGCGCTGATCTCGGGGGGCGGCTCGGCGCTGTTGCCCGCCCCGGCCGCCGGCCTGACCTTCGAAACCGAGCAGGCGGTCAACCAGTCCCTTCTGGCGTCGGGGGCGCCCATCGGGGTGATGAACGCCATCCGCAACGAGCTCTCGCTGGTCAAGGGCGGGCGCCTGGCGGCCCTGGCCTATCCGGCGCGCGTGGCGACGCTGGTGGTCTCTGACGTACCCGGGGACGACCCGGCGCTCGTTGCCTCCGGTCCCACCGTGCCCCTCGCCACCACCCGCGAAATGGTGCGCAAGCTGGTCAATGTCTATCGGATCGCCCTGCCCGAAGAGGCGCAGGCCCTGCTGGCCTCGACCGACAACCCCTCCCCGCGCCCCGACGATCCGCGCCTCGCGCGCAACAGCGTGAACGTCATCGCCTCCGCGTCCCTCTCGCTCGAGGCGGCGGCCCGGCGCGCCCGGCAGGCTGCCGTCAATCCGGTGATCCTTTCGGACGCCATCGAAGGGGAGGCGCGCGACGTGGCCCAGGTCCATGCCGCCATCGCCCGCGAGGTCAAGTCGCGCAACCGTCCGTTCACGGCGCCGGTCGCCATGCTTTCGGGCGGCGAGACCACGGTGACCCTGCGAGGCAATGGCCGGGGCGGGCGCAACGCCGAGTTCCTGCTGGCTTTGGCCATCGCCATCGATGGGGTCGCGGGCATATCGGCGCTGGCTGCCGATACCGACGGTATCGACGGGTCGGAGGACAATGCCGGGGCCTTTGCCGACGGCACCAGCGCCACGCGCATGCGTGCGGCGGGCATCGACCCGCTGGCGGCGCTCGCCGACAACGACGCCTATTCGGCTTTCGCGGCCATCGGCGACCTGCTGGTCAGCGGTCCGACCGGCACCAATGTCAACGATTTTCGCGCCATCATCGTGCGCTAGGGGAGGCCGGCATGACCGGGGTCAACGGGATCGGCGGGGTGTTTTTCAGGGCCAGGGACCCAAAGGCGCTCGCCGAATGGTACGAGACGCATCTGGGGGTCACCAACTTCTGGCAGCAGCAGGCGGGCATGACCGTCTTTGCCCCGTTCGACGCCAGTTCCGACTACTTTCCCGCCGACCGGCAGTGGATGATCAATTTCCGCGTTTCGGACCTCGACGGGCTCATCGCCCGGCTCAAGGCCAGGGGCATCGCCATCGAGACGCGGGCCGAGTGGGACGCGAGCCCGGAGGTCGGGCGCTTCGCGCGCATCATCGATCCGGAGGGTAATCCGATCGAGCTCTGGGAGCCGGCGAGCGAAGGCGGCCCCGAATAGGGCCGCCATCTGGCCTTAGGCGCGGGCTCGTCCCTTGCCGATGGGCGGCAGGAAGACGGTCAGCAGGCCCAGGAACGGCAGGAACGAGCACAGCTTGAAGACGAACTCGATGCTGGAGCGGTCCGCCACGATCCCCAGCACCGCCGCGCCGATGCCGCCGATGCCGAAGGCAAGGCCGAAGAAGAGCCCGGCGACCATGCCCACCCGGCCCGGCACCAGTTCCTGGGCGAAGACGACGATGGCCGAGAAGGCCGAGGCCAGGATCACGCCGATGACGAATGTCAGGATCACCGTCCAGGTGAAGTCGACATAGGGCAGGACCAGGGTGAACGGCAGCGCGCCCAGGATCGAGAACCAGATGGTGAAGCGCGTCCCGAACCGGTCCATCACAGGCCCGCCGGCGACCGTGCCGATGGCGACGGCCGCAAGGAAGACGAAGAGCAGGATCTGCGCGTCCTGGACCGAAACCCCGAAGCGGTCGATGACGTAGAACGTATAAAAGCTCGATATGCTGGTCATGTAGAGGTGCTTGGAGAGCGTGAGCAGCACGAGAATGGCGATGGTGCGGATCACCACCGGGCGCGGCAGCACCAGCGCCGGGGCCGGTGGCTTGCGCCCGGCATTGGCCGCCCGGTGCGCGGCGTACCAGCGGCCCACGCCGTAAAGGACGAGCATGCCCACCAGCGCCACGCCCGAGAACCAGGAAACGCTCACCTGTCCGCGCGGCAGCACGATGAAGGCGGCGAGCAGCGGACCGATGGCCGAACCGATATTGCCGCCCACCTGGAAGAGCGATTGCGCCAGCCCGTGCCGCCCGCCCGACGCCAGCCGCGCCACGCGCGAGGCTTCCGGATGGAAGACCGATGAGCCCAGGCCCACGAAGCTCGCGCCCACCAGCAGCAGCCAATAGGCGTTGGCGAAGGCGAGGAAGACCAGCCCGATGAGCGTGAAGCCCATGCCGATCGAGAGCGAATAGGGCAGCGGGCGCTTGTCGGTATAGATGCCCACCACCGGCTGCAGCAGGGATGCCGTCACCTGGAAGACGAAGCCCAGGATGCCGATCTGGGTGAAGTCGAGCCCGTAGCTATCCTTGAGCATGGGATAGAGCGCGGGAATGAGCGACTGCATGGTGTCGTTGAGAAGATGGCCGAGGCTGACCGCCATGATGACGGCGAAGGCCGTCTCGCTCATGGGGTTGGCTGCGGGTGGGGCGCCCGTCTCCCGGGCAGTCGCGGTGGTATCGGCCACGATTGGAAACTCCTCAATTCGAGCGCTCTCCTTAGGCCGATTGCGCGCGTCCTGCTTTCGTGCTCTGGTCGATTATCTTCGCGAGTGGGCCACGGCATGACGAAATCCCAGCAAAAGGACCTCGAGGCCCTCCACGCCTCGCGCATCGCCACCATCGAGGCGGCGTCGGGGCCCGTCTTCGCCATCCCCACGCATTACCCGTCCGGCTACCGGGTGAAGCCGCACCACCATTCGCGCGCGCAGCTCCTTTACGCCCGCACAGGCGTCGTCATGGTCACCTCGGCCATCGGCCGCTGGATGGTGCCGCCCGGCCACGCCATGTGGATTCCGCCCGAGGTCGAGCACGCCGTCGAAATGCTCGGCGGCGTCAACATGCTCTCGGTCTATGTCCAGCCCCGGGCCGTGCCGGGCCTTCCCGAAGCGTTGCGGGTGGTCGCGCTCGACGATCTCACGCGGGCCCTCGTCGTCGAAGCCAACATGCAGCCCTATGGTCGCCCGGACGATGCCCGCGCCGGCATGGTGATGGCGCTGCTCCTCGATTCCATCCCCCGCCTTCCCGAAGCGCCGCTCGGCCTGCCTTTCCCCGCCGATCCACGGCTCATCGCCCTCTGCCGGCGCTTCATCGACAACCCCTCGCCGCACCTGGTCATCGACGACTGGGCCGACCGGCTTGCCATGAGCCGGCGCACCTTCACCCGCGCCTTCCGGCGCGAAACGGGTCTGAGCCTCTCCACCTGGCGCCAGCAGGCCTGCCTCTTCACCGCCCTGCCGCGCCTGGCCGCCGGCGAAGCGGTAACGAGCGTGGCGCTCGACCTCGGCTATGACAGCGTCGCCGCCTTCACCACCATGTTCAAGCGCATGCTCGGCTCCCCGCCGCGCGGGTATTTCGGCAGCGGCTAAGGGCGCGCGCCCCCACCCTCGTCCCCACCCCACGGGAGGGAGGGAGCCCTACCGCCACGATCGCGCGCCATCGCATCCCTCCCCCTTGTGGGGAGGGACCGAGGGTGGGGGTGAGCCCCATCCCCGCCCCGCCCAAAATCCCCCATCCCCCGCCAACATTCCCCTTGCATCGTTACACGCAGCCTGTTTCATACCCCCGCCTTTCCAGGGGAGGATGCTTTGGCAAAACGGAAGATCGCGGTTATCGGCATCGGCAAGATCTCGCAGGACCAGCACCTGCCGGTGATCGACAAGAGCAAGGATTTCGAGCTCGCCGCCTGCGTCTCGACGCGCGGCATCGGCCACGGCGATGTCCCGGTGTTCAAGACCGCCGCCGAGCTCTACCGCGCCATGCCCGAGGTCAACCTCGTCGCCGTCTGCACGCCGCCCTCCGTCCGCCACGCCATCGTCCGCGAGGCGCTCGACCACGGCAAGGACGTGCTGATGGAAAAGCCGCCGACCCCCACCATTTCCGAACTCGACGACCTGCGCGCCTACGCCAAGAAGAAGAACCTCGTGCTCTTCCAGACCTGGCACTCGCGCTATAACGCGGCCGTCGACAAGGCCAAGTCGATCCTCAGGAAGCAGGGCGTGGCTTCCGTCCGCATCGACTGGCGCGAGAGCGTGCGCAAGTGGCATCCGGGCCAGGACTGGGTGTGGGAAGCCGGCGGCTTCGGCGTCTGCGATCCGGGCATCAACGCGCTCTCGATCTTCACCAAGATCATGCCGTTCCCGGTCTTCGTCAAAAGCGCGGTGCTGAAATTCCCGTCCAACCGGCAGAGCCCGGTGGATGCCGAGATCGTCTTCAAGTCCAGCGAGCCGCACCAGCCGGAAATGAGCGCGGGCTTCAACTGGCTCGAGGAATCGGGGGAGATCTGGACCATTACCATCCAGACGCTCGATGGGAACGAGCTCAAGCTCGAAAAGGGCGGCACCGTCCTCAAGGTCAACGGCAAGACCAAGGTCGAAGCCCCGTCCGAGGAATACGAGCGCATCTACGAGCACTTCGCCGAGCTCCTGAAGAAGGGCAAGAGCGAAGTCGAAGACGCGCCCCTGCGCCTCACCGCCGACGCGTTCCTGCTCGCCTCGCGCTACAACGTGGACGAGTTCCACTGGTAGACTGAGACCGGCTCTCCGGCTTAACCTCCCCGGCAGGCTCCGGGGAGGAATTGTCAATGTACGACAACATGAAGGGCTCGACCCATCCGCTGGCGGTCCCCGAGATCGCCGTCGTGGCCGTGCCTTCCGACGAGCGTGTCTGGGTGCCCCAGGCCGAAGGCGTCTGGTTCCGCCCCCTTATGCTCAACACCCGCCAGGGTCAGTGGTGCAACCTCCTGCGCGTCCGCCGCGCCGGCATCCTCTCGCGCCACCTCCATCCCTCGCCCGTCCACGGCTACGTCATCAAGGGCCGCTGGCACTATCTCGAACACGACTGGGTGGCCGAGACGGGCTCCTACGTCTTCGAGCCGCCCGGCGAGATCCACACCCTCACCGTCCCCGAGGACTGCGAGGAGATGATCACCTTCTTCAACATCTCCGGCTGCATGATCTACCTCGACGAGAACAACCGCCAGGTCGGCCTCGAAGACGTCTTCACCAAGATCGACATGTGCCGACGACATTATGTGAACGTGGGACTGGGCGCCGATTATGTGGACCAGTTCGTGCGGTGATTGTGGCGTCCCCTCACCCGCCCTTCGGGCACCCTCTCCCCGAGGGGGCGAGGGGATTTGTCGCTCGATCGTGCCTCAACGCCCTCGCCCCGTCGGGGAGAGGGTGGCCGACAGGCCGGGTGAGGGGCAGCCCCAGACTCAAACGCTAACGAGGACACCATGACTACCGGCACCTGGGCACTGGACTATTTCGACGGCAAGACCGTTCTCGTTTCCGGCGGCACGTCCGGGATTGGGCTGGCCATAGCCGGCGCTTTCGCCGATGCGGGCGCGAAGGTCTTCGCCACTGGCGTCGGTAAGTCCGAACTCGCGGCCGCCCAGGCCGAAAAACCCTTCATCGACTTCGCCGAACTCGACGTGCGCGAAGACCTCGCCATCGACGAATTCGTCAACAAGCTCGAAAGCCTCGACGTGCTCGTCAACTGCGCCGGCATCATCCGGCGCGGCGACGAGCACGATCCGGACGTCTTCGCCGAGGTGGTCGACGTCAACCTCACCGGCACGATGCGCCTCTGCACGGCCTGCCGCCCGCTCCTGGCGCGACGGGGCGGCGCCATCCTCAACACGGCCTCGGTGCTGTCCTTCCTCGGCGGCAGTCTCGTGCCCGGCTATTCCGCCTCCAAGGGCGGCATAGCCCAGCTCACCCGCTCGCTCGCCATCGCCTATGCGCCCGAAGAAATCCGCGTCAACGCCATCGCGCCCGGCTGGATCGAGACCCCGCTCACCAATGCCCTGCGCGAGGACCATGCCCGCAACAGCGCCATTCTCGGGCGCACGCCGATGGGCCGCTGGGGCCGGCCCGACGACCTGACCGGCGCCGCGCTCTTCCTCTGCTCCCCGCTCGCCGGCTTCATCACCGGCGCCATCCTGCCCGTGGACGGCGGCTATCTTTCGGTGTGAGGGCGCTCGCGCGGCATCGGCGGCACGATATCGGGCGGCGTTTCCTGCCCCGCTTCCGTGCGCGGCGCGCAGAAATAGAGTGCCTGCCGGATCGTCAGCAGCGAGGCCTTTAGCGGCAGCCGCGAGCTGTTGCCCCGCGCGCCCTCGACCGGCTCGATGTAACCGGTCGCGCCCTGCTCGATCGCCTCGATGATCCCGGCGACGTCACCCTCGATCCGCGCCCCATAGGGCGAGGCATCGGGCACCGCGATCGTCGGAAAGGTCTGCCGGTCGAACGTCAGTTCCCAGCGCCCTGCCGGGCCGCCCGCGCGGCTGGTGTGCAGATGCAGCGCCACCGAAAAGTCATCGGCGCACCGGACGACAAGGCAGGTATAGCTCACGCTCGTCGTATCGAGCGTACAGCCCATGGCCGCGCGGTCTCCTTCTCCGGCCAGCGGCGAAAAATGCCAGCCCGGCTCCTCGCCCGCGGCGGCAGCAGTACTCATCAGCACCAGTACCACCCAGGCGAGAAGCCGGCTCGGCATCTTACTTGCCTGCGTCGTTGAGGAGCTTTACGTCCTCGGCCGCCAGCGTCAGCCGCGCCCCGCGCACGAGGCTCTGCAGCTGCGTCGTCGAGGTTGCCGACGCCAGCGGCGCCGCGACGCCCGGCTGCGCCGCCACCCAGGCCAGCGCGATCTCGGCCAGGGCCGCTCCGGTGCGCCCGGACACATCGTCCATCGCCGCCAGCACCTTCAGGCCCTTGTCGTTGAAATAGCGCTGCACCGAACCCGAGCGCGCCCCGACCAGGTCTTCGGGCTTGCGGTACTTTCCGGAGAGGAACCCCGCCGCCAGCCCGTAATAGGTGATGGCCGAAAGCCCGTTCTTGATCAGCAGGTTCTGCACTTCGCCCTCGTACTTGTCGCGGGTGACGAGGTTGTATTCGTTCTGCAGTGTCTCGTAGCGCGGCAGGCCCAGCTCGTCGGCGAGCTTGAGCGCTTCGGTGAGCAGAGCCTTGTCGTAGTTGGAGGCGCCGATATAGCGAACCTTGCCCGCCTTGATGAGCTTGTCATAGGCGGAAAGCGTTTCTTCCTGGGTGACCGTCGGGTCGGGCCAATGGCTCTGGTAGAGGTCGATATAGTCGGTTTGCAGGCGCTTGAGCGAGTTCTCGACCGCCTCGGCGATCCACTTGGCCGAAAGGTCGCGCTTGCCCTGGCCCATGTCCGAGCCGACCTTGGTGAAGATCAGCACCTTGTCGCGGTTCCCGCGCGCCTTGAGCCAGCGACCGATGATCCTTTCCGATTCACTGTCATTGCCCGGCACCCAGCGCGAATAGGCATCGGCGGTGTCGATGGCGGTAAACCCCTCACCCACGAAGGCATCCAGGATATCGAACGAAGTCTTCTCGTCCGCCGTCCACCCGAACACATTGGTGCCCAGCACCAGGGGATCGATGAACAGCTCAGAGCGGCCGAGGCGGCGCTTGGTCATGTAAGTCTCCGAATAGTCGTGTGGTTGAGGGGAGTTGGAGAGACGGTCAGGCTAAGCCGGTCAGGGGCGCCTTGCCAAGCAGGGGAGTGGAAAATCCATCGCTAAAATACGATGGAGATTGGAATTGGGGGGGAGCCGAGCGGTCGCTGTGCACCGCTCCGACACTCCGGCGAAAGCGGGGGCCTATTGGAGGTCCCACACGCGCGCAACCCATCGCTGAACCCCGGCCTCCGCCGGGGAAGAGCCTTGATGGAATCCCGCAATATGCAAGTGAGTTTCAGCTTTTCTTGGCGTTCGGCCCGAGGTTGGCCCAATCCGGCCGGTCAAACAGCACTTCCATTCGGTCGGCAATGCGAGACAACTGACCTAGTTCGATATACAGCCCTCCGGAGATCTTCAGATCGACGGGCGAGTCTAGAAGCCAGGCTGACGCGACTGACACCGTCATTCCTCGCGCGCCAGACGGAATTCCCTGAGGTGTCTCTCCAAACGCGCTCGCCCTCCCAGCCACGCCAATCATCTGCCAGCGCCCTGAAAAACTCGTGAGGCCGGCCACCGGGAGGAATGCAATAGAGTTCATCCCAGATATTCGCTGTGCCGGAAATAGTGCCGTTGAGGTAGGTCACCCCGACAACGGTCGTGTCATCCTCCAAGGTCGGCGAACCGAATATGAGCTTGCCGCTCCCAACGCCAATGAGCAGCTGTTGCTGCTGCGGCACGAGATTGCCGAGTTCGGCAGCGATCGCATCGAGCTGCCCTGCATCAAGGACGATGCCACCGCGTAACTCGCGGTCAAATTCACCGAAATCGGGCCGCAACGACACGGCCATCAATACGCGCCCCCTGCCGTCGTGTTTGGCCTTCAGCGTCAGGTGGTGGTCGATATCCTCCCACTCCAGCACACCAGCCCACCCTCGCCAATTGCGAGCCAGCTCTTCGAAGAACGGGGCCAATGTAGGCCGCACTTCCCGTCCCTCCCAGATGTTCGTAGATCCACTGAAGTCGCCATCGTCGAGACGCACGAGTAAGCAGGTGAACTCGGTGTTTGTCTCCACCTGCTCAAACCGCAGCTTACCGCCCTCGCTGCCAAGTACGACTTCCATTGCCCCCTCCAATGTTGCCTGCGAGCTTTACGCCGCCCGCTCGACATCCTCCACAAGCCTATCCTCGATCACCCGCCCCATGCACCTGAAATCTTTGGCCAATTCCAGCGCAAAATCGCGCAGCATCGGCCGCTCCAGCACGGCTTTCGAGCGCACCACCAGCGCCGTGTCGCGGTAGAGTTCCCCGAACTCGGGCGGCGAAATCTCCTTGAGTTTTCCCGCCGCGATCCCCTCGCGCACCGAGGAGTCCAGAAAATACCCCACGCCCTCGCCGCGCTCGACCAGCCGCAGCGCCGGCTCGACCGGGAGTTCCACGCTTGATCGCGCCCGGCGGCACAGTGCCGAGGCCTGGTCCGGTTCCACCTGCCACCAGAACAGCGAAATCACCTGCGGCACGATGGCCAGCACGTCCTCGATGCCCGGCCTGGGCCCGAGCCTTTCGGCCACCTCGGCCGACACCACCAGTGGCGCCCGCTCGCGCATCACCACCAGCGGCTCAAGATCGAGACACAGCGGGTCGATATTGGGCCAGCAGACGATGCCCAGCTCCACCTCGCGCTCGTGCAGCATGGCGATGATCTGGGTGTGGCGCCCCTCGGTCACCACCACGTCGATGCCAGGGTAGACCTCCTGGAAGCGCAGCAGCGGCTCGGTGATCAGCGGGGCGACCATGGTGCGCAGCGAACCCAGCGTCACCCGCCCGCGCTCGACCCGCCGCAACGCCTCGCGCCCCTCCTGCGCCGTACCCAGGATCCTGCGCGCATAGGGCAGGAACGTCATGCCCTGGTCGGTCAGCGTCACCTGCCGACCCCGATGGAAGAGCGTGGTGCCCAGAAGGTCCTCGAGCGCGCGCATGCGCATGGAGACCGTGGCCTGGGTGACGTTGAGCGCGGCCGCCGCCCTGGTGAAACTGAGGTCGCGCGCGATGCGGTCGAAGGTTTTGAGCTGATCAAGGTCCATGGATAAACCAGACTTATGCGAGGCGCCGCCAACCGGCGCATGGCGCACTTTAGCATCGCATATCTTGATGCAAAATCCGCGCGCGCCGCAAGGCGGGCGTGACCGGCGCGCATGGAGCGCAATTCCGCGCTTAACGGGCCATAAACCATCTTTGCGCGGCCCTTTCTTTCCTGCTATCAGCGCGCACATGACCGTGCCGCTCAAGAACATCCGCAATTTCTCCATCGTCGCCCATATCGACCATGGCAAATCGACCCTCGCCGACCGCCTGATCCAGATGACGGGCGGGCTGGAAGCGCGTGAAATGAAGGAGCAGGTGCTCGATTCGATGGATATCGAGCGCGAGCGCGGCATCACCATCAAGGCGCAGACCGTGCGCCTCAAGTACCGGGCCCAGGATGGCGAGGACTATATCCTCAACCTCATCGACACGCCCGGCCACGTCGACTTCGCCTATGAAGTGTCGCGCTCCATGGCCGCCGTCGAGGGTTCGCTCCTCGTCGTGGACGCCTCCCAAGGCGTCGAGGCGCAGACGCTGGCCAATGTCTACCACGCGCTCGACGCCAACCACGAGATCGTGCCGGTCCTCAACAAGGTCGACCTGCCCGCCGCCGACATCCCGCGCGTAAAACAGCAGATCGAGGACGTCATCGGCATCGATGCCTCGGACGCGCTCGAGATCTCGGCCAAGACGGGCCTGGGCATCGACACCGTGCTCGAAGCCATCGTCACCCGCCTGCCGGCGCCCAAGGGCGAGGTCAGCGCGCCGCTCAAGGCGCTGCTGGTCGATTCCTGGTACGACGCCTATCTCGGTGTCGTGGTCCTCATCCGCGTCATCGACGGCACCATCAAGAAGGGCCAGAAGATCCGCATGATGGCCTCGGGCGCGGTCTACGAGCTCGACAAGGTCGGCGTGTTCACGCCCAAGCTCATCGAAGTGCCCGAGCTCGGGCCCGGCGAGATCGGCATGTTCACCGCCTCGATCAAGGAAGTGGCCGATACCAATGTCGGCGACACCATCACCGACGACAAGAAGCCCACCGCCGAGCCGCTGCCCGGCTTCCGCCCGGCCCAGCCGGTGGTGTTCTGCGGCCTCTTCCCCGTGGACGCCTCGGACTTTGACGAGCTGCGCGCCGCCATGGGCAAGCTCCGGCTCAACGACGCCAGCTTCTCGTTCGAAATGGAAACCTCGGCAGCCCTCGGCTTCGGCTTCCGCTGCGGTTTCCTGGGCCTCTTGCACCTCGAGATCATCCAGGAGCGCCTGAGCCGCGAGTTCGACCTCGATCTCATCGCCACCGCGCCTTCGGTGGTCTACGAGGTCGAGATGAACAGCGGCGAGATGATCCACCTGCACAATCCGGCCGATCTGCCGGACGTGATGAAGATCAAGGAAATCCGCGAGCCCTGGATCAAGGCGACGATCCTGACGCCCGACGAATATCTGGGCGCGATCCTCAAACTCTGCCAGGACCGGCGCGGCGTGCAGCGCAACCTCTCCTATGTGGGCAATCGCGCCATGGTCGAGTACGACCTGCCGCTCAACGAGGTGGTGTTCGATTTCTACGATCGGCTCAAGTCGATCTCGAAGGGCTATGCGAGCTTTGACTACAACCTCGCCGACTACCGCGAGGGTGACCTGGTAAAACTCTCGATCCTCGTCAACGCCGAGCCGGTGGATGCCCTCTCGATGCTGGTGCACCGCTCGGCCGCCGAGTCGCGCGGACGGCAGATGTGCGAAAAGCTCAAGGAGCTGATCCCGCCGCACCTCTTCGTCATCCCGATCCAGGCGGCCATCGGCGGCAAGATCATCGCGCGCGAAACCGTGCGCGCCATGCGCAAGGACGTGACCGCCAAGTGCTACGGCGGCGACGCCACGCGCAAGCGCAAGCTGCTCGAAAAGCAGAAGGCCGGCAAGAAGCGCATGCGCCAGTTCGGCAGCGTGGAAATCCCCCAGGAAGCGTTTATCAAGGCGCTCAAGATGGGGGATGAGTGAGGGCTTTAGGCCCTCCGCCCGCCGGGCCTAGCGCTTCGGCACATACCGCATCGCCACCGCGCCCGAGCCGTATTCCAGCCGATCCACGAGCTTGAGATCGAGGGGTTTTGACATCCCCGCGAACAGCGCCGGCCCGTGCCCCATGATCCTGGGGTGGACGACGAACTCGTACTCGTCGATCAGTCCCAGCTCCGCCAGCGCCATCGGCAGCATGACGCCCCCGACAAAGAGGCCCGTTCTCGACTTCTGCTTGAGCTCCCGAACAGTCTCCTCAAGCCTGCCCGCGGGCACGAGCTCGGCATTCCAGTCCACTTCGGTCAGGGTGCTCGACACCACATACTTCCTGGCCGCATCGATGGTTTGGGCGAACGGCATCATCCAGTCGACCATCCAGTCCGGCCGCCCGCCCGAAAGCCGCCAGGCCGATTCCATCATCCCGTAAGTGATCCGCCCGAACAGCAGCCCATCCGCCCGCGCAATCGTCGCGGCCGCGCGACGATGCAACTCTTCGTCCGGCTCAATGGTCCGATGATCGCAGCAGCCGTCGAGCGTGAGATTTATGGAGTAACGGAGCGGGGCCATCGGGGGAAGATGGCATGGGCGGGGGTGGAAGGGAAGGTGCAGCGGCGGTGGCCGTGGCGCGTTTCGCAGACAGACCTTGCTTTACGCAAAAATTTCTGATCAAAATCGGCTCTCTCGCAATCTGCGAAGGATTCGCTACATGACCGTGCATATCAGGCGCCGGCTCACTCCGGCGCTTACCAAGAACCTTCTCCTTGGAATAGAAGACCGACTGCATGCTGGCGCCTTGAAGGCGTTTGAAGTCGTCAGGGATCATTGCGGCCTTAAGGACAAGCGGCGGGCTCGCGGCGGCGAAGGGCAGCTACGCTTCCGCATGCTTGAAGAAGCGTTTGAGGATGCCTGCTTGGAGCAGGGTTGGACCCTGCTGGAAGGGGGAATTATCCCACGGACCGACCTTAAGGTCTTTCAGCCGTTCTTGCGGCGTGAGATTGATGGTCAAGGCATCATTCTTGGTTTGGCCGCCATGCCCGAACCTGGAACCCTGCCCTCAAAGAACAAATCTCGATCTGCGGCAGTGAACTTGAACTATTATCTCACGCCGAGGCTGGACTTAGACGATCATGGGCCGAAAATCGGCGACCTTTTCGCCCTCCTGCTCTTCTCTAGGGATCGCGCTCGCGGAGGTCGGATCGAGGAAATTGCTGTTGGCGTGATTGATGCCGAGTACGACAGCTACCTGTTTTATGAGCCTCTCGACAAATTCCTAAAGGCCGGTAAAGACGAAACGCCGGAGGCCCACGGCTTGCCGCCGAGCAACGCCGCGGAGAGCGGGGTGAAGCTTAGGGATCGAGTAATTCCGTTTGTCCCCCCAGAGGCCGCCGGCCCTGACGAAGACACGGGAACTAAATAACACCCCTCCCCGGGGTAGGTAGGTACACAATGCGCGTCGGAACCTTTGGCTTTGTGCCGGCTCGGCTTCAAGAAGCCCGGGCCGCGCGTCGTATCAAGACACAGAAGCAATTAGCTGAGCTTCTGCAGGTAGCGTCAAGTAGCGTTAGCAGGTGGGAGAAGGGAGAGATTGCACCCGACGCCGATGCCCTTTCTGCACTTGCCCACGTTTTGGGGGTCAGGCGAGAGTATTTCTTGCGCCCAGCCTTCGAATCCGATCGGCCTATGTTTCATCGGCAGTTGACGTCTACATCGGTACAGGACCTTCGCTATCAAAGCGCTCAGATGAATTGGTTGCAGGAGATTAGCTCGACTCTCCAGCACTACGTGGATTTCCCAGAGGTCGACATTCCCGATGTACTTGGCGGCGCATCATGGCGCCAACTAAGAGAAGATGACATTGAGAGCATCGCCTTGGAGCTTCGACGTTATTGGGGAGTCGGCGAAGGGCCCTGCGGCGATATCGTACCGCTGCTTGAACGAATTGGAATTATCGTCGGCACGATAGAGATGGGGACGTCACGACTTGACGGCCTTTGCAGTTGGTCCTCATCAGAAGTACGTCCACACATCTTGCTAGCTACAGACAAGATGTCTTTTCCGCGCCGCCAGATGGACGGCGCCCATGAGCTTGCTCATGCTGTGCTGCATAAGAATGTCTCGGCAGAGGATTTCGAAGAAAATCTAAAAGAGATTGAAGATCAGGCGTTTCGCCTCGCGAGCGCGTTCTTGATGCCATCCACAACCTACCCATATGAAGTAAACTCTCTATCGCTTTCTTCATTTCTTTATCTAAAAGAGCGATGGAGGGTGTCTATTAAAGCCCAAATTCGCCGCCTAACTGATCTGGAAATGATACCAAAAGATCACGCAACCAATCTTTATAAACTTTATTCAGCAAAAGGCTGGAATCGAGGAGAACCTCTCGATCAGGAATGGGCGATAACTCCTCCAAGGGCGTTGAAAGATGCACTGAATCTAATTGTGTCCTCGGGCGTGAGAACAAAAAAAGACCTGCTATCCCTCGAATTCACCATGTCTGCTGCCGATATAGAGAACCTTTCTTCGCTGCCATCAGGTTGGTTTCTTCAAAGGGAAGGTGAGATAGTTCAACTAAGAACCTCGGACTCACGGTCGCCCTCGCGCCTGGGTAGTACTGGTGAGGTCCTGCAGTTTCCGAGGAGATAGGCAATCTATGAGCAAGCGCCGTCGGATAAGAATGGCTATCGCGGAGTTCCCCCATGCCCACCATCACTGCCACCGCCGCCAGGAACAAGTTCGGACAGCTCCTCAATGAGGCCCAGCAGGAGCCCGTGCATATTCAAAGGCACGGGCGCGATGTCGCCGTGGTGGTCTCCGTCGCCGAGTACGAGCGACTTCGACAGTTGATCGACCGCCCCAATGTGAGCCGGCGCGTCGAGGAACTCCTCAAGGGCACTGTTGCAAAACGCGGTGCGGTCTACAGAGCGTTGGCCAGATAACACGCCCCTACCTCCCCCTCCGCTCTTCCCGGGCCGCAGAGCCGGGGCCCATCGCTTCGCTCCCATGAGTGGCGCCATCCCGGACCCCGGGTCTTCGCCGGGGAGGAGCGATGGGAGTCGCAACCTCGCCGCACCTTATCCCCTCCCCGCCACCACGCCCCAAACTCTCCACCACCACACCAAGGAGAGCCCCATGTCCGTTTCCCGCCGCCTGCCCCGTGTCACCTACGCTCTCGCCGAGCGCCACGAAGCCCTCTGGCTTCGTCTCAAAACCCTCCTCGACCAGGTGGCGGCCACGGCTCATCGCCATCCCGCAAAACCCGCCAGCGAAATCACCCGCGCCCAGGCCGAGGCCATCCTTGCCGAGGCCCGCGTGTTCCTGCCGCGCGCGACGCGTGAAAAACTGCCGGAGGCGGCGCCCGATTGGGGTGGGCTCCTGACCCAGCTCGGGCAGGCGCTGGCGCATCTGGAGGCCTATGAGGCGCAAAATACCGGCTGGGATCCGGCCATCGGTGCGCGGATGTGGCGCGCCGTCCGTGAGACGTTTCCGGTGCGCCGGCTGGCGCCCAGGATTGCGGTCACCTATCCGCACGTCGCCGCGCAGCAGAGCGCCGGGGGTCCAACGGCGGAAGTCACGGAGGGACTGGTCAAGCTGATACAGTCGCTTGCCTTTACCGATCGGGAGAAGCGCTTCAGGGAGAGCCAGCGCGCGGCGCGGATGGAGCGGCTCAACGCCCAAAAGGCCGCCGAAGCGGACGCCGATGGCGACGGGGAGAGCCAGGAGCCGCGGACTTATCCCCGCATTCACGGGCTCGACTAGACTGGTGCCATTGCTTGCGCACGGGGCGGACTGCAGAGCGACCAGCGGCGCAAGGAACAGCCGGGCGTGCGGGGGCGTCGCTTCTCCTGCATGGGTCCATGGGACGCTGCTCGAATCCGGGGCTCGACGATCAAGCCGGCCGGAACGGGGCATTCGATCGCCAGGTCCTCAAAACCCCGGCGCCCCGAGGCGGCGATCGTCTCATCTATTCTAAAACCATCGAGGCGAATGTCGCCTCGGGGCCCGCTCCACCTGCCGATCCACCGCCCCGCTCCGCGCCGGGCGGGGTTCGGTGCTGCGCGAAAGCGGGGGAATTTCGATGGGCGGCGGACTGACCGCCGGGCGGCATTGGAGTAGGGTCGCGGACGAACACCCAGACGTCCCGGACCACGCCATGACCGACCAGAACCCGCCCCAGGCCGCCGCGCTGAGCGAAAGCACGGGGCTGCCCAAGCCGAAGCTGACCATCACCTATTGCACCCAGTGCAGCTGGCTGTTGCGCTCGGCCTGGATGGCCCAGGAGGTGCTTTCCACCTTCGCGCTCGAAATGGGCGAGGTGTCGCTGATCCCGGGGACCGGCGGCATCTTCGAGATTCGCCTCGATGGCGAGCTCGTCTGGGAACGCAAGCGCGATGGCGGCTTCCCCGACGTGAAGGCACTCAAGCAGATCGTGCGCGACCGCATCGATCCGAGCCGGGACCTCGGCCATATCGACCGGGTCGGCCGGTAGCGGCCCTCAGGCCGCCCGCTTGCGGCGCTGTCCGGCGACCACCGCCAGCGCCACTCCGCCCAGGATCGCGACGCTGGCGATGAGGAGGCGCGGCGTCAGCGCCTCGCCCAGCAGCACGACGCCGCCGAGCGCGGCGATGGCGGGCACGGTGAGCTGAACGATGGCGGCCCGGCTGCGCGCCAGGTGCGGCAGGGCCGCATACCAGAGGGCGTAGCCCAGGCCCGAAGCCAGGGCGCCCGAGGCCACCGCATAGGCAATTCCGGCCGGCTCGGGGACGGCCGCGAGGCATCCGGCGACCAATAGCACCAGCGCCAGAGGCAGGGTGCGCACGAAATTGCCGGCGGTGTCGGCCAGCGGATCGGCGGAACCGCGCCCCAGCAGCGAATAGATGGCCCAGCAGATGCCCGCCAAAACCATCAGCAGGCTGCCGAGGGGGTCTGGCGCCACGAGGCCGGGGGAGACGAGGTAAACCAGCGCCCCGAAGGCAATGGCGATCCCCAGCCATTCAATCCCCCCGGGCAGATCCCCGCGCATAATACCCCAGCCGAGCATCGTCAGCTGCACTGTGGCGAAGAGGATGAGGGCGCCGTTGCCCGCGCCCAGGAGCAGGTAGGCGAGGGAGAAGGCGATGGCGTAGCCGAAGAGCGCGCCGGCGCCGCTCCAGTTGCCCGCGATGGTGGGGCGGGCGCCCCGGCGTCGCTCGCGCAGGGCGTGAAGGGCCAGCAGGGTCAGGGCGCCGGCGGCCAGGCGGATGCCGGTATAGCCGAGGGCGTCGATCGAGCGTGCCCCCAGCGCCAGGCGGGCCAGGACGGAGTTGGCGGCGAAGGCGATCATGGCCAGCGCAGTCCACAGACCCACACGCGACATCTTATCCTCCCACGGGCAACCCCCGGCGATCATAGCCGGGGGTCGGGTCGATCCAAAGGAGAACCGGAGCGGGGCTTCAGGCGAAGCCGGGGAAGAAGTCGGTCTTGATGTGGCGGTGATGCACGCCCATCCACAGCAGGGTCTTTTCGAAGGCGAGCACCATGGCCCGGGGGCCGGAGAGATAAAAGGTCCGCTCGGCGAAATCGGGCACCTCGCGGCGGATCAGGGCTTCGTCGATGAAGCCCGAATACATGCCCGGCTCGGCGCCCTCGGCCACCGCATAGGTGGTGGGGATGCCCAGCTCGGTGCGGGCGCGCTCGAGCACGTCGCCATAGGCGATGTCCTCGAACCGGCCATTGCCGTAGAGCACGATCACGGGGCGCTTCTCGCCGCGGTCGAGCATGTATTGCAGCATCGAGCGGAAGGGGGTGATGCCGATGCCGCCGGCGATGAAGACCAGCTTTCGCGAGGTGTCTCGCGGCAGGGTAAAGGCGCCCGAGAGCTGGGAGGCGACGATGGTGTCGCCGGGCTTGAGCGCGGCCAGGCCCTGCTTGAAGGTCGAGGGTTCGCGATAGAAGCGCACCCCGATGCGCACATCCTCTTCGGTGGGCGCCGAGGCGATGGTGAGCTGGCGCCGGTTGCCGCGATCGTCGGCATGCTTGAGGCCGAGCGTCCAGTCCATGTACTGGCCCGCCTCGAAGGCGAAGCGGCGGTCGGGGGAGAAGATGAAGTCGTAGCAGTTGGCCGCCGAGCGCTCGATGCGCTGCAGGGTGAGGACGTAGCGATGCTTGGGGCTGACGAGGAAGGCGAAGGCGTTGCCGATGAGGAGCGCCATTTCGGGCGTGAGGTAGAACGAGCCGAAATGCACGTTGGGCGCCGAAAAGAAGCCGACGATCACCGCGAAGACGATGCGAAGGGCCTTGCCGGTAGGCGCCGTCAGGGGTTCGGTCAGCATGACGAAGGCGAAGAAGAAGAGCGGGGAGTGGATGAGGGTTTCGCGGATCGTCATCAGGTAGGCGTCGGGCGCGGCGGTGGCCAGCGAGGTCGCGAGCGTGGCGGCGATGAAGGCGAGGACCAGGTCCGTGCGGCGCAGCTTGCGCACGATCAGGATGCCGCCGACGAGGACGAAGGGCAACATCAGGCCGTTGCCGGCCACCCACCAGGTCGCCGGGTGGTCGAGCAGGAGGCCCGGCAGCAGCACGCCGAAGGCGGCGGGGTTGAAGATGTGCTTCTTGCCGAAGGCGAAGATATACTTGGAGGCGACGGCCCAGACGGCGGCGAAGACGAGGGCGCCGACACCGGCGAGGTCGGTGGCCATCACCGGATCCATGATCAGCACGACGATGAGGGCGGTGATCCAGATCGAGTCGGTATTGGCGGGGGCGTTGAAAGTGCGCGCGAAAACCCAGTTGCCCAGGAAGCTGACGCTTCCCACCAGCAGCAGCGAGAAGGCGAGCGCGCTCGGATCGTTCTGGCCGAGCTTGAACAGGCCCAGCACGAAGGCGAGGCCGACCAGGCCCGCCAGGTAGTAGAGCACCAGCCGGTACATGGTGGTGCGATCCAGGAAATAGTCGATTGCCTTGATCATGACGTGAAATCCTTGAAACGGCTGGTCATGGTGGCCACGCCCTGCCGGTCGATGAGATACGCCTCAAAGCCGGGCAGGTTCTCGATGAAGCCGATGCCGGCGCGCCCCATGGCGAAGGCGGCGGTGGCGAAGCGGTCGGCCTCGAGCACGTCGGGCCCGATCACCGTGAGGCTGACGATCTCGTCGGCCGGGCGGGTGCCCGAATGGGGATCGTAGATATGGTCGCCGCGCACATAGTTGCCCGACGTCGCGACCCCCTTGCCGCGCGGGTAAAGCACCTTGACGATCCGGTCCGGCTCGAACGGATGGCGAATGCCGACGCTCCAGTCGCTGCCCTGGGCATTGTGCCCGTGGGCCTGGATGTCCCCGCCGGCATCGACATAGAAGTCCTCGGCCCCTGCGGCTTCGAGCTGGCGGGCGGCGTTGAGGATGGCCCAACCCTTGACGATGCCCGAGGGATCGATGGCGCCGTCCGGGCGACGAATGTCGAAATAGCCGTCGCTCTGGTTGCGCGTCTGGTCGGCGATGGCCAGCACTTCGAGCATGGCCGGGCTGAACGCGAACATGTCGCGCTCGCCCCGGTTGATGGCGCTGATCTCACTATCGGCCTTGTAGGTGCTGAACTGCCGGTCCACCGCCTCGAAATAGGCGAAGGTCGCCTCGAGCAGGGACGCGTCGGCGGCGTCCACGACCTCGAGGGTTATCGGCATGCCCATGATGATGCGGGTCTGGCGCATTCAGTTCCTCGCCTGATCGAGGGCTCCCTGCAGGGAGCGCACATAGGCCTGGCTGGTGAGGGTTGCCCCCGTGATGAGGTTGACGTTGGCGCTATGGGCCGAGATCACCTCCTGCTCGAGCATCGGCAGCGCCTGGCTGTTGATGTAGCGCGAGGTACGCCGGTCGTTGGGATATTGCAGCACGTCCACGCCGGTGAGCTGGCCGTTCTGGATGGTCGCCTGCACCTGCATGTTGCCGTAATAGGCGTCGGTCACCGGGCCTTGGTAGGTGCCGTCGCGGTACTGACCGTTGATGGTGGTGGCCGCGGCCTGCACGATCGAGACAGGCGCGTCGAGCGGGCGCGGTTGCGGCAGGGGCGGGGTAATCGTTGCACTCGGGGTCGGGGTGCTGGCGATATCGATCTCGCCGCGGCCCAGTTGCCGCACGGATGGGGTGACGGCGGGCGGCTGGGAGACCATGGCAGTCTGCGGCGCGGGGGCGGCAGGCTCGGTGACCACCGGCCCGGAAGCCGGCAGCATCTGTCCGGCGGGAGGCGCGATGGCATCGAGGGCGGTCGGCACCTGGATTGCCGAGAACTGTTGTGCGACGTAGATGCCCGAACCTGCCAGGACGGCGAGCGACAGCAATGCCTTGCGCATGACTTACCTCACGAGTTTCTCATTGAGGGGAGTATTGCCCGGCTTGCTGACGTGAACCTGAAAGGCCCAAACCGGGGCGCGCGGGGCGCAAGCGCATCAGGGGAATGCCATCAGGACTTTCTCCCCTTTCCAAATTCCCCAAAGCTAGTAACACTTTGCAACGACGAAACCGGTGAGTGGCCACCGCGCCGCTCGCTTGATTGGGAGAGGGCCCTATGCCGCACACATTCAAGATCGTAGCCGCCAAGGCGGGCGAGTACCGCGTACAGTTTGTCTATAACTCGGAAATCATCGTCTGGTCCGAGAACTACAAGTCCAAGGCCAGCGCCAAGAACGCCATCGCTTCGATCAAGAAGAATGCCCCGGAAGCCGCCACGGTGGATCTCTCGGCGGGCGAGACCGGCAAGGGCTACCGCTTCGAGATCGAAGCCGCCAAGAACGGCGAGCATTTCGTGCGCTTCCGTGCCCGGAACGGGGAGATCATGGTGCGCTCGGAGACCTATACCTCCAAAGCCAGCGCCAAGAACGCCATCGAGTCGGTCAAGAAGAACGGCCCCAAGGCTGACACCGTCGACGAGAGCCTGGCAGCAAAGCCGGCTGCCGCCGCCAAGAAATAAGCAGCGACTAAGGCCGATTGCCGGATGCCGGGGAGACCCGGCATCGCCAGGTTCGGCCCACTTGTCCATCCTGCCTGCGGCCAGCCGATAATCGATCCGGGTACGCCATCGCGCCCCGCTGAGGCGGGGCAGGATGGATGCACTCGAAATTTGTGCTGGTTGGGTAAGGCGTTGCCCAAATCGGAATTCACTTGGCGGGCGGTTATGCACTAATGTCGCGCCAAGGGCGCCGACAGAGGCGCCATTTGCTGACAGGGAGACTGCCGCCTCATGAAACTCATTTCCTCGCTCGTCCTCGCCGCGGCCATGGCTGTCGGCTTCGCCGCGCCTGCCACGGCCCAGAGCCTGCCGGACCTGCAGGGCCGCACCATCAAGGCGGTGACCGAGAATGCCTATGTCCCGCTCAACTTCGTCGACCCCAAGACCAATGAGAGCGTGGGGCTCGAATACGACCTCTTCAACGAGATCGCCAAGCGGCTCAACGCCAAGGTCGAGTGGAACCTGTCGAGCTGGGACGTGATGATCCAGTCGGTCAAGGATGGCCAGTTCGACGTCGGCATGGATGGCATCACCATCAATCCCGAGCGCGCCGAGCAGATCGACTTCTCCGATTCCTACCTCACCAGCCAGCAGTTCATGCTGGTCCGGGCCGACGAGAACCGCTTCACCGACGCCAAGAGCTTCGCCGCCGACAAGGACCTGCTGGTCGGCGCCCAGGCCGGCACCACCAATTTCTACGTCGCCGTCTATTCGGTTCTCGATGGCGACGAAGCCAATCCGCGCATCAAGCTTTTCGACACGTTCGGCGCCTCGGTTCAGGCTCTCAAGTCCGGGGACGTCGATACCGTTCTCATGGACCAGAGCTCGGCCGCCGGCTACATCGGCGCCAATCCGGGTGCCTTCAAGTCGCTCGACGAAGCGCTGGGCACCGAGAGCTTCGGGTTCATCCTGCAGAAGGGCTCGGACCTGCGCGAGCCGATCAACGCCGCGCTCGCCACCATCGTGGCCGACGGCACCCTCGACAAGCTCAAGCAGAAATGGTTCTACGAGTATAACGCCGCCCAATAAGCTGCGCGCCTCATGGGGGCTCGCGGCATAAAATCCCGCGAGTTCCCGCCGCCTCATGTCATCATCGACCCCGCCCCATCGCCGCCGTGAGATACCCTGGTGGCTGCTCGCGATCGTCCTGCTCGGCATCCTGACCTTCTGGCAGATCGTCGCCGACGAGGGCATGCGCACCATCTTCAATGCGCTCTCGGGCGGCATCGCCACCACGCTCTGGGTCACGGCGGTCGCCTTTATCCTCGCCTCCCTCGTCGGCCTTATCGTGGCCATGGCGCGGACGTCGCGCTTTCGGGTGCTGCGGGAGGTGGCCACGTTCTATGTCGAGATCGTTCGTGGAATTCCGCTGCTGGTGGTGCTGTTCTACGTCGCCTTCGTGGGGGCCCCGGCCATGGTCGAGGGCGCCAACTGGTTGCTGGCCCCGGTCATCGACCAGGGATGGATGGCGCCGTTGACCGTGCGCAACTTCGATTTCACCTGGCGCGCCATCGTGGCGCTGACGCTCTGTTACTCCGCCTTTCTGGCCGAGATCTTCCGGGCCGGCATCGAGGCCGTCGATCGCGGACAGCACGAGGCCGCCTATTCGCTGGGGATGTCGCGCTGGCACACGTTCCGGTTCATCACCTTTCCCCAGGCGTTCCGCACCATCCTGCCGCCTTACGGCAACGACTTCGTGTCGATGATCAAGGATTCCGCGCTGGTCTCGGCGCTGGGCGTCCAGGACATTACCCAGCTGGGCAAGGTCTATTCCTCGAGCACGTTCAAGTTCTTCGAGACCTACAACATCGTGGCGTTCCTCTACCTGACGATGACGATTTCGCTCTCGCTGCTGGTGCGCCTGCTCGAACACCGCCTCAAGCGGCAGGACCATAATCGATAGTTTTGGCGCCAAGTCTTGTGAGCGGGCCCTGCCCGCCCCACATGACGGCGCGTTGACCCTTTCAAGCGGATTGGAACCTCGGCCTATGCTCAAGACCTTCGCCCGTTTCGCTCTCCCCGTTGCCCTCGTGGCTGCACTGGCAGGCTGTTCCAAGCCGGACAACCAGCAGGCGGTCGGCAAGGTCGGCGTCGACTGGACCGGCAACGACATCGTGGTGGAGGCGGTCGCCGATCCCGAGGTCAAGGGCGTGGTGTGCCACGTCTCCTATTTCAGCCGCGGCCTCATCGACCGGCTCCAGCAGGGCAACTGGTTCGAGGATCCTTCCTATTCGGCGCTCGACTGCACCGCGACGGGGCCCGTCACGGTCGGCGACATCTCGCTCAACGCCGGCGGCGAGGAGATCTTCAAGCAGAACCGCAGCCTCATCTGGAAGAGCCTGCGCGTGACGCGCATGTATGACGCGGCCAACAATGCCCTGGTCTACCTGGCGCATGCCCGCGAATTGCAGCTCGGCTCGGGCAAGATGTCGCTCTCGGTCGTGCCGCTCAATGGCGCGGACGTGACCTGGACCAACGGCAAGCCGGGCGGCAGCGCCGCCCCGACCGGTGCGGACGCCACCAGCACTACCGGCGGCGGCATCTAGCGGCCGTCAGCGTGTCGTGTGCAGGCGCAGCACGATGTCCTGGTCATAGTTGCCGAAGCCGCGGCCGAAGATATTCACCCCGCCCGGATGCCTGGCATCTTCCTTGACGCCGATGCGCAGGCGGATGGAATGGTGGGTTTCGACATCGAGGTCCTTGAGCGAGACGGGGGAGATCTTGAGCCCGTCCACGAACGTGCCCGAATGGGTGACCTTCCAGCTCTTGAGCTTGCCGTACTGGCTGCCCTTGAGCTTCCACCAGTCGGGCGTGTAGACGCCGCGCTTGTCGCCGAAATCGCCGGGCGAGGTCCAGGTGCCCACGTCCTTGCCGTTGACGGCCACCGTGATGTCGGACGGCCAGTTGGCCGCGGTTCCCGGAACTTCGGACGACAGCTCCATGGAGAACTCGATGGCTTCGATCTCGTTCTGGGCCAGCTTGGCGTTGTTGGGGAACTGGTATTCGACATAGCCGCGCGTGAACCAGATGAGGCCCGCTTTCATGCGCTCGGGGTCGAGGAAGGTATCGGGCACGTCGAGCAGCCCGATGATGCCCTCGGTCGAGCACAGCCCGCAGGGAGCCGACACCTCGCAGCTCGTATAGAGCCCGAGCGGCATGGCCACCTCGATCGCCTCCTTGTGCAGCGGGTTGATGTCTTCCTTGAACATCACCAGCACTTCGTCGAACGTGGAGTGGCAGATCTTCTGGTTGCCCTTGCGCGCCTTCTGCGTCTCGGTGCGGATCAGGCCCGCATCCTCGAGAATCTGGACATTGGAGGAAACCGTCGACTGGGGCAGCGCCAGCGCCTCGGCTATGTCGTTGACGTTGAGCGGTCCACGCACGTGCAGCAGCTTGAGGATCTTTATGCGGATGGCCGAGGCCAGGCCACGCAGGACCTCAAGCCCCTCCTCGGGATCGACGACCAGAAAATTGCGACTCATGATTGTCCGTCTTGGTGCGGCTTGCGCAAGGAAGGCGCGAAGGTGGGCGATCGCAGTGTGTATCAGGTTATTTGATTTAATCAAACCGGCGGCGACCAACCCGCCGCGCACCCTTCGAGCGCGATTGCGCCCAAGGGTGGCGCTTTGGAACGCCTTGGTGCGCCCTCGGGCCAAAAGACAAAAAGATTTCGCTCCCTCAATCTACTAACACCGGCTATCTACCCGATATCTTAGTTGCAAAGTTCACTGCTGCGCCCGGCGCGGTTCGAAAGGAAGACAAATGGCAATCCTGATTGGCGATGCCGCCCCCGATTTCGAGGCTGAGACCACCGAAGGCCACATCCGCTTCTATGATTATATCGATGGCCATTGGGCGGTTCTGTTCAGCCATCCGAAGAATTTCACCCCGGTCTGCACGACCGAGCTCGGCTACACCGCAAAGCTCAAGCCCGAGTTCGACAAGCGCGGCGTCAAGGTGCTGGGCCTGTCGGTCGACAAGCTCGAGGATCACGCCGGCTGGGCCGCCGACATCAAGGAGACGCAGGGCACTGCGCTCAACTTCCCGCTGATCGCCGATACCGATGGCTCGATCGCGCGCAAGTACGACATGATCCACCCGAACGCGGACAATTCGCTGACGGTGCGGTCGGTCTTCGTCATCGGCCCCGACAAGAAGGTCAAGCTCAAGATCGAGTACCCGGCCTCGACCGGCCGCAACTTCGATGAAGTGCTGCGCGTCATCGATAGCCTCCAGCTCACCGCCAAGCATTCGGTGGCCACTCCGGTCAACTGGAAGCAGGGCGAGGACGTGATCATCGCCTCTTCCGTGTCGGACGACGCAGCCAAGGAAAAGTTCCCGAACGGCTGGAAGGCACCCAAGCCCTACCTGCGCATCGTGCCCCAGCCGCGTGGCTGATCATCCTGACGGGTTCTCCTGACCCGAACTCCGGGCGGCCTTGGGGCCGCCCCTTGTTTTTGCGCTCAACGCTTTCTTGATACCCCGGGCGTAAGACCGGACGAGGTGGAGGGGCCGGTGATGAGCGCTGGGGCTGCGCGCAAGACGTGGGTGACGGTGACGCTCGTCTGGCTGGCAGCAGTCGTGCTGCTCGTGGCGACCAGCCTCCTGCCCCCCGACGCCAAGCCGCTCCTGGCCGATACCGACGACGCCATGCGCATGGTGACGGCCGCCGACCTACTCGATGGCCAGCCCTGGCAGGACACGGTGGTCCATCGCGACAACGCCCCGTTCGGCGCGCCGCTGCACTGGTCGCGCCTCATCGATGCGCCGCTGGCGGGGCTCATCGCGCTCTTGCGCCCGACCGGCCACCCGGACCTGGCGGCCCTCGTCTGGCCGTTGCTGCTGCTCCTGCCGCTTCTCGCCCTTTCCGAGCTCTGGGGGCGCCGAATTGCCGGGCCCGGCCAAACCGCCGCCGCGCTGGTGCTGCCCCTGCTCTCGATGCCGCTCTTGGCCGAATTTTCCCCGGGACGCGTCGATCATCACAATGTGCAGATCCTCCTCCTCGCCGGCCTCTCCCTGGCGCTCACGGATAGCCACAGGCACCGGGCCAGTGCCATCGCAGCCGGACTTCTCGCGGCGGCAAGCATTGCTATCGGCCTTGAGACCCTGCCCTTCGTCGTGCTCTCGATCGCGCTCGTGGCCCTGCTCTGGGCGTTCGATCCGCTGACCTGGAAAAGCGCGGCGGTCTGGTTCGCCCTCCCTCTCTTCGCCGGGACCGCGGCTCTGGCAGCACTGGCGCTGCCGGCCGACCAGTTCGGCGTGGCCGCGTGCGATGCCATCTCGATCGTCTACGTTCTCGCAACCGGGCTGGCCTGCCTCGTCCTCCTCGCATTGGCGGCGCTATCGGAAGCCCTCAAGACCTTGCCGACGCGCCTCCTCGTCCTGGCGACGTTGGGCGCGCTGTCGCTGGGCGTTCTGGCGCTCTTCTATCCACAGTGCCTTGCGGGCCCTTATGCTCAACTCGATCCGAAGATGGCGGCGCTGTTCTCCGAGATCGGGGAGGCGCGGCCGCTGTCGCTGTTTTTCGAGGACAATCCGGCTTCCGCTACCGGCGCCATCCTGCCGCCTGCCGTCGCCCTTCTCGTCGCCGCCTGGCGCCTGCGCCGGTCACGTGGCGACGAACGGCTGGCCTGGCTGGTGCTCCTCGCCTTCCTCGCCGTCGCTACCCCGATGACGATCGTCCAGATCCGAGGCGCACGTCTCGCAGCCTTCTTTGCCGTACCCGTCGGCGTCTGGGCGATCGCTGCCGCCCGCGAACGCTATCTCGCCAAAGGCGGGCCGCAGGGCGCAGGGCTCCTGGTCGCCACCTGGCTCGTCTTTGCCAGCGTCATTCACAATGTGGTCGTCATCGGGCTCGACCAATGGCTCCCCAAGCCCGCCGTGGCCGGCGCGTCCGAGTTCACGGTGGCGCGCCTCACCTGCTTCGAGCCGGAGGTCTTCGCCACGCTCGCGGCCCTCGAGCCGGGGATCGCGGTCGCCTCGCCCGAGCTGGGGCCGCATATCCTGCACTATACCCGGCACGCCGTCGTTTCGGCCGGTTTTCACCGCAACGTCGAGGGTACCCTGGATGCCCGTGCCTTCTTCCGCGGCAACGAAGACGAGGCCCGGCGTATCGCGGCCGAACGGAACATCCGCTACGTGGTCGGCTGCCCGACCGTCCCATTGAAGGAAAAATCGTCTTGGCTCAAACCGGTATCGCCCAAGGACGGGAAGCTCGAAATCCTCGAGGTGCAGACACCGTGACCACCGGAGAGGCCGGCCCGGCTCGCATCAACTGGCTGATCGTCGCCGTCGCCTTCGTTGCGACGGTGTGCGTGCTGGCGCTGCGATACTTCGTCCACGCCGACACCATTCCGCTGCTGGCGGACACGGACGACGCCATGCGGATGACGGTCGTGCGGGACTTCCTGAACGGGCAGCCCTGGTTCGACCACATGCAATATCGCATGAACACACCCTATGGCGCCGAGATCCACTGGTCCCGGCTGGTGGACCTGCCGATTGCCGTCCTGGTGCTGGCGGCCCGGCCCCTCGCCGGGTCGGGAGCCGAGATGGTGGCCGCTTTCGTCTGGCCGCTCATCCTGCTCTTCGTGCTGATGGCCGTGAGCGCCAAGCTCTGCGTGCGGCTGATCGGCAGCGACGGCACCCTGCCGGGCGTGGCGCTCCCCGCTTTCTCGCCGTCCATCATGAACGAGTTCGTGCCGGGTCGTGTGGACCACCATAGCGTCCAGCTCATCCTGGCCCTGGCGGCGGTCTATTGCACTATCGAGGCGTTGCGGCGGCCGCGCTTTGCCATCGGGGCCGGCATCGCCTGCGCCACGGCCCTTGCGATCGGTTCGGAATCGGTGGCGACGGTGGCCGCCGCCATCGTTGCCTTCGGCCTGATGTGGGTGGCGAGCCCCAGTCGGGGGCAGGCATTGCGCTGGTTTGGCCTCTCCTATGCCGGGGCCAGCCTGGTGCATCTGGCCATTGCCCTGCCGCCGTCGCGCTGGCTCGAGCCGGCATGCGACGCCATGTCGATCGTCTATGTCGCGGCAGCGGGCGCGGTTGGCATCGCCTTCACGGCGCTGTCGCTGCTCCCGGTCCGGCACCGGCCGGTGTGGCAACGCATGGCGCTCGGAGTGGGCGCGGGACTGGTCGTGCTCGTCGCGCTCGCCGTGCTGTTCCCCGATTGCCGCAAGGGACCCTATGGGCAACTCGATCCCTGGCTGCTGGAGCACTGGATCGACAACATCATCGAGGCCCGCCCGGTCTGGGAAAGCCTCGCGTCGCTGCCGGCCTTCACCATCGCCTCGATCATTCCGGTCATCGCGGGCCTCGTCGTGGCCGCCTATCACATCCTCAAGGTGCGGGATGGACGCACGCCCGAATGGGCAATGCTCGGGCTGTTCCTGGCGCTCGCTTTCGTGGTGACGGTCCTCCAGATTCGCGGTGCGCGCACCGCCGGCATCATCGCCGTGCCGGCCGGCGCCTGGCTCATCACCACCGCGCGCGCCCACTACATGGCCAAGAGCCGTCCCCTCGAAATCGGTGCACTGATCGGCAGCTGGCTGCTGTTTGCCGGCATCGCCGTATCGGCGGCCGTCGCCTATATCGGCATGCTGTTTCCGACGAGCAGCGCTTCGATGGCAGCGGAGGGGATCGGTGATCGTGCCGCCTGCCTGATGCCCAGCGCCTTTGCCGACCTCGCCGCGCTCCCGCCCGAGCGGCTGATGACCCCGATCGACCTGGGGTCGCACATGCTCTTCTACACACCCCATTCGGTCGTCGCGGCGCCCTATCATCGCAACCAGCAGGGCGTGCTCGACGCCTTCCACTTCTTCAATTGGCCGATCGATGAGGCACGGAAAATCCTCGAGGCGCGCGGCATCTCGGTGATCGTGACGTGTCCGGCAATGCCCGAAATGAGCGGGCTGCCCGACGCTGCGCCCGATTCCTTCGTCAAGCTGGTCGAGATCGACGCGCTACCCGCCTGGCTGCGCGACGTCACCCCGTCGGGCGCCGCGCTCAGGACCTACGAGGTCCTGCCGCGATAAGTTCGGTAAGCTCCAGTTCGGCCTGGAGCTTGCGCGTCAGCTTGGAGGCCACCAGACGGTGCGCCTCGCGCAGGTAGGCCTCCAGATCCTCCTCGGACAACGCGGCCTTGCCCCCGACGCGGACCCAGCCACGCTTGGCGAAATAGGGCGCCTGGGCGATGTCATCCGCCTCGGTCAGCATATCGAACGTGAACTCGGTGACCTTGAAGACCAGGCCAGAGCCCTCGGCATCGAGCCCGAACAGGGCAAAGACCTTGCCCCCGACCTTGGCGACCGACGCGTCGCCCCATTGATGGACGATCGAAGTCGCGGGCAAGCCCGAGACGAAATCCTCAAAACCTGCCCGCGACCTGATGCTCACTATGCCCGCTCGCTCTCGGCACCGGCCGTCTTGAACAGACCGATCGGGCAGGACACGCCCGTCCCCGCCAGGCCGCAATAACCGTTGGGGTTCTTGGCGAGATACTGCTGGTGATAGGTTTCGGCGTAGTAGAACGGGCCGGCCGGAGCGACATCGGTGGTGATCTTGCCCAGGCCACGGTCCGCCAGCGCCGCGTCGAACGCCTTGCGGCTTGCCTCGACCTGCGCGGCCTGGTCGGGCGAAGTGGTGTAGATCGCCGAGCGGTACTGCGTCCCCACGTCGTTCCCCTGGCGCATGCCCTGGGTCGGATCGTGCTCCTCCCAGAAGGTCTTGAGCAGGGTCTCGAGCCCGATCTGGTTCGGATCGTAGACGACCTTGACGATCTCGGTGTGCCCGGTCATGCCCGAGCAGACTTCCTCATAGGTCGGGTTGGGCGTGTGGCCGCCCTGGTAGCCGACCGCGGTGACGTAGACGCCGGGCAGTTGCCAGAACAGGCGTTCTGCGCCCCAGAAACATCCCATGCCGAAATAGATGGTTTGCGGGCCCTCGGGGCAAGGACCCTTGAGTGCATGACCGTTGACGAAATGGGTCGCTGCAACCTGCATCTCGGTCGGGCGACCGGGAAGCGAATCGCCTGCAGAGGGAATTGATGAGGGTTTGGACCTCAGGAACATCGCGAACTCCTAGCCGAAAGGGTCAGATTTCGTCGGTTTTGACATATTGGCGGACGTAGCGTGACCGTCCCAGGAAGGCCAATACGATCGCGGGAACGCCCACGACCACGAAGCTGGGTACCGTCAACAGGCTCGCCAGCATGGGCGTCAGGACGGGACCGAAGAACCGGGTTTCGAGGAAAGCCTGCACCCATTCAAGGCTCGTCGCATTGAGTGAAGTCCACAGGTCTCCGAGGGAAGTGGTGATAACCGCGTTGGCGGCAAGAGACTTGGTGCCGTCTATCACGCCCAGAATCACGGCTATGCTCAGTAGCCATGTCCCCAACGTACGCAAGATGAGACGCATTTTTCCCTCAGCAGCCAGTTGCCCCGGCAGGATTGCCCCATCCCGTCCATCGGCCGCGCCCCTTTCTTGCACGGCCAAGCCGACATTCACAAGATAGGTCAGGCCCTTGGCAAAACAATGCTGATCAGGTGCTTGTGATCCCTTGCGGATGCGCTCGCGATCAGTATATTGCGCCCGCTTGCGGCCTTCTGGCTTCACGCAATGCGGAGAGATGGCCGAGTGGTCGAAGGCGCACGCCTGGAAAGTGTGTAGGCGGGTAACCGTCTCGAGGGTTCGAATCCCTCTCTCTCCGCCACTTCACCCTGACATCGCCTGAACGTTGCGCGAGCCCGCGGTGCGGGCCTCTGGCGCGCCCTCGTCCCATTTCGATTCGCCGGCCTCCGCTTTGACGTCCTGACCGCATGGCGGCAGGCACGTGCGATGCCCAATGCGTGCACGTCATTTCTCGCCGCGTGCAAACCCGGCTTGCCCCCGTGGCACGATCAATTCCCGGCTTAACCAAGGATGACTGCGCGCAGGCCGACTCCCTGCGCGCGGCCGTGGGTCCGTGCGCAGTTCTTTGGGCGCTGCGCGGGCCGGAGCGGCATTGAGTACCGTGAGCCCGAAGGAATTCTTATGATCAGCACCGCGATACCGAAAAACCGAAGCATTCTCATTGCTGCGTTGATGACCTCGACGGCGCTGTCGAGCGTCGTCCCGCTTACGGCCCATGCGCAGGACAAGTACATCGATGCTGGCGCGGCGGAAACCATCGACACGGCCGAGACTTTCGAGAACCTTGTTGGTCTTGCCCCGCCGGCACTGGCCCAGGAGGCAAGCCTGCCGGGCGGTGCCAGCACCCGGAACGAAACCCATGGCGCGTTGACCGTCATTTGCGCGGTCGACACCCAGGCCGAGAGCAGGCCAGTCAAGTATTGTGCTATGTCCCAGATCCAGTTGCACGCTCAGACCCGCCAGCGCGCGCTTGCCATTGAGCTGGAGAGCGCAAGGGGGACGGCGTGCAGGGCACGCTCGTTCTTCCCTTTGGTCTCGCCCTCGCCTCGAGCGTCACCTATCAGATCGATGACGGAGACGTTGGAACGGCGCAGCAGTTTCACACCTGCCTGCCCGCCGGGTGCCTGGTTGATATCGCCTTTGATGCCCGCACGGTGGAAAGCCTCATGACCGGGAGCGTGATGAAGGTCCAGGCATCCGCAGACGGCTGTGGGCCGATCGTGTTTTCTATCGCTCTTAGGGGGTTCACCAGCGCCTATGATAGGGTGAGAGCATTGGCGAACTAGCATTGGGGGTACATCCCTCACCCAACGCCGCTTCCCCAAATCCTGTCTTCAGTGACTCAGGCCCCGGGAGGTCTCCGGAATTTGCACGTAAGCGCCCTCCGTTGCGGATCGATGCGCCGCGTGCCATCTTGGTGGTGTAGCGACCGTACGATCCAGGGTTGGTCTGGGCGGTCATGTCGCTGCCGGTGGGTGCACTAATTATCTAGCAAAGCTGGTCTGGAACGAGGCGAACTCGTCCTGCTTGTCGCCGCCCTCATGGGCCTCGGTTCCATTGCTCTCGACATCATGTTGCCCGCGCTGCCCGATATCGGCCGCGCCATGGGGACGCCCACGCCCAACCTGGCACAGTTGACAGTCGGCGTGTTCTTGCTGGGCGCGGCCATTTCGGCGTTCTTCGTCGGGCCGGTTGCAGACGCCTGTGGGCGCCGTTTGCCGATTCTTGCCGGATTGGCGATGTTCGTGCTCGCGTCCCTGCTGGCTCCGTTCGCGCAAAGCATGGAGATGATGCTTGCCCTTCGGCTGGTGCAGGGGATCGGCATCGGCACGACGCGGCTCTCCCAGGCCGTGTTGCGCGACCATTACGCTGGCAGCGAGATGGCGGAGGCGATGTCGCTATCGCTGATGGCCTTCCTCATTGTTCCGGTTGTCGCGCCCCTGATTGGCCAGGGCATTCTGGTCGTCGCCGGATGGCAGGCGATCTTTCTGACGATGGCCGTGCTCGGCATGGCGGTGCTGGCCTGGGCTTGGCTCAAGTTGCCCGAGACACTGGCGCCCGAAAGCCGCAGGGCCCTCGGCCTGCGATCGGTATGGGCCGGCCTCCTTATCATCGGGGCCGACCGCAATGCCGTCGGGTACGGAGTGGCCGCAATGTTCCTGCTCGGCGCCCTCTACGGGTTCATCGCAACGACCCAGCCCATCTACGGCGAGGCGTTCGGCCTGGGTGGGTTCTTCCCGTTGGCGATGGCGGCGACCGCCATCGTCCAGTCAGGCGCGGCCTATGTCTGCTCGCGCCTGATCCGGCGCTTCGGTGCGCCGGCCGTTGGCCTGGTGGCTCTCTCCATCTATGTCGGGTTTGCAGCCGCGCTGGTGCTGATGCTGTCCCTGGCGGCGCTGCCGTTCTGGCTGTTCCTCATCCTGGTCACCGCCATGATGGCCATGTTCACCTGGGCGGACGCCACTCTGGGCGCGCTCGCGATGACGAACCTGGGCAGTGTCGCGGGGACGGCGGCGTCGGCATTCGGCGCCATCCAGGCGCTTGGGGCGACGCTGCTCGGCTCACTTATCGGGCAGGGCTATGACGGCACGCCGGCGTCCCTGGTATGGGGCGCGTTCATCCTCGGCATCGCTTCGCTGCTGGCGATCGTCTGGGCGAGAGGCGCTCCGGCTCGAGGATAGCCGAGGCGGGCGCCTCTGCATTTGGGATCGGTCAGAACCGGGAGCGGAGGCGCAGGCTCACGCCCTGGCTGCGCCAGTCCCCGCTGGCGGAGGCCTGATAGTCGATGCCCAGGGTAAGGCCGGTATCGACATAGGCGTCCAGGGAAAGCCCGAGGCTGAGGGTATTCCTCGTGGATCGCTGCTCGCCGATCGCATAGGGCATGCCACCCACTGCAACGTAGCCGAGCTCCATCCGGCTGCTGGCTTCCGATCCGTGGGTGAACTCGGCCCGCGCTCCGGGCATGAGCGTACCCCAATCCATGTCGAATCCGTATTCGGCGCGGATGCCTGCGGTTCCCGAGAGACTATCGATGGTCTGGTCGCCATAGGCCAGCGCCATGCCGGCGCCGCCGGTTTCGGAATAGCCGTCCAGCCACGAGCGCGAGGCATCCAGGCGCCCATAGGGCGCGAGAAGCCACTTGCCCTCGCGGAACTCGTAGGACGCCGTCAGCGACCCGAAGAGCTGCCGCCCGTTTCGCTTGCCGAGGGCAAAGTCGGAGGCCGAGATGAAGCGCCTGCTGTCGAGGTCGAGCGAGCCGGCCCCGATGAGCCCATCGATGAAGAAGTTGTCGATCGGCTTGTAGCTGCCGTAAAGCGCCCCGGTTACCGATTGCGTCTCGCTGCGCGATCCGTCGCCGCCGATGTCGGTACGGTCGCGGCCCAGGCCGATGCCGAAGCCGCCGGTGAAGAAGTCGCTGAAGCGGTAGTCGAGACCGCCGCTCACGCCGACCGTGACGCTGCTCAGGTCGAGCCCGCTGCCGCTCTTGCCGAAATCGACGAACCCGCCCGCCCACACTGCGAACGGGCCGAGATCGACACCAGCCAAGGGATCGATCTTTGGCAGGTAGCCCATGGCCTGCGACACGTCGGGGCCGAAGGCGCTCAGCGCCATCTGCACATCGATGCTGTTCTGGCGGCGGCTGGTTTCATTGTGCAGTTGCTGCATGCGGCCGGTGAGGTTGGAGACCTGGGTGTTCAGCATGCCGCGCACGCTCGCGGACTGGGCGTTGGCGATGCCCTCGACCGTGGCGTTTGCGCTGGGGTCGGGCATCGCCGAGCCCGTGCCTCTTGTGACGTCGACCGTATAGGTGAACGTGTCTCCGTTCTGCGCCGTAACGACGACGCTGAAGGGGTTGGCTCCCACGGCGAGCGTGGCGGACGGCGAGGCCGAGCCGCTCGTTACCGGCGTGCCGTTGACGACCACGGTCGCGTCCGGGTCGGCAACGGTCGGCGTCAGGCTGAAGGTGTCGATCTCGTTGCCGACCGACACCTGGTAAGCGGCGGTTCCAGGAGCGAAGGCCGGCGAAAGCGAGCCCGCGCTGGGCACGAGCGCGGCGAGTTCGGCATTTGCCGAAGCGGCGGCCCGCGTCACGGTGATCGTGTAGGTCGTGACGATCCCCTGCGTGGTCTCGGTGGCGACCGTGACCACGTTGCTGCCGGCCACCAGAGCGAACGGGATCGTTGCCCCGGAGGCGTAGGTGGTTCCGTTGGCACGGATGATCGTGCCTGTCCCCTCGCCATTGAAGGTAATCGAGATCGTGGAAGGACTGGCCGGCACGGACGCCGCGTATGAAAGCGTGTCCCTGTCGAAGGCGGGAGAGAACGCCACCCCGGGTGCGCTGAACCCGCTCAGGCCAAAGGGCCTGGCCACGCTGTGAACGGGACCGGGAAAACCCTCGGGCGCATTGCCAACACTGTCGCCAATGTTGGTGTTGTCCTTGAGAGCAAGCCCGATCGTCCCCTGGCCCGCCAGGTCGTCTACCGTGATGAGGTAGGTTATGTTGTTGCTTGTCGTTACCAGCGCGACCCGCCCCGACACACCGGCGCCGAGCGTCAGCTCGAAATCGGAGATGTCGACGCCGGTGACGGCCTGGTTGAAGGTCAGGTTGTACTGCACCGAGGCGTCGCTGCCAGCCGGGGTGCCGACCAGCGACATCGTCGCGGTCGGCCGGATGCCATCCACGAGAACCCAAGCAGTCGACCCGACGGAGTTAAGCGTCAGATTGGCGACTTCGCTGCCCACGTTGAGGATAGTGCCACCGTTCAGGCCTAACGCACCGACGGTAATGCCATCCAAATCGTAGTCCGATTCCGCCACCTGGTAACGGAAGCGCAGTTGGCTGGTTCCGGAGCCCGAAATGTAAGAGGCCTGCTTCGTCGTCGTCCCGACGACAAGCGATATGCTGGGTGTGCCGGAGACGAAGACGGTTTGGTTCCAGTTCACGAACAAGTCGAGCGATTGCCCTATCCCGAACGTGACATTACCCGGCACCGCGACCGAAACCGTCGCGGGAGGCGCGGCCTGGGCGGCGCCCGTCAGTACCAGACACAGGGCGAAGGCACGGACCAGCCGCGCGGCAATGGCTTTAAACATACCAAGTGGTTCGCAGAATGCCGTATCCCGGTCAACCCTGCTCCTCCACCTTATTCCTTGCCCAGGGGCGTTGCGGTTGTGCGCTCAGGCCGCTCGATCCGGCGCAGAGCCGAGCAGCTTCATGGCGTTCTCCTTGAGGATCAAGGGCCGGACTTCCGGCTTCATGTCTAAGGTCTCGAAGTCGGCCAGCCAGCGCTCGGGGGTGATCATCGGCCAGTCGCTGCCGAACAGTACCTTGTGGCGCAGGATGGTGTTGGCGTAGCGCACCAGCACCGGCGGGAAGTACTTGGGAGACCAACCCGACAGATCGATATAGACGTTCGGCTTGTGCGTGGCGACGGCCAGCGCCTCGTCCTGCCAGGGGAAGGACGGATGCGCCAGGACAATGGGGGTGTCCGGGAAATCCGCCGCCACATCATCGATGTACATCGGGTTGGAATACTTGAGCCGCATGCCGTTGCCGCCCGGCATCCCGGCCCCTACCCCGGTCTGGCCGGTGTGAAAGAGCATCGGCACGCCGGATTCGGCGATGGCCTCGTAGAGCGGATAGGCGCTGCGATCGTTGGGGAAGAACCCCTGCATGGTCGGATGGAACTTGAAGCCCTTGATGCCGAACTCGGACACGAGCCGGCGCCCCTCGCGCGCTCCGAGCTTGCCCTTTGCCGGATCGATCGAGGCGAAGGGGATCAGCACGTCGCTGTTGGCCGCGGCGATTTCGGCAACTTCCTCGTTGGCATAGCGGCGGTAGCCGGTCTCGCGCTCGGCATCGACCGGAAAGATCACGCAGGCGATGTTGAGGGCGCGATAGTGCGCGGCCGTCTCCGCCATGGTGGGCGGATGGCTGAACGAGGCCTTGAAATACTTGGCCATCGAGGCCTGCAGATCGTCATAGCCATCATCGGCGTGGTGGCCGCAGGGCTCCTCGGCATGGGTATGAAAGTCGATGGCGCGGACGGCGGCGAAATCAACCACGGCTGGTGTCTCCAATGCGAATGACGGCCGGGTCGGCATCGTCGTAGAGGCGCGCAACCAGATGCGCGCGGCGCTTGAGCACCTTCTGCTGGTTGAGGTTGCCCTTGTCGGTCAGTTCGCCCTCGCCGAGCGAAGCCGGCTCCGCGAGCACTGCCACGCGCGTGATGCGGTTCGATGAGCCGGTCGACTGCTGCCCCATTTCGGCAAGGCGCTCCTCCACGGCGGCGCGCAGCACCGGATGGTCGATGAGCCCGGCGTCCGGATCGGCGCTGATGCCCATGGTCCTGAGCGTCCCGGGGCTGGCGAAGATCAGGGCTCCGATTTCGCTGCGGTCGTGGCCGGCGATGACCAGGTCGCTCGCCACCGGCTTGAAGCCGGCCAGCGCGGCGAGACGGAGCTTTGAAACGTGCACCCACGTCCCGGTCGCCAGCTTGAAGTCTTCCGCGATGCGGCCATCGAAAGTCAGGCCGCGATCCGGATCGTTGCCGTCGCGCAGACGCATGGCGTCGCCGGTGATCAGGAAGCCTTCCTCGTCGAAGGCATCGGCGGTGCGTCGGTCGTCGCGGAAATAGCCGGGCATGACGTTGGGTCCCTTGACCCGGATTTCGCAGCGCATGTCCTCGTCGGGCAGCAGCTTGATCTCGACGCCGGGCAGCGGCACGCCGACGATGCCGGCGCGTTCGATGACTTCGTGCACCATGAGGTTGGCCGGCGAAGTCTCGGTCATGCCCCAGCTCGATGACATCAATGGCGCGTAACCCTTTTCGGCGACGGCCATGGCCTCGAGCTTCTGCCAGGTGTCGGCAGGCAGCGACGCCCCGGCATAGAAGATGAGATCCAGGTCCTCGAAAAAGGCACGCCGGAATCCGGCATCGCTCTCCATGCGTTCGACCAGAAGCGCATAGGCGATCGGCACATTGAAAGCGATCGTCGGGGCGATGTCGGTGATGTTGCGGACGCTCCGGTCGATGAGGCCGGGCGCGGGCTTGCCCTCATCGATATAGAGGGCGCCGCCATTAGAGAGCATCAGGTTGAAGTTGTGGCTGCCGCCGAACACGTGGTTCCAGGGTAGCCAGTCGACGATGCGCGGCGTGCGCTTGCGCAGGAACGGCCAGACCTGCCCCATCTGCATCTGGTTGACGCAGAGCATACGGTGGGTCGTCAGCACCCCTTTGGGCGCCGAGGTCGAACCGGAGGTAAAAACGATCTTGGCGAGCGTGTCGGGGCCGACAGCCGCGTTGGCGGCATCGGTGGCGGCAGAGTCTCCGCTCAGCAATTCGTCCATCAGGATAGCGCCCTCGCCGCTGGTGGCGAGCACCGTCGCGCCCTTGAGCACGTCCAGTGTCAGGGCGGACGCGAATTTGGCGGTGTCGGCGACGAAGACCGCCCCCGGACGCACCTGTTCGACAATCCCCACCAGCCGGCCATGGGCACCCGGGATCAGCGAGTACTGCTCGGCGAGGGGCACCAGGGGAATGCCGACATACTGGGCTGCAAGCGCCAGCAATCCGTGGTCGACGCTGTTTCCGGACAGCACGACGATGGGACGATCCGGGCCGAGTCCGAGCCCCAGCAGCGACGCGGCAATGGCGCGAACGGCCTCCAGTGCCTCGCCATAGGCCACCTCGCGCCAGCCCTCGCCCGAGCGTTCGGCAAGGAAAGTCGCTGCGGGCGTTTTCTTGGCCCAGTCGCGCAACCAGTCACTCGTCTTGGCCGCAGCCGGTTGGAGCGCGATTTTTGAGCGCAAAATGATGGCGCCATCCGGACGCGTGGACATCTCCACCGCCTGTGGCAGGAACCCCTCCTGCTTGCGCGCGATAATTGCCTGTTGGGTCACGATGCCTCCTCCCTCGCTCGCCGACGGCTTACTTGAATTGCGGTGCGCGCTTTTCGAGGAAGGCCTTGAGGCCCTCCTGAGCGTGCTGGCTCGATTGGGCTAGCGCCGTTGCCAGGCTTTCGGTGAAGAGGCCATCGGCCTGCGACATGTCCTGGATGCGGCTGAGCGCCTGGATGATCATGAGGTTCGAGAGCGGGGCATTAGAGGCGACCTGGGCCGCGATTTCCTTTGCCTTCGCCAAGGCCGCCCCGGCATCGACGAGATAGTGCGCCAGCCCGAGGCGAACGCCTTCCTCGGCGGCAAAGGTGCGGCCGGTGAGCATCATCTCCACCATGCGATCGGCGCCCAGGATGCGCCCGATGCGCGCCGAACCGCCGCCGCCCACGAAAATGCCGCGACGCCCCTCGGGAAGCTGGAAGAAGGCCGTCGCATCGGCGATGCGCACATGCGTCGCCGCCGCCATTTCGAGCCCACCGCCGATGACGGCGCCTTCGAGCGCCGAAATGACCGGCAGGCCGCCGAACTGGATGTTGTCCATCACGCGGTGCCACTGGCGCGAGTGCGCCATGGTTTCCTCGGGGGTACGGGCGACGTGCTCGGAAAGATCGAGCCCGGCCGAGAAGTGTCCGCCCGAACCGGTCAGGATCGCCACCTTCACCTCGCGAGGCGGGGCGCTGAAGAAGTTGCCCAGGGTTTCGATGGTCCGATCGTTGAGCGCGTTGCGCTTTTCCGGGCGCGCCAGCGTGAGGGTGGCGATTTCGGCATCAATCGAAATATCGACCAGGGTGGGTGTGGGTTCCAGGGCGTTCATGCAGCTTTTTCCAGTTCAGCGCGGCGGCAAGCGTACGGCGCCGTCCAGGCGGATGACGGTGCCATTGATCATGGGATTGGTAATGATGTGGAGGGCCGTGGCCGCGTATTCGCGCGGGAGGCCGAGACGACGCGGGAAAGGCAGCATCTGGACGATGCCCTGTCGCGCTTCCTCGGGCAGCCCTTCGGTCATGGCGGTTTCGAAAAGGCCGGGCGCGATGGTTGCGACCCGTATCCCGAAGCGCGCCAGTTCGCGCGCCGCCGGCAACGTCATCGAGGCGATGCCACCCTTGGAGGCGGCGTAGGCCGCCTGGCCGATCTGGCCGTCCTCATAGGCGACCGAAGCGGTATTGATGATGATGCCGGTTTCCCCGTCGTCATTGGCAGGTGTCAGGCCCGACATGACCCTCGCCACGACCGAGAGCATGACGAACGTGCCCGTCAGGTTGGTAGCGATGGTCTTCTCGAACGCGTCGATGGTGAGCGTCCCATCCTTGGGCAGGATGCGGGCGGCGGTGCCGATACCGGCACAATTGACGAGAATGCGCGGTGCTTCGCCATGGCGCTCCACGAGCCGCGCTACGGCGGCCTCGGCGTCGGCGCTGCTGGTGACGCTGCCGTTAAGGGCCAATCCGTCGCAACGCGCCGCGATCTCCCGCGCCCGCTCGCCATCCCTGTCGAAGACGCCGACCTTGGCGCCGGCGGCTGCGAGCGCCAGCGCGGTGGCGGCCCCGAGTCCACTGCCGCCTCCGGTCACCAGCGCTACTTTGCCTGCAATTTCCATCAAGTCCTCCTACCCGGCATTGGTTATTTCATATAACTATTATAGGAGCAAGGGCCGCCGGTTGTGGCGGAAAGTGGTTGTTGTTCAGTCTGGCGTTGCGTTCGGCTTCGAAGCCTCGATAATGCAAGGACTTGGGGTATTGGAGAGGGAGAGATCCATGGCGGCTGCCGAGGGCGCGACGCGGAAAAAGAGCCGGTCGGAGATCGACATGTCCTCGATGGACAAGGTCATCGGATATCGGCTGCGGCGTGCACAGCACTACGTGTTCCAGCAATTCGGCGAGCGCTTCGCCAAATACGACTTGCGGCCTTCCGAGTATTCGATCCTGGTCCTCGTGGAGGACAATCCCGGCCGCCGGCAGAACGAGATCGGCGACGTGCTTGGCATCAAGAAGGCCAATTTCGTCGCCCTGATCCGGGGGCTGGTCGAGCGTGGCTATGTGGAGCTTGCGCAGCCGCCTGCGGATCGCCGCGCCCACGCGCTTTATCTCACCGAGGCAGGCAAGGACCTGACGCGGCAGATACGGCAGACTCAGGATGACTTCGAGGCGCATTGCATTGATGTCCTGGGCGGGATCGACGCCCGCGACCAGCTGATGGCACTGCTCGACAGGCTGACGCCCCACAGGCCGCTTTGACCGGAAGGGCAGAGCCGTGGGAGCGGCCCTGCCCCGCCTGCCCTGCTACTCGACGAGACGAGGCTTCGGCTTGACGATGAAGCCGGGCGGGAACGGCGTGCCGGGAGCCGGCTTGCGCTGTCCGTCCACGATCACCGTCGCGCCGCGCTCTTCGTAGAACGAGACCAGGTGCTCGATCTTGCCGGCGTTCGGATACGGGTGGACGTAGCTCCAGGCGATGTTCTCGCGCGCCTCGCCCGAGGTCTGCACGGTCCAGTAGGCGCATTCGCCCTTGTAGGGGCAGGTCGTGCGCAGGTCGGTCGGGGTCAGGTACTGGCCGCGAATATCCTGGCGCGGGATGTAGAAGCGCGGCGGCAGTCCGGTCTCGTAGAGGATGCGCGACTGGTGCGTGTCGGCCACGATCACGCCATCCACCTCGACCTGCACGTGCCGGCTCGAGTGGCGCACTTCCACCGAGTGGTAGGGGTTGCGCGGACCGGTGATCTGGTCCTCTTCCTCATAGAGCCCGTCGAGCGCGCGGCTGTTGATGGCGATGTAGTTGCGCAGCGGCTCGGCGTCGCCCTCGGCCTTGTCCCAGATCCAGGCGGCATCGTCGATGACCTTGCCGTCCACGACCATGTCGTAGAAGGCGCCCTCGCCGATGCGCGGGTCGTGGCGGCGCTTGCCATTGGCGACGAAGGCCGAAAGGTCGGCGTGCTCGAGCGGCCAGTAATATTCGCAGCGGCCCATCCAGTAGGTGTTCTCCTCCATCTCGCGGGCGCGTTCGCGCGGGTCGCGGAATTCGATGAAGAGATAGGCTTGCTCGGAATCGGCGACCGTACGCCCGCGGAACTCAGCCCGGATGCGTCGCATCGGGGGATGCAGCACGAAGAAGGCGCCACGGAAAGCCAGGGTGAAAGGATCGTCCTTCACGACAGCATTGGTAGTCTGGGTCACAAATAATCTCCCTGGTGAGTTAAGCGACGCTGCGCAGGGTCTCGAGATCGAGATGGCAGCGAATCTGGTGGCCGTCCTCGCCGATGCGCCATGGCGGCGCTTCGGTCGTGCAACGGGTGGTGGCGTGCGGGCAGCGGGCGGCAAAGCGGCAGGCGCTGGCGGAGGGCTCGACCTGGTCGATCGAGGCGCCCTTGCGCGGGGAACCGCCGATCTCGCGCTCGGACGCCTTGAGCAGCGCGTCGGTATAGGGGTGGCGCGGGCCGGCGAAGATCTGGTGCGTCGGCCCGGTCTCGACGAGCTGGCCGAGATACATGACCCCGACCCGATCGGCGAGATACCGGACGACGCCGAGATCATGGGAAATGAAGAGGTAGGAGACCCGGTCTTCGACCTGCAACCGCGTGAGCAGGTAGAGGATGCCCGCCTGCACCGACGTATCGAGCGCCGAGACCGGCTCGTCGCAGAGCACGAGTTCGGGCTTTCCGGCGAAGGCGCGGGCGATGGCGACGCGCTGCTTCTGGCCGCCGGACAACTGGCGCGGACGCCGGTCGAGCAGGCCCTCGGGGAAGCGCACATCCTTGGCCAGCGTTCCGACCTCGGATTTTTCCTGTCCGCGCCGCGAGAGTTTCTTGATGGCGCGCCCGAGTGTCTGGCGAATGGAGAAGGAGGGGTTGAGCGTGGCTTCCGGGCTCTGGAACACCATCTGCAACGCCCGGATTTCGCCGAGCTCGCGCTGGCGCGTCTGACCGGCGAGCGGCCTGCCGTTGAGCCTGATGACCCCGCTTTCGGGCGTGATGAGCCCGGCAATGCAGCGCGCCAGCGTGCTCTTGCCGCTGCCCGATTCCCCGACCAGCCCGAAGGTCTCGCCACGGCGGATCGTGAGGGAAATGTCGTCGCAGACGGTGAGATCGCCATAGCGCTTGACCAGATGCTCGACCTCGAGGACGTGCTCATCGGCGATCGCTGGCACCTGGCTGGCTATCGGGTTCTGGGCCTCCGCGGCGTCGACCCGGTCCGGATAGAGGCAGCGGCTGGAATGATCCTCTCCCACCGCAAGCAGCTCGGGTTGCTTTGCGGTGCAGTTGTCGGTGCGCAGCGGGCAGCGCGGCGCATAGATGCAACCGGCCGGGCGGTTGTCCGGCGGCGGCACTTCCCCCAGGATCGGGGCCACGGGGTTGAGGATCTTGTGGTGTTGCGGGCTCGGCAGGCACGAGAGCAGCGCCGCCGAATAGGGATGCGCGGGCTTCGCCGTAACTGCCGCGGTCGCGCCGATTTCGATCAGCCGTCCCGCATAGAGGATGGCGATGCGCTCGCACACGCGCGACACCAGCGGCAGGTTATGGCTGATGAAGACGATGGCAGCCGCGTATTCGCGCCGCAGGTGCGCGATGAGGTCGATCACCTCGGCCTCCACGGTCGCATCGAGCCCCGTCGTGGGCTCGTCGAGCACCAGCACCGACGGGTTGCCCGCCAGCGCCATGGCGATCAGCACGCGCTGCTGCTGCCCGCCGGACAATTGGTGCGGATAGCGGCGCATCACGGCGGCGGGATTTTGCAGCGCGACGCGTGTCAGCAGATCGAGCGCGGCGGCTTCGGCCTCGGCTCTGCCGACCTTGCGGGCCGCGACCACCGCCTCCATCACCTGCCGGCCGATGCGCATGGAGGGGTTGAGCGCCCCGCCGGCCTCCTGCGAGACCATGGCGATGCGCGTGCCCCGAATGGCGCGCATCGCCTCGAAACCGGCGCGGGTCGTATCGAGCCCGCCGATCGTGATCGCACCCTTCAGGATCGAGGCGTTGCCGGGCAGGACGCCGAGAATGCTGGCGGCGAGCGTGCTCTTGCCGCAACCGGATTCACCGACGACCGCCAATGCCTCGCCCGGCGCCACCGAGAACGAAATATCCTCGAGCACCGGCAGCAGGCGACCCTGGCTGGAATAGGCGACGGAAAGATCCCTGACTTCGAGCGCTGGATTGGTCATGGCGTGGCCAGCACCTTTCTGAGCCGGTCGGCGATGAGGTTCACCGAGATGACGAGGGAAGCGAGCGCCAGGGCTGGACCGAGCGCCGACCAGGGCTGCACCTGGAGGTAGATGCGCTGCACGGTGATCGTCAGCCCCCAGTCCGCCGCAGGCGGCTGGAGCGAAACGCCGAGGAACGACAGCGAAGCGGCCGCGAAGATGGCGTAGCCGAAGCGGATCGTGGTCTCGACGGCCACCGGCCCCGAGATGTTGGGCAGCACTTCGCGCAGCAGGATATAGGCGTTGTTCTCGCGCCGCATGAGCGCGGCCGAAATGTAGTCCTTGTTGGTCTGCCTTAGCGCCGCCGCCCGGATGGTGCGGCTGACCGCAGGCGCGCCGAACAGGCCGATGATGACGATCATGGTCAGCTGCGAGGCGCCGATGGCCGAGATGATCATCAGGGCGATGATGATGGGCGGAAACACCAGCAGGATATCGACCGAGCGCATCAGCAGGTTGTCGATCCAGCCACCGAAATAGGCGGCGCAAAGGCCCACGAGGGTGCCGAGGCCGATGGTGATCACGGTGGCCAGCGGGGCGATGGAGAGCACGTCGGAGGCGCCGGCCAGGACGCGGGAGAAGACGTCGCGACCAAGGTCGTCGGTGCCCATCCAGTGTTCGGGGCTCGGGCCGGCAAGCGGAATGCCGATGCCTGTATCGAACGGCCCATAGGGCACGACCAGGGGCCAGGCCACGGCGATGAAGCACCAGAAGAGGATGACCGCCGCGCCAATGATGAAGCCGGGATTGCCCAGGAGCTGGCGCGCGATATAGGCCCGCTGCCGTCTGCGCTGGGCGGCGGCGGACGGAGCGGCTTCGGGAAGCGCAGCCAAAGGAGTGTCGCTCATCGTGCCCCTCCTCCGATGCGGACGCGCGGGTCGAGAATGGCAAGCGTCAGGTCGGACAGCAGCGTCATCACCATGACCACGATGCCGGCCACCAGAACGGCGGCTTCGAGCGTCTGCACGTCGTGCGACGTCGAGGCATCGAGCAGCAGCTTGCCGAGGCCCGGATAGGTAAACAGTTGCTCGACCACGACCAGCCCTCCCATGATGAAACTCGCCTGCAGCAGCGACAGCGAGATCGTGGGCGGCAGCGCATTGCGGAGCACGTGGCGGACGACGATCTGCCCCCGGCTCAGCCCCTTGAATGTCGCCGTCCGGATATAGGGCGCCTCGAGCACTTCCAGCGTGCCGCTGCGCGCCATCTTGGCGATGTAGCCGAAGGAGACAAAGACCACGGGCAGCGCGGGCAGGATCAGGTGGTGGATGGTCTCGATGAAGCCGGCATCGGCAGGCGCCATGGCGTTGATCGGAAACCACTTGAGACCGACCGAGAAGACGATCATCAGGATGATGCCGCTGACGAATTCCGGGATCACGGTCAGCGTCGCGCCGCCCACCGAGATCAGCTTGTCGATGGGTCCGCCCTCGTTCATCGCCGCGGCGATGCCGGCAGCGATCGAGGTGGGAATGAGGATGACCAGCGCCACCGCGGCAAGCTTGAGCGTATTGCCGAAGCGCGAGAGCACGACGTCGCGAACCGGCTGGTCGAGGCTTGCCGAATGCCCCCAGTCGCCGCGCAGGAAATCGAGGAGCCAGGTGAAGTAGCGGATCCAGACAGGCTGATCGAGGCCGAGCTGGCTGCGCAGCGCGGCGTATTGCTCGGGCGTCGCCTGGCTGCCGAGGATCGTCGTCGCCAGGTCGCCGGGCAGCAATTGCACCAGTGTGAACACCAGCGCCGATAGGATCAGCAGCATGGCCCCTATGAGGGCGAGCCGTCGGAGGAGAAAGGTCAACATCGGCGTTTCGCGCGAGGAATGCAGGAGGGGCCGGCCGGCGGGCCGGCCCCGATGCTCAGGAGTGTCAGGCGTCGAGCCAGGTGCCGGTGAGGTCGAGCTGGGAAGCCGGACCTGCCGGGAAGCCCTTGACCTTCTTGTTCACCGGACGCCGCGTCTGGGCGAAGTAGCCGATGATGGTCGGGGTATCCTCGTGCATGATCTTGGCGGCGTCGATCGCCAGCTGGCCACGCTTGGCCACGTCGATCTCGCCGTCAAAGGCCTTGGCCGCAGCGTCGAAATCGGCGCTCGAATACTTGCTCTCGTTGAAGGGAGCACCGGTGAGGTAGGCGGGCGTGATCATGGCGCCAGGCGTAGCACGCTCGCCCCAATCGGTCGCACCGAACGGCACGCTCAGCCAAGGCTGGTTGGCGTCGGCGCCGTAATACTCGGCCTGCGACTTGAGATCGAGCGTGATATCGAATCCGGCTTCCTTGGCCTGCGACTGCACCAGCTGCAGGTATTGCGGAATGTCCGCGTATTGCTGGGAGGTCAGGGTCAGCTTGAGACCATCGGCGTGGCCGGCATCGGCCAGAAGCTGCTTGGCCTTGGCGATGTCGCGGACGCGCTGCGGGATGGCCTCGTTGACCACCGCCGATTGCAGGAAGGCCGGAGCGAAGACGTGGTCGTTTCCGAGATCGGCCGCACCGCTATAGATGGTGTTGACGATCGCCTGGCGGTCGATGGAATAGGCCAGCGCCTGGCGGACGCGCTTGTCGGTGAAGGGCTCGGCGTCGACCTGCATGCGGATCGAGTTATAGGCGCTCGAACGCGCCGAGAGCACTTCGAAATCCGGGTTGGCGCTGATCGCGAGCACCGCCGAGCTTGCCAGCACCGGCAGGGCATCGACCTGCCCGCCCTGGAGGGCGAGGGCCATCGACTGGTCGTCGTCGAAGAAGACGATTTCGAGCCCGTCCAGGTGGATGTTGGCGGCGTCCCAGTAGTCCGGGTTCTTCACATAGCTGGCGCCCCGGTCGGCCGAATATTCCTTGAGCAGGAACGGACCGACACCGCCGACGGTCCCCTTGGCGAAGTCACCCTGGGTGTAGCCCTTCGGGAACCAAGCCGTGGCGCCGTAGGAAACGATGTACGGGAAGTCGACATAGGCACGGTCGAGGTGGAAGACCAGCGTCTGGTCGTCGGGCACTTCGTAATTGCCGTGCGAGAGGATGCCGCGATAGCCGGAAACGGTCGGCGACGGGCTGGCCGGATCGAGCAGAAGATCGAGCGCGGCGGCGATGTCGTGGGCGGTGAAGGCTTCGCCGCTGATCCACTTGGTCGGGCGGAACTTGAAGGTCCAGACCGTGGCGTCCTCGTTGGGCGCCCAGCTTTCGGCCAGGCCGGGAGCGAGCGAGCCGTCCGCCTGCAGGCGGCCAAGCGGAGGCAGCACGGGCTTGAGCACGAAGCCTTCGCTGCGGCTGCGCGAGGTCAGCGGATCGACTACGCCGCGCGGGCGGGCGATACCGAGCTTGAGCACGCCGCCCTGCTTGGGGGTTTCCTGGGCCAGGACCGACTTGTCGAAGCCGAAAAGCCCGCCCAGCAGGCCCAGGGACAGCCCCAGCGCAGAACCGCGCTTGAGCACTTCACGGCGCGACAGCGCGCCTGACTTGACGTCATTGCGGAGCTGGTCGGCGACTTCCAGCTGGAACGACGTGTGACGATTGAAAAACTTGTCCAAAATTTCCCTCGAACCGATCTATTTGCGACTGTTGCACTACGCATTCACCGTGCGTCACATGCCTTTCCGGCCACCGGCCGATAAGGCCCTTCCCTTTCGGATCGAGACCACGAACTTCCCCTGTGCGGTCCGATATAGTTATTGAATATAACTTTCTCTTGCTTGGCAAGACGCAAAATGAGAACGCCTGGCTACCGGGTCGCGAAGTTTGGGAACGATCGTTTCGCGGGGCCGGGCGCCGGGATGGAATCGCGGGCCGTTCCGCACCCGACGATCCTCGCCCGATCTATCACGCGGGGCGCTGCCCCAGGGCACCGGCGGCATGCAGCTTGTTGCCGCATTTCATCTGCGCTAGATGCCTCGCCCGTATTCAGTCGATGTTGGTAATGGGTGGGAGCGGTGATGCTTATCGGGGTCATTCTGCCCGTCATTCTGGCGGTGATCATGTTTTCGCTCGGCCTGGGCCTGCGCGCGGCCGACTTCTGGCGCATCGCCACGCAGCCCAGGGCATTCGGCGTCGGCGCCTTCAATCAGCTGATCGTCGTCCCGGCCGTGGCCTTTGGCGTTGTCACCCTCTTCGCGCTGCCCGCTGAGATGGCGCTGGGCGTCATGATCCTGGCGGCGTGTCCTGGCGGCGTGTTGTCGAACTCGGCATCCCGCTACGCCGGGGGAAACGTCCCGCTCTCGATCTCGCTGACCGCCGTGATCTCGCTGGTGTCCACCATCACCCTGCCGATCATCGTGGCCCTGAGCGCCGCCCATTTTCTCGGCACGGACGCTCCGGCGATCAGCGTGAGCGCGCTCGGGGTGCAGGTCTTCGTGCTGTCGGCCGTTCCGGTCGGCCTTGGCATGGCCCTCACCCGGTTCTTTCCCGGCTTGGTGGCGACCGCCGGCCCCTGGATTTCGCGACTGGCCTTCTGGCTCTTCCTGGCGATGATCCTGGCGGCGCTGATCAACAGCTGGGATGCCTTTTCACGCAGTTTCTGGGCCCTCGGGCCGGCGCTGATCGTCATGAACGCGGCCCTTCTGCTGATCGGGCTGTTGAGCGGCAGGCTGGCCCGGCTCAACGAGAAGGACATCACCACCATCGCCATCGAGTCGGGTACGCAGAACGGTTCGCTCGGCATCACGGTGGGACTATTGATCCTGGGCGCGAGCTCGGGCCTGCCCGACACTACCTTGCCCGCTGTGATCTATTCGATCACCGCCTGGTTCCTGACGATGCCGTTCGTGCTCTGGCGCCGTCGCCTCCCGGCACGGGCGGTCGTGGCGGCCTGAATGCGGCGACTGTGCATGGAATGCAAAAAGGCTTGCACGCCGGCATCAGTACCGGCCCATGCGCAACGGGGCCGAACCGGCTAGACTGGCTCGTGATGGCGGTGCTGCGCGCTCCGAACGCAGGGTCATTGCCAGCCCGGAGCGATGCCACTAACCTTCCGGGGATTGGCAGGGCGAGGTCCCATGCGACCCCACGAGCTCTGCGGTCACACAATTTGAGAAATCATTTCGACCCAAGTCTTTGCAATGCCACCCTCGGTGGCTCCGGGGAAGCAGGCCGTGACGTTGCGCAATATCGAGGGCAAGGGAAGCCGGCTGGTTCCCCGGCTGAAATTTTCGACGCAATCGGTCAAGGTCACTGAGCAGTTCGAGGCCTGGCGGGCCTTCAACTCGATGGCGGAGCTCGAGGCCGTCACCGCGCCGACGGAAGGGTTCGACGCCAGTTCGGCGTCCTATCACCTGGGCGGGCTCCAGCTCACCTCGTTCGAGCTCTCCCCGATGAATGTCCGCTACACCCGCGATATTCAGCGCAGGCTGGGCCTCGACCACTGGTGCCTGAGCGTGGTCACGAAAGGTCCGGTCGGCTACCAGAAGGACGACAGCGAACTCTCCGTTGCGCCCGGCAACCTGCTGCTACACTCCTATGCGGCCCCGTTCTCGGGGCAGATGGACAATACCAATTACAGCAGCCTGTTCTTTGCGCGCGACGATTTCTGGGACATAGCCGAGCATCTCGAGGGCGGCGCCAACCAGGTAATGGAAGGCCCGATGTCCCAGATCGTGCGCGACTTCATGCTGTCGCTGATCGCCCGGGCGGACGGATTGACCCAGGCCGATGCCTCCGCGATCACCGAGGCCTTCGGGCATCTGGTGCGGGCCATGGTCGTCAACAGTCCCGCCGCGATCGAGGCGGCCAGGGCGCCGATCGCGGCCGCCCAGTTCGACAGGGCGCGACGTTTCATCAACGCCAACCTCAAGTGGCCGGGACTGACGCCCGATGCCATCTGCGCCAATATCGGCGTGTCGCGCCGCCAGCTCTTCTACCTCTTCGAGCAGCATGGGGGTGTTGCGACCTACATCCGCAACCGGCGCCTCGCCGCGTGCTATGCGGCCCTGGCGAGGATCGAGGATGGCCGGCGCATCAGCGCCATCGCCTACGAATACGGCTTTCTCAACCTGAGTTCGTTCAACCGGCAATTCTCGGCCCGCTACGGCTTCAGCCCCAGCGAGGCCCGCGCCGCCGCTCACGACGGCCACGCCCTGCCCGGCACCGAAAGCACCTTCGTCGACTGGCTCCATCGCATCAGCGACCGATAGGCGCCGGAGCAGAGCCTACTCCGCCTGCCGTTCCTGACTTTCGGGGTCGGGCGACTTGAGGAAGATGGACGCTTCCTTGGACTGGAACAGCGTGCGGTACTGCTCGTACTGCCTGAGGGCGTCGTCGATGATCTGGTCCCGCTGCAGCCCCATGATGTCGTAGCCGATCGAGCCGTCCGAGAACTCGGTGCGCGCGACCCACACATAGGGCCGCCGGCGTTCGGCACCCATCAGGTCCGAGGCGGAAAAGGCGGCCGTCAGCTCGCGGACGGGGCGCACGCCATAGACGAAGTTTCGCACGTTCTCGGCGGGGACCGTCAGGATCACGGCGCCCGATGGGTCGCGCGACAGGGTCGCCTCCTGCCCGCGTGCGCGCATTTCATCTGCCACTTCGCCCAGGGCCGGCTCGGCAATTTCGGCGATATAGCGTTTGACGTCCTTCTCGCCCGGCTCGTGCAGGATGTGGGCCAGGCGCTTGCGCCAGGGCAGGTTGGCGGTGGGGCGCGCGTTAACCGATTGCTGCGCGGACCGGCTCGCCACGTCGGCCTGCAGGCCGCGAATGAGGCCGAAGACGATCAGTATCATGACCAGGGTGAAGGGCAGCGCCGCGATCAGCGTCATGGTCTGGAGCGCCGACAGGCCGCCCGCCAGGAGCAGCAGGGCGGCGCTGATGCCCTCGATGGCGCACCAGTAGATCCGCTGCCAGACCGGCGTATCGGACTTGCCGCCCGAGGCGATCGTATCGACCACGAGCGAACCCGAATCCGCCGAGGTCACGAAGAAGACGGCCACGAGCAGGACGGCCAGGGCCGAAGTCACTCCGCTCAGGGGCAACAGCTCGAGGAACTGGAAGAGCGCCACGGGCACGTTCTCATTGACGGCGCGCGACACCTCCCCCGCGGCCCGCCCCATATCGAGCCAGATGGCAGTATTGCCGAACACCGTCATCCACATGAAGGTCATGGCCGAGGGGACCAGCAGTACGCCGATCACGAACTCCCTGATGGTGCGGCCACGCGAGATGCGGGCGATGAACATGCCCACGAAAGGCGACCAGGCGATCCACCAGGCCCAATAGAACAGCGTCCAGGCGCCCATCCAGTGGCGCGGCTCATAGGCATAGAGATTGAAGGTGCGGCTGAAGAAGCTGTCGAGGTAATTGCCCAGGTTCTGCGCGAAGGCCTTGAGCAGGAAACCCGTCGGCCCCACGAACAGCACGAACAGCATCAGGACCAGCGCCAGGATCAGGTTGAGCTCGGAGAGGCGACGGATACCCTTGTCGAGCCCGCTCACGACCGAGAGCGTGGCCAGGCCGATGACCACGAAGATGAGCACGAGCTGGAACCAGGCCTCCTGCGGCAGGCCGAACAGGTAGCCCAGGCCGGCATCGATCTGGAGAACGCCGAGCCCGAGTGAGGTGGCGATGCCGAAGATGGTGCTGACCACCGCGAAGATATCGACGACATTGCCGATCGTGCCTTTGATGCGCTCGCCGAACAGCGGGTAAAGGCCGGAACGGATGGTCAGCGGCAGGTTGTAGCGGAAGCTGAAATAGGCCAGCGACAGGCCCACCACCGCATAGACCGCCCAGGCATGCACGCCCCAATGGAAGAAGGTGATCACCATCGCCTCGCGCGCCGCGTCCAGCGACATCGGCTGCGCTTCGGGAGGCGCGGAAAAATGCTGGATCGGCTCGGCCACCGCAAAGAACATGAGGCCGATGCCCATCCCCGCCGCAAACAGCATGGCGACCCAGGAGAGGTAGGAGAATTCCGGCCTCGCATCGTCCGGCCCGAGGCGAAGGTTGCCGTAGCGGCTGAGCGCCACGAACAGCACGGCGAACAGGAACCCCGCGACGGCCAGGATATAGAGCCAGCCTAGGGAATCGGAAATCCAGGTCTGGATCGCCGAAAAGAACCGCTCGGCCCCCTCGGGGACCAGGATGCCGACGATCAGGAAGACCGCAATTATCGCGCTCGCGCCGAAGAAGACGACCGGATTGATACTCTTTGTCACCGCCAGTCCCTGCACTCCCTACGGACGCTAAACCCTTGGGACGCCATCGCGTTCCCTCGAGCAGTCATCCTCGCCTGCGATCCTCGGGGTGAACCCCGCGATTTCGCGGAACGCGAACCGTTTTCCATGGCCGCGCCGGCCCATAAACTTGACATCACAGATCAAATTTGATGTGACGCTCCTAATTATTGACTCTGAAAATCATATTTCGGATGAGCGCTCCCATGAATACGGGGATCTCACCATAGCCGCCCTCTCCCGCGTCTCCCTGCTTTCCATTCCGGTCGCCCTCGAAAACCTCGTTCCCATACTCGAGGCCGCCGCCGACGGCGACCCGACGACGGTGGTGCCGGACGCGCGCCGGTAACACGCAAACCCACCCGCTCCCCCTGAGGATCTCATTGCAATGAACCTGCTCAAGCCCGGCGCCCTGGCACTGGCCCTGGCATTGGCCGCACCGGCCTTCGCCCAGGAAACGCGCTCCTTCACCGCCGCCAACGGCACCTTCGAAATCCCCGTCGCTCCGCAGCGCATCGTGGCCCTCAACGACCAGATCGTGGCGCTGCCGCTCTACGAACTGGGCGCTCCGGTGGTGGGCAGCGCCGGGTGCGTCGATGCGGATGGCAATTTCTACATGCGCGGCGGCATGGATACGCCGGGCATCGATTATGCGAACACCGACATCAAATATGTGGGGGGCTTTAACGGGCTCGACGTCGAGGCCATCGCCGCGCTCCAGCCCGATCTCATCATCGGCGGCACCTATACCGATACGGCTGTCATCGAGCAGCTTGAAGCGCAAGGGCGTCACTTATGCCCAGCTAGTCGAGAAGCAGGCGGCTATTGGCATTGACGAAAAAGAGGCCAACGTGCGGAATAAGCTCTCTCGGGGCAAATTCACGGCGGCGTTTTTCCTGCAATGTCTGGCGGCAATAGAAGCGACCGATCTGCGCTTGTAGTTTTGGGGCTGCTTGTAGGCAGCGTCATTCTTGTGTCGGCGCTTGGACTTTTAGCGCGATACAGCGCGCCCAATCCAATATCCCAAACCAACAGCAGCGGTGCACAAGCCAGCTATGGAGAGCGCGGCCCATCCGAAGGGTATTGGATGCCCGAGGTTTCGGCGCGCGATACGTACGCCCAATGGGCCATGACCGGCTTCGCCCTTGTCGCTACCATCATCAGCGTAGTGGGCGTGGTCCTTCTGCGGCGCACCTTCGAGGAAACCAAGCGTACCGCTGACGCCGCGATCAAGTCGGAACAAACCGCTAGAGACATCGGGCAAGCCCAGACTAGGGCGTATTTGAGTTGCGTCGGTGGCAGCTACACGGTGGTGAACCAACTCTGCGTCATCAACCTCAACATCCGCAACTATGGCGCATCTCCATCCCCTAGCGCAGTCGTATTCGGGAGCTTGATCGTTCCGAACTTGCACAGTACTAGCCCAATGGATGGCTTCCTGCGAACAGAGGCTAAAACAGCTGAACTCTTCAGCATCCCTGCTGGTGGTGAGTCTGAAGCGACGCTCCCGCTGCAAATATCGTTCCCCACAAAGGTTCGCCAAGAGCTGTTCGACGGAGAGTGGTACGTAAGCGCGGACTGTGTTTTGCAGTGGGTGGATGTTTTCAAAGATACCCAGACGATCAACTTTTTCTTGATCGAAACCAGCCGGTCCTTTGAACGCGGTGAAAACCTCCCTGCCCGTCGCGTTGGAAGCATGAAAGCAACCAACGTACGACCAAACCAGCAACGCCAAGAGTAGGCGATTCACAACCGGCCCCCGGCTTGGTGCGTTTGATACATAAGGCTGCTTCGGCTCGACCATGACCGGGCTCGAACTGGCGCTCGAACTGGTCGAGAGCCACGTCGCCGGCCGCGCGGTCACGCCCCTGCAGAAGTAAGGCCCGGCGCCGGGGCGCGCTCGGAAGACCGCTTCGTCCTTGCCGTAGCGAGGCGCAGGACGTTGCCGGTTACGAGGAGCACCGGCTTGCCCAGGTCGATTGCCACCGCGCCGGCGCACAATTGCGCCAGGTCGAGATGAGTGATCGTCTCGCCCGGGCGGCTGATGTCGCTGGCGATGGCAACCGGCGTGCCCGGCGCCATGCCGCTGGCCAGAAGCCTTTGGGCGATGGCGGCGGCGTTGCGGCCGGCCATGTAGTAGACATGGGTGGTCGCCGGATCGCTGAGGGCTTGCCAGTCCAGGGTCTCCGGCAAGCCGCCGTGGCGCGAGTGGCCGGTGACGAAGCGCACCGACTGGGCATGATCCCGGTGGGTCAGCGGCACCCCGAGCGAGGCCGCCAGCGCCAGGGCGGCGCTGATGCCGGGCACTATCTCGACCGGGATGTTCGCCGCCTCGAGCGCCGCGATCTCCTCCCCGGCACGCCCGAAGATCATGGGGTCGCCGGACTTGAGGCGCACCACGTGCCGGCCTTGCTTCGCCAGCGCGATCATCATGGCATTGATATCCTGCTGCTTGCAGCTGGGCCGGCCGCCGCGCTTGCCCACGAGGATGCGTCCCGCCTCGCGCCGGGCGAGTTCGAGGACTTCGTCCGACACCAGGTCGTCGAAAAGGATGACATCGGCCGCCTGCAGGGCGCGCACGGCCTTGAGCGTGAGATATTCCGCCTCCCCCGGCCCGGCGCCCACGAGGGTCACCTTGCCCGCCTTGGCCGTCGCCGCTTCGGCAAGCCAGGGGGTCACGGCGTCAGGCGAGGGTGTTTGGACAAAGGCCGCGTCGGAGAGCCTTTCCCAGAAGGCGCGGCGTTGCGGGCCGTGGTCGAGCAGGGCCGCGACCTTGCCGCGCACGGTCCTGGCGATCTCGCCCCAGCCCGCAAGGGAAGCGGGCAGCAGCGTCTCGATGCGCCGGCGCACCGCCTGGCCGAGAATGGGCGCCGTCCCGGTGGTGGAAATACCCACGACCACGGGCGAGCGGTTGACGATCGAGCCGAACTGGAAGCTGCAGAAGCCGGGCTTGTCGATGACGTTGACGGGCACGCCCGCCGCCCTGCCATGGGCGGCGAAGGCCGGGGCCTCCGCCTCCTCGCAATCGGCGACGGCCATGGCCAGCGCCGACCAGTCGGCATCGCGCCAGTGCGTCTGGACAAGCTCGACCCGACCGGAGCTGATGAGCGCGAGCATTTGCGGTTCGCAGTCCGCCATTGACGCATGGACCGCGACCCGCGCGCCGGCCGCCGCCAGCAGTTCCGCCTTCCAGGCGGCGGCATCCGAGCCGCCGCCAACCAGCACGGGCCTGCCGGCGAGGGTAAAGAAGACCGGCAGCGTGGCGAGGTCGGCCATGCGGGGCGAAGCGGTTTCGGCGCGTGGCGCGGGCACGATATGCATCTGTCGGTCTCCCCGGGTTGCGATGGTTATTCGGCAGCGACGGGAACGACGTTGTCGGTGCCGCGGGCGACGGCGGGGGTGCGTGCCGGAGCCGTGCGCGAGTGGGTGGCGTAAAGGGTGAGGCCGACGAAGGTCAGGCCACCGACGAGGTTGCCGGCGACGGTCGGGATCTCATTCCAGATCAGGTAGTCCATGATGGAGAAGTTGCCGCCGAGCATGAGGCTCGAGGGGAACAGGAACATGTTCACCACCGAGTGCTCGAAGCCCATGTAGAAGAAGAGCATGATCGGCATCCACATGCCGATGACCTTGCCCGGGACGGTGGTGGACATCATGGCCGCGACGACGCCGGTCGAGACCATCCAGTTGCAGAGCACGCCGCGGATGAAGAGCGTCAGCATGCCGGCGGCGCCGTGGGCGGCGTAGCCGAGGGTGCGGCCCTCCCCGATATGGCCGATCTTCTCGCCCACCGCGTCGGGCGCCTGGGTGAAGCCGAAGGTCACGATCACCGCCATCATCAGGGCGACCAGCAGCGCGCCGGCGAAATTGCCGGTAAAGACCAGGCCCCAGTTGCGCAGCACCCCGCCCAGCGTCACGCCGGGCCGGCGGTCGATCAGGGCGAGCGGGGAGAGCGTGAAGACCCCGGTCAGCAGGTCGAACCCCATCAGGTAGAGGAGGCAGAAGCCGACCGGAAACAGCACGGCGCCGAGCAGCGGCTGGCCCGTCTGTACGTTGATGGTGATGGCAAAGGCGGCCGCCAGCGCCAGGATGGCGCCGGCCATGAAGGCGCGGATCAGCGTGTCGCGGGTGGACATGAAGATCTTGGCCTCGCCGGCGTCGACCATCTTGGTCACGAATTCCTTGGGGGCAACATAGGCCATTGGAAGTCTCCTGGGTTTGTCGTGTGTTGAGGGATCAGGCGGCGGTGGCCGCCAGAAGCGTGGATGCGTCGATGAAGAGCCGGCCGTCCTGGGTGCGCATGGGATAGGTGCGCACCGCACCCTCGTCGGCGCCCTGGGCCTGGCCGGTTTCGAGCGAGAACACCCAGTTGTGCAGCGGGCAGGTGACCTGGGCGCCGTGGACGATGCCCTGGCTGAGGGGCCCACCCCTGTGGGGGCACCTGTCGTCGATGGCGAACACCTCGTCGGCGGCGGTGCGGAAGACGGCGACGCGGCCCATGGGCGTGGTGATGCAGCGCGCGCCGCGGCGGGGAATGTCGGCGAGCGCGCCGATCTCGATCCAGGTGATGGTGCTCATCTCGGTCATGGCGCTCACTCCGCCGCCTCGAGCATGGCGAACTCGGCCATGGCCGCGAATTCGTGCGCGTCCTTGCCGTTGACGCGCTCCTCCCACGGGTCGACCTGGGCGAACTGCTGGGAATGGACGAAGCGCTCGTAGAGCTGGCGGCGCCGCGCCGGATCCTCCACCACCGCCGCCTTGATCGAGGCAATGCCGACACGCTTCATCCACTTGTGGATGCGCTCGAGATAGCGGCCCTGCTCGCGGTAGAGCTGGGTGAGGGCGGCGATGATCTCGATGGTCTCGTCTTCCGTGCCGGCATGGCAGAGGATTTCGGTGCCGCGGATTTCGAGCCCCGCCGCGCCCCCGAAGTGGATCTCGTATCCCGATTCCACGCAGACGACGCCGATATCCTTGCAGGTCGCCTCGGCGCAGTTGCGCGGGCAGCCGGAGACGGCGAGCTTGAGCTTGGCGGGCGTCCAGGAGCCCCACATGAACTTTTCGATCCTGATGCCGAGCCCGGTCGAATCCTGGGTGCCAAACCGGCACCAGTCCGAGCCGACGCAGGTCTTGACCGTGCGCAAGCCCTTGGCGTAGGCGGCGCCCGACACCATGCCGGCGGCATTGAGGTCGGCCCAGACGGCGGGCAGGTCTTCCTTGCGGATGCCGAGCAGGTCGATGCGCTGGCCGCCGGTGACCTTGATGGTGGGAATTTCGAACTTGTCGGCGACATCGGCTATGGCGCGCAATTCCCGGGCATTGGTGATGCCGCCGAACATGCGCGGCACCACCGAATAGGTGCCGTCTTTCTGGATGTTGGCGTGCACGCGCTCGTTGATGAAGCGGGACTGTCCATCGTCCTCGTACTGGCCCGGCCAGGAGGCGATAAGGTAATAGTTGAGCGCCGGCCGGCACTTGGCGCAGCCGCACGAAGTCTTCCAGCCCAGCTCCTGCATCACGGCGGGAATGGACTTGAGCTCCTGCGCCACGATGAGGCGCCGCACTTCGTCATGGCCGAGGTCCGTGCATTGGCACATGGGCTGGATGGCGGCGGGGTTATAGGCGTCGCCCAGCGTCGCCATCAGCAGCTTCTCGACCAGGCCCGTGCACGAGCCGCACGAGGCCGAGGCCTTGGTGTGGGCGCGCACGTCGTCGAGCGAGGTCAACCCCTTGGCCGCGATCGCATCGGTGATCCTGCCCTTGCACACGCCGTTGCAGCCGCAGATTTCCGCATCGGCCGGCAGCGCGGTGACGGCGGCCAGGGGATCGGCGAGGGCATCGCCGCCATAGGACTGGCCGTAGATCAGGGTGTCGCGCATCTGCGAGACGTCGGTACCGCGCTTGATGAGATCGAAGAACCAGGCGCCGTCGCCGGTTTCGCCGTAGAGCACCGTGCCCACCACCTGGTTGCCGGCCAGCACCACGCGCTTGTAGATGCCCGAGGCGGCATTGCGCAGGACGATTTCCTCGCGCCCCTCGCCCTCGCCGAAATCGCCGGCCGAATAGAGACTGACGCCGGTGACCTTGAGCTGGGTGGCGGTCTTGGGGGCGACAAAGCCGGCCGTCTCGCCCACGAGCGTCCTGGCCGCTACCCGGGCCATGTCGTAGAGCGGCGCGACGAGGCCGTAGACGGCGCCGGCATGCTCGGCGCATTCGCCCAGCGCCAGGATATCGGGGTCCGAAGTGCGCATGGCGTCGTCGACCACGACGCCGCGCTGCACCTCGATGCCGGCGTCGGTGGCCAGCCGCGTCTCGGGCCGGATGCCGGCGGCCATCACCACCAGGTCGGCCTCATGGATGGTGCCGTCTTCGAGCAGCACCGCCTCGACGCGGTCGCGCCCCAGGATGGCCTTGGTCTGGGCGCGGCACTGCACCTTGATGCCGCGGCCGGTCAGTTCGCGTTCGAGCAGGTAGCCGGCGGCGGGATCGAGCTGGCGCTCCATCAGGTGGCCGGCAAGGTGCAGCACCACCACGTTCATGCCGCGCCCGCGCAGGGCTGCCGCGGCCTCGAGGCCCAGAAGTCCGCCACCGATGACGACGACACGCGCGCCCGGTCGAGCCGCGATCGCGAGCATCGCCTCCACGTCGTCGAGGTCGCGGAAAGCGTGGACGCCGGGCAGGTCGCGGCCGGCGACGGGCAGGATGAAGGGAGCGGAGCCGGTGGCGATGACCAGCTTGTCGTAGGGCGTCTCGACGCCGTTGGCGAACACCGTCCTGGCGTGCCGGTCGATCTTGGTCACCGCATGCCCGAAGCGGCAGTCGACCCCGTTGGCCGCATACCAGGCGGCGTCATGGGTGACGATGTCCTCGTAGCGCTTCTCGCCCGCCAGGACCGGGGAGAGCATGATGCGGTTGTAGTTGCCGCGCGGCTCGGCGCCGAACAGGGTCACCTCGAAATCGTGGGCGGTTTCGAAGAGATGGTCGAGCATGCGCCCGGAGGCCATGCCCGCTCCGATGATGACGAGTTTTTCGCTCATGTGATCGTGTGCTCTCCTGGTGCGGAGCCTGTCCGCGGGCCAAAAACGAAAACGCCGCCAACCGTCACGACCCGTCCTCCCCTCGGGGAGAGACAGTCTTGATGGTTGGCGGCGTTGCCAGATGTGTCGGCGCCCGCCATTGGACGCCGGAATGTCATTGCGCCTGAGCGCTCGCAATCAGCATTGCAGGAAGCGTGCCAGATGCAGCGCCGGGAACAATTCCATTTCTTCTCAATGCGATAGAGGGATCGGGCCGTGATCGCCCTTATCGGCAGGGCCGGTCGGCAGCGCCCAAGCGGGCAGCAAACTGCCTATATTATGCGCATTATTGCTTTTGGCTCATAATGTAGTCATCGAGTTTGTCGGGGTCGAAGCGCGTCCCGTCGAAGAAGCCATCGGGCCCCAGCGTGAGCGTGCCGCCGGCGGCGCCCACCACGGTGGGCTCGCTCAGCGCGCCCTCGACCTTGGCATTGGCGGAGGGCACGGCGATCCCCTGGCCGGCGAGGGCGGCGCGGAAGAGGTCGGGCCGATAGCTCGCCCGGGCCTTGGCGGCGTTCTCGGGCGTGTGCTCGACCTGCCCCCAGCGCACCATCTGGGAATAGAACCACATGGCATGGCTGATCCAGGGGAAGTTCGCCGCGCGCTGGAAGGGCACGAAGAACTCCTTGACCTCATGCTCCTCGCCGGGCCCGAAGAGCAGGCGCCCGGATAGCGGGCGCAGCAGGAGGTCGGCCGGCAATCCCAGGCGGTCGTCGCGGGCAAGGATCTCGGCCAGGGTCGGCAGGTTGTCCGGGTCTCCGCACCATCGGGCGGCGCGGGTCAGCGCGCGGATGAGGGCGGCCAGCTGCTCGGGGTAGCGGTTGGCCCATTGGGCGCGGGTGCCGAGCACCTTTTCCGGGCTCAGGCGCCAGATGGCCGACTTGGTGGTGACGACGCGGCCGATGCCGCGGGCCACGGCCACCGAGTTGAACGGCTCGCCCACGCAATAGGCGTCGGTGCGGCGCGCCGCCAGGGCATCGGGCTGGAAGGGCGGCGGCACGATGAGGATTTCGACATCCCGGTCCGGGTCGATGCCGGAGGCCGCCAGCCAGTAACGCAGTTCGTAATTGTGCCCGCTCTCGCGGTGCACCACGCCGAAGCGCAGGCTGGGCAGGTTCTGTTCGGCACGCTCGGCGACGACCCGGCGCAGCGCCTCCCCGGTGCCCCGGGCGGAACCGTCCGAGGGCGCGCCGGCGGCCAGCATCTGCTCCCAGAGCGCGTTGGAGACGGTTATGGCATTGCCCCCCAGCCCCAGCGCCATCGGCGCGATCAGCGGTACGTCGAGAGGCGTCAGGCCCAGGTTGGCGCTGAGCGGCATCGGCCCGAGCATGTGGGCGGCGTCGAAGTGACCGATGGCGACCCGGTCGCGGATATTGGCCCAGGAACTTTCACGCACGAGCTTGAGGGTCAGCCCTTCGGCTTCGGCAAAGCCCATTTCCTGGGCGGCCACCAGCACGGCGCTGTCGAGCAGGGGCACGAAACCCACGGTGATCTTGGTCAGCCCCATGCGCGCTCTCCTATGACCCCAACAATTCGGCCGCCGTCACCAGGCTCTGGGCGATCTCGGCAATCTTGCGGTTCTGGTTCATCGCCGTCGTGCGCAGCAGCGCATAGGCTTCCTCTTCGGAAACGCCGCGCGTGCGCATCAGAATGCCCTTGGCCTTGTCGATGATCTTGCGGCCCTGAAGCTCGGAACGGGCGGCTTCGAGTTCTTCCTGCATGCGCGAAAAGGCGCGGAAACGCAGGATCGCCATGTCCAGGATGGGTTTGACGCGATCCTTGCGCAGGCCATCGACGACATAGGCCGAGACCCCGGCATCCACCGCGGCCTCGATGGAACTGAGGTCGGCCTTGTCCACGAACATGGCGATGGGGCGCTTGAGGCTGCGCGAAAGCGAAAAGAAGTGCTCGAGCACGTCGCGGTTCGGATTTTCGAGGTCGATGATGACCACGTCGGGCGCGATGGCGCCGATCTGGCCGGCGACGTCATCGATCTCGGTAATCACCCGCACCCGATCATGCCCGGCCTCCCGCAACCCCGCCTCGATGATCGAAGCGCGAATGGCGTTGTCATCGATAACGAGGATCGAAAGCGTGTCGGGCATGGCGTCTTATTGCCCGAAATCTTCCAGCGGGCAATTGCCGAGCCCGGCACGGCGGTGGCGAATGGGCGTTCGCCACCCCATGGACGATGGCGGGCGCCGGGCAGCGCCCTACCGTCAAGCGTGCTGGGAAAGGATCAGGTCGGCGACCTTCTCGGCCACCATGATCGTGGGAATATTGAGGTTGGCGCGGGGCGCCGTCGGCATGATCGAGGCATCGGCGACGCGCAGGCCCTCGATACCGTGCACCCGCGCACTGCGCGGGTCGACAACCGCGTCGCGATCGTCGCCCGGCCCCATCCTGCAGGTGCCGCAGACGTGCCATTGGCCGAAGGCGTTGGCCTTGACGTAGTCCTCGATCATGTCCTGGTCGGTGAGCAATTGCCTGAGCGTCATGCCGGTCGCCACTGCGACATCGAAGAACACCCGGCGGGCCGGCGGCAGGATGTCGATCACCGCCGCCACCGGGGCGGTGATGATGAAGTTGCGCAGCGTCTGCCGGCCGAGCGACTTGGCAAAGCCGGTGTAGCTCGAAGGGCTGGGCAGTTCGAGATATTGCTTCATGGCGTCGGCCGCGTAGATGCGGGCCATCAGGTGGATGGCGCCGACCAGGCGCTGCAGGTCGCGGCTGTCGCTGAGGTAGTTGAGATCGACCAGCGGCTCGACGCGCGGGTCCGAGCTCACCAGTTCCACGTGACCGCGCGACTCCGCCTTGTTGATCCAGCCGAGCATCGAGGCGATGCGGATGCCCAGCGGGTGCCAGGCCGATTTGGCCGCCAGCATCATGAACATGTCGGAGGGACCGCATCCCTCAACGCCCGAACTGTACCGCAGCCCGAGGTGAATGTGGCGGCGCGTGTGCTTGAGACGGGCCCCGGGCTTGATATAGGCCGAGAGCGAGGTGCCGGGGTGCTCCTGCAGGTTCGCGCCGACGCCCGGGAGGTCGATGACGACCTCCGTTCCGACCTTGCGCAGCGCCACTGCGGGCCCGATGCCCGAGCGCATCAGCAGGGCCGGCGAATGGAGCGCGCCCGAGGAGACCACCACTTCCCTGGCCGCGATGAGTTCCTCCTTGCCCGCCCGCTCGACCCGAACGCCGGTGACCGTGGTGCCGGAGATGACGAGCTGGAGCACGTGGGTGTCAGCGAGGATGGTGAGGTTGGGCCGTGCGCGCGTCGCGGCATCGAGATAGCCCATCGCCGTCGAGACGCGGTGCAGGCCGCGATTGTTGGAGAGCGACATGGGGAAGTGACCGTCCCCGAAGGCGGCGCCGTTCTGGTCCTCCAGTCCCTCGTAGCCGATTTCGGTCATGGCGCGCTCGGCGGCGAGCGAAAGCGCCGGCCATTTTTCGCGCGGGATGCGGTAGATGGGGATGGGGCCGGATTTGCCGTGGAGCGGCCCATCGAAATCGAGGTCGTTTTCGAGGCGCTTGAAGAAGGGCAGCACGCCCGCCCAGTCCCAGCCCTCGCAGCCGAGCCGTGCCCATTCCTCATAGTCGTCCGGCGTGCCACGGTTGGCGATCTGGCCGTTGATGCTCGAGCCGCCGCCCATGAGCTTGGCCTGCTCGTATTTCTTGGGCGCGGGGCGGTTGGGGTTGTTGTGATGGTTGGGCTGCGTCCAGGCCTTCAGGCCCTGCCAGTGGTTGGCCGGATCGTGGGCCGCCTTGCCCGGGTAGGTGTCGCGGATGGCCTCGCCTTCCTCTCCCGGCTTGAGATCGCGCCCGGCCTCGATGAGCAGGACCTTGAGCGAAGGGTTGGCGGAGAGGCGATTGGCCAGCACGCACCCGGCGCTGCCGCCCCCGACGATGATGTAGTCGAACATTGGTCAGTCTTTCTGGCTGTCCGCGACAGGGGCTCCGGCGCCCCAGCGGGAACTGAAATAGGCGGCGGCCGCCTCGGCGACCTCCTGGTCCTGGGCGGTCGAGCCCGAGCTCACCCCCACCGCGCCGACGACGGCGCCGCCGGCCTCGAGCGGGATGCCGCCCGGCAGGGTGGTGAAGCGGCCGCCGACAAGCGCCTGCGCGCCGAAGCCGGGCTGGCCAGGCTGGGTGGCGGGGCCGATGTCCCGGGTGGCCTTGCGGGTCCCTGCCGCAGCGAAGGCCTTGGTGATGGCGATCTCGATCGAGAAGAACTTGGCGCCGTCCATGCGCCGGAAGGCGACGAGGTGACCGGCTTCATCGACGACGGCGATGTTCTGCGGCACGCCCATGGCCGTGGCCCGTTCGCTGGCCGCCGCGATGACGGCCTCGGCCGTGGCGTTGTCGATGCTGAGTTTGGTGAGCACTGCCCTACTCCGAGTAACTGGATGGTCCCGCCTCAGCCCTTGACCGAACCGCTGGTCAGGCCCGAGACGATCTGCCGTCCAAGGACGACGAAGATGACGAGGATGGGAAGGATGCCCAGCATCGCGGCGGCGGTGAGCGGACCCCATTCGCGGCCGAAATAGCCGATGAAGTTGTAGATGGCGGGCTGGAGCGGGCGGAGCGCGGGGTTGTCCACCATCACCGAGCTCGCCACGAACTCGTTCCAGGCGCCCACGAAGGCCAGCACGCCGGCCGCGCCCAGCGCCGGGCGCGAGAGCGGCAGGATGATGCGCACGAGGATTCCCGGCCGGGTGGTGCCGTCCATCACGGCCGCCTCGTCCAGCTCGCGCGGGATGGTCTCGATGGTGCCCTTGATGATCCAGATCGCCATCGGCAACTGGTTGGCGGTGTAGATCAGCGGCAGGGTGAACCAGGCGTTGGTGAGGCCCAGGCGGGTGAAATAGATGTAGTTGGGGATGAGGAGCGCCGCAGCGCCCAGCGAGAGCGGGATCGACGCCACGACCAGCAGCAGCAGGGTGCGCCGGAACGGGAAGACGAAGCGGTCGAAGGCATAGGCCGCCGGCAGCGCCAGGGTCAGCGTCGCCACCACCGTGCCGAGCGCATAGAGCACGGTCACCTGCATATTGCCCAGGAAGCCGCTGGCGATCACCCGCTCGTAGTTCTCGAGCGTCGGCGTGAAGTCGAAGATGGTGGGCGGGTAGCGGAAAAGATCGGGCTCGGACTTGAGCGAGGTGAGGATGCCCCACACCACCGGCACCAGATTAAGGATGCACAGCACGCCGAAGAGCAGGGTGATCGCGACGGCGGAAAGCGGAGGCAGGTGCACTCGCGGGGCGGAGGAGCGGGCCGCCACCGGCGCTTCTGAGGAGATGGCCATGGGCTAGACTTTCCACTTCGAGAGGCGGACATAGGCCAGGACCAGCAGCACATTGCCCGCGAACATGAGGACGGCGAGCGAGCTGGCCGAGCCGAGGTCGTAGTTGATGAAGGCGCGGTCGAACACGTCCATGGGCAGGATGCGGGTTGCCGAGCCGGGGCCGCCGCCGGTGAGCACGAGCGGGGTCTCGACGGTGTTGACCGTGCTGAGCGTCAGGACGATGGTGACGAGGAGCAGCGGGGTCTTGAGGAGCGGCAGCGTGATGGTGCGGAATATCTGCCAGTCGGTCGCTCCGTCGATGCGGGCGGCCTCGTTGTAATCCTCCGGGATGCCCTTGAGGCCGGCCAGGAGGATGATGAGCGCATAGCCGATGCGTTTCCACACCGAGACGGCAATCAGGAAACCCATGGCCCCGTTGGGGTCGTTGAGCGGGTGGATGTCGGGGAAGCCGAAGGTGCGCGCCAGCGAGAGCGCCAGCCCGATATCGTTGAGGAAGACCCAGCGGAAAAGCAGCGTGGCGACCACGGTCGAGATGATCCAGGGGAGGATCACCACCATCTGCGCCACGAATCCGCCGGGGCCCTTGATCGAATGGATCCAGACCGCGAGCGCCAGCGCGATGCTCGTGGTCAGGGCCACCGAGCTGAGGGTAAAGATCACCGTGCGCCAGAGCGTGGCGCCCAGGGCCGGGTCCGAGAGCAGGCGCGCGTAGTTCCCCAGCCCGATGAAGTCGGTCGTCGCACCGTACTGGATGCGGAACAGGCTGAACCAGAAGCCGTAGAAGACTGGCGAAAACAGAACCAGTGTCATCACCGCCAGCGCCGGCAATACATAGGTCAGGGATAAGAGCCGGGATTGCATGGCAACGCCCATAATTGGTCTTGCAGGAATGGTGCGCGCCATGGGGGAGCGCGCACCGGGATCGACACGTCAGCGGTTATTCTGGCGATTGAACTCGTCTTCGGCGTCCTTGAGGGCCTGTTCGACCGGCACCCCGTCCACCAGGATGCGCTGGGCTGCCTTGTTGAGAGCCTGGCGATAGCCACCCACGGAGAAGTCGATCGGGGTCAGCCAGCCATACTTGGAGGCGCCTTCGGCAGCGACGCTGAGATATTCATTGCCCGGCTGGGCGATGAAATCCTGCATCTTGCCCAGGGTCGACAGGAGGCCGGGGACCTGGCCGCCGTCCTGGACCCAGATCGGATCGCCATCGGGCCCGAGCATATATTGGACAAACTGGCCGGCTTCCTGCTTGTGCTGGCTGCCCGACCAGACGCCCACGGCCCAGCCGGCCATGACGGCGGGGGAGTGCTCGACCGTGCCGTTTCCCGGCCAGAAGGCGAGACCGACCTTGTCCTTGCCCAGCTTGGCCTGGAGGGTCGAAACGCGCACGGCAGGTCCCTGGACCATGGCCACGCGGTCGGCGGCGAACTGCTCGAAGAGGTCGTCCACCGTCCAGGACACGGATTCGGCGGGAGACACCTTGTCCTTGGTGATGAGGTCCGTAAGGAACGTCATTGCCGCAACCCCGGTCGGACTGGCGAAATTGGCCTTGCCGTCCGCCTTGAACGGGCTCTCGCCCGCGGCGAGAATCTGGGGGATGACCGGCGAGGGGTCGGCCTGCTGTTCGGAAAGTCCGACGGCGAAGCCATAGCGGGTGACGTTGCCCGAAGCGTCGGTGACGGTGAGCTTCTTGGCCGCGTCGCGGAATTCGTCCCAGGTCTTGAAGCTGTTGGGGTCGATGCCGGCCGCGTCGAGCAGGTCCTTGCGATACATCAGCGAGATGTAGTTTCGCGACACGAAGATGGCGTGCTGCTTGCCATCGACATTGGTCAGGTCCCAATAGGCGCCGGCATTGTCGGCGATGCGCTCGGGGGACCAATCCTTGATGAAGAGCTCGTTGAGGTCGGCGAGCGAGCCGGAACGGATGGCGTCGCCCAGGAAGTCGGTGACGACCCAGATCACGTCAGGGGCGTTGCCGTTGGCGTGGGCAGCCAGGAACTTGGGCGTCATCTGGTCCCAGACCTGCGGCTCGACCAGGATCTTGGTCCCCGGATTGGCCGCTTCAAAATTGGCGATGATCTTGGCCAGCGCGACCTCACGCGGCGCCGTACCCGCGGGGTTTAGGAACGTCCACATCCTTATCGTGGTGTCCTGCGCGAGCGCCACCGAAGCCAGGGTGATACTGAGCATCGATGCCGCCAGGGCCATTGCCAGCCTGCGGGTCGTCTTCATTGGTTTCCTCCTCCAATAGTCGGGCGCCGGTCAGGCGCTCCTGTCCTGCACGATTGCGGCGTGCGCCCTCCGCGCCTCGAGATCCGCAAGTGCATCCTTGAGCGAGCGCGCAAGGTGTTTGCGCGTCGCCCGGTCGAAAGCGACGAAATCGGCGTCGCGAATGGCGTTGATCAGGCCCCAGTGCTCGGCGCTTTCGGCCTCCAGCCGGCCGCGCCAGGTATTCAGGCCCCGTTGGACGAGCGAGCCGGCCACCTTGGTGCGGATGCTCTGGTAGAGCGAGACCAGCACCTCGTTGCCGCTCAGTTCTACGATCCGCGTGTGCAGCCGACCGTTGAGGTCGAGTTTCTGGAGATGGTTGGCGAGCGTCTCGGAAGCTTCCTGCTGACGCTGGAGGCCTGCCAGGTATTCGATGTCGGCATCGCTCACGAGGTTGGCCTTGCGCCGTGCGATCGCCAGTTCGCCCGCGGTGAGTTCGAGCCCCTGTCGCACCTGCCAGAGATTGGTCACCTGCCGGGGGTCGGGCGTCCTCACGTGGAAGCCGCGCCGCTGCACGCCTTCGACGAACCCGTCGGCAGCCAGCTGCATCAGGGCCTCGCGCACCGGTGTCATCGAGACGCCGAGCTGCTCTGCGAGGCGCTCGGGATAGAGACGCGCACCCTCGTCATAGACCCCCTTCATGATCAGGTCGATCAGGGTCAGGCGGACGTTCTCCGCCAGGGTAGCGCCGGGCTCGCCCACGAGCATTACGATTGGGTCGTTTTCGTGCATCCGTTTCTCCTAGGCCGCTGCGTCCAGCCGGTAGCGCTGGAGCTTTTGCATGTCGGGTTCGCCACCGTGGCCTACCCGATCGGATGCAACAAGTGAGCCCTCGACCAGGGCCGTGGGCTCGATGCCCATCTGGTCGCGCAGGGGATTGAGAAGCCGGTTAGCCTCGTAGGAGTGGAAGCCTTTTGCGGCGCGGCCGACATGGACCGAGGCCGCCACGTTGGCGCACCCGCCCACTCCGTGCGGCGCCATGGTGAGGCCGCGTTCGGCGCAAAGCTCGCCCACCGCCATCATGCCCGAGACGCCGCCGCAGCGCCCGATATTGCACTGGAGGATGTCGACCGCATCGGCGGCGAGCAGTTGCCGGTAGGCGCCGATGGCGAATTCGTTCTCGCCCGCCGCGATTGGCACGGGGGAATGGCGCCGGACCTCGGCCAGCGCCTCGGGCGCATCGGGTGGCACGGGTTCTTCGAGCCAGCCGATATCGTGCTGCTTGAGCTCCTTGGCCAGTGCGATCGCGGTCGCAACGTCATAGCCGCAGTTGGCGTCCAGGTAGAGCGGCATGCTGCCGACGGCGGCGCGCGCCGCCTCGATATGGGTCAGGTCGGTCTTGACGCCGCGGCCGACCTTGAGCTTGAAGGCGACATAGCCCTGCTCGACATAGGCCTTGGCGTCGGCAAAGGTCTCGTCCGCCGTGGCACGGAACGGAATGGGGCTCACATAGGTCGCGACCGGTCCGGGCGTTCCGCCCAGAAGCGTGGCCAGCGGCAGCCCTGCGGCGCGGGCCTTGAGATCCCAGAGCGCGATATCGACCCCGCTCAGGGCCTCCATGGCCGGGCCGCGCGTATGCCCCATGGCAAAGAAGTAGTCGTGCAGCGCCCGGGTCATCTCGGCGGGATCGGTGATTTCCATGCCGAGGACGGCAGGTGCCACGACATGATTGACCAGACTGGCCGCCGCCAGCGGATGCGGCAGGCCGAAGCACTCTCCGTAGCCGACAACACCGTCGTCGCTTTCGGCTATGACCATGGTCAGGAACTGGCCGAGCCTGGGGATATTGAGGAAGTGCGCCGCAGGCGTGCGAATGTGGGCTGGCACCTTGTCGGCACCGCCATAGATGTCCGCAAAGGTGGCTTGAAGGGGTACCGCAGTGAGGCGCGTCAGTTTCATCGCTGTTCCTATAATTTATAAATTATAGTCTATATGGAACACGCGAGGGTCGTGTCAAGCAGCTGTTTGAGGGTCTGTAATGCAGGCGCCTTCAAGGCGCCGCCACGGAGAATTTTCCGGGCGAACAGGCCTGAATGTTTTCAAATTTTATCGATTGGCGGCAACCCAATCGGCAATAACACCTTTAATATCAATCGGTTAAGCTATCCAATGGCAAAGCCGGCTCACTCAGAAAGCGCGAGCCGGCAAAAGCATCAAGCCGCCAGTCGCGCCCTTCTCGATGGGGCGAAGAAGGCGAGGAGGAAGATGAGCGCCATCAGCAATACGATGGTCGGGGCGGGGGCGCTGTCGATGAAGAACGACAGGTAGACCCCGGCGAGGGCGCTTGCCATCGCGATCGCTACCGCCGTGATCATCATGGCGCCGAAGCGGCGGGTCAGCAGGAAGGCGATCGCGCCCGGCGCGATCAGCATAGCGACCGCAAGGATGATCCCCACCGCCTTGAGCGCGGCGACGACCGTCAGCGAGATCAGGACCAGCAATCCATAGTGCAGCATGCCGACGGGAAGGCCGAGGGCCCGCGCCTGCAGCGGATCGAAGGCGTGAACCAGCAGGTCGCGCCACTTGATGAGGATCGCGCCGGTCACGAAGGCGCCGATGATCGCGGTTTCGATGAGGTCGGTCGTGGCGATGCCGAGAATGTCGCCGAAGAGGATATGGTCGAGGTGGACGTCGGTCTGGATCTTGACGAAGAGGACGAGGCCCAGGCCGAACATTCCCGAAAAGACGATCCCCATCACCGTGTCCTGCTTGATGCGGGAGTTGTCCTTGAGGAACCCGGTGGCCACGGCAGAGAACATCCCGGCCAGGAACGCCCCCACGGCGTAGGGGGCGCCGACGATGTGGGCGATGACAACGCCGGGAAACACGGCGTGGGAGATGGCGTCGCCCATGAGCGACCAGCCCTTGAGAACCAGGAAGCACGACAGGAGCGCGGCCGGTACCGAGATCAGCGCCGCCACGATCATGGCGTTGACCATGAAGTCGAACCGGAAGGGCGCAAGGAGCGCTTCGGGCAGTGTCATTGGTCGGCCTCCAGGGCCCGGGCGGCGCGGCGGCGGGCGGCGAGCATGCCGTGCCTGGGCGCCAGCAGGAAGGCGGCGAGGAAGAGGGCTGTCTGCAGCACGACGATGATCCCGCCAGTGGCGCCGTCGAGGAAGTAGCTGGCATAGGCGCCGGCGAAACTCGTCACCGCGCCGATGGCGACGGCGATGGCCAACAGCCTGGGAAAGCGGTCGGTCAGCAGGTAGGCGGTCGCGCCGGGAGTGACGACCAGGCAGATGACCAGGAACGCCCCGACGGTCTGCATGGCCGCAACGGTCGACGCCGCTAGGAGCGTGAAGAAGACCGCCTTGAGCAGGGGCGGATTGAGGCCGATCGAGCGGGCATGGCTCTCATCGAAGAAGACCACCATCAGGTCCTTCCACTTTGCCAGCAGCACGAGGAGCGAGATCACCCCGATGATGATAAGCTGGAGGGTATCCTCGGGGGTGATCGCCAGGATGTTGCCGAGCACGATGGTCTGGATGTTGACCGAGGTGGGCGAGAGCGAAACCATGAAGAGGCCGAGCCCGAAGAACGATGAGAAGATGAGGCCGATGATGGCATCTTCCTTGAGCCTGGTACGCTGGTTGAGGAACAGCATGGCCGCGGCGGCAAGGCCACCGGAGAAGAAAGCGCCGACGGCGAAGGGCAGCCCGAGCATGTAGGCGCCGGCAACGCCCGGCACGATGGCGTGCGAAAGGGCGTCGCCGATCAGCGACCAGCCCTTGAGCATCAGGTATGCCGAGAGGAAGGCGCAGACCGCACCCACGAGGGCCGACACCCACATGGCGTTCGTCATGTAGTCGTAGGCAAACGGCTCGAGCAGCACGCTCATGGGCGTCCACCATCGAGCACCAGCGGCCGTTCGTCGTCGGCGACGACGCTGACCGACCGGTCCGCCGAAGGGCCGGAGCCGAGCGTGACGTGTCGCAGCACGCCATCGAAGGCCCGCTCGAGATTGGCGCGGGTGAAGACTTCCGATGTCAGGCCGGACGCGATCACCGTTCCCTTGATGAGGACGGTGCGGTCGCAGAACTCGGGCACGCTGCCCAGGTTGTGGGTCGAGACCAGCATCACCCGTCCCTCGTCGCGCAGGGTGCCGAGCAGATCGATGATGGCAGCCTCGGTCTTGACGTCGACCCCCGTGAAAGGCTCGTCGAGAAGGATCACGCGGCTGTCCTGCGCAAGCGCCCGGGCGAGGAAGACGCGCTTCTTCTGGCCGCCCGAAAGCTCGCCGATCTGGCGCTTGCGGAACGAGGCCATGCCGACCCGTTCCAGAGCGGAGGCGACCGCGTCGTGGTCGGCGCGACGCGCGATGCGGAGCGGGTTCATGTGCCCGTATCGCCCCATCATGACCACGTCCTCGACCAGTACGGGGAAGTTCCAGTCGACCTCCTCGCTCTGGGGAACGTAGGCCACGAGGTTTGCGCGAAGCGCCTGTGGCACCGGCTTGCCCAGGATGCCGATGGAACCGCGCGAGACGCGCACGAGCCCCATGATGGCCTTGAAGAGTGTCGACTTGCCCGAGCCATTGACGCCGACAAGGGCCGTGACGGTGCCGGTGGGGATGCGAAAGCTCGCATCCCTGAGGGCCGTGTGCCCATTGCGGTAGGTAACCGTGGCGCCTTCGACGGCAATGCCCTCGCCCTCTCGGGGACGGATCGGAAGGGTCATTGCTCCAGGCCCTCCTTGAGCCCATCGGCGATGGTCTGCGAGGTGACGCGCAGGAGGTCGAGATAGGTCGGGACCGGACCGTCCGCTTCCGAGAGCGAATCCACGTAAAGCACGCCGCCGTAGTGGGCGCCTGTTTCCCGTGCGACCTGGCGGGCCGGCTTGTCCGAGACCGTGCTTTCGCTGAAAACGGTAGGGATGTTGTTGGCGCGAACGGCGTCGACGACCTTGCGCACCTGCTGGGGCGTACCCTGCTGGTCGGCATTGATCGGCCAGAGATAGAGTTCCTTGAGGGCGAAATCGCGAGCCAGGTAGCTGAAGGCTCCCTCGCTGGTCACCAGCCAACGCCGATCCTCGGGAATGCCGGCAAGCGCCTCGCGAATAGGCGCGATGGCTGCCTCGATCTGCCGCTTATAGGCTTGGGCATGGGCCTCGTATGTCGCCGCGTTTGACGGATCGTGCGCGACCAGCGCATCGCGGATGTTGTCGACATAGACCAGGGCGCTGGACGGCGACATCCAGGCGTGGGGGTTGGGCTTGCCGCTATAGGGCCCCTCCCCGATACCCATCGGCTCGATCCCCTGCGAGACTACGACGCCCGGGACATCCTTGAGATTGCCGAAGAACTTTTCGAACCAGCGCTCGAGGTTGAGGCCGTTCCAGAGGATCAACCGGGCGCCCTGGGCTCGCTGCAGGTCGCCGGGCGTGGGCGCGTAATTGTGGATTTCGGCACCCGCCTTGGTGATCGATTCGACGCTAGCGGCGTCGCCGGCAACGTTGCGCGCCATATCGGCGATGATGGTGAAGGTCGTCACCACCTTGAACTTTTCCTCCGCCTGCACCGCCCCTGGCAGGGCAAAGGCCGCGATGGCCGCCAACAGGGCAATTCCACGCTTGATCCGGGCGATCACTTTCCACTCCTTGTTGCAAATGATTTGCAATCACCTACGACAGCCGTTTTGCTATTGCAAGTCGTTTGCAACAAGAACGACAACGCCGGACTGATCCACCGGGCGAACCGGATCGTAGAAGGAGCAAGGCAAGGAAAAGACGCATGGAAAAAGGTCTGGCCTGGGTGACAGGCGCAAGCAGCGGAATAGGACGAGGCCTGGCGCTGGCCTTGGCGCAGGAGGGCTGGCGGGTCGCCATCAGTGCCCGCTCGACAGGGGCCTTGGCAGAAGTGGCAGCTCTGAACCCCGATCGGATTTTCGCCTTCCCACTCGACGTGACCGACCTTGCATCGGTCGGCAAGGTGGCGGCGCAGATCGCAGAGGAATTAGGGGAGGTGGACCTGGCGATCTTGAACGCCGGCACCTACGAGCCGATTTCGGCATCGGACTTCGATCCGACGGCCTTTGCGCGAACGCTCCAAGTCAACGTGATGGGAACCTCGAACTGCCTCGGCGTTCTGCTGCCAGCGATGATGGCGCGCAAAGCCGGGCATATCGCGGTCGTCGCCTCGGTCGCGGGTTATGTTGGCCTGCCCTATGCCTCGGCTTATGGCGCGAGCAAGGCTGCACTCATCCACATGTGCCAGTCGCTGCGTCCGGAGCTCGAGCGCGCCGGCATCCGGCTCAATCTCATCTGTCCCGGATTCGTGGATACGCCGCTAACCAAGCAGAACGACTTTCCCATGCCGTTCCTGATTTCGACCGAGGAAGCGGTGGGCGCTATCATGAAGGGACTCGAGGGCGCCTATTTCGAGATCGCCTTTCCTTGGCGCATGGTGCTTTCGATGCGCGCGCTAAGCATTCTCCCGTCGCGGCTGCGCTTCGCGATTACCCGCCGCATGCTGCGCTGACGGGGGCGATATCACCGTGACCGCACAAGGTGTGTCGGCTCGGGAATGACGATAGACGCGCATCCCCTTGAGCCAGAGGCGCAGCGCCTCCCAGTGGATGGCGGCCATGACCTTGAACGTCATCAGGGGGTAGCCAAACAGGACGGCCAAAAGCCCCCGGTCATCGAGTTGCACGCGCCGGCCCGAGAGCGAAGCGCGCAACAGCAGACCTTCCGAATCCATTTCATCGATGCGCACCAGAAGGTGCTCTCCGGGTGTTTCAATCGAAAAGCGGTAGACGCAATCCATCGGTACAAAAGGCGAGACATAGTGGAGCTTGGGGCCCTGGTGCGCGCCCAACTGGCCGGACGAATCTATCCGATAGACGTAGGTGTGGCGCTCGCCGAACGTGTTGCAGACTTCGTAGAGCAAGGCACGCACTTGCCCTTCGGGATCGCGGCAGAAATAGATCGTCAGCGGATTGAAGACGTAGCCGAACATGCGAGGATAGCAGAGCATCTCGACCCGCAGGTCGCCGGTCTCTATTCCCGCGGCGACAAGCTGTTCGTCCACCCATCCACGCAGGCCTCGCGCGCGGCCGTCGCCGTGATCGCTTTCATGGACACTCAGGATGGCCGGAGCGTTGAAGCCCAGGAGGCGCAAGTGGCCAGCGATGGTCGGTAGCTCATCAAGGTCGAGCAGCAGCGAAAAGACGCGGTAGTGGAGCCTATGCCGACGGGGGCGCAGCCGGCCATGCACGACGTTTCCACGATAGATGCAGGATCGAAGGTTCATTCGGCCGCCGCAAGCATGGGTTGGGTGTGAATGCGGCTAGCACGCGGGTCGACCGACCAGGGACGGCTCGCCCCGCCCATGGCCTCGGCGACGGCGAGGCCGGATTGGAGGGCGTCCTCATGGAACCCGTGGCCGAAATAGCTGCCGCAGAACCAGGTGTTACGCTGACCCTGCAATTGCCAGAGGAGTGGCTGGGCCTCGATCGCGGCGCGGGTGAAGAGGGGGTGTCGGTACTGGATCGTTCTGACGATGCTGTGGGGCGCGATTTCCCGCACGGGGTTGAGCGTAACGAAATAGTCTTCCGGCACGTTCAGGTTCTGCAGGCGGTTCATCCAATAGGTGACGCAGAGCTGGTCGTCGCCGCTTTCCCCCGGCTCCCCGATGTAGTTCCAGCTCGACCAGGTGCGACGCCGCCGCGGCATCAGGCGCGGGTCGGCGTGCAGGACGGCGGTGTTTTTGGTATACCGAAAAGCCGACAGGATGTTGCACTCGCCCGCATCTGGATCATCGAGGAGGGCAAGCGCCTGATCCGCGTGGGTGGCGAACACCACATCGGTGTGGATCGCCTCGTTGCCGTTGCCGTCCCTGATCGCGACCATTTCTCCTCGCCGTTCGACGCTGACGACGGGCGCGCCCAGACGGAGCTCGAAATTGCCGTCTTCGATCAGTCGCGAGACGTAGCGGCGGCTCCCGCCGGTGACGGTGCGCCATTGCGGACGGCCAACCAGGCGAAGCAGGCCGTGGCTTTTGAAGAAACGCACGAAGGCGAGAAGGGGATAGTCGCGCATCTGCTCGACGGTGGTCGACCAGATTGCCGCGCCCATGGGCAGAAGGTGGTCGCGCACGAAAGCTTGGCTATACCGTTCCCGATCTAGATAATCGCCGAGCGTCAGGCCGGCGAGATCGTGGCGGTCGAGCAGCCTGGGAGCTTCGTTGTAGAAACGCACGATATCGCCGAGCATGGCCCAGAAACGCGGCTTCAAGACATTGCCGCGCTGTCCGATCAAGCCATTGAGGCCCTCGCTCGAATATTCGAGGCGCCCGCCTTCGAGGGAAGCGGAGAAGGACATGTCCGACGCCTCGGTTTCAACGCCCAGATGGGAGAAGAGGGCGACGAGATTGGGATAGTTAAGCTCATTGTAGACGATGAACCCGGTATCCACGTCCACCCGTCCCGAGAGGGAGGGAAAAGTCGCGGTGTTGGCATGGCCACCCGCACGCCCCTCGGCTTCATAGAGAACTACCTTGTTGGTGCGGCTGAGCAGCCACGCCGCTGATAGTCCTGCTATGCCTGCTCCAATGACTGCCACGTTGCGCACGGACGCGTTCCCTCTGGTTATCGTATTGCAAGAGATACGAGCCGGAGGCCAGATCGGATTTGCGAGGCAAGGAATTTACTTCGGCAGTGATCCGGGCTGCGCGCTTTCGCGTAGCTGGGATCATGCAGCTAGTTGTTTCCATACCAAGGTCGCCATGCGACAACCGGGTGTTCCTCCGCCCCAGGGTGCGGGTAGCGGCGAGTCATGACGGAGTGCCGATGGCCAGGATCGATGACGACGGGGATACGGAAGCCGGGCTGACCGCGCTTCTGGTCGCGGTCGGCACAAACGGGGACGTTGAGGCCTTCGAGGCCCTGTTCCGTCATTTTGCTCCGCGCATCAAAGCCTACCTGTCCCGAGGCGGCGCGGCCTCGGCCGACGAGCTCATGCAGGAAGCCATGCTGATCGTGTGGCGGCGGGCCGCGCTTTATGATCCCGCCAAGGGTAGCGCCGCGGCCTGGATCTTCGCAATCGCGCGCAATCTGCGCATCGATGCCTATCGGCGCGAAAAGCGTCCCGAATTCGATCCTTCCGATCCTGCCCTCGTGCCCGACGGGGAGGAACCGGCCGACATGCGCCTGGCGGCAAGCGAAGACGCAGAACGCCTCAAGCTGGCGCTCACGCAACTACCCCCGGACCAGGCTGACGTGCTCAACCGCTCCTTCTTTTCCGACCAATCCCAAAGCGAGATCGCTGCGGAGCTCAAGGTGCCACTTGGAACCGTCAAATCCCGCATGCGGCTGGCTTTCGCCAAGCTCAAGGCGGCGCTGCGCGGAACGGGAGAGGCATCATGACCATTCGCCATCACATCAGCGACGATCTGTTGCTCTCCTATGCCATGGGGTCGCTGGCCGAAGGCTGGAGCATCGCCGTCGCGACGCACCTGGCGCTATGCCCCGATTGCCGGCGGCGGCTCGTCGAGGCGGAAGAGATCGGCGGCGGGCTGCTCGAGGGTACGCAACCGCAGGCGATTGAGCCCTCAAGCTGGGAGAGCGTGCGGGCCAGGCTTTCCGAACGGCCAGCTGAAAAGGCGGGGCGGGCCGCTGTTCAGGCTGAAAAGCCGATCATCCCGCGGCCATTGCGGGACTATCTGGGGGGAGACCTCGAAGCCGTCAAATGGCGCTCGCTCGGCAAGGGGGCGTCCCAATGCCTGATCCGGACGGGGGAAAATACGACTCAGGTTCGGCTGCTCAAGATCCCGGCCGGCAAGCCGGTGCCCGAACACTCGCATGGCGGACGCGAGCTGACGCTCGTGCTGTCAGGCGCATTCGAGGACGAGACCGGGCGCTTCGGCCCGGGCGACCTCGAAGACGCCGACGGCTCGGTGACCCACCAGCCCCGCGCGACACCCGATGCGGACTGCATCTGCCTGGCCGTGACCGACGCGCCCCTGCGCTTCAGCAGTTGGGTGGTGCGTCTCGTCCAACCGATCCTGGGAATTTGACCATGAAGTACCTGGTTTCCTATGGCGCCACGGCGCTCGTCTTCTTTGCGCTCGATTTCATCTGGCTTTCGACGGCAACCCCGTTCTACCGCGAGCGCCTGGGCGAATTGCTGCTCGAAAAGCCGAACCTCCAGGTCGCGGGGCTTTTCTACCTCGTCTATGTGGGGGGCGTGGTGGTGCTGGCGGTGCTGCCGGCGCTCAACACCGGCACGTGGATCAATGCGCTCATCGCGGGCGCGGTACTGGGCCTGGTGGCTTACGGCACCTACGACCTCACCAACCAATCGACGCTGCGCGGATGGTCGAGCGCGGTCACCTTCGTCGACCTGGCGTGGGGGACCGTACTGACGGCGACAGCGGCAACCGCCGGGTATCTCGCAACGAGGGCGTCGGGGCTGGGCTGAAGGGGATCGCTAGGCGATCCCCCCGACGAAGAGGTATTTCTTTTCGAGGAACTCCTCGACCCCGTGGTGGGAGCCCTCGCGGGAATTGCCGCTCTCCTTGATGCCGCCGAAAGGCGCCAATTCGGTCGAGATGAGGCCAGAATTGATGCCGACCATGCCGTATTCAAGCTCCTCGGCGACCCGGAAAATGCGCCCGATATCGCGCGAGTAGAAATAGCCCGCCAAGCCGAACTCGGTATCGTTGGCCATGGCGACGACTTCGTCCTCGGTGTCGAAGGCAAAGACGGGGGCCAGGGGACCAAAGGTTTCCTCGCGGGCGACGGTCATGTCCTGGGTGATCCCCGTCATGAGGGTGGGCTCGAAGAAGGTGCCGCCGAGGGAATGGCGCCTGCCGCCCATATGGACGACGGCTCCCTTGGCCAGCGCATCGGCGATGTGGGCCTCGACCTTTTCGACTGCGCGAGAGGTGATGAGCGGCCCCTGCGTCGTGCCCGCGTCGAGGCCGTTGCCGACCTTGAGCCTTTCCATGGCAGCAGCCAGTTTTGTGACGAAGGCGCGCTCGACCGGACGCTGGACGTAGATGCGGTTGGCACAGACGCAGGTCTGCCCCATGTTGCGGAACTTTGCCGCGATGGCGCCTTCGACGGCGGCATCGAGATCGGCGTCATCGAAAACGATGAACGGCGCGTTGCCGCCGAGTTCGAGTGCGACCTTCTTCACCGTGCCGGCCGCCTGCCGCATGAGGAGCTTGCCGACGGCAGTCGAACCGGTAAAGCCGACAACCCTAACTGCCGGGTGACTGGTGAAAACCTCCCCAATCGGGGCGGCGGGGCCGGTGATGACGTTGAGGACACCCGCCGGCAAGCCGGCGCGATGGGCCAGTTCTGCGATGGCCAGGGCGGTCAGCGGCGTCTCGGGCGCCGGCTTGACGACGACCGTGCAACCCACCGCGATCGCCGGGGCGACCTTGCGCGTGATCATGGCGGCCGGAAAGTTCCACGGCGTGATGGCGGCAACGACACCGGTCGGCTGGCGCAGCACCATGATGCGCCCGTCGACGCGGTGGCTGGGCAGCGTCTCGCCAGAGACGCGCTTGGCTTCCTCGGCATAGAACTCGACATAGGAGGCGGCGTAGTCGATCTCGCCCAGGGCTTCCGCCAGGGGCTTGCCCTGCTCGGACGTTAGGATCAGCGCTAGGTCATCGCGGTTGGCGATAAGCAGGTCGAACCAGCGGCGCAGGATGCTGGAGCGCTCCTTGGCGAGGCGCCGGGACCACGGCTTGAAGGCCTGCGCCGCAGCCTCGACGGCAGCAGTTGCAGCCTTGGCGTCGAGCGCCGGGACGCGCGCCAGTTCTTCGCCTGTCGCCGGGTTGTCGACGGGCTCCACCGGTTCGCCGACAAAGGCGCCTCCGAGGTAGCACTGGTTGCGAAGCAGTGAGGGATCGTGAAGAGCCAGCGGCATTTTCATGCTTCCCGCACGAGCGCGGCTTCGAGCCGGTCGAGGCCTTCATCGACAATGGCATCGGAGGCGGTGAGCGGCACGAGGATGCGGATGGTGTTGGCGTTGACCCCGCACGAGAGGAGAACGAGACCGCCCTGCCAGGCACGCTGGACGACACGCTTGGTCGCCTCAGCGTCCGGTTCGCCGCTGGTCCGGTCCTTGACGATATCGAACGCAACCATGGCACCCGGGCCTCGGATCGCCTGCACGGGCACGAGGTCGTTGCGCCCTTCCAGGGTCGCAAGGCGCTTCGTCAACCGCTCCCCGATGGAGTTGGCGCGCTCAAGGAGCTTTTCTTCCTCGAACACGTCGAGCACCGCCAACGCGGCGGCGCAGGCAACCGGGTTACCGGCATAGGTGCCACCCAGACCGCCCGGATCGGCGGCATCCATTATGGCGGCACGGCCAGTGACCGCCGAGAGCGGGAAGCCGCCGGCGAGGCTCTTGGCAATGGTCATCAGGTCGGGCGTGACCGGATAATGCTCCATTGCGAACATCTTGCCGGTGCGCCCGTAGCCGGTCTGAACCTCATCGGCGATGAGCACGATGCCGTGAGTGTCGCAGATGCGGCGCAGGGCAACCATCATGTCCACTGGCGCCTGGTGGAAGCCGCCTTCGCCCTGGACGGGTTCGATGATGATGGCGGCGACGCGCGACGGCGCGACGTCGGCCTTGAAGAGGAAATCCAGATAGCGCAGCGCTTCCTCGACGGAAACGCCGCTGGCCGCAGATGGGAACGGCACGTGCCAGACATCGGGGACGGTCGGGCCGAGGCCAAGTTTATAGGGCACGACTTTGCCGGTCATGGCGCTGGCGACGATAGTGCGGCCGTGAAAGCCACCGGTGAAGGCAATGACGCCTGAGCGGTTGGTCGCGGCGCGGGCGATCTTGATGGCGTTCTCTGTGGCCTCGGCGCCGGTAGAGAGTAGGATGGTCTTGGCCGGCCCCTCGATAGGGACGATGGCGTTCAGCCGCTCGGCAAGCTCGACATAGGGCTCGTAAAGAACGACCTGGAAGCAGGTGTGGGTGAAACGGTCGATCTGGTCCTGGACGGCCCGGATGACCTTGGGGTGGCGGTGCCCGGTGTTGAGCACGGCAATGCCACCGGCAAAGTCGACATAGCGCCTGCCCTCGATGTCCCAAATCTCGGCGTTGAGCGCGCGTTCGGCGGCTATGGGCGTCGTGTGGGCGACACCGCGCGGAATGGCGGCGTTGCGGCGGGAGAGAAGCTCTGCGTTGGTGGACATGGGTCGTCTCGTTGACTGGTGTACGGCAATCATCGAGCCGTAGCTGCTTCACCACCATCGCTTTGTTTGCACCTCATTGGTGCCTTTTAAGCACTGATCGAGACATCCCTATAGAGATCGAGCAGCCATTCCCGGATGGCGCGGATATCGGCATCCTCCCAGCGTTTGGCCGATGCGACGAGGTAATAGCCCCCGAGGCGCAGATTGGTTCGGCCGATCTCCACCAGGGTGCGGCTGGCAAGGTCGTCCGCGGCCAGGGCTTCGTTCGCGAGGGCGACGCCCTGCCCCAGGCGCGCCGCCTCGATTGCCAGGTGGGCATGCCAGAGCCGCATGCCTTTTAGCGCCGCTCCAGGCGGAACGCCGGCAGCGTCTAGCCAGCGTTCCCACTGATCGGTCGACTCCTCGTGAATGAGAGGAAGCCGTTCGAGATCTTCGATCCCAGGGTTGCCGCCAAAGCGATCGAGGAAGGCTGGGCTGGCGACGGGAAACACCCGCGGGCGCATCACCAGTTGGGCGGCGAGGCCCTCCCCCAGCACCAGATCCTCGCCATAGACGATCTCGGCATCGGCCTCGCCGGCCAGCAGATCAGGGTGGGCCAGGGTCGGCTGAAGCATGATCTCGGTGTCTGGCACGCGCTCTTCGAGTGCCCCGAGATGCCTGAGGAGGCCACGATTGGCCAGCCCCGGGATGCAGCGGATATCGAGCCGCCGAACGCGAGAGGGCTTGAGTTCCTGGGTTGCCCGCGCGATCGCGTCGAAGGCGCGGGTAACGCGCCCAAGATAGGTCCGGCCGGCTTCCGTCAGGGCGACACTGCGCCCGCGCGGTTCGATGAGATCGACGCCCAGGCGCGCCTCGAGATTAGCCACATGCCGGGACACCACCGAGTGGCTCACGCACAGTTCGTCGGCGGCAGCGCCGACGCTGCCAAGCCGGCCCACGGCCTCGAAGGCGCGGAGCGCGACAAGGGGCGGCAGGCTGCGGGACATCGTTACTCCGGAGGCGGTCTTCACGTACGCTCGTACGCGTGCGCGCAGTATCCGCTCCTGCCGACGCGCCTGTCTAGAAGGGCTTTGCTGATTGTGCGTCTTGACCGGGAAGGACGCGATGCCGAGACTTAGGGGATCGCTTTTCGGCCTAACAAAAACACATGTCTACCCATCCCAAACCAGTCATCGGCATCATCGGCTGCAACCGCACCGTGGAGGGCGAGCCTGCCCACATCGTCAAGGCGCGCTATGTCGAGGCAGTGCAGAATTTCGCCGGGGCGATACCGCTGATCTGCCCCAGTATCAACGATGCCTCGGACGCGGGCGCCATCGTTTCGCGGCTCGATGCCATACTGCTCACGGGGTCCAATTCCAACATCGAGCCCTCCCGGTATGGAGCGAGCGAAGGGCGCATGCCGTTCGACACGAATCGCGACGCGATGTCTCACGCGCTGATCCACGCCGCGATGGCCGCCGGCAAACCGGTGTTCGGCGTTTGTCGCGGCCTGCAGGAAATCAACGTGGCCCTTGGCGGCACCCTGATCGATCAACGCGACGATGCTGCTACGACCCAACCCCACCACGCCGCCGACGGCGTGAGCCTAGATGAGATGTTCGGGTTCGCTCATGAGGTGGATCTCGTCGCAGGCTCTCCTCTGGCCGCGCTCACCAGCGTGACCCACGCCAGCGTGAACAGCGTCCACTACCAGATGATCGGCAAGCTCGCTCCCGGGCTCATGGTCAATGCACGTGCCGAGGATGGGGTGATCGAGGCGGTTTCGAGCCTCCCCGGGGCCTCCCCGATCCTGGCGGTGCAATGGCACCCCGAATGGCGCCCGGACAACCGTCCGCATGACCTGGCGTTCTGGAAGCGGGTAGGTTCGGTCAGTCCGCGCTGACGCCCCGGAACGCGCCATTCGCGATTTCGCTGCGGACCCGATAAAAAGCTTTTATCGGAGTGATTTTGAATCGGAATTGGACAGGCCCGCCCAAACTCATTTTGGATTGCCCTTGCTAACTCAACTCGTGGGCACCATGACCGACAAGAAGCTTTACCTCAAATTCGTCGATGCCAATGTCCAGGGCATCATCTCACTTTATTGGGACAATGCGCCGGAAACCTGCAAGGCGATCTGGGGCGCGCTCGAAAAGCCGATCCGCTGGCAGACCACCCACGCCATCTTCTCGGGCCCGGAAATCATGATGGGCATCCCCGAAGAGAACCGCAATTTCGACCCGACCAAGCTGCCGCCCGAGAACCAGACGATCATTCCCGAGGCCGGCGAGCTGCTCTGGTACTACCAGCCGAAGAACTTCTTCAAGATCGACCCCACCGAGTTCTGGGAAGTCGGCATGTTCTACGCCCATGGCGGCCGCACTTTCGGCCCGACGGGCTGGATTCCGTGCACCTATTTCGGCCGCATGACCGAAGGGCTCGACGCTGTAGCCGAACAATGCCGCAAGATCCGCATTGAAGGCGCAAAGATCGTCGAGTTCGGCCGCCTGGCCTGACAAACTGCGCCCCGGCCGGCACCATACGGCCGGGGCGCTTCAACTTCAAAGGAAGGGAACCCCATGAAGGCACAATTCGGTATCGCGCTGCTCGGCCTGTCCGCCCTGCTCTCGAGCACGGCGTTTGCTCAGGAGAACACGCTCACCATCAATTCTTTCGGCGGCGCCTATGAAGAAGCGCACCGCAAGTGCGTTATCACTCCGTTCGAGGAGGCCACCGGCGCCAAGGTCAACGTCGTCACCGCCTATTCGGCTGACGCCTTCGCCCAGCTCCGCGCCCAGAAGGATGCGCCGCAGTTCGACGTGATCCATTTCTCGGGCGGCCAGGAAATCGTCGGGGCGGCTGAAGGCCTGCTCTCGCCGATCGATCCGGCAAAGCTCACCAATGCCGGCGACCTCTACGACTTCGCCAAGGCGGGCCTCGAAAAGGGCGAGGGCCCGGCCTACTCGATCGCGGCCATCGGCCTCGTCTACAACTCGGAAAAGGCCCCGACCGCGCCGTCCAAGTGGACGGACCTGCTCGATCCAGCTTTCGGCGAGCACCTGGTGCTGACCGACATCTCGAACGGCTACGGCATGCTGAGCTTCCTCATGCTCAACAAGGCCGAAGGCGGCGACCTGACGAATATCCAGCCGGGCCTGGATGCGGTGACCAAGCTTCTCAAGGGCGGCGCCATCGTGGTTTCGACCTCGCCCGAAATCCAGCAGGAATTCGCGCAGAACGACGCATGGGTCGCGCCCTATGCCTCTGACTACGCCTACACCCTGCGCAAGGCCGGGCTGCCGGCCAAGTTTGTCCAGGGCGCCGAAGGCACCCCGGCCAGCTACATCACGGCGAACCTCGTCGCCAACCGTCCCAACCAGGACCTGGCGCTCAAGTTCATCGACATGACCATCTCCAAGGAAGCACAGACGTGCTTTGCGGAGGCGTTGCGCTACTCCCCGACCAATTCGAAAGTGGAACTCTCCCCGGAGGTAGCCGCTGACGTGGCCTATGGCGCCGAAGGCGTCGCCGGCCTCATCCGTTTCGACCCTGCGACTATCGAGGCCAATCGCAAGGCCTGGGTCGAGGCCTGGAACAAGGCTATCGCTCAGTAAGCAACGCTGGACGGGCGGGACCCCCATTCCCGCCCGTCTCAAGTCTTAGTATGGAGTTCCGATGACGGATCGCACGGAAAACCTCATTCTGGCCCTCCCGGGACTTCTCCTGCTGGCCCTGGCGTTCTTCCTGCCCATCGGCCAGATGCTCGTGCTCTCGGTCGAAGGCGAGAACGGGCCGACCCTCGAACATTTCATCCGCTTCCTCTCCGACCCCTTCTACCTGGGCGTCCTCTGGCGCACGGTGCGGCTGTCGCTGGTCATCACCATCATCTGCGCCGCCATCGGATTTCCGCTGGCCTACATCATGGCGCGCATCGGCGCGCGTACGCGGCTCTGGCTCATTGTCATGGTGATCCTTCCGCTGATGACGAGCGTGGTGGTGCGCACCTTCGGCTGGATGGTCATTCTCAGCCGCGGCGGGCTCATCCCCGACATCCTGCGTGACCTTGGCCTGGTGAACCGCAACTTTGCGCTCATGCAGACGGAGACCGCCATCGTGATCGGCATGGTGCAGGTGCTGCTGCCCTTCATGACGCTCTCGATTCTGGGCGTGATCACGCGCATCGACCGCCGGCTTGAGGAAGCCGCCCGGACCATGGGCTGCAGCTTTTTGCAGACGGTGCGCACCGTGGTGCTTCCGCTTTCGCTTCCCGGTCTCGTCGCCGGGTCCCTGCTTTGCTTCACGCTGTCGGCCAGCTCGTTCGTTACCCCCAACCTTCTGGGCGGGACGCGCATCCAGGTGCTGGCAGCCTCGATCTACAAGTCCGTTACCCAAGTGCTCGACTGGCCCTTTGCCGCGGCGCAGGCCGTGATCCTCTTCGTCGGAATTCTCCTAGTCCTGGCTCCCTATGTGAAAATGACGGGGCGCAGCCATGGTTAGAGCCGTCCCCACGCCTCTGCGCATCCTTGCCGTCGTCTTCGTGATCCTGACTGGGCTGATCCTGCTGGCACCGCTGGTCGTGGTCGTGGGCGTCTCGGTTTCAGAAAACCAGTTCATCGCCTTTCCGCCGCAAGGGTTCTCGTTCAAGTGGTACGAGAAGGTGCTGGCCTCGCCCGAGTATCTCTCGGCAGCGGCGACCAGCCTTCAGATCGCCTTGCTGGTGACCCTGAGCGCTACCGTCATCGGCGGGGCGGCAGCCATTGCCCTCCACCGCCGCCAATTGCCGTTCTCGGACGTGCTGGCGACCTTCTTCCTTTCCCCACTGGTCCTGCCCACGATCATCTATGCCATCGGCATGCTGATGTTCTGGAGCGCGGCCTTCGGCCCGGTTTCCCCCATCACGCTCTGGATCGGCCATACCGTGATCGCGCTGCCCTATGTGGTACGCACGACCCTGGCGGTGTTGGCGGAATCGGATCCTTTCCTCGAAGAGGCTGCACGCACCATGGGCGCGGGGCGGCTACAGAGATTGCTCTTCGTGGTGGTGCCCCAATGCGTGCCGGGGCTCGCCGCCGGCGCCTTCTTCGCGTTCAACATTTCTTTCGACGAGGCAGTGCTGTCGCTGTTCCTGCGCAAGCCGGGGCTCACCACCCTGCCCGTCCAGATCTACGGCCAGCTCGAATTCAGCCCCGACCCGTCGGTGGCGGCCGTGTCTTCCATCATGATTGCCCTGACTATCGTGCTTATCGTCATCATCGACCGGATGCTTGGCCTCAGCCGATTTGCGAGTACTTGACCCATGGCCAATGTCCGCCTCCTCGACATCAAGAAATCCTTCGCCTTCGTGCAGGTCCTGCATGGCATTTCGCTCGAGATCGCCTCGGGCGAGTTCGTGAGCCTGCTCGGTGCTTCCGGGTGCGGCAAGACCACGCTGCTGCGCATCGTGGCGGGCCTGGAAAGCGTCACCAGCGGCGGGGTCGAGATCGACGGCCGCAGCGTCACGACCGAGCCGCCCGAGAAGCGGGACATCGCCATGATGTTCCAGTCCTACGCGCTCCTGCCACACCTGTCGGTCTACGAGAACGTGCGGTTTCCGCTGCGCATGCGGCGCATCGGATCGCGCGAAGAGCAGGACGCCAAGGTCAAGGCGGCGCTCGAGACCGTCCAGCTCGGCCATCTGGCCGACCGGCGTCCGCGCCAGCTTTCGGGTGGCCAGCAGCAGCGCGTAGCGTTGGCGCGCGCCATCGTCTCGCGACCAAAGGTGCTGCTGCTGGACGAGCCGCTCTCCAATCTGGACGCGCGCCTGCGCGAAGACATGCAGGTCGAACTCATCGAGATCCACAAACGCCTGGGGCTGACGACGCTTTTTGTCACCCACGACCAGGAGGAAGCGCTCAGCCTTTCGGACCGCATCGTGCTGCTCAATGGCGGCCGTGTGGAACAGGAAGGCGCGCCTGCCGACATCTACGCGCGACCCGAGACCGGCTTTGCCAGCAATTTCATCGGATCGGCCAACCTGGTGCCGGCCGAGATATCAGACGGTCCCGGCGGCCCGCTCGCCAGGCTGGCAGATGGCCAGCAAATCCCCTTGGCCGCGGAGGAAAAAGCGCGCGGAAAGGTCACCCTGGCGTTGCGGCAGGAGGATATCTCGCTCGTTGACGCCAGCGAGGCAGGCGCGCTCAAGGCCGGCTTGCGGACGCGGGTCTTTCTGGGCGCGCGTAACCGCTATGTGCTCTCGCTGGCTGGCACCACGATCCGGGCGCTGACCGCAAATGACGTGATGCTTGACGATGGCGGGGCTGTCGGCCTGGCCATTCCGGCAGAACGCATTCGCGTGCTCCAGGACTGAACCGAAACACTACCCGTAGTCTTTGCTCATCGGAGCCAACCATGACTCATGTCGAAACGCGCCTTTTCATCAACGGCCAGTTCGTGGCCGGGCAAGGTGCAACCGAGCCGGCTTTCGATCCGGGCAACGGCACGCTGATCGCCGACGTGCCGTCGGCCACACCCGACCAGATCGAGGCTGCGGTCACGGCGGCGCACGGCGCCTTCCAGTCCTGGCGCCGCACCACGCCCAAGGAACGTAGCCGCGCTCTGCTGCGGATCGCCGACGCGATCGAAGAGCGCGCCCAGGAGCTTGGAGCACTGGAATCGCGCAATTCGGGCAAGCCGCTGCGCTATGCGCAGAGTTTCGAGATCGCCAATGTCGCGGATGTATTCCGCTTTTTCGGTACCGCCGTCCGCAATGTGCCGGGGACGGTGGCGAACGGTTATCGCTCCAGCAGGCATATCAGCATGCTCAAGCGTGACCCGATCGGCGTCGTCGCCTCGATCGCGCCGTGGAACTACCCGCTGCTGATGTCTGCCTGGAAGCTGGCGCCGGCCATTGCCGCGGGCAATACCGTGGTCATCAAGCCGTCCGAGAACACGCCGCTCAGCCTGCTTTTGCTCATGCAAATCCTAGGCGAATTCCTGCCCCCGGGCGTGATCAATGTCGTGCTCGGCAATGGCCTGGACGTCGGCCAGCCGCTGATCTCCCATCCCCTCGTGCGCATGATTTCCCTGACCGGGGACATTCGCACCGGGCGGGCCGTGCTGCAGGCTGCAGCGGGTGAGAGCATCAAACGCACGCATCTGGAGCTGGGTGGCAAGGCGCCAGTGATCGTGTGCGGCGATGCCGATATCGACGTGCTGGTCGAGACGCTGCGGGAAGCCAGTTTCTACAACGCCGGCCAGGACTGCACCGCGGCCTGCCGCATCTTCGTGGACAGAACCATCGCCCAAGAGGTCACCGACCGGCTGGCCAAGATGATCGAGACGATCCCCTTCGGTCTGCCGACACGCGATGACGTCGAGTTCGGTCCGGTGATCACGGCCCGCCAGCGCGAGCGCATTGCCGGTTTCATCGACCGCGCCCGCGCGGCAGGCGCCGATGTGGTGACCGGCGGCAAGACGCCGGACCAGGACGGGTTCTACTACGCGCCGACACTGGTCGCCGCGCCCATCGAGGCCGAGATCGTCCAGAAAGAAGTGTTCGGCCCGGTTGTGAGCATCACCCCGTTTGAAACGCTCGAAACGGCAATCGACTGGGCGAACGACTCCGAATACGGGCTCGCCTCGTCGGTATGGTCGCGTAATGCGAGTCAGGCCATGTCGGTGGCCGAAGCCCTCGAATATGGCGTGACCTGGGTCAACACGCACGGGGTCTTTGCCACCGAGATGCCCCATGGTGGCATGAAGAATTCGGGGTACGGGTCTGACCTCTCCATGCAGTCGCTGATCGACTACACGCAGGCCCGACACATCATGATCGCCTCATAACGGGAGCTTGAGCCGACAGGTGCAGCAGCGCGCCAGAATTTCTGATAGAGGTTCCGCCATGCGGATCCTCGACATGATGACACTGGTCGCGCTGGCCCGGCACCGCCACTTCGGCCGGACGGCGCTCGAGCTCAACACGACCCAACCAGCCATCTCCGCACGCCTCGCGTCCCTCGAACAGGAGTTCGGATGCAAGCTCATTTTGCGGGGCAATACCGGGTTCGGCTTGACGCCAGAAGGCGAGAAGGTGCTCAAGACCTTCGAGGTCGTGCTCCGGCAGATCGAGAGCCTCAAGCACGAACTCGCCGACGACCCGATGCCCATCCTCGAAGTCATCCGCGTCGGCGCCATCGACACGATCTCCTCGACCTGGCTCACCCATTTCGTGGAAGCCACCCATGCGGCCTTCCCGCATCTCAAGATCGAGCTCACCGTCGAGAGCACGAAGAACCTCGTCCAGGGCATGCATGACGGCGCCTATGACATGATCTTCGCGCTCGATCCGGCGATCGGCGAGGGTTTTCGCAGCTTCGTCTCCTGCGTCTTCCAGATGAGTTGGGCCGGCTCGCCGCGCCTCATCAATCCGGACAAGGTCTACAGCGTGGAGGAGCTTTCCCAGCTTCCCATCATCACCTTCCCCAAGGGCACGCCGCCCTATCGTATGGTGGCACCTTATTTCCAGGACGAGCGCGTGCTCGCGTCCAAGCTTACGAGCTCGAACTCGCTCTACTCGATCATCAACCTGCTGATCGACGGCTTTGGTGTAGGCACCATTCCCACGGTGACCATCCACCGCGAGATCAAGATGGGCCTGCTCCACGCGCTGAACGTTTCCAAGCGCTTCCCACCGATGCCGATCATCGCGACGTACCAGTCCTCGACCCACAACGACCTCATCCGTAGCGTCGTCGAGCAGTCGCGCGCCAGCGCCAAGGCCTATTGCGCCACGGTCGAACCGAGCATGGCCTGGGTCGATTGAGGGCGATCAGGCTCGTCCCAACGCCAGTTCGGTGAGGCGATCGAAGAGATAGAGGTTGCCCTCTCCGGCCGATACCTCGACGGTATCGCCGACCCGCGCCGTCAGCTTGCCCGGCGCGGTCGCGGTGACTTCCGCGTCCCCGACCATCACGTGCACTAGCGTTTCGGGCCCAAGCGGTTCGATGGCGGCGATCTGTCCGGAAAGCCTCAAGGCACCGCTCTCCGCGCCAACGATAAGGTCGTGGGGACGGACGCCGACGAGGATGTCATCGGATCCCGAGCCGGGCGCCCTCACGTTCAGCGCGCCCCCCGAGGCGAGCGTGAGGCCGCCATTGTTGCGGTTGGCCTGCAGCAGGTTCATGCCCGGGCTGCCGATGAAGCGGGCCGTGAAGACGTCCACGGGGCTTTCGTAGAGCTCACTGGGCGTACCCACCTGGAGGATGTTGCCGTCCCGCATCATGACGATGCGGTCGGCCAGGGTCATCGCCTCGATCTGGTCGTGGGTCACATAGACGATGGTCGTTCCAAGACGCTGGTGCAGCCGCTTGATCTCGATGCGCATCTGGGCGCGCAACTGGGCGTCGAGGTTGGACAGCGGCTCGTCAAAGAGAAAAGCCACTGGATCACGGACCATGGCACGGCCGATCGCGACACGCTGGCGCTGGCCGCCGGACAGTTCAGATGGGCGCCGCTCGAGCAGGGCCTCCAGACCGAGTGTCTTGGCCGCATCGAGGATGCGCTTGTTCTTCTCATCCTTGGACATGCGGGCGGTGTAGAGCCCGAAGCCGATGTTCTGGGCGACCGTGAGGTGCGGGTAGATGGCATAGTTCTGGAATACCATGGCGATGTTGCGCTGCTTGGGCGCCTCATCGTTGACCACCTTTCCATCGATGGTGATGGCGCCCTCGCTGATGTCCTCGAGCCCGGCGACCATACGCAGAGTGGTGGACTTGCCGCAGCCGGACGGCCCGACAAGGACGACGAACTCGCCATCGCCGATCGACAGGTCGATACCCTTTACCGCCGGGACCTTGCCATAGCGCTTGACCAGGCTTTCGATTTCAATTTTTGCCATTTGGCTCTCCAACAAGGGCCAGGAACCTGGTTTCCAATTCATGGGCCGCGGCGGACTGGCGTGTAGCCAAGGCCTTCGCGCCGACGTCGAACGCCGCTAGTTGCGCGCGGTAGCCGGCGAAGGCCGCCTCCAGAGGCTCGGGCGCGGGGCCGCCGAAACGCGTCCGCACCGCAACGAAGTATTGCGGGGAGACGACCTCGGCGAAACGCTCTGCACTCATCTCGCATTTGCGCCCAGTCGCTTCTTCGAACGTGCTGACGAAGGCCGGGTAGCCCTTGACGCCCAGATCGCCGCCCACGGCGACCACGGCGCGCGCTACCGACGCGGCAATCTCATGGGCCTGCCGGAACGACAGGCCTTCGGCGCGGACGAGCGTATCGGCCAGTTCGGTCACGGTGATGCAGGAACGGCGGATGTTCTCGGCGACCCGCTCGCCATCGATCCGGATCGCTTCGACAAAGGCCGTCAGGAGATCGAGCACACGACCGGCGGTCTCGAAAGCTTCATAACCGAATGCCTGCGTCTCCCCTTCGCTGTCGTTCATGTCGGTGAAGGGCGTATTGTGCATGATGTCGAGCACGGCCCGGGCGCGCCCCATGGTCTGGCTGGCAAGATGCCTCATATGCTCAATGGGCACCGGATTGCGCTTCTGGGGCATGATCGAGGAGATCTGCACCAGGGCGTTGGGCACGTAGATCTGGCCGACTTCGAAGCTGGTCCAGAACTGGAAATCCTGAATGGGCCGACCGAGATGGAGGAAAAGCAGTTCGAGCGCGCCATAGGTCCCGGTGATGTAGTCGACCGCCGCTATGCACGAATAGGAGTTCTGCAGCGGCGCGGAAAAGCCTAGCAGGTGAGCGACGCGGGCGCGTTCGATGGGAAAGCCGCTCGTGGTGATAGCGGCCGCCCCCATGGGCGAGAGGTCCACCGTCGCGCGGGCAGCGATCAGGCGCTCGATATCGCGGATCAACACCTCGATCATGGCCGAGAGGTAATGACCGAAGGTCGTCGGCTGGGCCGGCTGCCCATGCGTATAGGCAACGATAAGCGTCGCGCGTTCGCGTTCGGCAGCGTCTATGAGCGCGGCGAGGAGCTTCCGCAGGCGTGCCAACAGGGGATCGAGCCTGCTCTTGAGGCCAAGCTTGAAAAGCGTGTGGTCGATGTCGTTGCGCGACCGCGCAGTGTGGAGCCTGCCGCCAAGGTCGGGGCCGAGGCGGGTCTTGAGCTCCCGCTCGATGAGGAAGAAGTAGTCTTCCACTTCCCCAGTGTAGGTGAGGGTGGCTGGATCGACTTCGGCATCAATGGCCAGGAGAGTCCGGGCAATTGCCTGAGCCTGGTCTGCGGTCAGGATGCTCGTCTCGGCCAGCATCACGAGGTGCGCGCGGTCGATGGCGCGGAAGCCATCGACATGGTGGGTCTTGGCGCCGTCAAAGAGCGGACGCAGCACGGTTTCCTTGTAGACGGGATCGGGGAACGTGCTGGTGTCGGAGCGCCGGGGATCGTGGTCGGTCATGCGATCAGCCTTTCAGTCCGGCAAGCATGACTCCGCGCACGATGTAGCGCTGGAAGAACAGGAAGACGAGCAATGTCGGGATAGTGGCAAGCGCCGCGCCGGTCATGATCATTTCCCACTGGATCGACTGCTCGACGGCAAAGCTCGATAGACCGACGGGCAGGGTGTAGAGCTCGCGGCTGGTGGTGACGATGAGCGGCCAGAAGAAGGCCGTCCAGTTGCCGAGGAAGGTGAAGATGGCCAGGGCCGAGATGGCGGGGGTCACCAGCGGCATCGCCACCTTCCACCAGATGGTGAACTCGTTGAGGCCGTCCACGCGGGCGGCTTCGAGGAAATCGTCGGGCACACCTTCGAAGAACTGCTTCATGAGGAAAGTGCCGAAGGCAGTCATCATGCCCGGGAACATGATGCCCCAGTAGCTGTCGAGCCAGCCGAGCTGGCTGGACATGAGATACCAGGGAATGACCAGCATTTCGGTGGGGATCATCAGCGTCGAGAGGATGGCGATGAAGACCAGCTGTCGGCCGCGAAACTGGAATTTGGCGAGCGTATAGCCGACTAGGCTATCGAAGAAGACATTGGAGAGCGTGACGGTGACGGCGACGAGCGCAGAGTTGAAGAACCAGCGCGCGAAGCGACCGTCCGAGAGCACCTTTATGTAATTATCGAAGGTGGGCGCCGCCGGAATCAGGCGCAGGTCATAGACCTGCCCCGCCGACTTGAGCGAAGTAGAGAACATGTAGAGCAGCGGCGTTACCATGATAAGGCCGCCGATGAACAGCAGCGTCCAAGTGATGATAAGGCCGGGCCGGATGCGGGAGGCGTTGAGCCTGAGTTCGGTTGCCTGAGTGCTCATCAGCGCTTCCTCATGATCCACAATTGCAGGAGGGAGACAGCCAAGAGGATCGTGAAGAGGACCACGGTCTGGGCGGCGGCGTAACCCATTTGGAACGAGGAAAAGGCGGTCTGGTAAATCATGAGTACCAGCGGCTTGGTCGAGTTGAGCGGACCGCCCGGATCGTTGGTGGTCATGTTGTAGACCTGATCGAAGATCCGCAGGAACCCGATCGAGGAGAACACGACGAGGAACACCGTCGTCGGCTTGAGGAGCGGCAGGGTAATGCGGGTGAGGATAGCCCACTCACCCAGGCCATCGACGCGCGCGGCCTCGTAGTAGGTCGAGGGGATCGCTCGCAGTCCGGCCATGAAGATGATGATCTGGAAACCCAGACCCGCCCAAATGCCAGTCACGAGGATGGACGGAAGGGCCTGGGTGGTCGAACGCAGGAACGGCTGCGCCGGCAGGCCGAGGGAGGCCAGAACGTCGTTGAAGACGCCGATCGGGATGGGCTGGTAGAACCAGCGCCAGACCCAGGCCATCGCCGCAGCAGTTGTGAGGAACGGCAGGAAATACAGCGCCCGGATGAAGCCGTGCATGAACCGCACGCGATCGAGATAGAAGGCGATCACGAAGGACAGTACGAGGCTGACGGGCGTGCCGATGATGAGATAGGTAAAGGTATTGCGGAAGACCTTCCAGAAGTTCGGATCGGCGAAAAGCTTCTGATAGTTGGCCAGGCCCACGAAATTGGCTGGGCGGAGCAGGTCCCAATCGGTGAAGGACATCCAGAACGCCGACAGGGTCGGGTAGAACCGGATCCAGCAATAGAACACGATCGGCAGGGCCAGGAAGGTCCAGGCCCAGAGGACTTTGCGCCCGTGCAGCGTCAGGCGGAAACCGGAGCGGCCCTTTCGGGTCGCGCCGGCAGAAGTGGATTGTGCGCTCGCGGCCACCGGGAGTTACTTCGCCTTGGCAGCGTCGATGATCGCCTGCTCCGCCGAAGCGGCCTGGGCAAGCGAATCCTTGGGCGACTGGCCTTCGAGGAAGACGCGGTTGACCATGTCGATGGCGGTCTGGCGCTGGCCGGCCTCATCGAGGAACTGAGTGGTCTTGGCGTAATCGAGACCCTTGAGGAACGGCGCGTAGATCGGGTCGGCCAGGTTCGCGTCAGTCAGCGCGGCGGCGCGACGGGCAGGTAGTTCACCGACGACGTCGAGCCAGACCTTCATGGCTTCATCGGACGTGATGTAGGCCAGGAACTTCTCGGCCGCGGCCTTCTTCTCGCCGGTAGCGCCGGCGCCGATGCCGTTGGCAAAGTAGCTGGCATAGTTCGAGCGCAGGCCGTCGGCATTGGCCGGCAGTTCGACCACGCCCCACTCGAAATCGGTGATCGGCTTGAAGGCGCCCAGGCGGAAGGTGCCATCGATGGTCATGGCGGCGAGGCCAGCCTTGAAGGCGGCCTGGCCCTCATCCATAAAGCCGGCAAGGCCGACTTTCTTGTCGGTCTGCAGGCCGGTGTAGAATTCGAGAGCCTTCAGGCCCGCTTCGTCGTTATAGGCGACGTTGCCATCGGCGTCATAGGGCACGCCGCCGAACTGGCGGACGAGCACTTCGCGCCACCACTGGTGGTCCTGGCCGGCGAAATCGAGGGTGATGCCTTCCGAGGTGATGTTGCCACCGCCGTCGGTCTTGGTGGTCTTGGTGGCGACATCGACCAGTTCGTCGAGGGTCTGGGGAGGCTTAACGCCGGCTTCGTCGAGCAGCTTCTTGTTGTAGAAGAGCGCCAGCGAACGCACTGCCGTCGGAAGGCCATAATAGCTGTCGCCGCGCTTGACGGCGGTGACGATCGGGAAGAAATCAGACTCGATCTTGTCGCTCGGGAAAACCGCCGGATCAAGTGGCTGCAGGACGCCACCTTTCTGGAACTGGTCGAGCCAGCCGTAGAAGAACTGCAGGACATCCGGACCCTGGCCGGCCGCCTGCGAGGCGATGACCTTGGTCTGGTAGTCGGCGTAGGGGAAGGTCACCTGCTTGACGGTGATGTCGGGGTTGGCGGCCTCGAAATTCTTGATCAGCTGATCCATCGCGTTGACGCGAGTCTCGAAGACGTACTGCCAGTACTGGATTTCCACCGCCTGGGCGGCGGTGACGGCCATCAGGCTGAGCCCGGCAGCGAGACCGGCCAGCATGGTACGAATGCGCATGATAAACCTCCTTGTTACCCCAGTCCGGCGCCAACTCCCTCAGCGCACGAACATTTTTGTCGGAGGGGCAAGACCCGGCTTCCCCCCTTCCGAACCTCTACGCTCACTCGCCGACACGAAACTGTCAATAAAATAATCTACTTGAGTTATTCCCTCCGCCCGATCATCGTTGCAACCCTGAAAGGGATGACCGATGAGGACCAAGGCGGGGAGCCCGTCGCCGCAACAGGTGGCGATAGGCAACAATCCGGAGCGCAGCCGCGCCCACAACCGGCGTGTGGTGCTCGATGTGGTGCGCGCCCATGGACCACTCGGCCGGACCCGCATCGCGCGCCTCGCGCAGCTCACCCCGCAGGCGGTCGCCAACATCGTGGACGAGCTGGCGAGCGAGCAGATGCTGATCGAAGTCGGGCGTCTGCGCTCGGGACGCGGTCAGCCCCCGATCCAGTTCGCCGTCAACCCGAATGGTCCTATGACCGCCGGCGTCGAAGTCGCGGCCGACCACATCACCACTGTGATCCTCGACCTTGCCGGGCAGGTTAGAGCCTCGCGGGTCAGCCCCCTCGATGACAGCCGCCCCCAGCAGGTGGCCGCTATCCTGCCGAGAGAACTTTCGCTGATGCGCAAGACTATCCCTGATTGGGCCGGCAAGCTCCTTGGGGTGGGGGTAGTGATGCCAGGGCCCTTCGAGATCGAGGGCATGACCTCGGTCGGTCCGACGACCCTTCCCGGCTGGGGAGAGGTCGATGCTACCAAGCTCATCACGCGCTCAACCAGCGAAGTCGTCATCATCGAGAACGACGCCACCGCCGCCGCGGTCGGCGAGCGGCTCTTCGGGGCGGGCCGGCACCTTTCCAATTTCCTGATGATCTATTTCGGCGCCGGCTTGGGCCTGGGGATCATCCATGACGGCCAGCCACTGCGGGGCGCCTTCGGCAATGCCGGTGAAATCGGCCATGTGGTTGTGGCGCCCCGGGGCCGCCCATGCCCCTGTGGCCAGAACGGATGCCTGGAGCGCTACTCATCGGTCCAGGCTCTGCGCGAAAAGCTGGCCGAGGTCGGTATCGACGCGACGGCCGGCATCGACATCGACATCGACAGTCTGGGCGTCGAGGGACAATCGGCGTTTGCCGAATGGATCGAGGAGGCCGCCGCACATCTGGCCCCGATGGTCGCCATGCTCGAAAACATCTTCGATCCAGAAACCATAGTTTTCGGCGGATCGCTATCGGACGCGACCATAGATGCCATCATCGCGCGGCTGGCGCCCCTGCCCCGCTCGGTTTCGAGCCGCCGCATCCGGGCGCTGCCGCGCGTCATTCGCGGCCAAACAGGGAATTTGACTGCCGCCCTTGGCGCCGCCGCGCTGCCACTTCTCGAAACCTTTACGCCCAAGCTCGACCTGGCTGCGGGTCCGGTCCCAACGCCCGAGGAGGCATTCCATGTTGTCCGATCGTGAGCGCCTCGCACGCCAACAGGCGCAACCTGCGCTGGTGACCCTTCACCGCGCCCTTTCGCGCCTCCGCTCGGTGCTGACGGTGATGAACACCGGGGCGCATCCGGACGACGAACAGAGCGGCATGCTGGCCTATTTCCGCTATGGACTGGGCATGCGCGTCGTTGTGGCGTGCTCGACGCGGGGCGAAGGCGGACAGAACAGCCTGGGGCCCGAACGCACTGCCGCGCTGGGCATTATGCGAACGCGGGAGATGGAGGAAGCCGCACGCGTGCTCGATGCCGACATCGCCTGGCTCGGCCATGGACCGGACGATCCGGTGCACGACTTCGGTTTTTCCAAGAGCGGGGAAGATACGCTGGGACGCTGGGGACGCGAGCGCACCCTCGAGCGTCTGGTGCGCGCCTACCGAACCGAGCGACCTGACATCGTCATCCCAACGTTCCTCGACGTTCCAGGTCAGCATGGGCATCACCGGGCGATGACGGAAGCGGCGGAGGCGGCGCTGGAGCTGGCTGCCGACCCCGAGGCGTTTCCCGAACACTTCGAGGAAGGCCTTTCTCCCTGGACGGTTGCCAAATATTACCTGCCTGCCTGGTCGGGCGGGGGTGGGACCTATGATGACGAGGTGCCTCCGCCACCCGCAACCCTGATTGTGGAGGCCGCTGGACGCGACGAAGCGACCGGAGCGGCCTATGATAACATCGGCGAATGGTCGCGCGCCCGGCACGCCTCGCAGGGCATGGGATTCTGGCGCGAGCCCAAGACCCAATGGCCGCTGCACCTCCTGCGTGGCGCAGCGCCCGATCAGGCCAGCATCAAGGACAACCTTCCGGACAGCCTCGCCGCCCTTGACACGGGATTGGCGTACGCACCCGCTGACGCGCTGCGCGCCGGCCAGATGGCTATCGACACCGCCATCGCGGCCTTTCCGGATGCGCAGAGGATCATTGCCGCCCTGGGTCAGGCCCGCGACTCGATCAACGCAGCGCGGCAACATCTCGACGCCGATGCGGAGAACCGGATCGGTCATCGGCTCGAACGCAAGCTGCGCGAGATCGATGCGGCGATACTGACTGCCGCCGGGGTGACGGGAAGCGCCTGGGCCGAACCACATATCGTGGCGCCCGGCGGACGCTCCACGCTTTCAATCAACCTCGAGAGTGGGCGCCAAGTAGAGGCGCTGACTGCCTTCGCCAGTGGTTCCGCCTCGATTGCCGCAGGTGAAGGCGCCGAGGCGACGGGTACCTTCCAGATGCCGCTCGAGGTGTCGGCAAATGCCGAACTGTCGACGCAGTATGCGCCTTCCTTCTCCGCGCTGGGCGGGAACGGGGAAGTCTTCGTCATGGTGGAGGCCGAGATCGCCGGACGCATCGTGCGTGCCACGCTCGATCTCGATGAGCCATTCCAGATCGCGCCGGCTGCGATCGTGGCGATCGAACCGGACGCCATCCTTCTCAACCTGCGCGACGAGCGCCGCGCCTGGCCGGTGGACATCTCCTCCAGTGTCGGAGAACCCAGGCTCGAGACGCATGCCGGTTTCCATGGTCAAGCCACAACGCCGGGGCATATCGAGCTCTCGGCGCCCACCGATGTCGCGCCGGGTCGCTACGCCCTGGGCGTGCTCGCCGGCAACGTGCCGGGATATTCGCGGCGCGACATTGCCTATCCCCACATCGGGCGCACCGCTTGGTATGCGCCGCAGCGGCTCGACGTGCTGGCACTCGACCTGGCCCTGCCCGATCGCACCCGTGTCGGCTATGTCGGCGGCGGAGCGGACAATGTCGGGATCTGGCTCGAGCGGATGGGCCTTAACGTCACTTGGCTCGACAGGGAGGCCCTTCAGGGCGACCTCTCGGCCTATTCGACCATCGTCGTCGGCATCTTTGCGTTCGGACTGCGCCCGGACCTTGCGGCGGCGACCGAACGCCTGCACGACTGGGTACAGGGGGGCGGGCATCTGGTGACGCTCTACCATCGCCCTTCGGATGGATGGGACCCCACACGGACGCCGCCGCGCCGCCTCGTCATCGGATCGCCATCGCTGCGCTGGCGCGTGACCGACCCTGAGGCCCCCGTCACGATCCTCGATCCAGGCCATCCACTCCTCAACGGCCCGAACCGGATCGGACCGGGCGATTGGGCCGGGTGGGACAAGGAACGCGGGCTCTATTTCGCCTCCGAGTGGGACGACGCCTACGAACCGCTCGTGGCTCTGAACGACAAGGGCGAGACTGCTCTCAAAGGCGCTCTCCTTTCGGCCAGGGTCGGCACCGGACGCCATACGCACACCGCCCTGGGGCTCCAGCACCAGATGGATCGTCTCGTGCCCGGTGCGTTCAGACTCATGGCCAACCTTTGCGCACCGGCATCGCAAAACTAAGCCATTGAAATTGATAGACTACTGCCCGCTAGATCGAATTGGGTAATGAAAGCGTCTGCCGCTTGCTCCCTCCTAGGGTGTCAACATTTGCAAGGCACACGCTATGTCGGTGGACAAGACCTCGATATCCAAGGTCCCGGTCTATGAAAGCGGCGACCGCGCGGCGCTGCGTCGCGGGTTCTATCCGCCGGTCAAGCGACTTATCGACATCGCGGGCACTCTCGCGGGGGGCGTCGTGGCGCTGCCGCTGGTGGCGGTCTCGGCCGCCCTGGTCAAGCTGGACGGCGGACCGGCCTTCTATCACCAGAAGCGCCTCGGCAAGGACGGCAAGGTCTTCGAGATCTGGAAGCTGCGCTCGATGGTCATGGACGCCGACGAACACCTGGCCCGCTACCTCGCAGACAACCCGGAGGCCAAGGCCGAATGGGACCGCGACCAGAAGCTCAAGCACGACCCGCGGATCACCCGGGTCGGCCGCTTCCTGCGAAAGTATTCGATAGACGAGCTTCCACAGCTTTGGAATGTGTTCAAGGGCGACATGAGCCTGGTCGGCCCGCGCCCGATGTTTCCCAGCCAGCGCCAGATCTATCCGGGCAGCGCGTGCTTTGCACTGCGGCCGGGGATTACCGGGCTCTGGCAGACCAGCGCGCGCAACGCCTCTTCGTTTTCCGAGCGCGCCGACTACGACCTGCGCTATGCCCAGGAAATGTCGCTCAGCCTTGATCTAGCGATCATGATGCGCACCGTCGGCATCGTGCTAAAGGGGACCGGCTACTAATAGTAGCCGTATCCGTAGCGCGCCGGGCTGTAGCGGCACTTGTTGAGAACAACCCCCAAGAGAGTCTCGTGCTGGGCCAGATCGCGCTCGCACACGTCGATTTCCCCGACCGTCGAATACTCTGCGCCGGCAATGAGCAGCGAGCAATGCGCATTGGGCTGAAAGGCCAGGAAGTCGTCGTTGACGAGCATCGGGGGCAGATCGCAGATGATCATGTCCGGCTTGAGGTCGCGCTCGATCTCGGAAAGCGCCAGCTTGACGCCGTCCGAATGCAGCAGTTCGGCTGCTCGGCTGACCTGGGAGGTGTTGACCGCCACGGCCAGGTTCTGGCCGATGCGGGAGAAGCACTCGGAGAGGCGGACCTTGCCCTCGAAATATTCCTCGAGCTGCCGCTTGGGATTGAGCTCGAGCAGCGCGCCGACGCGCGGGCGGCGGAAATCGAGGTCGATCAGCACCACCTTGCCCTGGCGACGGCGCGCCATCGAGAACGCCAGGTTGATGGCGATCGTGGTCTTGCCGCAACCGGCAGTGGGCGAGGTGACCGCGACGCGGGTCCAGCCTTTCTCGCTCATCATAGAGGCCACGCGCGTGCGCAGCATGTCGATGGGAATATGGGCCGCATCCGGCTGCACTGCCGCGATCAGGCGGTTGTCTTCCAGCTTGGCTTGGTCGAGCCTCAACTCAGGCAGCGACTTCCAGATTTCATCGGCGGTAGGCGCCGGCGTGTTGACGGCAAACATCTTCAATCCTTGCATGCCGGACCGGCCGCTTACATCGCGCACCGCGTCCGAGCCCCCAGGCGGCGACGATCCATTAGATCTTGGCAACACCCATCCCCATTCCGTTGAAAGAACCAGTGGCGTAGTGCACGGCCACAAGAGCCAGAGCGATGACCACGATCGAGCCTGCCACCGCCATGCCGGTCAGGAGGAGACGCTGGCGCTGGCGCTCGCGCTTGGTCCTGATGATCGGGATCGTGGCCAGAGGTTCGATATCGAGCGCCCGCGTCAGTTGCACGGGTCGGCGGATCGTCTTGTTCAGGTATTCGAGCAGTGCCACCACGCCCGCTCCGACAGCGATCGCAGCCGCGATCGAGAGCAGCCCCAGCCGGGTCCGGTTCGGACTATAGGGACGCTGGGGCGGCACGGCAGGCTCGAGGATGGTGAGGCGCTCGCCCTTGGAACGCAGTTCGATCTGCTCGCCGGTCGAGGCATCGGCCAGGCGGCTGACGGCGGCGCTGTGCTGGGCCTTGACGTCGTTGTAGTCGCGCTCGAGTGCGTTGAGCACGGCCTCGTTGGCCGGCGTTGCCGCTATGGATTTGGAGAGATCGGCAAGGTCGGCCGTGATCGAGGCCTTTTCCTGGGTGATGAAGGCCAGGCGGTCATCGATCCCCGCCAGTTCCACGTCCAGGTCGGTGGCCGGGCGCTTCACATCGGCAGCGTTGGCCGCCTTGGACGCCGCCAGCACTTCTGCCTTTACGGTGGCGATCCTGGCCTTGATAGCCAGCATGTTCGGGCTGTCATCGGCATAGATGCCGGTCTGGGCGGCCAGCGTCTGTTCAAGTTGATCGAGCAGCCGTTCCTGGGGCGTCTGAGGGCCTGAGCTCACCGGCAGGGCGGCGCCGGAATTGAAGGCCTCCGTCAGGTTGGTCTTGCGGCTGCGCAGCGTCGCTTCCTCGCGCACCAGCAGTTGCAGGCGCTCCTGCTGGGACGACTGCTGGTTACGCCGGAAATCGAGGCTGTCGGGCAAGGCGTCGGCGTTCTTGTTCTTAAAGGCGAGGATCTTGCCTTCGAGATCGGTGAGGCTGGCGCTGAGCCGATCCACTTCCTGCTTGAAGAAGTCGAGCGTGTCGCCCGCGCGCGCCGTGCGCTGGCGGATGTTTTCGCTCAGGATTCGGCTGGCGATCTCGTTGGTGACATCCGCAGAGAGCTCGGGCGTTTCGGCGTCGAACGAGACGTCGAAGGTCGCCGCGCCACGCAGGTCCATCGGCAACTGTCCCACCCCGATGCGCTTTGCCATGTCCTGGGCGACGTCGAAGTCCGTCATGTTGGTGCGGCCCTCATAGACGTGAAACTGGTCGGCCAGATTGACCAGGCTCGCGGTGGTCAGGATGCTCTCTGTGATGACCTGGATCTGGGAAGGCGAGTCCGAGGCGACGGTCGAGCGTGCCAGATCAGCCGAAATCTGCGGCGTCTCCACGAGGATCTTCGAGCTCGCGCGATAGACGGGCGGGAGCAGCATCACCGTCGCGATGCCGGCGGCCGCGACCAACAGGGCAGCGCCAACGAAATAGGGAAGACGCCTCCAGAAAACCGCCAGGTAAAAGAGAATGTCCGTGCCGCTCAAAGTGTCACCCAAACATTGATTGGACTGCATGCTGCGTCACGGCCGGTCAACGGGCTATCGACCGTTGGAGCTATGGAGCGCCTGACGGTTTCATGGTCGGGTCTAGGCCTAAGGTGGTATTATCAGGTGTCGTCATGGTCGCGTTCGGAAGGCTCAATCAGGTTGGAGGCAATTGGCGCAAAGGCCTCTTGGTGACCCTCCTGGCCGGAACAATGGCCATGCCGGTCCTGGCGGCCGAGCCGGGCGGACTGGCCCCTCTGACCAAGCTGCAATTGTCGGTCGTGCAATGGAATCCGGTGGTCGGCCAGTACCAAAAGCTGGATGCGGTCAGCGGCGAAATCACCGTCGGCCCGGATCGCAGCATTACGGTGCCGCTGGTGGGGAAGCTGCCGGTCCAGGATGGCGACGTCGACAAGATCGCCGCGATCATCGCCGAGCGCATCAAGTCCCGGATCGGGCTGGTCGACCTGCCCGAGGTAACGCTCGACATCGCCGAGTACCCTCCGATCTACGTTATCGGGGACGTCACAAAGTCGGGAGAATACCCGTTCCGCCCGGACATGACCGTGCTGCAGGCGCTGGCGCTGGGCGGAGGCCCGCTCCAGCCGACAGCGGACCAGAACGGCGAGCGGACCAAGCTGCTCGGCGCCTTGCAGGCCGGTGAAGGCGACATGCTGCGCAGCCTGGCGCACATTGCCCGTTTCCAGGCAGAGCTGAGCGGGGCGAACAGCATCACCTATCCGCCCGAACTGAGCGCGGCCGCCAAGAACAGCCAAGTCGCCGAAATCATGGCGCAGGAGGAACTTGTGTTCCGTTCGCGGATCGAGGCGACCAAGCGCCAGGAAGCTTCGTTCGAAGAACTCAAGACGCTGTTGCTGGCCGAAATCGACGTGCTCCAGCAAAAAGCCGGCAACCTGGAGACGGCGATCACCTCCAAGGAAAAGGAACTGGATGGTGTCAAGACGCTGGTCGACCAGGGTATCGCCACGGTCACCCGCCGCACCGACCTCGAAACGGCCCTGACGAGCCTGCGGGCCGACCGGCTGGACAACATCACCGCCACGATGCGCGCCAAGCAGTCCCTGAGCGAGGCGCAGCGCAACCTGGCGGCGGTGCAGGATCAGCAGAAGACCGATGCGTCAGCCCAGCTTCAGGCGGAGCAGGCCAAGCTTGAGCAGTTGCGCAACACCCAGACGACCTCGCGACTGCTGTTGATCGGCCTGCCGCCGGACGCCGCGCCGGCCACGTCCGATCCGGCCCTCGATTTCGTGATCATCCGCCAGAAGGCGGGCGGCGGCACCGAACAGTTCGTCGCCGACGAAACTTCGCAGCTGGTGCCGGGCGACGTGGTCAAGGTGCTGTCGGCGGAAAAGCCCCAGCAGTCGGCGCAAGCGCCCTCAGACAGCAGCACGATGTAGGATGGGACGGGCGGCCTCGACCGCCACCTCCAACGCATTGACGACAGCCTGGACGTCAGCTTCCGGCATGCGATCATAGAGCGGCAGGATGATCGAATGCGCCTGCGCAGCCTCGGAACGCGGGAGATTGGCGCCGGCATTCGCGTAGGGCGTCTCCAGGTGCGCATTCATGATGCCGCGGCGCGTGGCGATGCCGGCATCGAGCATGGATTGCATCACCGAGCGCTGGTCGAGGTCGGGCGCCAGGGTTACGCAATAGCTCTGCCAGTTCGAGCGAGCCCAATTGGCTTCGATGGGCGCCGCAACGCCCTCTATCCCGCCGATCAGGTCGCCGTAGAGTCCGGCGAGCCGGCGGCGTGCCTCCACGATCCCGGGGAGCCGGCCGAGCTGCACGCGACCGACGGCTGCCTGCAGGTCGGTCATCCGGTAGTTGAAGCCCACTTCGTTATAGGCCTCGAAGACGACCTGGCTCGATGCATGGCGCACCGCGTCGGGAACCGACATGCCGTGCTGCCGCCACAGGCGGAATTTCTGATCATATTGCGGGTTGTTGGTAGTGAGCATGCCACCATCGCCCGTGGTAATGACCTTGCGGGGATGGAAGGAAAAGCAGGCGATATCGCCATGCGGGCGGCCGACCTTCTGCCAGGCGCCTTCCCACTCGATCTCGCTGCCGATGGCACAGGCGGCGTCCTCGATTACGGGGACGGCATGCCTGCGCCCGATGGCGACGATCGCCGCGAGGTCGCATGGCATCCCGAGTTGGTGGACGCAGAGAATGGCCCTGGTACGCGGCGTGATCGCCGCCTCGACGAGAGCGGGGTCGATATTGAAGCCGGTGGCCTCGATATCGACGAAGACCGGCTTGGCCCGGCAATAGGTGATGGCGTTGGCCGTAGCGATGAAGCTGTGGCTGACGGTGATGACTTCGTCACCCTCTCCCACGCCCAAAGCCAGCAGGGCCAGGTGCAGCGCCGTGGTGCAGTTGGAGACCGCACAGGCATGGCTCGCGCCGACATAGGCGGCGAACTCGCTTTCGAACGCGGCGACTTCAGGGCCCTGCGTCACCCAGCCGGACAGAATGACGCGACGGGTCGCTTCGGCCTCTTCCTCGCCCAGGTTGGGCAGGGCCACCGGGATCTTGCGCATGGTCAGACCGCCTCACGCCGGGAAGCGAACACCTCGTCGCTCCACCATTCGACCAGTTCGCGCAACCCGTCCTTGAGCGAGATGGATGCCTCAAAGCCGATGCGGTTGCGAGCACGGCTGACATCGGCCAGGCGCCGGGGCACGGGGTTCACCTTGCGGGCGGGACCGTACTCCGGCGTGAGGCTCGATCCCATGACTTCGAGCAGGGTATCGGCGAGTTCACGCAGGCTGGTTTCGGTGCCGCTGCCGACGTTGAACACCGCGTCGGTCACGTCTGACTTGGCCGCCAGCACATTGGCGCGCGCCACGTCGCGGGCATTGATGAAGTCCATGGTCTGTAGCCCATCGCCCAAGATCAGCGGAGGCTGGCCGGCGGCGATGCGCTCCATCCAGCGGATCAACACTTCGGTATAGACGCCATAGGCGTCCATGCGCGGGCCGTAGACGTTGAAATAGCGCAGCGCCACGTATTTGAGGCCGTACATCTCGGCAAAGCTGCGCAGGAGGCCTTCGTTGTAGACCTTGGCCGCTCCATAGATGGTGCGGTTGTTGTAGGGGTGGTGATCCTCGTCGGTCGGGAACAGGTCGGCGGCGCCGAGCACGGAGGCGGAGGACGCTGCAACCACTTTGGAGACGCCGGCGGCCACAGCGGCTTCGAGTACGTTGAACGTTCCCGTCGAGAGGACGTCATGGGCGAGGCGCGGCTCCTGGGCACATTGCGTGATCCGAATGGCGGCCTGATGAAAGACGATATCGATATCCTCCATTACCCGCTGCACCACGGCGGTGTCGCGGATGTCGCCCTGCACCATGGTGATCGGATAGATGGCGCTGGCCGGGGCGAGGTTTTCGCGACGGCCACGATCAAAATTGTCGAGGACCACAATCTCGCGCGGGCTTTCGCCGGCGAGGATTTCAGCGATATGGGAGCCGATGAGACCGGCCCCGCCAGTGATCAGTATCCGCTTACCCCTCATGGTGCGCCTCCTTGTCATCGCGCATCCGAAGTTTCCGCGCCGGTACGCCGGCGACGATCGAGAATGGTTCGACATCGGCGGTTACGACCGCCCCTGCCCCAACGATGGCGCCGCGGCCGATGGTGACGCCGGGAAGAATGACCGAGCCGGTGCCGATATCGGCCCAGGCTTCCACGCGAACCGGCTTGATGAGCAGGTCGGTGGCGATGATGGGTCGGTCGAGCGGCATCCCGGTATGCTCGGAGCCGAGCACGCGCGATCCGGGGCCCCAGCCGACATGGTCCTCGATGACGATGTCGCGGGCGTCGATGAAGACTTGCGGGCCGATCCAGACGTGGTCGCCGATGCGGCAATGGCCATCGAACCGGCCCTGGATGAAGGCGCCGTGCCCGAAGAACACACCCGCCCCGATATCCATGGTCTCCAGGTGCTTGAAGCCGACATTGGCTTCCACCCGCACGCCCGGTCCGCAGCGCCGCGCGGCGGCATTGACGATGGCCTTGCGCATGAGCTGGTCGACCATGCCCTCGCCGGCCGAGAAGCGGCCATAGAGTTCGACCAGCGCCTTGGTGTCGTATTTTTCCCTGAGGTCGAGCACGAGACCTTCGAGGTAGTCGACATCGACCGGCGCCTTCTGGGCGTGGACGGCGGGAACCAGGCGATCCTGGAGCGTGGTCACGCTAGAGGACATAGGCATCCTGCTTTATGGCGTCGGCCACGGTCTGAATCTGACGCGAGGTCATCTCCGGGAAGATGGGGAGCGACAGCACTTCGCGTGCAAGCGTCTCGGTCACGGGAAAGTCGCCCTCGCCGTAGCCGAGATCGGCATGCGCCTTCTGCAAATGGACGGGGATGGGATAGTGCAGCCCGGTGTGGACGCCTTCGCTCGCCAGGTGCCGGCGCAGACCTTCGCGGTCGCGGGTCCGTACGGCGAACACGTGGTAGACGTGGCGTCGACCCGGCAGTTCGGCGGGGAGCCGGAGGCTTTCGACTTCGCTCAGAAGCTGGCGATACTGAGCCGCCACAGCGCGCCGGGCCTCGGTCCAGTCTTCGAGATAGCGCAGCTTGACGTCAAGAACCGCGCCCTGGATGGCGTCCATCCGGTAGTTGAAGCCCTTGAGGACATGGTTGTAGCGCTCGGCCTGCCCCCAGTCGCGCAGCGAGCGCATGGTGCGCATTTGCTCTTCGCTGTTGGTGACGACGATGCCGCCTTCCCCACACGCGCCCAGGTTCTTGCCGGGATAGAAGGAGAAGGCCGCCGACAGCCCCATGCTGCCGGCACGATGCCCGTGATAGGCCGCGCCGTGGGCCTGACAGGCATCCTCGATGATGACCAGCCCGTGGTTGACCGCAATGGACTGAAGCGCGTCCATGTCGGCCATCTGGCCGTAGAGGTGGACGGGGACAATGGCCTTGGTGCGCGGGGTGATGGCAGCCTCGACCTTTGCGGGATCGATGGCGAAGCTATCCGGTTCGACATCCACGAAGACGGGCGTCGCCCCGGCATAGATGATGGCGGACACGGTGGCCACGAAGGTAAAGGGCGTCGTGATCACCTCATCGCCCGGTCCGATATTGGCCGCCAGGAACGCCAGATGCAGGGCACTGGTGCCGCTGTTTACGGCGATGGCATGCTCGACGCCGCAATAGGCGGCAAACGCCTTTTCGAAGCGCTCGACCGGCTCGCCCAGAATGTAGGCCCCCGAGGCCAGCACATCGAGGACAGCCGCATCCAGCTCGGGCTTGAGCGCCGCATATTGGGCGCGCAGATCGAGAAGTGGGATCACGCCAGGCATTTGACGCCCTCCAGGTTCACCATGGCGCCGCCACGGGCCAATGACTTGGAAGCGGCTTCGAGGATCGAGACGACACGCAGGCCCGCCATGGCGTCGGCCGTGGGCGTCTTGCCGTGCTCGACACAGGAGACGAACTCGCGCAGCTCGCAGGCCAGGGCCTCGCCCAGGTCGAGCTGGGGCGCCCACATGTCGCCGGTTCGATAGCCGACGCGCAGCTGGTCTTCCTTGTTGCGGCGCGAGGGCGAGCGCGAGTCGATGACCACGCCCTTGTCGTAAACCTTGATCTTCTCGCTCGGCTCAAGATCGTCATAGACGATCATCTTGCGGCTGCCGCCGACCAGGGTGCGCCGGACCTTGACCGGCGCCAGCCAGTTGACGTGCACATGCGCGATGAGATTGCTCTGGTAGTGGAGGGTCAGGTAGGCGATGTCCTCGGGCTTGCCGGGAAGGTGGCTGGTGCCGGTCGCAGAGACGGCCACAGGCCGTTCGCGCAGCACGAAATCCATGATCGAAAGGTCATGGACCGCCAGGTCCCAGAGCACCGACACATCGCTCTGGAAAAGGCCCAGGTTGATGCGCACCGAGTCATAGTAATAGAGATCGCCCACGACATCATCGATGAGCTCGCGCATCTTCTTGATCGCGCCGGTGTGGATGAAGGTATGGTCCACGGCCAGCACGAGATTGCGCCGCGCCGCCTCATCGACCAGCCGGGAAGCCTTGTCGGCGGAGGCGGCCATGGGCTTTTCGACCAGCACATGCTTGCCCGCCTGCAGAGCCTTCATGGCCAGCGGGTAATGGGAGGCGACCGGCGTCGAGATGGCGACGGCGTCGACCTTGGGATCCTTGAGGATCTCATCGAAATCCTCGGTGATGTTGACGGATGGATAACGGCTGCGGACGCCCGCAAGCCGTTCGGTCTGCAGGTCGCAGACCCAGCGCAGGTCTGCCCCCGGCACTTCCCAGAGGTTTCGAACCAGGTTGGGGCCCCAATAGCCGTATCCGACGACCGCTACTCCGATCATGATGCAAGCTCGCTATAAATGTGGGATGCGACGTCGGGCGCCTGCCCAACGATGCGCGCAGGAACGCCGGCGACGATGGCGCCGTCCGGCACGTCTCGGGTGACGGTGGCACCGGCGGCGACGAGGGCATAGCGACCGATGGTGACCCCGCCCAGGATTGTCGCGTTGCTGCCGATGGATGCGCCGGACTTGACGAGGACCGGGGATACCGACCAGTCGTCGGTTCCCTGCAACTCGCCTGCCGCATTGACGGCGCGCGGAAACTTGTCGTTGGTGAACATGACGCCGTGGCCCACGAACACCGCATCTTCGAGCGTCACGCCCTCGCAAAGGAAGCTGTGGCTGGAAATCTTGCAGCGTTCGCCGACAGTGACGCCCCGCTGAATCTCGACGAACGTGCCGATGCGGCTGCCCGCACCGATCGTGCAGTCGTAGAGATTGACGAGATCGGGATGGTAGATCACCGCCCCTTCGCCCAGCGTCACGCCCTTGATCATTGTCTGCCTCACCTGGCCCTTTGCGCCATGACGGGACACTAGGCGGGGGGTGGGAGGCATCGAATAGCTAAATGGGGTTAGGAGCTTGACCGCGCCGGACAGGGCGTCATTGACGGCCTCTCGCGGGAGCCCGCAGTCATTTCGAGCTAGTTGACTGGGAGGGGTGCATGGATTGACTTCGTCCTGTACCCTTGGAACGACCTCCATGCTGCAAGCCCGCGAACAGCCCGGATATAATACCCGGCAACTGACGCGCCCTCCGCGAGAGGGCAGCGGGCGGCGGTCGGCCGTACCCCGGCAAAGTGCTGCAGCGGTTGAGGAAACCGGAGAACATGCCGCCAGGCTCGCCTGGCCGACGAAGCTCTTCCTCGTTTCGCTCTTCATCCCCTGGCTGGTGACGCTGGGCGGCACGACATTCACCGTCTCGCGTCTCGTGCTGCTCGTCCTGGCCGTGCCGTTGCTGATCAAATGGATCAAGCTTGCGGCGACCAGCTTCAAGGCAACTGACGGACTGCTGATCGGCTATGTGGGGTGGGCCGCGCTCTGCCTCTTTTTCGCCCATGGCGCAGACGAAGCCATGCGGTCGGCGGGACTGCTTTTTGCCGAAACTCTGCCGCCCTACATGCTGGCGCGTGTCTACATCCGGTCCCTGGCCGACCTGAGAGCCGTCCTCAAGTTCCTGTTCTATGCGCTCTGCGCGCTCGCCGCCTTTGCGGTCTACGAGTCGATCACAGGCAAGAACATCGTCGGGAACGTCTTTGCGATGGTTCTGCCGACCTTCCCTCTCGAAACGCTCGAGATGCGCGCGGGCATCTGGCGGGCGCAATCGGTGTTCGAGCACTCCATCCACCTGGGCGTTTTCGCCGCAAGCCTGCTGCCCTTCCTGCTGCTCCTGCCACAGGGGAAGAGCATGATGATGCGCGTGGCAGGTCCGGCCGCATCGCTCCTGGCAACCTTCCTGTCGCTGTCGTCGGGGCCGATCGCGGTGGCAGCGGCGCAGATCGTCCTGGTGGCCTGGGACCGTATCGCCCGCAGGAATCCCTATCGCTGGACGATCGTCCTGCTCGGGCTGGCGGCGATCTACGTGGTGCTGGCGCTGGCCTCCAAGCGCAGCGTGGTCGAGATCTACATTACCTATTTCACTTTCAGCCAGCAGTCGTCGTGGTACCGGATGGCCATCTGGACCTATACGTCCGCCTCAGTCGCCACGCATCCCTGGTTCGGCATCGGCTTTGCCGACTGGGCGCGGCCCAACTGGATGTATTCGACGATCGATATCTACTGGATGGTGCAGGCGGTGCGCTACGGACTGCCCGGCGCCGCGCTTCTCATCCTCGCCTATCTGGCCTCGATCGTAGATGCTGTGCGCGCGCGAACTTTCGACCCCGACATCCAACTCGCCAGGACCGCCTATGTCGTTTCGATGGTCGGGTTCTTCATCGGTGGTCTGACGGTGCATTTCTGGGGCGCGATCGGCGTCTATTTCATGTTCATGTTGGGAGCCGGATCCTGGATGAGCGATGCGTCCCGGGAGACCGTTCGCATCCCTCGACGGGCGGCGACAGCCGGTGGAGCATGAAAGCCATGGGCTCCGTGCAACACGTCATCCTCACGCGCTTCAACCTCCCCTCGGCGGGCAATGAGAGCTATGTCCGCGAGCGGGAGGGGTGGCTCAAGGGACGCGTGGCCCTGTTCGAGCGATATTGCCTTCCTTCGGTAGCTGCGCAGACTTCCAGGGCATTCGACTGGATCATCTATTTCGACCCGGCCAGCCCTCCGTGGCTTCTGGCGTGGATCGCCGAACATGCGGCCGCCGGCGAGTTTCGACCGATCTTTCGCGCGCAAGTCTCGCTCGCCGACCGGCTGGAGGATATCGCGGCCCGGCCCGGCTTCGAGACGCCAGCGTTCCTGATCACCACCAATCTCGACAACGACGACGGACTGGCGGCCGACTATGTCGAGCGCCTGCAAGCGGTCGAGCCCTCCGACCAGCCCATGGCGGTCTACTTCGCCAACGGCATCATCCGAACCCATCAGGCGGCCTATTTCCGCGTCGACCGGCGCAACGCCTTCTGCAACGTCATCGAACCCTGGGAGGGCGCGCTGACCTGCTGGGCCGCACACCATGACAAACTCAACCAGGTAATGGACGAGCGACGCATCGATGGCCCGCCCGCCTGGCTCCAGGTCGTCCACGATACCAATGTCAGCAATCGCGCGCGCGGGCGGCTGATCTCGCCGCGCCGCCACGCCGAGCGGTTCGGCAGGCTGCTCGACGATCTGGCCGAGCCCTCAAGCACTGACTACATGGGCGAATATCTGCTCCACGCACCCCAGCGCGCGATCCGAGAGGCCGCGCGCGCGGGCACCAAGCGTCTGGTCTACGCGGTGGGAGGAGCCGACGGAGCCGATCGCGTCAAGGCGGCGTGGACGCGGTTGCGTCACGGCCATCACACGCGGCACTAGGCGGGCGTGATCGCCGCCTTGAGACCTGCAGGATAGATGCCGCCGCGCGGCAGCCGCAAGGCTTCCCCCGTTGCGACCCCGGCCCGAAACAGGGCCGTGCTGAGCTTGCCGTGATAATTGCCGAAGTAGCGGATGCGGTTGGCCGTCAGCATGGCGTGGAGGTAGGGACTGGTGCCCGCCTCGCCCCCCACATGAACGGCACTGGCGCGCGGTTCGTATACGACCTTGAGGCCGCTCTCGCGAGCCCGGCGCATGTAGTCGGTTTCCTCGCTGTAGAGGAAATAGCTTTCGTCCCAATCGCCAAGCACGCGCCGCGCCTGTGCGCCGATCAACACGGCCGCCCCGGTCACCCAGGCAACGCTGCCGCCGCAGCGATAGATGGCAGGATGGGCAACGATCTCGCTCAACCCGAGGCGGGCGGCCAGATGCCCGCCCATGATGGCCTCGGACCAGACGGTGACGAGCGATGGCTCGCGGCGAACCGAATGGGCCAGGTGGCCATCCGGCTCGATGAGGCGCGGACCGACTATCCCGACGTTGGGCCCCCGAAGCCTCTCGACCAGCATGGACGCCGCGCCGTGCCCCAGGCGCAGGTCGGCGTTGAGCACCAGGACATGATCGTCGGGATCGATGAGCCGGTAGCCAGCATTGATGCCGGCGGCATAGCCGGCATTGCGCCCCATCTCTATGACCTCAGCACCGATCGGATGGGATCGCGCCAGAGCGCATGTGTCGTCGTGGGACTGGTTGTCAATCACCAGAATGCGCGACCGTTCGATGCCATCGAGTCCGGACGGCAAGGAGTCTAGCAAGCCACCGAGTGCGTCGGCGCTATTGTAGGTAACGATGATGATCGAGAGGCTGTCTGGCATGGCATTACTCGTTCAGGACAACTTGTTCCAGCTCGCCAGGTGTTGAGGCGACCAGTTCCGCCCCATCAACTGCAACATGCGCGCGGCGCGATAGGTCCGGATGCGGATGAGGACGCCCGAGGCCAGCAGCCTCGAGCGAAGTCCGGAAAGCTCGGGCGAAAGCGCCAGGACGAAAAGGTCGCGCAGGGGCGAACCCGCCATGGCAACGCTCTGGAGGACCCAGCGGGCATTGGATCGCCGCTCGGCGTGATTGTGGGCGACGAGGCGGTCCATACGCTGCGCCAGTTCGGCGAAGTCGGTGCATCCGGACGTGGAGACGCGGGCGGATGGTTCGTAGCCGATGGTGTGGCCGAGCGCGGCTGCCCGCTGGCCCCAGGCGCGATCCTCGGCCCGGCTGACGCCGTCGAACGGGCCAACGGCCTCGAAGACGCGGCGGCGTACGGCCATGTTGCCAGTCGCCGCGTAGTGGTCGCGTTCGACGAAGAGCTTTACCCGGTAGGAGAAGACGCTTTCATAGGCTTCGACACCCGTCGGGCGCCCCGGGATTGCCGAATCCACCAGGATCCGCCCGGCGATGACGTCAAGGTCGCGATCACGCTCGAAGGCGGCGGCGAGATTGGCCAGCCATTCAGGATCGGCACGACAATCGGCGTCGATGAAGGCGATGATGTCACCACGCGCGATTGCGGCGGCGCGGTTGCGCGCCGGGCCTGGGCCGGGGCGGGTTTCGACCACGACCGTGGTCGTCACCGCGCGGGGGCATTGCGCGCGCGGCATCTCGCGCGAGCCGTTGTCGGCGACGATGACCTCGAAAGGAGGCGCATTGGGCGATTGGGCATCAAGCCGCGCCAGGCAGCGTTCGAGTTCCGCGTTGTCGTTGAGATGCGGGATGACGACGCTGACGCGCGGAACGGACGTCATCCGCCTGCTCCCTGGTCCTGAAGGCTGCGCTGCAGGCGCCGGCGGGCGCCGCGCACGCGCAAGGGGTGGCCGCGACGGCCGAGTTCGTGACGCAGCCGGAGGATGGCGCCGGTGATCTGGCTGGAGGCGGAGGCGACTTCGGAGACGTCGAGGAACACAGGCTTGCCGGCCGCAGCGACGGTGGCGAAGGCCGCGAAGACCTGGTCGTTGGACCGGTCGGTGAGCCGCCCGGCAAGACGCACGACGGCGGTATCGGATTTGAGTTCGACATCGACACGGGCGTGGTCGGGGTAGACGAATTGGACTAGCTGGGAAAGCCGGCTGGAAAGGGCCTGCGGGACGACATCGAACGACAGCAGGCGACCGAGGGCGAGAGCATCGTCCCAGTAGCGCTTGGCGAGTTTGGGTTCGCGCGTGATGCGCCAGACCCACTCCATCCCCAGCGCCTGCCATCGCCCCGGCGCGCGTTCGATGGTGCCGGCCACGAAATTCACCGCAGCACCGAAATGGCTGCGGATGGGGACGCGCAAACGGCTACCATTACGCATGAGCCAGGCCTGCCCACGCGCCGCTCCCAGGGCAACGATGAGGAAATCGGGCTGGGCGTCGTTGATGGCGTCGATCACTTCCTGGCGGCTCAGTTCTTCCATGCTCCCGAAGCCCGGATCGAGCGCGCCGACGCAGCAGATGGCCGGCGAGCGCGACGCGTTGAGCTTGCGGCGCGCAAGGTCCGCCACGCCGCTGGCGCCGCCCAGGAAGAAGACCCGCAGGGGACGGCCAAGCCCGTTGTCGGCGCGGGCACGCAAGACCTCGAGGATGTCTGCTCCCGACACGCGCGCGATGGGCCGGCCACAAACGAGTTTGCAGAGCAACAGCACGCCGACACCATCGACGGTACACAGGTCGCTTTCGATCAGCGAATTGCGGAAGCCGCGATCGCGCGCGCTCAGGGCGATGAAGTTGGAGTTGACGGTGGAGATCAGCAGCGGCTCGCGCGTCCGGGCGGCAGCGTCGATCTCCCGCACGACAGCGGCCATATCGACCAGGTCGATCGGGATGCCGGTTATTTCGAGGCTCGCGTGAGCTGCGTGGAACACGAAGGTCGCCCATTTGGTGTGAACATGGGCAAACGATAGCGATGGCGGATTCACCCCGACATAGATCAATGGGGGTAGGGGGTTAGACGCGCATACTCATTTCTGACGCGCAGTTGGCGGGCCCTTCATCACTATTGGCAAGTTTCCGGTTGCGTGGCGGCCTCCTAGGCTTTGAGCATCGAAACAAGGAGGTCGGGGGCCCAAATGTTCCACACCACCGCTACCTTTGTCGGACACGGCCGTTCCAGTGCGCCGTCTCACAGAGCCATTGTCTTCGTCGACCCGGCGGATTCGATCAGCGACCGCCACGTCGACGCTATCGAAAGCGCCTTTCCGTGGACGACCGTCACCAAGGTCGAAGCCGTTTCGGCGCTGTTCGAAAGCTACCGCGACATCGTCGCCCTGATCATCGTGCATCCGAGCGTTCTCGATGATGCGGCGCGGCTGGCCCGGGAGATCGGCGACCGCCATCCCCTCGCGCTCCTGTCGGTGCTCGACAGCGGCAAGCAGGAATTGCCCTCCGGCATCGTCTCCTCGCGCTTCGTGCGCGGTGTTCTGCCGATCGGGTCGAAGGGCGATCTCTGGCTCTCGGTCGTTGGACTGATGTTGCGGGGCGGCGAGTATTTCCCGCGCGACCTGCTCGACAACCACCGCGTGCAGAGCGAGCAAAGCGAGCCGGAGGCCCCGGTCGTCGCGGCCAAGCCGGGTGTTCCGGCGGCACTTTCGCACCTGACGGCGCGTGAGATGGAAGTGCTGGAACTGGTTTCGCGAGGTCTTCAGAACAAGACCATCGCCAGCTCGCTCAACCTGAGCGAATATACTGTCAAGATCCACGTCCACAACGTAATCTCCAAGCTACGCACGCACAACAGAACGCAGGCGGCAGCGTATTACCGGGATTCGACTTCTGGATATGCGGGGCAGGCATAGAAAATGACGATCCTGGTGACGGGCGGCGCAGGGTTCATCGGATCGAACTTCATTCTGGACTGGTTCGAGCAAGGGCCCGAGCCAGTCCTCAACATCGACAAGCTCACCTATGCGGGCAACCTGCAGAACCTGGCTACGGTCTCGGCGCGCAAGCAGTATTTCTTCTTTCGCATCGGGATCGAGGAAACCAACAAGATCCGGCGGTTGCTGGGCGCGCACAATGTTCGCGCCATCATCAACTTCGCAGCCGAAAGCCATGTCGACCGCTCGATAGCGGGGCCGGAAGCCTTCTTCCAGACCAACGTCATCGGAACGCTCAAGCTGCTCGAGGCGGCTCGCGAGTACTGGACGAGCGGGGAAGCTCCAAAGGACTTCCGCTTCCTGCAGGTGTCGACCGACGAGGTGTATGGCTCGCTCCAGCCGGACGAGCCGGGCTTTCGAGAGACCGATGCGTTCGAACCCAACAGCCCTTATGCGGCCAGCAAGGCCGGGTCGGACCACATCGTGCGTGCCTATGGGGAAACCTACGGGCTCCCGGTACTGATCACGCATTGCTCAAACAATTACGGACCTTTCCAGTTTCCGGAAAAGCTCATTCCGCTGGTGATCCTCAATGCCCTGGGCGGCAAGCCGCTCCCCCTCTATGGCGACGGCCAGCAGGTCCGTGACTGGCTCTATGTGAGCGATCACTGCGACGCGCTCAATCGCGTGCTGTCGGATGGGCAGCCGGGCGAAACCTACAATATCGGCGGCAACAGCGAGCGAAACAACCTGACGGTAGTCCACACGATCTGTGTAATTCTGGACGAACTGCGCCCGCTGGCATCAGGCAAATCCTATGCGGAGCAGATCGCCTTCGTGCGCGACCGGCCCGGGCACGACCGCCGCTACGCCATCGATGCCAGCAAGCTGGCCCGCACCCTCCAATGGTCGCCGCGCACCTCCTTCGAAGGGGGTATCCGCCGTACCGTCGAATGGTACCTGGCCAATCCCGCCTGGACGACGAGCGTCACGAGTGGGGAATACCGCGAATGGGTCGCACGGCAATACGCATAGTGGAGCCACGGACATGAAGCGCAGAGGCATCATTCTGGCAGGAGGGAGCGGCACCAGGCTGCATCCGGCGACGCTGGCGATCTCCAAGCAGCTCCTGCCCGTTTACGACAAGCCGATGATCTACTATCCGCTGACCACGCTCATGCTCGGCGGCATTCGCGATATCCTGGTGATCTCGACCCCGGCGGACATGCCGCTCTTCGAGCGCCTGCTGGGCGATGGCAGCCAGTGGGGCCTCAACCTCAACTATGCCATCCAGCCCACCCCGGATGGGTTGGCGCAGGCTTTCCTCATCGGGGAAAAGTTCCTGGCGAACGATCCGAGTGCCTTGGTGCTGGGAGACAACATCTTTTTCGGGCACAAGCTGACCGAACTGCTCGACCGGGCCGACCAGCACGATCGTGGCGCCACGCTCTTCGCCTACCAGGTGCAGGACCCGCAGCGCTATGGCGTGGCCCAGTTCGACGCCTCGGGCAGAGTCATCAGCATTGAAGAGAAGCCGGCCAAGCCCAAGTCCAACTTCGCGGTGACCGGCCTCTATTTCTACGACAACCAGGTGGTGGACTACGCCAAGTCCCTGCGTCCCTCGGCGCGGGGCGAGCTCGAGATCACCGACCTCAACAAGCTCTACCTCAAGGCGCGCCATGTGAGCGTCGAACTGATGGGACGCGGCTATGCCTGGCTCGATACGGGCACCCACGAATCCCTGCTCGAGGCCGGCCAGTTCATCGCCACCATCGAAAAGCGCCAGGGTCTCAAGATCGCGTGTCCCGAGGAAATCGCCTGGCGCAATCACTGGATCGACGACGAGCAGTTGCTGCGCCTCGCCGACCCGCTGTGCAAGAGTGGATACGGGCAGTATCTAAGGCGCCTGGCAGGCGAGCGGGAGCTGATGACCGTATGAAGGCCCGACGGCTGGCAATACCAGATGTCATCGTGCTGGAGCCCAGAGTGCTGGGCGACGATCGCGGGGTGTTCTTCGAGAGCTTCAACAAGCGCGTCTTCGAGGACCTGACGGGGCTCGAGCGCGAATTCGTGCAGGATAACCACTCGGTCTCGGCCAGCGGCGTGCTGCGCGGCCTCCACTATCAGTTGCCGCCAGCGGCGCAAGGCAAGCTGGTGCGCGTCGTGCGCGGCGAGATTTTCGATGTGGCCGTCGATATCCGGCGGACATCCCCGACCTTCGGCCACTGGGTCGCCGAAATCCTCTCCGCGGAGAACCACGCGCAGCTCTGGGTGCCAGAGGGGTTCGCCCATGGCTTCCTGGCGCTGACCGATGGCGCCGAGGTGCTCTACAAGACGACCGATTACTACGCGCCCGCCAGCGAGCGCTGCATCATCTGGGACGATCCTGCCATCGGTATCCGCTGGCCATTGCGAGGCAACCCGGTGCTTTCGGCCAAGGATGGACTGGGCATGTCGCTGGCCGAGGCAGACGTCTTCGAACGCGCTCCCGCCTGATCGCGGAAGCTAGTAGTCCTTCTCGTAGAAGACGCCGACACTCGAATTGCCATCGGCGCTCACGGCCGCCTTGGCCTTGAGGTCGCTGGTGATGTCGAGGTTGACGGTGACCTTGCTCTGTCCGTTCGCACCGGCCTGAACGCCCAGGTAGATATTGTCCTGGATGTAGCGACCGGCCTGGACGGCGACGTTGCCCTGCGCATCGGTGACGATGTCGAGATCGGCGAGGCCAGCGGCGTTGCGCAGGCTGTCGACCAGGCCACCACCGCCGCCACCGGCGAGTTCGGCCGCCGCGCCGGCGAGCCGCGCAAGCTGGAGCGGCGACAATTCGCCCATCGAGCGATTGAAGATGAGGCGAGCCAGAACTTCGTCCTGCGGCAAGGCGGGATCGGAGGTGAAGCTCACATCGATATTGGAGGCGGTCCCGGAGACGGTGACATAAACCGTGATGCCATCGCCCTGCGTGCTGGCAACGAGGTTGAGCTCCGGATCGAGATTGCCCGCCAGGGTCACCGAGCCGCTCTCGAAAGTGACGCGCTGCCCCAGGATGGATAGGCGCCCACGGATCAGATTGAAGGACCCGACGGGCTGCACGTTGGTCACCGGACCGGTGAGGCGCACCGAGCCGCCAAGCTCGGCATCAAGGCCGCGACCCCGGATGAAGACCTGGTTGGGCGCGTTGATGGTCACGTCGAGCTGCATGACGGAGGGCCGCTCGCGCGGCGTCGGCGCGCCGCCCGGCCGAACGTCGGCCTTGGCGCGCGCCAGAGTTTTCTGGACCGCCGGTGGAGGCGCCTTGTGGATCACGTCGATGACGTCGCCGCTCCCCCCGATGCGTTCGGGGATAGAGATATCCGCCTGGCGGACCAGCACGTTGCCGGAGAGGAGCGGCCCCTGGAACAGCGGACCCTTGAGGGTCAGGCCACCCGTCATGGTGGCGACGACGAGATCGCCATCGGCATAGCGCGCGTTGTTGAGCTGCAACGCCAGGTCTGCGGTGAAAGCGGGCGCGATGAGGCCGACCGAACCGGAGACCGCCAGCGAGCCACCGGTGGCGAGGTCAGCGGTCAGGCTGTTGATGGTGGCGCGTTCGCCGGTGAGGGTCGCAGTGCCGGTGATGTTGTTGAGCCGCAGATTGGTCAGCGGATCGATATATTGCGCACCGCGCGTCGAGATCTGGCCGGAGAACTGGGGTGAGGCGATGCTGCCGGTCACGCGCGCATTGAGCGAAAGCGTGCCGCTCGCCTGGCCGCCGCGGTCGACCACGAAACGGTTGGCGAGGCTGAGGGGCGCCGAGCCGGTAAGGTCCAGCGCCAATCCCTTGCCCTCCAGCGGGACGGTGCCGCTGCCGGAAATGCTCAGGCCGCCGGCCCCGTTGGCGGAAAGGCTCGCCAGGCGCACGGTGTTGTTGGCAAAGCTGCCGCTGGTGGTGAAGGAGACCGGAGAAATGCCCACGGGCCGGAGCGCGGCCGCGTCGATCCCCTGCCCGGCGATCGTGAACGTGGCCTGGGGCGCCGAGCGGGTGCCGCCGATCCGGGCAGTGCCGTTCAGCGTGCCCGAGAGCGCCAGGTCGGGCGCCACGGCGTTGGCGACAGAGAGCGGCAGGGCGTTGATGTTGAGGTCAATCGCCAACTCGTTCCCGGCCGTGCCGGTCGCGGTGATCCGGCCACTGCCGACATTGAACTGGATGGCGTCCATGGTGACGGTGTCGCCATTGACGATCAACGCGGCGGGCTGGGCCAGATTGGCGGAAAGCTGGCCCTGGGTCAGGTTCACGCGATCGAGGGCCAGGCGGTAGCCGGCGTCGAGCGGCGCGAGGGAACCGGCAACATCGAGCCTGGTGCCGTTGACGAGGGCGGCCTGGCCCGAGAAGTTTGTGGCGTTGCCCTCTAGATCGGCATTGGCCTGGAGTGTGGCGACTTCCACGCCGCCGGCGACGATCTTGCTGCCGCTCAGGGTCCCCTGAACCTGCGGGATGCCGAAGAGATCGGCGACCTTGGCCTCGATGTCGGCCGCGCCGATCCTGATGCCCTGGGTCGTCAACCCATTGACGGTGCCGCTGATGGCTGCCGCCTGCTTGCCGTCCGCGGCGCTGAGCGTGATCGAAGCGTTGGCCGCGCCGGTCGCTTCGGCAAGGAAGAGCGCAGCGGCAGTGGAGATGTTGGAAGAAGCGAGTTGGAGCTGGCCGGTGAGAAGACCGGCCTTGTCCTGGGAGAGGTTGCCCGTCAGCCGCGTGCCGCCGGCACTGAAATCGAGATTGCCGACCTTGCGTGTCTCGCCATCTGCAGAAAGGTCGGCAGCAAGGTCGATGCGATAGCCATCGAGGAAGGCGTTGCCGGTGACGGCGCCTGCGAGCTTGCCTTCCTGCAGGGTACCGGCAAAGCCGACCGTGCCGTTCTGGAGACTGCGGCCGGAGAGCGTGCCCTGGGCGACATTGGCATCGAGGTTGAGGGCGATGTTGTTGTCCTGGCCCTTGGCGGTGCCGGTGACCTTGAGGGCGCCGCTGGCGTCGGGCGAAAGCAGCGCCAGATCGGCAAGTCCGAGGTCGAAACGGAAATCGGCCGCGCCGGTGGCAAAATTGCCATTGGCGGTCAGTTCGACCTGCTGGTTGCCCAAGCGGAAATCCTGCGTCTCGAGCCCCTGTTCGGTGCGCGCGACGCGGCCGGTAAGACGAACCTCTCCGGCCAGCAGCCGGTCGGCGGTTTCATCGCCGATGGTGAGGTTGGTGCCGGTGCCGTCGAGGTTGAGGTTGAAGCCGCCGATCAGCGGGCTGATGGTGCCGCTGGCGGTGAGGTCGAGGGCGCCAGTGAGGTCGCGACCGGCCATGTCCGAGAACGGGGCGATGTTGGCGGCACGAATGGCCACGTCGCCATTATAGACCCAATCGTCGATGGTTCCGGAGAGCGCCAGGTCGAGGGACTTGCCTTCGATGCGTAGCTGAGCCAGCCGCACCGGCTGGCCGGCATTCCAGAGACCGGCAATGCCGAAGCCGATGGTATCCCCCAGCGCCGCCTGAACGTCGGGGCTGGCGGCAGTAATGCCGGAGGCCGTGCCGTCGCCGTTGAAGGTAACGCGGCGCGCATCGGGCTGATCGAGATTGGCCGCGACGCCCGAGGCCTTGAAGGTCAACTGGTCGGTGGCGAAGCTCTTGCCCTGGAAACCCGCGACATTGAGCACCGCTGACCAGTCCTCGCTTCCGGCGGCGCCGAAATCGATCTTGAGGTCGGCGCTGCCGACCTGGGTCTGGGCGCCGGGTACGGGCAGGAGCACCTTGCTGCCATCGGCGCTGGCGATCTGCGCGGTCAACGCCAGTTGCCGCAGGAAGCCGTCCGGGGTGGTGCTGGCGTCGGCATTGAGCGCCAGCTGGCCGCCCGAGAGCTTGATGCCCGTCAGATCGAGGCCGCCGTCGGACCGGATGAGGGCCCTGCCGCTCAGCACCGACTCGGCGCCGAAGAAGGGCTTGAAGGGATCGGCAAACAGGGTCGCGATGGGGCCATGCATGTCCAGGCCGACATCGAAGCCTTCGGGAGCCTGGTTGATGGTCGCCGTGCCCGAGAGCACGCGCTGGCCGCCGGCATCGAAGGTGAGGTCGGTGCGCAGGTCCTTGACCGGGCCGGAGCCGGCGATGGTGAGCTTCACATCGGGACGGCCATCGATATTGAGGAGGTTGGCGATGATGCCGTCCTCGGGTTCTGCGAGCGTGATGTCGAGATCGAGGTTTTGCGTACCGGCCTGGTAGACGACCTTAGCGTTGAGCGTGCCGCCCGGACCATCGAGGCGGACGATATCGAGCGTGGTGTCGAGCGAGCCACCATCGAGGCGCAGGGCGCCCTCGAGCGAGATCTGCGAGCCCAGGCCGAAGACCTGCTGGCCGAAGGTGATCTTGGGAACCGAGATCTTGCCGATGTTGATGGCGACCGGGAATTGCGGAATGGAGAGGCCGCCCGCCTCCGGTGCCGGCAGATTGGCCTGGGTCGGGGGCGCCGAGTTGCGCAGGAAGTTGATGCTGTCGGCCGAGAGCGAATTGATCTCCAGGCGCCCGAGCAGGAGCGCGGCCTGGTTCCAGTTGATCTTGGCGTTGTTGATCTCGAGCCAGACGCCCTCGGGATCGGCAATGGTGATCTGGCCGATGGAGGCGTCCGAAGAGAGCACGCCATCGATATTGGAAATGCGGATGATGCGATCGGGCGTGGAAAGGCGATCTTCCACGAAACGCAGGAAGCCGTTCTTTTCCGCTTCCGGGTCAGGCTGGGCCTGATCCTGGGCGAAGATCGGCGCGGCGACGATGAGCGCCAGGCCGAACAGCAAAAATGCAAGCAGCCGTCTCAAAAGGCCTGTCCTATGCCGAGATAGAGTGCGTAATTCGGATCGTCGGGGCGCTTGTTGAGCGGAACCGCAAGATCGAGCCGCAGGGGCCCAAGGCCCGTATAGTAGCGCAACCCCACACCGGCGCCGAGCCGGAGCTGGGAGATATCGGGGAAGGTGTCGGCGGCCACGTAGCCACCATCGACGAAAGCGACGACGCCGATATCGTTGGTCGCGCGATAGCGGGCCTCGAGCGAGCCTTCGAGCAGGTAGCGGCCGCCAGTGGTCGTGCCGTTGGCATTGTCGACGCCGATGCTCTTGTAGCCATAGCCGCGGACCGATCCGCCGCCGCCCGCAAAGAAGAGCTTGTCGGGAGGAATCTGGTCGAGCGAGGGGCCCACCACGAGCCCGGCCTTGAGGCGTCCGGCGAGGACGAACTTGTCGTCTTCGGCAAAGCCGAAATAGGTACGGGCTTCGGCAAAGGCCTTGGTGGCCAGGATGCCGTAGTTGAGGTCGTAGAAGGGCTCGACCTGGCCGTTGAGGTACCAGCCGCGGTGAGCGTCGGTCTTGTCGTCGCGATTATCGAAAGTACCTCCGGCATACGCCGAAAGGGTCGAGAAGTCGCGGGTGCCGAAATCGTCGTCGAAGCGGGCGCGCTTGTAGATGACACCGCCCTCGAGCGTGATTTCGTCGCTCAGGTAGTGCGTCAGGCCGGTGCGGGCGGTCAGCGAGGTTTCGGTATAGGTGTCGTAGAAGGTGCGCTCAGCCGAGACGGAGGCGACCAGGTCGGTATCGGGGGTGAGGAACCCGGGCTTGGTGAAGGTACCGCCGAAGGCATAGTCGAACTCGGCCGTGTTGATCGGGAAGGCGATGCCCGCGATCTTGGCATCGAGCCGGATGCGCTCGGCATGGCCGAAGAGATTGCGCTTGAGCCAGAAACCTTCAAGACCGGCGCCATCGACCGTCGAGAAGGTAGCGCCGGCGCCGAAGCGATGCAGGGCCTGTTCCTGGACGATGATGTTGTAGGGAAGCAGGCCGTCGTTGCCGATGCTCTCGGCCGCCTCCAGGCGGATGGAGCGGAAGACTTCGAGCCGTGACAGGCGCCGCTGAGCGCGGCTGACGGCGTCGGGCGTAACCGGTTCGCCCACCGAAAGGCCGGTCTGCTGGCGCACGAATTCGGGATCCATGCGCTCGGTGCCGGTGACGGTGATGTCGCCGAACGCGGCCTGGCGGCCCGGATCGATGGTGATGACGACGTCGAGCGAATTGGTGCGGTGGTCGGCGACGACCTTGCGTTCGCCCGCAGCGGCCTTGGCATAGCTCAGACGGCGCCAGGCTTCGAGCTGGGCCTGCTCGGCCCGCACGACGATGCTGCCGCGTGCCACGCCGCCCATGACGAAGCCGAGGCTTTCCGGGGTCGGCGTGCGATCGTTGGGATAGTTCGAAGGCGGCGCGCGATTGACGATCACCAGATCGCGGAAATGGAAGAGCGGGCCGGGATTGACGGCGATGTAAACGGCCACGGGCCGGGCCATCTTGGCGTCCGGCACCACGTTGGCCGCCTCCACGCCATTGAGCTTGATGCTGACGGTGCCGCCGTAATAGCCCTGGTCGTAGAGGGCGGCGAGGATGCGCCGGTAGTCGCCGCGCGCGTTGGCGACGAGACCTGCCACGCCCGAGGCCGGCTCGTTCTGGCTGGCGGCGAGGTCGGAGGCGTTGCGGATGACATTGGCCATGTCACCGTCCGCGCCGGTCGTATCGAAGGTGACCGAATAGGAGACGGGATCGGCGATGACCGCATCGGCGTCCTTTTCGCTCTGGTCCTCGAAGAGCTTGATGCCGAAAAACTCGAATCCGGAAGCGGGCGGAATCGAAGCCGCCATGACTGCCAGTGCCGATACGCACAATATGACGCGACTAAGCTGCAGAGCCCTGCTCCCTGTAGCTGCCGGGGGTAAACACTCAACCCACTCGGCCAAAAGGAGATTTTGGCCCAAACGAACCAATATCCCGTTAACGGTCGCGCGTAGAGAACACGGAACCACCCAAGCAAGGTTAGCAGGTGGTCCCATATGCGGCTAGTTTATGGCGGCAACACTTGAATAAAAATCAAGCGGCCTTCCTGGTGCGCTCCAGATGCTCGGCCGCAAGGAAGGCGGTCTTGGCGGGGAGCGAGAGCAGTTCGGCGGCTGCCACGCGCTCGGGCGTATAGAAATGCTCCTCGTGGAGCATGTTGACGGTGCCGATCATGTCGCCGCCGATCGAGACCGGATAGTTCAGCACCGAACCGCAGCCGAGCGACCAGATGGTTTCGTGATCGGGAAACACTTCGGCGATGCCGGCAATGGTGTTGGCAACGAACGGCTTGCGCTGGGTGTGGATGGTATCGAACCAGTGGGTGCGGTTGATGGGCTTGGTGCCGGAGACGGGATAGGCCTCGGGGTCGCTGCTATAGACGCGGCCGGACCGGTCGTTGGCCCAATCGACCTTCATGACGGTGAAGAGCTTGGCGCCGACCACGACCTGGGCCAGGGCTTCGAGCGCGCGCCAGGGCGCCTCGGCATCCTGGGCGGTCGCGATGGCGGCGTCGAAATCCGCCAATGCCTTGGCGATTGCGGGATCGGTCATTTAAGTCCTCGAGGGTCGTCAGGTCTGGGAAGGAGTGGCGCTGAGCTCGATCAGTTCCCGGGAATAGGGATTGACGAGTTCGCCGCGCTTCAACTGCCCGACATCGGCGATCTCGACGACCTTGCCGTGGCGCATGACGGCCAGGCGGTCGCACAGGAACGAGACGACGGGCAGGTTGTGCGTCACCATCAGGTATGTGAGTCCCTGCTCGCGGCGCAAGCGCTTGAGCAGGTTCAGGATCTCGGCCTGCACCGAAACGTCGAGCGCCGAGGTCGGCTCATCGAGCAGCAGCAGCTTGGGTTCGAGCATGAGGGCGCGAGCGATGGCGACACGCTGGCGCTGGCCGCCGGAGAGCTGATGGGGGAAGCGGAAGCGGAACTTGCGATCGAGGCCGACGGCATCGAGCATGTCCTCGACGCGCTTGCCGTGGTCGCCGCCGACGCCATGGATGGCGAGCGGTTCGCTCAGCACCGCATCGACGGTCTTGCGCGGATGAAGGGAGCCATAGGGGTCCTGGAAGACCATCTGGCACTGGCGGGCAAAGCCACGGTCGATGCCATGGCCACGAGGCTGGCCGAAGACCGAGATGGAGCCCGTCCAGGTCCGGGCGAGCCCGGCAATGGCCTTGAGCACGGTGGTCTTGCCCGAACCGCTCTCGCCCACGAGCGCGAAGCTCTCGCCCTCGGCGACGGTGAAACCGATGCCGCGCGTGACTTTGGTCTCGCCATAGGAAACGTCGAGATTGTCGATGACGATGGCGCTCATGCTGCCCATCCGGAACGATCGAGGACGGGAAGTTCGTCGCGCGTCTCGTTGAGGCGCGGAATGGCGGCGAGGAGCCCTTGCGTATAGGGGTGCCTGGCGTTCTGCAGCTCGCCCGCCACGCATTCCTCGACCACCGAGCCCGCATACATGACCAGGATCCGGTCGCAATAGCTCGAGACGAGGTTGAGGTCGTGGCTGATGAAGATCAGCCCCATGCCTTTGCGCTTGACCAGATCGTCGATGATGTCGAGCACCTGGGCCTGGACGGAGACATCGAGCGCGGAGGTCGGCTCGTCGGCGATCAGCAGGTCCGGCTCGGGGATCAGCATCATGGCGATCATGACACGCTGGCCCATGCCGCCGGAGACCTCATGGGGATAGAGCTTGGCGACGCGCTCGGGATCGGCGATGCGCACCGATTCGAGCATGGCATGGACGCGCTGGCGGATGTCGCCGCGCCCGAGACGCTGGTGGGTCAGCAGGGCCTCGGCGATCTGGGCGCCGATGGTCATGACCGGGTTCAGCGAGAATTTCGGGTCCTGCATGATCATCGAAATGCGGGCGCCGCGAATGGCGCGCAGCTGCTTTTCGGACTGGCGCAGCAGGTCGACCCCGTCGAAATCGAGGCGCTCGGCGGTGACGCGGCCCGGCGCGCGGATGAGCCGGAGGATCGAACGGCCGGTCATGGACTTGCCCGAGCCGCTTTCGCCCACGATGCCGAGGCGCTCGCGACCGAGCGAAAAGGAGATGCCCTTGACCACATCGACCGGCCCGCGAGCCGTGGGGAAGGTGACGCGCAGGTTGCGAACTTCGAGCAGATTGGTCACTGGCGTTCTCCGTGCTTGGGGTCGAGCACGTCGCGCAGACCGTCGCCGAGGAAGCAGAAGCCCAGGCTGACGATGACGATGGCAAAGCCCGGCATGGTGGCGACCCACCACTGATCGAGGATGAACGAGCGCCCGCGCGAGATCATGGCCCCCCATTCGGGGAGCGGGGGCTGAGCCCCCAGGCCGATGAAGCCGAGACCGGCGGCCGTCAGGATAATGCCGGCCATGTCGAGGGTGACGCGCACGATCATCGAGGAGGTGCAGAGCGGCAGGATGTGGGCGACGATGACGCGGAGGCGCGAGGCGCCCTGAAGCTCGACGGCGGAGATGAACTCGGAATTGCGGATGGTCAGCGTCTCGGCCCGCGCAATGCGGGCGTAGCTAGGCCAGGTCGCGATGGCGATGGCGATGATGGCGTTCTGGATGCCCGGGCCGAGGGCGGCGACGAAGGCCAGGGCCAGGATGAGCTTGGGCATCGAGAGGAAAATGTCGGTGATGCCCATCAGGATCCTGTCGACCCAGCCGCCGAAATAGCCGGAGACGGCGCCGACGACGAGGCCGACCGGGGCGGCAAGCACCGCCACCAGCAGCACGATCACGAGGGTGATCTGCGAGCCGAAGACGACGCGGCTCCAGATATCGCGACCCAGTTCGTCCGTGCCCATCCAGTTCTCGCCCGAGGGCGGCATGAGGCGCATCGAAAGGTTCTGGGCGGTCGGGGAGTGCGTGGCGAAAAGCGGGGCGAAGACCGCCATGACGATGAGGCCGATGACGATGATCGCGCCGAGCACGGCAAGGGGGTTGCCCAGCAACGAGCGAAAGACGCGGTAACCGCGCCCCATGCGCGCCTGGAAGCGCGAGGACGGGGAATCGTCCAGGAGCCAATCACGAGTGGAAGCCATCAGCGAGCCCTCGGGTCGAGGACGCGGTAGAGCACGTCCGAAATCTTGTTGATCGCGATGAAGACGGCGCCGATCACCAGGGTGGCGCCGAGCACCGCATTCATATCGGCATTGAGGAGCGCGGTGGTGAGGTAGTTGCCGATCCCCGGCCAGGAGAACACCGTCTCGATCATCACCGAGCCTTCGAGTAGGCCGGCGTAGGAAAGGGCCACGACCGTGATCAGGGGCACGAGAATGGGCCTGAAGGCGTGGCGCCAGATGACCATTCGCTCGGGCACGCCCTTGACGCGCGCGGTCGTCACATATTCCTGGGCAAGCTGGTCGAGCATGAACGAGCGCGTCATGCGGGCGATGTAGGCGAGGCTGAAGAAGCCCAGGACCGACGCCGGCAGGATGAGATGCCAGACGGCATTCATGAAGATCTCGAAATCACCGGCGATGAGGCTGTCGATGAGCAGGAGCCCGGTCACCGGCTGGACGAGGCCGTCATAGAAGATATCGATGCGGCCCGGGCCGCCCACCCATTTGAGGCGGGCATAGAAGACGGCAAGGCCGACGAGGCCGAGCCAGAAGGCGGGAACCGAATAGCCCAGGAGCCCGACGACGCGGATGATCTGGTCGGCGAGCTTGCCCTGGCGGGCGGCCGCGAAGACGCCCATCGGCACGCCGAGCACGACGCCGATGATGATGCCCAGGGTCGCCATCTCCAGGGTAGCCGGGAAGACGCGCGCCAGGTCCTGCGCCACGGGCTTGCCGGTCGAGACGGACATGCCCAGGTCCCCGCTCAGGACCGAGCCGATATAGCGGATGAACTGGATGGGAAGCGGCTGGTCGAGCCCCATCTGAACACGCGCCGCTTCATAGACGGCGCGGGGCGCGCGGTCGCCGACGACGGCGAGCACCGGATCGATCGGGATCACGCGGCCGATGAAGAAGGTGATGGCGAGCAGCCCCAGAAAGGTCAGGGCGATGGTGAGAACGAAGCCGCCAACGGCAAGAAGAAACTTCCAGAAACCGTGCGGTCGCCCGCCCCGGCCCTTGGTTTCCTCTTCGATGACGACCTCAGCTGCGGAGTCGGGTTCGAAGGCCACGCGCTACTCAGTTCCTGTGTCGGACGCCTCCTCCCACTATAGGCGAGAGGATCGGGGCTTTGCGCCCTCGTTTTCAAAAATTCCGCTTGGACTATACAAACAATTTTGCTTAGATCAAAAAAATTTTAGTGGGAGTGAAATACGGGTGTCACCCGCGGCCGGTAAATCCGCTGCAACGGCGCAGCCCAAGGTCGGGTCGCTCATCCGCGCCCGGCGCCAGCAATTGCGCATGACGCTCCAGGAGCTGTGCGACGCCGCCGGCATCTCGGTAGGCTACCTCAGCCAGGTGGAGCGTGACCATGCGACTCCCTCGCTCGGTACCCTGGCCCAGATCGCGCGCAGCCTCGATCTGGGCGTAGACTATTTCATCGCCACGCCCAGCGCCGAAGACGGCCTGACGCGCGATGCGGAACGCAACCGGTTTTCGGTCGACGGCTCGTCCATCATCTACGAGCGCATCGCGGCCGACTTCACCGGCAACGTCCTCTCCTCTTTTATACTGAATGTGCCGCCCGGGTATAACTCGGAGACGGTGAGCCACGAGGGCGAGGAAATTCTCTTCGTGCTCGCCGGCGAAATCTCCCTGCGGATCGACGAGCAGGACGTCACGCTCGGGGCGGGCGACAGCATGCACTTCCGCGGCAACCGCCCGCATTCGTGGACCAACGACAGCAACGAGATTGCGCGCCTCCTATGGACCGGCACCCTGCCGATGTTCCGGTCGCGCGCGGAGCGCCCGGCCCTGCGCAGTTCTAGGGCCACGGGAAAAACGAAAAAGACTACGCTTCAGAAGGAGAACACCGAATGAAACTCTTCAAGGCCGCGCTGCTCGCGGCCGTCCTGACCATGCCGATGGCATCGGTCGCGACCTACGCGGCGACTCCCGCCGACGTGCTGGTGGTGGCCCAGAACATCGACGACATCGTCTCGATCGATCCGGCGGAAGCCTATGAATTCTCGTCGGGCGAATACGTCACCCAGACCTATGACCGCCTGGTCCAGTACGATGCTCCCGACGTCAAGACCCTGGCGCCGGGCCTGGCCACCGAGTGGACCGCCGACGACGCGAACAAGACCATCACCTTCACCCTGCGTGACGGCGTGACGTTCTCGTCGGGCAACCCGCTGCGCGCCGAGGACGTGGTCTATTCGTTCAAGCGCGTCGTGATGCTCAACAAGGCTCCGGCCTTCATCCTGACCCAGCTCGGCTGGACCCCGGAGAACATCGACTCCATGGTCACCGCCGACGGCAACAAGGTCGTGGTCAAGTATGACGGCGACTTCTCGTCCGCGTTCGTGCTCAACGTGCTCGCCGCCCGCCCCGCTTCGGTGGTGGATGCGGTGACCGTGCAGGCCAACGAAAAGGACGGCGACTACGGCAATGCGTTCCTCAAGGGCGCCTCGGCCGGTTCGGGCCCGTTCATCCTCAAGGCCTTCCGCCCGGGCGAGCTGATCAACCTGGACGCCAACCCGAACTATTTCGGCGGCGCCCCGGCCATGAAGTCGGTGATCATCCGTCACGTTGCCGAAGCCGCTACCCAGCAGCTGCTGCTGGAATCGGGCGACGTCGACATGGCCAAGAACCTGACCCCGGACCAGATCTCGAGCCTTTCGGGCAAGGATAATGTCAAGGTCGAAACCTACCCGCAGGCCGCCGTGCACTTCCTCTCCTTCAACCAGAAGGACGAAGCGCTGACCAACCCGGCGATCTGGGAAGCGGCTCGCTACCTCGTCGACTACAAGGGCATGACGGACTCGTTCCTGAAGGGCCAGATGGAAATCCACCAGGCCTTCTGGCCGAAGGGCTTCCCCGGCTCGCTCGATGACACGCCCTATAGCTACGATGTCGAAAAGGCCAAGCAGATCCTGGCCGATGGCGGCGTCAAGACTCCGATGACCGTCACGCTCGACGTCATCAACTCGACCCCGTTCACCGACATGGCGCAGTCGCTGCAGGCTTCGTTCGCCGAGGCCGGCATCAACTTCGAGATCATCCCGGGCACCGGCTCGCAGGTGATCACCAAGTACCGCGCCCGAACCCACGAAGGCATGCTGCTCTACTGGGGCCCGGACTTCATGGACCCGGATTCGAACGCCAAGGCCTTCGCCTTCAACGAAGACAATTCGGACGACAACTACCAGTCGACCACCACCTGGCGTAACGGCTGGGCCGTTCCGGCCGAGATGAACGAAGAAACCAAGGCTGCACGCGCCGAAGCCGATCCGGCCAAGCGCAACGAGATGTATATCGACCTGCAGAAGAAGGTTCAGGCCGACTCCCCCATCGTCATCATGTTCCAGGCCGCCACCCAGGTTGCCATGGACAAGAACATCGAGGGCTATGTGAACGGAGCGACCAGCGACTTCGTCTTCTACCGCCTGGTCAAGAAGAACTAAGTTCTTGAAATATAAAGCAAAGAGCCGCCCCACGGGGCGGCTCAATCGATAAAATTTGAACGGAATTTCGACATGTATGAAGAACGCCTGGCGCGATTGCGCGAACAGATGGCAGCTACCGGGACGGACCTGGTCGTCGTGGGCCCCTCCTCCCACCTGGTCTGGCTGACCGGTATGTCGCCGCATGGCGACGAGCGTCCGGTCCTGCTGATCGTCAGCAAGGACAATGCAGGGTTCCTGATGCCGGCGCTCAATGCCGACAGCCAGCGCCCACATACCCAATTGCCCTTCTACACCTGGACCGACGCGGACGGCCCCAATGGCGCGCTCTCCACGCTGCTGGCCGACCTCGGCGCCAACCGGGACGGACTTTCCATCGCGCTCGACGAGACCATGCGCGCCGATTTCGCGCTGCTGGTGATCGACGCCCTGCCCGGCGCCAGGCGCAAGTTCCTCACCGACACGGTCGGGTACCTGCGCGCCCGCAAGGACGAAGCCGAATATGCCGCGCTCAAGATGAACGCGGTGCTCAACGATGGCGCCATGAAGGCGGGCTTCGCCGCGCTCAAGCCGGGCGTCACCGAGCTCGAAGTCGGCCAGGCCATCCGCAACTATTACCTCGCCAATGGCGCCAAGCCGGAATTCGTCTCGGTGTGCTTCGGCGAGAACGGCGCCTTCCCGCACCACCACACCGGCAACCGCATGCTCAAGGCCAACGAGGCTGTGCTGATCGACATCGGCGGACGCAAGGACGGCTATCCCTCCGACATGACGCGCGTGGCCGTGGTGGGTGAAACCCCGGCCGAGTTCGACAAGGTCGTGGGCGTGCTCGAGCGCGCCGTGCAGGCGGCGCTGGCCGCCGCCAAGCCGGGCGTGGCCGCCAAGGAAGTGGACAAGGCCGCCCGCGACGTCATCACGGAAGCGGGCTATGGCGAGTTCTTCCTGCACCGCACGGGCCATGGCCTGGGCATCGACGTGCATGAGCCGCCCTTCATCACCGGGACGTCCGAAACGATCCTGGACGAAGGCAATGTCTTCTCGATCGAGCCGGGGATCTATCTCAACGGCAAGTTCGGGGTGCGGCTGGAGGAGATCGTGATCGTGCGCGGCAACCAGGCCGAGGTGCTTTCCGAATTGCCGCGCACGCCGGTTCACATCAAGGCATAGCCCGAAAATGGTCACCGTCCGGCGCGCCGAGGAGCGCGATGTCGCCGATATCGCCGCCATCTATGCGCATGAGGCGGTGATCGCCAATACCGGCCAGGTGCCGTTCCGCACGGAGGCGTTCTGGCGGGATTTCTACAAGAGCCGCGATCCCGACGGGCTGGAACTGGTCGGGGTCGTGGACGGGGTCGCCGCCGGACACCTGGGGCTGATCACCAACCGCGCCCCGCGCCGCAAGCATGTGGCGAGCTTCGGCATCGCGGTGCATCCCGATTTCCAGGGACGCGGGGTCGGCAAGGCGCTGATGGCCGAAATGCTGCACCAGGCCGATAACTGGCTCAACCTGGTGCGGATCGAACTGAGCGTGGCGGCCGGGAATGACAGGGCCATCGGGCTCTACGAGAAGCACGGCTTCATCTTCGAGGGCCAGACCCGGTTCGATATCTTTTCGGGCGGCACCTATAGGCACACCAACCATATGGCGCGGTTCCGGCCGGGGTTCGAGGGCTAGGCTCGGGCTGGTGGCGGGGGCGTGGGGCCGGTGTTGTCGGCTGCCCCCTCACCGCCCTCCGGGCACCCTCTCCCCGAGGGGGCGAGGGTTTTCGCTGGGGCGCGAGAGGGGCCATGACCCACGTGGTCGGGATGTGGCTTTTCGGCCCGGACCGTGGTGGCACCCCACTGAACACCCCCAGACACGTGACTTCCTCGCGCGGGATTTAAGGGCGACTACGCCCCTCCACTTGAGTGGCGGTATCCGTGGGCCCGGGCTCTGCGGCCGGGGAAGATCGGGGGTGGGGCGCGTGATCAGGCGGTGGCGGCGGGACGGTGCGCTGCTGCGGTCGTTGGAGGTGCGAAGAGGGGCATTCGATGGCGTGGTCGGGGGAGACCGATGCCCTCTCGCGAGAACGCTAGTGTTCGTGCTTGCAGTTGTCGTGGTCGGAGAGGACTTCCATCACGCGGCACTCGGCGACCTTGCCGTGGGCGTGGCTGGTGAGCATGCCCTTGAGCTCGGCGCGCAGGTTGGTGAGCCTGGCGATGCGTTCCTCGACTTCGGCCAGACGCCCGCGGACGAGGTCGTCGATGTCGTCGCACGGGTCTTCGGGATGACGGGCGATGCGCAGCATGGCCTTGAGGGAATCCATGGGGAAGCCCATGGCGCGGGCGTGGGCGATGAAGCGCAGGCGGTTGAGCGCCTCCCCATCATAGCGCCGCTGGTTGCCCTCGGTGCGCGCCGGCGCGGCGAGCAGGCCGATTTCCTCGTAATAGCGAATGGTGGGAACCTTGACGCCCGAGAGCGATGACAGTTCGCCGATGGCATAGTCGCGCATGCGCAAACCTCCAATCTCTGGAGGTTTATATAGGCCTTCAGCCGCCGACCGCCAAGCGCAGGCGGCTGCCGATGGAGACGAGGCTGTCATCGCCACGCACGAAATCGACCGCCGCGGCGATGTGGAGCGCGGTGGTATCGAAGGCAGGCAGGTGCGGCACGTCCTCGGGCCTGAGCAGCAGGCAGAGCTCGGTGCACCCCAGGATGATGCCCTGGGCACCGCGCTCCTCGAGATCGGCAACCACGTCTAGCGCCTCGCTCTTGCTCTCGGGGCTCACGATGCCGTGGCACAGCTCCTGGAGCGTGATGTGATCGATGAGGTCGCGGTCCTGCTCGTCGGGGACGATGATCTCCACGCCCCAGCGTTCGAGATAACGCCGGTGCATCTTGGTGGAGTTCATAGTGAAGCGCGTGCCGAGGAACCCGATGCGCGAGATGCCGGCCTCGCGAATGGCGTGGCCGGTGGGATCGACAATGTGGATATAGGGGGTCTGGCGCTTGGAAATCACCGGTTCAAAAGCCAGGTGCATGGAATTGGAAGCGCACAGCACCACATCGGGGCGCGCCGCCTCGAGCCGGTCGAGCTTTTCGGCGAGATACGCCTCCGCCTCGGACCATAGATCGTTGAACACGAAATGCTCGATATTGCCGTAGTTGACCGAGACGATGGCGATCTCGCCGGTATTGCCGTTATTGGCCTCGGCGAGCTGATCGTTGAGCAGACGGTAATATTCGCCGGTGGCGTGATTGCTCATGCCCCCGAGAATGCCAATGGTCTTCTGGTTGTAAAATTCGGTCCGGATCGACACCGGTTCCCCCGTAAGCTGAAAAAGCAAGCGGCCCGGCCGCCACTACTCAGCGCCGAGCCCCACCCGCATCAGTAGGATTGCGGAGAAAGCCGCGCCGCGCAATCGCCAAAGCCTTGAGCCTTCAGCATTGCAGCAATGCATGGCGAGTTTTGTGTAAATACCAAGTAAATTTCTTGCAGATTGCGGCGATGAGGCAAAAGCTCAAGTTGTGATTCGCTTTTGGTGGAGGAGGCCAAGATGAGTCTTAGTGCACCTACCCAAGTCGTTTTCTGGATCGCAGTCGTGCTGGCCATCGTAGCCCTGATCGGCTGGTTCGGCGTGCTCGGCATCGCCATTGCCGGCTATTCCTTCTGGATTCTGCTGCTCGGCTTCGTGGTTTTGACCGTGGGTTGCCTGCTCAGGGGGACATGAGAGCGTCATAATCCCGGGCGGCGCCGCGACGGCTCTTGCGCGACGCCGCTTCCTGGCGGAATAGTGCCGCCATGCGATTTGTATTTGCCGTTATTGCCCTGTTGTTCCTCGCTCCGGCGCATGCCGCCGAGTGGGGCACTTACGCCAATGGCCGTTATGGCTATGTGATCGGGATCCCTCCCGACTTCAGGGGACTGGGCGAATCGGACAATGGCGACGGGCAGGTGTTTCGCTCGCAGGACGGATCAAAAACGCTCACCGTTTGGGGCGGCCAGTTGCTGGCGGGCGATTTCCTCTCGGAGATGGAAGGCCGGCAGAAGTCCGATGCGGACCAGGGCTGGGGCCTGACCTACCAGGCCGCAACCCCGCAGTGGATCAGCTATTCGGGCGCGCGCAACGGGCTGGTGCTTTATGCGCGCGGCATCGCGCGGTGCGGGGACCAGTACGCCATGTTCCGGCTCGAATATTCCAAGCAGGACATCGCCAAGATGGATGCGGTGATCACCAAGCTGGTGCAGACGCTCAAGGCGGGCACCTGCTAGGTCAGGCATCCAGTTCGGCGAGACGCCGGGCAAGGAAACGACGCTCGGGCTCCTGGCGGGCGAGATCAAGGGCGCGCCGATAGGCGTCCCGGGCTTCCCCAGGCCGGCCGAGGCGACGGCAAAGGTCGGCGCGGGCGGCGTGGGCCAGGTGGTAGCCGGACAGTTCTCCCGTTTCGATGAGATCCTCGACGAGGCGCAGGCCGGCCTCGGGCCCGTCGCGCATGGCGATGGCGACGGCGCGATTGAGGGCGACGACCGGAGAAGGCGCGACGCGCATCAAGAGGTCATAGAGGCCGGCGATCTCGACCCAGTCGGTATCATCGGCGGTGGGCGGCTCGGCATGAAGAGCGGCAATGGCGGCCTGGATGGCATAGGGCCCCGGCCGGGGCGTGCGCAGGGCGCCGGCAACGATGCGGCCGGCGCGGGCGATCGTTTCGTGATCCCAGAGGGTGCGGTCCTGATCGGCGAGGAGCACGATGTCGCCCTCGGGCGACAGCCGGCCGGGGCGGCGCGCCTCGTGCACCATCATGAGGGCGAGCAGGCCGCCGACCTCGGGCTCGGGAAGAAGATCGAAAAGCACCTGGCCCAGGCGCAGGGCCTCGCCGGAAACGTCGGGGCGCGTGCCCGCTTCACCCGAGGCGGGGGAATAGCCTTCGTTGAACAGCAGGTAGATGACGTGCAGCACGATGGCGAGGCGCGCGGGCAGCTCCGGGGGAGTGGGCACCTGATAGGGAAGCTGCTCGTCGCGGATGCGGTTCTTGGCGCGCACGATGCGCTGGGCGATGGTGGGCGTGGGCACCAGGAAGGCGCGGGCGACATCCTCGGTCGACAGGCCGCAGACTTCGCGCAGCGTCAGCGCCAGTTGCGCATCGGGCGGCAGGGCCGGATGGCAGCAGGTGAAGATCAGGCGCAGATGGTCGTCGGCGATGTCCTGCGGGGTCGGTTCGACCTCCAGCGCCTCCTCGACCTGACGGAGCAGTTCGGCCTGGGCGGCATCGAAACGGGCATTGCGGCGCATGCGGTCGATGGCCTTGAAGCGCCCGGCCGAGATGAGCCAGGACACCGGATTGCGCGGCACGCCCTCGTGAGGCCATTGCCGGGCGGCGGCGGCGAAGGCATCGAGCAAGGCCTCCTCGGCCGCTTCCATGCCGCCCAGCAAACGGATGAGCGAAGCCAGCACGCGCCCGGACTGGGCGCGATAGACGGCCTCGATCGCCCGGTTGGCCTCGTTCATGTCGGCACGGGATTGATGATCATGATGGGGCGCACTTCGATGGAGCCGAGGCGGGCCATGGGAATGCCGGCGGCGAGCCGCACGGCCTCATCGAGGTCGCCGGCCTCGAGGAGGATGAAGCCGGCCAGGTGCTCCTTGGTTTCGGCGAAGGGGCCATCGGTGACCGAGACCTGGCCATTGCGCACCCTGACGGTGCGGGAGGCGGCCGGCGCCTCCAGGGCCTGGGCGGCGATGAAGTGGCCGCGACGCTCGAGCTCGCGGTCATAGGCCAGGGAATCGGTATCGAGCTTGTACTGGCCGGCCGCGTCGAGCGGCTCGAAGGCGTTGTCGTCGACATAGACGAGGCAGAGGTATTTCATCTTCGGGTCCCCTTGAGAACGTGACGCCACTTGTCGAACGCGCTGGCGGCCGTTCGACACCCTAGCGCGTTTTTTCTCGACCCGAAGCGCCTAGAACTCGATGCCGGCCTGGGCCTTTACGCCGGCGCGGAAGGGATGCTTGATCTCGGTCATCTCGGTCACGAGGTCGGCGATCTCGATGAGCTCGTCCTTGGCATTGCGGCCGGTGACGATGACGTGGGTATCGCGCGGCTTGTTCCTGAGCGTCTCGACGATCTCTTCGAGCGGCAGGTAATCGTAGCGCAGCACTATGTTGAGTTCGTCGAGGAGGATGAGCTTGTAGCTCTCGTCGGCGATGAGGCGCTTGGCCTGGTCCCAGGCGGCGCGGGCGGCGGCGAGGTCGCGCTGGCGATCCTGGGTGTCCCAGGTGAAGCCTTCGCCCATGGCGTTGATGGTCACCTGGTCGGGGAATTTGAGCAGCACGTCGCGCTCGCCGGTCTCCCAGGCGCCCTTGACGAACTGGACCACGCCGACCTTGAAGCCGTGGCCGATGGCGCGGAACACCATGCCGAAGGCGGCCGTAGACTTGCCCTTGCCCTTGCCGGTATGGACGATGAGCAGGCCCTTTTCCTCGGTCTTGGTGGCGAGGATCTTGTTGCGGGCCTCCTTCTTCTTGCGCATCTTTTCGGCGTGATAGGCGTCACGCTCGGCCTCGCTCATGAGGTCGGTCTTTTTGGGGGCGCGTTCGGTCATGGCTGGGCTTGCTCCGCGTGTCTGATGATGGCCTGGGCGGCCTCTCGGGGCGATAGGCTCGTGGTTTCGAGGTCGAGCCGGTTGGGATGGGCGAAGCGCAGCATGGGCACTTCACGGCGTACGCGCTCGGCGGAAGCGACATCGGTGTGCTTGAGGCGCTCCTCGCGGTCGGGCGAGGCGATGCGCTGGGCGTGGGCTTCGTCAGTGGCGCTCAGGGCCACCGGCACGAAGGCGCTGCTGCGGCGGCGGGCCATGTCTTCCATCTGCACGTAGACCGCGCGGTCGATCTCGTCATCGGCGAGGAAATTGGTGAGGACGTAGCTGGTTTCGGTTGGCGCCAGTTCGGTGATGGCGGCCACGGCCTGATCGCGGATGACCTGGATGAGCTCCCAGGTACGCTCGGGTAGCGGCGTCTTGCCGTCGGCGCGGATCAGCGAGAAGACCACGTTGTTGATCAGGTGATTGTCGAAGAGCCGCGCATCGGTACGCGCGCAGATTTCGCGCGCGATGGTGAGTTTGCCGACGCCATAATGGCCAATGAGATAGATGATCTTGTTTTGCATCACGCCCCCGTTTCCAGGAAAGCGTAGGCGGAGTTGGAGCGTGGGGTCCAGAGACCGCGCGTGACGGCTTCGCGAAATTTGTCGAGCAGTTCGTCATAGCCGAAGGCATTGGCGGACTGGAGGAATTCGCGCACGGCGTCGTTCTCGACATAGGCTTCGAAGGCGAGGTCGAAATGGTGCGTCTTGACCGCGCCGGTGGTGGCGGCGAAGGCGAACATGAAATCGACCGTGGCGATGATCTCGAAGGCGCCCTTGTAGCCGTGGCGCTGCATGCCGCCGATCCACTTGGGATTGACGACGCGTGAGCGCATGACGCGCGAGATTTCTTCCTCGAGCGTGCGGGCGACCGGGTTTTCGGGGCGGGAGTGATCGAGGTGGTAGGCGGCGGGCTGGCGGCCCGTCAGCGTTTCGGAGGCAGCCGCAAGGCCGCCTTCGAACTGGTAATAGTCGTCCGAATCAAGGAGATCGTGCTCGCGATTGTCCTGATTGTGGACGACGGCGTCGATGTCCGAGAGGCGGGCGGCGAAGCGGGCGCGTTCGGGCAGGCCCGCGGCCTGCGAGCCGAAGGCGTATTGGCCCCAATCGATGAAGGTTTTGGCGAGGTCGGCCTTGGTCTGCCACTGGCCGGAATCGATCATGGCGTTAAGGCCGGCGCCGTAAGTGCCGGGTTTGGAACCGAAAATCCGGTGGCCGGCGCGCAGGGCCGCTTCCGCCTCGGAGGCGCCTTCGGCCATGAGGCCGAGGGCGTCGGTGCGCATGCGGGCGGCGATCGGGTTGTCCTCCTCGGGCTCGTCGAGCGCGCCGATGGCGCGGATGGCGCGGTCGAAGAGCGCGATCTGCTGGGGGAAGGCATCGCGGAAAAGCCCGGAAATTCTGAGGGTTACGTCGACGCGCGGGCGACCGAGTTTTGCCAGCGGGATGATCTCGTAGCCGGAAATGCGCAGGGATGACGGGTCCCATTGCGGCTTGGCGCCGATGAGGGCCATGGCCTGGGCGATGTCATCGCCGCCGGTGCGCATGTTGGCGGTGCCCCAGACCGAGAGGGCGATCGAGCGCAGATATATCCCCTGGTCCTGGAAGTGGCGGCGGATGAGATTTTCCGCCGATTTGCGGCCCAGTTCCCAGGCGGTCGGCGTGGGGACGGCGCGGTTATCCACCGAGTAGAAGTTGCGGCCCGTCGGGAGGGTGTCGAGGCGTCCCCGCGAGGGGGCGCCGGAGGGGCCGGGGGGGACGTGCTTGCCGTCGAGACCTGCGAGCAAGGCCTTGATTTCGTTGGGGCCGGAGGCGGCGAGACGGGGGCGGATGATGGTATCGATAGTGTCGAGGACGGCTTTTGTGGCGGTCCATTCGGCGGGGGCGGGAATGCCCTCCACCAGCTGGGCGGCTATGGCCTCGAGGGCCTCCACCACATCGCCCACGCGCCGCAATTTTGCCGGGACGATGAATGGTTCCTCCACGAAGATGAGCGGACCCGACCAGGGCTCGCCGAGGCGCGCGGTCAGGGGATCGAAGCCCAGTTTCAGATCGTCGGCGAGGGCGCGGATGAGCGAGGCATCGGCGGGGGAGTTATCCCCCCTGGGGACACGGGCCAGGGCGACGATGAGGTCACGCGCCATTCCGCCCTGCGGCGAGCGGCCGAAGACGTGGAGGCCATCGCGGATCTGGGCTTCCTTCAAATCGCAGAGGAAGTTGTCGATGGACTTGAGGGCTTCGTTCTCGTCCTCCGGGAGGCCGAGGTCGCGGTCGAGGCGGGCGTCGCGGGTGAAATCGAGAATGCGCTTGCGCAGATCGTCGAGCCGGCGGCGGTCGAGGCCGAGGGCGGCGTAATATTCATCGAGCAGCGCTTCGAGGTCCTTCAGCGGCCCGTAGGTCTCGGCGCGGGTGAGCGGCGGGGTCAGGTGATCGATGATGGTGGCGCCGGTGCGGCGCTTGGCCTGCGTGCCCTCGCCCGGATCGTTGACGATGAAGGGGTAGAGGTGCGGGATCTGGCCCCAAAGGGCATCGGGATAGGAGGCGGCATCGAGCGCGGCGCCCTTGCCGGGCAGCCATTCGAGATTGCCGTGCTTGCCGTTGTGGATGAGCGCGTGGGCGGAAAACTCGTGGCGCAGCCAGAGATAGGCGGCGAGATAGGCGTGCGGCGGGACGAGATCGGGATCGTGGAAGTTGAGGGTTTCGTCGCCGCCATAGCCGCGCGAGGGCTGGAGCAGGATCGCGACATTGCCGAGCGTGAGTGCGGGGAGATGGAAGTTTTCGCCGCGCACGAAGGGATCGGCGGAGGGATCGCCCCAGCGGGCGGTGACCTCGACCTGGATCTTTTCGGGGAGGGCGGAGAAGAGGGCGCGGTAGCGGGAAAGGGGAAATGGAATGCCGTCGCCGCGGGAGGGGGCGGCGTTGGTGGGACCGGATTGCAGGGCGGCGATGAGGGCGGCGGAATCGGGGATGGGCAGCGGGTTCGGTGGTTGGGGCTCACCCCCACCCTTGTTCCCTCCCCACAAGGGGGAGGGAGACGTTGGGGCTAGATCGTAGCCAGCAGCTTCCATTGCCTTGAGGATTTCGATCGTCGATTCCGGCGCATCGTAGCCGACGCCGTTGGCGAGGCGGCCGTCGCGGATGGGGTAGTTGGCGAGGACCAGGGCGATGCGCTTTTCCGGGTTCGGGGTGACGCGCAGGCGGGCGTAGTTGGCGGCCAGCGTGGCGGCGCGCGCGATGCCTTCAGGGTCGGGGGAGTAAGAGGAGAGCGCGCATTGGGTGGCGTCGTGCCAGACCGAGGATTCCTTGTGGCCGACGATGAGGCCGCCGATGCGGCCGTCGAGTTCGGGGAGGACCACCAGCATGGCGAGGTCCTTGGCGGAAAGGCCCTGGTAGTCGGCGGTCCACTGTTCGCGCGAGCGGCCGGACTGGACGAGCTGGATCACCGGGGCGTCGGTATCGGCAAACGGGTTCTGGGCAGGATCGAGGTTGTCGAGGCCGAGGGCGAAGCCGGTGAGGTTGAGGATGGCGGCGGGCGGGAACTCGGCGAGCGCCGCCTTGATGAACCGGACGCAGGAGGGCTCCTTGAGGGTCGAGACGACCAGCGGGACAGGATAGAGGTCTTGGGCCTCCAGCGCTGCGATGAGGGCGGTGAGCGTTCCGGTGCCGGCGCCTTCGAGGGCGGCCCGGTAGAAGAGGATGGGGACATGGGGGCGGTGGGTTTGGCTCACCCCCCTCCCGTCCTCCCCCGCAAGGGGGGAGGTGTTTCGATCCAGTTGCTGGTGCGATGCGGGTTCTACAATCACGGTCGGCACCTCCCCCCTTGCGGGGGAGGATGGGAGGGGGGTAGGCGACGAACTCCGAGCTTGCGGCTCACCCCCACCCTTGTTCCCTCCCCACAGGGGGGAGGGAGACGTTGGGGCGCGTAAGGTGTCGGCGTCGGTCATGCCGGTGGCGGGATGCCAATAACCGAACCGGGAAAAGGGTTGGGCCCGCAGGTCGTGCAACACTGGCTCCCTACCCCTTGTGGGGAGGGCCGGGGTGGCCAGAAGCTGGAATGCTGCCAGCAGCGTATCGGCATTCTCCGGGCCGCCCGCAACGAACAGCGTCAGCAGGCGGTCCCAGTCTTCCGGGGCGATGGTGGAGCGGGAGCGCAGGACCGGGTCGGGCACCGCGTCGTGCGAGAGCAGCACCAGGGGGATGTTTTCACGCATGGAGAGCGCGTAGATTTCGTCGACGCCATATTGCCAATAGGCGGGGCCGCCGATGAGGCGGAGGACGATGAGCCGGGCGTGGCGCACGGTCTGGTCGAGCCAGAGGTCGACCGAGAGGTTGTGCGAGAGCTTCAGGAGATTGGCGAGGCGCAGGCCCTTGTAGCCGGCGCGGTCGGTGGCGGCGGCGAGCATGGCCAGTTCGCTGTCGGCGGAGGTGCCGAAGACGATCTCGCCGGGCGACTGATTGAGATCGATCGCCTCGCCTTCCTGCTGTATGGCGCCGGCCTGGGCGGCGAGAAGGTGCATTTCTTGTCCTTTGGGGGCGGTGGTTGGGGCGACCCCTCACCCGCCGCTTTGCGGCGACCTCTCCCCGAGGGGGAGAGGTGCCCGCGTGGCACGAATCGTGCCGTCGTCCCTTCGCCCCTCCGGGGAGAAGGTGGCCCGAAGGGCCGGATGAGGGGTTACGCCGCCTGAAGGCTGGCCGTGATCGCATCGCGGTCGAGCGGGCTTTCGCCGATCACCACCAGCGCCGTTTCGCGCTTTTCGCCGTCCTTCCAGGGGCGGTCGAAATAGGCGTTTACGCGCGGGCCGACGGCCTGGATGGCCAGGCGCGCGGGGGCGCCTTCGATGGCGGCAAAGCCCTTGAGGCGCAGCACGTCGTGGGCGCGGATGGTTTCCTCGATGGTCTTGAGCAGGGCCTCGCGGCTGCCGGCGGGGAGACGGATCGAGAAGCTGTCGAAATCGTCGTGCTCGTGGCCTTCCCCGCCATGCTCCAGTTCGTGGGCGGATTCGCGGCCGTCGAGATCGTCCTCGCTGGCCATGCCCAGGCCCAGGAGAGCGACGGTATCGACATGGCCGTTGGCGGCGCGCACGATGCCGGTTCCCGGACGCATGGCGGCGCGCAGTTCGGCTTCGACCGGGGCCAGGCCGGACTCGTCGACGAGGTCGGTCTTGTTGACGATGATGAGGTCGGCCGAGACGAGCTGGTCCTTGAAGAGTTCCCCCAAGGGCGTCTCGTGGTCGAGCATGGAATCGGCCTTGCGCTGGGCATCGACCGCCTCTTCGTCGGAGGCGAAACGGCCTTCGGCGAGGGCGGCGGCGTCAACGACGGTGACCACGCCGTCGATGGTGACTTCGGTCTTGATCTCGGGCCAGTTGAAGGCGCGGATCAGCGGCTGGGGAAGCGCCAGGCCGGAGGTTTCGATGACGATGTGATCGGGGCGCTCGTCGCGTTCGAGCAGGGTCTTCATGGTGGGGATGAAATCGTCGGCCACGGTGCAGCAGATGCAGCCGTTGGCCAGCTCGATCATGTCCTCTTCGCGGCAGGTTTCGTCGCCGCACCCGGCCAGCACTTCCTTGTCGACGCCGATATCGCCGAACTCGTTGATGATGAGCGCGATGCGCTTGCCCCTGGCGTGGCCGAGCAGGTGCCGGACGAGCGTGGTCTTGCCCGAGCCGAGGAAGCCGGTGATGACGGTTACGGGGATCTTTTCGCTCATGCGTGCACCATTCTGGTTTGAGAGGCTTCGGCCTTGGCGAAGCGGGTATTGAGATAGCCCAGGAGCGGGCCGAGGATGAACCAGAAGACTGCACCGGCCGAGAGCGCGCTGGCGGCGAAGGCGGTGGCGAGGTGCGCCGGAACGGCGCTCGGTTCATGGGGCGGCTGCGGGGCACCGATGAGGTGGGGCAGAAGGATCAGCACGGCGCCGGCGCCAATGGCCTGCCAGTTGCGGAACTTGGCGATACCCAGCAGACCGGCGCCGGTGGCGATGGCCGTGCCCCACCACCAGAGCTGGCGGGCGCCCAGATCAGCGGCCGGCATGCCCGGGAGTTCGGGCGGCAGGCCGAAGGCGGGCGCGAGCTGGAAGACGATGAAGCCGCCCAGGCCCCAGACGATGCCGTTGGCGGCGGTGATGGGCAGGCCCACCAGCACCGAGACGGCGGCTAGGACCAGCGCGAAACCGATGGCGGCGAGGACGTCGGCAAGCACCGTATAGAAGATGCGCTCGGCGCCATCCTGGGGCGCCCAGGCGTCTTCGTCGTGGACGTGGCCGGCAGGAGCGGCCTCCTGGGCATCGTGGCTGTGCGCCGCGGTGCCATCTTCATGGGTGTGGGTGGCCGGCGCCGCGGGAGCCTCCTGGCCTTCATAGGTCTCGGCCTCGAGGATCAGCGGGGCGACGCGCCACTGCTGGACCGCCGACATGGCAAGACCGGCCGCGAGTCCGGACAGGACCGCAGCGAAGAATATTCGCCGGAACAGATTCATTTTTGTCTCGAAGCGCTTAGTGGCAGGGGAAGCCGAGGGCGTGGCGGGTGTCGTGGGCGCCGTTGTGGACGCGCATGTCACTGGCAAAGCCGATGCCGCCCAGCAGCACGAAGCCCAGGACGAGGGCGAGGCCGCCAGCGACAAGCCGCTGAGACAAGGTGAGATTGATGGTCTGGGTCTGCGTAGCAGTGGTCATTTTGCGGACACCCTCCGTGCGCGCGGATTAACGAGTTGGGCGTTTCCGCCCGGTTGCGCTGGCAGGTCTCCTGGCTCGCAGCCTCTTTGTCGCTGTGCCGCCTTCCCGGGCGAAGCCCAGTGGCAAATGGCAAAGCTGGCCGCTTACAGTTGCGGGGGCAGCCACGGTCTAGGCCCCTGATGGGTAATCCGCACCGTGTTCCCTTTTCATCCCCCGCGCCTGCGCTTGGGGGAACCAACGTGGGGTTAGGATTGCCACATATGGTTGCGCAAGGTCAATGCGCGTGAAATCGGCGCAGGGTTTCCTATGTATGGGGAAGAGAGGCTTCTCTGATGGAGACAGACATGGACGACCAGCCCAAGGATCACTGGAAGACCTTCACCGAGGAAATCGAGGTGGCCGGCAGCCAGCTCGTCGAGCGCATCACCCAGTTGCTCAAGGAAGGCAATGTGCGGCGCCTGCGCGTCAAGTCCGAGCGCGGCGACATCTATGCCGAGATCCCGCTCAATGCCGGGGTCGGCCTGGGCGGCATCATGGTGCTGGCCGCGCCGTGGCTGGCGCTGCTGGGGGCCCTGGCGGGGCTGCTGGCGCGGGTCAAGATCGAGGTGGTGCGGATCGAGCCGGTCGAGCCCGGGGAGGCTCCCCCGGCGGACAAGCAGCCGGACGAGCCCGATATCGATATCTAGCCGCTATTGCGGGGCGGCGGCTTCGCCGGCGCCCTCCCCTTCCCCGGTATCGGTATCGGCCGGGGCGCTGGGGTCGGGATAGCTGAGGTAGACGTCGTAGATGCGCGCATCGAGATCCACCAGGAGCGGCTCGGTGGACGATACTTCCCTGTCGCCCAGGATCGGGGTGTCGTCGACGCCGGTGGGCAGGTCCTTGCGCGGCTCGAACGCGACCCCCAGCGAGCAGCCGCCCGGAAGCGAGGCAAGCTTGCCGGAAGTGAAACTGGCCGAGCCGCCGTAGTCCCAATAGAAGCCGAGCAGGGTAAAGGGCTCGCCGTTGAGCGCCTGGACCTCGGCCACGGTCTGGCCGATATGGACGCCGCCGGGAGCGCTGTCATTTGGCGGGACGGTGAAATAGGCGATCGAATCGCGGTTCTCCTCATCCCACCAACCGACCTGGAAGCGCCTCGCCTCGTCATTGGGGAAGACGGTGGTGGCGAGCATGGTCTCGCCCTCGGCCCCGGGGACTTCGCCGAAGACGACGTTTTCCTTGCCGAAGGTCTCGATGAGGCGCGCCTCGGACGAATCGGGGCCGAACGCCCCCGAGCAGGCGAGCTCGGCGGCGGCGGCGGGAAGGACCGCGCCGGCCAGGGCCAACAGGGCGGCGAGAAGACGCAGGATCATGGATTGCCTCGCGGTATTCGGTGCTTTCCCCGAAATGTGTATGGGACGCCCGATGACTGCAAGATGAACGAGCGGACGCCCCATTGACGGAAGGCGGCGGGCGCGAGAGTGTGCGTCTCCCCCGCCCCCCGGTGCTCCATGCAGTTTTCCGCTTCCGCCGTGCTGCCGATCGTCCTGCTGATCGGATCGAACGTTTTCATGACCATTGCCTGGTACGGGCATCTCAAGTTCCCCACCGCGCCGATGTGGATCGCGGTGATGGCGAGCTGGTGCATCGCGCTGGTCGAATACTGGCTGGCGGTGCCCGCCAACCGCATCGGGTACGGCACCTATAGCGCGGCCGAGCTCAAGACCATCCAGGAGGTGATCTCGCTCAGCGTCTTCGCCGGCTTCGCCGTTCTGGTGCTGGGCGAAAGGTTCACCTGGAACCACGTGGTGGGTTTCGCGCTGATCTTTGCGGGCGCCTTCTTCATCTTCAAGGGACCGCTGCGCTAGCTCCAGGCCGGGAACGGATCGGGCAGGCTCGTCCAGTTGTCGGGCGTGAAGGCGCGCGCCGGGACGAGCGCGGCATCGAGTTCGCGCCGGATGGCGGCCTCGTCCATGTCCTCAAGGCCGATGAAGACCAGTTCCTGGCGCCGGTCGCCCCAGACGGGGTCGAGATAGGCGCGCATGGAGGCGGTCCAATCCGGATCGTCCGGCCAGCGCTGGGGCGGAACGGCGGACCACCACAGGCCCCGCCGACCGGTCCGCACGAGCGCTCCGGCCTGGCTCAGCTCACCGACGAAATGCGGGCGGGTGGCGAGCCAGAAGAAGCCCTTGGCGCGCACGACGCCCGGCCAGGCGCGGGCGATGAAACGATCGAGCAGGGCCGGATTGAAGGGCCGGCGGGCGCGGTAGACGAAGGAGCGGATGCCGTATTCAAGGGTCTCGGGGACGTGGTCGGCAAAGCCGTTGAGCTCCTTGAACCAGAGCGGATTGCGCTCGGCCATCTCGAGACTGAAGAGGCCGGTATCGAGGACCCGGTCGAGGGGAAGCTGGGCGAAATCGGTCTCGATGAGTTCGGCCGAGGGATTGAGCGCCTTGATGATGGAAATGGCGGCCTGGCGCTGGAGCAGGTTGGCAGAGGAGACCTTGTTGAGGACGATGACGTCGGCAAACTCGATCTGCTCGACGAGGAGGTCGACGAGGGCGCGCTCGTCCTCGGGGCCCAGGGTCTCGCCCCGATCCTTGAGGAAATCGGAAGAGCCGTAATCCTTGAGGAGGTTGGCGCAATCGACCACCGTCACCATGGTGTCGAGCCGGGTGATGTCGGCCAGGCTCTCCCCGTTCTCGTCGCGGAAATCGAAGGTGGTGGCGACGGGGAGCGGCTCGGAGATGCCGGTGGATTCGATGAGGAGATAGTCGAAGCGTTCCGCCTCGGCGAGCTTGCGCACCTCGGCGAGGAGATCGCCGCGCAAGGTGCAGCAGATGCAGCCATTGCTCATTTCGACCAGCTTTTCATCGGTCCGCGAAAGATCGGCGCCCCCCTCGCGGACCAGCGAAGCGTCGATATTGACCTCGCTCATGTCGTTGACGATGACGGCGACGCGCCGGCCCTCGCGATTGTTGAGGATGTGATTGAGCAAGGTGGTCTTGCCGGCGCCCAGAAAGCCGGAGAGCACGGTGACGGGAAGTCGTTTCATGGAATGATCCTGGCTGGAAAGCGCTCCCCTCCCCCGGCGGAGGGAGAGGGGATGAAGGGGTTAGTGGTGGTGATGGCCGTGGGTCTCTCCGGCGCCGCCGACCGCCACGATGTTGAAGGGCTTGCCGGCAAGCGCGATCTCGCGGGTCTTGGCGAAGCTGTGCGCATCCACGATGTGGATGAGGCCCTTGAGAGGATCGGTGACGGCGATCTCGTCACCGGCGACCGCCACACGGGGGCGCGGCAGGCTCCATTCGCCATCCATCGAATAGGGCTCGGTCAGCCGCAGCGTGCCGGTGACGGCGGCCGAGAGGATGTCGAGCTGGAGCAGGTTGCCGTCCTCGGTGAAGACATAGGCGAATTTGGGCCGCACAGGATCGACGGCGAAGTGCACGCGCCGGGTCGGCAGATCGACGAGACGGAAGGCGTCCTGGGCACTCGGGTCGATGACGGCGACGCGCGAAGCGCCATAATTGCCCAGGAAGTACTGGAAGCCGACGCCGCCGAGGAGCGCGGTCGCCTTGCCTTCGGGCAGGTCAGGCGCATAGGGCAGGAAGGAAATCTCGGGACCTTCGCCGCCCTCCCTGGCGATCAGCAGGCCGGAGCCGCAGGCGATGGCGAGAAGGTTGCCCGAGGAGGCTTCGCCATGCAGGTCCGGGCAGGCATGGAAGTCCCCAACGGTAGCGCCGGCGCCGTCGCGTACCCATACGCCAGTCGGAAGGGCCTTGGGGTCTTCGGCATTGGGCTCGGTGATGATGGTATGGGCGCCGAAGGGGATGGCGACGCCGTGATGGGGCGCGGGCGTGGCGGTTTCGGCAAACGTGGCGTCGCCGGCGAGAACCGCGGTTTCCGAATAGGTCCGGGCCACACCCTCGCCATCGTAGAAGACAGCGAAATTGCCATCGTGCTCGACGAAGTGAACGGGGCGCTCGCCAGTGAGGACGGCCGAGCCGAGCGAGGGATCGGTGAGCGTGAGATCTCCGTGGTCCCCGTGATCATCGACGGATACGCCGGTGGCGATTACCGCCACCTGGTTGTCATTGCCCTGGACGGCATAGACGGCGCGCTTGGCGGGCGTGGCGTAGAGGGTTGCGGGCCCGGAAAGGGCAAAACTGCCCAGGGCGTCGCCGCTCTCCAGATCGATGGCGGTGACGGTGGGCTCGGCATGGTCGGCCACGAAGAGCCGCCAGGCGACCTCTTCCTCGGCGATCGCGGGCGTTGCAAGACCCAGCGCCAGCAGCAGGGCGAGCGGGGAGATGGCACGCTTCATCGGAAATCCTTTACGTTATATCGTTACGAAGTGACACGATATGCGGCCCCGGCCCGAGGGTTCAGGCAATGGGGCTTGGCATGGCGAATGATGTAACTATATAACGTTTCGGAATTTGCGCTGGCAAGCGTTGACACCAAAAATGTTATTACGTTACACACAGGCCAATTCAGAGAAAGCCGCCCACATGGCCGATGACCCGCATCCCGGACACCTCCATCACAACCACGGTCACGAGCCGGCGCAGCGCCTGCCCCGGCCGCAGCAGCGCGCCTTCAGTCTTGCCCAGCAGGGTCTGGCGGTGCGGCTGGGCATCGTGGCGGTGCTGATAGCCGGCATCTGGCTGGCGGTGATCGCGCTGGTGCAGCCATGAGCGCCATCAGGCTCAAGGACGTGACCCTGGGCTACGAGGGGCATCCGGCGGTTCATCACCTGGACGGCACATTCGAGGATGGCTCGCTCACCGCGATCGTGGGGCCGAACGGATCGGGCAAATCCACCCTCCTCAAGGGCATCGTGGGCATGCTCCAGCCGCTGACCGGCTCGATCGAGCGGGCGCCGGGCGCGACCATCGCCTACCTGCCGCAGAGCGCCGATATCGACCGCACGTTTCCGGCCACGGTGGCGGACCTGGTGGCGCTGGGCCACTGGCGGCGGCGCGGGCTCTTTGCCGCCATTACCGGCGCCGATTATCGCGAGGTGGAAGAGGCGCTGGCGACGGTGGGGCTCACCGGCTTCGAGAACCGCCCTCTCGATACGCTCTCTGGCGGGCAGCTGCAGCGCGCGCTCTTCGCGCGGGTGATGCTGCAGGACGCGGACACGATCCTCCTCGACGAGCCGTTCACGGCGATCGACGAAAAGACGGTGATCGACCTCATCGAACTGGTGCGGCGCTGGCACGCCGAGGACCGCACGGTAATCGCGGTGCTGCACGATGCCGAAATGGTCAAGGCGGTGTTTCCAAGAACGCTGCTGATGGCCCGCGAGCCGGTGTGTTGGGCCGATACCGACAAGGCCCTCAAGGCCGAAAACCTGCTCAAGGCGCGGCGCATGACCGAAGCCTGGGACGAGCACGCGCCCTGGCACGAAAATGGCCACGGCCATGGAGGCGGACATTGAACCTGATTGATGTACTGATCGGGCCGTTCGTCAATTACGGCTTCCTGACCCGGGCGCTTGCCGGCGCCATGATCCTGGCGCTCTCGGCCGGGCCGGTCGGCGTGTTCCTGATGCTGCGCCGCATGAGCCTGGCGGGCGACGCCATGGCCCATGCGATCCTGCCGGGTGCGGCCGCGGGGTTTCTGGTGGCGGGCCTGCAGATCCTGCCGATGACACTGGGCGGGTTCGCCGCCGGACTGGTGGTGGCGCTGCTGGCGGGGCTGGTGAGCCGGCTGACCGTGCAGCGCGAGGACACGAGCCTGGCCGCGTTCTACCTGATTTCGCTGGCGCTCGGAGTGATGCTGGTGAGCCTGCGCGGCTCGAGCGTGGACCTGATGCATGTGCTGTTCGGCACGGTGCTGGCGCTCAACAACGATGCGCTGATCATGATCGGGGCCATCGCCACGATCAGCCTTACCGCGCTGGCGGTGATCTGGCGGCCGCTTTTCGCCGAATGCCTCGACCCCACCTTCCTGCGCGCCATCGGCAAGGCGGGACCGATAGTGCACTTCACCTTCCTCGGGCTGGTGGTACTGAACCTCGTCGGGGGCTTCCAGGCGCTGGGTACGCTGCTGGCCGTGGGCCTGATGATGCTGCCGGCGGCGGCCGCCCGCTTCTGGGTGCGGCGCCTCGAGGCGCTCTGCGTACTGGCAGTACTGGTCGGCATGGCCTCGAGCTATCTGGGTCTTCTGCTCTCATACTATTTCAGCGTGCCTTCGGGGCCGGCGATCATCCTGGTCGCAGGCGGGTTCTATGCCTTCTCGCTGATCTTCGGTGCGCGCGGGGTGATCCGCACGCGCCTCACCTCCCCCCGACACCGCATTGCCTAGGAGACTGCCCATGTTCGCCCGCGCCCTTCTCGTTTCCGCCTTTGCGCTCATCACCGCGCCGGCGCTCGCCGCGCCCGTCAATGCGGTAGCCAGCTTCTCGATCCTGGGCGACATGGTGGCGCGCGTGGGCGGGGACCGGGTGGCACTGACCACGATCGTGGGGCCCAATGCCGACACCCATGTCTATGAGCCGACGCCGACCGATGCAGCCAATGTGGGCAAGGCGCAGGTCTTCTTCGTTTCGGGCCTGGGCTTTGAGGGCTGGATGGACCGGCTGGTGGAAGCCACCGGCTACAAGGGCCAGCTGGTGGTGGCGAGCGAGCGCGTTTCGAGCCGCACCATGGACGAGGACGGCGAGACCATTACCGATCCCCATGCCTGGCAGAGCCTGAGCAACGGGCTCATCTACGTGGCCAATATCGCCAAGGCGCTCTGCTCGGTGGACGCCGAGGGCTGCCAGACCTACGAGGCCAACGCCAAGGCCTATTCGGACGAAATCTCGGCGCTCGACGCCGAGGTCAAGGCGCAGATCGCCAGCGTGCCCGAGGCCAAGCGCAAGGTCATCACCACCCATGACGCCTTCGGTTATTTCGGGGCGGCCTACGGGGTGACCTTCGAGGCGCCCGAGGGCGTATCGACCGAAAGCGAAGCCTCGGCGGCGGACGTGGCCAAGCTCATCGAGCAGATCCGCGGCGAGGGCGTGAGCGCGCTCTTCGTCGAAAACATGAGCGACGGCCGGCTGGTCGAGCAGATCGCGCGCGAGACCGGCGTGAAGCTGGGCGGCGAGCTCTATGCCGATGCGCTCAGCACCAAGGACGAGGGCGCGGGCACCTATCTGGACATGTTCAGGCACAACGTGGCGCTGCTGGTGCCGGCCATGAAAGGCGAATGACCAGCCCAAAACCGGCCTGCCCCGCTTGGAGGCGGGGCAAGACTCTCCTAGATTTAGGGGAATGGAGAAGACGATGACACATTCTCACGAGGAACCGGCCGAGGCGCTGACGCGTAACCAGGGGCTGGTACTGGGCACGCTCACGGGCGCGGACGCCCCGCTTTCGGCCTATGACATCCTCGACCGGCTGCGCGAGGACGGCCTGCGGGCTCCGCTCCAGGTCTACCGGGCGCTCGACAAGCTGGTGGAGCGCGGACTGGCGCATCGCCTGGAAAGCCTCAATGCCTTCGTGGCCTGCGCCGATGCCCATTGCCACCGCACGGGCGTCATCGCCTTCGCCATCTGCGAAAGCTGCGGGCGCGTCGACGAATTCGCCGACGACGTGGTGCGCGAACGCCTGGCCGGCTGGGCCGGCGAGAACGGCTTCAAGCCCAGCCGCACGACCATAGAGCTGCGCGGCACCTGCAAGCAGTGCCTGGCACGGGCGGCATAAGGCCTCTCTTGCTCACAGGATCAGCTCCCGGGGTTCTACGCGGGTTGCAGGATTTCTTGGCCCCGGCCTTCGCCGGGGAGAAGGGCTCTGGAGAGGATTCTGGTGGTGCCCAAAAAAGGAAGGCCAGCCAGGACGTTGAGGATCCTGACTGGCCTGGGGAGACGAGTGCAGCAAGCAACCTCGTCGTGCGGTGGGAGCCGGGCGGCTCTGTTGGCGACGACTAGGCCATATTTTATTATGACTGTCAAACTCATATTTTAATCCGAACGCTCTCCCGCAGCGGGACGGCGGCGGACGGGCGCAGGATCAGTGAGCGGCGAGGGCCGGCTCGCCGAGGTCGAGGCCGAGACGGACGCGCAGGTTGCGCTTCTTGTCGGCCAGATCGGCGATGGTGTAGCTCTCGAGCACGTTGAAGAAGGCCTGCAGGGCCTCCGAAAGGGCCGAGCTCAGCTCGCACCCGACATGGAGCGGGCAGGAGATGACGCCGTCATCCTCGAAGCACTCGGCCAGCGCGAAGCTTTCCTCGGTGCGCTTGATGACGTCGAGCAGGGTGATCTCGTTGGCAGGGCGGCCCAGCTTGATGCCGCCGTGGCGGCCGCGCACGGTCTCGATGATGCCATCCTCGACCAGCGGCTTGATGAGCTTGAACAGGAACAGCTCGGAAATCGAATAGGCCTTGGCGACATCGGCAACGCGGCTCAGCTCGGGCGCGTTGACCGCGCAGTAGATGAGGGTCCGGATCGCGTAGCTCGATTGCTTGGTCAGCCGCATTGGCCATTCCTTTTCGACGTTTGGGGCGGCGCAAAGCGCAACCATTGGTTAAGCCTTAGCCCCAACCGGGAGCCGCCTCAAGTGCCTTCAAGCCCTTGAAATCGCGCGTTTTTGCGGCCTTTTCAAAAACACCAGCGACTTCAACAGTTTATAACAGTTCTAAAGTTTGTCAACTTAAGTTGAGAGGATCGATCAGGATTGGTGTCAGCTGACGACGGTGATCTTTTCGGCGGCGCGTGTGACCCCGGTATAGAGCCAGCGGCGCCGATCCTCGCGGAAGACGCCGCTTTCGTCGAACAGGTAGACGTTGTCCCATTGGCTGCCCTGAGCCTTGTGGACGGTGAGACAGTAGCCGAAGGTGAATTCGTCGTAGCCGCGCCGCTCGGGCCAGGAGAGGTTGGCCTCCTCGCCAGTGAAAAAGGCCTTGTGGGTGACGACCTTGACCTGCTGGCCGACGCCTGTGCCATCCTCCTCCGGATCAAGCCACATCTGGATGCGGCCGTTGGCACGGGCGTTGATCTGGGCGACGGTGAAGATCTGGCCGTTGAGGAGCTTCTTGATCGGGTTGTTGCGCAGGCATACGAGCCGGTCGCCGACGACGGGCTCCTGGTGGGGCAGGCCTTTGAGCTCGCGGATGCGGTCGTTGTACATGAGGCGCGTCTTGTTGCGTCCAACCAGCACCTGGTCGGCGCCGAGCACTTCGGCCTGGTCGACTTCGCGGGCGCTGATGACCTTGGACTCGCCATAGCTGCCGCGCTCGAGATTGCCGCCTTCGCGGATGTCCATGGACATGCGGATGATGGGGTTTTCCTGGGCCTGGCGACGGATGTCGGTGAGCATGATGTCGGGCTCGACCTGGGTGAAGTAACCCGCGCCCTGGACCGGAGGCAGCTGGAAGGGATCGCCGAGAACCAGCACCTTGGTGCCGAAGGAGAGGAGATCGACCGCCAGCGCCTCGTCGACCATGGAGACCTCGTCGATGACGATGAGGTCGGCGGTGGCGGCGGCGGATTCGGGGTCGAGCACGAAGCGGGGTTCGGAGGCGTTGCCCTCGTCCTGCCCTTCCCCCTCGAGCTTATAGATCAGGGAATGGATGGTCGAGGCGCCCCGGCAGCCGCGCTTGCGCATGACGAGCGCGGCCTTGCCGGTGAAGGCGGCGTATTTGACGCTCTTGACGCCCGTGCCCAGATGCTTGGCGAGCGTGGTCTTGCCGGTGCCGGCCCAGCCGAAGAGCCGGAAGACCTGCGGGGCAGACTTGTCCTTGAGCCAGGCCGAAACCTTGCCCAGGGCCTCATCCTGCTGGGGCGTCCACTGCACCATGCCTCTAGACGATCCGCGTCCGCACCGTTCCCACTCCTGCCACCTCGCCCTCTAGCAGGTCCCCGCGCACCACGGCGGCGACGCCGGCCGGCGTGCCGGTGAAGAGGAGATCGCCGGCCTTGAGCTCAACGAGGTTGGAGAGAAGGGAAATGGACTCGGCGATGGACCAGATCAATTGGGATATATCCCCGGACTGGCGAACGGCGCCGTTGACGGCGAGCGTGATGGCGCCGCTCTCGGGATGGCCGATGCGGGCGACGGGCACGATATCGCCGATCGGGGCGGAGTGGTCGAAGCCCTTGGCCATGTCCCACGGCCGGCCGCCCTTCTTGGCGACGGCCTGGATATCGCGGCGGGTCATGTCGAGGCCCACGGCATAGCCATAGATCTTGCCCAGGGCCGCCTCGACCGGAATGTTGCTGCCGCCATCGGCCAGGGCGACGACTAGTTCGATCTCGTGCTGGTAGTCGGCGGTATCGGCCGGATAGGGCGTGTCGGCGCCGCCGGTGACGAGCGTATCGGCGGGCTTGGCGAAGAAGAAGGGCGGCTCGCGATCGGGGTCGTGGCCCATTTCGCGCGCGTGCTCGGCATAGTTGCGGCCTACGCAATAGATGCGGCGGACGGGAAACAGGCCGCCCCCCGCGACGGGGACGGCGGCAACGGGCGGCGGGGGAATCACGAACTGCGACATGAAGGCTCCTTGCTGCCCTTGGGTAACGCGAGAGAGCGTTTGCGTCACGGCCTATCTGCCACTAAGAGCAAGGCCAGGTTTCTCTAGGGGAGATTTCTCGTGACCATCAAGCGTATCGAGCCCGGCAAGCGCATGAGCGAAGCCGTGATCCACGGCAACACCGTCTACCTCGCCGGCCAGGTGGCGACCAACTTCGATGCGGGGATCACCGAGCAGGTCCAGCAGGTGCTGGCCGCCATCGATGACGTGCTGGCCAAGGCCGGGACCAACAAGTCCAACGTGCTTTCGATGCAGGTCATCCTCAACAATATCGCCGACTTCGCGGCGATGAACGCCGTCTACGATGCGTGGATCGATCCGGCCAACCCGCCGGCACGCGCGACGATCGAGGCCCGGCTGGCGGACCCGCGCCTCAAGGTGGAAATGATCGCGGTAGCGGCGCTGCCGAACTGAGGCTTTTTCGGATTCCGGTTTCTTGGGGGCGGTCCTTTCAGGGCCGCCCCTTTGTGTTTCCGGCCTCCCCTCACCGCCCTGCCGGGCCCCCTCTCCCCGAGGGGAGAGGGTTTTCGATGGGGCGGCGACCGTGTTCAAGCACTTCGTGCATAGGCGATCTTCCCCGGGCGGAGACTTGAAGTTTCGGGGTGGTGGGGATGCGGGCGATGCGACCGGGTTTTGGGCTCACCCCCACCCTCGGTCCCTCCCCACAAGGGGGAGGGAGGGGATGGGGCGAGATTGTGCGGAGGCGTCTCCCTCTCCCTTTTGGGGAGGGAACAAGGGTGGGGGCCGCTAGCGCAGATCGATGTGGGGAATGTCCTTCTTTTCGATCTCGTCAAAGCTCTCGTCGTACCCGGCATCGGCGTAGCGCATGACGCCGAGGGAGGTGTCGTTGGTCTGCACGTGCCGGAGGCGTTCGGCGCCTTCAGGGGTGCCGTCGGCGATGGTGGTGACGCCGGCGCTGGTCATGTAGCCGGCATAGCCGCCGCCGCCCGAGTGGATGGCGACAAGGTCGGCCATCGAGGCGGTGAGGAGCATGGCGTCGAGCAGCGGCCAGTCGGCGATGGCGTCAGAGCCGTCCTTCATGCGCTCGGTCATGATGTTGGGATGGGCCATGGCGCCGGCATCGAGGTGGTCGCGCGAGAAGGCGACCGGGCCCGAAAGGGTGCCGTTGGCGACGAGCTCGTTGACCGCCAGCGCCAGTTGCGTGCGCTCGCCGTGGCCAAGCCAGGCGATGCGGGCGGGGAGGCCTTCGAAGGGGACGTATTGGCGGGCGAGGCCGATCCAGTTGGTGACGATGTTGTTGCCCGCGAACATTTTCAGCACGAGCTCATCGATCTTGCGGATGTCCTCGGGATCGCCGGAAAGCGCCATCCAGCGGAAGGGGCCGATGGCGCGCGCGAAGAGCGGGCGGAGATAGGCTTCGGTGAATATCTTGATGTCGAAGGCATTGGCGACGCCGCCGTCGCGGGCCTGGGTGCGGATGAGGTTGCCGTTGTCGAAGACCTCGGCGCCGCGCCTCTGGAATTCGAGCATGGCGTTGACGTGATCGACGATGGAGGCGCGGCTGGCGGCCATGAGTTCGGCCGGGTTTTCCTTGCGCAGACGCCGGACCTCTTCGAGCGAATAGCCCTTAGGGACATAGCCATAGACGAGGTCGTGGGCCGAGGTCTGGTCGGTGACGATGTCGGGCGTGATGCCGCGGCGGGCGATCTCGGGGTAGATCTCGGCGGCATTGCCGACGAGGCCGATGGAAGTGGGGCGCCGGGCTTTGATCGCCTCATCGATCATGGCCAGCGCCGTGTCGAGATCAGGCGCGACATGTTCCAAATAACCGACTTCCTGGCGCTTGCGGGCGCGCTCGGGATCGACATCGACGACGAGGATGGCGGCGTTGGCCATGCGGCCAGCCAGCGGCTGGGCGCCGCCCATGCCGCCGAGGCCGGCGGTGAGGATGAAGCGGCCGCGCAGGTCGCCATCGAAGCGGTTCTCGGCGATGCGCATGAAGATTTCATAGGTGCCCTGGATGACGCCCTGGCTGCCAATATATTGCCAGGCGCCCGCCGTGAGCCCGCCCCAGGCGATGAGGCCCTTCTTCTCGAGGTCGTAAAAATTCTCGGCCTTGGCCCACTGCCCGACGATGTTGCAATTGGCCATGATGACCAGGGGAGCCCTGGCGTGGGTTTTCAGCAGCCCGATGGGTTTTCCGGACTGGATGATGAGGGTCTGATCCTCGTCCATGGTCTTCAAGGCATTGACGATGGCGTCATGCGCGGCCCAGTTGCGGGCGGCCTTGCCGAGGGCGGCGTAGACGACGAGGTTGTCGGGGTCTTCACCCACCGAAAGCACGTTTTCGAGGAGGCGCAGCAGGGCCTCCTGCCGCCAGCCTTTGGCGCGCAGTTCGTTGCCGCCGGGAATGGGGAAGTTGGGGTGACGGGGATTGGGTGTGGGCATGGCAAGGCTCATCGCTTGTGGCTCCCCCTCACCTGTCCCTTCGGGACATCCTCTCCCCGAGGGGGTGAGGAAAGAGGGGGCTTGTGGTTCGCTCGGTTTCCTTCTCCCCGACGGGGAGAAGGTGGCGCGTTAGCGCCGGATGAGGGGTTTTCAGCCCCGGTCTGTCTTCCTACGCCCGAGATCGAGCGCGTATGCCCATGGCCCCCTTTCGAGGCCTGGGCATCCCCCTCACCTGTCCCTGCGGGACATCCTCTCCCCGAGGGGGCGAGGAAAGAGGGGGCTTATGGTTCGCTCTGTTTTTCTTCTCCCCGTCGGGGAGAAGGTGGCGCGTAGCGCCGGATGAGGGGTTTTCAGCCCCGGTCTGACTTGCGGCGCCCGAGGTCGAGCGCGTATTTGGCGATTTCGATGCCCATGGCCTTTTCGACCGGCGGATAGACCGTCGGGTCGAGGACGGACGAGGCCAGGGGGATGATGGTCTTGGGGACGTGCAGCACGAAGATGAACATGCCTTCGCGCACCTGGCCGACGCTGAGCGGATTGCCGGCGGCATCGAGCGTGGTGATGACGTCGGGGAAGGTGGCAAGGCGCGTGCCGCCGGCGTCTTCGACCGCCATGTATTCGTTCATGACGTGGAGCTTCGTCGCCTTGTCACCCGAGCCCAGGGTGATGGTACCGATGTCGAAGGCTTCCCTGGTGTAGACCACGTCCTTGGCCTCGACATTGCCCTGGGCAAGGATGGTGCCGCCCGTGGTGTTGACGATGGCGTCGATGACTTTCGAGCCGCCGCCGGCTTCGGCGGCGATGATGGCCTCGCCGAGCTTCAATGCCATCGAGATGCCGCCGAGCGCCGCATTTTTTGCCACATAGGAAGCGCGAAGAGGGTTGCGGCAGGAGGCGATGAAGCCGCCGGACTGGTCGGCGGCGGTGCGCAGGACCGGCGAGACCTTTGCGGTGGCGCCGCGCACGACCAGCTCGATATAGCGGTTCTCGTCGCGGTTGCCGCCCACGGCGGTCTGGATTATCTGCTCGGGGCTGCCTGCCATGCCGATCGACCCCATGTCGCCGGTCGGATGGGCGCGCACGTCGCCCACCGCATCGACGACCTTGGTGCCGAGCATGGCGGAAGGGAGCCAGGCGTTGAGGGTCGAGGACTTGCCGTTCTGGCCGACCATGAGGCCGGAGAGCTTTTCGCCCAGGGCATCTTGGAGAAGCTGGGCGGCCTTGATGTAATCGACGCCCTGCATTTCCCACGGCGTGGTCGAGGCCGGGGCGCCGATGGCGGCGGCGGTGGCGACCCAGTCGTTGTCATCGAGCTCTTCGATGGAAACCAGCTCGGGCTTGCCGATGGAAACCGCGGCGCGGCCGAGCATGCGGCCGTGATCGGCCCAGCCGCCGCCGCCCGCCGCGTAGACGGAGCCGCCCTTGACCGCCGGTTCGATGTCTTTTTCGGTGAGAATGCGGCCCATCAGTTGGATTCCTGTAGTTGCTTGTCGAGGGTCTTGACGGCTTCGAGCAGCACGGCGGCGCCCAGGGCGATGTCCTCGGTCTTGGCGGATTCCTCGGGGGCATGGCTGCGCCCGCCGAGGCAAGGGATGAAGATCATGGCCGCCTTGGTGGCACGGGCCATCCAGGCGGTGTCGTGGCCGGCGCCCGAGGCCATGCGGCGATGGCGGGCGCCAGTGGTTTCGCAGGCGGCGTCGAGGATGGCCAGCAGGTCGGGATCGCAAGGGGTGGGCTGGTTGTCCGAGATGCGGCGCGGCTTGGCGACCGAGCAATCGGTCTCGTCAGCGACTTCGAGCGCCAGCGCATCGACGGCTTCGCAGAAGCGCTCCATATCGGCGCGGTTTTCGGCGCGGGCGTCGATGAGCATTACGGCACGCGAGGGCACGACGTTGGCCGCATTGGGCTCGATGCGGAATTCGCCGACGGTGGCGGCGAAATGGGCCGGGCCCTCGGCGAACTGGCTCGCCAGTTGCTCGATGGCGAGGACGAGGCGGGCGGCGGCGGTAAGGGCGTCGCGGCGCGAGCCCATGGGCGTGGTGCCGGCGTGGTCGGCGCGGCCGTCGACGACGATCTCGATGCGGGTGATGCCGGCAATGGCGGTGACGACGCCGATATCGAGTTTTTGGTCTTCGAGGACGGGGCCCTGTTCGATGTGGAGCTCGAGGAAAGCCTTGATGTCGGCGCGCGTCTCGCTGACCTCGGGGTGACCGCCCACGTCCTCGATGCCCTGCGCCAGGGTGAGATGCTCGGCGGTGCGGGCGAGCCAATCGGGCGGAACGAGCCCGACCATGCCGCGCGAGCCGACGCAGGAGACGCCGAAGATCGAGACTTCCTCGGCGAGGAAATCGACGATTTCGAGATCGTGGTCGAGATGGACGCCCTGGTCGGCGAGGGCGCGCGCGACTTCGAGGGCGGCGGAAACGCCTGCTATGCCGTCATAGCGCCCACCATCGGGCACGGTGTCCGAATGGGAACCGAGAAGGATGGTGCCGAGGCCGGGGTTTTTGCCCGGGCGGTGGCCGATGAGGTTGCCGGCTGCGTCGATGCGGACCTTGAGGCCGGCTTTTTCGAAGCGGCGTTCGAGATAGGAGCGGCCGGCCAGGAACATCGGGGTGAAGGCGCGGCGGGTATAGGGGTGGTCCGGCTCGGTGATGGCAGCGAGGTCGGAGATGTCCTCGGCGATACGGTCGGGGTTGGTGGGGAGGTTTCTCATGCGTGGGCTCCTCGGCGGGGCCGGTGGGTCGGGCTCACCCCCACCCTTGTTCCCTCCCCAGAGGGGGGAGGGAGACGCTTTGGCTCGATGATGCCGACAGGCTTCCCTCCCCCTTGTGGGGAGGGACTGAGGGTGGGGGTGCGGCGAGCGCAGTGGGTGGGGCTCACCCCCACCCTTGTTCCCTCCCCACAAGGGGGAGGGAGACCACGATGGATGGGCCGGCCGGCGAGGCTCACCCCCCTCCCAGCCTCCCCCGCAAGGGGGGAGGTGTTTCGATCGAGGAGGTGGGGCGTTTGGTGTTCAAGCAGCGCGGTCGGCACCTCCCCCCTTGCGGGGGAGGTCGGGAGGGGGGTGGGCAGCGCGCTCATGACGCCACCACGATCTGCTGCGGCGGACGGACGAACTTTCCCGTGCCGGGTTCGGAGAGGACCTTCGATCCGTCGAATGCCAGCTTGCCGCGGAGGTATGTCGCCGCAGTCGTCCACGGCAGCTTGATGCCGTTATAGGGGCTCCAGCCGACGACATTGTTGCCCGAGGCGGCGGCGTCGTAGGTCTTTTCGACCGGGACCAGGACGGTGATGTCGGCGTCGCGGCCGGGGGTCAGGGCGCCCTTGACGTGGTCGAGGCGGAAGTGACGGGCGGGGTTTTCGGCCATGAGCCTGGCGGCCCAGGTGAGGGAAATGCCGCGTTCCAGCGCGCCCTTGACGAAAAGCGGGACCATGACTTCGAGGCCGGGGACGCCTGAGGCGTTGGCGAGCATATCCGGGTTGGTCTTGCGGTTCTCGGACCAGCTGACGTGATCGGTGGAGACCAGGGTGACATTGCCGGCGGCGACCTGGCGCCAGAGGGCTTCGACTTCAGCGCGCGGGCGGATGGGCGGGTTGATCTTGGCCTTGCCGCCGAGGCGCTTGACGTCGTTTTCCTCGTCGAGCGTCAGGTAGTGGATGCAGCACTCGATGGTGGCGGCAAAACCCTGCGCGCGGTAGCCGGCGGCGATGTCGTAGCCGCGCGAGAGCGAGCAGTGAACGATGTGGGCGTCGGCCCCGGTGAGGGCGCCGGTCTCGTAGACCTGGAGGGTAGCCAGGAGTTCGGTCAGCGGCGGGCGCGAGAGGGCGTGGGCGCGGTAATCGGTGATGCCGAGGGCTTTCACCTTTTCCATGGCGGCGCGGACGGCTTCGTCATCCTCGTTGTGGACGCCGGCGGTGAGGCCGGTCCTGGCCACGGCGGCGAAGCACTCTTCGAGAAGGCCCGGCGGGATGCGGGGGAAGCGCTTGGGGTCGGTGCCGAAGGTGGAGAACTTGAAGGCGGCGACGCCGGCTTCGACCTGTTCGGGGATGCGCCTGGCGCCCTCCTCGGGATCGATGGTGCCGTAGAGGGCGAAATCGACGCGGGCCTGGGGGCTGGCGTGATCGACCTTCTTGCGCACGGCTTCGGCCGAGCAGACGAGGTTGCCCTCGTCATAGGGCATGTCGACGATGGTGGTGACGCCGCCGGCGGCAGCCGACCGGGTCGACCAGATGAAGTCTTCCTGGTCCTTCTGGGAGAGCGAATGCACCTGGGCGTCGATGGCGCCCGGAAGGATGAGAGCGTCGCCCAACTCGTGCCGCTCGCGGGCGGCGGGTGCGGGACCCTGTCCGATCTCGGCGACCCTGCCGTCGCGGACGGCGACGAAACCGCCTTCGAGGATGCGCGTGGGAAGGACCACGGTGCCGGAGAGGACGAGATCGAAATCGGACATGGCTGGATACTCCTAAGTAGTGCTCACGGGCCCTAGGCTGCGGCTTCCTGCTGGGCGCGGCCGGTGCGGGCGGTGAGGAATTTTTCGAGGGCGGACAGCCCGTCGTAGATGAGGACGGCGAGCACGGCGACGATGACGCCGCCCTGCAGGACCAGCGCCGTGTTGCTGGCGGTGAGGCCGGCGATGATGACTTCGCCCAGCGTCGGCGCAGCAACGGTCGAGCCGATGGTGGCGGTGGCGAGCGAAATGACGGTCGAGAGGCGCACTCCGCCCAGGATCACCGGCAAGGCCAGCGGCAGCTCGACGCGGACGAGACGCTGCGTGCCGGTCATGCCCATGCCGCGCGCCGCCTCGGTGACGGCGGGCGGAAGGGTGGTGAGGCCGGTGAGGGAATTCTCGAAGATCGGCAGCAGGCCGTAAAGGAAGAGGGCGACGAGCGTGGGGGCGGTGCCGAAACCCAGGATAGGCACGGCGAGCGCCAGCACCGCGACCGGCGGGAAAGTCTGGCCGATATTGGCGAGGCTGCGTGAAAGCGGCAGGAACTCGGCGCCGAAGGGGCGCGTGACGAGGATGGCGAGGCCCACGGCCACGATGGTGGCGGCGAAGGTGGCGGCAAAGGTGATGGCCAGGTGGCTCAGCGTCAGGCTCAGGAGGCTGGCACGATCATAGATGGCGGGCTGGCCGTTCTTGGTCAGCGGCTCGAGCAGGAAGGCGAAGCTCTGCGGCGTGACGAGAAACGCCACGAGCAGGGCCAGGACGACCAGCCTTATGAGGAGCGACCAGTTCATTGCGGACGCGCCGCGCGACGGTTGAGTTCGGCAAGCGTGACGCGGCCGATGACCTGGCCGTTTTCCTCGACCGGCAAGGCGGCGCGGCCGGACCAGAGAAGCTCGGCATAGGCATCGCGCAGCGAGGCCTCGGCGGAAATGGCGTCGCCCAGAGCCTCGCCCGGCTCGACCGCCTCGCGGATCGCGGCCAGCGAGAGCAGCCGGAACGGGCGTTCCCCAGTGCCGATGAGTTCATCGACGAAAGCGGTGGCGGGGTGGGCGATGATCTCTTCGGGCGTGGCGTATTGGAGGAGCTGGCCCTTGTCCATGACGGCGATCTTGTCGCCGAGGAGGATGGCCTCCTCCATGTCGTGGGTGACAAGAACAACGGTGGTGCCAAAGCGCTTCTGGATGTCGAGCAGGTCCTGCTGGGCCTTGGCGCGGATGATGGGATCGAGGGCGCCGAAGGGTTCGTCCATGAGCAGGATGTTGGGCTCGGCGGCCAGGGCGCGGGCCACGCCGACGCGCTGCTGCTGGCCACCCGAAAGCTCGCTGGGCATGCGGTCGCGGAACTGGCCGGGATCGAGCTGGAAGAGATCGAGCAGTTCATCGACGCGCTTTTCGGTACGCGCCTTTTCCCAGCCGAGGAGCTTGGGGACCGTGCCGATATTCTGGCCGACCGTGCGGTGGGGAAACAGACCGTGCCCCTGGATGGCATAGCCGATGCGGCGGCGCAGCTCATAGGCGGGGACGGAGCGGGTATCCTGCCCGTCGATGCTGATGGTGCCCGAGGTCGGCTCAACCAGGCGGTTGATCATGCGCAGGAGCGTGGTCTTGCCCGAGCCGGAGGTGCCCACGATCACGGTGATCGAGTGCGGATCGATGCTCATCGAGACGCGATCGACGACGGTGGTGTCGCCATAGGTCTTGGTGATCTGGTCGATCTCAATCATTGGCAGGCTCCTTGGTCGACACCATTTCGACGACGGCGTCGAGCACCACCGCGGAGGCGAAAGCGAGGGCGACCGTGGGGACGGCGCCGAGAAGCACGAGGTCCATGGCGGTCTGGCCGATGCCCTGGAAAACAAAGACGCCGAAGCCGCCGCCGCCGATGAGCGCGGCAATGGTGGCGAGGCCAATGTTCTGGACGAGGACGATGCGAATGCCGGTGAGAATGACCGGGAAGGCCAGCGGCAACTCGACCGAGAACAGGCGCTGACGATCGGTCATGCCCATGCCGCGCGCCGCGTCATTGGCCGCTTCGGGCACGCCCACGAGGCCGACCACGGTGTTGGAGACGACCGGAAGCAGGCTATAGATGAACAGCGCCAGCATGGCGGGAGCGATGCCGATGCCCGAGACGCCGAGCGCGGCGAGAGCCGGGACAGCGGCGGCGAGAGCCCCGAGCGGGGCGATCAGCAGGCCGAAAAGCGCGATCGAGGGAATGGTCTGAACGGCGTTGAGGGTGTTGAGCACGACGGTGCGCAGGCGCCGGTGGCGATAGCAGAGGATGCCGAGCGGCACGCCCACCACGATGGCCGCGATGACCGAACCGAAGGCGAGGAAGACGTGGGTGCGACCCTCGCGCCAGAAAGCATCGGCGCGGCTGGCATATTCCTTCAGGATGGAGAGGCTGTTCCAGGCGCCGCTCCAGAGGAGCAGGCCGAGGGCGAGTGCCACGAGAGCGAGGATGGCGATGCGGGGCCAGGGGCCGAGCCGCATGCGGGTCAGCGCATCGGCGGCCAGAAGCGCATAGGCGCCGGAAAACACCCAGAAGCCGGCGCCGGGCGCGATGCGCGCCAGCTTGTCGCCTTCGGGCGTCAGGTAGTAGCCCGCCTTGCCGATGAAGATGGCGAGGGCGCCCAGGCCGACAAAGCTCAGGACGAGCCGGATGATCGTGGGCGTCCTGAACAGCGTCACCGGTATCGAGACCGCCAGGATCAGGGCCAGGATCGAGGCCTCCACAAAGGGCAGCGCGGCAAAGATCGAGCGCGGCTCGCCCGGCAGGATGCGGTTGGGCTTGAAGTCGGCAAAGGGCAGGAAGAGCCAGGCGGCGGCGATGATGAGGACGATGACGACGCCGAGCTTGTCCACCGCTACGGCCCGCTTCGGCAATGCTGTGGCGACGCTTTGGGCCATCGTCAGCGGGCTCCCTGAGGCAAGTGGTTGGAAGGTCCATCCGCGGGCGGGATGGTCGGGCGGGGAGAGAAACCCTCCCCGCCGGGATCGTCGGGAACTTGCGGCCTTACTTGATCAGGCCGTTGCTCTTGAGGAAGTCGGCAGCCACGGCGCTGGCCGGCTCGCCGCCGACCTGGACGCGACCGTTGAGATCCTGAAGGGTCTTGAGGTCGAGCTTGGCGAAGACGGGCTTCAAGAGGTCCGCGATCTGCGGGTACTGCTGGAGCACGGCTTCACGGATGATCGGAGCGGGCTCGTAGACGGGCTGCACGCCCTTGTCGTCCTCGAGCACGGTGAGCTTGGAGGGCGCGATGCCGCCATCGGTGCCATAGACCATGGCGGCGTTGGCGCCCGAAGTCTGCTGGGCGGCGGCGGCGATGGTCGCGGCGGTGTCGCCACCCGAAAGGGTGATCAGCTGATCGGGCTTGAGGGTAAAGCCATAGGTGGTCTGGAAAGCCGGGAGCGCGGCCGGCGAGTTCACGAACTCGGAGGACGCGGCGAGCTTGACCTGGCCGCCACCGGCGACCCACTTGCCGAAATCGGTGAGGGTCTTGAGGTTGTTCGGACCCGCCACGTCGTCGCGCAGGGCGATGGCCCAGGTGTTGTTGGCCGGGGCCGGATCGAGCCAGACGATCTTGTTGGCGTCGTAATCGAGCTTCTTGACCTCTTCATAACCCTGCTGGGCGTTGTTCCAGATGGGCTTGTCGGCCTCGTTGAAGAAGAAGGCGCCGTTGCCGGTGTATTCCGGGTAGATATCGATCTGGCCGGCAGTGATGGCTTCGCGCACGACGGGAGTCGCGCCGAGCTGGATCTTGTCGGTGACCGGGATCTGGTTGGCCTGCAGGACCTGCAGGATGATGTTGCCCAGAACACCGCCTTCGGTGTCGATCTTGGAAGAGACGACGACCTGGGCCTGGGCCGCAGTCGCAGTCAGCGCGAGCGCCGTGAGGGCGCCGAGAATCTTGGTGGTCAGTCGCATAGTGCACTCCCGTGTTTTCTTGGCGGGTGCCAAGCTGTTGCCTACCCTAACGTTTTCGGCCCGCACGGCCAGCCCGCGATTGCTATGCAATGGGGCCCAGAGCGAAAAAGTCGTCCAACTGGGGTAACGGTGCTTGGGAAATAAGTTTCCCGATGGTCTCGTCCGAACCCAAGTCGCTTTCGATGGCCTCGACCTCCGCGGAGAGGGGACGGTCGAGCCGGTAGAACTCGGCATGGCCGCGAACGATCTCGTAGATCATGCCGGGCACGCCGGCAGGTCGATCGCCGAGAATATCCATGGCCTGTGCCGAAAGCAGGGCTTCGAGCGCCGCCATGCGGCGCAACGCGCGCACCTGCCGCTCGAATCGCTCGACGACCAGGGGCAGGAAAGCCGCCTCGTCCTCGATGCCGGCAGCCACCACCATGGCCTGTGCGGAGATCGGAGTCGACATCGAATGCACGCGGGCGAAAAGCTCGCCGGCCAGCTTGATGATGGGACCGAACCCGGTGGCGATGGCGCCGGGCGCCACCAGGTTGATGGGCAGGTCGCGGCGCACGCCGTTGCCGAGCAGCACGCAACGGTTGAAGGAATTTCGCGCGGCGTGAGCGAGGGCCAACTGGGCGGTCTGGAGGAAGACCGTGACATCGAGCGGGAGCGAACCGCCCGAGGTCAGCACCTCGCCGCCGGCGACGACCGGGTTGTCATCGGTGCGGCCGGTGGCGGCCAGGATCGTGCGACCCGAGACCAGCATGGCTTCGAAAGCGGTGCCGAAGACCTGGGGAATCATACGCAGGCTGAGCGGATCCTGGACATGGGTGGCGACGGGCCATTCCCAGCCGGCAACGGCATCGACCAGCCAGGTGCCGATCAGCGCTTCGCGCTCGGTGCCGACATGGGCGACGGCCTTCCACGGCTCGCGCGAGGCGCCGAGGGCGCCGCCGGTCATCAGGGCAGTGGCCAGCGCCACGCGCATGGCGCTGGCGGCGGCGCGCATGGCCCCGGCCGCGGCGGCATAACCCACCGCGTTGATGGAGATGGAAGCGAGGCTGTCGCGCGGGGCGAACTGGACGGGCTTGAGGCCCGCCTCGGCAAGCGCGGCCTCGGCCGATAGGCGCCGCCCCTGGTAGATGGCCTCACCTGCCCCGGTGAGCACGGCGCCGATCTGGCCCATGAGGCCGATATCAGCGCAACCGATCGAGCCGGTGCGGCGGACGACCGGAACGACATCGGCCGAGAGCAGGCGCAGATAGGTGTCGACCAGTTCGGGCGAGCAGCCGACGCGGCCAGTGAGCGCGGTATTGACGCGGATGGCCATGGCGTTGCGCACGACCGAATTGGGGAACGGGGCGCCGGTACCGAAATGGTGAGCGCGCACCAGGCCCATGTTGTAGGTCTCGAGGTCCTCTGGGGACCACTCGATATCCTTCATGGCGCCGACGCCGGTGGTGGCGCCATAGACAGGCGCACCGTGGGCGATGCGCTCTTCCATGACGGCGCGGGCCGCCACGACACGCTCCATCGCCTTGGGGTCGGCAAGCGGCACGGCGAGCCCCGACCCGACCCGCGCCATCGTCGCAAAGCTCAGCGGCTTTCCGTCGAAGGTTACGGGGGTTACGGCGATGGTCATGACAATTGGCTCCCTGTTGATGGACACGCTATTGGATAAAAGTCCGAGCTGGGATATCCCAAATCTTGAACACTAGATGCCGCCGGTTTGGGCAGCACAAACAGGCGGCCAGAAAAGAGGCACCCATTGGATAGCGCGACCCTGGTCATCGCCCAACGCGTGCTGGCGGCGCGCAGCATACGCGGAGCGGCGCGCGACCTCAAACGGGCGCCGGGCAGCGTGGCGGCGGCCATGGCGCGGCTGGAGGCCGAGATATCGGTAACGCTGGCCGAGCGCGCCGGCACGGGGATGGTGCTTACGCTCGAGGCGCAGCGGCTGGCGCCCGAGATCGAAAAGGCGGCCGCCATCATCACGGAAATGCTGCCCGAGGCGGGGCGCAGGACAGTGAGCCTGGATGCATTGTGGCGGTTCGCCGAGGTGGTCGAGGCGGGCAGCGTGCGCAAGGCGGCGCAGCGGCTGGACCTGGGGCAGCCGCAGCTCACCCGGCAACTGGCGGCGCTGGAAGGCGTGGTCGGCGCGCCCCTGCTCGAACGGGGCACCGCCGGTTCGCGCCCGACGGCGGAAGGCGAGCGGGTGCTGGCGCTGGTTCATGAACTCGAGGCGGTATGGGCGCGCCTGTCGCGGGCGGCGACGGACCGGTTCCGCAAGAGCGCGGCGACGGTAAGGCTCGGCTCGGTGATCCCGCTCGGCTACGAGAGCGAACTGGCGCGGCTCCTCGCGGACCTGACGGCCCGCTGGCTCAAGGCGCGCCCGCGCCAGCCGCTCTTCGTTTCGAGCACGACGGCGGAGGAACTGCTCTCCGGGCTCAAGGGCGGGCGATTCGATGCGGCGATGCTCGATGTCGAAACGGTGCCGCCCGAATACGAGGCGAGGCTGATCTACTGGTCGCCGCTGGCGCTGGTGGGCACGCAGGCGGCGCTCGAGTCGGCCGGCGACCTGGGGGCGCTGCTGACCAGCATGCCGATTGCCGTGCCCAGCCCCAAGAGCGGGCTGCGGCAGGCGGTGACGCGCTATCTCGACGCCACGCTGGGCGAGGCGCAGCGCGAAAAGCTCACGCTGATCGAGATCGACTCGATCCCCGTGATCGTCAACCTCATCCTCCATCACGGGTTCCTCTCGGTGCTGCCGGAAGCCTCGGTGAGCAATATCCGGGGGGACCTGGGACGGGTGCCGCTGGGGGAAGAGCACGCGCTGCCGCTGCGGCTGGTGTGGCCACCGGGGGGCGGGCGGAGCGTGGGCGAGATGATGCTGGCCCTGATGGACGGGGCCTAGGGGCTAGTCCTCGCCGAGCCGGGCCTTGCCGTCCTCGATATCGAGGGCGGCGTCCTCGAGGACGTGGACGAAGCGCTGGCCGGCCATTTCGATGGGGCCGGAGTTCTCGATGAGGATGGCGTCCGAGCGCAGGCTTTCCTCGACCTGCATGCGGCTGAGGCGCCTGGCGATGGTGGCCGCATCCTCCCGGCCGCGGCTGGCGAGGCGCTGGGCGATGATATCGGGGTGGGCGGAAACGGAAACCACGACCAGATGCCGGTAGCGGGCGGCGAGGGCCGGCACCAGGGCGCGGGAGGTGTTGACGATGACCACGCGCCCGGCGGCGATGTCATCATCGATGCTGGCGGGCAAGGCATAGCTCAGGCCATGCGCCTCCCAATCGAGGGCGAAGCCGCCGCGGGCCTTGGTCTGGATGAAGGCCTCGATCGTAAGGGTGTCGTGATCCTCGCTGCGCGCATCGGCCTGGCGGGTGATGATGCGGCGCGGGAAGACGAAGTTGGGCCGGCCCAGGAGATGGTCGCGGGCATAGTTGATGATCGAATCCTTGCCCGAGCCGCTCGGGCCGACCACGGCGATGAAGGCGCCGGTCGCCCCGGCGTCCTCCCGCGTGGGCGACTTATCCGGGGCGGAGCGCGTCATATCACCCGCTGCCCCTGGCGGTAGACGGCGCGCACGATCGGCACGCCCTCGTGGAGGCGCACCCGCACCAGGTCGGCGCGCTTGCCGATGGCGATCTCGCCGCGGTCATCGAACCCGGCAGCGGCGGCCGGGCGGCTGGTGACCAGGGAAATGGCCTCGGGCAGCTTGATGGCCTCGACCTTGTCGTTGAGCGAGAACACGGCCTGCATCAGCGAGAAGGGCACGTAGTCGGACGAGAGGATATCGAGATAGCCGGCCTCGGCCAGCTCGCGCGCCGAGACGTTGCCCGAGTGCGAGCCGTTGCGCACGATATTGGGGGCGCCCATGAGGACGGCGAGGCCGGCCTCGTGGGAGGCGCGGGCGGCCTCCAGCGTGGTGGGGAATTCGGCGACGCTGATGCCCTGCTCCACCGCTTCGGCGACATGGCCTTCGGTAGCGTCGTCATGGCTGGCGAGCACGATGCCGCGCTCCTTGGCGATCTCGGCGATGGCGGCGCGATTGCGCGGGGCATTGGCCTGCGACTCGGCGATGCGGCGTTCACAGAAGGCGCGGAACACGTCGTCGGGCATCTTGAGCTTGCCCTGGTAGTACTTGGCGTATTCGGCCAGGCTGGCGAACTGGCGCTGGCCGGGCGCGTGGTCCATGAGCGAGGCCAGGCGCACGCGCGGATCGCCCTTGAAGAGCTCGAGGCCTTCCAGGCAATCGGGCGAGGAGACCTCGCAGCGCAGGTGGATGAAATGGTCGGCGCGCAGGCGGTCGTCGGCCATGGCCTGCTCGATGGCATCGGCCAGGTGCCGCATATCGGCGTGATCGACATCGGTCTGCTCGTCGGTACCCAGTCGCAGCGCGTCGAGCACGGTGGTGATGCCGGAGGAAGCGACCTGGGCATCGTGGGCCTGGACGGCGGCAATAGGGTTCCAGACCACGCCCGGACGCGGGGCGTAGTGGTTTTCGAGATGATCGGTGTGAAGCTCGATGAGGCCGGGAATCAGGTAGTCGCCGCCGAAATCCTCACCAGCGGCCGAGCCTTCCGAAATGTCGGCGATCAGTCCGTCACGCACGAGAACGGTGCCGCCGACCTCCTCGTCGGCTAGCACGAGGCGGGCGTTGGAGAAGACCTGTTCTCTGGAGGCGGACATTTTCGAAAGGAACCATGAATCGTGTCGGGGACTGCCCGTATCCCGGCAGTATGACAGTGCGATGGCAGTAGGGGCAAGCCGGCCGGGCCGACATAATCGGCGTGCCGAACGCCGCCTTGGCGTACAGGCAGGCGGCGGGGACGCGGCGGATAATGATGGGATGGGAGGCGGGCGCGAGGCGCCCTGCCCGGCTTACCGGTTGGGCGCGTAGAAGATGTGGGCGCCGATGGCGGCGACGCGGCTGAAGGTCGCCGACCAGTTCGGGGAGACCGAAGTGGTGTGGTAGTAGAGGGCCGACTTGGGAACAACGCCCGGACGCTTACCCTGCTGGAATTCGGCAAAGGCGGCGTCGGCGATTTCCATCGAACGCTTCCAGGCGCGGCGCTCCGTGCCCATGTCCGAGCGGCCGTCGCAGGCGAACGAGAACTGGCACTGGTGCTTGCCCGACTGGGCGTTCTGGAAGACGACGCCGCAGATGGTCGAGGGGAAACGGCTGGAGAAGGCGCGGTTGATGATGACGTTGGCGACGGCCCACTGGCCCTGTTCGCTCTCGCCGCGCGCTTCGTGATAGATGGCCTGAGTGAGGCAGAGGCGCTCGCCATCGGCGAGTTTGACCTTCTTGGCCGTGGGCATGAACTTTTCGGCGGCGTAGGCCGCCAGCACGTCGTCGCTCACGGTGTTCTGGCTCGTGGACGCCTTGTCGATGGCGGCGAGCGCCGGGTTCTGCTGGCGGGCGATATAGCCGAGCAGCACCTCGGTGGTGAGCTTGGCCTCGGGGGCCACGTCAAAGTGATTGAACGAACGCAGGGCCTTCTGACGTTCTACATAGGCCTGGAGGAATTCAGGCGTCAGCTTGGGCTGGGCCTTGGCGACCGGCACGACCTCGTCGATCGAGCCGCGCAGCGTAATGGGACCGGAGAAGCTGGCAATGACCGGCTTCTGGCGCTCGATCGCCAGAGCGTGGGAGGTAACGGCCGGCACGATTTCGGCGACCCGAATCGTGTCCTGGGCAGGTGTTGCCTTAACAGTCACAAAGAGTACCAGCGCGGCAGCGGCGATGGCTGCGGCATGAACACTCGCGCGAATAGCTGTGGCGAGATGGCCTCTCGTCAATACGCCCCGTCTTTCCCCGACGCCGCCCTAGTTAGCCAAGCCCGGCTAGCGACCCCAGATTTTTCGTCTGTTCCCGGGCGGCACCCTAGCGGAGGCCAAGCCGGGAGGGAACCCAGAATTTACATCTGCTTAACCATGTGCGCTAACGTCTTAAAACACGGTTAACGGGCTCCGCAGAGCTTGATACCTCAATTCCTGGAAGGAGTTGCGGCCAATGGCATCCAGGGCAAATGGTTAATTACCAGACCCGTCGCAATTTTAACGATTTGGGCGCCGCTGGTGCCCGGCTGCAACGCGGGACGGCTGGCCGGAGGCGCCGCGCGGGTGCTATTGGGAAGGTCCTGCCCGGGCGATTCCGCCCCCGATGCGCACAAGACGACCGATGCTGCTCCACGAAGGCGACGAACGAACCGTCGAAGTCGATGTCCGACTGGCCTCCATCCTGGCGGGGGTGGCGGGCGCCGTGAACGCGGCTGGCTTCCATGCCGTTGGGTATTACTCGGCCAACATGACCGGCAATGTCTCGGCGCTCTCGGACTACCTGGCGACCGGCAATCTCCTCATGGCGCTGCTCTATGGCAGCATCGTCACTGCCTTCATCTTCGGGGCCTGGGCGTCTTCGCTCATGATCAACTATGGGCGACGCAAGAAGGTGCGGGCGGTCTATGCCTTCTCGATCCTCACCGAGGCGGCGCTGCTGGGGCTTTTCGGCATGGCGGACCTGTGGCTGCCGGGCATCCACAGGAGCGTGGTGCTGATCATCGGGCTCAGTTTCCTCATGGGCCTGCAGAACGCCTCGGCCACGCGCATTTCCAACGCGCGGGTGCGCACCACCCATGTCTCAGGCATGGCCACCGATATGGGAATCGAGCTGGCGACGCTGTTCGACGTCAAGCGCGGGGTCGAGCCGGCCGAGGAATGGCCGGCGAACCGCTCGCGCCTGCGGCTCCACGCCATGACGATCCTCGCCTTCATCATCGGCGGGATCGTGGGGGTGCTGCTCTATGGCAGCATCGGGGGCGCGCTGCTGGTGGGCGCGGCGGTGTTACTGATGTCGACCGCGATCCCGGAAATCCTCAAGGCGCGCAGGATCTGAGCGCCTGTGGATAAGCTGTGGACGGACTAGCGCGTCAGTTCGACCACGGGAAAGGCGGCCTCGCGCACCTGGTGCAGGCTTTCCATCACCGCAAAGCAGAGCGCGCGAATCTCGTCATTCGGGCCGACCAGATCGGGGATCATGATGGTCTGCATGCCGGCGGCCGAAGCAGCGCGGACGCCCGAGTGGGAATCCTCGAGCGCCAGGCAGTGAACGGGCTCGACCCCCAGCCGACCGGCGGCGAGCAGGTAGGGCTCGGGATGCGGCTTGGGATTGGCGACATCGTCGCGGGTGACGATGGTATCGAACATGCCGATGAGCTGGGCCGCGCCCAGGTGGGCGGTGGCGTGGGCGTTGCGCGAGGAGGTGGCGATGGCGGTGGGAATGCCGCGGCCGCGCAGCTCGGCGAGAATCTCGCGAGCGCCGGCCTTGACGGGCACATCCTCATGCATGCGCTCGCGCATCATGAAACGGCACTTCTCATCGAAGATGGCATAGGGGAAGGCGACGCCGTAGGCCTCGACCAGCAGGCGGTTGGTGGTCTCGTGGCTGGAGCCGACCATGGACTTGTGGACCGTATCGGTCATCTCATAGCCGAGCTGGCCGGCGACTTCGAAAACGATCGAGCGGAAGACGAGTTCTGTATCGAGTATCGTGCCGTCCATATCGAATATGGCGGCCTGAAAGGGCTTCAATTGCATCATGGGTAGAACATAGGCCGGTTCGGCCGGTTTTACCACTGGCGCCGGGCGCGCAGCGGCGTTGCGCGGCGCGAAAAGCTGGACCCCGGCGCTCAGTCTTCCTCGGGCTTGCGGCGGTCCTTGCCCGAGCGCCGTTCGGCGTCGGTCCAGCCCTGGTTGCCCTGGCGGCGGTCGCGGCCGGTGCGGCGATCATTGGCGTTGGGCGCCAGGATCTCGACGGGATCGGGCATGAGGTCGAGTGCGGAATCGACAACAATGGCAATGGCTTCGATGTCGAGCGTGCCGTCGATATCGTATTCCTTAAAGCCGAAGCGCTCGTGGATGATGGGCGCCCGCGGCACACCTGCAGCGGCCTGGCGCTCGAGCTCGCCAACGATCGCCACTGCAATCCGCTGCTGCCTCTCTCTCATAAACTCACTCCATACGCGGATGTTCCGAGAGCCATCACTAAGCCCAAGCTGCTAAATTCCACGGTGCTCAATCGATAAAATTTGAGACGATTTTCAGGCACGCGGCGACACCATCAGACGACAAGACCAGCTTCCCGCGCGGCCGCGAGATAGGAGCGGCTGACAGGCAGGCGGACCCCGTCCGACATTTCTACCAGCGCCTTACCATCATCCTTGCTGACACCCCTGACGGCGTCGAGAGCGATCCAGTGCGAACGATGGATCTGCAGGCCCCGGACGGGAGCAGTCTCGGCGATGGCGTCGGAAAGGCGCATCAGGATCAGGGCGTGGCCGCGGTCGGTGACGACGTCTACGTAGTGGTCCTGCATCGTCAGATAGCATAGTGCGCCGCGTTGCGGCAGGGGCAGGCGCTTGAAGAGTGCGGGGGGCTCGGGCGCGGCGGGCGATGGCTGCGCGGCGGGCGTCTCCTGCACGGCACTGCCGTTGCGGACAGCCAGCACGACAAGCACCGCCACGCCAAGGGTGATGACGAAGCAGTTGAGGACAAGGGTGACGAACCCGCCCGGATCGGGCAGGCGTTCGCCGAGGAAAACCATGTTGACCACGGTCACGGTGACCGCGACGGGGATGGCCGACGCGAGTGCGAGGACAAGGGTGAGCACGGCGCGGTTGGACAACCGGGGGCGCACCATGGCGAGGGCAAGCATGGAGACGAAGAGGCCGACGCCATAGGTGGCGATGACGATGACGGCCCAGTAGCCGAAGCGGGCGGCGGTCCCCAATTGCTGGAAGGTGCCGAAGGGGCCGGCCAGGCCCAGGACCACGGCGACGACCAGCATCACCCCCAGGGCGCGGGGATTGGAAAAGCTCAGCCGTAATTCACGAAGCGCGAAATGCAGGGGGCTGCTGTTCACGAAGCAGGTTCCGGATTGACGTATCCGGATTTGCCGGGCCGCGAGGGGCGCGTCAAGACCGCTGCACCGACGGCGGGCCGCAGGGGCGCCGCCCAGAATGGAGAATCGACAAAAATGCAGCAGCCTTCCTTCCTCGACATTCTCACTCATACGCCCGGCTGGGTCTGGGGCGCCCTGCTCCTGGTGCTGGTGATCGGCGTGCGCCGCATGCAGGACCGCGACGTGACCGTGAGCCGGCTGGTGGTGTTTCCGCTGATCGTGGCGGGGCTGGCGCTCAGCGGGCTGGCCAGCGCCGGGTTCGGCGCGGCGACGCTCGAAGGGTTCGTGCTGGGCATGGTGGCGGGCGGCGCGGCGGGCGTGGCGCTGGAGCGGCGCAACGCGGCAGTGCGGCTCGCGGACGGGCGGCTGCGCATCAAGGGCGAACTGACCTCGCTCCTCGTGATCCTTGCCATCTTTGCCAGCCACTATGTCGCCTCGGTCATCGGCGCGATCGATCCGGCGACAGCGGCGAGCGGCGGCTTCCAGCTGGTGACGGCGCTGGTCTCGGGGTTCTTCTGCACGATGATGCTGGTACGCACGGGCCTGCGCCTGCGCGTGGCGATGGCGTGAGGCGGCGATGAGCCTGGAACCGCTTCTGGTCGCCTCGCCCATCATCCAGATTCACGCGCTGGCGGGCATGGCCGCGTTCGCCATCGGCGGGGTGACCCTGTTCCTACCCAAGGGCAATGACCGGCACAGGGGCCTCGGCCGGGCCTGGGTGGCGCTGATGGTGGTGGTCGCCGCCAGCTCTTTCCTCATCTGGGAAATCCGCATGCTCGGGCCGTTCAGCCCCATCCACCTGGTTTCGGTCTTCACGCTCTACGCCCTCTACAAGGGCGTGGGCCACGCCCGGGCCGGACGGATCGGCGCGCATCGGCGCACGATGCAGAGCCTTTACGTCGTCGCGCTGGCGGTGACCGGCATCTTCACGCTGGCGCCGGGGCGGATCATGAATCAGGTGGTGTTCGGTCCGGGCGCGGGGCCCTCGCTCGGGAGCCTCGTGGTGGCCGGCGGACTGGTGCTGGCGGCCGGCGGCTGGCTGATCCTGAAGCCACGCCGCCGCAGGGCCGGCGCGGTTACCAGGGGACTGACAAAGCCATGAAAATGCAAGGCTTTGGGCACATCCCGTCTTAAGGGGTTGCCCCTATAGCTTGCGCTTATATGCGCCAGGACGGCGCTCTGGTTCGATAATGCTCAAAGAATTGCGCACCTGGTTCCAGATGCTGGATGGCATCGACGCTGGAACCACCGGGATCGATACAATCCCCTCTGGCCTGGCCGCCGATACGCAGCCGGGCGCCTGTGGAACCGTCGCCCCTCCCCGCTCTCTGATCTTCATCGTCGATCCGGACGCCGCGAGCGCCCAACAACTGGCAGCGATGCTATCGGCATCGGGCGTGGACGCCGTGCTGTTCGCCAAAGGCGAAACCCTTGCCGCAGGGTTGCGGCGCTCCACGCCCGAACTCATTTTCCTCGATGTCCGCGCCCAGGGCGAACAGGCCCTCGACGTGCTCGAGCGGCTTGGCCAGGCCCGGTTCTCGGGCGGGGTGCAACTGGTGGGCCCGCAGGGTTCGCCCGTGGTGGAGTCGATGCGCCGCATGGGCGTGCGCGAGGCGCTCAACATGCTGGCCCCGCTCGGCAAGCCGATCTCGGCAAGCGCGGTGCGCAGGCTGCTGTTGGACCAGAAGCTGGCGGCGCCCGGCAGCGGGCCGCTCGTGGACGTGCACGACGCGCTGGCGCGCAACCAGATCGAATTCTGGTACCAGCCCAAGATCGACCTCAAGAAGCGCCAGATCGCCGGCGTCGAGACGTTCGCGCGGCTGCGGCACCCTGAGCTGGGGCTGCTGCGCCCGGCTGAATTCATGACCGGAGCCAGCGAAGGCGACCTGCTGGCGCTCGCCGAGCGGGCGCTGATCAGCGCGCTCAAGGCGGCCACGCATTTCTCCCGGCTCGGCATTCCGCTGCGGCTGGCGGTCAACATGCCCATGACGGGCCTCCTCAACCTGCCGATCAGCGAGCTGGTGCTCGCCTACGGCCCCAAACACCACAAATGGCCAGGTCTGCTGCTGGACGTCACCGAAGCGCAGATCCATCAAAACCTGGCCGAAGTGCAGGCGGTGAGTCGGGGGCTCACCGCCTGCGGAACCTACCTGGCGATCGACGAGTTCGGGCATGGCGGGCTCTCGCTCGCCAACCTGCGGGCGCTGCCGATCGCCGAGCTCAAGGTCGACCGTGCCTTCGTGGGCGATTGCGCGGTGGACCTGGTCAAATCCACCGCCTGCCGTTCGGTCATCGACCTGGCGCACCTGCTCGGCTGCGTGACGGTGGGGATCGGGGTGGAAAAGGCCGCCGACATGATCGTGCTGCAGGGCATGGGGTGCGACGTGGGGCAAGGCTTCTTCTTCGGCCAGCCGATGCCCGAGGACGTGCTGATCGCCTCGATGCTGCAACGGGCAGTCGCCGCCCCGCCACGGCCCGCCATGCGGGTGGCTGCCCCGGGCGACGCGCGGGCCCGCTGGAACTAGACGCCGGCCGCTCCCTGCCGCTATCACTTGGCGGGGAGAGAACTCATCCATGACAGAACCGGTCTACGACATCGTCATCGCAGGAGGCGGTTCGTCCGCCTGCGTGGCGGCCATGCGGCTCGTGCGCGACTATGGGCTCAGGGTCGCCATCATCGAACGCGGGCCGCGGCGCACGGCGCGACTGATGGCGATGCCGGCCGGATACATGAAGTATCTGGGACGCGACGATTTCCTGGAGATGCACCACACCGTACCGCAGCCGCAACTGGGCGGGCGCGGGCCGATCGTGCCGGTGGCCAAGGCGCTGGGCGGGGGAAGCGCGGTCAACGCCATGGTCTACATGCGCGGCCAGAAGGAAGACTATGACGGCTGGGCCGAGTACCTGGGCAGCAACGACGCCTGGTCCTACGACGACATGCTCGGGCATTTCCGCCGGATCGAGGCCAATGCGCGGTTCAACAACAAGTATCACGGCATCTCGGGTAACCTGAAGGTTTCCGACCCCGGCCATATCTCGGACACGACCGAGGACTTCCTGCTGGCGGCGCAGGGGCTTGGCCATAGCTACAACCCCGATTTCAACGGGGCGCGCCAGAACGGGGTCGGCATCATGCAGCACACCTATGGGCAGTGGCGCGGCCGCAAGGAGCGCTCGGACGCGGTCAAGGCCTTCCTCGAGCCGCTCGCGGGCGACGAGCGGCTGACGGTGATCACCGATGCGCGGGTGGATCGCATCCTCTTTGACGGCGAGCGGGCGGTGGGGCTGGCCTACCGGCAGGGCGGGCAGGAAAGGACCGTGCGCGCCGAGCGCGAAGTGCTGGTGGCGGCGGGCACCTATAACAGCGCCAAGCTGATGATGCTTTCCGGGCTCGGCCCGGCGGCGCATCTGGGCGAACACGGCATCGCGGTAAAGGTCGACCTGCCGGGGGTGGGACAGAACCTGCAGGACCACCACGAGGTGCCGGTGATCGCCTCGACGCGCGGCAAGTCAGGCTATTTCGGGGAGGATCGCGGCTGGCCGATGATCCGCAACGGACTGCAATACCTGCTGTTCAATTCGGGACCGGTGACGACGACGGGCATCGAGAGCTGCCTCTTCTACGATCCGGACGGCGGCGAGCGGCCGACCATCCAGCTCTATTGCGCCCCGATCGTCTATCTCGACCGCGACGTCTCCTCGGCCGAGCCGACCCATGGGGTGACGTTCACCTCGTGCCTCCTGCGGCCCAAGGCGCGCGGAGAGGTGAAGCTGCGCTCGGCGGACCCGGCGGCGCAGCCGCTGGTCAACTGCAACTTCTTCGGCGACCCGGACGACCTGCGGCTGACCCTGGCCTCGCTGCGCCACGCGCGCCAGATCCTGGCGACGGAGCCGTTCCGTTCCAAGATCGCGGCCGAACTGCTGCCCGGCACGGCGCTCGACGACGAGGAGAGCCTGACGCGTTATTGCGGGCAGACGGTCAAGACCAACTACCACCCTTCGGGCTCGTTGCGCATGGGCCCGGACCATGACCCGATGGCGGTGGTGGACGCGCAGCTGCGCGTGCGCGGGGTGGAGGGGCTGAGGGTGATCGACTGCTCGATCATGCCGTTCATCCCCTCGGGCAATACCAACGCGCCGGCGATGGCGGTGGGCTCCAAGGCAGCGGACCTGGTGGGGCTGGGCTAGGCCGGCGCGCTTTCGCCTTCGGTGCGCGCATCGACCTCGCGCCAGAATTCCTCGAGGGTCGCGCGGAACTGGTCGGGGACGTCGAGATTGGCGACATGGCCGCCCTTGGGCAGGTGCCGCAGGTGGAAATCGGGGTGGTCGGCCATGGCCTCGAGCGTTACCGGCAGGGCGCGGTTGACGCCATGGTCGAGCCCGCCGCGCATCAACAGGATCGGGCCCTTGTAGGCCTTGGCATTGGCGATGAGATCGTAGCGCCGGACATTGGCGCCGACGGCCTTGCCGGCCTGGGGGGAGAAATCGCGCAATACGCTGGCGATGAGGCGCTGCGCCTCGGAATTGCTGGTGGTGGAGCGGGCGGTGAGCTCGGCAGTGAGCTTGGGGCCGAGGGCGCCATAGACGAGCGGCAGAAGGTGCGGCAGGAACGAGGGCAGCGCCAGGGTATAGGCGGTGCCGTAGGTGGCCAGGCTCTTCAGGCGCTCGGGCGCGATGCCGAGAATGGCCAGCGCCAGGATGCCGCCCAGGGAATTGCCGACCCAGTGCACGGCGGCGAGCCCGGCATGATCGAGCATCTCGATGAGATCGGTGGCCATGCGCGTGATGGAAAAATCCTCGTCGCGCATGGAGGCGGGGGCGCCCGAATGGCCGTGGCCGCGCAGATCGGGCACCAGCACGCGATAGCCCCTGGAGGCGAAATAGTCGGCATCGGCCCGGAACTGGACGCCGGCTGCGGCCAGCCCGTGGCAGAGCACGATCGGCTCGCCCTCGGCGGGCCCAAGATCCTCGTAGACCAGTTCGACGCCGTCGCCGGCCAGGAATGTCTTTTGCGTCATGCGCTTCCGATCAGGATACCCGCGGCGAAGACGAGACCGCCGCCTACCACGATCTGTATCACGGCTCGCCAGAACGGGGTGGACATAAAGCGGTTCTGGATGAAGGCGATGGCCCACAATTCGATGATCACCACGATGATGGCAACGGTGGTGGCGATGTGGAAGTGCGGAATGAGGTAGGGCAGCGCGTGGCCGAGGCCACCGATGGTGGTCATGACCCCGCAGGCGAGGCCGCGCTTGATGGGCGAGCCGCGGCCGGTGAGCTTGCCATCGTCCGAAGCGCTCTCGGTGATGCCCATGGAGATGCCGGCGCCGACGGCGGCGGCGAGGCCGACGAGGAAGGTCTGGGTGGTGTCGCCGGTGGCGAAGGCAGCGGCGAAGACGGGCGCGAGGGTGGAAACCGAGCCATCCATCAGGCCGGCCAATCCCGGCTGGACGTAGGTCAGCACGAACTGGCGATCCTGCTCGGTCTTTTCGGCATCGCGGGCATCCTCGCCCAGATTGGCGGCCTCGAGCTCGTCGGCGGTGTGGGCGTGGCCGCGCTCTTCGACGGCGAGGTCGCCGAGCAGCTTGCGCACGCCCGCATCCTGAGCATTGGCGGCGGCGGATTCATAGAAGGTCTGGGCGCCACGCTCCATCTCCCAGACAAGCTGGCGGATGGCTTCGAGCGAATAGGTCGAGGAGAGCCAGAGCGGCTTGCGGGCGATGAAGCCGCGCACGTTCTCGCGCCGGATCGGGATCAGGCGCTCGCCGAAGCGGGTGGTGTAGAGATCGAGCAGGCGCCGGCGATGGCCGTTCTCCTCCTCGGCCATGCCTTCGAAGATGCGGGCGGTGGCCGGATAGGTGGGCGCGAGCTTTTCGGCGAAGGCGGCGTAGATCTGGCTGTCCTCCTCCTCGGCGGCGATGGCGAGGGAGAGAATCTCGCGCTCGGACAGGGAAGAAAAGTCGCGCTTGTTGGGGACCAGCCAGCGGGAAAACATCGATGTGCACCTCATAGTTTAGAATAGTTCTAAACAATGGCGCGGCGCGAGACAACTCCCCGGCGCCCCATCCTCGCCAGATTTCGCCGGTAGCGTCGAGTGAGATGGCGCCCGAGTTGCGCCCGCGATTCCTCTCACGTCCTGAAGGGGATGACCTCCACCCCAGGACGGGAGAAAGGCGGCAAGGGCAACACCTTTGCCGCCTTTACCTTGCCGGCAGGCAGGCGCTCATCTCGGCATCGAGCCAATCGCGGAAGAGCCGGGCCGGCTTGCGCAGCCGGCGGCCGGCGGCGCTGACGAACCAGTGGGCATATTCGCTTTCGACCGCGACGGGGAACGGACGCACGAGGCGGCCGGCGGCAAGCGCATCGACCATGAGCATATCCATGACCAGCAGCACGCCCTGCCCGGCCAGAGCCGCCTCATAGGCGAGAAGCGGATCGGTGAAGGAGGGGCCGCTCATGGGCGCAGGATCGGCAATTCCGGCGGCGGCGAACCAGGCGGGCCAGTCGAGGAGGCTGGATTCGTCGCGGATGACCTGGACATGGGCAAGGTCGCGCGGGTGGGAAAGACGCGCGGCGAGCGCAGGGGTACACAGGGGGGAATAGTCGCGCCGCCCGAACAGGGTCGCCTCGACGCCCGGCCAGTGGCCGAGCCCGAAACGCACGCCGCAATCGATGTCCTGACGACCCAGATCGAGGAATTTCGAGGTGGCGACGAGGCGCAGCTCGATTTCGGGATGCAGAGCGGCGAAGCGTCCGAGGCGCGGCACCAGCCAGAGCGAAGCGAACATCGAGCCCACGGTGATGGTGAGGCTGGTCTCGACATCGGGCCGCAGCCCGGCAAGGCCGCTGGCCAGGGCATCGAAGCCGGCGGTGAGCCGGGGCAGCTGGTCGGCCAGTTCGGGCGTCGGCACCAGACCCCGCGCGGTGCGCTCGAACAATTGCACCCCCAGCCGTTCCTCGGCACGGCGAATGTGCTGGCTGACGGCGCCGGGCGTGACGCCGAGTTCGTCGGCGGCAGGGGTCAGGGCGCCGTGACGCGCCACGATCTCGATGGCGCGCAGGGCGTTGAGGGGTATCGGGAACGGGCTCGGCATGTAGATTTTCTAAAGCCTACCGCAGGTCTTGTCGATTGAGAAAGCGCGGACGTGCGGCGCATTCTATCGGGCAGACGCGGTTCCGACGGAGACGATAGATGTTGGAAATCTATAGACTGCTTGCCGCTTTCCTGCGGACACTGGTGGAGCCGGGCCCGGAGCCCGACCCGACGGCCGCTTTTACGGCGCGCGAGTGGGCGGACCTGCCGGTGCATCATCCGTGCCGCGACCGTTGAGCCCTATTCGCACAGGCGCGCGGTGCAGGTCTTGCCGTGGCAGCCGAAATCGATGTGCAGGTGATCGTGGTGGAGCGCATTGGCCTCGGGGCCGAGCACGGTCATGAAGCTGGTGCAGGCGGCATCGTGCGCGAAGCGGACGATGGAGCGACCATCGGCATCGGCACCGTTCCAGCCGCTTTCGACCGTGACGGTGCGACCATCCTCGAGGGTGAAGCCGACGACGTCGAGGGCATTGGCGAAGGCGTGCTCGGAGAGATCGGTATCGGCGGCACCGGTGCGGCGGTCGCGGCACATATAGGAGGTGCCGACATTGACCGCGGCGATGCGGGTCTTGTCGTGGGCGGCGACATAGCCGTCGATGGCGGAGACCCAGGCGGGAAGCGCGGAAGCCAGCTGGCAATTGACCGTCGGCTCGCCGGTGACGGGCACCATGCGCCCGTTGGCAAGGATGGCCTCGAGCGCCAGCGGCGAGCGCTCGCCGCACTGGCCCTCGGCAATAGGCGGCACGACGCTGGCAGCGACGCTGCCCGAGACGACGGCCGGACAGGCGACCTGGAAGATGCGGGGGCTCGCTTTCGACGCCTCGGGCTTTTCCGCCCCGGGCTTTTCGGGCTCGGCGGGCGGATGCGTGGCGGCCCGGATGGATGGATCGGGACGCGGGCGCGGCAGCGGCACATCCTGCGCCAGCGCCGCGACCGGGAAGAGCAACAGGGCAAGCACCAGGATCGACCGCATGGCAGCGCAACGCGCGAGCGGGCCGGTTCGTTGCCGCTAAAGTCCTGGCATGGGTGACATCTTTCGGGCAGGTGCTATGGTGAGCGTCCGGGCACACGATCCTTGAGGCAGGTCATGCGGTGGCGTTCTCTGGCGGCGGCGGCTCTATCAACGATGTTGGCGGGCGGCGCGCTGGCGGCGCCGCAGACGGGCACGGCCGTTGGGGTGGACCCTGACGCCTCGGCCAGGGGCAACGGCGGCGCACGCACGCTTGCGGTCGGTTCGGACGTGGCGGTGGGCGAAACGGTGGTGACCGACGCCAACGGGCAGGTGCAGATCCTCTTCGAGGACGAGACGCGGCTCGTCGTCGGGCCGGGCTCATCGCTCCTCATCGAAAAATACCTTTTGCGCGGCAACGAGAACACCGACCGCTTCGCCATCAACGCGCTTTCGGGCAGCTTCCGCTTCATCACCGGCAGGAGCCCCAAGGCCGCCTACGAGATCAAGACGCCCAGCGCCACCATCGGGGTGCGGGGCACGGCGTTCGACTTCACGGTGGATGCGCTCAACCTGACCACGCTCGTGCTCTTTCACGGCTCGGTACTGTTATGCACGCCCGGCGGGCAATGCGTGGTGCTGGACAGCCAATGCCAGGTGGGCGCGGTCGACATGGTGCAATCGGTGCGCATCCGGCCCAATAGCAGGCTGCGGGCGCAGTTTCCGCTGATCGGGTCGCAGGAGGGACTTCTCGCCGATTTCCGCGTGGCGCAGGCCGATCGCTGCCTGCGGCCCTCGACGGGCGGCACCCCGGATTCGCTCAGCCATACCGGTGGTGGCGACTCGACCCCGCAGCCCCAGACCCAGACGCAGGGCAATGCCGGGGGATCGATCACGCCGACCACTGTCCCCACCACCAATCCGGCGACGGGCAACTTAACCAACGTGCCATGACCGTGCTCGCGGACGGCAATGGCCTCTAGTCGCCGCCTCCCCCTCGTCTTCGGCCTGGCGCTGGTGCTGCTGCTGGCGGCGATCCGGCTGGCCGATCCGCTGCCGCTCCAGATGATGCGAGACGCCGCGTTCGACCTCTATCAGAGACTGTCGCCACGCGAGGCGGCCGACCTGCCGGTCAAGATCGTGGACATCGACGATGCGGCGATCACGGCAGTCGGGCAATGGCCGTGGTCGCGCCACACCTTCGCGCTGCTGACCGACCGGCTGACCGAAATGGGCGCGGCGGCCATCGGCTTTGACGTGCTGTTCGCCGAGCCGGACCGGCTCTCGCCCGACAATATCGCGGCGAACCTGGCCGGGTTCGCCGCCAACCGCCTGCCCGACTACGACGCAGAATTCGCAGCGGCGCTCGAGCGCGGCCCGACGGTGCTGGGCTTTTCGGTCTCGACCACCAGCAAGACGCTGCCCGAGGCGCCCAAGGGCGGGTTCGCGCTCAGCGGCACCGATCCGCGCCCGGCCATCCCGGCGCTGACCGGGGCAGTGGTGCCGCTGCCGGCGCTGGGCGATGCGGCATCGGGGCTGGGCGGGCTAAGCCTTCATCCCGAGGAGTCGGTGGCGATCGTGCGGCGCGCGCCCCTGCTCTGGCGGGCCGGAGACAAGGTCTATCCGGCGCTCTCGATCGAAGCGCTGCGCGTGGCGCAGGGCGAGGACAACCTGGTGGTGCTGGGGGAAACCGCCGCGCCCTATGTCGAGAGCATACGGGTGGGCAATGTCGAGGTGCCGACGACGCCCGACGGCAATCTCTGGCTCTATTACCGGCACCTGACGCCCCAGACCACGATCTCGGCCAAGGACATCCTCGGGCCCGACTACCGGCTCAAGGAAAAGGAGATCGACGGCAATATCGTGCTGGTGGGATCGTCGGCCTCGGGGCTCAACGACATGCGGGGCACCCCGCTCGAGGACATGCCGGGCGTCGCCATCCATGCCCAGGCCATCGAGCAGATGCTGACCGGGCAGTTCCTGACGCGCTCGGACTGGGTGGAAGCGCTCGAGATCATTGCCTTCGTGGGACTGGGCGTGGCGCTGGTGGCGGGGGTGCTGTGGTCGGGCCCCAAGGTGGGGCTGGCCATCGGCCTCCTGACGGCGATTGGCCTGCTGGCCTTCTGCTGGCTGATGTTCAAGGGACCGGGCGTGCTGATCGACCCGGGCTTTCCGCTGCTGGGGGCAAGCCTGGTCTATTTCGCCATGATCTTTGCGCGCTACGCCACCACCGATGCCGACCGGCGCAAGCTGCGGCGCGCCTTCGGCCATTATGTGGCGCCCACGCTCCTGGCGCAGATCGAGGCGAGCGGGGAGAGGCTGCAACTGGGCGGGGAGATGCGCGATATGAGCGTGCTCTTTACCGACCTGCGCGGGTTTACCCCGCTCAGCGAAACCATGGCGCCAGCGGACATGCTCAAGGTGCTCAACACGCTGTTCGGGGCGCTGGGCGAGTGCGTCACCATCGAGATGGGCACGATCGACAAGTTCGTGGGCGACAGCGTCATGGCCTTCTGGAACGCACCGATCGACGTGCCCGAACATGCCCTGCACGCCTGCCGGGCGGCGCTGGCGATGCGCGAGACGCTGGGGCGGCTCAATGCCGGGGACGGGTTCGGGCTGGCCACGAACCCGGTGACGCGCGCGCTCTCGGTGGGCGTGGGTATCGCCACCGGCGAGGCGCTGGTGGGCAATATGGGGCTCAAGACCCGGTTCGACTATTCGTGCATCGGGGAGACGGTGAACCTCGCCTCGCGGCTGGAAAGCGTTTCGAAGCTGGTGGGCTACGACATCGTGGTTTCGGAGGAAACGCGCGAGCGGGCGAGCGAGCTGGCCTTCCTGCCCGCCGGGCGGGTGGCGCTCAAGGGGATCAGCGAGCCGGTGCCGGTGCACATCCTGGTGGGCAATGCCGAACTGGCGGCGAGCTCGGCCTTCATCGAGCTGGCCGAACGCCACGAAGCGCGTGACTGGCACGGTTGCCTGGCGCTGGCCGAGAGGCTCGAGCCGGGGCTCGGGCGGTTTTATTCCATGATCGGCGAGCGGCCCGCCGATTTCGCCGGCCCATAGCATTTGCATCAAAGGACGCCGGTCGCCCCGATTGGCGAACGGGCCGAATCCGTTGCATTATTAGAGACTTGATCTGGCAACGCGAAAGAGGCGGCGCGTGCGGGAACCATCTTCTCCAACGGCGGTCACCGGCTGGGACTGGACCGAAGAGGTCTGGCGCTGGCAGCCGGACCGCGAACCGTGGCGCCCCGAGATGGGCGGCCCGTCGCGCTGCGTGGCGATCGAGCTGTCGACCCGGCACCTGGAGACGGCAGAGGCCTATGACTTCTGGCGCGAGACGGTGTTTCACGGCTTCTCGGCCGACCGGCGCAATGGCGAGACCGGGGCATTCCGGGCCGATGCGCGGGCGCTGATCAGCCCGCGGGCCGAGTTCGCCGCCTTCCGCTCCAAGGGGCTTTCGGGCGGGCGGACCCATTCGGGCTTCCGCTCGGACGGCAATGCCGACCTCACGATCGGCTTCACGATCGCGGGCAATCGCCGCCACAGTTTTGCCGAGGAGCGGCACCTGGCGCGCCCGGGGGAGGTCTATCTCTACGATGCCAGCGCCCCCTCCCAAGTGGACTGGGACGACCACCAGGGGTTTTACCTGGCGCTGCGGCGCAGCGACGTGGAGGCGGCGCTGGGCGAGGTGCCCGCTTCGCTCGACCGGCTGCTCGCCGAAATCACGGCCTCGCCGCTCCTGCCGTTCCTGCGCGCGCAGCTTTCCCTGCTGTCCCGCGATTTCGGAGCGCTCGACCTGCGCCAGAAAGAGGCGGTGTTCAACGGCAGCGTCGAGCTGGCGCTCTCGCTGCTGGGCGGACTGCCCACAGGGGCGCGAGCCGATGGCGGTGCCCGGCACAGGCGAGGCCTGATGGTGGCGGCGGAGCGCTTCATCATCGAGAACCTGGCCAATCCACGGCTCGACGCGGCCATGATCGCACGGGCGACGGGCTGCTCGCGGGCGACGCTCTACCGGGCGTTTTTCGACCACGGCAAGACAGTGGCCGACCAGATCCGCATCGCGCGGCTGCTGCGGGCGCGGCACCTGCTGGAAAAATCGCCGCCGCAGGTAACGATCTCGGAAATCATCGCGGCGTGCGGACTGGACGATCCCTCCCATTTCAGCCGCATGTTCCGCCGCCAGTTCGGGCTGGCGCCCAAGGACGTCAAAGGCGTGCGCCACGGCCGCGAAACGGAGGACCGGAGCGCCTGAAGGTGCGAGGAACGCTGCGGATATGGCGGGGTGCAGACGCGATATCCGGACTTTCAACGCAAATGGCTGGATGGGGCCGTTGAAGCTACGGGCGGCAAACCCAATCTCCCATAGCGTTACGCCAATGCGAATCTATGCTCGCCGCCAGCGCGGCGGATAGGACGCCGCATCGTAAAAGGCTATAAAACCAAGATGTCCGCTCGCCCGTTTGCGACCTACGACCCTGCACCCACGGAACGCTCCGCGCTCCGCCAGAAGATTTCCGCCGCCTATACCCGGCCCGAAACCGAAGCGCTGCCCGATCTCATCGCCCAGGCGAGCCTGCCGCCCGAAACGGTGGCCTGGGCCCGCAACACCGCCCGCAAGCTCGTGACCGCCATCCGCGGCAAGAAGAATGGCGGGGGCGTGGAGGCACTGATCCAGGAATATGCGCTTTCCTCGGAAGAGGGCGTGGCGCTGATGTGCCTGGCCGAAGCCCTGCTGCGCATTCCCGACAACGAGACGCGCAACGCGCTCATCCGCGACAAGATCTCGACCGGCAACTGGCGCAGCCATGTGGGCAACGACCGCTCGCTCTTCGTCAATGCGGCGAGCTGGGGCCTGGTGGTGACGGGCAAGCTCACCACGCCCGTGGTCGAGACGGGGCTGGGCAATGCGCTGACGCGCCTTATCGCGCGCGGGGGCGAACCCATCATCCGCACCAGCGTCGATGTGGCCATGCGCATGATGGGCGAGCAGTTCGTCACCGGCCAGACCATCAAGGAAGCGCTCGAGAAGGCGCGCAAGATGGAGGCCAAGGGCTTCCAGTATTCCTATGACATGCTGGGCGAAGCGGCCGCGACCGCCGCGGACGCCGACCGCTACTACCGGGACTACGAAACGGCCATCAACGCCATCGGCAAGGCCAATGCGGGCCGGGGCCCCTATGGCGGCCCGGGCATCTCGATCAAGCTCTCGGCGCTCCATCCGCGCTACGAGCGCACCAAGTACGAGCGGGTGATGAAGGAACTCCTGCCGCGCCTCGTCAAGCTGGCGGTGCTGGCCAAATCCTACAATATCGGGCTGAACATCGACGCCGAGGAAGCGCGGCGGCTCGAAATCTCGCTCGACCTGATGGAAGCGCTCAGCTTCAACCCCGAGCTCGAGGGCTGGAACGGGCTGGGCTTCGTGGTCCAGGCCTATGGCAAGCGCTGCCCGTTCGTCATCGATTACCTCATCGACCTCGCCCGACGCTCGAAGCGCCGGCTCATGGTGCGCCTCGTCAAGGGCGCCTATTGGGACAGCGAGATCAAGCAGGCCCAGGTCGACGGGCTGGCCGACTATCCGGTCTATACGCGCAAGGTCTATACCGACGTCTCCTACCTCGCCTGCGCCAAGAAGCTGCTCGGGGCGCCGGACGCCATCTTCCCGCAGTTCGCGACGCATAACGCCCAGACGCTGGCGACCATCTACCAGATGGCGGGTCCAGAATTCGAAGTGGGGCGCTACGAGTTCCAGTGTCTGCACGGCATGGGCGAGCCGCTCTATGAAGAGGTGGTGGGCAAGGACAAGCTCGACCGGCCCTGCCGCATCTATGCGCCGGTGGGAAGCCACGAGACACTGCTGGCCTATCTGGTGCGGCGCCTGCTCGAGAACGGGGCCAATTCCTCGTTCGTCAACCAGATCGCGGACCCCGACTATCCGATCGAGGAACTGATCGGGGACCCGGTGGCCAAGGCGGCGTCGATTTTCCCGGTGGGCTCGATGCATCCGCGCCTCGCCGCGCCGCGCGACATCCTGGGCGCGCGCCGGAATTCGGCCGGGCTCAATCTTTCCAACGAGCACGACCTCAAGACCATCAAGACGGCCTTCGCGCGCATCAAGCCGGTCAACGGGAACGGACTGCCGGTGCGCAACCCGGCCGACCACGAGGACGTGGTGGGCTACGTGACCTATGCCGAAAAGGGCGAGGTGGAAGCCGCCTTCGCCGCGGCGGCAAAGGGCGGCCCCGCCTGGGCGGCCCTGGGCGCGGCCAAGCGCGGGGAAATCCTGCGCCGGGCCGGCGACATCATGGAAGAACGGCTGCCCGATCTTCTGGGGCTCATCATCCGGGAAGCGGGCAAATCCACCCATAACGCCATCGCCGAGGTGCGCGAGGCCATCGACTTCCTGCGCTACTATGCCGACGAGGCCCGGGACGACGCGGCCCCGCTGGGTACGGTGGTGTGCATCAGCCCCTGGAACTTCCCGCTGGCGATCTTCACCGGGCAGGTCTCGGCGGCGCTGGCGGCGGGCAATGCCGTCGTGTGCAAGCCGGCCGAGGAAACCCCGCTCATCGCCACCGAGGGCGTGCGCATTCTCCATGAGGCGGGCGTGCCGGCGGACGTGCTCAGGCTCGTCATCGGCGACGGCCCGGTGGGCGCCGCGCTGGTGGGCCACAAGGACACCCATGGCGTGGTCTTCACCGGATCGGTGGAAGTGGCCCAGCTCATCCAGAAGCAGCTGGCCGACAAGCTGCTGCCCGACGGGCGCCCGGTGCCGCTGATCGCCGAGACGGGCGGACAGAACGCCATGATCGTCGATTCCTCGGCCCTGACCGAGCAGGTGGTGGCGGACGTGCTGACCTCGGCCTTCGACAGCGCCGGTCAGCGCTGCTCGGCGCTGCGGATCCTGTGCTTGCAGGAAGACGTGGCCGACCACACGCTGACCATGGTCAAGGGCGGGCTGGACGAGCTGGCGCTGGCCAATCCGCAGTTCCTGGCCACCGATATCGGCCCGGTGATCACTGCCGAGGCGCGTGACCGCATCAACGGCCATATCGAGGCGATGAAGGCCAAGGGGCACAAGGTGACCCAGCTCGACCTGCCCGCCGAAGCCGGCAAGGGCACGTTCGTGGCCCCGACCATCATCGAGCTCAACTCGGTTTCCGAGCTGGCCGGGGAAGTGTTCGGGCCGGTGCTGCACGTGGTGCGCTTCAAGCGCTCGGCCATGGACAAGCTGATCGGCGAGATCAACGCGCTGGGCTATGGCCTCACCTTCGGGCTCCATACCCGGATCGACGAGACCATCCGCGAGGTCACCGAGCGGATCGAAGTTGGCAATGTCTATATCAACCGCAACATCATCGGAGCGGTGGTGGGCGTGCAGCCCTTCGGCGGGCACGGGCTTTCGGGCACCGGCCCCAAGGCCGGCGGCCCGCTCTACATGCGCCGCATGGTGCTGGACGCCCCCGTGCTCAAGGGCGGCAAGCCCAGCAAGGAGATCGAGGCCTACCGGCACTGGCTGGTGGCCGAGAACCGCGGGGATGCGGCGGCGATCGTCGCCGGCTTCGCCGAAACCCGGCTCAACGGCGCCCCCGAGGTGCTGGCCGGCCCGGTGGGCGAGGACAACACCTATCTCACCAAGCCGCGCGGCACGATCGGCCTGGTTCCGGCAACGCCCGAGGGCCTGCTGATCCAGCTCGGCGCGGTGCTGGCGACGGGCAATTCGGCCCGTGTGGTGGCCGGCAGCGAGACCGCCAGGGTGCTCGATACCCTGCCCAGTACGCTGGCTGGCTTCGTGACGCAGGGCGAGGACCTTGCGGGCGTGGCGGGCGTGCTGGTGGAAGGCGATGCCGAAAAGACGGCCCGGATCGCCCAGGAAGCGGCGCGCCTGGAAGGCCCGATCGTCCTGGTGCAGGGCGCCAGCACCAAGGGCCTCATCGAAGGCACGCAGGCCTATAACCTCGACCTGCTGGTGCTGGAAGTCTCGACCAGCGTCAACACGGCGGCGGCGGGCGGCAACGCCTCGCTCATGACCATCGGCTAAGACCCAATGGCGGGCGCCCGGCGACGGGCGCCCTGCTCCCAGGCCGCGCCCCGGTTGGCGCTGGCGAAAAAGCACGCTAAAAACACTTCCATCACAGCGGCATAAGAGGGTGATGCGCTATGGATGACGTGCTGGCTCTGCTCGAGGGAATGCCTGTCGTCACGTTCAAATCGGGCGAGGCGTTGCTGGGCGAAGGCGCGCGCGACAGCAAGCTCTACGTGCTGATCGAGGGCGAGGTGGAAGTGATCCGCCGCGACACCCAGGTCAGCCACGTGGACGAACCCGGCTCGATCTTCGGGGAAATGGCGGTGCTGCTCGACCAGCCGCACAGCGCCACGGTGCAGGCGCTCTCGACGGTCAAGGCCTATGAGGTCAAGGACGCCATTAAGTTCCTCGAAGCGCATCCGGAACTGTCGCTGGTGCTGGCCACGCTCCTGGCGCGCCGGCTCTACTACACGACGTCCTACCTGGTGGACCTGCAGCAGCAGGCCCAGGGGCAGCGGCAGGACCTGGACCTAGTGGACAAGATCCTCTCGACCCTCACCGAGCGGCCCAGGGCCAAAAAGCGCGCCTGACGCGTCGAAGCGGCCAGAGGCCGTTCGACCATTCTCCAGATCCAACGGAGAATGGCGATGTATCCCATGCTTGCAAACTGGCTGGTGGCCGGCAGCCCGGATCGGCACCCCTATGAAGGCGGCCCGAACGGCGCACTGCGCCTGCTCGTGGCGATCGGGCTGATCGGCCTGGGCGCGATGGCGCTGGGCGCGGCGTGCTAGCGCGCGGTCCAGCCGCCATCGATGATGAGCGTCTGCCCGGTCATGAGGGAGGCGGCGGGCGAGGCGAGGAAGACCACCGCGCCCGACACTTCCCGGGGCACGCCGATGCGGTGGAGCGCGGCGACGCGCTCGATGACGTCGGCCTTGAACGCGGGGACGGCCAGGGCGCTCGAGGTGCCGTCGGTCTCGATGAAGGTGGGCGCCACGGCATTGACGGTGATGCCGTACTGGCCCCACTCGACGGCCATGCACTTGGTCATGTGGGCGACGGCGGCCTTGGAGAGGCAATAGACGCCCTCGCCCGGCAGCGCGATGAAGCCGGCCTGCGAACTCATGTTGACTATGGTGCCGCCGCCCTTCTCCTTCATGTGGCGGGCCAGGCGCTGGGCGATGAAGAAGCTCGACTTGACGTTGAGATCGACGGTGCCGTCGAACTCGTCCTCGGTGACCTCGAGCAGCGGCCGCTCGATGCCGCCGCCGACATTGTTGATGAGGATATCGATGCGCCCGAAATGGGCGATGGCGCCGTCGATAGCGGCACGGGACTGGGCGAGGTTGACCACATCCATCTGCAGCCGCAGGACACGGCGGCCGAGTTTTTCCACCTCGGCGGCGACGCCATTGTCCATGTCGGCGTCGCGCAGGCCCAGGGCGATATCGGCGCCCGCATCGGCAAGCGCCAGGGCGATGGCCCGCCCCAGGCCCCGGGCTGCGCCGGTGACGAGCGCGGTCCTGCCGGTGAGATCGAAGCTGGGGAGGTCGGTCATGGTCACTTCTCCAGATGCGGAGCGTGCAGGGTCAGATCGGCGGCGCCGAGCCGGTCGGAGGCGGTGAAGCTCTGGTGCCAGTAAGGATACTGGAGCGGCAGGAGCGAGACGTCGTCGAGCCGCTTGCGCTCATGCTCGGTGAGCTTGAGCTCGGCGGCGGCGAGGTTGTCGCGGAACTGGGCCTCGGTGCGTCCGCCGATGATGACCGAAGTCACCCCGGAGCGGCCGAGCAGCCAGGCCAGGGCGATCTGGGCGGCGGAGACGCCGCGCACCTCGGCGATCGAGACCAGGACGTCGACGATGTCATAGAGCCGATCCCAATCGTGGACGGGCGGCTCGCGGAAGCCGCCGGCATGGCGCGTGCCTTCGGGCGCGGTTTCCCCGCGCCGGTACTTGCCCGAGAGCAGGCCACCGGCGAGCGGGCTCCAGACGAGGATGCCCAGGCCCTGGTCGATGGTGATGGGCACCAGCTCGTTCTCGGCCTCGCGCGAGAACAGGGTGTAGTGGATCTGCTGGGAGACGAAGCGCTGGCGGGCATCCTTCTCGCAGACGCCGAGCGCCTTCATGATATGCCAGCCCGAATAGTTCGAGCAGCCGATGTAGCGGACCTTGCCGTGGCGCACGAGGGTATCGAGCGCCTCCATGGTCTCCTCGAGCGGGGTCTGCCCGTCCCATTCGTGGACCTGGTAGAGATCGATGACATCGGTCTTGAGGCGCTTGAGGCTGGCTTCGCACTGGTTGACGATGTGGTAGCGCGACAGGCCCCTCTCGTTGGGATCGGTGTCATCCATGGGGAAGCGCACCTTGGTGGCGAGGAGCGTGCGCTGGCGGCGGCCATCGGTGAGGGCTTCCCCGATGATCGATTCGGAGACGCCGCGCGTATAGACATTGGCGGTGTCGAGCATGTTGACGCCCGCCTCCAGGCACATGTCGATCTGGCGCTGGGCCTCCTTGAGGCTGGTATTGCCGACCTTGGGATTACCCCCGAACGTCATGGTGCCCATGGTGAGGGTCGAGACCTTGAGCCCCGAGCGGCCGAGCAAACGGTATTCCATACCTGCCTCCGAACAGTTTTCGCGTTTGCCGGAGACTAGACCCAAGCCGGGGCGCGGGGGAAGCCGCCCCGGTCAAAGCTCCATCCGGTCAGTGGCCGCGATCGGGGCGGAAATCGTCGCCCTCCTCCCACTCGGTGGGATCGAGCACGTCGTCTTCGCCGTATTCGGCCTCCTGCTCGTCGAGGCTGACCAGAGCGTCGTCGTCGGGCGAGAGGGTTTCCCGGTGCGCGAGCGGGTCCTCATCGCGCGTGCGGGTGCTGTCGAGCTCGCCCATGCCGCGCGGGCCGTTTTCGCCGGCGGTGCCGGTCTCGAGCTGGATGATGGCGCCCTCGATCTCGCCGAGCAGGCCCTTCGGATCGTCGAGGCCGAAATCGGCCGGCTCGCGGGCGCGCAGGTCGTCGCGGATCTGGCGCAGGCGGGCGAGGCGCTCGGCGACGGGGCGATCCGACCCGTACATGAGGTCTTCGATCTCCGCTTCGCTCACCGGATAGGCAAAGCCGGGCAAGCCCTCGTCGTCGTCGCCATCGATGTCGGTATCCTGGGCAAGGACCTTGCCGTCCTCATTGATGTGGTTCATCGCACTGCTCCCTGAAGGTTGCGACCGTCAGGGTAACGCGGCAGGAGAAGCGAAGTTTCCGCTATTCGCCAGCGAGGCGCGCGGCCGGTTCCTCGAGCTCGAGCGCGTCGATCTTCTCGCCGCGACGGGTGACCTTGCCGGTGGAAACGAGGATGTCGCCTATGTCGTTGTTCGCCTGCTGGAAATGGGTCTGGAGCTTGCGCACGCGATCGTCCAGCCGGCCGACATCGGCGAGAAGCTCGCGCACTTCCTTCTGGATGAGATGCGCCTGCTCGCGCATGCGCACATCGCGCAGCAGGGCCTGGATCACCTGGATGGAGAGCATGAGCAGGGAGGGGGAAACGATGACCACGCGGTGGCGGATGGCGCGCTGCACCAAATCCTCGAACTGCTCGTGCAGGTCCGCGAAGATGGCTTCGGAGGGCACGAACATGAAGGCGGTGTCCTGCGTCTCCCCGGCGATCAGGTATTTGTCGGAAATGGCGCGGACATGGGTAGTGATGTCGGTCTTGAACTGGGCCCTGGCGAGCTTGGCCTCGTCGTCGTTGGCCGCCTCCTTGAGGCGCTGCCAGCTTTCGAGCGGGAACTTGGCATCGATGACCAGGCGCGGGGCGTCGTTGGGCATGAAGATGACGCAGTCCGGACGGCTGCCATTGGAAAGCGTGGTCTGGAAGGCATAGCCGTTCGAGGCGAGGCCATCGGCGATGATGGCCTCCATGCGCCCCTGCCCGAAGGCGCCGCGCTGCTGCTTGTTGGAAAGGATCGACTGGAGCGAGACGATTTCGCCCGAGAGCGCGGTCATGGTGGACTGGGCGCGGTCGATCACGGCCAGGCGCTCATGGAGCTTGGTCAGGCTCTCCTCGGTCTTGGTGCGGTTCTCGGTGATCGCCTGGCCCATGCGCTGGCTGGTGGAATCGAGGCGCTCGTTGACGAGGCGGGCCAGATCGGAGGTGCGGCTGCCGAAGATCTCGGACATGGTCTGCATGCGGCCGGTCATCTCGTTCTGGATGCGCATCATGTCGGCCAGGTGCTTTTCCATCTCCTGGCTGCGGGCGATGGCGGTGGCAGCCTCCTCGGCGCGCTGGCGCCCGGAGCGCAGCGAATTGACGAGGAGAATGACGAGCAGCAGCGCCATGAGCGCGACCGCGGCGGCGATCGCGTGGCTCAGGGTGAGGGGAAAATCGCCGAGGGTGAAGAGAACCATGTCCATCGGCGCACACTAGCGCGATTCGCCGCAGAAGTGTTCCCCTCTTGTTCCGGCGAGGCTCAACCGGGGGCCAGTTGACCGGGCGGCCAGAAAATACCATATCGGGGGCAATTGCTGAAAAGGACCACCAGATGGCCGTTCGCCCCATCCTGATCATCCCCGACGCGCGCCTGCGTGCGATTGCCGAGCCGGTCGAGGAGATCAACGACGAGATCACCACGCTCGTCAAAGACATGTTCGATACGATGTATGCCGCGCCCGGGATCGGCCTGGCCGCGCCGCAGGTCGGCGTGCTCAAGCGCGTGGTCGTGATCGACCTCGCCAAGGAAGACGAGAGCCCCGATCCGATCGTGATGATCAACCCGGAAGTCATCGAATTCGGTGACGAGACGGTGGTCACCGAAGAAGGGTGCCTGTCGATCCCCGACCTCTATTACGAGGTCGAGCGCCCCGCCGACATCAAGGTCCGCTACATGGACCAGGACGGCAAGGTCGTCGAGCGCAAAGCGTCCGACCGGCTGGCCATCTGCATGCAGCACGAGATCGATCACCTCGATGGCGTGCTCTATATCGACTACCTGTCGCGCCTCAAGCGCGACCGCGTGATCAAGAAGTTCGACAAGGCCGCCAAGCGCGCCACGGCGAACTAGGCTCTTACCGCCAGGCACAAGGGGCGTTTCCATGCGCGTCGTATTCATGGGGACGCCCGATTTCGCGGTTCCGACCCTGACCGAGATCGTTGCGAGCGGCCACGAAGTGGTGGCCGTCTATACGCGCGCGCCGAAGCCGGCGGGCCGGGGGCAGGAAGAGCGCAAGTCCCCGGTGCACCTGGCAGCCGAAGGCTTCGGCATTCCTGTGTTTACGCCCAAATCGCTCAAGGGGAGCGAAGAACAGGGCGTCTTCGCGCTGCACGATGCGGACGTGGGCGTGGTGGTGGCCTATGGGCTGCTGCTGCCCAAGCCGATCCTCGATGCGCCGCGCCTGGGGTGCCTCAACCTGCACGGCTCGCTGCTGCCGCGCTGGCGGGGCGCCGCGCCGATCCAGCGCGCCGTGATGGCGGGGGACAAGCGCACGGGCGTGATGGTGATGCAGATGGACGAAGGGCTCGACACCGGCCCGGTGGGCCTGGTCGAGGAAATGCCCATCGGCCCGGACATGACGGCGGGCGAGTTGCACGATGCCATGATGCGCGTGGGCGCGGACCTGATGGGCCGGGCGCTGGCGGCGCTCGAGCGCGGCAGCCTCGAGTTTTCCGAGCAGTCGGAAGAAGGCGTCGTCTACGCCAGGAAGATCGAGAAGGCCGAGGCGCGGATCGACTGGTCGAAATCGGCAGCCGAGGTGCACAACCACATCCGCGGGCTCTCCCCCTTCCCCGGCGCCTGGTTCGAAGTGGAACTGAGCGGCAAGCCGGTGCGGGTCAAGGCCCTGCGTTCGACCCTGGGGACGGGCAGCGGCGCTGCCGGCACGGTGATCGGTGACGACCTCACCATCGCGTGCGGCGAGGGCGCGGTGCGGCTGGTTTCGGTGCAGCGCGAGGGCAAGGGCGCGATGGACGCGGCCGCATTCGTGCGCGGAACGGGGTCGCTCATCGGCAAGGCGGTCTGATGGCGCGCTTCAAGCTCACCATCGAATATGACGGAACCCCTTTTGCGGGGTGGCAGCGGCAGGCCGGGCAGATGTCCGTGCAGGAGGCCGTCGAGACGGCGATCGAGCGGTTCTGCGGCGAGAAGGTGGCGATCCAGGCGGCGGGACGCACCGATAGCGGGGTGCACGCGCTCGGTCAGGTGGTGAGCTTCGACCTTTCGGGCGACCGCGATCCGTTCCGGGTGCGCGAGGCGCTCAACTATCACCTCAAGCCCCATCCGGTGGCGGTGGTCGAGGCCGAGGCGGTGGGGGACGATTTCGAGGCGCGGTTCTCGGCGACCGCGCGGCACTACGAGTACCGGATCCTCAATCGCCGGGCGCGGGCTGCGCTCGAGGCCGGGCGGGTGTGGCACGTGCCGATGCCGCTCGATGCCGACGCCATGCACGCGGCGGCGCAAATGATCCTGGGCCAGCACGATTTCACCACGTTCCGTGCGGCCGAGTGCCAGGCCAATTCACCCATTCGCACGCTCGACGTGCTGACGGTCTCCCGGCAGGCGGACCATATCGTGGTAACCGCCAAAGCGCGCAGCTTCCTCCACAGCCAGGTGCGCTCGATGGTGGGCTCGCTCAAGCTGGTGGGTGAGGGCAAGTGGCGGCCGGCCGATTTCCGCGCCGCGCTCGACGCAAAGCGGCGGGCGGCCTGCGGGCCGCTGGCGCCGCCGGACGGGCTCTACCTCACGCGCGTGGACTATTAGGACTATTAGCCGAGGGCCGAGACCAGGGTGCCGGCGTCGGCCGGCAGCGGCATGGAGAGGCCGACGATCAGCAGGCCGATGCTGCCCGCCACGAGCTGGGCGATCAGGAAGATGGCGACCTGGAGCGGAGCGAGCGTGACGATGAGGCGCGCGATGTTGATCTGGATGACCAGCATGACCAGGCCCACCACTACCAGGAACACATCCCCTCCCAGCCCGAACAACGCCAGGACGAGCGTGATCAGGGAAAGGAAGAAGGTCGCCCAGTTCTCCGCCACGAGATAGGGCACGAAGCCATCGAGCCGCTTCATCTGGCGCAGGGCCAGGGCGGCGAAGCCGAGCTGGAGACCGAAGGCAATGGCTGAGGTCAAAATCACCCGCAGCACCGAAACGCTCGGCTCCTGGCCGAGCAGCGCCGGAAGGTAGGCCGAAAACGTCGTGGCCATCAGAATGGCGATGAAGCTGCCGACGAGGCCGCGCTGGCTGAAATCGAAATATTGCGACGCGGTCCGGTTGCCGATGAGCAGCAGGGCGCATCCGCGGGCGGCGGCAACCATTTCGTCGATGATGGTCGTCATGAGCGGACTCGCTTAGCGGGGTGCAGCACAGCACTTAATCGTCCGGGCCGCATTGGGCAAGGGCGACCAATTGTCGTTTTGTCTCAGACCTTACCCGAACCGAACCAGGCCGAGATGAAGCGCGCATAGAGGACGCTCAGTTCCTCGACATCGCGCACCAGCACGTTTTCGTCGGCCTTGTGCATCGAGGGGCCGGGGAGACCGAACTCGACCACCGGGCAATAACGGGCGAGGAAGCGCGCGTCGGAAGTGCCGCCGGCGGTGGAAAGCTGCGGGCGGCTGCCCGTCGCCGCCTCGATGACGGCGCCCAGGGCCTCGACCCCGCCGCCCAGGGGCGAGAGGAAGGAATTGGACGGACGCCCGACCACCGAGAACTCGACCTGGCAGCCATGGGCATCGACCGAGGCAATGCGCTCGGCGATCCAGGCGCCGAGGGTTTCGGGCGTCCACAAGTCGTTGAAGCGGATGTTGAAGCGGATGGTGCCGCGCGCCGGGATGACGTTGGTGGTCTGGTTGCCGACGTCGATGGAGGTGACCTCCAGGTTCGAGCGCGGGAAATGTTCGGTGCCCTCATCGATGGGAGTGGCCGAAAGCGCGGTGACGATGGCGGCGACGACCGGGAGGGGATTGTTGGCCTTGTCGGGATAGGCGACGTGCCCCTGGGCGCCGGTGACCGCGATCTGGCCGTTGAGAGAGCCCCGACGGCCGATCTTGATGCTGTCGCCCACGGTGGCGGTGGCGGATGGCTCGCCCACGATGGCGAAATCGAACCTGTGGCCCTGGGCGTCGGCCCAGGCCATGAGCTTTTCGGTGCCGTTGATGGCGTCCGCTTCCTCGTCATTGGTGATGGCCAGGGCAATGGTGCCGTTGTCGGCGGAGCCATCGGCGATGGCAGCTTCGACAGCGGCGACGAAAGCGGCCACGCCGCTCTTCATGTCGGCGGCGCCCCGGCCATAGAGGCGCCCGTCGCGAAGGGTGGGGACGAAGGGCGGGCTGGTCCAGTCATCGGGATTGCCGGGAGGCACGACATCGGTGTGGCCGGCGAAGAGCAGGCGCTTGCCACCCGAGCCGCGGGTAGCGAAGAGATTGCCCACGGGATAGGAGCCGTCGCCCTCGAAGGTGAGGCGGGTGACCGCGAAGCCGAGCGCGGCGAGGGCGGTCTCGAGGCGATCAAGGACGCCCTCCTGGGCCGGCGTGACCGAAGCGCAGGCGATGAGGTCTTTGAGAAGCGGGACGGGATCGCCCTTGGTATTTGCGGGCATGCCCCGTCTCCATCGGTGTTGGGGCGGAGGCGCCGCCGGCCCGGCGGCGGCTGTCGCGCCGTCCGGGCCATTGTTAGTGCAATGCGGCTTGCGCCGCCAGAGTCCGGGCTCAGGCCGAAAGCGGATCGGGACCGTACTGGTTTTCACCCTCGGTGCCCTTGAGGAAGCCAAGGACGACCAGGAGGTAGAGCGCGAAGATGCCCAGGACCGCGTTGAAGATCGTCATGGTCATGGTGGGCATGGGCACGCTGACCCCTTCGACCTCGGTCATGGTGAAGCCGAAGCCCAGCGCCTGGACGACCACCAGGATGAAGCTGAGGGCGAAATAGACATAGACGTCGTTGCCCGAACCGTTGCGGTCGTGCCGGCGCTTGACGCCAAGCGCCAGGCTCGGAACGGCCAGCAGCACGAAGAGGATGAGGCTGCCCCAGGCAGCGGTGCCCGGATTGGCCAGACCCAGGCCGACCACGCCCAGGATGATGCCGAGAACGATGGCGGCAACAATGATGCCGACCACGCCCAGCCAATAGGTCTTGCGCGATATACGCCCGTTGAAGGTCGTATAGAGCGGAACGAGATTATCCATAAAGCCCTCGATAAAAGAAGCGATGCCCCTCGCATCGCAAGGCAAGTGTTAGTGGAACGCCACAAGCGCCGCCAGCGGCGGATGGCGAACCGACCAATATGTCGCTGAACAAGAGGCGGCCCCGTCCGTTCGGAGGGGGCCGCGGCGCCGCGCCTAGTCGCGCAGCAGCTCGTTGATGCCCGTCTTGGAGCGGGTCTGGGCGTCGACGCGCTTGACGATGACGGCGCAGTAGAGGTTGGGGCCGGGCGTGCCGTCGGGGAGCGGCTTGCCGGGGAGGCTGCCGGAGACGACCACCGAATAGGGCGGGACCTTGCCGATGTGGACTTCCCCCGTCGCGCGGTCGACGATCTTGGTCGAGGCGCCGATGAAGACGCCCATCGAGATGACCGAGCCTTCGCCAACGACCACGCCCTCGACGACTTCGGAACGGGCGCCGATGAAGCAGTTGTCCTCGATGATAACCGGGCCGGCCTGGAGCGGCTCGAGCACGCCGCCGATGCCGACGCCGCCCGAGATGTGCACGTTCTTGCCGATCTGGGCGCAGGAGCCCACCGTCACCCAGGTGTCGACCATGGTCGATTCATCGACATAGGCACCCAGGTTCACGAAGGACGGCATGAGCACGACGTTCTTGGCGATATAGGCCGACTGGCGCACGATGGCGCCCGGCACGGCGCGGAAGCCGGCTTCGCGGAAGCGATTTTCGCTCCAGCCGTTGAACTTGGAAGGCACCTTGTCCCACCAGACCGAGCCGCCCGGGCCGCCCTCGATCACCGCCATGTCGTTGAGGCGGAACGAGAGGAGCACGGCCTTCTTGAGCCACTGGTTGACCTGCCAGTTGCCATCGGCCTGCTTTTCGGCGACGCGCGCCTTGCCGCTGTCGAGCAGCGCCAGCGCTTCGACCACGGCTTCGCGCACCGGGCCCTTGGTGTCGAAATTGATGGTGTCGCGGGCGTCGAAGGCGGTTTCGATGGTTGCGGCGAGATCGGCGTAGGACATTGAACTCTCAATCGGTCACGGGCTGCGTTTGGCCGCGGACATTAGCGCCGGAGGTCGGCAAGTCAATGCGGCGTTGCGCGCCGGGGTCGGGGTGGTCGCCCTCCCCGACCGGCGGACCCGCGCCTATTGCAGGTCGACCATGGTAATGGCGTTCTGCTGGTTTTCCGGCACGATGACGCGGTTGCGCTTGGCGTCGTAGCCGATTGAGGCCGGGGTGAAGACGTTGTCGACCAGCAGCTCGGCCTTGCCGCCCGGCGGGATCCTGGCGAGATGGTTGGCGCGCAGCGAGGTGGTGATCTTGGTGCCGTCGGCAAGGATCACCAAGCCATCGGCGAGAGCTTCGAGGCCATCCTCGGTTTTGACCAGCTCGCCGTCGGGCGCATAGGTGAGGATGTTGGTGTTGGCCAGCAGCACCGTGACGATATTGCCATCCGGATCGAAGGCAATGCCGTTGGGGCGCTGGAGCGGGCCGCCGCGGGCGAAGTCGGAGACGGCGCCATCGGGCGTGATCTTGTAGATGGCGCTGGCGTCGGGTTTGTCGTTGCTGCCGGAATCGGTGACGTAGACGGTGCCGTCATCGGTGACTTCCAGGTCGTTGAGGAAGACGGCGCCCTCGACCTTGACCTCGCCCCTGGGCTCGCCGGTCTTGATGTCGAACATGCGCACGGTATCGATATCGGCAAGGTAAAGCATGCCGTGGTTGATGTCGGAACCGCGCGGATCGTTGAGGGTGACGCCCATCTTGTCGTTGCCCTGGATCCATTTGAGCGTGTTGACGGTGCCATCCGGGTTGACCAGGGACACGTAGCCGTCATTGGGCCGCAGGCTGTTGGAGGTGCAGGGACTGACCACGACGTAGAGATCGCGTTCGGTATCGACCGAAACGCTCTCGGCGCCGCAGAACGAGCCGAAGGTCCTGACATTGGGGCGGACCGGCAGGGGCTGGCCGGCCTTGAAGGGCTCGGTGGCGGCGGGAGCGGCCGGCTGGGCCGGGGTCTGCTGGGCGAAGGCGGGGGAGAACGAGAGGCAGGCGGCGACGAAACTGGCAGTGGCAATAGGCTTCATTTGCAATTCCTCCTCGAATTGTGAGCGCCGAGCCGCGCCCACAATGCCCGAGCCGATCCTCGGGATTGCCTATGTTTGCCATTGATCCTTAACCGGGCGATGCGACGCTGGCGCTTCGAGATTCGGAGAGTTCGATGCCGACCAAGCGCCGCCGCCACAACCCGTTACGCAGCTCGGCGGAGGATATCAACGCGAGCCGGCGCGTTCCCAAGACGGCGCAATCGACCTCGGCCGCCTATCGGCTGGCCTTTACCGACGAAGCCTTCATGACCTCGGAGGAACTGCGCGGGGTGCGGTTCCAGCTCGAATACATGAAGACCGAGATGCGGCTCAAGGAACGCAACATCAAGTCGACGGTGGTGCTGTTCGGGGGCGCGCGCATTCCGGCGCCGGGCAAACCGGCCTGGGCCGCCAAGAACCCGCTCCAGAAGCAGAACCTGGAGGCGGCCTCAGTCTACTATGACGAGGCGCGGCGCTTCGCCCAATATGCCTCGCTCACCTCGCAGACGCTGAGCTATCGCGAATTCGTGGTGGTGACCGGTGGCGGGCCGGGCGTGATGGAGGCAGGCAACCGGGGCGCGGCCGATGTCGGGGCGCCCTCGATCGGGCTCAACGTGGTGCTGCCGCACGAACAGGCGCCCAATGCCTATGTGACGCCGGAGCTGAGCTTCCTTTTCCACTATTTCGCGACGCGCAAGGTGCACTTCCTGCTGCGGGCGCGGGCGGTGGCCATCTTTCCGGGCGGTTTCGGCACGATGGACGAACTGTTCGAAGCACTCACCCTCATCCAGACCGGGCGCATGGAGCGCATTCCGCTACTGCTCTTCGGCACCGCTTTCTGGAGCAAGGTGCTTAATTTCGATGCGCTGGTGGAAGCGGGCACGGTGGGGCCCGACGACGTCAAGCTCCTCTCGTTCGTGGATACGGCCAAGGAAGGCTGGGACGTCATCCGCGCCCACTACCGGCTGCCCGAGATCACCGTGCCCGGGTTCAGGGCAGGTTCCTGAGGAAGCCGGCCAGGTTGGAGGTGATGTGGTGCACGTGGGGGCCGCCCTCGTGGGAGAGCTCCCACTCGGCGACGCGCTCGTCGGCATAGCCTTCCGAAGCCACGACCTGGACCGTCGCCATGCCGGTGGCATGGGGAACGAGCAGGTTCTTGTGGAGATCGTCGAACATGGCGGCGCGGGTCGGATCGATGCCGTGGGCGGCAAAGAAGGCGTCATAGGCCGACTGGTTCGGTTTGGGCGTATAGGTCATGGCGCAGATATCGAAGATGCCGTCGAAGAGATCCTCGCCACCCAGCCGGGCCAGCACCGAGCGCGCGTGGCCGGTATCGGCATTGGTGAGAATGAACTTACGGCCCGGCAGGTCGGCGATGGCCGCGACCAGCTCGGGATGAGCCAGGACCGGCGAATAGTCGATGGTGTGGACGGTCTTGAGGAAGTGCTCGGGATCGACCTCGTGGCGCTGCATGAGGCCATTGAGCGTGGTGCCGTAGTCCCGGTAATAGCCCTTCTGCAACTCGCGGGCCGCCTCGAAGCCGAGGCTGGTCACTTCCATCACATAGGAGGTGATGCGCACATCGATCTGCGACCAGAGATCGCATTCGCGCGGGTAGAGCGTGTTGTCGAGGTCAAAAACCCAGTCGGAGACGTGGGACAGGGAGCGGACGGCAGGCGAGGATTGTTCGGTCATCCCCTAGCATATAGCGCAAATCCTAAAGGGATTCATCAGGGCGAATGCACGATGGCGCGAGCGGGACCGGCGGCATCGGCGCCGTGCAGGGCCGGCAGCGCGGCGGCGCCCGCCAGGAGCATCATGAGCGCGACGGCGAGGCGCAGGGCAATCGGGATGTGGCGCTTGCGGCGTTCCATGGGAGCCTCCTTCCACCAGCGGTCTCCGGTTACGCCCGGCGGCGCCGACCGGCAACGGCATCGTTAAGCATTGGTTAACGGCGGGCCGGCGAGAATCTTCAATCAATCACTTGATTGAGACACCAGATCGGGTGTAGACGCTTCCGCGAACGGTAGCGGAGCACACAGCCAGTGTCCCAGGATCAGCCGGCAGCGCGCCGGGAAAGCAGCGAGGAGCGGCGCCAGGCCATTGCCATGGCGGCGCGCCAGCTCATCATCGAGAAGGGTTTCGAGGGCCTGCGCACGCGCGACATCGCCGAGCGCGTGGGCATCAACATCGCCACGCTCCACTACCACGTGCCGACCAAGGAGGCGCTGATCGGGCTGGTGGCAGAAACCATCCGCGACCAGTTCGCCGCCCAGGGCAGCAGGCGCCCGCGTCGGCACCTGCCGGCCATGCGCCAGCTCGAGATGGAACTGGAGGATTTCCGCGAGACCATCCAGGAGACCCCGGACCTGGTGGTGGTGTTCGTCGAGATGCTCGACCGGGCACGGCGCAGCAAGCAAGTGGACGACGTCATCACCCCGCTCCACACCTACTGGAACAGCCAGTTCGAAGTGATCTTCGCGGCCGGCGTGAGCGAGGGGGCGTTCCGGCCCAACCTCAACCCGATCGCGCAGGCGCGGATCGTGACCGGCGCCCTGGGCGACTTCTGGGGACGCTCGCCCCAGGATCTCGCGGCCTTCGACGAAATGGCGGCCGAGATCGTGCGCGGCGTCGTCAACCCGGCAATGGCGCAGGGATGAAACCCATGTGGATGCGACACATTTTGGCCAAGCTGCGCGCCGGGGGGACGCCGGATCGAGACAACGGAGACCGGCGGTCCATGAAGAATTCAGCAATCCTCGCCCTGTTGGCGCTGACGCTTGGCGCAGGCGGCGCCGTGGCTGCACCGGCCAATTATCTCTATACGAGTTCGGGCGAGCTCGCGGGGCTGAAGGCCATCGCCGGGCGCTCGGATATCGCGGGCGCGCAGGTGGTCTACAACTGGCGCGGGCTCGAGCCGCGGGAAGGCGAATACGACTTTTCCGCCATCGAGCGCGACCTGGCGCTTACCGATTCGCTGGGCAAGAAGCTCTTCATCCAGATCCAGGACCGGTTCTTTTCGCCCAAGGCACGGAACCTGCCCGACTACGTGCTCGAAGAGCCGCAATATGGCGGGGGCCTGGTTCCGCAGGTCGACAATCCCGGCGAGGGCAAGGCCGAGGGCTATGGCTGGGCCGCCATGCAGTGGAACGAGCATGTGCGGGGACGCTACCAGGCGCTGCTCAAGGCGCTCGGGGAGCGGTTCGACGGCAGGGTCTTCGGCATCAACCTGCCCGAGACGGCCATCGACGTGGACATGAAGGCCGACCGGACCGGGTTCTCGTGCGACGCCTATTTCGCCGCCGAACTCGAAAACCTGACGGCGGCGCGCGCGGCGTTCGCCAAGTCCCATGTCGTGCAATACGTCAATTTCTGGCCGTGCGAATGGGAGAACGACCACGCGTACATGAGCCGCCTCTTCGCGTTTGCCAGCGCCAATGGCGTCGGCCTGGGCGGCCCGGACATCATCCCCTATCGCAAGGGGCAGATGAAGAATTCCTACCCGTTCTTCAACCAGTACAAGGGCAAGCTCGACTTCGTCGGAATGGCGGTGCAGGAGCCGACCCTGAGCTACCGGAACGAGAAGACCGGCAAGCCCTTTACCAAAGACGAGTTCATCGCGTTCGCGACCGACTACCTGGGCGCCGATGCGGTGTTCTGGAGCGCGCAGACGCCCTGGCTCAAGCCCTGACCCGGAACGCCAGGCCGTCCGAGGACGGCGCATTCCGGACGATGATTTTCCGGCGCCACGGTCCCAAGGCCGCGGCGCCGCCACAAAACGCTTTCAATCTTTCGCTTACGGAATGACCGTCATGTCACAACCCAATTTCGGCCCACCCCTCGACAAGGCCTCAGCCGATCCGCGCCGCTGGATCGCCCTGGCCCTGCTGCTGCTGGCCAATTTCATGAATCTGATGGACGTGACCATCGTCAACGTCGCCCTGCCGAGCCTGCAGCAGAACCTGGGCGCCGATTCCACCCATATCGAATGGGTGATCGCCGCCTATGTGCTGGCCTTCGCGCTGGGCCTGCTGCCCTTCGGGCGACTTGGCGACATTGTCGGGCGCAAGCGCATGTTCCTGCTCGGCGTCACCGCTTTTACCGTGGCCTCGGCGCTCTGCGGGCTGGCGCCCAATATCGAGACGCTGATCGCCGCGCGCGCCTTCCAGGGCGTGGGCGCGGCCATCATGACACCGCAGGTTCTCGCCATCGCCCAGGTCACGTTCCCGCCCCAGGAGCGTGGCCTGGCCTTTTCGCTTTTCGGCCTGAGCGCCGGCCTTGCCTCGGTCTGCGGCCCGATCCTGGGCGGGCTGCTCATCGATGCCAACATCGCCGGCCTCGACTGGCGCCCGATCTTCCTCGTCAACGTGCCCTTCGGCATCATCGCCGTGGCCGTCGGCTGGTTCCTCATCCGCAACCTTCCGGGCAATTCCACCCTGCGCAACGACTATGTCGGCATCGCCATCTTCGGCGTCTCCATCCTGCTGCTGGTGTTCCCGATCATCGAGGGGCGCAATTTCGGCTGGCCGCTCTGGATCTTCGCCATGATGGCCGCGTCGGTGGTCGGGCTGGCGCTCTTCGTGCTCTGGCAGCGGCGCCTGTCGCGCCTGGGCAAGCCGCAGCTCCTCAATTTCGAGCTGCTCACCAGCCGCAACTACATGCTCGGCGTGCTGCTCATGACCGTCTACGCCTCCGGCATCCCGGGCATGTTCATGGTGCTTTCCCTGCTGCTCCAGGGCGGCTTTGGCCTCACCCCGCTCGAATCGGGACTCACTAACATGCCGTTCTCGGTCGGCGTGCTCGCCATTTCCTTTGTCGCCGGACGCCTGGGCTCGCGCTATCTCAAGCCGCGCATGATCGTGGCCGCCACCATGCTGGTTCTCGGCATGACCTGGCTGCACTTCATCATCGCCGGGCTTGGCGACGAGGTGAACCGCTGGGCCTTCACCCTGCCGCTCTTCATCGCCGGCATGGGCCTGGGCCTGGGCTTTTCCTCGATCTTCCAGGCCGTGCTTTCCGGCGTGCCGCATCGCGATGCCGGCTCCGCCTCGGGCGCGCTCCAGGCCTTTCAGCAGGTGGGCGGCGCCCTCGGCGTGGCCCTGGTCGGCCAGATCTTCTTCTCCAGCCTCGACGGCGCCTTCGCCACGGGCGCCCAGCCGCACCCGGCCTTCTCCGGCGCGGCGGCCAACGCCATGTACTACCAGATCGCCTCGTTCGGCCTGGTCCTGCTGCTGGCGCCCTTCCTCAGGATAGCCCGGCCCGGCGCGCCCCAGCGCGACACCGCCCCGCCGCAGCCCATCGTGGTCGAAGCCTGAACATGCAGAGGGGCGCCATCGGCGCCCCTTTCGCTTGCTAGATGCCGAGGACGGCAAAGCGGACGAGCACGGCGGCCACGCCCAGCGCCACGAGCGCGAAGCCGAGCCCGACCGGGGAGCCCCATCCGTACCAGGTCAGCGCCTTTTCGGCGTAGCGCCACTCCTCATCACGGCTGAGCGGCTTGGGATCGTGCATGGTGTTCTCCTTCATTGAACGGGTTGAGCTAGCGGGGCCTGATCGGCGCGAAAGGCAAAGAGCCGGGCCTGCGCCCTGGCGGCCAGGGGCATGACCAGCGGCAGCACCAGGTCGCGCAGGCGCAACTGCAGCCAGCCCTGCGCGCCCTTCTGCTGGCCCGCGGCGCGCCCCACCCTGATGGCGGCCTGGGCGCGGTCGTGCCGCAAGGCGAAGAAGCGGGCGAAGGCCTGCTGGACGCCATCGGCGTCATCGAAGAGCGCGGCGAGCACGACCGCATCCTCGACGGCCATGGAGGCTCCCTGCCCCGAATGCGGGGCGACGGCGTGGGCGGCATCCCCCATCAGCAGCACCCGGCCGCGCGACCAGCGCGCCAGATCGGGCATATCGAAGATGGGATAGTGCCGCTCGATGGCGGGAACGGCCGCCATGATCCTGGCATTGTCGAGCGGATCGCCCAGATGCAGGGTTTCGATGTAGCGGGCATAGGCCTGGGGGTCGGCAGGCTGGCCAATGGCATCGATGGGCGCCGGATAGCTGTTGAACCACATGACCGGCTGGCCGGGCTCGGCGATGTAGCCGAAGAAGCCGCGCCGGCCGAAGGTCATGTTCATCAGGCCATCGGTAGGGGCTATGCCATCGACCTCGACGACGCCACCGGTGCCGATGAGGCCGGAATAGCGCGGCTCGGGGAGTTCGGGAAACAAGCGGCGGCGCACGCGCGAGCGCAGGCCGTCGCAGGCGATGAGAGCATCGTAGCGGGCGGTGCCCGACGCGTGGACGCTCACGGCGTCGCGTTCCAGCTCGACATCCTCGATGCCGGTGGCGGAGCGCAGCTCGATGCCGGCGGCGATCGCCGCGTCGAGCAGGATAGCGCCCAGCGCACCGCGGCGCACGGTGACCGAAGGAGCGCCGTATTGCCGGCGGTGGGCGGCATAGTCGACGACGGCGAGGCGACGGCCATGCTCGTTGAAGAGCGCCAGCCCGCGCGTTTCGAGCCCGGCGGCGATGACAGCCTCGGCGAGGCCAAGGGCGCGCAGGGCATTGATGCCGTTGGGAGCGAGCGTGAGGAAGGCGCCTTCGCTGCGGATCTGATCGAGGGGCTTCCTCTCGTAGACAACCGGGGCGTAGCTGCGGCGCGCGAGCGCAACCGCCAGGGCCAATCCGCCAATGCCGCCTCCGGCGATGGCGATGCGGGGACGGTTGGTTTTCAGGCTTGCGGAGTTTGATTGAATGTCGGACATTCGTGCAACCATCTAATGATTAGATGATCGAATAATTAGATTGTGGAATTATATATGTCAAGGGACGCGAAGTCCGCCCTGATCGAGGCGCTCGGCGAAGTGGTGGTCCGCTGGCAGGATGCGACGCAAAGGCATGACGAGGCGGTGGGGGAGATCTTCGGTCTCAACCCGGCCGAGCGGCTGTGCCTGAGCTTTCTGTGGGATGGCCCCAAGGCCGCGAGCGCCATCGCCCGCCACACGCGGCTGACGCCGGCGGCGGTGACGGCACTGATCGATCGGCTGGAGAAACGCGGTTTCGTGCGAAGGCTGGCCGACCCCAATGACAGGCGCAAGGTGCTGGTGGAGGCAGGCGAGGAGGCGCGGCGCGTCACGGAGGAGGCGTACCTGCCGCTCGGAGAGGCGGGGGCGGCGCTGCTGGCGAAATATTCGGAGGCCGAATTGCGGATCGTGAGCGCGGTGCTCACCGAGTCGCTGGCCCTGCAGGAAGAGATGACGCGCCAGTTGCTGGCGCGCCATGGCAAGGGCGAACGCTAGGGGGCAAGACCCCCGGCGACTAGCCGCGCACGATCAGGGTGCCGGCGCCGTGTTCGGTAAAGAGCTCGACCAGCACCACGTGCGGGGTCTTGCCGTTGAGAATCACCACGCCTTCCACCCCGCTCTCGAGGGCTTCCAGGCACGTTTCGACCTTTGGGATCATGCCGCCCGAAATGGTGCCGTCGCGGATGAGGGCCTTGGCCTCGGAGACCTTGAGCTCGGGCAGGAGCACGCCGTTCTTGTCGAGAACGCCGGGAACGTCGGTGAGGAACAAGAGGCGCTTGGCACCGAGCGAGCCGGCAATGGCGCCGGCGAAGGTGTCGGCATTGATGTTGTAGGTGGCGCCGTCGCGGCCCGGGGCCACGGGGGCGATCACCGGGATCATCTCGGAGCGGGCCAGAAGATCGAGGAGCGTGCGGTCCACTTCCACCGGCTCGCCCACGAAGCCGAGATCGAGCACCCGCTCGATATTGGACGTGGGATCGATCATGGTCTTGTGCGCCTTCTTGGCGAAGACCATGTTGCCGTCCTTGCCGCACAGGCCGATCGCCCACTCGCCCTCGGCATTGATCAGGGCCACGATTTCCTTGTTGATCGAGCCGGCCAGGACCATCTCGACCACTTCCATGGTGCGCTGGTCGGTGACGCGCAGGCCGCCCTCGAACTTGCTCTCGATACCCAGGTTCTTGAGCATGGAGGCGATCTGCGGGCCGCCGCCATGGACGACGATCGGATTGACCTTGGACTGCTTGAGCAAGGCGATGTCGCGGGCAAAAGCCTGGCCAAGCTTGGCATCGCCCATGGCGTGGCCACCATACTTGACCACGACCGTCTTGCCCTCGTAGCGCTGCATGTAAGGCAGGGCCTGCGAGAGGACGGCCGCGTCGCGGGAGAAGGATTCGATATCGGGCATTGAGCGTTTGGTCTCGGACATGTTGGGTCAAGCTATAGCGGATTCCGACCGCCGGGAAATCAGTTTTGGTGCAACAGTGCGTTGTAACTTTACGATTTCTTGCCGGGGCGGATAGGCAGCCAGGCAAAGCCCGGCTAAGATTCGCGCCATGCAGAGCCAGAGCAGCGACATTGCCGACCTCATCGCGCGGACAGCCTTGCGCGACCGGGCGGCTTTCCAGGCTCTCTACCGGGCGACGAGCGCGAAACTATTCGGCGTGACGCTGCGTATCTTGAGAGACCGATCAGAAGCCGAAGAAGCGCTCCAGGAAGTGTATGTGAAGATCTGGCAACGCGCCGACCGCTATGCGGTTGGCGGCTACAGCCCGATCAGCTGGCTGGTTGCGGTGGCGCGCAATCACTCGCTCGATATCCTGCGCGCCAGAAAACCTGCATCTGACGATATCGAAACGGCTTTCGAGCTGGCCGACGACGCCCCCGATCCGGAGGCGGCGGCGCTGGCGGCAGGCGAGCGCGCGCAAATCGATGCGTGCCTTGCCGAGCTGGAAACCGACCGGGCGGACGCGGTGCGCGGCGCCTATCTGGACGGCTATTCCTACGAGGAACTGGCCAAACGGCACGGCGTGCCACTGAACACAATGCGGACATGGCTGCGTCGCAGCCTTATCAAACTGAAAGAGTGCCTGACGCGATGAGCAACCCTGAAGAACATGATGACGGCCTGAGCGGGGACTCCGTCCTCGTGGCCGAATATGTTCTGGGACTGCTCGATGCCGACGAGCACGCCCGGATGACGACCCGCCTCGCCAACGAGCCCGCGCTGCGCAAGGAGCTGGCGCTCTGGCAATCGCGGCTGGCGAGCCTGGATACCGAGTTCGTCGAGACGGCGGCACCGGCCGGCGCGCTCCCGGCCATCGAAAAGCGCATCTTCGGGGAACCGGCTCCGCGGCGGCACGGGCTTTGGGAAAGCCTCGCCTTCTGGCGCAGCCTCGCCGGGGCGGCGGCAGCCATCGCCGTCGTGGCGGTGGGGGTCAATTTCATGCGCCCGCCGCAACTCTCGCCGTCCGAACTCGCCACCCAGCTGGTGGCCGCCCTGCAGGACCAGGGGAGCGGGGTTTCGTTCGTGGCGCTCTATGACGAAACCAGCGGCATGTTCAAGCTGACCGCGCTCAGCGGAGCGGCGGTGCCGGACAAGGATTTCGAGCTCTGGATGATCGGCGAGGACGGCAAGCCGGTGTCGATGGGCGTGGTGCCGATGGCCCGCACGGAAATGCCGATGCCCGACGACATGAAGTCCCACTTCACCCCCGGCATCACGCTGGCAGTGACGCTCGAACCCAAGGGCGGCTCGCCCACGGGCGACCCCACCGGCCCGGTAGTCGCCAAGGGCGAAGCCACCGTCATCTGACGCTCAAGCCATTGGAATCGCGGGGCTTCCGGTTCGCAGAGCCAGGCCGCGCTGTTTTTTCGAAACGCTGAAACTTTCCAAAACGAGGCCCCGTTGCTTGTGGCAGTCCCGATAACGAAGGGGACAAAACAAGGAAGGAATTTCAGCAGATGAAACGCGCTCTTTTCGCTCTTGCCCTCTCCGCCATGCTCGGCACCTCGGCCCTCACCGGGGCTGCTTTCGCCGAGAACCCGATGGTGGGCGGCGCCGCGATGATGGACAACATGGACATCATCGACAACGCCATGAACTCGAAGGACCACACCACCCTGGTGGCGGCCGTCAAGGCGGCCGGGCTCGTCGACACGCTCAAGGGCGAGGGGCCCTTCACCGTGCTTGCGCCCACCAACGAGGCGTTCGACGCGCTGCCGGCCGGCACGGTCGAGAACCTGCTCAAGCCCGAGAATAAGGACCAACTCGCCAAGATCCTCACCTGCCACGTGATCGCCGCCAAGGCGATGGCAGCGGACATCACCAAGATGGCGATGGATGACGGCGGCACCCACATGGTCGACACCGTGGGCGGCTGCAAGCTGGCCCTCAAGTCCGAAGGCGGCAAGGTCACCGTGACCGACGAGAACGGCAACGTCGCCAATGTCACCATCGCCGACGTCGTGCAGTCAAATGGCGTGATCCACGTCATCGACAAGGTCCTGCTGCCCAAGATGTAACGGGCTCGGGAGAGGCTCCGCCCCGCCCCCGCTGCGGAGCCTCACTTAGTTGTGACATGCGGCCAATCTGTTCCCGGACCTAGACTGCATGTCGAGCGGCGCTTCGCCCCGGCCCTCCACGCCTCCCGTCACCGGGACGAAGCGCTCCAAGTTGAGGAAAGCAAAAGAGATGTCCTATTCCAGGCGTGCGGTATTGCTAGGCGGAAGTGCGGTGCTGGCGCTCGGTGCCGGCGCGGCGCTGTTCCGCCCCGGCCAGAGCCTGAAGGCGGCCGAAGGCACGTTCGAGGTGACGCTGAGCGACGCCGAGTGGCACAAGCGGCTCAACGACAAGCAATATGCCGTATTGCGCGAGGAAGCGACGGAAGCCCCCGGCTCCTCGCCCCTGCTCTACGAACACCGCGCCGGCATATTCAGCTGCGCGGGATGCGCGCTGCCGCTCTTCGATTCGGCAACCAAATTCGAAAGCGGCACGGGCTGGCCCAGCTTCTACCAGCCGCTCGAAAACGCGGTGGGCGAGACCACCGACACCTCACTGGGCATGGTGCGCACGGAAGTGCACTGCCGTCGCTGCGGCGGGCATCTGGGACACGTCTTCAACGACGGCCCTCCGCCCACCGGCCTGCGCTACTGCATGAACGGGCTGGCGCTCACCTTCACGCCCAAGGCTTGACCTCCAGACTGAGGACTCTCCTCGAGCCCGCCCCCTGTCTCGCACAGGGGGCGTCTTTCTGCGCCGGGTTGCGTGCGGCGCAAAACCGGATTGCGGCGCATCGGGCTTGGCAGTAGGACGAAATCGTCCCATCTCGATGAGTGCCATGAAGATCACGATCATCCAGACCGGCGAGGTTCCCCCGACCCTGCGCCAGGATTTCGGTCCCTACCCCGCCATGTTCGAGCGCATGTTCGCCAAGGCGGGGCACGATTTCGTATTCGAGACGGTGCCGGTGATGGCCGGGGCCGGCCTGCCCGATCCGGCGGCGCTCGACGGGATCGTCATTACCGGCTCGGCGGCAGGTGTCTATGAGGACCATGCCTGGCTCGAGCCGCTGCGCGCCTTCATCCGCGGCGCCTACGGGGCCTCGACGCCCATGCTGGGCATCTGCTTCGGCCACCAGATCATGGCCGATGCGCTGGGCGGGGATGTGCGCAAATCCGAAAAGGGCTGGGGATTGGGCCGGCACGTCTATGGCGTGCGCGAGCGCCCCGCCTTCATGGGAGGCGCCCCCGACCTGCTGGCCGTTGCCTGCTCGCACCAGGACCAGGTGATCGTGCCGCCGGCCGAGGCGCAGGTGATCCTGGCCTCCGAGTTCACGCCCAATGCCGGGTTGGCCTACCGGAACGGGGCAGCGCTGAGCTTCCAGCCGCATCCCGAGTTCGAGGACGACTATACCCTGGCGCTGGCCGAACTGCGCCGGGGCAAGGCCCCCGACGCGGTGGTGGACGCCGCGGTCGCCTCGGTCAGCCGTCCCTCCGACAGCGGCGCGGTGGCGCGCTATATCGGGACGTTCTTCGAGAAGGCCGCCTAGGAGGCGTTGCGGGCGGCGGGATAGACGCCCAGGACGCGGAATTCGTCGGTGAAGAAGCGCAATTCCTCGAAGGCGAGCTGGACCGAGCGATCGCTCGGGTGCCCTTCGATATCGGCATAGAACTGGGTGGCGGTGAACGAGCCATCGAGCATGTAGCTCTCCAGCTTGATCATGTTGACGCCGTTGGTGGCAAAGCCGCCCATGGCCTTGTAGAGCGCGGCCGGCACGTTGCGGACGCGGAAGACGAAGGTGGTCTTGACCTTGTCGCCATTGGGCGCGGGCACCTGGGGCGTGCGCGAGATCACGAGAAAGCGCGTGGTATTGTGCGCGGCGTCCTCGATATTTTCGGCGAGGATATCCAGGCCATAGACCTCAGCGGCATAGCGCGAGGCGATGGCGGCCACGCTCTTGTCCCCGTTCTGCGCGATCTCGCGGGCCGAGCCCGCCGTATCGGCGCCGTTGATGGTGCGCAGCTTGTGCTCGCGGATGAAGGTGCGGCACTGGCCGAGCGCGACGACGAGGGACTGGACGGCCTTGACGTCCTCGAGCCTGGCGCCCTTGACGCCGAGCAGGTTCATCTCGACGCGCAGGAAATGCTCGCCGATGATGTGCAGCCCGCTCTGGGGCAGGAGGTTGTAGATGTCGGTGATGCGCCCATAGAGCGAGTTCTCGACAGGAACCACGCCGAAATCGGCGGTGCCGTTCTGCACGGCGCTGATCGTGTCCTCGAAGGTCACGCAGGGAACCGGCTCGCCAGTGGGGAACAAGGCATGGGACGCGGCGTGGCTGAAGGCGCCGGGTTCGCCCTGGAACGCGATTTTCTGGGACATCTAGAGAACTCTGTGCTCGGTTGCGCGCTCTATTTACGCCGAGCAGTCCTCAAGTCAATCTTGCGCGCCAAAGCGGCGCTTGGCGGTTGCTTCCCTCAAGCGATGATACTATGTTCCGCGCGCTGCGGGACAGGGCTTGGGGCGCGTTACTATCCAACGGGCTCTTGAGGAGTTCCGCCAATCGTTTATACCCGGCGGAAAACATAGAGAGCCCGTAATGGATTCGTTTCAACTCAACAAGATCGGCGGCGCTGTCCTGGGGACGCTGCTGTTCGTAATGGCCACCGGTTTCCTTGCCGAGGCGATCTATCACCCGATCGAGGATCGTGGCCCGGGTTACGCTCTGCCCGAACCGGAAGCCGGCGCTGCCACCGAAACGGCCGCCGCCGCGCCGGAAGTGCCGCTGGCCGTGCTGCTGGCGAGCGCGGACGCCACCGCCGGCGCCGCAGCCGTCAAGAAGTGCCAGTCCTGCCATGACTTCTCGGAAGGCGGCCCGAACAAGACCGGTCCGAACCTGTTCGGCGTCGTCGGCCGCCCGATCGGCAGCCACGAGGGCTACAGCTACTCGGCCGGCATGGAAGAACACCATGCCAAGGGCGACGTCTGGTCCTATGAGAACCTGAACGCCTTCCTGACCAGCCCGAAGACCTTCACCCCGGGCACCAAGATGAGCTACACGGGCGACAAGGAAGCCAAGGATCGCGCCAACATCCTGGCGTACCTGCAGACGCTCTCGGCCAACCCGGTGCCGTTCCCGACCCCGGAAGCCGCCCCGGCACCCGAAGCTCCCGCCGCCCAGCCGGCCGATGCCAACGCCGCCGCTCCGGCAACCACCGAGACCCCGGCTGCCGCTCCTGCGACCACCGAGACTCCGGCGGCGCCCGCAACCACCGAGACCCCGGCCACGACCGAGACTCCGGCGGCTGCTCCCGCGACCACGGAAACGCCCGCTGCTCCGGCCACCACCGAGGCTCCGGCGACCACCGCCCCGGCCACCGAGACCACCCCGGCTCCCGCCGCGCACTAAGGTCTCGAACCAGCGTTACGTCTTTTCGCCGAGCCGCGCCCCAGGGTGCGGCTCGCGTGTTTTCGAGGGGATTTCCAACATGCTGCTGCTGCACCTGTCCGATGTCGATGAAGCCAACTGGGCGCGCAAGTTCCGCGAGGCCCTGGGCGACTATCCGGTGGTGCGCCGGGGCGACGATTTCGACCCAAAGGCGGTGCGTTACATCTTCGTCTGGAAGCCAAAGCCGGATGCCTTCGATGGGCTCGACAACCTCAAGGCGGTGCTTTCGCTCGGCGCGGGCGTGGATGCGCTGCTGCGCCACCCCCGGCTGCCGCGCGACGTGCCGGTCGTGCGGTTCGTGGACGAGGACCTCAGCCAGAAGATGACCGACTACGTGGTGGCCCAGGTCGCCATGCACCATCGCCTCCACAGCCGCTATGCCGCCGACCAGAAGGCGCGACGCTGGGTCCAGCTCTATCCGCCCGCGGCCCATGAAACGAGCGTGGGCATCATGGGCATGGGGGTGCTCGGCCAGCATGCCGCCGAACGGCTCAAGGCGCTCGGCTATTCGCTGCGCAGCTGGAGCCGCACGCCCAAGGATGTCGAGGGCGTCGAAGGCTTTGCGGGGGAAGAGGGCTTCGGGCCGTTCCTTGCGGGCACCGACATTCTAGTCAACCTGCTGCCGTTGACGCCCGAGACGCAGGGCATCCTCAACTACGAGACCTTCGCCAGGCTCCGGCGCAAGCTCGACGGCGGACCGGCCATCGTCAACGCGGCGCGCGGCGGGCACCAGAAGGAGGACGATATCGTCCGTGCCCTCGAGGACGGCACGCTCGGGGCGGCGAGCCTGGATGTCTTCCAGGTGGAGCCGCTGCCGACCGAGAGCCCGCTCTGGACGGCGCCCAATTGCTACATCACCCCTCATATCGCGGCCATCTCCAACGAGCAGACCGGCGTGCGCTATTTCTCGCGCATCCTTCTCGACCACGAAGCCGGCAAGCCGCTGGTCAATGTGGTGGACATGGCGCGCGGCTATTAGAGCGCGCACTCCCAGAATTCGCTGACGAGATCCTGGCCGAACGAATGGGTGGGTTCTGACCGCACGAGCGTGAAGCCGGCCCGGGCGTAGATTCTGCGGGCGGCGACGAGTACCGATTGCGTCCAGAGTTTCATGCGGGTGTAGCCGGCCGCGCGGGCCTGCGCCACGCATTGTTCGACCAGGGTCGAGCCCAGGCCGAGCCCGCGCGCGGAGGGTTCGACATAGAGCAGGCGGAGCTGGGCCACGCCCTCGCCGGCATCGACCAGGAACACCGAACCCAGCACCTGGCCGGCGCGCTCGGCCACCAGGCACCCTTCGCGCGCCGGATCGTGGTGCTGGATGAAGGCGCCGGCGATTTCGGCGGCAAGGCCCTCGTAGCTCGCGTCCCAGCCGTATTCCTGCGCGTAGATGGCGGCCTGCCGCCCGACGATGAGCCCGATCTCGCCGGGCCGCGGCGGGCGGATGACGACGGGCGCGGGCGCAGCCATGTCCCCCAGGCGCCTGCGGATGAGACTCATGGCGCCACAGATCTCGGCGCGCTCGCCTTCCGGGAGCGGGGCGAGGAGCGCGCCGACAGCGGCAACGGCTTCCGCTTCCAGCCGGCCGAAAGCCGACCGCCCCTCTTCGGTCAGGGCGATGAGGTTCTGCCGGCGATCTGAGGGATTCGGCGCGAGCGCCAGGATATCGGCCTCGACAAGCCTGGCGAGCATGCGGCTGAGATAGCCCGGATCAAGGGAGAGCTCGCGGGCAAGGTCGGCGGCGCTGACGCCATCGCGGTGCGCGACCTCATAGATGACGCGTGCTTCGGCCAGCGAATAGGGAGACGCCAGCAGGTGCGCGTCGAGCGCGCCGACGAGGCGCGTGTAGAAGCGGTTGAACGCCCGCATCTCGGCGATCTGGGCATCTGTTCGAGTATCGGCAGCCATGGGCACCTCCCTGGGGGATGTGCCCATGGTCGCTAGTTTGTTGACTAAGTCAAGAATATCGTTGCTTAAGCACGTTATAAACCGAACGAATGCCCTGGTCGGTGCCGCCGAACGGTCGGCCGGCGCGCGGCTCAGGCGCCCAGGCGTAGATGTCGAGGTGCACCCAGGCGGCAGCGTTCTTGACGAAACGCTTTAGGAAAAGCGCGGCGGTGATCGAGCCGGCAAAGGCGCCCGAGGACACGTGGTTCACATCGGCGATCTTTGAGTTCAGCATGGCTTCGTAGGGCGCCCAGAGCGGCATGTGCCAGAGAGGATCGTCCGTCGCCAGGCCCGCCGCCATCAGGGCCGACGCCAGTTCGTCGTCGGTCGAATAGAGCGGCGGCAATTCTGGCCCGAGCGCGGTGCGCGCGGCGCCGGTGAGCGTGGCCATGTCGAGGAGGAGCTGCGGGCTTTCCTCATCGCCATAGGTGAGGGCATCGCCCAGGATGAGGCGGCCTTCCGCATCGGTATTGCCGATCTCGACGGTCTGGCCCGAGCGCGAGGGCAGGATGTCGCCGGGGCGGAAGGCCGAACCGGAAATCGCGTTCTCGACGATGGGGATGAGGACGCGCAGGCGCACCTTGAGCTTGGCGGCCATGATGGCATGAGCGAGGCCCAGCACGTTGGCGGCGCCGCCCATATCCTTTTTCATCAGCAGCATCGAGGAGGCCGGCTTGATATCAAGGCCGCCGGTATCGAAGGTGACGCCCTTGCCGACGAGGGTGATCCTGGGATCGCCCTCATGGCCCCAGGTCAGATCGACAAGGCGGGGCGCTTCGGAGGCGGCGCGCCCGACCGCGTGGATCATGGGAAAATCCTGGGAGAGTAGTTCGTCGCCGAGGAACACTTTGACCTTCATGCGGTGGCGGGTGGCGAAAGCACGGATCTCGTGCTCGAAGGCCTCGGGGCCGAGATCGTTGGCGGGGGTGTTGACGAGGTCGCGCGCGAGGAACGCGGCTTCGGTCAGGTGCTCGACCTCCTGGGCATCGGCGCCATCCGGGAGCACCAGCGACACCGGCTCGCGCCGTTTGCGGTAGCGATCGAAGCGATAGGCGCCGAGCCGGAAGCCGAGGGCGGCAAGGGTGGGGTCGTCCAGATCGCCGGCAAGGCTATATTCGCCCGGCTCGAGCGCGGCGGCGGCGAGGCCCGCGACCAGCTTGGGGCGATTGGCCTGGGGGCCGATGCCGAGAAGATAGCCGTCGAGCCCCCCTTCGGCCCCCGGCAGGGCCAGCAGCCGCCCGCGCTGAGCGGCAAAGGCGTTGGCCTTGGCCCAGGCGAGGTGCGAGGTGGGGAGGCCGGCGGCATCGAGCCCGCCTTCGGCAATGAGAGTGATGGGAAGCGGCTTGGTCCTGGTCATACGACACCTGGCAATGGAAGAGGTCGAGCCGGTTTACGCCTGCCCGCGCCGTCGGGCAACTGCAGGGCTCCAGCCTTAACCGGGCGTTAGGGTTAATGATTTATGACGAGGGCAGGCTCGGTTAGTCATAGAGTAGGCCCACGTGTCCCGCCCGCTTTCGCTCTCATTGCGGCCCCTGCGCGCCGCCCTCCTGGTAGCCGTCGCGGCGGTGGCTCTGTCGGCCTGTGCGGTCAATCGCGGCTCGATGCCTTCGCCCGACTTTTCGGGCATGAGCCAGGCCGAGGCCCAGCAGACGCTGGCCCAGCTCGGCGGGCGCTACAAGGCCAATCCGCGCGACAAGGCCACCATCATCTACTACGCGGCCGCCTTGCGCGGCGCCGGGCAGAACGACCAGGCGGTCGCCGTGCTCGAAAACGCCATGGGCATCTACCGGAACGATGCCGATATCAGCGTGGCCTATGCCAAGGCGCTGACGGCGCAGGGCCGGTTCGACCAGGCGCTCAACGTCATCGACGCCACCATCGTGCCGCAGCAGCCGGACTGGAACGCACTCTCGGTCAAGGGCGCGATCCTGGACCAGATGGGGCGGAACGAGGAAGCCCGGCGGCTTTACAGCCAGGCGCTGATGATCGCGCCCCAGGAGGCTTCGCTCGAAGCGAACCTGGGCCTTTCCTATGCCATGACCAACGAATTGGCGACGGCCGAAACCCGCCTGCGCCGCGCCGTGCAGATGCAGGGCGCCAATAGCCGCGTGCGCCAGAACCTGGCGCTCGTCGTCGGTCTGCAGGGCCGGTTCGACGAGGCCCGCGCGCTTTACGGCGCCGAGCTGCCGCCTGACCAGGTGGAAGCCAACATGGCCTATATCCGGGCGCTGCTGACCCAGCAGAACCGCTGGAGCGCGATCAAGGAAAGCCGTTAGGCGCAGCCAGCGACTGTTCCTCTATAGCGGCGCCGGCGACATCGCCCTGGCCCCCTGCCTTCGCAAGGGGAAGATCGATGTGTGCCGGCAACCGCCGGCTTCCCCATCCGATATCCCCCGCCCCCTTCGCTTACGGCAGCCTTTCCCTTAAGGTCGGGCCAATCCATCCGATCGGAATCACTTCATGCACCTGCTGCTCGTCGACGGCTCGTCCTATGTCTTCCGCGCTTTCCACGCGCTGCCGCCGCTCAACCGCAAGTCGGACAACCTGCCGGTCGGGTGCGTCCAGGGCTTCTGCAACATGCTCTTCAAGCTGACGGAAGACCTCAAGGGCGAAGACGAGCCCACGCATATGGCGGTGATCTTCGATCATTCGGCCAAGACTTTTCGCGATGACATCTATGCCGATTACAAGGCGCACCGGCCGCCGCCGCCCGAGGAGCTGGTGCCGCAGTTTCCGCTGACGCGTTCGGCGACGCGGGCCTTTTCCATTCCTTCCATCGAGATGGAAGGCTGGGAGGCCGACGACATCATCGCCACCTATGCCTGCATGGCGCGCGATGCCGGCGGCAAGGTGACCATCGTATCCTCGGACAAGGATCTGATGCAGCTGGTCGAGCCCAATGGCTCGATCCGCATGCTCGATACCATCCCCCGCCCCGGCCAGCCGCCGCTGCGCTGGATCGGGGTGGACGAGGTGTTCACCAAGTTCGGGGTGACGCCGGACAAGGTCATCGACGTGCAGGCGCTCTGCGGCGACGCCGTCGACAACGTGCCGGGCGTGCCGGGGATCGGCGTCAAGACGGCGGCCGAACTTATCAATACCTATGGCGACCTCGAAACCCTGCTTGCGCGCGCCGAGGAGATCAAGCAGCCGGCGCGGCGGCAGAAGCTCATCGACAATGCCGAGCTGGCGCGGATTTCCAAGCAGTTGGTGACGCTGTCGCGCGAAGTGCCGGTGGAGCTCGACCTCGACGCCCTGGTGCGCGTGCCGATCGAGCCGGGAGCGCTGTTTCCGTTCCTCAAGGCGATGGAATTCAACACCATCACCAAGCGCCTCGCCGGCATTCTCGAAGCAGACCCCGATGCCTGGGAGGCAGATCCGGCGCTGGCGGCCAAGCCTGTGGAAGCCATGGGCTTTGACAATGCGGCCAAAGCGGAAGCGCGCGCGGCGCGGCTCGAGGCTACGGGCCGGGCGGAAGCGTCGCTCGTCGCCCATGCCGCCGATGTGCACGAGCGGGTCAAGGCCATTCCGCTCGACCATGCCAAGTACGAGATCATCCGCGATGCCGAGCATCTGCGGAAGTGGATCGAGGCGGCCTATGCGGTAGGGCATGTCGCCATCGACGTCGAGACGACCGGCCTCGACAACCAGACCGCCGATCTCGTCGGGGTGTGCCTTTCGACCGCGCCCGGCAATGGCGCCTATCTGCCGCTCGACCATCGCACCGGCGCCGACCTGCTGGGCGGCGGGCGCGCCGAAGGGCAGATGCCGATGGCCGATGCGCTGGCGCTGCTCAAGCCCATGCTCGAAGATCGCTCGATCCTCAAGATCGGGCACAATTTCAAATATGATCTGGGGATCCTGGCGCGCTACGGCATCGTCACCGCGCCGATCGATGACACGCTGCTGCTCAGCTATACGCTCGATGGCCCGCGCTTCAACACCATGAGCGAGCTCACCTCGCACTGGCTGGGGCATGGCGGCATTCCGATCAAGGACCTGATCGGCACCGGCAAATCGCAGAAGACCTTTGCGGAAGTCGATATCGAGGCGGCAGCCCGCTATGGCGGGGAAGATGCCGACCTCACCATGCGGCTCTGGACGCTGCTCAAACCGCGCCTGCCAGCCGAGAACATGACGGTCGTCTACGAGACGCTGGAGCGTCCGCTGGCGCCGGTGCTGGCGCGGATGGAAGGGCGCGGCATTTCGGTGGATCGGCAGATCCTCTCGCGGCTTTCGGGCGATTTCGCCCAGCGCGCGGCGGCGTTCGAGGCGGAGGCGCAGGCTTTGGCCGGGCAGCCGTTCAATCTCGGTTCGCCAAAGCAGCTCGGCGATATCCTGTTCGGCGTCATGGGGCTGCCCGGCGGCACCAAGACCAAGACCGGGCAATGGGCGACGGGCGCCGATGTGCTGGACGAATTGGCGCTGCAAGGGGTGCCGCTGGCCAAGGCGGTGCTCGAATGGCGCCAGCTCACCAAGCTCATGGGCACCTATACGGATGCCCTGCCCAGCTACATCAACGAGCGCACGGGGCGCGTGCATACGAGCTACAGCCAGGCCTCGGTGCTGACGGGGCGGCTTTCCTCGAACGATCCGAACCTGCAGAACATTCCGGTGCGCACTGAGGATGGCCGCAAGATCCGTACGGCGTTCGTGGCGAGCCCCGGTAAAATCCTGATCTCGGCGGATTACAGCCAGATCGAACTGCGCGTGCTGGCCCATATCGCCGATATCCAGGCGCTCAAGGACGCGTTCGAGGAAGGGCTCGACATTCACGCGATGACGGCTTCCGAAATGTTCGGGGTGCCGGTGGAGGGCATGCCGTCCGAAGTGCGGCGGCGGGCCAAGGCCATCAATTTCGGCATCATCTACGGCATTTCGGCCTTCGGGCTTTCCAACCAGCTCGGCATCGGGCGGGCGGAAGCGGGCGACTATATCGAGACCTATTTCAAGCGCTTCCCGGGCATTCGCGACTACATGGACGAGATGCGCCGGCGGGTTAAGGCGGACGGGTTCGTGGAAACCATTTTCGGGCGCAAGGTGCAGTTCCCCAACGCCAATTCCAAGCACCCCGCCGAACGCGCGTTCGTGGAACGCGCCTCGATCAACGCCCCCATCCAGGGCTCGGCCGCCGACATCATCCGCCGCGCAATGGTCAAGATGGAGCCGGCGCTGAAAAAGGCCGGCATCGAAGCCGACATGCTGCTGCAGGTCCACGACGAACTGATTTTCGAGGTCGACAAGGGCACCGAGGACAAGGCGATGCCGGTGATCGCGGGGATCATGGAGAGCTCAGCGGAACCGGCCGTGAGGCTGACGGTACCGCTGAAGGTGGATGCACACGCGGCGCATAATTGGGATGAGGCGCATTAGGGCGAGAGCTTAATGGAGATAATCCTGACCTATCAAGGGAGAGTGCCTGGGCAAAAACGTACGTCGGGCAATCTCGACGCGATTTGGCGTATGAGAGAGGCATTTCATAGGCAGCTTGAAAAGCTGTGGGGCAAGGCTCCCTTCACTATCCTGAAGGACTGGGAAGACAGTGATTTTGCGGCCGGGGCGCCAGATTTTCGCCGGGCCCGTGCGGGATGCACGTTCATCCCGTTCTACGGACGGCATATTGGGATCTGCGTTAGTCTCGAGATCCAGTTGCTTACAGGGTTTCCGGCGCAGAAATCCGTCCTTGTTGCTGGTGATATTGATAACCGAATCAAACGCATCACAGATGCATTGAGGGTACCGAACGTCGATGAGACTCGTGATGAGGTGTCGGGGCAGCGATGGTATAGCTTGCTCGAGGACGACAATGCTGTTTTGTCTTTAACGGCGTCTACGGGCACCTATTTGGCTTCCGATGATCCTACCGAAGCATTCGTTTTTATTCGAGTGCGTCCCATACCTGTTGCCCTCACAGCCGACAATCTAGAGATGGCGCTGTAGAAGCGAGGCTACCGCCAATCCACCCGCGGCTTGTCCAGCCATTGCAGATCTTCCACCGGCTCGCCTGCAATCCGCCTCAGCAGCAATTTTCCCATCTGTTCGCCGGCAAGGGCGGTGTCTTCGTAGATGGCGTCTACCTTCGGGCGGACCAGGGAGAAGATGCCGGAGGTCTGTTTGGCGACGACGTCGATGTCCTGGCCGATGGATTTGCCGGCGTCGGTGATGCCGGCCATGACAGCGAGGGCGGCGGCGTCGCCGGAGCAGACATAGCCGTCGGGGGCACCGGGCTGGTCGATGCGGGCGATGACGCGGGTGCGGATCTCTTCGGCAGTGTTGTCCAGCGTCAGGGCGTCGTCGATCTCGTGGTCGACGCCCCCTTCCCTGACGGCATCGAGGAAGCCGGCGCGCAGGTGGTTGCCGAAGGTGAACTTTGGCGGCGGCAGGATGATGGTGAGCTTGCGCCGGCCCTTGGAGACGAGGCGCCTGGCTGCCGCATAGGCGAAGGCGTAGTTGTCGTAATCGACGTAAGGGTGCGCCACGGGCAGTTCGGTGCGGCCGTGCGAGACGAAGGGAAAGTTCTGCTCGAGGCAGAGTTTTACCCGCGCGTCTTCCGGCTCGGTGCGCGAGAAGATGATGCCGTCGGCCATGCGGTTGCGCATGATGTGGCGGATCGGATCGAGCGGGCTGTCGCCGATGAAATTGGGCGTGATGACCAGGTGATAGGCGGTGCCGCGCAGCGCGGCGGTGAGGCCGTTGACCATGGACTGGCCGAAGCCGAGGATTTCATCGTGCGGATCGAGAATCAGGGAGACGACGTGGGTGCGTCCGGTCTTGAGGCGCAGGGCGGCGCGGTCGGGCAGGTAACCGATCTCGGCGGCAATCTTCTGGACGCGCTCGCGGGTTTCCTGGCTCAGTTCGGGGGCGTTGTTGAGGGCGCGGGAGATGGTGGTGATGGCCAGGCCCGTCATCTCGGCGATGGTGCGCAGGGTCGGCTTGCCCGAGGGCGGCACGCCACGCCTGGCGCGCTTGGGCTCGCGCTGTTCAGTATCGGACACCACATTCTCCATAGGCTTGCGGCCCCGAAGGGGTCTCGATCCGCCAGCGGGGTACAACACCAGAAGCCGCAATCGATTGCAAGGCGAGGTCCGGCGCGGCCGAATGCGCCTTTCGTCTAATGAGGAACCTCGCGCGAGCCGGTGCGTTCTGGCGGCAGGATCGGCAAGGGCCTGGAGTTGGTTGTTCCGCTTTTCCTGACTGAATTGGTAGAATTAAGCTCGCCTTATCGGGGCAAGGCGTTTATGTTCGCCATCCTCAGGTCGCGCGATTTCATCAAAAGTCTGATTGCGTTGCGGCCTTGAACTTGCCAAAGTGGCATCCGATATCAACGCGACCAACGGACGGAGGCGAACATGAAATTGTTGTCAGTTCAGCATCACGGCCTTCGTCGCGTAGCCAAACTCCAAGCCCGAACCCGAATTACGGTAGCGGGCGCCGTATCGTGGTGTAGCCGATCCAAACGAATGTGACCTCTCGTCACTAGATCGTCTTCCAAATCCGATACTGGCACCACGTCCCTCAAGCGGCGTGAGTGGAGTTTATTATGCAGCAGCCAAAGTTTTCCAAGTCCACGGCCCAGCGGCCGATCGTCATCGAAGTTTCCGGGGAGCCCCTGGGCGTCGTCGTGCCTGAAGCCGAGGGCTTTAAGTTCCTCGCCGTCAAGTTCCCGGTGTTCGGCATTGACGGGCATACGTTCGAAACGGTCGAGGCCGCCCGCATCGCGGCCAGCGAAATCGCCGGAAAGACCGGCGATTTCGGCGACGATTCGCTTTGAAGCTTACTGATTGAGAGCCTGGCGCCAGCGCCAGGCGTAGCGAGTCATGTCCGGATCTGCATCCAGAACCCCGTCCTCGGCCACGTGCCCGGCCTCCATGCGCGCCAGCATGGCGGCGCCGATGGCCGTGCCCGTAGCGCTGCCGTGGCTCGGCACCACCGGCCGGCACGCGGCCGATTCGAGCATGCGCAAATAAGTGTGGTTGGCGGCGAACGGCCCCTCGACCACGATATCCCCTTCCGCACCCGCCAGGGCCAGGCATTCGGCCGTCATCAGCGCCAGATAGAACGAGACGACGGTGAAGGCCGTCTCATCGTCCAGCCCCTCGCGCGGATGGGTCCAACTCGCCTGGCGCTGCGGGAACGGGCCCGAGCCCTCGACCACCGAGGGCAGCAGCATGATGGCGCCGTCGATGACCTTGCGGATGGTGAGGTCGGACGGGGTGGCTTCGCGCCCTTCGGTCAGGAGCGAGAACTCGCGTCCACCCATGAAGCGGGCCGAGGGCACCGGCTTGCCGAAGGCATCGATATTGGCCAGGCAATCGCGGTGTGGGTCGAGATGCATGAGGTCGCCGCCCGGCGCCGCCACGATGACCCAGGTGCCGGTCGAGACCACGGCAAAGGGCGGGGTGCGCGAGAGCAGGTGCGGCAGGAGCGAGGCGTTCGAATCATGAATGCCCGAATAGACCGGCATGCCCGGGCGCAGGCCCAGTTCCTCGGCCAGCGCCGGGTTGATCGGCCCGAGAGGGTCGGAGGCGGGCAGCACTTCGGGCATCTTGTCGAGCCAGCCCTGGCGCAGGACCAGGTCCGAATAGAGGTCGGTTTCGAAGTTCCAGAGGTCGGTGTGGCAGCCCAGCGAGGTGATCTCGGAAGCCGCTACGCCCGTGAGGCGGAAGCTCCAGTATTGCGGATAGGGCAGGATCCACTTGGTGCGCGCGAACGCCTCGGGGAACTTGCGCGATTGCCAGAAGAGCTGCTTGCCTAGGTTGAGCCCCCCCGGCAGGGGCGGGGTGAAGCTGGTGGAGAAGGGCGGGCGGACCTCGGCATAGTCTTCGTCGAACTCGTCGGGACCGGCGAATTCATAGTCGAGCACCGGCAGGGCCAGGTTGCCCTCCTCGTCGACCAGCGCCGCGCAGGCGCCATGGGTGGTGACGCTGAGCGCATCGAGCGGATGGAGCTTGTTGAGCTCGGCTATCGAGGCGGACAGGAACCGCCAGAGGCCATCTATGTCGAAATGTGGATACAGGCCGTCGTTTAGCACCGTGTTGGGCGCCTTGCGGACGGCGATTTCCGAGCGCGTCTCGAAATCGACCACCGCGAATTTGGCGTTGGTCTTGCCGATGTCGATGACGCCGATGAAACGCTTGCCGCTCACGCGCGGCTCCGCCTGAGCATGCCATAGACGATCGGCAGCGCGATCACGAGGATCAGCAGCGCGCCGATGAAGATGGACATGACGATGCCCGGCACGTTGAGCAGGCCCAGCCCGAACGTCACCAAGCCCATGATGAAGGCGGCGATAACCACGCCCAGGATCGAGCCCGATCCCCCCAATATGTTGACGCCGCCAAGCACGACCATCGTAATCACCTCAAGTTCCCAACCCTGCGCAATCGAGGGGCGCGTGGAGCCGAGACGGCTGGTCAGCAGCACCGAAGCGATGCCGCTCATCAGGCCCGTCAGGCAGAATAGCACGAACTTGATCCGTGCCACCCTCACGCCCGAAAACTGCGCCGCTACCGGATTGTTCCCGATGGCGAAGACTCGCCGACCGAAATTGGTCCGGTGCAGGAGGAAATAGTAGATCACCGCGCACACGAGGAACAGCACAAGCTCGAACGAGACCACCCACCAGACATAGCCCTGCCCGAAGAAGGCAAAGCTTTCCGGGTAGCCCTTGAAGGCCTGGTCGCCCAGGATGATGAAGGAAATCCCGCGGAAGAGGCTCATCGTGCCGATGGTGACGACGATGGAAGGAAGCTTGAGGGCGGTGACGAGAAAGCCGTTGAAAGCCCCGCAAACGAGGCCGGTGAGGATGCCGATGGCAACGAGCCCCGGAGTATCGACCCCGGCCTGAAGGGCCAGCCCCATGGTGGTGGAAGCCAGCGCGATGATGGCGGCGACCGAAAGATCGATCTCGCCCGAGATGATGAGGAGCGCCATGGCCAGGGCGATCAGCGCCTTCTCGGTGAAGTTGAAGGTGAGGTCCGAAAGGCTCCAGGCGTTTAGGAAATAGGGCGAGGCGAAGCTGTTGGCGAGGAAGATCGCCACCGCCACAACAATCAGCAGCGCTTCCCAGGAGAAGATGGCCGAGCGCAGGGGATTATCGAGGCGATCGGGGATGTGGCGGACGTTGCGGACTTCGTTCATTGGGCAACGCCTCCGATGGTGCCGGCGGGGGATGCGGCCTTTGCAAACTCAACCATGTCCCACCTCCTGGCTCTTCAGGATGATCCGCCCGTGCTTTCTCTCGCTGCGGGCATTGAAGATCACCGCCAGGATGATGGCGGCGCCAGAGATGGCCATCTGCCAGAAGGGCGAGATGTTGATGACCGGCAGGGCCGAGTTGATAACGCCCAGGAACAGGGCGCCCAGGGCGGCGCCCGCCACGGTGCCGATGCCGCCGGCGATCGAGACTCCGCCGATGACACAGGCGGCGATGATGTTGAGTTCGTAGCCGTTGGCGATCTCGACAGAGGCGATGACGTAGCGGGAGACCCAGAGGTACCCGCAGAGCCCGGCGATGGCGCCCGAAATGGCGAAGGCGATGAACTTGGTGCGGCCCACATCGATCCCGGCATAGACGGCGGCGGTGGGATTGATGCCGATGGCGTAGAAGGCCCGGCCGATATTGGTGCGGGTCATGAGCACCACAAAGACGACGATGATGACGAGGGCGAGCCAGGAGAGCAGCGGTTGGCCGATGATGAGATAACGCGTCAGCCCGATGAAATCGGGGCTCATCTGATCGGCGTTGACCCACTTGCCGCCCGAAACCAGGAAGGTCGTGCCGCGATAGATGGTGAGCGTGCCCAGGGTCACGACGATCGCCGGGATATTGAGCTTCCAGACGAGCAGCCCGTTGAAGGCACCCAGACCAAGCCCGATGAGGGCCGCGAGGATCATCAGCAATGGCACCGGGAAGGCCGGGAAGGCGGCGTTGATCATGGCGACGATCATGCCGGTGAGCGCCAGGTTGGCGGCCATCGAGAGATCGATCGAGCGCGTCAGGATTACCACCATCTGCCCCATGGCGAGGATCAGCAGGAGCGAGGTGTTGTTGAAGACGTCGAGCAGGTTGCCGAAGCTGGCATAGGACGGACGTCGGAAGGCGACAGCGACGATGAGGGCGACGATGGCGGCCAGCAGCCAGATTTCGCGATAGCGCAGGAGCGATTTCATGCCGCCTGCTCCGCTATGCCGGCGGCAGCGCGCACCAGCGTTTCGGCCGAAAGGCCGGTATTGTCGAACTCGGCCACCATTCGCCCCTCGCGCATGACGACGACACGGTCGGACATGCCCAGAATTTCGGGAAGTTCGGACGAGACCATGATTACCGCGAGCCCCTGGGCCACCAGTTCCCCCATGAATTCGTGCACGGCCGCTTTCGAGCCGATATCGATGCCCTTGGTCGGCTCATCGAGAATGATGACCTCGGGGCTGGTGGCCAGCCACTTGGCGATGACCACCTTCTGCTGGTTGCCGCCCGAGAGCGTGCCGACATCCTGGCTGAGCGAAGAGGCGCGCAGGTCGAGCCGTTCGGTATAGGTGCGCGCCAGCTTGAATTCCTCGGCGAGCCGCAGGACGCCGTTCCTCGAGGTGCGCCCGAGGGATGGCAGCGAGACGTTCTCGAAGATCGGCATGCCGATGACGACGCCCTGCTTGCCGCGTTCTTCGGGCACGTAGACTATGCCCTCGTCCACCGCCTCGGCGGGGGAGCGCGGCGAGACCGGCTTGCCGTTGAGCGCGATGGTACCGCGCGAGGGCCGGGTGATGCCGAAGAGCGCCTGCATGACCTCGCTGCGGCCGGCGCCGACGAGGCCGTAGAAACCGAGGATTTCGCCCTTTCGCAACTCGAACGAGATGGCGTCGAATTCGGTCGGGTGCGAGAGATCTGAAACCGTGAGCACAGGCTCGCCGATCGATACGGTCCTTTCAGGGAAGATCTGGTCGACGGAGCGGCCGACCATGAGCCTGACGATCTCGCCCTGGCTGGTCTCGCGGATGAGACCCTTGCCCACCATCTCGCCGTCACGGAAGACGGTATAGCGATCGGCGATGCGGTAGATCTCGTCGAACTTGTGCGAGATGAAGAGCACGGCCTTGCCGTCCTCGCGCAGGAGATCGATGAGGACGAAGAGGTCCTCGATTTCCTTCTGGCTCAAGGCGGCGGTCGGCTCGTCCATGATGACGATGCGGGCGTCGATGGACATGGCGCGTGCGACGCCCACCAGATGGCGGTTGGCGATGCCGAGATCCTTCAAGGGGGCGTATTCGTCGATATGGCCGGCGCCCATGTCGTCCAGGATTGCCCGCGCCTCCCGGCGCATCCTGCCCCAGTCGATAAGGCCCAGGCGGGTGCGCGGCACGTGGCCAAGGAAGATGTTCTCGGCAACGCTCATTTCCTCGAAGAGCACGGTCTCCTGATGGATGGCGGTGATGCCGTGCTCGAAGGCGGCATGGGCGGTGGGGAGCGTGACCGGCTTGCCGCCGATGGCGATCTCGCCGTCATCGGGCTGGTAGATGCCGGTGAGGATCTTGACCAGCGTGGATTTGCCGGCGCCGTTCTCCCCGATCAGGGCGGTGACCTGGCCGGGGACGAGTTCGAGCGAGACCCCGTTGAGCGCGCGCACGCCGGGGAAGCTTTTGGAGATGCCGGTCAAGGTCAGGGCGGGATTGGTCATGCGTCTGGTTGGCCTGGTGCTCTTGGCTCACCCCCACCCCCTGCCCTCCCCACAAGGGGAGGGAGCATCGAGAGATCGTGCCACCTGACTAGCGTCCACGCTGGAGCGAGCGAAAGGTGGGGGTCGGCCAAAGGCACCGGCGGGAGTGTCCTCCCGCCGGCCCGGGGTCACAAGGGATCAGTAGATCTTGGCGAATTCGTCGATGTTGCTCTTGTCGAACGTGAACGGAGGCGCCATGGCGGCCGAGTTCGTGTCATCGAGCGTGATCTCGCCCATGCGGCCGATCGAGAGCTTGGCGCCGGGCTCGGCCTTGTCGCCCTTAACGGCGAGGTCGTGGGCCAGGTAGATGGCCGAGTAGCCCAGGTCGATCGGGTTCCAGAGCGCCACGGCCTGCGAAGCGCCGTTGTCGATGAACTTCTTGAACTCGGACGGCAGGGCCAGGCCCGTGACGTTGATCTTGCCGATCAGGTTCTGGTCGGTCACCACCTGGGCGGCTGCCACGACGCCGACCGTGGTCGGGGCGATGATGGCCTTGAGGTTCGGGTAGCTCGCGATCAGGCCCTTGGCTTCGTCGGTGGACTTGGCCGAGTCGTCATCGCCATAGACGGTGGCGACGAGGTTGATCTTGGGGAACTTCTCCGGCAGCACCTTCTTGGCCGCTTCGATCCAGGCATTCTGGTTGGTCGCCGTCGAGGAAGCCGAGAGAATGGCGACGTCGCCGCCATCGGGCAGGTAGTCGGCGGCCAGCTTGATGATGGTTTCGCCGATGAGGTTGGTGTCGGACGGGTTGAGGTGGAGCTGGCGGCCTTCCGGAGCCACACCCGAGTCGAACGAGATCACGGTGATCCCGCGATCCATGGCCTTCTTGAGCACGGGCACCAGCGCGTCCGGATCGTTGGCCGAGATGGCGATGGCGTTGACCTGCTGGGCGATCAGCGAATTGATGACTTCGATCTGGGCTTCGGCCGTGGCCTTGGTCGGGCCGGTATAGATGACTTCGACGTCACCGAGTTCCTTGGCCGCCTCTTCGGCGCCCTTGTTGGCGGCATCGAAGAAGCCGTTGCCGAGCGACTTGACCACGAGGGCGATCTTGGTCTGCGCCATTGCGGGCGAGGCCAGCAGGATCGCTGCCAGGGCCGTGGTGATGCCCAGTTTCTTCAGAAAGCTCATTGATTCCTCCCATTGAGCCTTGGCGTTACGAGGCGACCCGCCGTTAGGCGGCCGGTGACGCCTCCTCGATAGTCTGACTACCAGTCTCAGCCACGATGAGGCCGACGCCCGCCGTTTCCAGCATCTGCCGGTCTTCGTCGCGGATGCCACGATCGGTGACGACCGTGGTAATCCGGTCGAGCCCACACAGGATGAGGCTCGATTTGCCGGAAAATTTCGAAGAGTCTGCCAGGATGATGAGTTCATCGGCCTGGCTGATGAGCTTGAGTTCGGCCTGAACGAGCAGCGGATCGGCTTCCATCAGCCCATGCGCTCCCAGGCCCTGGCAGCCCATGAACATTTTTCGCGCATAGAAGTGGCGCGACACATCATTGTCGAAGGGCGAGAGAATGATGTTCTGCTCGCGATAGATGGTGCCCCCCTGCACCATCACCGAGTTCTTGGAGTGATGGAGCAGGTGCTCGGCAATGGGGAAGGAATTGGTGAAGACCTGCATGCGCCGGTTCACCAGGTAGTGCACCATCTGGAAGGTCGTGGTGCCGCCATTGATGATGATGGGCTCGCCATCCTTGCACAGGTCCACCGCCGCCTTGGCGATGGCGCGCTTGAGGCCGAGATTGATGCCCTCGTTGACCGAGAACGGCCGGCCCATGAGCCCGCCCTGGCGAGGCGGATTGACCGCTTCTGCGCCGCCGCGCACGCGCCGAAGCTTGCCCTGCACGTGCAGCGCCGCGATGTCGCGCCGGATCGTCGCCTCGGAGGTTCCCGTCATCTCGACGAGATCGCTCACCGTTGCGACGGACCGCGTCTGCACCGCGGCCAGGATCACCCTGTGGCGTTCGCTTTCGTGCAAGTTTCTTCTCCCTGGCTTGATTTGGTCACACCAATTTCGATCATTGTCAATCAACAAAAGCTCAGTTTCGATCATGTGTCAGCGGTGCTGACTGGTTTTGATCGTTTCTGATTGACAGCCTCCAGATGTTTATGGCTTGTGACGTAAAGAACAGACTTCCGGGGAGGAGCTAATGTCCACGAACGCGCCCGCGCGCCTCGCCAACCTATGGGATGACGCCAGAGCTGCCGGCATGACCGAGCCGGAGCGACTGGTCTATCGCTCCAACATCCTGGGGTCGGACAAGCGCGTCACCAATTACGGCGGCGGCAATACCTCCTCCAAGATCATGGAGAAGGACCCGCTGACCGGCGAGCAGGTGGAAGTGCTCTGGGTCAAGGGCTCGGGCGGCGACAGTGCCTCGATCAAGCTCGATGGCTTCGCCACGCTCTACATGGACAAGCTCCGGGCCCTCAAGGGCCTCTATCGCGGCCTCGAGCACGAAGACGAGATGGTGGGCTACCTGCCGCACGCTACCTTCAACCTCAATCCGCGCGCCGCTTCCATCGACACGCCGCTGCACGCCTATGTGCCGCATCCCTTTGTCGATCACATGCACCCCGATGCCATCATCGCCATCGCCGCGAGCAAGGATTCGAGGGCGCTCACCCAGGAGATTTTCGGCGACGCCATCGGCTGGCTGCCCTGGAAGCGCCCGGGGTTCGAACTCGGGCTCTGGCTCGAAAAATTCTGCCTCGAACATCCCGAGGCCAAGGGCGTCATTCTTGAAAGCCACGGGCTCTTCACCTGGGGCGACACGCCCAAGGAGTGCTACGAGACCACGATCGCGGTCATCAACCAGGCCATCGAGTGGTTGGAGAAGAAGACCGAGGGCAAGGCCATTTTCGGCGGCGAAGCCGTCAAGTCGCTGCCCGCTGACGAGCGCCGCGCCGTCGCCGCCAAGATCATGCCCAAGATTCGCGGGCTGATCTCGGAAGACAGCCACAAGCTCGGTCATTTTGACGACAGCCCGGCTGTGCTCGAATTCGTCAACTCGAAGGATCTGCGCCCGCTCGCCGCGCTCGGCACATCCTGCCCCGACCACTTCCTGCGCACCAAGATCCGTCCCCTTGTGATCGAGTTCGATCCGGCCAATCCGGACGTCGATGCCGTCGTGGCGCGCCTCGGCGATGACGTCGCCGCCTATCGCGCCGACTACACCGCCTATTACGAGCGCTCGAGGCACGACAATTCCCCCGCCATCCGCGACCCCAATGCGGTGGTCTACCTGATGCCGGGCGTGGGCATGTTCACCTTTGCCAAGGACAAGGCCACGGCGCGCATTTCGGGCGAGTTCTACGTCAACGCCATCAACGTCATGCGCGGTTCCTCGACCGTCTCGACCTATCAGGGGCTCGACGAACAGGAAGCCTTCGACATCGAGTACTGGCTGCTCGAGGAAGCCAAGCTCCAGCGCATGCCCAAGCCGAAATCGCTGGCCGGACAGGTTGCCCTCATCACCGGCGGCGCCGGCGGCATCGGCAAGGCCACCGCCTATCGCCTGATGAACGAGGGCGCCTGCGTCGTCATCGCCGACATCGACGATGCTGCGCTTGCCGCAGCCACCGAGGAACTGGGCAAGAAGTTCGGCAAGGATTTCGTCCGGCCGGTCAAGTTCGACGTGACGCGCGAGGAGGAGGTCCTCAAGGGCTTCGCCAACGCCGTGGTCGAATTCGGCGGTCTCGATATCCTCGTCTCCAACGCGGGGCTGGCTTCGTCCGCTCCCATCGAGGAGACGTCGCTGGCGCTCTGGAACCGGAACATGGACATCCTCGCCACCGGCTATTTCCTGGTGTCGCGCGAGGCGTTCAAGCTGTTCCGGGCGCAGAAGATCGGCGGCAACGTCGTCTTCGTCGCCTCCAAGAACGGCCTTGCCGCCTCGCCCAACGCCGCAGCCTATTGCACCGCCAAGGCCGCCGAGATCCACCTCGCCCGCTGCCTCGCCCTCGAAGGGGCCGAAGCCCAGATACGCGTCAACGTGGTCAACCCCGATGCGGTCCTGCGCGGCTCCAAGATCTGGGCCGGCGAATGGCTCGAACAGCGCGCTTCGACTTACAAGACCGACAAGGATGGTCTTGAGGAAATGTACCGCCAGCGCTCCATGCTCAAGCGCTCGGTCTTCCCCGAAGACATCGCCGAGGCCATCTACTTCCTGGCCTCGGACATGTCGGCGAAGTCGACCGGCAACATCATCAATGTCGACGCCGGCAACGCGCAGTCGTTTACGCGGTAACGTATCGGGTGGGGCGGTCACCCCACCCTCAATCCCTCCCCACAAGGGGGAGGGAGGCCCCGAGGAGAGATCGCGCCAGCAGGTCTCCCTCCTCTCTGATGGGGAGGGAACAAGGTGGGGTGGGGCCACATGCAAAACACGGGGGAGAACATGACCGACCAACTCATCGACCAGTCGGTGGTCGACGCCGAGAATGCCCGCCGCGAGATCGATCTTCGCCGCGACTATGACTCGCTGGGCGAGCGCCTCGACCGGCGGGGAATTTCGATCGATACGATCAAGGACAAGGTGGCGGCCTTCCACGTGGCCGTTCCGTCCTGGGGCGTGGGCACGGGCGGCACGCGGTTCGCGCGCTTTCCGGGCAAGGGCGAGCCGCGCGACATCTTCGACAAGCTCGAGGACTGCGCCGTCATCAACCAGCTGACCCGCGCCACCCCCAATGTCTCGCTGCATATTCCGTGGGACAAGGCCGACCCCAATCGCCTCAAGCAAAGCGCAGCCCGTTTCGGCCTCGGCTTCGACGCCATGAATTCGAACACGTTTTCGGACGCCAAGGGCCAGCCGCTTTCCTACAAGTTCGGCTCGCTCTCGCACACCGATGCGGCGACCCGTCAGCAGGCCATCGACCATAACCTGGAATGCATCGAGATCGGCAAGGTGCTGGGCTCGAAGGCCCTCACCGTCTGGATCGGCGACGGCTCGAACTTCCCCGGCCAGGCTGACTTCACGCGCCAGTTCGAGCGCTATCTCGAGGCGATGAAGGTGATCTATGCCGACCTCCCCGAGGATTGGCGGCTCTTCACCGAGCACAAGATGTACGAGCCGGCATTCTATTCCACCGTCGTCCAGGACTGGGGAACGAACTATATCATCGCGACGGAACTGGGGGATAAGGCCTTCTGCCTTGTCGACCTCGGGCATCATGCGCCCAACGTCAATATCGAGATGATCGTGGCGCGGCTGATCCAGTTCGGAAAGCTCGGCGGGTTCCACTTCAACGATTCCAAGTATGGCGACGACGACCTCGACGCCGGCTCCATCGATCCCTACCGGCTGTTCCTGGTCTTTAACGAACTGGTCTCGGCCGAGGAGCGCCGCGCCAAGGGCTTCAATCCCGCTCACATGCTTGACCAGAGCCACAACGTGACCGACCCGATCGAAAGCCTCATCCTCTCGGCGGCCGAAGTGCAGCGGAACTACGCCAATGCACTGCTGGTCGACCGCAAGGCGCTGGCCGGCTTCCAGGATGCCAATGACGCGCTGGCGGCGACGCAGACGCTCAAGACGGCGTTCCGGACGGATGTGGAGCCGATCCTGGCCATGGCGCGGCTCGAGAAGAACGGCGCCGTCGATCCGATCGCGACGTATCGGGCGGCGGGGTATCGGGCGCGGGTGGCTGAGATCCGGCCGGAAGTGGCGCCGGGATCGAGCGGGATTGTTTGAGGCAGAACCGCCCGCTCGGTGCGCCGTTGCGCGGCGACCTCTCCCCGAGGGGGCGAGGTGGTGGGTGCGAAGCGCGTTCGGGGCTCGAATACTGAGCGCGGAGTTGGCGGCACGGTGGGTTCCCTGCGCTGGCGGATCTGTCCGAGTATCGGGCCGCGTCGGAGCAAGGGGATAAGTTCAGAAAGCAAACGCCCCGGACTTTCGTCCGGGGCGCTGTCATATTCGCTGTTCGCAGAACTCAGTAGCGGTACTGGTCCGACTTGAACGGGCCATCCACCTGGACGCCGATGTAATCGGCCTGGTTCTTGGAAAGCTTGGTGAGCTTGGCGCCGAGCTTGGCCAGGTGCAGTTCGGCGACCTTTTCGTCCAGGTGCTTGGGCAGCACGTGCACCTTCTTTTCCAGGTTCTGCCCGTTCGTCCACAGTTCGATCTGGGCCAGGGTCTGGTTGGAGAAGGAGGCGCTCATCACGAAGCTGGGGTGGCCGGTGGCGTTGCCGAGGTTGACCAGGCGGCCTTCCGAAAGCAGCACGATGCGGTTGCCCGAGGGCAGTTCCACAAGGTCGACCTGCGGCTTGACGTTGGTCCACTTGAAGTTGCGCAGCGCCTCGACCTGGATCTCGTTGTCGAAGTGGCCGATGTTGCAGACGATGGCCATGTCCTTCATCTTGCGCACGTCGTCGACGGTAACGATGTCCTTGTTGCCGGTCGCGGTGACGACGATGTCGGCGCGGTGCGCGGCATCGGCCAGGGTTACCACCTCGTAGCCGTCCATGGCGGCCTGGAGTGCGCAGATCGGATCGACTTCGGTGACGAGCACGCGGGCGCCGGCGCCGCGCAGCGAAAGCGCCGAGCCCTTGCCCACATCGCCATAGCCGCAGACGATGGCGACCTTGCCAGCCAGCATCACGTCGGTGCCGCGACGGATGGCGTCGACCAGCGATTCACGCGTGCCGTACTTGTTGTCGAACTTGGACTTGGTGACCGAGTCGTTGACGTTGATGGCGGGGAAGGGCAGCTCGCCCTTTTCCTGGAGCTGGTAGAGGCGCATCACGCCCGTGGTGGTCTCCTCGGAGACGCCCTTGATGGCGGCACGGATGCGCGAATAGAAGGTCGGGTCCTTGGCCAGGCGCTTCTTGATGGTGGCGAAGAAGATTTCCTCTTCCTCGTTGCCCGGCTTGTCCAGGATCGAAGGATCCTTTTCGGCCTTGGCGCCGGTGAGGACGAGCATGGTGGCGTCGCCGCCGTCGTCCAGGATCATGTTGGGCGTCTCGCCCTTGCCGTCCCAATCCATCATGCGGTCGGTGAAGTCCCAGTATTCCTGGAGGCTTTCACCCTTGTGGGCGAAGACCGGGATGCCGGCGGCGGCGATGGCGGCGGCGGCGTGGTCCTGGGTCGAGAAGATGTTGCACGACACCCAGCGGACCTGGGCGCCGAGCGCCACCAGCGTCTCGATGAGCACGGCGGTCTGGATGGTCATGTGGAGCGAGCCGGCAATGCGCGCGCCCTTGAGCGGCTGGCCGGCGGCGAACTCCTCGCGGATGGCCATCAGGCCGGGCATTTCGATCTCGGCCATGCCGATTTCCTTGCGGCCGAAATCGGCCAGGGAAATGTCTTTGACCGAATAGTCCGTGAACGCGCTCATGGGAACTCCGCTTGTGGCAATGTTTGTCGGCCTTATACGCGGCGGGGGCGTCACGATCAACAGGGGATATAAAGAAAGCTTTATATCCTGCAGCAGGAGCGGCCGCGCGGCAGGAGCCGGGCGGTTGCGATTGGTCGGGCGGGCCCCGAGGCGGAATCCGCCTCGATGGGGATACAATAGATGAGACGCATTCCGCCTCGGGGCGCCGGGATTTTGAGGACCTGGCGATCGAATGCCCCGTTCCGGCCGGCTTGATCGTCGAGCCCCGGATTCGAGCAGCGTCCCATGGACCCATGCAGGGGAAGCGACGCCCCCGCACGCCCGGCTGTCCCCACCGCCGCTGGTCGCTCTGCAGTCCGCCCGGTGCGGTGGGGATTTCCGGATTCTCTCACGGGTGGGAAATGCGGGGATAAGTCTTCCGGCTCCCCGCCGGACGAGGCGATGGCGCTGATCATGGCGCCAGCCTGGCCTCGGCTCCCTTCGCGCGCCGACGTGGGACTAGCGATAGATGACGCGGCGGCGGCGGAAGGGGAGGGTCAGGAGGGAGACAAGCGCGGAGACGAGGGTGTAGCCGAGGAGGAAGCCGAAGCCGGCATAGAGGAAGCCTTCGGCGGTGACGGGGACGGCCGGCTTGAAGTTCTCGAGAGTGCGCCTGCCGATCTCGGTGTCGAGATATTCGGGCAGGAGCCGCAGGCGTTCGAGCGCGTCGGCGCCCTCGACCTGGGCGAGCACGGTCCGCAGGTCGGCGTAGCGCAGGAAGGTGCGCTCCATGCTCACGCCTCGGTCCTTGAGGAAGCCGTCGGGCGAGGCGACGTAGCGATCGAGGGCCTGCTGGCGGGTGAGACCGCCGGCCAGGGCGGCGGTATCGAATTCCTCGGTGACGACCTTGAGCTCGTCGACCGCCCCACCCAGGCGCTGGGTATATTGCTGGGCGTATTCGGGGAACTGGCTCAGGGCCACGCCCAGGCAGAGACCACCGAGAAGGCTCAGGGAGCGCCGCAAGGCTCAGCCCTCCCGCAGGCGCGGCGGCCCGCCGGCGCGGGCGACGATGGCATCGATGAAAGCCGACTTGCCCTCGGTATAGGCCTCCCGGTCGGTCCGGTAGCGCTCGGCCAGCTCGCGCTTGAGGGCCTCGTAGGCGGCGCTGTCCCCGGGATGGGCGCGCAGGTGGTCGCGGAAGACCAGGTGGCGCTCGACCTCGGTGGGGTCGGCGTGGATGTGCAGGTGATGGGTGCGGCTGGGCAGTCCCTTGACCAGGAACAGGCGCGTCCTCACCGGATTGTCGCGCCAGAAGCTGAAGCCGAGGGCTTCGAGCGCCGGGATGGCGGCGTGCCCCTGGGCGAGATCATCGACCAGCACGACGATGTCGATCACCGGCTTGGCCAGGATACCGGGGATGGCGGTGGAGCCGATATGCTCGATGAGGCGCGGCGGGACCGGGAAACAGGGGAGGATGCGCTCACGCGCGGCGACGAAGCTCGAGGCGGCCTGGGGATCGGGCGGCGCCAGGCGGATCTCCTCCATCAGAGCGCGGCGCCCTCGGCATCCTCGTCAAAGCCATTGTTGACGAGCTCGGTGATGGCATCGAGCGCTTCGCGGGCCTGCTTGCCGGTGGCCTGGACCAGGATGGTCGAGCCGGGGCCGGCGCCCAGCATCATCAAGCCCATGATGGAATTGCCGTTTACCGTCGAGCCGTCGCGGGAAACCTGGATGTCGGCATCGAAGCACTCGGCGGTGCGCACGAAGCGCGCCGAAGCACGGGCGTGCAGCCCCTTGCGATTGATGATGGTCAGTTGCTGCGCGAGTGCCCGGCCTGAACCTGCCGCCGTATTCATGATCGAAACCTGCCTAAAGAGCTTCGACTATTGCGCACTCAATACGTCGTTGGCAACGTTGATGTATTTGCGCCCAGCCTCTGCAGCGATACGTACGGCGTCCTTTATGGCCATATCGGGGCGAACGCGCGCCAGCTTGACCAGCATCGGCAGATTGACGCCGGCGATCACCTCGACGTCACGATTCTGCATCACCGAAATGGCCAGATTGGACGGCGTGCCGCCAAACATGTCGGTAAGGATGACGACTCCGTCACCGGTGTCCGCCGCATCGACAGCCTTCATGATGTCGTTGCGGCGAGCCTCCATGTCATCGTCCGGTCCAATGGAAATGGTCTCGACTTGCTCTTGCGGGCCCACAACATGTTCGAGCGCCGACTTGAACTCCACGGCAAGGGCGCCATGGGTCACCAGAACCATACCTAGCATGCATAATTCCCTAAGTGCCTACATCCCCCGGCGGCACGACGGCCCGAAGTCTTGTCTCTGGGGGAAGAGGATTCAAGTGGTTTTTTGGACATGTGGAAGACTGGGGGCTCAAAGATGGGCTAGCGCTTCTGCCACAAGCAGAATCTGGTGCGCCGAATCCACCGTTCCACGGCGCGGCACGGGGCAACGGGCCAGCCGCACCCCCATCATATGGGTCTCGAGGTCCGCCTCGTCCAGCATGCGGGTCAGCCCATCGACGAGATCGACCACCAGATGGACGGCGGCGGCCGGAACATGCGGCCGCTCGACAATGCCGCGCCCACGCAGTTCGATGAGGCCGGCAATGGCGGCAGGCGCGGCCATCATCAGGCCGTCGGCCTGCAGGCGCAGATCGAGCCGGTCGTCGGCAACGAGCCGGGCATTGAGCCGGCGATGCTCCCAGCGATCGAGAAGTTCGAGCGCCAGCAGGGACTTACCCGCTCCGCTCGGTCCCCGGATGATGACGCCGTGCTGGCCGAGCACGAGGCCGGTGCCGTGGATGTTCTCGGGCGCGGCCTCGACCATCTACTTGCGGGCCCGCGGCAGGGTGACGGTGAAGCGGGCGCCCGAGCGGTCGGTGCGGTTGGCCGCTTCGATCTTGCCCTTGTGGGCGATCACGATCTGGCGCGAGATCGACAGGCCCAGCCCCGAATGGTCGCCGAAATGCTCCCCGTCCGGGCGGTCGGTATAGAAGCGCTGGAAGATGCGCGACACGTCGCCGCGAATGCCGGGACCCTCGTCGGTCACGGTGAAGATCACCTTTTCGGCATCGGTGGAAATGACGGCCCTCACGGTGCCGCCTTCGGGCGAGAAGGAGACGGCATTGTCCACCAGGTTGTTGAACACCTGGGCCAGGCGGCTGTCATGGCCGAAGACCACGGCGGGGTAGCGGCTGGTGTGGGTCTCGAGCTCGACCTTGACGTCGCGGGCGGCGGCGAGGTCGCGCTGGATGCCGGTCATGGTCTCGGCGAGCTTGACCATGTCGACGCGCTCGCCGGTTTCGCGGGCCAGTTCGGCATCGAGCCGGCTGGCGTTGGAAATATCGGAGATCAGGCGGTCGAGGCGCCGCACGTCATGCTGGATGATGGCGTTGAGGCGCTCGACATCCTCGGGGCGCTTGGCGCGCGGCAGCGTCTCGACGGCCGAGCGCAGCGAGGTCAGCGGGTTCTTGAGCTCATGGGCAACGTCGGCGGCGAAGCGCTCGATGGCCTCGATACGGGCATAGAGCGCGTCGGTCATGGCGCGCAGGGCGCCCGAGAGGTGGCCGATCTCGTCGACGCGGTCGGTGAAGTCGGGGATTTCGGCGCGGGCATTGCCGGCGGTCTGGACGCGCTCGGCGGCCTCGGAGAGGCGCCGCATGGGGCCGGCGATTGTGCCGGCGAGGAGCAGCGAGAGGATGATGACGACGGCGGCCGCCACCATGGCGATGCGCAGGATGCTCCAGCGCTCGGTGGTGACGATGGAATCGATCTCGCCGGGCGCGGTGGAGAGCAGGAGCACGCCAACGGTCGAGCGCACGCGCTGGATGGGCACGGCGACCGAGACGACGAGCTGGTGCTGGTTGTCGACGCGCACGATATCGGCGGCGGAGCCGGACAGGGCGGCGGTGACCTCGGGATAGCGCTTGCCTTCGTCGGCCCCGTATTCCTGGTAGAGCGGGAACTGGTCGCCGGGCACCCAGGCCATGATGGCGTTCCACCAGTCAAAGAGGAAGAAGCCCGAGCTGTTCTGCTCGACATTGAGCTTCCGGAGCACTTCGCCGCGCGCATAGATATTGGCGCTGTCCAGGATCAGGAGGCCATCCTGGTCGTAGATGCGGGCGCGGGTGCGGGTGGGCGTGACGAGGTTGCGCAGGAGCGGGGCGACGCGCTCGGGATTGATGGGAAACTCGAGGGTGGGATCGAAGAAGCTGAGCGGGGAAACCGGCTCGCCGGTCTGCAGTTCGAGCAGGCGGTTGGGATCGACCGAGATGACGTCGCTGTCCACGGTCGCCGAGGCCGCGATGGCCGCCGAGATGATTTCGCCCTGCACGCGCAGGCTCTGCACGCGCGCGTCGATGAGGCCGGCGCGCCACTGGTTGAGGTAGAGGATGCCCACCACCAGGACCAGCAGCGCGGCGAGGTTGAGAACGATGATGCGGCGCGTGAGGGTCTTGAAGATGGTCAGCGCCAGCACGCGGCTGAGGGCGGACCAGAAAGCGCCGAAAGCCTCGCCGATGCCGCGCATAAGGCCCCGCGGGCCCTTGGCGACGTCGGCAGGGCCGGCATGGGTGGTCTCAAACTGGTTGTCGGTTGCAGCCACCGCCGCTTATTGCTCCTTGAACCGGTAGCCGACGCCGTAAAGGGTTTCGATCATCTCGAAATCGTCGTCGACCGCCTTGAACTTCTTGCGCAGCCGCTTGATGTGGCTGTCGATGGTGCGATCGTCCACATAGACCTGGTCGTCGTAGGCGGCATCCATCAGCGCGTTGCGCGATTTGACGACTCCCGGGCGCAAAGCCAAGGCCTGGAGAATCAAAAATTCCGTGACCGTGAGCGTGACCCGCTGCCCCTTCCAGGTGCAGGTGTGGCGTTCCTCGTCCATGACGAGCGAGCCGCGCTCGATCAGGGCCTTGCCGGCCGGCGGCTCGAGGCCCGTGGGGGCTGCCGAGGGATCGCGCGGGGAGGAGCGGCGCAGGATCGCCTTGACGCGCTCGACGAGCAGGCGCTGGCTGAACGGCTTGGTGATGAAGTCGTCCGCCCCCATCTTGAGGCCGAACAGCTCGTCGATTTCCTCGTCCTTGGAGGTGAGGAAGATCACCGGCACGTCCGACTTCTGGCGCAGGCGACGCAGCAGTTCCATGCCGTCCATGCGGGGCATCTTGATGTCGAGGATGGCCAGATCCGGCCGGTCGCTGGTCAGGCCCTCCAGGCCCGAGGCACCATCCGTGTAGGTCGAAACCGAATAGCCTTCGGCCTCCAGCGTGAGCGAAACGGAGGTCAAAATATTGCGATCGTCATCGACCAGGGCGATTTTGGGCATCAACTTCCCTTTCCTAGTACCGTCGCCGGCAATTGGAGATAAACGCTTACTTAGGCAAGTCCGCACCCGCCTTTGGTGCCACAATTACGCATAAAGTAAGGCGTCGGGGTCGGTTTCGCCAGCCCTGCGCGCCTTTGCGCACCGATTCGACTTCCGTCTTACGACCGATTGCCGGATGGCTTTACCCCCCTCGCAGGGCTTCTAACAGCGGCCTGTCACGGCGCCAGACTGCGCCGAGTGGGGTGAACCATGGCTGCCTTCGATCATCGCGCCCTCAGGGGTCGTATCCTCGCCGATGCCGGCGATATCTCCTTCAATGATTCAACGCCCGTGCTCGTCTCGCGATCCCTGCGCGCGGGCGAAGGCGAGCTGACGGCGGACGGCGCCCTGTCGGTCACGACGGGCATCCATACCGGGCGCAGCCCCAAGGACAAGTTCATCGTGCGCGATGCGCTCACGACCGATACGGTCTGGTGGGACAATACCGCCGCGCTCTCGCCGGCCCAGTTCGACCTGCTGCTGGAAGACGCGCTGGCCCATGCGGCGGGCAAGAGCCTTTTCGCCCAGGACCTGGCGGCGGGCGCCGACGAGACCCATCGCATGAACGTGACGGTGTTCACCGAGCACGCCTGGCATGCGCTCTTCATCCGCAACCTGCTGATCCGTCCCGAGCTCTCGGGCGAGTTCGCGGCGGACGTGACGATCCTGCACGTGCCCGGGTTCAAGGCCGACCCCCAGCGCCACGGCACGCGCACCGAGACGGTGATCGCGCTCGACATGAGCCGCAACATCGTGCTGATCGGGGGCACCTACTATGCCGGCGAGATCAAGAAGAGCGTGTTCTCGCTCTTCAACTTCCACGCGCCGCGCCAGGGCACCCTGCCCATGCACTGCTCGGCCAATATCGGGGAAAGCGGGGACACCGCCCTCTTCTTCGGGCTTTCGGGCACCGGCAAGACCACGCTTTCGAACGATCCCGAGCGACTGCTGATCGGGGACGACGAGCACGGCTGGACCGCAGGCGGGGTCTTCAACCTCGAAGGCGGGTGCTACGCCAAGACGGTCAAGCTCTCCGAAACGGCTGAGCCCGAAATCTACCAGGCGACGCGCTCGTTCGGCACGGTGCTCGAAAACCTCGTGCTCGACCCCAAGACGCGCCTGCCCCTGTTCGATGACATCTCGCTCACCGAAAACACCCGCGCCGCCTACCCCCTGGAAACCCTGCCGGTCGTTTCCCTAGGCGGCGTGGGTGGCACGCCCCGGACCGTCGTGTTCCTCACCGCGGACGCCTTCGGCGTGCTGCCGCCCATCGCAAGGCTGACGCCCGACCAGGCGGTCTACCACTTCCTTTCGGGCTACACCGCCAAGGTGGCGGGGACCGAGCGCGGCGTGACCGAGCCGCAGGCGACGTTCTCGGCCTGCTTCGGAGCCCCGTTCATGTCGCTGCATCCGACGGTCTACGGTGCGCTTCTCGCCGAGCGGCTCAAAGCCTCGGGCGCCTCGACCTGGCTGCTCAATACCGGCTGGACCGGCGGCGGCTACGGGGTAGGCAAGCGCATCGACATCGCCTCGACCCGGCGCCTGCTCAACGCGGCGCTGTCGGGCGAACTCGATCGCGGCCCGACCCGGATCGACCCGGTATTCGGCCTCGCCGTGCCGGCGCATGTGCAGGGAATCGACGACAAGCTGCTCGAGCCGCGCCGCACCTGGGCCGACCCGATCGCCTATGACCGGGCGGCCGAGAAGCTGGTGGGCCTGTTCCAGAAGAACTTCGAAAAGTTCGGCGCGCTCGACCACCTGACGGTTGCCGGCCCGCGCCTCGCCCAGGCGGCGGAATAACACTGGAGGCCCGGTCCATCGGGGCCGGGCCGATCCATCGCTAGAGCTTGCCGAAGGCGACGCCGCGCCAACCCCAGCCCATCTTGGCGGCCACGTCCTGCAGCTGGCCCTTCATCTCCTGGGTGGAGAATCGGTAGTTGTAGACCTGCCCATAGGCGAGGGTTTCGGTGAAGGCATAGGCCGTGCCGAAGCTGAGCTCGAATTTCTGGCCGCGAAACGCCTCCCCGCTCATGGCCAGTTCGGGAACGCCGGCGCGCCACTCGACCGACCATTCCTGATCGAGGCTGCGCACCACGCCCTTTTCGGCATCGAGGGCCATGAGCACCTTGAAGACCTTGCTGATGCCGGCCTTGGCGAAGATTTCGTACCAGGCGGCGTCGACCACCTTCCATTCGGCAACGAGATCGGCATTCTCGGGCGCGCCGTCGCGCACGAGGAAGGGCGAACTGTCGCGGTTGAGCGCCAGGAGCGCCTCGCGCAGTTCGCCGGGGCTGCGCCGGGGCAAACCGGCGGGGGCGGCTTTGCTGCCGGTCAGAAAATCCAGAATTCCCATTACGGACCTTACCTTTAGAAGCTTCGCGCCCACCCACGGGTGACAAGCGCGCGCCCGTTAGCCATTATTGCGCCCCGGAATCGGCCAAGGAAGCTCGCATGAACGAACACGTCCACCTGACGGCCTATTTCGAGCGAATCGGCTTTTCGGGCTCCATCGCGCCCACCCTAGCGACGCTCGAAGCGCTGCACGCCCTTCATCCAGCCAGCATCCCTTTCGAAAACCTCAGTCCCCTGATCGGCCTGCCGGTCCTTCTCGACCAGGCCAGTCTCGAACAAAAGCTCATCCACGACAAGCGCGGGGGCTATTGCTACGAGCACAACATGCTGTTCATGCGCATCCTGCGCGAGCTCGACTTTCCGGTGACCGGGTACGGGGCGCGGGTGCTGTGGGGACATCCGGAGGGCGAGGAGCGTCCGGTGAGCCACATGGTGCTGGGCGTGGACGTGGGCGGGGCGACGTATCTGGCCGACGTGGGCTTCGGCTCGATGACGCTGACGACGCCGCTGCGCCTGCGTGGCGGCCAAGAGCAGGAAACGCCCTTCGCCACCTACCGGCTGGTGGGCGAGGCGCCGAGCTACCGGCTAGAAGTGCGGATCGGGGAGGAGTGGAAGCCGGTCTACGCGTTCGACCTGATCGAAAAGAGCGAGGACGACTATGCCGCGCTCAACGCGGCTACCTATCCCAGGTTTGCCGACATGCTGGTGGCGGCGCGCACCGAAAAGGACGTGCGCCACACCCTGCGCGACCTGCGCCTGTCGCACTACGGGCGCGACGGCGGGGAGCCGCAGCGTCGCATTCTTACAAGCGTTGCCGAAATCCGCGAGGCATTGTCCGAGACGTTCGGCATCGCGCTGCCGCCGGCGGATCTGCTCGATCCGGCGCTGGAGCGCGTGCTGGCCAGCCAGCAGAACCAGACCGTCGATTGAGGAGCCATGGCCCCCGTTATCCCAAATCCGGACAAGATCCGGGAATTCGAGACCGAAGCCGAGTTCGAAGCGTGGATGGCGGCCAACCATAGGGGCGAGACCGAAATCTGGGTCAAATACCACAAGAAGGGCTCGGGCCGCAGAACCATCGTCTACGCCGAGGCGCTGGACGTGGCGCTGTGCTACGGGTGGATCGACGGGATCGGCAAGCCGTTCGATGCCCATTCCTACCTGCAGCGCTTCACGCCCCGTAAGGCCAAGAGCATCTGGAGCCAGCGCAATCGCGACAAGGTGGAAAAGCTCATCGCGGCCGGTCGCATGACCGAGCACGGGCTCAGGCAGATCGAGGCGGCCAAGGCCGATGGCCGCTGGGACCGGGCCTATGCCTCGCCCGGCAAGATGGAGACGCCGCCGGACCTGCTGGCGGCCATCGAGGCCAATCCGGCCGCCTACGTGACGTTTACCCAGATCAACGCCACCAACCGCTATGCGCTGGCCTTCCGCACCCACAACATGAAGACCGAAGCGGGGCGCAGGAAGAAGATCGCCACGTTCGTCGAGATGCTGGCGCGGGGCGAAGCCCCCTACCCCCAGGCGTTCAAGGACAAGCCCTGATGCGCTACGCGGCCTTTCTGCGCGGGGTGAGCCTGGGCAAGCGCACGACCAGGAGCGCCGACCTCAAGGCGGCCTTCGAAAGCCTGGGCTACGAGGGCGTGCGCACGCTCATCGCCAGCGGCAATGTGCTGTTCGAGGCCGAAGCAGCCGACGACGAAGCGCTTGCCGAGACGATCGAAAAGGGGCTCGAGGCCAAGTTCGGCCTTGCGATCGGGGTGGTGCTGCGCTCGATCGCGGAGCTCGAGAAAATGGTCGAGCGCGCGCCGTTCGGGGGCGTGCCGGCGGATGCGGACGCCAAGCTCTACGTGCTGTTCCTGCGCGAACCGGTGGGCGAGACGCTGGCCCTGCCCTTTGCCGAGGAGGGCAATTACGAGGTGCTCTCGACCACGCCCACCGAGATTTTTGCTGTTGCATGGCACATGCCAAACGGGCGATACGGCGAGGGCCTGGATGCGCTCGAAAAACAGTTCCCCAAGGGAACGCTCACGACCATGCGCAACTGGAACACGATTTTGAAGGCGGTCGCCTGAACCAACAGGCGCTTTCGCGTCTTTTGGAGGGCTTTTATGATCACCGTTTTCGGCTCCTGCGGCCTTGACCTCATCGCCAACGTTCCGCGCCTGCCGGCGCCCGGCGAGACGGTGCTGGGCGGCGTCTTCGGCATGTCCCCGGGCGGCAAGGGCGCCAACCAGGCGATGGCCGTCAAGCGCTCGGGGCGCCAGGTGCGCTTTGCCGGCGCGGTGGGCAACGACGATTTCGCCAAGCGCGCGCTCGAACTGCTCAAGGCGGAGGGCGTCGACCTGGGCGCCACCAAGGTGGCGGAAGGCGAAGCGACCCAGATCGCCTCGATCTTCGTGGACGCCAAGGGCGAGAACGTCATCGCCGTGCTGCCGGGCGCAAATGCCACGCTCACCCCTGCCGACGCCGACAAGGCGCTCGAGGGGCTGCCGGCGGGGACCATCGTGATGATGCAGCAGGAGATCAACCAGGCCGCCACCGAGCGGGCGCTCGACGTCGCCAAGGCCAAGGGGCTGGTCTCCATCCTCAACACGGCCCCGTTCCTTCCCGATACGCCGGGCATGGCGCACAAGGCCTCGATCCTGGTGGCCAACGAAACCGAATTCGCGCTGCTGTGCGACGGCAAGACCGAGCCGCTCGACCAGTTGATGGAGAACTGGGCCCGCACGCACGGCCAGACCGTGATCGTGACGCTGGGCGCGGCGGGGGCGCGGGCGGCGACGCCCGAAGGCCTGATCAACGTGGCGGCCCTCAAGGTCACACCGGTCGATACGGTGGGCGCGGGCGATACGTTCTGCGGCTATCTCGCGGCCGGGCTCGATGCGGGGCTCGATCTCGAAGCGGCGATGACGCGCGCGGCGACGGCGGCGAGCCTCGCCTGCCTCAAGCCCGGCGCCCAGCCGGCGGTTCCCACCATCGCAGAGGTCGAGGCCGCGCTGGCCACGGCCTGATCGAACCAGCAACGCCGCCCCCGGAGCGGGGCGGCGCCGCTCAGTGCCCGGCGGCCCGGATCATGGGCTCGATCGTATCCTCGAAGAGCGCTCCGGGCCTTTGCGCCAGGACCTGCGGATAGAGCTTTTCGGCCTCAAGCGACAGGCGCAGGAAGGCGGCGATGGCCTCGGTGGCGGCCGGATCGGCCATGGGGTAGAACCCCTCCTCGAGGCGCTTGAGGAGCAGCGTCTTGGAATGGATCATGCGCTCGGTAAAGCCGGCGCCGTTGCTCATCGAGCTCGAAATCTTGACGTAGTCGTGAAGCGGGGTGCCCAGGTACATCTCGCTTTCGGCGGTGCGGTAGAGCCCCATGAGGAAATCGAGATCGGTCATGTTGGGCAGGTCCGGATCGTAGCGTGCGTCGGCGCGGCGCCGGTCCCAGACCAGCATGGTGTCCATAGAGAGGCTCACCCATTTGTGTTCGGAGGCGCGCAGCACTCGGTCCGGGCCGGCCCCCACGGTGCGCAGCGATATGAAGTCGGCGGACATCACCTCGAGCGCGGTGGCGACGATGGGCCGGTGCTCGAGGGCAGCGACCGCCCGCTCGAGCTTTTGCGGCTTGAAACGGTCGTCGGCATCGAGCAGGGCCGCATAGGGCGTGGCGAGGGTATCGAGCACCATGTTGCGGGCACGGGTCGAGCCCCCTCCGACCTTGCCCGAGGAATGGAAGCGCAGGCGCGGATCGGCGATGCCCATGCCGGCGAGCAGTTCCCGATAGTCCACGCCATCGTCCGAAATGATGTGGTGCTCGAAGGCACCATGGGTCTGGGCCAGCACCGAACGCACGGTGGCGCCGATGGTGGCCTGGGCCCGATAGGCGGGCGTGATCACCGCAACGGTCTGTGCGTCCATGGCTTTTTCTCCCCCGCCGATAGCCCTTAGGGCAATCTTGAACAGCCCCCGGCCCCGTCCCATATCTTGCTCAGGAATTCGATGCCACTCATTCGGGTCGAATTCCGGCGTTGCTTATTCAAGGACGGTTGTTGATGTCTCGCATCTCACTCTTTTCGGCGCCGTTTCTTCTGGGCTTCGATGCCTTCGAAGAACGTGTCGACCGCCTCTCGAAGGCGGCGGATGGTTATCCGCCGTACAATATCGAGCGGCGCGCCGCGGCCGATGGAGCCGAATGCTTCCTCATCTCCATTGCGGTGGCCGGGTTCGCCAAGGACGAACTCGAGGTCATCTCGGAAGACAACCAACTCGTCGTCCGGGGTCGCCAGAAAGACGATCCCTCGCGCGAGTTCCTGCATCGCGGCATCGCCGCACGCCAGTTCCAACGCAGCTTTCTCCTCGCCGACGGCGTTGTCGTCAAGGATGCTGCGCTCCGGGACGGCATGCTGATTGTCACCGTGATGCGCCCCAAGACGGAAAAGGTCGCAAGGCGCATCGAAATTAGTTCGTGAGAGGAGTTGGGCAAATGCAGAATAGAGACGAAACCGTCATCGATCCTTTGGTCCATCCGCTCAAGACCCTGACCCCGGCGCAGTTCATGGCGCTTGGCGGAAGTGCGGTGGCCTTCGTGCGCCCCATCCTCGGCGCCCAGGTCACCGAGTTGCTGTCCGAAGAAGGTTTCGAGCCGGACGGGCTTTATCAGCTGGTCATGTCGGCCGACGGCACGCCGCTGATGGTCGCCGATACGCGCGAAGCGGTCGACGAATGGCTCTCGGACCGCAATCTGGGCCTGGTGGCCGTCCACTAGGAAAAGCAAACGGCGCCCCGTATCCCGGAGCGCCGTTCCCGTTTTCGTCCAGAAGCCCGGTCAGGCGGCGTAGGCGGCCTGGGGCTGGATGAGCATCTCATAGATCTTGTGCGGGTCGCTGGTGCGCCGCAGGTCATCGACAAGGGCCTCGGTGCGCAAGAGGCGCGCCACGCGGGCCAGGGCCTTGAGGTGGTCGGCGCCGGCGCCGACCGGAGCCAGCAGCATCATGACCAGATCGACGGGCAGGTCATCGATCGAATCGAATTCGATCGGCTGGTCGAGCCTGGCGAAGAGGGCCGTCACCGCAGGCAGGCCCGCGATCTTGCCGTGCGGAATGGCGATGCCGTTGCCAAGGCCGGTGGAGCCGAGAGCCTCACGGTCGGAAATGGCGGTGAAGATAGCCTGCTGGTCCACTCCGGTGACCTTAGCAGCGTGCTGGCTCAAGACCTCTAGAAGTTCCGTCTTGGTTTTTATGCCCGTGCACGCAAGAACCGACTCCTCTGCAAGGATGTCTGAAAGTTCCATTGAAGAAACCTATTCGATGTAAATGTAGAATGGGGTTCAGCAAACAGCCCTAGTTTGCGCTCAAGGCGGGATCGATCCAGCCAATATTGCCGTCGGCCCGGCGATAAACCACATTCAGCCCGCCATGTCCAGCATGACGGAACACCACTACATCGGACTGCATCAGATCGAGCTCCATGACGGCCTCGCCGACCGTCAGACGCTTCAGACTGGCGGTGCCTTCGGCGATGACCGGGGGGCTGAAATCGAGGTCCAGCTCGTCATCTTCCATAGGCGCTGCAAGCACATAGGCGGGCGCGGTGGTGTCCTCCTCGTCCGAACGCCGGCGGTGCTGCTTCAATTTCCTGTTATAGCGGCGCAGCCGCTTCTCGATATTGCTGGCCATCACTTCGTAGGCGAGCGTGGGATCGTTGCCCTCGGCGCTGGCCTGGAGCGTGGTCCCCGAATCGAGATGAACCACGCAGTCGGCGCTATAGCCGGCCCCGTCGTGGCTCAGGGTCAGATGGCCCTTGTATCCTCCGTCGAAATACTTGCTGACTACCGAATTGAAGTGGTCGACCGCCTTGCTGCGCAAGGCCTCGCCGACGTCCATGTTCTTGCCCGATACACGTAAGGTCATGGCTACCCCCTTCGTTCGTAAGATCGGCGCGGGCCCCTGCCAACTGAAGTTGGTTCTCCCGCAGGGTGCATGGTAGACCCGGCGCAATCGGGGATCAAACCCACCAAACTGGTCACAGGCGCAATTGCAGGGGTGACAGGCCGGGTCGAGAGGGCTAGCCTGCCCGCATCGAAATTCCCCCTCAAATCCCTCTTCCGGCTGTGCCGAGGCGTCCGCCGCTCACGGCGTGGCGGTCAATGCCCGCTTCTGGCGGCGGCGGATGACCGACGAGGGGATGTTCATACCCTCCCGGTACTTGGCCACGGTGCGCCGCGCCACATCGATTCCCTGCTCGCGCTTGAGCATGTCGGCGATGGTGTCGTCCGAAAGGATATCGGCGGGCTGTTCGGCATCGATGAGCTGGCGGATGCGGTGGCGCACCGCTTCGGCCGAATGATCCTCGCCCCCCGAGGTCGAGGCCAGGGCGGTGGTGAAGAAGTACTTCATCTCGTAGAGCCCGCGCGGGGTGGAGATGTACTTGTTCGAGGTCACGCGGCTGACGGTCGATTCGTGCATTTCGATGGCCTCGGCCACCATCTTGAGCGTCATGGGCTTGAGATGGGCGATGCCGTTGACCAGGAACCCGTCCTGCTGGCGCACGATCTCGGTGGCGACCTTGAGAATGGTCTGGGCCCGCTGGTCGAGGCTCTTGGCCAGCCAGTTGGCCGTCTGCAGGCAATCGGTGAGGAAGGCCTTTTCGGTGGCGTCGCGGGTCTTGCGGGTAACGGTGGCGTAGTAGACCCGGTTGACCAGGACCTTGGGCAGGACGTCCGAATTGAGCTCCACCGCCCAGGCGCCGCCATTGCCCTCGCGCACGAAGACGTCCGGCACCACCGCTTCGATGGGCGCGCCGTCGAAGGCGCGGCCCGGCTTGGGGTCGAGCTCGCGCAGCTCGGCCAGCATGTCGGCCAGGTCCTCGCGGTCGGCCCCCACGGCGCGGGCGAGCCCGGCCAGATCGTGGGCGGCCAGGAGGTCGAGATTGGCCAGGAGCCTGGCCATCATGGGATCGAGCCGATCCTTTTCGCGCAACTGGATGGCAAGGCATTCGGGCACGGTGCGGGCGAAGACGCCGACGGGATCGCAGCCCTGGACCTTGAGCAGCACCGCCTCGACCATGGCCTCGTCCGTTCCGAGCTGGGCGGCGATGGCATCGAGGTCCCCGGCCAGGTATCCGGCCTCGTTGAGGCTGTCGATAAGGGCCCGGGCGATCAGGCGCTCGGCGGGAGCCTTGAGGATCAGGTTGACCTGGGTCTCGAGGTGATCGGAGAGGCTGGGCCTGGCCGCCACGAACTGGTCGAGATCGGGGGCCTCCCCGCCCTCGCCACGGCCTTCGGGCCAGACCGAGGTCTGGGACAGCGAATCCTGGCCGACCTGCTCGGGAAAGACGTTCTCCACCGCCGTATCGAGGCCATCGGCGATCGAGCCGGCGGACTGGATGCGATCGGAATGATCGACGGTATCTTCGTAGGCGCTCAGCTCAGGGGCGCGTTCGGGCGCTTCGGCGCCGTCGTCGGGCGCACCTTCCTCGCGTTCGAGCAGCGGATTGCGCAGCAGCTCGGCCTCGACGAAGGCGTTGAGCTCGAGGTGGCTGAGCTGGAGCAGGCGGATCGACTGCATGAGCTGAGGCGTCAGCGTCAAGCTCTGTGCCTGCCGAACCTCGAGCCGAGGCGTCAATGCCATGCCGGTAACTTCCCAAATCGCGCAACCGGCGGCACCATGACTCATCGGGCCAGCGAGGACAAGCGCCCAAAGGGCAAGTTTCGTGCCAGTCCCGGCTAAAGCTTTATATCGGCAGAACTAAACATCGAAGGTGTCGCCGAGGTAGACGCGGCGGGCGTCGGGATCGGCCTTGATGGTCTCGGGGCGTCCCTGGATCATGACCTTGCCTTCGTAGATGAGGTAGGCGCGGTCCACGAGGCTGAGCGTCTCGCGCACCGAATGGTCGGTGATGAGCACGCCGATGCCCCGCTCGGTGAGCTGGCGCACCAACCCCTTGACCTCGGCCACGGCAATGGGATCGACGCCGGCAAAGGGCTCGTCGAGCAGCATGAAGACCGGGTCGGCAGCGAGGGCGCGCGCGATCTCGGCGCGGCGGCGCTCGCCGCCCGAAAGGGCCAGGGCGTTGGAATCGCGCAGGTGAGCGATGGAGAATTCCTCGAGCAGTTCCTCGAGGCGCCGCTTGCGCTCGGCGCGCGAGTGCACGTGCCCCTCGAGGATCGCCAGGATGTTGTCCTTGACCGAAAGGCCGCGGAAGATCGAGGGCTCCTGGGGCAGGTAGCCGATGCCGAGGCGCCCGCGCTGGAAGAGCGGCAGGTGGGTGATCCGGTGGCCATCGAGGCGAATTTCGCCGTGGTCGGGGCGGATGAGGCCCATGATCATGGTGAAGACCGTGGTCTTGCCCGCGCCATTGGGGCCGAGCAGGCCCACCGCCTCGCCGCGCCGCACCGCCAGGCTCACGTCGGAGACCACCACGCGCTTGCCGAAATGCTTGGCCAGGCCATGGGCCACCAGCCAGCCGGTCTGGTCGATGCGGGTCTGGGTCTGGGTCTGGGGCGCGGACTGGTTCATTGCGAGCTGAACACGCCCTGGACGCGGCCGCCCTTGGAGCCGGTGAAGGTGGAGGTATTGGTCTTGAGGTTGACCACCAGTTCGGGGCCGGTGAGCTTGCTGGTGGCGCTGATCACGGTGACGTTGCCGGTCAGGTGGAGGATTTCGGTCTTGGGATCGTAGACTGCCTTCTCCCCGCTGGCATCCTGCTCGCTCGTCTTGATGCGCACCGCGCCGGTGGCCTCGAAGCTCTGGACATCGGAGGTGCCCTTTTCGCCATAGGTGATGACGACCTTGTTGGCCCAGAGGTTGATGGTAGGGGTCTTGACCACGACGTTGCCATCGAAGGTGGCGAGGTGGTTGGCCTCATCGACCACGAAGCTATCGCCGGTGATGGTGACCTCGTTGGCCGCCCGGGCGAAACCGGCGGTGGCAAGCACCAGCATCAGGGCCAGGGCGAAGCGGGCGATCATGGTTGCGATCCTTGTTCGTCGGTTGGCGATTGCTCGTCCATCTGCCGGGACGGCACGGTGAGGGTGGCGCGCTGGAATGTCCAGAGCTGGGCGGCGGCATCATAGATCAAGCCGGCGCCGTCGATCACCGAGCCGTCGTTGAATTCGAAATGCACCGGACCGCGTGCGATAAGGGTCTGGGCCGGCCAGTCGACCAGGGCATCGGCGAGGGTGCCGGTGGTGCCGAAACTGTCCTCGATGGCGGCAGTGCCCGAGATTTCGACGCGCTGGCTGCCCATGTGCAACTGGGCCGATTCGGCGCGCGCCGACATGATGCGGCCCGAAGGCTGGTGGAGCGAGGCCTCGGCGTTGACCAGATCGACGATATCGACATTGGCCAGGGCCGCCGAGGCGCTTTCGGCCGTGACGCGGTAGACGGCGCCATCGGCCATCACCCCGTCATAGCGTGGCACGTCGACCACGATCCGGTCCTGCTGGACCGACACGCGGCCGATCGAGAAATCGATGCCCAGGCTCGCCAGGTAGATCTGGCCGACGATGCCGACCAGAATCAGGGCGCCAAGGACCGGCACGCCGATGCGCAGGATCGAGACGAGGCGATTGCGCAGGTTGAGCCGCCCATACATCGCCTCGCGTTGATCGGCAGTCGCCGAACGGCCCATGGCCCAAAATCCTAGCTATGCGCGAAGATGTCTGTCTCGCCCCAGCCCAGAAGATCCAGCTCGATCCGGGTCTTGAGGAAACGGAAGCACTCTTCGGCCAGTTCCATGCGTCCCTCGCGACGCAACATGCGATCGAGATGGCGCTTGAGGTCGTGCAAGTAAAGGACATCGGAGGCGGCATAATCGAGCTGGGCCTGGGAAAGCGTCTCCCCGCCCCAGTCGGACGACTGCTGCTGCTTGGAAAGGTCGATGCTCAGCAGCTCGCGCACGAGATCCTTGAGGCCGTGGCGATCCGTATAGGTGCGCACGAGCTTGGAGGCGATCTTGGTGCAGTAGACCGGGCCGGTGACGACGCCGAACCGGTTCTTGAGCACGGCCATGTCGAAGCGGGCGTAATGGAAGATCTTGGTGACCGCCGGATCGGCCAGCAGCCGGGCGAGGTTGGGCGCCTCGTTGACGTCGGCCGGAATCTGCACGACATCGGCGCTGCCATCCCCGGGGGACAGCTGCACCACGCACAGGCGGTCGCGATGGGGATCGAGACCCATCGTTTCGGTATCGATCGCTACCTCGCGGCCATAGCGTGATAGATCGGGCAAATCGCCCTTGTGCAGCCGAACAGTCATCCTGACCCTCACTAATCGCAAACTGGGCCGTTGATGCCATACCACACTGGGCTTGGAAAGTCTGACCCTGGGGCTTGACGGCCTTGTTTTGGCGCCAAACCTCGGCCAAGACAAAAGCCATGCAACGTCTGTCCGTTCTCGCACTGGTTCTTGCCGGGCTGGCCCTCCTGTGGCTGGGCGCGCCGGGCTATGCGCGCGCGGAGGCGCACCTGAGCGCGCCAACTGCCCAGATGTGCGCCGAGGCGGCCGACCTGGTGGTGACGGCGAGCGAGGCGCTTTCGGCCAAGCCGCACCTGCTCAAGGCCTGCGCGGGCCAGAAGAACCGGCTGGCGATTCCGTGCCAGACCGACCGGTGCCTGCCCGTCGAGCCGCTGGCGCTGACCTATCGCCCGCCCGAAGCCCGGCCCGTGCCGTTCGTGGCGCAGGCCATGACCGAGCATGCCGACCCCGACGGGCAGTTCCGGCCACCGCGCGCCTGACACCGATCCCCCAATGCAATCGTCCAATGCCGCACCGGCTCGCGCCGGGAGCAGGCCATTGGGCATTTCCCCTCCGGCGCGGACGCGCCAAAACGAAAGCCATGCCCCTATGACTGCAACCATGACCCTGCCCAGACGCCATTTTCTCTTCGGCGGCGCGAGCCTCGCCGCCCTGGCGCTCTCGGGCTGCGCCACGACCGGCAATACCCGCCAGATCGCCGAGGGACCGGCGACGGTGCCCCAGCAATACCTAGACATGTATGCGGCCCGCCCCGAGGAACGCTTCCCGATTCCGGCCGCCGACATCTCCAAGCTCGACCCCAAATACTGGCGCCAGGAGGTGGCCGACCCCACCGGCGAGCAGCCGGGGACCGTGGTGGTGGATACCGGCAACCGGTTCCTCTACCTGGTGAGCGAGAACGGGCGGGCCATGCGCTACGGCGTGGGCATCGGGCGTGACGGCTTTGCCTGGTCGGGCCGCGCCAAGATCCAGTACAAGCGCGAATGGCCGACCTGGACGCCGCCGTCCGAGATGATCGAGCGCCAGCCCGAGCTCGAACCCTATCGCCGCGGCATGGAGCCGAGCCTGATGAACCCGCTGGGGGCGCGGGCGCTCTATCTCTTCCAGAACGGGGCGGATACGCTCTATCGCCTGCACGGGAACGGGGATGTGCTCTCGATCGGCCGGGCGGTGTCGAGCGGGTGCGTGCGCCTGCTCCAGCAGGATATCATCGACCTCTACAACCGCGTGCCGGCCGGCTCGCCGGTGCTGGTGGTCTGAGGCCTGCACGGCCCGCCGGCAAAGTCGGCGGGCCCTGTCGAATCGCAGGGGCTCGGATCGACCAGAGGCGAAAGAGGGAGAACGCCATGCGCTACCTGTGCCTTGTCTATATCGACCCCACGCTCGCCGAAGCGGCGGGAGAAGCCGAATGGGCGGCGATCGACCGCGATTCGCTCGCCTTCAACGAAAGCCTGCGCCGGAGCGGGCAATACCTGGCCTCGAACGCCCTGGCCGACCCCAAGACCGCCAAGACGGTGCGCATCCGCAACGGCGAGCGCTCCTGGACCGACGGCCCCTTCGCCGAAACCAAGGAATATCTGGGCGGGTTCTTCCTCATCGAGGCGAGGGACCTGGCCGAAGCCATGGAGATCGCCGGACGCAGCGAGATCGCCCGGATGGGCTCGATCGAGGTGCGCGAGACGGCCGGATTCTGAGCGAATAACCAGCGCCTTCCCCCGAGGGGTGAACCTGCCTGCGATGAGAGGATTGGGCCAGAGGCTCGGTAGCGCCTCTGGAAAATGGTGCCCTGGAGAAGCAACGACCCAGCCTTTCGGTCGCAACAACTCCAGCATTTTCCTTATGTTGATGCCTAATTGTGGCTCATTTTGTGGCACAGATGGTGACACATATGGTGGCACAGTGGGGCACCATTTCTTGCGGTCTTTGGTCAGCGATTTGTTCGACGAATTTCGCTTAGGCGATCCAGTAGGGCCGCAACCATCTCATCACATGCGTCCTGGCCGCCTCCAGCAGGCTATCCTCGGCCGTGCCCGCTTTCGCCATGCGGCTGATTAGCGCGTCCCTGATTTGGTGATGCTCGCTGAGCAGCGATGCAGGGGCTCCGGAGTTCGGAAACCTGGAAAAGCAAAGCGGCGGATAGCCAGTGAAGCCCAATCCCTAGGCTGACGATAGATCATTCGATCTATATATCGCCCGCTATATCCCCTCTATTTCTAACCTCGTCCTTTGCACTGCTCCGAAAGGGCGAGGGGACGATGGCGCCGGCGGTCGTTCCCAAATCTGCCGCCGGCGCCGTCACGCCCCACTATGCCCCAAAGTTGGCTGCACTGCCGACTTTCGTGCGATGGCGATCGCTTTCCATTCCACCAGATCGTGAGGAGGGCTGCCCTGTTACCCGCGCGGCCAGGCAAGCTCCACATGGCCAGCTCGTTGCAGGGGCCGGACGCCTCCGTCGTGCTGAAGGCGCGCGATGGCCGCTTCACCCGTACCGACACCGGTCGGCATTCTGGTGTTTTTTCCTGCGCGAGCCCGCTAGGCCGCTTGGGCTAGTGGTCGGGGGGTGGCGAGCGCACTACCATCTTCGGTCAGGTGGCGGCATCTCACAATCCAGTGGGCAGGAGTACGTTGTGTTTCACATTCTCTCTTACCTGGCAGTCGCGGCAGCGCTGGCACTCATCATCTGGATCATCATGAAGCTATACCGCGCCCACAGGAATCGCGTGGTCGCGCGCAGTGATCGGTACACCCAACCACCGCCGAGGCGGCCCAACAGCTAGCTACGATATCCTCAACCAAGCCCGTATGGCGTTCACCGCCCCTTCGCCCGCCCAGGCCAGGAACGCGACAACCGACAAACCACTCAAGGCCAGCACTCCCCATAGACCGATCCCGAGCGTCTTGATGCGGCGCCATTCTTCGATCGTGGGCTGTACGGTGTCGTGCTGCTCTTCTACCAGCACCCGCAACGCGTCGAGCTCGGTTCGAACCTGCGCCTCCACCTGACCGGAGATCGCTATGGTCGTTTCAAGCTTTCCCAAGCGCTCGACGACGTCTTCGACGCGATCGCGGATAGCTCCCCGGCTTTGTCGGGAAGCCTCGCGTTCGGCCGCCATGTCGTCCTTGAGGTCCTGCATCATCGTCAGCAGGAGACGATAGGCTTCGCTCTGGGTCATCGAGCAGCGATCCGGCGACCGACAAGCGCGCCGGCATCGGCAATGACGATGGCCGGCACGAGGATGTTGGCCATCTCCATGATGTCGGGCGGCACGGCGATAACGACGAGGTGAAGCCCGAACCACGGATTGATCAGCTGCACTAGGTAGATCGCCGCCCACCAGATGCCGAACGGCACCACGATAAGCCAGCGGCCGACCGCGGTCGCCGACCAGGCGCGCCCCGCCTCGGCGACGGCGATGTCACGCGCCGCCTCGATCCGGGCGATATCCATCTCGGCCGCGAGCCTCTGCTCGTCATTCTGCGCCGCGAGTTTGGCTTTGTAGGCCTCGACAAGAGGACCGGTGAACTGCCTGATCACGCCGCCACCGAGCCAGTTTAGTACGGTCTGAAGAAGCATCAACACGCCTCCCAATGTTCAGGCAGGTCAACCGTCTGCCCCGCCAGCGCGTGCGTGCAATCGCCGAGGAACTGAATGCGACCATCGGTTACAAAGGAATGGCACACGGTATTGATGCGCTTGTCCGCAAGCATGCGCTCCCGGTCCTCCGGTAGCTTGCAGGTGTCAAGGATGCGGTCAAGCTCCTCATCGCCGCCCTCGATACGTACGCCGCGCACAAGAACGGACGGCGTGAAAGTCGGCGCGTCCGGGTTGCCGTTGTAGCCCCATACCGGGCCCTGGCGGCTCGGCGCGTCCACAACGGTGATCTGGTGGGCCTCGCGGCAGCCAGGGCACCAGAAGGCAACCCGCCCGCCATCGAGGCTTCGAAGCTTCTTTGACAGCGCCGCCATCAGAGTTGCTCTCCGGTGAAGTCGACGCCCTGCTTACGCAGCCGCGTGACTTCCGCCTCGGGGTCGTCAGCGCGGACCGCCGGCCGGGGACGCATCAGGATGTTGATGATGATGATCGCCAGCGTGACGTAGGGCATGTAGGCCTTTGGCACGATCATGCTCCAGTCGAAGCCGAGCAGGGCGGTGAGAATGTCCGGCAGTACGAGGAGCAGGCCGGCGAGCACGTTCACGAGCCAGGTGCGCCAGCGAACGATGAAATCCCAGAGGTAGTGCATGGGTCAGGCCTCCTTGGCCGCGTTGGCGAGCGCGCCGGCCCGCTGGTTGTTGATGACGATGCGGATTGCGAGGATGCCGGCCACGATCACGAAGGCCGCCACGACGACGCCAATCGGGAGGCCGGAGAGGTGGTTGGTCTGATCGACCGCGCCGACGGCGCCGGTGCCGGCGGCGCTGCCGATCTGAGCGGCCGCCGTGCTCCTGGCCTGCTTGGCATCAGCCTCGAGCTGGGCCTTGGTCGACACCCAGGAGAGCGAGGTGGCCTCGATGCCCGCGATACGACGCGCCCAACCCTTCCCGAAGGTGTTCCAGATCGCGAGCGACTGGACGAAGCCCAGGCGCCGTGCGCAATGAGCCTTGATCACGGCGCGCGGCGCGGATGCTTTCACAAGTGCGATAGTGGCCGGCCCGATCTTGCCGTCGACGGTCGCGCCAACGACGCGCTGCAGGTCCTTTGCCGACCGAGACGGGCCGCTGTTGACGCCGTAGTCGAAGACAGTGAGATCGACACCCTCGGGGAGGTCGTCGCCACGGACGGGACCCCAGTAGCCATCGCGGTAGATGCGCTCGACGTCGGCCGCCGAAATGGCGCGCAGTTGCTCCTTGCTCGCTCCGGGCCGATACCGCCGGAATACCGCAAGGGTGATCCCTTTCATCGTCGCGCCGCCCGGATCGGACGGATGATCGGACCACCCGCCCTCATAGGCGAGCGTTTCCGCCAGCACCGCTGGCAGATTACCTTTGGCCATGTCGGCCTCCTATCGATGTTGGAAAGAAAAAGGGCCACTCGCGGCGGCCGAAAGTTGCCAGGGCCGCAAAATGATGCTGCCTTGGAGGAGGGAGGGCTCTAAATGCGAAAACTACTTTGGATCGTGGCTGCCGTGGCAGCTGCCATCGGCAACGCCGACTTGGCTGCGGCGCGGGAATGCAACATCAAGGGCAACGTCAACACCAAAGGCGAGCGCATCTATCATGTGCCCGGCCAGAAATATTACAACGACACCGTCATCCAGCCCTCCCACGGGGAGCGCTGGTTTTGTTCCGAAGAGGAAGCCCGGGCTGCGGGCTGGCGAAGGTCGAAGGTCTGAGGCGTCCGTAACGATGGGTCTGGCCGACATCCGCGGAGTGATGCTAAGGTTCAGCACCCGTGCCCAAGCGGGTTACTACTAAATCCCCGTAACTAAGGCCCGTGCCCACACGGGCCTTAGTTTTGAAACCTTTTCCGCTCCGAGGCGTTTGATCAGGTGGCAGGCACTCGTTAGTGCCTCGCCACCCTGACATCCACTTTAGTCAAATGCCTCTTTGAGCCGCGTCGTCTCAGCGCGGCTCTTCTTTGCGCCGGTGGAACGCTTGAGACGCAGGAGCGTTATCACGAGCCCGTGACGGGCAGAGTGGTGCGCCCCAACCGAGCCCCCTATTCAGGTGGCGCACCACTCCTCAGCGCGTTTTGAGATGCCCCCGCGCACAATTGCGGCTATAGGCAACGGCATGACAGGGGAACCCTCGACATAGCCGGCCACCTCACAAATAGGACCGCACACGCACTCGGCTCGCTCCTGGTGGCGCTGTTGCTGGTCGTCGGCATGCTTGCGCATGCGGGCTCGGAGGCTATCGATGTCGGACATGATAGCCCCGCATACCGCCTTGCAGACGCGAACTGGGTCATGCCTTCGCGTTCCGACCGGGTTTCCCTGGTCCAGCGCCAGGTAGCGGCCGCCCCGTCACATGGGCATGACGGCGGCTTGGTTCCCGGCGCCTTCCTGGATCTTACCCATTTCCCGAACCGCTCTGTCCTGCACGCTCAAAAGCGTCCTTCCGCAAGGACATGCGGTACATCTCCCTACTTCGCATGCGGTCCTCCCGAGAGAACCTGAAGTCTTCAACTTCGTCTTCTCTAATCAAGGACCGAACCTATGTCGGATCAAGATAACCGCGAGCCCCCGGCTCGGCGGTCAATTCTGGCGTCAATCGTCTACGCCTTCCCAGTGCTGGCCCTGCTCCTCATGCTCCTATGGATCACAGTCGGCGGAGTCGCCTGGGTCATCGCCATCGCGGCGGGCGCCGGGTCACTGGTCGCCTGGGTAACCTACGTCGTCTGTGCCGTGGGCGGGCTTTGGGCCACCGCGATCATTGCAGTCCGCATTGTCCGCGTCACCCGAACACTGGAGCTTTGAGTGGCAGGCGGGGGAGGCCATCAGCCGCCCCCGCCCGGAGGCCGGGTGGGCACATGCCACCCGCGTTAAGCAAGGTCACTATCGAGACGCCAACGATGAAGCGCGCCCCGTGATGCAGATTGCAATGGTGGCATCCAGCTCCCGCTCAAGCGCGGTGAGGTTGGATATCTTGTCCTGAAATCGACTGTCGGCGAGTGCCAGCCCGGAAAGCGACCGGGAAATTTGATCGAGTTCCTGAATCGATGCATTCACCTCTGCCTTGAGGGACTGCGCCGCTCCCTCGATATCGGCCGGATCACGATTCCGCTCCGCCATCAGCCGCAGCTTTCGCGCGCGACTATGCCAGGCAGAAACAGGGACCGCCTTGGCCGTGTGCAACGCGTTCTGAATTTCGACCGTGATCTTACGCTCTCGGCCCATGGCCCGACGTTGCATGGGGTGGTTCGCTTTCGTTGGAATGGTGCCTAATCAACCATCACTGCGTCGTGAAGTTCCCGGCCCGCGCTCCGCAACCCACTCATCGGTCGCACGTTGACGTTGGCCTCCAAAGGCCGGCGGCGCACCCCATAACGAGCCTCCCAACTACCCGGCGATGCGCCGCTTGCGTCACTTACCCAAGGGTTTCGGATCTGGGCAGGGCGAAATCGGGGGCGCCTCGCTTGTCTTTGCCGGCACCACCCGCCGGTTCTTTGAGTTCGAGCGTCGTCGTGGCCCCGCCACCCCGGCTGGCCTTGTGCTTGACGGACTCGATCCGGTAAGTGCCATCGACGCCGGCCCGCGCATTTTCGATCGTCATCTGCCCCTCCGCCACTGCATCAACGGTCAGGTCGAGTTCGACGGTACCGCTGCCAGCTTCGCGTTTGCTTTCGCGCTTGCGGGCGTCGAGATGTTCGCCTGCCTCGTCTTCGTCAGCCATGATGAACCGAGCCACATTGTCGGCATCACCGGGATCGTCACCGTCGAACTCGAGACCCGTCGACTTGTACTTGGCAGCTGCCCGATCGAACCATCTCGCCGTGCCGCTCTTGAAAGTGCGGCGGGGATCGCGCGGCGTGATGTCCCATTTGATGACATTCACCCCGACGATAGCGGCGACTGCTGCCAGAGCACTGCCCGATGGTGAGGTTGCCTCCCCGCGGCGAGCAAGAACAGCACGATCGCCCCGGATCTTGAACGTGCCGCCAAGCCTCCGCGCCCAGCGCTCCCCCAGTGCAAAGAAGCTCTCCCCTTCCGCCGACCAATAGTCACGCCTGACGGAGGCGAAGGAAGGATCGATGGCAAGGTCCAGACCAGCGCGCTTGGCAGCGTCGCCCAGGAATTCCCCGAGCGTGGCATCGTCGGTGTGGAAGTTCTGTGGCTCCTTGGCCTTTCCGGCGGTGTCAGCGCTCTTGGCCTTGATCTTGAGGATGCGGCCGCCATTACGGCTTCCCGAGGATTGAGGTTGCTCGATAAAGCCTTCGAACACCTTCCTGCCCTGGAGCCTGACGACTAGACGCTGTCCTTCCCGAGGCAGGCGGATCTGCCCGCCGGTGTCGTCGATGGTCAGAGAACAGGCATCGGATGTTGCGCCAGCCTTGTCTGTGACCTCGATGTCGATCAGGACGGATGCCCATTTTGAGGTGAGGTTCCGCCCATCGATGGAAACCTCCCAGTCCACCTTCCACACCATCACTCGCCTCCGAAAAGGTCGAGCAGGCGCTGAGTCGCGCCAGATGCGGCAGTCGATGGCGCATCCGGCAATACGACATTGGTTCCTATCGGCAGAATGGGCCCCAGCCCGGCCAGGCCGGGATTGAGCTGCAATGTCGCTTCGACGAGCTGCGCCCCCGCGATGCCGAAGCGCCGCCAAAGCAGCAGGTCAACCGTGGTACGACTGCGCTGAACGATGATGGTTTCCATTTTTTACAGAGCCTCGAACAAGCTGAGCAGCATGCCAACAATGCCTTGTGGTGAAGGCGACCCCGACTGATCGGACGAATCCGGTTCCACCTTCACTAGCTCGAGGGTGTACTTGACCGTGAAGCCGACGCCGGTCCGCAGGAGGTCGACATGCGCTTCCGAGACGCGCTCGATGACGAACCACCCGAACATCTTCCCGTCGCCCCGCATGAGCGGCAGAGCGGTGCCCGCCCTGCTCATGGCATGCGCCATTTCAAGCTCGGTCAGGCCGCCAACCTTGGCCGGGAGCAGTTGACCACTGATCTGCATCTTCTCGTCGGCCTCGCCCATGAATTCGCGAGGGCGAAGCCTGTTCATGACATCCTTGGCAGCGAGGTCGCCCCCGCCGTCCCGGCTCATGGCGTCTGCGCTGAAAGGCATGGTGTCGATCGCAAGCGGCCCCAACTGATAGAGCATCGGCTTTATCCTCCCGCAAACTCGATATCGCTGAACATGCCGCCAACGGCGTCGCCCAGCTTTTCGTTGATCCTGGAAATCGCCAGGTCCGCAACCTGCTGCGGATCGGTTACGCCATGGATGGTGATGCCGCCCAGGTAAACGGAAAGCGTCACAGGGGGGCGCCCTGCCCCCATCAATCGCGCCGTCGCGTCAGCGGGATGAACCCAGCCCGATCGACCGGGCGTCACGAGCTCCGGCCCCTCCTCACCGACAAGGTAGGTTTTTCCGCCAGAGATCGAACCACCGGCGGCCTTCGCAGCCGTCACACCAGGCGCCTGGCCGACAGGGTAGATGACATTGCCGCCATGTCCCTGCACCGGAGCCTCGATGGCCCCGCCACCAAATGGGTTGAGTTGCGCGATCGCCGAACCGAGGCCGTCGAGCATCGCCGGAATGATGGCCTTCATCCCCTCCCAGATGGCGTTCATCAGCTTCTTGCCAATATCGATCCAGTCGATCGACAGGAATGCTTCGGAAACCTGCTGCGCGATTTTGCTGAACTGTTCGACTACCGCCGCAGCCATCCCGGACACCCCTGAGCTGATGCGCCCCGGCAATGCCTCGAACCAGGCAATGATCTCGGCCCCCTTGTTGACAACGGCTATGACGGCATCACCGACCGCTGTTCCGGCCGCCTTGCCCCAGTCGCGCCATGTGTCCGAGCTGGCCCCCACCGGTCCGAGAAGCCCCGTCACCCAATCAAGGATAGCCTTTCCGCCATCGACGATTGGCTGAATGACCGGCATGACGGGCGCGAGCGCAGCGGAGACGCCTTCGCCAAAGCCCTCGAAGAAGGCGACCAGACCGTCCCAGTTGTTGTAGATCCACGTGCCCGCCGCCGCGATCAACGCCAGCGCGAGGCCAATTCCCGACATCATCAACGCCACGCGCAGGGCAGTGACGGCGTTCTTTACCAGGTTGAGCGGGTTGATGAGGGCAAGGATGCCTGCCGCCGCCCTGCTCATGAGCAGCGCCGCGTCGAGGATCCCGCCCTTCATGAAGAGGAACGCCCACCGCGTGGCGATCGACGCCACCCGCAGAGCAACAAGGCCACCAATGATCGCCACTATGGCCTGCACGATCTGGGGATGTGCAGCGGCCCAGTCAGCAAGGGCAATGATCATTGGGCCCACTGCGGCGGCAACGCCATTGACGGCCGGCAGAAGCGCATTGCCGATTGCCAGAGCCACCCCATCAACCTGGTTTTTCAGACGCTGCAGGTTGAATTCCGTCGTTTGTGCTCGACGGGCAAACTCCGCTGCGACGCTGCCGGCATAGTCGGTCTCATCCGTCACGTAGCCGAGCGTCTTCCGGAGCAAGCCCATGTTGCCAAGCAGCGGCGCTAGTGCCCGAGCCTCGTCGCCGAAGAGGTCCCCCATCGCGGCAGCCTGCAGTTCGGCAGGCAATTGACCAAGTCGCTTGATCACCTCCATCGTCGTGCCAACGGCATCCTTTTGCATGCCTGCGGCGACCTTGCGCGCATCAAGGCCCAGCATCTTGAAAGCCCGCTGCTGGCTCTTGCTGGCGCTAGTGCCCTTGGTCAGGGCTCTCCCCATGTTGCGGAACGAAGTCGAGGCAACTTCCACCTCGGCACCCGCGCTGATCATCGCAGCGCCGAAGGCAAGAGTTTCCTCCTTGGTGAACCCGAAGAACTCGCCCTGGGCGGCAACGCGTCGTGTAAATTCGGTAAGGTCGGGCGCCGTCGACGCGGTGCGATCGGAAAGGAAGTTGATCGCGTCGGCGTAGAGCATCGTCTCACCAGTGGTGAGCCGCAGGGCCTCGCGAATTTTGGCCAGGTCCTCGCCAGCCTGCGCGCCGGACACGCCCCATGCGAGCGCAGCCTTCGCAGTCAAGCGCGTGAACTCGAGCAACTCTGAATCATCGATGCCGGCCGCTGCGGCGTTCTCGGCGAGGGCAGCAAGCTCGGTCACCGCCATGGGGATTTCCGAAGTGGAAAGCCGGCGAAGATCCTGCCCGAACTGGTCGAGGCCGGCCGTGCTGAAGTCCGACACCTTGGCGACGTCAGCCATTGCGCTTTCGAACTCGACTGCCTTGCCGATCGGGTCGGCGAGCGCCTTGCCCACCGCCCAGGCAGCCGCGGCGGCATCCACCATCCTGCCGCGCATTTCGTTCATCTGCATGGCGTTTGCGCGGGACGCCGCCTGCAGGTCCTTCACAACCCTGGCAACGCCTCGCGCCGGGACCGACAGCTGATCAACCAAAGCAACGATCAGTTTAGAGGTAATAACGGCCATGGATGGACTTTCCAAAGCGCCGCCGCTATCGGTTATGCACCAATAAGAGGAGGCATTTGATTGAGAATAATTGTTGCACTCGCCCTACTAGCTTCGGCGACGTTGCCGACCTTCGGGCAAGGCTTCGAAAGCATGAAGATCGCCACAGCGCTCGGAACTGTACTCGCCTCGGAGAAACTGTGCGGGCTCTCGTATGACCAGGCCGCGATTTCAGCCTTCATCGAAAGCAATGTGCCAGCCGATGACATGGATTTCCCGGCCACGCTTCAAATGATGATCCAGGGGCAGGGCTACAATCTGAAGGGAATGAGCGAGTCAGCCAAAACCGCACACTGCACTCAGATTGCTCGCACGGCCAAATCGTACAAGTTCATCCAGTAGGGGGCTGAATTGGCTACTATCATTCGCAAGGAAACCCGGAAGCGCGGCTTCTTCGGCTGGCTTTTCCTTATCCTCTTCATCCTTTTCAACGTACTCATGTTGATCTGGATGATCGGCGGCATGAACGCGGCGACCAGCGTTGTAACCACAAGCGAGGCCGAGCAGGCGGGACGCGCGATCGGCACCGCCATCGGCGCGGGGATGATCCTCTTTATCTGGGTCGCAGGCGCCGTGATCCTTGGCCTCTTTGCCCTCCTGACACGAGGCCGAAAGACCATCATCGAGGAGACGGTGAGCTAAGACCACGACGGGCCGTACCGCCTAGCGGCCGGCCCGTCCCTTCTCGCGTGCGAGCTGCCTTGCAAGTGATCGCGAGTAGCTGAGCAGCTTGTCGACATCCCAATCTTCGACAGCATCGATCGATGTGTTCGTATGCCTGGCGACCGCCAGTATTATATCTCGCCAGGGGACTGGGCGGCTTCCGTCCCCAGCATCGCCTCCAGAGCCGCCCCCTGCTTTCCCATGAGCGGGGCCACCTTCTTTCCCAACTCGGTAAGGTCTTCCATGTCGAGCTCGAGGATCACCTCGACCGGCACATTGGCGAGCGCTGCGAACATCAGATAGCCCGCCATGATCTTGTTCTGCTCGTCTTCGGCAACAAGGGCATCCCGGGCCTTCATGCGGCGCAGGGTCAGCACCTTGTACTGAGTGTCGCCGAAGGCGACGGGGTGCTTGAGCTTGAGCGTGAGCGTGGGCGCGGACTCCATTTACGCCCCCAACGCGCGGCGAATGTCATCGAAGATGTCGACGCCGTTGACCCGCAGCACGCGCTCCCAGTGGTCGATGTAGAAGAGCTCGTTGTCGCCTAGGTGGAACTCGTAGTGCGTCACCTCGGTGAAGGTATGGTTGCACCCCTGGAACTCGGTGGGGTCGCTTTCGTCCGGCTCCCAGGCCGAGATCGCCCCCTCGATGACGGCACGGCCGGGCACCACCCCGCCGCCGCCAGGCTTTTTCTCACGGTAGGCGCCGGCGAATATCCAGCGATCGACCTGGCCCAGGCCGCCGAAAACGTCGGTGTCGATGCCCTTGACTTCGAATTTCGGTTCCGGCGCCTCGATGCGGGGCTGGACGAAGCTTACGGCCATGACGCCCCCGCCCGGATTGTGCTCGCTGGTGACGAACTTGATGCCGGGAATGGCGAGTTTGGTGACAAGCCCGCCTCGGGTGGAGCCGGGCTGCTGGGCGCGGCGCACATCGACGGCGGCCAGCAGATACTGTGACAGCATGAGAGAACCTCATTGAGTTGAAAAGGATAGGCAGGAGCGCGCGGCCCGCGCCCTTAGTTGGACGCGTTCTGTCGAGCGATGATGTCGTTGACGAGCCCTTCGATTGCCGGGCGATACCGGGCAATCTCATGGTTGGCGACCTTGAAGGCCGGTGCGGGTTCGATGCCCATATTCACTGTGAGCTTGCCGAGCCGGATCTGTTCGGGGCTGTTCTTGGCCGGCAGGAACTTCACGTCGTAGCCGAGAATGTCGTCGTCGGCCTGGTGGTCGCGCAACATGAACTTGATGGAGTTGAGCCACGCCTCGACCAGGTCGCCAGTGATCTTGCGGCCAAGGAATTCGCGCGTGATCTGCATGATCTTGACGGTCAGGTAGTCTGCCCCGCGCACCTGGTGAATCTGCTTCCAGAGTTCACCTGTCGTCGCATTATCGGTGCCGATGAACTTGAAGCCGCCGTCGGCGACCGAACCATCAACGCCAACCTCGCCTTCCGCGACGATCGATACTTCCGCCTCGAGCATCTGCTGGCCCTCGGTCGAGCCATCGAGCAGGGAGAACGGGATCTTGCGCGACAGCCCGGCCAGCCCATAGATCGGTCGATTGGCGATCGGGTCGAACGGTTTGCCTTCGTTGAGGTTGTCGACGCGCTGAAAAAGGCCAACGATCCGCGGGCCCATCGGACGCGTCACAAGTGCAGCACCCTCATAGACGCGCGCTGCGATGCCAAGCGGCATGAGCCGTTCGGAATTCATGGTTTCGCGCGCACCAACGGCGTTGGCCTTGGAAGTGTCGTCAACGTCGACGACAGCGATCGCAAGCAGCCGCTCGCACGCAGCATGCAGCGCGGCGACGACGGGACTGGTGGTGACGAGGTCCTTGCGCCAGGGGGTGCGCCCTGCCCACACGAGGCGGGGGGTCGCGTTCACGGCCGACGGGATCGCGGCAATGTTGGTGGGCGCCAGCGCAGTGGCGATATTGGTTGCCGTCTCCTCGGCATCGGCGCCTTCCGCTACCCTATAGATGGTGACATCGGCACCAGCATTGAGGCCGGTCAGTTGGGAATTGATGCCCTTCACGGCATCGGCGAGGAGACCTGTGCCAAGCTTGGCCACCATCGTCGCGTCAGACGTGGAAATGCGGACCGGCTGGCCGACAGGAAAGGCGGCAGCATCAGCGTCCGCCGAGGTTTCGATCAGAAGCGCCTTGGAGAAGTCGGCGCCCAATACCGGCACCGGCCCCTCATCCGTCCGCGAGAAAGTCATGCCGAAAACCGGTTCGGTCATCGGGTATCTCCTTTAAAGGTTGGGAAAAGAAAAAGCCCGCCTGGGAAGGCGGGCTTCGGTTGATGAAAAGGGCGAAACACCCCCTCAAGGAACGTCCATCAGTCCTCTGGAGAGAGCAGTTCGTCCGCCCGTTCCTCGCTGCCCAACGCCTGCCAGATGCCCCAGTGCATCACCGCGAACATCGGGTGGGTGGACCTGAAGTAGTCACAGGCGTTGAACAACTCCTGCGTCTTCTGAGGCTGTTGGGCGAGCATGGCGAACACCGGTGTGATTTCGTCGGTGTCTTCGTCCTGCACGAGGCGCTCGATGAGGATACGCTTGGGGAGGTCATAGAAGTCCGGCACGGGCGGCGTGTAGCTGTCCTGCTCGGCCACCCACAACGCAACCTCTTCGGGCGTCATTTCAACTTCGATACCGTTGACGATCTTAATCATCCGCGCACCCCCTCTAGGATGACGCTACCAGCCGCAATGTTGCCGGAGCTTGGGAATATCCGGAGGGCAGTATCCACCCCCGAGGCACTTCGTCTACCAGCGATGGAACACCAAGTCAGGACGCCATCAGCTCCCACGGCTTGACCGTGGTAAGAATAGAGGGTCCGGGCGTTCTCGTTAAACCGGTCAAGAATTACGGTGAACGCCGTCAACTCGTCGGCAGCGTTGCCAATGGTGATCCCGCCCATACGAAACCCGATATAGTCGGCGGTGGCGGCGGTGATTGAGGCACCCACCGAATTTGAGACCTGGTGGTTGTAGGCGTTGGACGCGTTGTAGTAGCTGACGCCGTCTGCACTGACTTGCAGGAACAGGCTCTGCGCATCGGTGACGGGTCGAAGCCAACCGGTCAGGCGTAGTCGTGCAAAGCTATCGAGGTCGGTCCAGGCAATAGCTGAGACGTTGACAGGTTTGACCTCACCTCCAATCTGCTCCCACGCCTGAAGGGTGTTCTTGAGGATGGTGACCTTCTCGGGGACGCCGTAGGAACCGCTCTGGTCCACGTCCTTTCGAACGGCACCGTTCTTCACCGTCTGCACGTCCTGCTGGATGGCAACAAGATCGGCGGTACCCCCGCCAACGAACGCACCATAAGCCTTGATCTGCCAGCGAACGCCGAAAGATTTCACGCGGGTTTCGGACGCGGTACGTGGAATCCCGTTGGTCCCATCGGTGATCGGATCGAAGATGCCGTTGTATCCTGCGGGCGGATCGACGCTCGGAGGGGTTCCGGCCGAATTACGGACCTGGCCGCTGGCGCCAGATGTGTAGAAATTGCCGAGGATGCCGTTCCACTTTTCAGCGTGACGGTGCCCCTGCATGGCGTCTAACTGCAAAGCGCCAACAGATGGACCGAGCGGCCCGCCAGCAGTACGCGGGGAGTGGTCACGCCAGTCCGGGAACTCACCGTTGGCGATCTGCGTAGGAGTCAGACCGAATGCGGTCTGTCCGTTGGCATCCATCCATGCGGCAAGGTCCGGGTAGCTCGCACGGTCATACGAGCCGCCTTCACCGAAGCGCAGGTACCCAGGGTCAACCGGCCCGTTCTGCATGAACACGATCCCGATCGGAACCGCCGCCCCCTTGGCTTCATCAGCCGTCGCCTGGGCTCCGCTCGCCGCCTCGGTCAGCGTATCGAGCGCATCGCCCAGGCCACTGACGTCCGCAATGACGTGGTCGTGCGACCCGAGGGCGGAAAGCGCCGCTTGGGCGACCCACTCTTCACCCACCTTCACCAGGACATAGCCATCCGGCGCGTCGTCGGCGCCGACGACCCCGGAAAGTTCGCCAATGGAGAACGTCTTGCTCGCCGGCATCTTGGCAGCGAGCGCCGCCGAAAGGCCTTCAACATCCGAAATCGGGTGCTTGTGGCCTATTTCGGAGAGGCCGCCGATGGCGTCAAAGAGGGCTTGGACGTCCTCATCCAGCATGGGCAAAGTCGCCTGTTGAAGGCGCTCGATTTCGTCCTTTACCGAGGCCCCCGCCTCCGGAAGTGGATAGTCGCGATTTGCGGTCGTGGCCATGGCTCCCCTCCCCCTACATCACGCCGAGACCGAAATCGGCCGCGCGGGGCCGAGCTGCCGCCCCGCCGGTCAATGTTAGCTTCACGCGCATCACCGGGCCCGTAAGCCCTGACTTGGTGTAATTGCGCTCGACCCAGGCAGGATCGGGCGAGGTCTCGGTGGCATCGAGATCGAGCTCCTGCCAGTCGTCGTCGGCCTGATCGAAATGCATCGCCAAGGCAGAGCCGGCAGGCAGCGACGCCTTGACGTATGCCGATACCCGCTCCGCAGTGTTGAGGTCGAACGCACGGCTGACATAGGTGGCCTCGGTCAGCACGTCGCCGGCGATGAGTTGGATCGGCGCGTAGAGGATCGGCGACATGGTTTCAGTGCCGGCAAGTACGACGCGCAGCGTCACCGTCTCGGTGATCCACTCAGCGAGTTGGAGCACCTGGAACGGGAGAAGACGATAGATCGAACCGTTGGTGCGTTCGACCTCGAACACCACCGAGCAGGCGGCGCTCGGCAGTTCCGCGAGGGCGCGCACCTGCAAATCACTGCAGTGCACGAGATCGAAAGTGCCCAACTCGACCGTCTTTGTCGTCGCGGGGTAGCGAGCTGCCACAAGGCGAAAGGTGAGCGCTTCGCTCTGGTGGGGCGTCCAGGTGCGCGCGTTGACTGACGATAGGCGAGGCCCGATCGGATATGGGTGCGTTGTCACCGGGCGTTGTTCCTCGACATCAAACCCGCCGAGAGCGGCCAGCGAAATCGAGTGCTCGCCATCGTCTGTCTTGATGACGAAAGCGTGGTCGCGATCGTTTGGCGTGGTGACCGGCAGGTGGTAGCGGGCGCCCTTCCAACCTACCGCTGCGGCTGTCATCGACACGAGTGCCTCCGCCAGGAGCTCCGTTGTTGGAGTGCCGTTCTCGACCGACACCTGGTGCACGAGAATGTGGTTGGCCGGATCGCCGACCTTGCAGACATGGAAGTCAACTCCCAGGAGCTGACGGGACGCAGGCAACATGAAGATCTGCGCCTGAGGGTCGCTCGACAGGCTACTGGCGCCGCCGCTGCCATCGCTACCACCCCCGCCGCCACCCGTGGTCCAGCTAGGAGCCACCCAGCGATTGACCGTCGTCACGCGGCGCAGCGTTTCGACCGTCAGGGTGCCTTGGCCGGTGTAGAAGGCCTCCGCCTCGGTCCCTCCCTGCCCGACTGCGCGCACCGTCTTGGTGCCGGCAGGGATGTTGGCGGGCACGTTGAATGACCCGACGATCTCGCCATTTCCATCGGCGGTCTGGACTCCGGCGGGCTTGATGTCGACGCCATCAAAGGCGAGCGCATCCAGGTTCTCGCCCGGGAAGAAGCCCGAAATCTTGAATGTCACGTTTCGGACCCGCAGGTTGGGCAGCGCTTCGGTCCGCGAGCCCAGGCTGACAACCTCAACCTGCTGTGTAACGAGCGGCCCGCCCCACGACTGCACGCCACGCTGAAACTCGATGGTCGCATCTGCCGCCCACTGGGTCGTCGTCTGATTCCAGATGTCGGCGGCCGGCGTGAGCGCGAGTGCCCCGGGGAGCGGCAGGAAGTTCTGGTAAGGATTGATCTTGTCGCACCCGGTCTTGAGCGACTGGCTGACAACAACCTCCTCCACCCAATTGAGAGTAATCGGGGTGTCGAGCACCACGTCATGGAAGGTGGGTTCGATTGCCAACTGCATGATACCGTTGCCGATCGCTGCCGACTGAGCCACGCCCTCGTCGCGGTAGTAGTTACTGTCCCAGGGATCGACGAACATGTTCTTCTTGGCGGCCGGGTCCCGCTGATCGACGCCGGACTTGAGGCGCTCAAGCTGGATAAGGCGCCCATGCCCCTCGATGACACGCCAGTACCGCGCCATTTCCGCGACCGACAACATGACCACCCCCGTGCGGATGCCATCGGAGACCACCTGCGGCGTTCCCATCCAGTCGTAGCGGATCTCGCAGAGTGCCAGTACGTTGAAGGGGATCGACGGCATCACCGGGCTTTCCGCCGACACCCCCCGGATGTACTTGGGAGAACCGTCCGGCAGCAGGCCGAGCACGTCGATCCGCGGAAGCTTATACGTGTACGCCAGGATGATGTCGCCGCCGGCGACACCGTCAGCCACTGTTATCGTCCGTTCGGTGAAGGCAGTAGGCGCCACGCTGTCGCGAAACTTGTAGGTCGCCTGGTAGGTGCTTCCCGCAAGCGGCTCGGCGCCGACCGGCGCCCAGTCTACCCCGGAACCCGTGCGCTTGTAGTCAGCGCCCTGCACGTAGGTGGTGGCACCCTGCGTGACACTGACGAGCTCGATCACGGAACTGTCCGGCAATCCGTCGATACCGTTGGCCAGGGCCCCACGCGTAAGGGTGACGGTCTTCTGCTTGGTGAGCAGGATCGTCGTTATTTCGTCGATCGGAAACTTGTCGACCGTGACGGTCTGGGTAGCACCGCCGGCATAGGTGTGCGTTTCTCCTGGGACTGCCGCGACGTCCCAATCCTCAGGCTCCGCGTGGCGAAGTGCAGAGTATCGGGTCACTTTGAAGCCGAAGATGTTGGCTTCGCCCTCCTCGATCGAGAACAATTGGTTGCCGGCATTCTGGCCAAGGGCCGTCACCCGGCACCCTTTGACGATGTAGTGTCCGTTCGGACGATCGTAGACAGCAAGGGCCTGCGCGATCCCGTCCAGGAGCGGCGGCGGCGTCTGGTCGAGAATCGTGCCATCCTGAAGAACATAGACCTGGTAGAATTCTCCGGCGCCGCCATCGCCCTCACGGGCCCAGGCGATCGAGACGGACTCGCGCGCCGCTCCCAATTCGCCCTCCGCCAATGAGCCTGGCACGAGACCCAGCAGGGTCGGGTCATCCTCACCGGTGACATAGGTCCGCACGAGGCGAACGCCAATTTCCACGCGGCCAGCCATCGGGACGTCGCCAAGCGTTGCCTGCTCGACGGGGAACACATCGCCGGCAATGTAGATCTCGCCATCGGTGAGAACGACCGTCCCCGCATCCCGATCGACCAGAGCAAGCCCTCCTACGACACGGTCGCCATTGTTGGCGATCAAACGCCCCAGCCGCTCCTGGCGCGCCCGGGCAATCTCCTGCAGGTCGTTGAGTTCACCACCTTGGATGAACGGTCGCCGACCGTAAAAGGTGACGCCTTGCAGGCTGCGCTGCCCGCGGGCGCGCAGGAACGCATAGGGAAGGCCACTCGGATGTTCGAATGCCATCAGAACCTCATCAGAATTTTGAATTGCTCGCGCACGGTGGCGCGCAGGGGAATGTCGACGACCTGCTCAGCTATCTCGTTGCCGCCGACCAGCTCGTCCGGTTCGAGCCAGAGGCGGCCGGGTGTGACGCCGGCGGCCCGGGCGGCACCGACGAGGACACTGATCCGGCCGCACGTGATTTCGGATGCGTCCCCGAACTGGGTCATCGCCTCGAGGTAGAGGAGACCGCCGCCCGGCAGGGGGTTGTATGTGTCTGCACCGAAAGCGTAGGCGCCATCGAATTCCAGGCGAACCGCCCGAACGGCTCGGCAGCGCCGATACCCGATCGTCGCCCCTTCCGCATCCGCGAGCCGCAAGTGGATGGCCTGTCCGACGAACCACCCCGCCATGACCGATTGCCTCTGCGACGCAGCATCCTCGTCCCAGGCGAACTCTGCCTCCTCCCAGGGGGTTTCGATGCTCATCCAGAGTAGTGGCCCACCTTCGACCGGCTCTAGCCAGTTGCCAATGGTCTGCCCCTCCGCTTCGGAGAGCGTGTGATCGAACGAATGGGTGCGGCCGAATGACCAGATCGTGCCGGCTTGCGTGACCGCGACACCACTCTCGTGATCGAGAAGGGAAGTATCCAGGCGCGTGCTTTCGGCTTCCACGGCGCCAACGTTGTATTGAAAGACGCCCCGCCGCAGGATCGACCTCTTTGGCACCGAAAGGCCTGTGACGCCCTCGATCTGCTCGAGGTCGGGCAGGTCCCGCACAGGCAACGACGGGAAGCGAAGCTGGAACGAATTCCAGAAGCGCCGGCCCGTCCAGGCCTCTTCCAGCGTTGCTGAATATCCCACCCAGGCCAGGCCGACAGCCACGGCGCTGACGGTGCCGCGCAGTCGCTGCCAGCGCACCCCCTGATCGATCAGGTTGTAAAGGTTGGGAACGTACGGCGTGAGTTCGCCTAGGCCGTATTCCCAGACCAGGTACGGCAACATGGATGGCCTGGGCGAGACGTATTTTACGCGCCGCATCGCGGTGATCGCGCTGGATACGACGGGCGGAATCAACATGGCGTCGGCCAGCACGCGCTCCCATGGCGTGGCATTGGTCGGCAGAAGTGCTGACGTCATGACTAGTAGGCTCGACCCATCTTGAGGATGGTCAGCGTCCCGAGTGCCGCTGCCTGGTTGAAGGGCATTTCGATTTCGGTGGCAGGCTCGAGCAGCTCAACACGCTGAACGCCATCAACCTGCAACTGGGCAGTGATCCAGGAGCGTGCGGGATCGCGCCCAAGAAGCATGGCAGCTTTCCATGCCCGGCGCAGATTCGATTCCATCAGTGCGATGGTGCTCTCGGGCGCCTGTGGCAAAAGCCACGCCCTGGCGGTAACAGAAATCTCCGACTGGGCCGCACTGGCGACGACGATTGTATCGTTGACCATGCGCACGGCCGGCGCTTGGAGCGCCGCATCGACGTTCGCCAGCAAGGCAGCATCCGCCATGCCCGAGTTGTCGCTCGAGAACACCGCAACATGAATCGTCGGGTCACGACCCTCAGTGTAAACAGCCACGTCTGCGACGCGCACATCGGCACCGAGCGCCACCGCCCGGTATCGGGCCTCAGTGCCACCTGTCGAGCGCCCTTGGATGTTGATGACGATCCGGCGGCGCAGAGCATCATCTGCTTCGCCGCCGAGCCTCGCCACGTCGTACCATTGTGCAAGCACGTCGAGATCGCCGTTCTCAGCATAGGCGAGAAACCATGACCTGATAGCTTCATTGATCCTTTGCCGCAGATGAATGTCCTGAAAGCCCGCCACCTGCAGAAGGATCTGCGCAGGATCGGATTCGAGGTCCTCGACGTCGTAGTCGATACCAGCAGCGTCAAAGAGCTGGACGAGTTTCGCCTTCAACTCCCCGTAACGCGCGTCGAAGCTGATGGCCTCAAGGATGCTTGGCGGCGGAAGGTTGGCAAGTTCCGGAGGGAGCGACATGAGCTACGACACCTGCACGCGGGAGCCGCCGAACGAAATCGAGAACGAACGCACGCCCTCGACGGTGAAATCCCCGAGATGACCGCGAGGCCGCCAATCGACTTCAACCGCAACGGACGCGCTGCCGAGGCGAAGTGTTTCGGGGCTTGCGTTCACGGAGACGCTGCGCACGCGAAAACGCGGCTCCCAAAGATCAATGCCGACGGCCATGAGGATTTTCCATGCAGCAAAAAGCCGAGGTGTCATGGCGCGGCCGAGCAGTTCGATCAGGCCGGCGCCGAAGTGCCGGCGCATCACGCGCTCGCCAATTGAGGTCGAGAACGCAACCTCGACCGCCTGAAGTGCCGAGGCGTAGTTGTCAATGCGCGCGCCGGTGTGCCGGTCAATACCGGTCATTCGACCACCTTCACGCCCCGAGGACGTGGCTTGCCAGGAGTTGCCGGCGCTACCTCGTCTCCGGGATCGGGAGAGATACGATCGAGGCTCAGATCATAGGACGCCTCAAATGCGGTGAGATGCACCCGCCCATCGTCCGGAACGCGTGCGCCGTTCACCCACTCGACCCCCGGGGCCGCGCGGTACCAAGTCTTGTTCATGTCACTGGTCCTCTTAGTCGACTGCTCTAACGACGGAAGAGCCCTCGACGATCGGCCACATGCCGGCCGAGGAGCCGCTTCCAACTTCAACGAGATCACCAACCCGGGCGACAGGTTGCCCACCCTCGCCACCGAGATGGATTTCCGGTGAGTTGATGGTGACGGGTCCACCCGCATCCACCACGATGCGCCCGTCGCGATGCAGGGTCAGTCGCACCGAACCGAACGCAATCACGTTCTCATCAAGGCTCTGACTCGGCGGAGGATTGACGTCCGAAAAACCCCCTCGCAGCAGGACCCCTTGTCTCGGATCTCCGCCGGGGTTCATGATGCCGACGATCTGGCCCTCGCTCAAAGGCATCCAGGTGGATGTTGCGCCGCCCGATTCCGGATGAGGATACCAGGGTGAAAGGAAAGGTCGCCCGTCACCATCCTCGCCCCATTTGACGCGAAAGCCCTTCTTCGCGTCGACGGCCGCGACTGCCCCTACGCGCAGCGCCGCACCAAAGGCGGTTTTGAGGCTTTCAATGTCCGCCTTGAGCTCGATGAAGTGATTGATCATGGCGTCACTTCAACGGTTCCGAGATCGGTCTCGAGAACAAGCTCCGTGGCACCCACCAGGTCATTGCCATCATCGGTAGCCGGAGGCTGGAGGCCGAGTGCTGCGAACTCATTTCCGGTCATACCTTGCGCGGGCTGAGCTGATCGCCAGTCCGGCTGCCCCGGCGCGCCGATCGCGGCTCTCAGGAGCACCGCACGATTGCGGTTCTGTTCGTCATCGCTCGCCTCGAGCCTGGCCAGAAGCATCGACAAAGCGCCTGCGGAATCCAGCCGCTGGCCTTGAAGAGGGTCATCCACCACCTGGCAGATGACTTTCATCTGGCGACCCGCAAGCCGAACGTTTTGCGCGTCGGCGATCCTGAAGCGCTCAACCTTGACAACCCTCAGGACAAAGGATCGCCATATCTCGGCCCATTCATTGTCGGGATCGAGCAATGCATTGGTAACCTGGCGGAATATGAGGTCGAGGTAGAGTTCGAAATTTGCATCCGTCGAAGGGATGCCTTCGAAAATCTGCTGCGCACCCGTCTGTTCGTCACGGACATGCATCGTGGCTGTGACACCGGCCTCGAAGAGAAGTTCGACCGTTCCGCCCTCAAGGAGAGCACGGGGATCGAGGCTGTCGGCCTCGACGTCGCCGGCTTGGGTGTAGACAGCCACATAGCGCCGCTCAATACCAATATCGACGGTGCCGTCGGCACGAGGTTCAATAGCGCCGATCTCACTATCGAGTACTTCGTTGCCGGCTTCCGTACGCCCCTTGAGCGCCTCAACGGCGGCGATGCGTAGGCCAGCCCACACAAGCGACATTGGCCTAGCCCTCGGTGAGGTTGACGATGATCCGCGCGGTCTGGCGCGGATCCGTGTTCAACACTTCGAACCAAGGCGCGCCCCGCCTTGCGATGGCTTGCACCCGGTCTCCCTTCGAGAGCGAAAAGCCAGGGTACGCGGCGCCATCGACATGCAGGCGGGCGGAGACACCAACCATGGTGGATTGAAATGCCTGCGACCGCGCGGAACGGTCAATGCCTGCCTGGTCGCCAGTGCGCAGTGTGGCCTCGATTTCGAAGGGCGGGTTACCAGCCTTGACGATCTTCACCGGCTCGGCGAGGACGCGATCGACCGCACGGACCGTGCGATCGCGCAAGGCATGATATCGGGCGGCAAGCATGATCAGGCGCCGCCGGATTGACCGCCCGCCGCCTTGGCAGCCTTGGCTACCGCTTCGGCGTCTGCAACGATCGCCTCGGCCTTGCCCTCGGCAGCGTCGAGCGCAGACTTGGCATCAGCCTCCGCCTTCCCCATGATCTCCTTGGCGCGCGCCTCGGCATCGCCGATTTTAGCGCTTGCCGAGGTTTCGGCGTCGAGTACCAGTTGCTTGGCTTTGCCCTCCGCCACCGTCACGATTTCCTTTGCCTTGCCCTCCGCCGCGTCGAGCGCAGCTTTGGCGTCAGCTTCCGCCCTCCCCATGATCTCCTTGGCGCGCGCGATAGCCTCTTCCGGGCTCTCGACCTTCGCCGAGGGAACAGGAGGTTTGCCGCCGACGAGGTAGGCAAACCGGTCGTCAACCAACTGATCGGCATACTCGGCAGCCACCTCGATGGGGGCGTGCGCGCCGGCCTTTTCGGCACGGCCGGTCTTTGAAAACGCAGCTGGAATGTTGCCACCATGCGGGAAGGCAATCAGCTTCATTTTGGACTTGGACATTTCAGTTTCCTTTCGTCTCAAGCGGGGGCTCTCGTCCAAGCGCCCGCCAGAAACGAAAGAGCCCGGTCAGTGCCGGGCTCTTTCGAAGGGTTAGATGGAGCGGAGAGGTCAGGTAAGGGTCAGTTTCCGGAGGATGCCCGGGCGCGTGCAGAGCGAGATCGGATTGCTTTGCACCTCGAGGTGGCGCCCCTTGCCGTTTCGAGACGGGTACTGCTTGGCGTAGAACGGCAGCCCCGGAGTGTTGACCGTTTCCTCATAGTCGGCCGGAGCAAACCTGGTGATAAAGAGCTCGCGCACGCCTTTCGGCACAACGCGGGCCTCGGTCGCGCCGATGTACGGGGCGCCGAGATTGGCGGTTGCCTTCGCGCCAGTGCGGTAGCGCTCCCAGGTCGCACCGCCGAACTCGAAGACGTCGGGAACATCCTGGCGGAGCACGGCGGCGCCGTTGTGATAGAGAAAGGTTTCCTGCACGGACTTGTGCGTCCACAGCGAACGATGGAAGTCGCGACCGGTCAGAACGTGGATACCCGAGTACGGTTCGTCGAGATCGTCTTCGAGGCCATAGACCACATCCTGCCACAGTGAGCCGACCTTGGTCGTATCGACGTCGAGTTCAAGGCTCACCGCTGCCGGCACCGCAATGCCGAACCGGCTGTAGAGATCATGGAGCGTCTTGCCGGACTTGGAGGTGACGATGCCCTTGATGGCGCCAACCCGCTGGTGCTCCAGCGTCATGGTCAGGTCCTGCGCGTGCCCCATTGCCCGTCGCTCGATGCGCTCCTGGAGAGTTTCGAGCACATCCTCTTCGCCAAACGCACGCACATTCTGCACGCTGTCTGCCTTGACGAAGTCATCGCGCTGGTAGTGATCGACCTCGAACGGGATGCGACGACGATCGTCGTCGCCGGTCGTCTCGCCGGCGCCGCCACGTTCGGAGGGCTCGACCAGGGAAAGCCTGCCTTCCCGTTCCTCGATCGACACGACGGTCGTCGTGACACTGTCTTCCTCGAAAAGACCGAGAGCGCTCACCTGCCCCGGCCGATACGGCTCCTTGTTTACCGCCGCGGTGAGGGACTCGAGCGTAAAGCCGTCACCATCCCAGACGTCATGTCCAGCCATTTGCGTGCCCCTCCTATCGGGCGTGAATGTTCGCCGCGGCCAGCTGCGCAAGCTTGGCCGCGATCTTGTTGTCGGTATTGACCGAGGCGGCAAAGACCAGCATCGGCTTCTTGACCTCGCCATCCCGCTTCATGACCACGGCGAGGGTGTCATCGGTCGTGGCGTCGGTGGCGTAGCCGAGAACGGCCACGGCCGTTTCCGCACCCTCGGAGCCGACGACTTCGGCATCAGGGCTGGGGATATACTTCCCCCCCGCGGTGATCTTGCCCAGCACGGTGCCGGGCTTGAGCTTCCCTGCACCGGCCTTGATCGTGACGGTTTCATACGAGCGGGTGCCCGATGCCTCCGACAGCACGAAGTCGAGGTCGCGCGGACCTTGCACCTTGATGTCCATTTCAGTTTCCCTTCTGCTGGCGCCGCGCGGCGAAGATTGCCGACGCACTCAGGCTGGCGTTTTTCTTGGCGGGCTGGCCGCCCGGAGCGGCGAGGCCGGCGGCGGAAAGCCGATTGGCCTCGTAGCTCCTCGCGTTGCCGTCGCCACCGGGAGCAGGTGCCTCGACGGAGGCCGCCGGCACGTTGCCTGTGACAAAGGTCACAACGTCATCGGCCGACATGGCCGGCGATTTCTCGGCGAGGGACATGGCCGCCGCCATCCGCTTGCCGTCACCGGCAATGCCGACGGCGCCGAAGATCGACGAGAAGCGCGCCGAGGCTTCTTTCACGCCGGCAGCGTGGCCTTCGTTACGAGCGCTGCTTACGGCACTAGCAACGACGGCATCGGCGTCCGCCTGGGCGATGCCAAGTGCCGACGCAGCGGCCTGGGTGATGCCCGACACTGTGGCAGCGGGCTTTCCGGGAATCTCGCTCATGGGAACACTCCTTTGGTGCGAGGTGGCGAGCCCGCTATCGGGATCGCGCAGGGTAAGTTCGGTCGGGTCCCCGAGGACTGCCTCGCGGACTGCGACCAACATCGAGTTGGACATGGATCAGGCCTTTCGGTTGACTTCCTTGATGAAGGCATCAAATGCGGCGAGCGGATCGCCAACGGCATCGGCGAGGCCGAGCTCAACCGCTTCGGACGCTGTGAAGGCTTCCGCCTCCGTCTTGAGCGCAGCAGCCTTGGAAAGGCGTTTGCCACGCCCAGTTGCAACCGCCTCGGCGAACCGATCGCGGATCTGGTCGGACTGCGACTGCCAACGCGCAAGCACCTCGGCCGGCAGCGGCTCATAAGGATTGCCGTCCACCTTGTGTTTTCCCGAGTGGATCAAGGTCACCTTGATTCCGTCCTGCTCGAGATTGCCGCTCCAGTCGGCGTGAAGCATGACGACGCCGATGGATCCGGCGCCTCCGAACTGGGGCACGATGATCTGGCGAGCCTGGCTGGCGAGCAGATAGGCGGCCGAATAAGCGTAGTCGGTCAGGATCGCGATGGTGGGCTTCTGCGCGGAGAGCTTGCGGATCATGGCCGCTGTCTCAAAAGCGCCGTTAACCTGGCCGCCGAAGCTATCAACCTCGAAAACCACCCCTTTGATGTGGTCGCCAGAGGCGCGTGCAATCTGAGTCTGAAGGCCCTGGTAGGAGGTTTCACCCGAAGATGCGCCTATCCAGGCACCCTTCTGAACGAGCGTCCCTTCAACCCCGATGATCGCCACCCCCTGCACAACATCGAATGTCGAATACCCCTTCCGGTCATACGCGCGACCAAGGCCATCCCCGATGATTGCAGCCGAAGGGCGGCCATTGGCAAAGGCAGTGTGATCCACACCGCCCATGCCGTTCGTCAGGGCAACCTGGTAACCAGTGAGGCGGGGCCCAAACGCGTGAACGAATGTCTCTGCTTTACGCGGATGGTAGAGATGGGGCTGGTCGAAGATCAGATTGGAAATGCGATCGAGTGACATCAGCGAACTCCCCAGCGAACTACCCGCGCGCCACGGCGGCGTTTCCCCTGTGACGCGGCACAGAGCTGCTCGTACTTGGCGATCAGCCCTCCAAGGCCGGAAATCGTGGCCGGGGTGAACCGAACCTCATCCTGGTCGAAACGCGTCATGGAAACGGATTCGCCTGCCGCGACGGCAATCTCCGTTTTCCGCAATTCGCGAAGAACGAGACACGGCTGTTCAATATCGACCGACACGCCACCGATGGTGATCATGTTCGCGCTGTCGTCAGGCATCCTTTGAATCACCTTCTAGAGTTTGGCCGTCATCCTTCGGAGCCGACGCCTTGGGGGCATAGGGAGATACCATGCCGGCATCGACGTATCGGCGATGTAGCTTGAGGCGCATTTCGAAGAGCTCCTCGGGATCGATTCCTAGATCAGCAGACTCGATCTCGATCGCCGACGTGCCGTTTTGCAGGCGCTCGGTCGATGCCTTGGCGCTCTTGAAATCGTCAGCCGTCGGACGGCTGGGCCCATGCCATTGCGACCAGCAGATTGCAGACCGATTGGCGAAATAGGCTTCGTATCCCCCTTGAAGGGAATACGCCCCTCGCCGATCTCCTCATCGAGATGCGCTTCGAAGATCATCTGCTCTTGGGGCGCCGCTATGCGTTCGCGACGGCGCAACACAACTGGCCAGATCGAGGAGTTCTCCATGCGGACGCTCGAATAGGTCGCCGCCGAATGGTTCATAGTCAGGCCGCCATACGTGATCCCGATGGCACGCGCCATGTCTCGGCTGAGAGCATCCGAGAACGGCTGGTACTGAGCACCAGGCGTCTGGGCACCGTGGAGCTTGAATTCCTCGCCAGGAGCAAGGTGCGACACCTGAGGATCGCCGCTGAAGTGGATACCTGACTCTTGTGCGGCGTCGAGCTGCGCACCGAGCAGACCAAGTAGTTCCTCGCCGATATTCTTCCCGTCATCGCCCGACGATGACATGGCCTCGATGGCTTCGAATGCCTCAGCAGACGGCGCAGGGCTGGTTAGCGTGGCCGCGAAGAGCGTTTGCAGAATCGCCGTCTGCAACGTGGCATCGTCCAGCATTTCGTGCTGGATGTGCTTCCGGAACGCGCTCGCAAGAACCGAGATGCCGCGAACATCGGTGGCATCGACCGGGTCGAAAATATGCATGACTACGGGGCGACCGGCAGCGTCCATGGCCGGCCACCGCCGCTTCGATTTGAAGCCATTGAGGCTTTCCTCGAAGAGGTATGAATGTGGACGGCCGTACTCGTCGTGGTAGACACCCTGAAACAGGTTCTCCAGGCTGTTGGTATCCTGGACGAGGCGCAGCGGCGGGACGAGGCACACCTTCGTGCCGGTCTTGATCCCGTACTTCTGCTGCTCAGAACGCGACAGGTAAACGATCGTACCCGTGACCTCGCCAAAACCCATGTTCCAGCGCAGGCCGATATCGACCATTTGCGGAACGGTGAACTTGCCCCGGAGATCGCATTCGCGCGGGTTCCACGCCCAACGCTTCCAACTCTCCTTCGCGAGCTTTACGAAATCGGCCATCTCTTTTTCGTCGTAGCCCAACCGCGCCATGACATTGGCATTCGGCTGCAAGTTGAGGTTGAGCTCGGTACCGACGGTGTCGGCAATCACCTGGTCCGCCGCACCGCGCAGGCGGCCCGAATTCTGCATGATGTCCATGGCGAGCGCGGCCGAGCGGCGCCAGGCACGGCGAATCTCATCGCGACTTTCACGTAGAATCGCCGGACGCGACTGGATGACACCTGAGCGAGTATCCCGCAGGTAGCCTGCGCGGACGCGCGGCGGCGCATTCTCAGCACTGCTCGGCCCGGCCTTCCGCCCGACGTTCGGCACCCTCATCTCGATCTTTTCCTGTATTTTTCGCGCGCCGAAGCAACCGAACTGGCATTGTCTTTGGGCAGTTCGGTAGCCCGGCGGTCTGCTGGGGCTGCATCGACAGCATTGAAGAGGTCTTCGATGTCACCCTGCGTTGGCTCGGGCGTAGATTCACGCTCGGCCTCGTAGCGATCCCACAGCGCATCCGGCAGCGAGCGCACGCCGAACTTTATGGCCGTGGCCTCCGCCTGCAGGTGGGTGTCCAGACCTTCGTTCGCCTGCTCTGGGGCCTTGACCCATTTGTAGCTGACGAAGCCGGTCTTCTTGTTCCGCTCCGGCTTCCGGCTCTCGGCCGTGAGTTGGCGGAAGAACTCATCCTCGAGGCCCCTGGGCAGAGCCACGTATCCCCGCTGCATGGGATCGGTCTTCACCAGGTTGCGGTAAAGGCCCATCTTCATGACCGACGCCGCGAAGTTGTAGAACCGGCGCGACCACTTCACGAGCTTGCCCTGCTTGTCGCGCTCCCGCTTGACCCGGGCAAGCAAGGGTGCCGCTTCAGAACCAACGCCGCGGAGCATGATCACCCTCGACGTTGGATGCTTCTTCACCCAGTCCCAGACATCTTCGGTGAAGGCGTTGCCGTCGATCCCTGTCAGGTCCAGCCCAATGCGCCGACCGAATGCATTCGGCCAGGTTTGCGCAAGCAACCCGTTCAGAGCGAGCTGGCACCGCTCCTCGCTGATGTGGCCCGGGAAGACGCCGTAATCGACGATTGCCCGCTTCCGATCGCGACCGAAGGCCAGTACCTGCCACTCCACGCGGTCCTGCTGGCAGTCGATTCCACAGGTAACGATCGGAAACCCTGCCGGGATATGGCCCCGATCGTACGTGGATTCCGCAGCCCGATCGCGCAGCGCCTCCCAGCCTGGCGCCTCCCCAAGCGTGCGGTAAGCGCGCCCAACGGTATCATTGAAGAACACCTGTTCCGCGGCAGGATCGCCCTTCGCCCCGATCCACTCGCGCGCCACTCGCTCGAAACTCTGGAGCAATGAGATGGCGGACCAGAGTTCAAACGACCGGTGAAACCTCTTTGCCGATGGATTGTCGGCCCGCCACTCGTGGCCGGCAATCATCTGGCCGCGATGGTATTCCTCGATCACCCCGCCACATTCCGGATCGGCGCAGACGAAGTGCGCATTCTCTGGATGCGCCTCGTCGATGTTGGCGGCGAAGTTCTCCCACTCCAGCACCTGCATGTGCCCGCAGTGAGGACATGGAACATGGAGCCGCTCCTGGGACCCTTGCTTGTAGTTTTCCGTGATGCGGCAACCAGGCTCCACCAACGGGGTGGAGATCTTGAAGATCTTCGCGTCTTCCCGGCCGCGAGAGCGGCTATCGGCCTGCACCTCCGGATCGCCGGCAGTGTTCATCTCCCATTTCGAGAGATCGTCCTGCACCTGGCGACTGACGGTGATCATCGAGAGCGACGCCGGCGAATTGGCGCCGCCTATGATGATGGCACCCTTCCCGTCGACGCGCTCCTTGTAGAGGACACTATCGGCACCATCCCGGCTCTTCATCGGGAAGAGCTTGGCGAGCGCCGTGGTGCCTTTGAGCATCGGCGCGAGCTTCGTCTTGCTCCAGCGCTGGGCGTTTCCCTCGGTCGGATGGACGTAGAGCACATCGCCCGGGTCCATATCGATCGAGCCGCCGACAAAGATATTGGCAAGCACGGTACCGCCGAGCTGGGCGCTCTTCATCAGCGTGACGATACGGCAGGGATCGTCGGGCGAAAGCGCCCGCAGAATCTCGTCGAAATACCCGAAGAGTTCGCGGTTATATGGACCGGCGAACTGGCTTTCGCGTTTCGAGAACTCGATGTTCTCTACCGCCCAGTTCAAGTAATCCACGGGCGGAGGAGGTAGCAGCACGTCGGCGAGAATCTCGGCACCAACGCGCTCGGCATTCGCCACGGTCACGATCATTTCGGTCATGACGTGAACTCACCCTTCGTGACCACGGCCTCACGATGCGCGGGCAAGCCGGCCGCGCGCTTGGCCTCCCGTTCCGCTGCTGCTGCACGAAAAGCGACGAAGCTCCTCCGCAGCTCGTGAAGAAGATCCCGCTGCGGCAACTCGAACTTTGCCGCCAGGGCGGTTGCAAAATCAGGCAGAGCGCCCTCGAACGACTGGAGCATCGAGGTCGCCATGCGGGTCATTTCCGCTCGCGCCTGCTTGGTTTCCATAAGCTCGCCGCGCCGTCTGGCGTCATCCTCTTCGGCCTGACGGTTGCGCCGGCGTTCCATTGCCAGGCGCTCAAGCTTTATGAGTTCCTCGGTCCCGAGCACCCGGGGCTCATCGTCCGCAGGCGGCTGTTGCCCGAAATCAGCGGGCGCGGTTGCGGTTTCTTCCAGCCGCGTACCCAACCCATTACCGAGCGCCTGGCCAATGTCACGGCGGCTCTTGATCTGAGAGAGCGCGAGCGCAGCTCGAATTCTGGCCATGCGCCCCTCGCCGACGAGGGCGTCGGGCCCGATCATGCCGGAGCTGATCATCTGGCTCACGCGCCCAGGCGAGACCGCGATCATCCTCGCGAACTCGCCCTTTGAAACGATCTGCGCATCCATCTTTAGCGGCTCAAATCGGTTGTTTAGCTCTTTAGGCTCATTTGTTTAGGCTCGTAAAAAGCCGTCAGACTGGCGAAATCCGGCAGTCGCGCCGACCCGCAGGAGGGGTGGGGCCGGATACGGTCCCTAACCCGGGGGTGGGGGCCCGCCCGCCTATTTCGCGAAATACCGACCGAGCATCCGCACCACGCGTTGCTCGAGGAGCGGGCCCGCGACCTGTTCGAAGGCCCTGACCGTCGCACCCGTGGTCATCTCGTGCGGGATGCGGACTTGCGAGCGGACCTGCGTGATCTTGGTGCCCGACTTGTTCAGCCGACGATAAGCATGCCCGTTGAAGGCTGGCACGTTGACGCGGCGCGGGAAAGTGCCGCCCTTCATGAACGCGCCCTCGAAGAGCGTCGACTTGCCGAAGGGCTTGGCCCGAACGCCGCCGCGAACCTCACGGGCACCGAGATACTTCACGCGGATGAAGCCACCGCGCGTCACCATGGTGTAGGAGAGCTTGCCCGCCGTTGCCCTCGACGGATCGCCCACAGCCTTAACGATGGTTTTGCGCGGCAGGCCCGTCTGCTTGGTCAGGTTGCGGATGACGATCGTCTTGGCCCGGTTGCCCACCTGGTTGACGATACGCGGCATGATGACCGGGTTTTCCCGATCCACCCGGGAAATGAGCTCGGCATAGTGCTTGAGCGTGTCGTCTGCCCAATGAACCGATACCGTCGCCATCGTCGCTTTCGCTCCCTTGTCGAACCTTCCCGCAATTGAGGGAAAGTCGGAGAAGGAAACGGCGCCGCCCTCCCGCCGAAGGCGGCGCCACCAATCCGGTAAGGAACCCCGCTAGATGCGGACCGGACAGGTATCGGCAGCGAACGCGCCGGCCGAATAGCGATCATGGAGATGGGCGCGCTCACCAAAGGCCAGAAAGCACTGACTGTCGGGGCCGATTTCGGCGACCAGGCCGACGTGAGCGATGCCATCGAGCTGCAGTGCGGTGTCGGCCTGGTCGAGCACGAAATTGGGAACGTAATCGAAGGTCAGCACCGAAGGGGCGACGGCATAGCTGGGGGCGACGACGGCGAGCACCGCCGCCATGGCTACGGCGAAGACGGAAAACAGTCGGGTGATGCGCATGGCAAACTCCTGTGTGTGAAGGGGAGGAAATCGCAGGCAACAAAAAACGCGCCGGGCCGGTTGGCCGCAGCGCGTGCGAATCCCTATTGGGATGCCTCTCATGTGCCGCAAATTATAAGCGGAAGTCAAGAAGTCCGGGCCCGCCCTCCCCGGCGCGATTCGCCCCGAGGCGTCTTCCGGGCCTTTTCCGGTGCTGCATAGACGATGGTCAGCGGACCTTTTCCGGCCGGTTCAATCGCACCTGGCGCACCCCAATCACCGGCCACCGAGCGGACATGCGCCCCAGCTGCGCGCCGGCGCTCATCGAGCGAAATGGAAACGGGCTCATCATCGACATCAACGTCGCCATCCGCATCAGCGACAACCGCTTGCGGTTCAATCGGGGCCGACACCAGCCAGGGCTCTTTCGGAGCATCCGGGCCCGTGGCGTAATGCCGATCGAGGCGACGGTTGAGGACAGGAACGAGATCAACCAAGGCCTGCCACCACAGGCCATACTGCGCCCGCTGGAACTCGACCAACTCACACTCGGCCGAGTATTTGTGCTCATCCATCATCGGGGCGAGCTTCCGGCTTTTGGTGTCGCCCGGGATAGCGTAGTGCCAGCGCGGCTTGCCATTGCGTGCCCGCAAAGGTTCCTTGACCGGATCGGAGTCGCTGGCTTCGGGGCGCAGCGCGGCGCGGCCATACTGGATCACCAAGGCGCCGGCTTCGCGCGGCAGCTCATAGTCGATGCAATATTTGACCGCCTCAGCGTCGTCGTCGCAGAGCAAGCCAATTGTCGGGTGCGAGCCGGAATAGCCGCCATCATCGATCAAGGTGCCGTAATCCGAGAAATCCTCGCGGACGCGTTCCTTGCCCACCCAGCCGAGCCCCTGATCGCGCAAAGCCCAGGTGATCAGCCGTTCGACATCCATCCGCTTTCTGGTCGCCTTGCCCGTCAATTCCGCCTCTTTCCATTTTCCAAAGCCCATGCCCGATCCATCCACGCCCACCGGCGCTAGCCCGTTGCCGCGATCGGCGGGCCAGTGCCGGCGAGCAAGACGGCAAGGCCAGAGCCTTGGCGACGAAGCTCGGCGTCAGTGCCCCGGTCCCAATCCTGCTCGGTGAGCGCCGCAAGCGCCTTGGCATATGCATCGCTAGAGCCAAGCCGGCGCAGATGGGCATTGGTTGCGTCCCAGAGGCGCCGATGGGCGGCCTCCCGCGCTGCGCTGGACGATGGCACCGGCAACAGCATTTCCCGCTGGGCAGGGTTGGGTCGACGCGCCCGCCGAGGTGCCACATACCCAGATCTTGAATCTAGGTTCTCTATATGGGTTTGGCGGACAATTCTGGCCTGCTCGGTGGCCAAAACCGGCCGTTGCGTTACGGGTGTTACGCTGCCCGGGAGCCGGCCATTGTCGAGCGCGACGAGCCGGCCCCAATCGGGCGCATAGGCATTGGCATGATAACGGCCGCCATGCCGGCGCCGCTCGATCAGGCCGGTGGCATCGAGCTCCGCAACCGCGCGCCGCACCGAGCGCTCGGAAAGGCCGCAAAGCCCCGCCAACCGGCCATGTGAGGGGTCGCATCGCCCCGTTTCGCGGTTGAAGTGATCGATAAGCTGATGGGCCACGCGGCGCGCAGATGGCGACAATCCAGGCGCGGCATTCACCCCGCGTCGGGCGGCGTGCTTATCGATGGTCGAGCGCACCGCGGGAGCGGCGACCCGGTCAGAATTGGCCGGCTCAGGCGTTACGCGCGTTACGTAACGCTCGGCCACCTCAATCCGGCCAACAGGCTCGGCTGTCGAGGCCACAAGCTCACGCTGGCGCGCACGGTACCGGGCCTGCCGGACGGCCGCAGGCGACCGGCCAGGCGCGTCGGCGGCCTCGATGCGCTCGCAGGCGGCAACGAGGTCCCGCCCGGCCAAGCCGGCGGCGACAAGCTCCCTAACGATGGCGGCTGAGAGGGTCATACTTCGAGCCCCTCAAGTGCCAGTTGCTCACTGACACCTTCGCGCCGGAGTCGAGCCGCACAGGCAGGGTTTAACCACAACACTTCGGTGCGCGGCCGAGCGCCATCGGCGAGGGCCATGCGCTCCACGCGCCTCCAATCGGTCAACGCGTTCTCGTAGATCGGGGAAGGATAGCCGGATAACACAACCATCCCACTGAGGCCGCACAGGGCAGCAAGCAGGACCTGGTGGTCCGCGTCTGTCAGTTCATGACGATACATGCGGTGCTTAAGGTCATACTTGTTGGCAGGAGACCGCGTTGAAGCGACATAGGGTGGGTCGACATAGTGGAGCGTTTCCGGCCCATCATGCTGCCGCATGCAGTCCAGGGCTTCGCGATGCTCGACCACAACGCCCCTGAACCGATCGACGACATCACGCAGGTGATCTGGATAGGTGGCCCACTCGCGCGGGCCCACCGTGCCTGACGCCCAAGAGTTCGCGCGGAAGCCCGTCCGTGATCGCGAGCTCGCGGAATGGGCATTGGACCCAAACCCCATAAACGCCCTGACAATCAGCCGGCGCGCGACTTCCATTTCATCATCGGCAGGCTCGTATGCGGCTTCAAATTCCCGCCGCGCAAAAGGCGTGAGCCGAATGGCGTCGGCTAGCAAGGAGGCCTTGGCGGGATCACGCAGAATCCGGAACAACGCCACCACCTGATCATCGAGGTCGTTATAGACCTCACCGAAAGAGCGCTCTTTCCGAAGCAGCACGCTGGCGGCTCCGCCGAACGGTTCGACGTACACTCTGTGCCGAGGGAAATGCTCGATAACCCAAGGCGCTAACAACCATTTTCCGCCGTGCCAGCGCAGCACGGGTCGCATCGGTTTCATCGCAATCCCCCGCACACAATTTTGTGTCCGTTTTCGCTTGCCGTACACATAAATGTGTGCGATGTAAAGGTCATCGAACGGAGCGAGCGATGAAGCGCAACCAGTTGATCCAGAAGCTGAACAAGGAAGCCCGCGACATGGGCGTGCCGTTCTCGGTCAATATGGGGCGCGGCAAGGGCGGCCACTGCATCGTCTTTTTTGGCGACATGCAGACGACCGTTAAGTCGGGCGAGATAACCCCGATGTACGAGAAGCTGATCCGCAAGCAGCTGGGGCTTAAATAGCCCCGGCTTCTGATCTAAGTTCGCAGAGGACTGAAAGGCAGGACAATGCATTACCTGGCTCAATTCACGCCCGACGAGGGCGGATGGCTCGTGCAGTTCCCGGATGTGCCCGGCGCGGTATCGGCCGGCAAGGATCTGGCGGAGGCGATCGAGAACGCGCAGGACGCGCTCGAGGTGATGCTGCTCACCATGGCGAACGACCGCAAGGCGCTGCCGGAGCCGGCGAGCGCGAAGGCCAAGCCCGCCAAGGATCAGCACCTGATCCCGGTTTCGGCCAGCACGTCGGCCAAGCTCGCGTTCATCCGAGCTTTCGACGAAAGCGGGCTTTCGCTCGCCGAAATGGCGGCCAGGCTCGGCAAAGCCAAGAACGAGGTGGCGCGGATGCGCGACCCCTATCACCAGACCAAGATTCAGGCGCTCGAGGCGGGCCTTAAGGTGCTGGGCAAGCGGCTGGTGGTGTTGGTGGAAGCGGCCTAGCAACGTCATGCGGCAGCGCCATCCTGCTCGCCGAATTCGAGCCACACAGCACGCGCTCGCTCGACGGCTTCGGCTACTTCCGCGCTCTGCTCGAGCGGGTTGTAGTTGACCGTAACGGCCGTCTCGACCTCGACATGATGACCGGTGGCGAAGGCATGGTCGCGGGCCTGCCTGGGCCCCGCAGGCCCGTGCCAGGCGGCATCGCACCCGTAGCAGATCGCCCGGGTATTTGCGGTGAACCGGGTCAGCGGCATCGTCTTCATGCCCCACCTTCCCGGCGAGCTGCCTCATTGACCCACGAGCGCGCATGGGCCCGCGAGAATCCCATCGCCTTGCGCCGGCGGGCCCGCGCGCGCTTCATCCGCGCGAACTCATCCCATTCAGCCGTGCCACGCACCGGTTCGACCGGAAATCGACCATCCTCGGCGCGCCGCAGATCAAGCTCGCGAAACCCCCATTCGAGCGAGGTGGTCATGCTGCTACGAGCTCCCGACGAGCGTTGCACTCGGCCAGCAGCCTCACCATGCGCGGCGGCACCGAGTTGCCGATCAGGTGCCCGCATTCGGTCTTGTTGGGCTTTCGGCGCGTGACGCGACCGCGAGAATCCACGACCTCAATTTCGTGCATCAGGCTTTCGGGCTCAAAGCCATGGGCGCGAGCGCCCTCGCTCCAATCGAGCATGCGCATCATGATGTCGGTGATCACCATTGTCTGGCCATCAACCTCAACCGTGACGAGGCCGTGCCGATCGCCAACCGTCACCGTATGAAGCGGATCGAGGGCGCTGTGATTGTTGTCGCCCGAGCCGTAGTAGGTTTGGAGGAACGGCATGATGAGCATTTCATGCCCGCCACCGCAGGTCTGGGTAGGAAGCGGCTCGCAGATGTCCTGGCCGGCAACATCGGCGCCGCGCAGACGCCCAAGGGTGACCGCGCCCACACCCACCTGCGATTGCATCGTCAGGGTGGCAAGCGGATCGTGAGCATCTCTCCCCGGATTGACGCCGCCTACGCGGCGGCTATCGGCGTTATGCTGGGCAAGGAACGCGGCGACGAGCGCCGCCTTCGAACCGCCGGCGACCTGCGTACCAGCGGGCTCACCGAGGTCGAGACTTCGCGGTGCCTGACCGTCGCGCTCGCCGTAACCGGTTTGGACCATGGTGGCAGCAATGACCGCGTGCCCCTGGCCTCCCGCCATGATGGTATTCAGCGGCTCTCGCGGGTCAAATCCGGCGGCGTTTTCGGAGAACTTCGCCAGATGCACCGCGGCGACAGCCTTACCAGGACTGGCCGAGAGGGTGCGCAAAGGCTCCTCCGCAGGCCATTCAGAAACACCTCGCCCCATACCCTCGCCGTGGGCGGTGTCAACGACCAGCGGCCTGGCAATTCCGATTCGATCGAACTCCTCATGAATGCGGTTGGCGTTCGGGCTCAGTCGGGGCGAAATCAGCATCATCTCGCCCCCCTTGGCACATGTGAGTGTGCCTAGCGGCTCAGAAGAGGGCCGCCCCGACGTGGTGCTTCCCGTCTGGCAAATCGGCACGATGAATGGGTCTTGCGCATCGATCACGTAGCGAATGACGCCGCGAGCTATCCGACGAAGCGTGGCGTCGGCGAGCGGCTTCTTGCGATCGAAGATGGACTTCATGGACAACGACCAGTCGATGATCGTGTGCGCGCCGACCCAAGGTTTGAGCTTGAGCTTCCTGGCCAGCTTACGCGGGGCATGGGTGCGTTCCGGCCAGGCAATGGACGAGCCATCAGCCTTGGCCACGCCGAAGAACCGCTTCCGGATCGTGGGAACACCATAGTCGGCGCAGACCAGCACCTGGCCATCGAAGCTATAGCCGAGCGCAGCGAGGTGCTTGAGCCAAGCTTTCCAGATGCGCCCCTTATGGCGCGGATCGGGCACCAGCCATTGCTGCTCCACCGGGACGCGCTCGCCCTTGGCCGCAACGGTTTTGTCCAGCTTGAGCACACGACCTGTCTTCTTGTCGCGCTTGGCGATTAGCGGCCCCCAGGTCTGGATTTCGCGCACGTTCTCCAGCGTGATGACTTCCGGCCGAACCTGACCAGCCCAACGGATGACCACCCAGGCGAGAGAACGACGCCGTTTGCTGACAGGCTTGCTGCCCTTGGCGACCGAGAAGTGCGTGCAGTCGGGAGAGGCATGGAGGACACGGACACCTCTTCCGCGCGTGGCCGTGCGCGGATCCACCTCGAACACGTCGCAGCGCATATGTGTGGTGTGAGGGTGGCGCGCTTCATGAACCGCAATCGCCAGCGGGTCGTGGTTGATCGCCAGGTGCACATGGAAGCCGGCGTCCTCGAGTCCGTCACAGCCGCCGCCCATGCCGGCGAACAGCACCACGGTCATGCGATCGTCGAGCGCCCAATTCTGAGACGGGAGAAACTTGTTCATCAGAACAACCCTCCCTGCGCTTCGTCCTCGCGGTCGACGAGGCCACGATCCTCCGCCAGCCAATCGGGCAGGACGATGACGACAGGCCCCACGGGGCCGGCGAGCGGCAGCGGGTGCCCCTCATCGAGGGCGATCTGCGACTTGGGCAGATAGACGCCTGCGCCTAGGCCGGAGCGCGAGACGAGCCAGGCATCGCGCTCCTCGCGATGCAGCCAGAGAGAAAGCTTCGCCATCAGAGCCGCTCCTGCCAGCGGAAGAATCCCTGCTTGCCCTTCACGGGCACGAAGGGGACGGCGCGAGCATTGGCCAGCACGAAGCCGTAATTGCCAAAGAACCACGGGCTGGCGCTGCGCGTGACCACATCGACGATATCAACCACGCCCACGATGCCACCGCGCTGCAGATCATCGAAGGCGGGCAACCTGAGGCCCGGGGCGAACGGATGGCTGGCGCTGATCCCGTGCAGGGTCGCCAGGCAATCCTCGTATTCGAAGCCCGTCATGCCGCTGCTGGCATGGATGCAGATCGGCCCGCGCCGCGACGTCCACCAGCTGCGATTTTCGATATCCTTGCCGGCCTCAAGAATGGCCCAGCACCAAGGCTGCCGTATCGACAGCGCCATCTCCGGAAGATCGTTCAATGCCGCCCCCAAGGAAGGAAGAATGAGGGCCCGCATGGCATGCACGCGGGCCGAGGCCCGCGCTAGGCGGCGTAGTAGACCGGGGTATTGGTCTTTTCGCGAACGAGCTCGCCGATATTGCGGAACTGGTCGCGTTCGAGCTTGTCGAGCCCGGGAACCGCCACGATGAAGCCGATGGCGCCGCGATCGAGCCGGTAGCGAAGCTTCGCCACGATCTCGACCGGATTGCCGCCCTGGAACACCGGCACGATGAGCTTGAGTTCCTGTGGCAGGGTCACCTGGCCGACGCCACCCGCGTCGGTGTCGTTTTCCTCGTAGGTCAGGCGGACGGTGCCGTTGGTCTGGTTGATGCCCGACTTGAACTTGATCGAGCGGTCGACCTTGAGTTCGTTGATCGAATCCATGAGATCGGCCGCGAAGGGCTCACCGATCGTGTGGATCATGTCCTCGAGCAGCTCGACCAGTTCGCCCTGCTTGAGCTGCTTGCCGAACACGTCGCGCCAGCGCGCATAGTCGATGTCGAACGGACACTCGAGAACAACGATATGGGAAAGCGGCTGCGGGACTGCGCCATCGGCAGTGTCGGTGCGTGAGGGGCCATGATAGTCGAGCACGGCCTCGATCGAGTTCTTGGAGAGCGAGGCGCGGCAGATCGCCGTCGTCGACTTGAAGCGGATGAGATAATCGACGAACGACGCCGGCTCGACCAGCACCTCGCGCTGGGTTACCCGCTCGGGAAGCATGAGGTTGAGCGCCGGCATGACCTGGGCAGTAAGGTCCTTGCCATAGACCAGCATCTGCGCCCCGTCGGGCCTGGCGACGACAACGGGCGCGGCGACGGTCCGCCCGATATCGAGAATGGCAGCAACGTCGCCGGAAAGACTGATCTCCGAGGCGAGCTGCTGGGCGGCACTTTCAGGTTTGGGAGCCATAGGCTGTTACTCCGTTGGGTTGCGCCGCGGATTGAAATCGGCGGCTTGGACGACTGACGGGATCTGGGGTTGGCGGGGGTCGCGGCGGGTGAACTCACCCTCGTCGGCATCGAAGAAGAACATCGCTTCGATGCGGGGCGGCTGCGGCACGGTGAACTTGAGCTCACTGCCGATCATGTAGGCGTCGCCCTTTTTCTTGACCTTGAGCTTGATGGTCATGTCGCCGGTGCCGCCATAGAGCTCCATGGCGTTGACGATCTCCTGGAGGGCACCCTCCATGTCGGTGAGAAGCTGACCGCGATCAGCCTCCCGGATGAGTTGGATAGCGGACTTCATGCCCAGATCCTTTCGTGTGAGGCCGATTGAGGGTTGAGGGGAGCAGGCATGGCGTCGTGCAGCACGCCATCGAGCAGCCGGCCGGCCTTGCGCTTGCCGACGCGCACCAGGGTCGAACCATCGGAGTGATGCTCGAACGGCACGCCCAGCTGCTCGGCCAAGCGCCCGGCATCGGCAAAATTGAGCGGGTGCGGTGCGGCACCGTCGAAAGCGACGTCGGCGTCGGTCCACTCACCCCATTGCTTGAAGAAGAAGGCGATGCCGCCCGCCTTGCACTGGTCGCGCAGCAGTCGGGCCCAGGCCGGATGCATCGGACGCGCACGCCGGCCGCTCTCGCCGCCAACGATCACCTGGTGAATACGGGACCCGCCGCTTTCCTGCAGGGCGCGGCCCGCCGCCGTGATCACCAGGGCGTTGAGCGCCGTCGTCTGGCGGTTGGCCGGGTGGTGGTGCACCGACACGCCCAGCGCTGCGAAGAGATCGACCGGAGCAAGAAGCGGCTCTGCGCTGACGAAGCGCACCGCTGCCGGCGTGCGGCGCAGGTAGGGAATCCGGGTATCGGCCGTCGGCTGATCTTCGATGCTGGTGCCCAGCCAGACGTTCGGCATCGGCCAGTCCAGATACCAGAGCGCCGGATCGAGCTCGCGTGCCCGCATCAGGATGCGATCGACCGTCGCCGGGCTGGAAATGTAGGCCCGCATGCGCTCGGGGCGCTTGGTCAGGATCTGGAAAGTGTGGCAGGTCGCCGCCGCCATGACGGCGAACACCTGGTCGATCCATTCATCCGGCACCGCCTCGTGGAAGAGGTCGCTCATGGAATTGACGAAGATCAGCCGCGGCCGCGTCCAGCGGAGCGGCTGCTTGAGCGCGCTCTCGGGAGCCAGCACCACCTTGCCGGCCCATCGCGCCTCGCTCGTGCCACCCGGGCGCGTGACGAGCCGAGCCAGCCCGTCATAGGGTTGGCCGGGGGCGGAGAACCGCGCAGCGATGCCTTCGGCATAGCAATGCCGGCACCCCTCGCTCACGCGCGAGCAGCCACGCAGCGGATTCCACGTGGCCTCGGTCCACTCTATGCCCGTGCGGTCGCTCACCGCGGCCCCCGCTTGCCGACGAAGTAGTTGATCGGCCGTGCCGGGGGTTTGACGACGATCACCGCATAAGCGGCCATTTCAGGATGCTTGCGGCGCACAGCTTCCAGTTCGGAAGCGAAGCCGATCCAGGCATGATCGCGCCGCGTCACCAGGCCGCCGAGGTCGAAGCGGACATATTCGCCGCTCGGGGCCCGCAGCATGAAGCGGCTGGTGGTGCGCGCCCGCACGTTCCGGGCATGGCGCGCCGGCCCTGCGGCCGGCAGCTCCATGCGGGTGGGGCGGCGCGGCGCGCCCGTCGTGGGGATGAAAGGATCGTAAAGCAGGGTCACTGTGCCCCTCCCGTTTTGCTTCGACGCTTGTTGGATTCCGTGACTGCGGCGCGCTGGCGCTCGCGGCTGCTCAGGCCAAGCTGGTTGGCCCGGCGGCGCACCTGCAGCTTGGTCGCGCCCAATTGTCCGGCGAGCGCGGAGAGGTCGACCGCGCCAACCCCGTAGGCCGCCTTGATCACGGCATCGGTGGCGGGCGTCGACTTGAATGCGGATGCGTCGGTACCGGCGCCGACGCTCGCCCTACTCGCTTCTCCCGCCACGCTGTCGAGCGGCTCTTCAATCGCCGCAGCCGCTTCGGTCGCGCCGTTGCCCGTGGAAGCTTTCGCTTGGGAAGGATCGGGGAGGGATGAGGGGAACCCCTCCCCGTGCGGCGCCGACGAGGGGATGTCGGCGACCGGGGTTTCGAGAGGGGCCTCGAGGCCCCATGCGGCCCAACCGGGGCGTGCCTGGCGGGCATTGAGTTCGATCTTGGGAACGTTCGGGAAGTAGCGCTCGGCGATCTCGTGCGCGAAGGGCGGCTTCTCGGAGTGAGCGCCAACCGGATGGGCCAGGGCAGAGCGGAACTGATCGCCCATTGCCGGCGCCGGCGGCGCACCCCGAACGCCGAGCAGCAGCAGCTCGTGCTGGTTGCGGTTCCAGAAACCCGTGCCCAGTTGATCCTTGAGCCATATCCAATGGGTCTTGTAGGCAAAGCCCCACGCCTCCATTACGCGGATGGCGTCGAGCAGCATCGGAACGGTCGCCCAGAGCAGCAGCACGCTGTCCTCGGCGGCGATCGAGCGCACGTCACGCGCGGCGATCTCATCGGTCGGTGAGGTCGGGTAGTGGTTGTCGGCCGCCCGATCCATGCCGCTGGCCTGCGAATAGACACGGAACTGCCATTCGGGATCCGCCAGGATCACCACATACTTCCGGTCCGGAAGCGCCATCACCTTTTCGGCCAGCTCCCGCTCCCGCTCCTCGCGGCGCGCGCGCTTGCCCTCCTGCACTTCCTGCCGGCGCTCCTTGGCAATACGCGCCAGGGCCCGCGGATCGGCCGTGCGCAGCACGTTGAGCTGCTCGGTGACGGGAAGCTTGGCAATTTCGAGCGCCGCGGACACCGCAACATCGCCCTTGCGCACGCTCTCGACCAGCTCGGGAGCACCGCTCTTCTTGACCGCCTGGGCGCGCTCGACATTGGCCACGGGCGTGCCGACGATCTGGGCCGCCTGCGCCTGGCTGACGGGCTGGCTGGGTTCGGACCTTCCCTCAATTGCGGGAAGGTCGGGCTTGCGGTCGGTGCGCTCGCCCTGGCGCATGGTGGCGATATCGGCGCCGAGCATGCCCAACTGGCCGGGCGTGAGGTGGCGACGGCGCAGGTTCTTCGAGAGCACCCAGGTCAATGGATCGCCTTGGGTCTCGGGCACGAACTGCCGGAAAGTCCGGTTGGAGAAGCCCTTGCGCGCACTGTTCAGATCATCGTCCGACAGCAGGCCGGCGGTCAGCATGGCCCGAAAACGGTTGCGTCCGTCGAGAATGCGGCCATCGAGCATCACGATCGGGTCGAGCAGGCCATTCTCGCGAATGTCGGCCACGAGCTCGCTGAATTCACGCCCTTCGATCAGCGGAAAGAGGTTGGCGTATTGGTGGTAAGGCAGGCTCATGGGCGCAGCCTTTCCGAGCGCTCGAACATGCGCGCAGCGGCCCCGCGACGGTCGGCCTCTTCGGATTTTTCCTCGGCCTCGGCCAGAAGCCCTTTGAGCTCGAGCAGCCCCTGACGGTCGATGAGCAGCGGCACCGGATAACCGGCATGGCCGATTTCGAACAGGTCATCGCCGTTGATGCCGTAGTGCACCACGCATTCGAGCCTGCCCGAATGCGCGCGCCTGCGGCGGCGTGCGTCCACGATCTGCGATGCCCGGCTGGGCCGCGACTTCATCATGACCGCTCCTCCTCTCGAAAGGCTTCCTGGCGGACGCTCTCGGCGAGGTGGGCGAGGTCGATCATGACCTGGTTGACGCCCTTGAGGATGGCGTTGGCCTCGCGCAGATCGATGCGGCCGTCGGCGAGTGCCGCGCCGACCTCGACCATGAGCTTGCCCATTTCTGATGCCGAGCGACCGCTGGCCTTGAGCACCTGGGCAGGCCCCTCGCCTTTCGGCAGCGGCACCACCAGGAAGCCGAGGCGCGCGCACAATTCGCGGCTGACCACGGGGTCGCCGGCAGCGTCTTCGAGATCCGCCAGGACGTCGATCGCGACGAACCGGTCCGCATTGTGCTCGCTGGTGGAGGCGCAGCGGCTCAGGTCGGGCTGGGAAAGACGGGTATAGCCTGCCGCGCCGGTCGAGCCGCCGAACCGATCCAGCAACTGGTCGAACCGCGCCTTGAAGAGGCCATAGGTCTGATTTGGGAGGCGTCGCGCCATCATCGCCGCCACCACTTCTGGCAGCGATGTATGAAATCGCCTGCATTTATACGGTGCAAAGCCTGCCGCACTGCGCCAAACAGGGCGGAAGAACGGAGCACGCCATGGCAATCCCCACGACCGAGGAACAGCTCGTCATCGAGGCTATCTGCAACAGAGCCCTGCTCGCCATCTGCCGCGAGTTGGCCGGCGAGATCGTCGCGCGCGATGCCGGCAGGCGGCAGGCTCTCGTGAAAGCGCTGGCGCGCGCGACGCAGAATTTCACGCCCCACGTCAACCTGCGGCAATTGCTGCCGGCTGAGGCAAAGATCGACCATGACCTGTGTCGAGAAAGCGGGCTTGCGAAGGCTATCGACCTCTTCCGGCGGATAGAGGCTGACGCCGGTCACGGCATCAAATGAGCGCAGGATCAGCGATTCCGCCGACATTTGACGCCGCAGCAACCTGCGCGCCACCAGATAGAATCGGCGGTCCAGGGCGCGCTCCTCGTCCCGTCGGCTATGGCCGGTCCGGAACGCCCACCAGGCGTCGGAAAGGCGACGGAACAGTGATCGGCTCATCGTGCGCCTCCCTCAAGAGGACGGGCAGGCTGCCTGGGGCTCAGCCCGCCCGCCAAGTTGAGCAGGAAGATCCCTGGACACCACTCGCCACGGCGCCAGGGCAGCAGAGCGCCGACGACGGCGCGCTGTTGTCCGGGCACACCACGGAGCGCGAAGAGCAATGACAAGCTCACGTATGTTCGCTCCGTTCGGCCACAATGATGAAGTCATTGGGCGTCAAGCTGGGAAACATCACGCACAGGGTTCGGATGAGGCTGACCGACGGGTCAGACATCCAGGTCTCGACACGAGATATCGTGGACTTGGTGACGCCCGCCTCGAGAGCGACATCTTCAACACTGCGTTTGGCGGCAGATCGAGCAATACGAAGCGGGTGTTCCATGTTGGCTAGGTTGCGTCAAACGCAACGTTGCGTCAAGCGCAACCTTGCGTTTGGTGCTAACGACGCCAATCTTGCTGCGGCCATACAGTTGCGCATGGCGAAACTCAATACGATCCACGGCGACAAGACCCCACCCCGCATTCACTTCATTGTTGAGTGGGCCGAGAAGCGTGGCCTTTCGCAGGCCGACATCGTCCGAGAGATCGGGGCGGACAAATCAGTGGTGTCGCGCTGGTTTTCCGGCTCATTGCCCTCGGAGAAGTACCTTGAGCCTCTCGCGGCGCTCTTTTCGACCGAGGTAACAGGATTGTTCCGCCACCCGGACGACGATTGGATGGTTAGGTTCCTCCAGGAGAGGTCGCTTGACGAGCTAACCCGCATCAAGCAAACGCTGGAAGCGGCGTTTCCACGCGAGACGAAGGACAAGAAGGCACTCTAGTTGCGCTTCACGCAACTTTCGTAATTGACATATGTTGCATTAAACGCAACCATCACTGCCGAACGAAAACCGTCGGGAGTGAACGTAGATGCTTGATGCGCATCCGCAATCTTTTCTAACTTCGACCTTGCCGATCAACGATAACGCCGAGTTCCGGCGCATGGTTGAGACGCTGAAGGAGCTGCGTGGCCAGGGCGTCGGCGTATCCGATGAGGATTTGCTCCTTCGCGATTTCACGAAAGAACAGATCGGCGCATTGGCCTCCAAGGCTATCGACGCCGCCCGAAATGAGATGGTGAGGGACGCGCCTCGCTACGATCGCCCCAAGCGGCTCGACCTGGCACGCAGAGCCATCCTCGATCTCTTTCCCGACAAGCTCATCATCGTTGCCTGTCTCCAGTCGAACGCGTTTACGCATCGCGAGATCGAGGATCTGCTGCCCGAGGCGATAGCTCTTGCTTCGGATGACTTTGCGGGCTCCGAGCCGCCGCGGGGTGCGTGATGGATACGCACCCCCTGGTCTACTTCCGCGTCCATTACGATCTGCTCGCCGACGCCAGGCGGACGCCTCAAACTGCCGACCTGCAGGCCGCCAGCCCCGCCGATGCGCGCGAGCGCATGCTCGCCCGGGCCAAGGCCCAGAGCCAGCGCATCCACATCCACAAGACGAAGGTCATCCGGGAGGATGCCCCGTGCTGACGACATCGGCTCAGGAAGCCGCGGACGCCGATCCGGTCGACGAGGAGCTGCAGCTGCTCGCCCAACTCGCCCGCGGCCGCGTGATCGCCACCCATTCTTCGACCAGGGCGGTTGCATCCCGCCTGGAACGCCTGGGGCAGGCGCGCCAGGTCCACTTTCTCGACTTCGCCATCACCGAGGCGGGCCGCAGCCGGCTAAAGCAGCGCGCCTTCATTCCGGTGGCCACCTTCACCGGCATTGTCGACCTGGCGGCGCCGCAGGCTTCGACGATCTCGATCGAGGCGATGGCGCACGGGCTGGCGATCATCAATCGCTGGGCTGGCGCCACCGAGCTGCCGATCTCGGTGGCCCAGCATTCCAACCTCGTGGCCGATATCTTCGTGACGCTCTACCCGGCCCTTGCCGGGGACGTGATCCATGCCCGCCTCCATGACGGCCACGAATACGTCGTCGGCGACAAGATCCGGCCGATCGTGGCGCGCCTGGCGCTCGACTGGCCCGGGGTGCGCAAGGCGGTGGCCGATATCAAGGCCGAGGTCGACAGCGCCATCCTCGAGGCCCTCTGCCTGCTGCCGCCATCCCCGGAGGTGGCCGCAGCCGTAGCCCACGCCGACGAGGTTGCCCTGGCCACCGAATGGAAACTGCTCATTCCGCACGCCAACGGCGCCGCGCCCTTCGAGACACCACCCTTCAAGCGCATCCGCTCGATCAAGCCGCTCGCCTGGCCCGACGCCGAGGCCGCCTTCCTCGGCGCGCTCAAGCGCGACATCGCCCAGTACGGACTCGTGCGGCCATGAAACCCGCGCCGGCCGGTGAACACGTCAGCGCCGAACGGATCGAGCGATGCCTCGACCGGCTGGCGGTTATCGTGCACCGCGCCGGCAAGAGCGGGCACGTCTACCTGCCCTATGCCGAGTACCTCGAGGCTGCGCTGGCCGAGGCCAGGGCCCGGGAGCTTTCCAAGGATGCCATCAGGGAGCGGCTCATGAGCCGCCTCAAGAATGGCGCCGCCGAATAGCGAGGCGGCGGCGATCAGCCTCGCCAGCAAGGAGTCAATCATGTCCAGCACAGCCCCGGCCGACGAAGACGCGGCCGACATGATCCACATCACCAGCAACGGCACCGGAATCCTGCTCAAGCGGGACAAGGCGGCAGTGGCGACAAGCCCGCCCGCAACTGCGCGCGAAATCCTCTGGCTCGCCGCCATATGCCTTGTCTTCGGCTTCGCCATCTATATCGGCCTCATCCTCCGCACGGGAGGCGTCAATTGACCGAAGGCAAGATCTCGCCGTGGGTTCCCGAGCAAGACCCGTTCCGCCTGGCCATGCTGTCCAAGCTCATCGAGGAGTGCAACGAGCTCGCCGGCCGCGCCGCACGATGCATCAGCCACGGTCTCGAGCAGGTCGATCCGGACAAGAACCGCCCCAATGCCGACCTGATGGCGGATGAAATGGCAGACGTCATCGCCTGCATGACGATGATCGAAGTTCGGCTGGGCATCACGCCCGATGACGATCGCATCGAGAAGAAGTTCGAAGGCTACAAGCGCTGGCACGCCCTGATCCCCGACGCCCTTGTCATCAGCGAGGAGACCGCCGAAGCCGCCGCGCGCGAGCATGATCGAGAAGAGGCCGCCCAGATGGGCGAGACTTCGCCCTGGTCGGACTTCGGCCCCCAGGACACCGACGCCGCCGAGTGGCGCGGTGGACGTATCATCGTCATGCAGGTTGCGCTGCGCGCAGCGGCATTGAGGGGGTTCCGCTGAGAATCAGCCCCGGGGCGCGAAAAGGATCACGCCCGCCCCGAACAGCACCAGCGCTCCGCCCGCTAGGTCCCACGGATCAGGCGGGCGCCGCTCGACCAGCCAAAGCCAGACCAGTGACGCTGCAACGTAGACCCCGCCATAGGCAGCAAAAGCTCGCCCCGCGTGTTCGGCCGGCGCCAATGTCAGCAACCAGGCGAAGATCATCAGGGCTGGTATGCCCGCCAGGAGCCAGATAGGCGACTGCCCTTGCCGCAGCCATGCCCAGAATGCAAAGCATCCCCCAATCTCGGCCAGGGCCGCTCCAGCATAGATGATCGCGGCCATTAGGTGGATCGTCACGCGGCCCCTCACCCCACCGGTGCGAGAAAGGAGCGCGCGAGCAAGAGCCCACCGAACAGAGCACCCAGCGAAAGACCCAAGGATAGCCCCACATATAGACAGGCCATTCCCACTTCGCCCCGTTCGAAGAGGACGATGGTATCGAGCGAGAAAGTCGAAAATGTCGTGAAGCCGCCGAGAATGCCCGTAGTGAGAAAAAGCCGCAGATCTTGAGGCAGCTCGGCACTCTCGGCGAAAACCGCGATGATCACGGCCATCACGAACGAGCCGATGACGTTCACAGCTAGGGTCCCGTAGGGGAAGTCCAGGCCCAGAAACCGCGCCGCCAGCAGGTTCACGCCGTGGCGCAGAGCCCCACCAACTCCGGCGCCCAGGAAAACGATAATATAGCCCATGTTGCCCTTCCGTTCGAAATCAGAGGCAACAGAAAACCCGCGACGGTGCGGGTATTTTGGCACGCTCCCGCATCGCCGAGGCATTGCCTCAGCCCAGCAGGAGCTATCAGCCACCGTGGCGATTATCGGGAAGCCCCATTCCCATCGCCCGCCAGTATATTGGTGCTCGCACAAAGCTCAAGTCAGCACCTCCGGCGGTTAGTGTCTCAGTTTGAAATTTCGGCGAGGCGCTTCTTTGTAAGGGCCGCGCATTGCAGGCTCCTGCGCAACGGAGTCAATCAGGCTCACGATCCACTCGGCGTCGCGCAGCGTATGGGCCAGACCAGCGGCCATTGCTGGGGACATGCGCAGCGTCTTGTGCATCTGGCAGAAGTTGTAATGGACGAAGTAGAGCGACAGCATATGGACGTGGTTGTCGATCTTCTTCGAGAAGCCATTGCTTAGGCGAGTGAACCGGTGCATTGACATGCGCATGGTCAGGTTTTGGCGCTCCACATAGGACGTGCTGATATGCCCTTGCATTGGGCAACCGACACGCGGCTCCTTGCGCGCTCCAATGCACTCGGCGGGGCTATAGCGGCCCCTGGCGCTTTCCGGACCCGCGCCATAGAGCTTCACCAGCATGGCGTAGTCGACGTCGACGCCAGAGGCGCCTTCAACCGCGCGGAGGTAAGCGCCGTGGCCGTCCGTCGTGGCCTGGACGCGCGTTGCTAGCCGGCAGGCAACATCGTGCATGAACGTCTCAGCGTAGAATGTGTCACGGCCACCAACCAGATATGCGATAATCAGCTTGGTGTCGGCGTCGATAGCCGCCCAGGTCCACACGTCGCCAGCGATTTCGGGTGCAGCTTCGGCCGCGGCAACGTTCTTCTGCTTGGCGTAGGAGAACGACCAGATTTCATCGCACTGAACGCGCTTGGACTGAACGTCCCTCACGTTGAGGCTGTGATAGGCGGCGCAAGCCCGGCCCGCGCTCTCAAGCAGTTTCGTCACCGTGTTAATGCTCACACCGGCAGCGCGCGAGATTGACCGCATGGACGAGCCCGCAACCAGAAGGGAGAGGATTTGTGCGCGGGTCTTTGTATCGAGCTTGTTCATGCGCTCTGTCTACGACCTGCAAACAAATCTCGCCAAGCATTTTGTTCAGTTTGCGATTTTGCGCAGGTTGGCATATTGTGCGGAATCACTGGGGCCAAGAACAACCATGGACTACAAGACGCCGGGACAATTGATACAGGCACTTTTGGCTGAAAAGAGATGGACCCAACGGGTGCTGGCCATCGTCCTGAACATGGACGAAACCGGCATCAACAAGCTCGTAGCCGACAAGCGGTCTGTGGACGCCCAGCTGGCATTGGCGCTCGAAGACGTGTTCCACGTCCCAGCCGAAAAGTTCCTCGAAATCCAGAAGAGCTTTGATCTGGCCAAGGCGCGGATAACCACCATGCCCGACCCCGGTCGCGCCACCCGTGCTCGCCTCTACGGCGATCTGCCCGTAGCAGAAATGATCAAGCGCGGCTGGATCACAGCCGAAAGCGTTCGCGACACCAGCCAAGTCGAAGGTGAACTGGTCCGGTTCTTTGGCGTGAACCGTGTAGACGATATCGAGATACTACCCCACGCCGCGAAGAAGACCGAAGTTAGCCATGACGCAACTCCCGCGCAGCTCGCGTGGCTGTACAGGGTGAAGCAGATAGCCCAAGACATGCTGGTCCCAGCGTACTCCCCGGCCAACCTCCGCGCGGCGCTACCGAAGCTTAAGGCACGGATGACTTCGGCCGAAGGGGCGGCGGACGTTCCTCGGATCATGCACGAGAGCGGCGTTCGCTTCGTTCTCGTGGAAACACTCAGTTCCGCAAAGATCGACGGGGTTTGTTTCTGGCTGGAAGGTCGCGCACCGGTCATCGGCATGTCGCTTCGTTTTGACCGGATCGACAATTTCTGGTTCGTGTTGAGACACGAAATCGAGCACGTTCTGCAAGGTCACGGCCAGAAGGGCGCGATGCTTGACGCAGAACTTGAAAAGGATCGCGCGGGTACCGGCCCCGGCATTGCCGAGGAAGAGCGCGTTGCCAACCAGGCCGCACAAGAGTTCTGCGTGCCGTCGAACCTGATGGACGCGTTCGTGGCTCGAAAAGCCCCTTTCTTCTCTGAGCGCGACCTTGTTGGGTTCGCTCGCGTTGTGAAGGTCCACCCCGGCATCATCGCCGGGCAACTCCAAAGACGAACCGGCCGATATGATCGCTTCCGCGATCATCTGGCGAAGGTGCGCGAGACTATCTCTCCTAACGCCATGAAGGACGGTTGGGGCGATGTGGCCCCTGTAGATTTCTGAAAGGACTGAGATTGAGCCAACGACAAGAGCGCCAGCGTTTCATTCGGCACTACAAGGAACTGACCGGCGAAACCGAGATCGATATGCACAAGGTCGCAGAGTTTGCGAAGGCCCAAGGCTGGGAAATGCCCCAGCCACCTTCCGATATCGAGCTCTTAGCTAGGAAGTTTGCCGAGGATGCACAGGCCGAACGTCGCTATGACGATACCACCGGCAGGCCCTATCGTGCTTACCACGCGCTGCCCGTCCAGTCGGGACAGATGAATCTCTTCGTCTACATCGATATCGACGACGCCACCCGCAAACAGATGCACAAATCAGCGGTGCATCGGCGGGAGCAGATCGTAAGCGATGGCTATCAGCTCACGCTGGATCTGGACCACTGGAACAGCGTGCACCCGGAAGAGCAGCCCATTGAATTGCCGATGGATATCACGCTCGATATCGAGATACGGAAAGCCAGCGACGACGAGGACAAGGTCGCCTAGTCGTCCGACTTTTTCCAACGCGCCTCCGCCGCGACACGTGCTATCTCCGAGCGCTGTTGCGGCGTTAACTTCCTAGACCTGGCTGTGCCGCCCGCTTTTCCGGCAGAGCGCTTCGCGGGAACCGGCGCGCTTTCTGATTCTTCACCCGTAGCAATCCGCGCAATACGGACGGCTAGACCGATGGCATCGGCGGGGCGCTTTTCACCTTCAGGTCCGGTTGGCATCGGACATTCCGTCTAAAAAGGTCGCCTTGTGCTGCTGCGGGCTTTCACGCTTCATCTTCGCGGTCAGTTGATCTAGCTCATTCTTGAGACGGCCGACCTGATAGTCGATTTCGCTGGGCGTCCGCACACCCGCGCCGAAAGGCCGACCGTCTATTGTGACCCGAAGTCCGTTGACGGTTGGCTCGTACCCAAAGATTGGCATGATCGAGCCTCCATGCTCCGACAAGCATATAAGCGAATCCGGTTGAATTACGAGGTACATCAAGAACGACTAATTTCAAAGTGAGACACTACCGGGCGTCGCCGATCTGTCTCCTCTCAGATCGACGACTTATCAAAGGGGAGGTTGACCTTTTCGAGTTCCTTTGCTCGCCACTCCAACGCGCCCCCAAGGCCATACTTCGGACGGTCGATGGCGTGCCCCATCAGGATCTTGCGCAGTTCCTCGTCGAGCCCCGCGGCCTTCATACGGTCCTCGAAAGAGTGCCGCATCGAGTAGGCCGAATGCCCCACATTATAGCCAGGTGGGATGTCGTCCGGGATGAGCCCGGCCTCGCGCATCGCCTTGTTGAGCGTGTTCGAGAGGGTACCCTCCTTGTTGAAATAGCGAGGGAACCCGGAGGGGAAGCGCTGCATGACGGCGAGCGCCAACCCCACGAGCGGAATGGCTCTTATGGATGACCTGGTTTTCGTTTGCCGGGGATCGTCGGGATCGGTTCGGGGCGCAATGAGGATATGGGGCACCGGAGCATTCAGGACGATCACCGGCGCATCCAGGTTTGCAATCTCGCTGGGACGCGCGCCGACTGCGGCAACCATGTAGGCGATTCCCCGCAGCTCATCGTTGAAGTTCGCCATGGCGCCGGCCGCCATGATCTTGGTGACCATCCAGTCGTGCGTGAAAGGCGGCCGGGAGTTTTCGCTATCCCCGAAGGTCAACCCATCGAAAGGGTTTGCCCGCTGCTCCTCGGGCGCAACATGGGCCCAATACTCCCGGAAGAGCTGGCGCATGTTTCCCATGTCCTTCTTCCCCGAAGAAGGGTTATGGGTTGGACGCGCTCCGGCCCCAGCGGGCGCTATGCGATCCCGCCAGAAGCCGAAGAGCTTCAAGGCGTGCCGGCGTTCGATTTCGTCCATGGCCATGTCACCGTTCAGCGCCACGAAATTGTTCACCGCCCGAAGCTTCACCTTCTTCCAGGATCTTTTCTGCGCCTCGCTCTTCCCCCTCAGCTCGGCCGGCTTTATCTCATCGCAATAGACCTTGAACGCCTCGGTGACGGAAACGCGGGGAACATCTACGCCGCCGAGAGCTGCCTCCACGAGGGCGGGGGAAGTCCGTTGATCCATGATCGCCTCGAACCTGGCCACGATGTCCGGAAGGCTCTCACGATGCAGGATTTCTTGTGCCGGTCGATACGTCAGCCCAATCGCGTCAGCTCGCCTCACGGCGCTCTGATATCGCCGCAGGGTTACCTCTCCCCCCTTCTCCGACAGCAGTGAGGCCCAGTACTCATTGTCAGCCGCCTCGAGGTGATCGCGCTTGAGGCGAGCAACTGCCTTGTCCGTGGTCTTCAAGGAAACGCGGATGTGGGATCTGTTTCCGAGCTCTTCGCACAGGTTTCGAGGCATGCGCCGGACATAGTACCACTGCCCGACTCGCAGCCGCAAATATCGATCAGGATCCGTCTGAGGTGTAGCGCGCCGCCCCATGGTGCACCCTTTGGTTGCACAGTTGGTGTCACAAATGGTGACACACATAGTGACACGGAACGACAGTCAGTCACAAGCCGCCCCGAGGGGCGGCTGTATTTCGCCAACAATTTCAATGAGTTAGAGGCTCGGTAGCGCCTCTAGAAATGGTGCCCTGGAGAAGACTCGAACTTCCACGCCTTGCGGCACACGGACCTGAACCGTGCGCGTCTACCAATTCCGCCACCAGGGCACTGGTGAGCGCGCCTAACTAGTAGAGGGCGGCGATCCTTGTCAATCGCCGAAATGCCCTTTTTGTCATCTTATCATCAACGGTGCAGGCCATCCCAGTGCATGATGGTCGAGCGATCGATGACGGGCAGGCCTTCCAGGCAGTTGACGTTGAGCATGACCAGCTCGTTCCCCTCGCCATCGCGGCCGCGCGCGAAGGGCTGGATGCCGCAATGGCGGCAGAAAAGATGGGCGATTCGCCCGGTGTTGAAGCGGTAGGTGGTGAGTTCGTCCTCGCCCGCCAGCAACCGGAAATCGGCGGCCGGGACGCTCTGCAGCACCCAGCCGCGACGGCGGCAATTGGTGCAGTTGCAATCCATCATCGCGGCAAGGTCCGTGCGGGCCTGGTAGCGGACGGCGCCGCAATGGCACTGGCCGTCATAGGTGCGCATGGTGTGATCGATTTCCATTCCCATCCTCCATTAACGAACAAATCATGAACATTTTCCATCCGCGGTCAAGAGCGCGGCGAACGGCGCAGAGACGCCCCTCCCCCTCGACAGGCCGGCGCGCGGTGGGATAGAAGGCAACGGAATTTACCTGCGGCAAATAGCGGCAATCGGAGCTCTCCATGGAACAACTGCCCCTGGTCACGGTTTTCGGCGCGTCCGGCTTTGTGGGCACCCAGGTGGTGCAATTTCTGGCCCGTCGCGGATACCGCATCCGGGCAGCCGTGCGCCGGCCGGACCTGGCGGGCCACCTGCGCATGCCGGGTGCCGTAGGGCAGATCGTGCCGGTGCAGGCCAATGTGCGCAACGCCGCCTCGGTGATGCGCGCGGTCGAGGGCGCGGGGATCGTCATCAACCTGGTGGGCATCGGCATCGAAGGGGGCGCGCAGCGCTTCGAGGCGGTCAATGTCGAGGGCGCCCGCACGGTGGCCGAGGCTGCCCGCGCCGCGGGCGCGACGAGCCTGGTGCATATTTCGGGGCTGGGGCTGACCGCTGATAGCGACAGCGCCTTTGCCCGCTCCAAGGCGGCCGGTGAGGAAGCGGTGCTCGCCGCCTATCCGCAGGCCACCATCGTGCGCCCTTCGGTGATCTTCGGGCCGGGCGATGGCTTCTTCACACGCATGGCCACCTTTGCCCGCATGCTGCCGTTGCTGCCGCTGATCGGAGCCGATGCGCGCATGCAGCCGGTCTATGTGGGCGACGTCGCCGAAGTGATCGTGCGCGCCGCGACGGGCGAGATCAAGGCCGGGCGCGTCTATGAACTGGGCGGCCCCGAGATCGAGACCAACCGCCAGCTCTGGCAGCGCGTACTGCGCGAGACCGGCCGCAACAATACGCTGTTCCCGGTTTCCGAAGGGCTGGGCACGCTGCTCGCCATGCCGATGGGGCTGTTGCCCAAGCCGCCGCTGACCGCCGACCAGGTGATCCTGCTGGGCAAGGACAACGTGGTGTCCGAGGCGGCGATCAAGGAGAAGCGCACCCTGCTCGGGCTGGGCCTGACGCCGGTGAGCATGGACACGATCCTGCCGACCTACCTCTGGCGCTTCCGCCGCAACGGCCAGTTCGAGAAGATCGCGGCCTGAGCCCCGACGCGAGGGCTGCTGCCCTTACTTGAAGAGCAGCAGGCCCCACAGCCCGATGGCGCCCACGAAGATCCGCCAGTAGGCGAAGAACGAAAAGCCGTGGCGCGAGACGAAATCGAGCAGGTACTTGACCACCAGCGTGCCGACGATGAAGGCCGCGGCGAAGCCGATAGCGATGTTGAGGCCGAGCTCCGGGCCGATGAGTTCGCGGTTCTTGTAGAAATCGTAGCCGAAGGCGCCGACCATGAGCGGCAGGGCCACGAAGAAGCTGAACTCGGCGGCGGAGCGCTTGTCGGTGCCCAGCAGGAGCGAGCCGACGATGGTGGCGCCCGAGCGTGACACGCCCGGGATGAGCGCCAGCATCTGGAAGAGCCCGATATAGAAACACATCAGGGGCGGATAGCTGTAGATCTCGGTGTATTTCGGCTTGAGCTTGAGCTGGTCGACGAAGAGCAGCACCACCCCGCCCACGATCAGCATCACGCAGATGAGGATGGGCGATTCATAGATCACCGTCTTGATGAAATCGTGCAGCAGCACGCCCGCGATGGCGGCCGGCAGGCAGGCCAGGATCACGCAGAGGGCGAAGCGCAGCGCATAGGGCTTGCGCAGGAAGACATCGCGCGCGATGCCGACGAGGCGCCAGAAATAGATGACCACGATGGCCAGGATCGCGCCGAGCTGGATGAGCACTTCGAAGACGCGCCCGGGGCTGTCGAAACCGAGGAAGTGCTCGACCAGCAGCAGGTGGCCGGTCGAGGAGACCGGTAAGAATTCGGTAAGCCCTTCAATGATGCCAAGGAGAAGCGGCACAAAAAGACCTTGATCGACGTTCATCTGATCTCCTATCCATCAACGAACAGCGCTTTTTGCGCATCGGGCCGGGATCGCGAGGGGCTTAGCGAATCACGGCATGGGGCTGACGCTGTGCAGTGCTCCTAGAAAACGATGGCAAGCGCAAGGATCGCAAAGACGAAAATGGCAAGGCTTCTCCATCACCCGCTAGACCCCTCCGCTCGCCTGGCAAGGCTCATGCTCGCCGAATACGGGGTTCCAGTGGACCTGGAGGAGATCAAGCCCTGGCTGCGCCAGCCCGAGTTCCTCGAGATCAATCCGGCGGCGACGGTGCCGATCCTGCTCGACAATGCCGAGCCCCCGGTGGTGGGGCCGCTGGCGGTGATCCTCAATATCGAGGAACGGTTCGCCCCGACTTCGGTGGCGGGCCTGGTGCCGGCGCTTTCGGCCGAGCGCGCCGAGATGTGGCGGATGTTCGAGTGGGTGCTGGGCAAGCTCAACGACGAAGTGACGCGCTATGTGCTCGAGGAGAAGATCGTCAAGCGCGACCGGCAGGGCGGCACGCCTGACCCGGCGGTGCTGCGCATCGCCAAGGCGAACCTGACCGAGCACATGCATTATTTCACCTGGCTGTGCGCGACGCGCAGCTGGCTGGCGGGGGACAACATGACCCTGGCCGATTTCGCGCTTGCCGCCCATCTTTCGACTCTCGATTATCTGGGCGACATCGACTGGGAAAAGGCCGGCGAAACGCGCGACTGGTATTCGCGCATCAAGTCGCGCCCGGCCTTCCGGACGCTCCTCAACGACCGCGTGGTCGGAATGCCGCCGCATCGCGGCTATGCCGACCTCGACTTTTGACCCGGCGCTAGAGCCGGGCCAGAATAGGCCCATGGCCGATCTCGTTTCCGAACTGCGCCAGCGCGCCAGCGCTTTGGGCTTTGATGCCTTCGGCATCGCGGCGGCGGAGGCGCGCCCGGACCTAAGCGAAAAGCTGCAGGCCGCGCTTGCTGCCGGCTGGCACGGCGACATGGACTGGATGGCAGAGACCGCCGACCGGCGCGCAAGCCCGGTGGCGCTCTGGCCCGAAGCCCGCTCGGTGATCATGATCGGGGTCAATTACGGCCCGGACAGCGACCCGATGGCGGCGCTGGCCAGGCGGTCGAGCGGCAATATCTCGGTCTATGCGCGCAACCGGGACTATCACGACATCATCAAGGGCCGGCTCAAGGAGCTGGCGGGGTTGCTGTCGCGCCGGACGGGCGAGGCGGTCAAGGTGTTCGTGGACACAGCCCCGGTGATGGAAAAGCCCCTGGCCCAGGCGGCGGGACTGGGCTGGCAGGGCAAGCACACGGTGCTGGTCAGCCGGCAATTCGGCTCCTGGCTGTTCCTGGGCGCCATCTTCACTTCGGCGCAGTTGCCGGCGTCCGAGCCGATGGCGGAAAGCTGCGGCTCGTGCCGGCGATGCCTCGATGTCTGCCCGACCGACGCCTTTCCGGCACCTTTCCAGCTCGATGCGCGCCGGTGCCTCGCCTATCTCAATATCGAGCACAAGGGGCCGATCCCGGCCGAGTTCCGCAAGGCAATGGGCAACCGCATCTATGGGTGCGACGATTGCCTGGCGGTGTGTCCGTGGAACAAGTTCGCCAGCGAAACGCGCGAGGCCAAGCTGTTTGCGCGCGAAGATCTGCGCGAGCCGCCGTTGAGCGTGCTGCTGGCGCTCGACGATGCGGGGTTCCGGGCGCTGTTTTCGGGATCGCCGATCAAGCGGATCGGGCACGGGCGGTTCCTGCGCAACGTGCTGATCGCGGCGGGCAATAGCGGCGACCGAGCCTTGCTCGAAGCGGTCGAGGCACGGCTCGAGGATGAAGATGCTCTGGTGCGTGGCGCAGCGGTGTGGGCGTTTGCGCAACTGGCTGACGGGGAACGGGTGCGGCGAAGCGCCGAGGCGCATGCGGCCGGGGAGCGGGACGCAGAAGTGCGCGCCGAGTGGGCGGCGGTGTTGCCGGAGGTGGTTTGAGCCGCTTCTGCCTGCCGCCAGTGCCGATCTTGCCCTGCCGGAGAGCCGGGGGGCATGGATCGCGCCACTTGGGTGGAGGGAGGCAATAGGCCCCCACCCTTGTTCCTGCCGGCGACAAGCCGGTTTTCATCGAATCGCGAAACGCCTAGTCTGCGGCCCGGTGACTTGCGCGATTCCGCCGGGGCCATTTCGGGTGTTGAGAGCGGGTGATGCGCGTCTTCTTTTTCGGCATGGGGTATTCTTCGCAGGCGACGGCCGAGGCGTTGCGCAGGGCCGATCCGGCGGTCGAGATCGCGGGGACGGTGCGCGATCGGAACAAGGCGAAGGCACTGGCGGAAAAGGGCTATGACATCGGCGTTTTCGATGGCGAACGGCCGGGCGCGCTGGGGGAGGCTCTGAGCGGGGCGAGCCATGTGGTGATTTCGACGCCGCCCGGCGCACAGGGCGACCCGGTGTTGCGGCAGCACTGGCAGGACCTGATGCGGGCGCGCGAGCTCGAGTGGCTGTGCTATTTCTCGACCGTGGGCGTCTATGGCGATTTCGGCGGCGGCTGGGTCGATGAAAGCGCGCCGCGCCATCCGGTCAACGAGCGCTCGCGCCAGCGCGTGGTGGCCGAGGACGAATGGCAATCCTTCGCGACCGAGCGCGGCGTGCCGCTGGCCACGCTGCGGCTGGCCGGCATCTATGGGCCGGGCCGCTCGACCTTCGAGCGCCTGCGCGAGGGCACGGCGCGGCGCATCGTCAAGCCGGGGCAGGTGTTCAACCGCATCCATGTCGCCGATATCGGCCGGATCACGGCGCTGGCTGCGCAGCGCCGGCTGGCCGGCGCCTTCAACCTGGCCGACGACGAACCCGCCCCGCCCCAGGACCTTGTGGCCTACGCCGCCGGGCTGATGGGCGTGGAGGCGCCGCCGGAGGTGGCATTCGAGGACGCCGAGCTTTCGGAGATGGCGCGCTCGTTCTATGCGGACAACAAGCGAGTCTCCAATACCGCCATCAAGGCGGCGCTGGGGATCGAGCTGCTTTATTCTACCTATCGCGAGGGGCTTTCAGCCATAGCATCTTGAGCCAGCCGCACCCTGCCCAAAAGCCGCAACGCACCGTACTCGAAGGACGTTATGCCCGGCTCGAGCCGATCGAGCCCCGGCACGCGGCGGGCCTTTTCGCCGCGACCGCAGGAGAAGGCGAGGCGGCGCGCTATCGCTGGCTGATGTCGCAGCCGCCCGCCGACGAGGCGGAGCTGCGCCGGCGGCTGGCCGAAGCAGCGGCGATCGAGGATCCGCTCTATTTCGCCGTGGTCGACAAGGCGACCGGGCTCGCCGGCGGCCAGCAATCGCTGATGCGGATCGAGCCCGCCCATGGGGTCATCGAGATCGGCGGCGTCCTCTGGGGGCGCGGCGTCGCGCAGACGCGCCTGGCGACCGAGGCGCTCTATCTCTTTGCCGCCTATGTCTTCGATACGCTCGGTTACCGGCGGCTCGAGTGGAAGTGCAACGACCAGAACGAGCCAAGCAAGCGCGCGGCGCGCCGGTTCGGCTTCACCTTCGAGGGCGTCTTCCGCCAGCACATGATCGTCAAGGGCGAGAACCGCGACACCGCCTGGTTCTCGATCATCGACGGGGAATGGCCGGCGATCAGGGAGCGGCTCGAGGCGTGGCTGGCGCCGGACAATTTCGACGCCGAGGGACGCCAGCGGCGCAAGCTCTAGTCGGCAACGGCGCGGCCGATGGCATCCTCGAGGCGCCTGATGTCCTCGGGCCGGCTCAGGCGATGGTCGCCATCCGGAATGAGGGTCAGCGTCACCGGATCGTGCAGGAGATGGGAGACGAGCTTGAGAGCATGCTCCTGGGGCACGTCCGGATCCTTGCCGCCCTGGAGGATGGTCACGGGGCAACCGGTCTCGATGACGCCATCGAACATGAGATGGGTGCGGCCGTCCTCAATAAGGCCGCGCGTATAGACATAGGGCTCGGGGCCGTATTGGGAGGCGCGCTCGACATAGCCGCGCTCCTCGAGCGACTTGAGTTCCTTGCGCGAGAAGCCGGCCAGCATCAGGTCTTGGGTGGCGTCGACCGCGGGAGCGACGAGGATGAGCTCCTTGACGCGGCCCGAACCGGCGCGGCGCAGGGCGCGGTTGAGCAGCAGGGCCAGCCAGCCGCCGAGCGAGGAGCCGAGCACGATCTGGGGGCCTTCGGTGAGGGCGAAGACGGCGAGCGCCTCCTCGAGCCAGCGACTCACCGTGCCCTGGAGGAATTCGCCGCCCGAACGGCCGTGGCCGGAGTAGTCGAAGCGGGTCACCGCCAGCCCATGCGCGGCGCCATAGGCATCCACCGCAATGGCCTTGCTGCCGCCCATGTCCGACTTGAAGCCGTTGAGCCAGAAAAGGCCCGGGGCGGCGCCGGCGCGCCGCTCGACGGCTATGGGGCGGCTGTTGGCCCCGGTGCCGACCTCAAGGGTCGATGGCGTGATCGCGGGCATCATGTCGTCGGTCAATTGGCGGCCTCCATATCGAACCTGGCTTTTAAGGTTTGCCCGGGGGCGCTGTCAAAGTGCGCGCAAGCGTGCAACACCTTCGAGATTCCCGCGTTATCGGCGTGGTGGCACCGGTTTGCCTGTTGACTTCTGGACACGCCATCACGATTTTAGGGGCGATCTTCCGCCCTACCGTCAATAAGACAAGGAACGCCTGCCATTCGTCGTCCCATGAGACCCGTTGCGCCCCAGAAAGATGGGCCGCTTTCCAACGAGGATATCTCCGCCCCCGAAGTCCAGCTCATCGGTGCCGAGGGTGAGAACAAAGGGGTCATCCGTACCCGCGAGGCCATCGCCATGGCCCAGGAGGCCGGACTCGATCTGGTCCTCATCGCCGCCAATTCCAGCCCTCCGGTAGCCAAGTTCCTCGATCTCGGCCGCTTCAAGTATGCTGCGCAGAAGAAGGCTGCGGAAGCCCGCAAGAAGCAGAAGGTCATCGAGGTCAAGGAAATCCAGCTGCGTCCCAACATCGATACGCATGACTACGACACCAAGATGAAGGCGGTCGCACGCTTCATCGAGGGTGGCGATCGCGTGAAGGTGACGATGCGCTTCCGTGGCCGCGAAATGGCGCACCAGGAACTGGGCATGGAGCTTCTGCTCAAGGTCCGCGACCTGATGGAAGACAAGGCCAAGGTCGAGAGCGCGCCGCGCTCGGAAGGCCGCCAGATGGTGATGGTGCTGGCTCCCAAGTAAGCCGGCATCTCCCAGCCGATCAGGAAGCAGGCCTCAAGGCCTGCTTTTTTTGTTGCCGCACCTCCCCCCGCGTCATTGAAATTCCCAATGCACCGGATAAGGGATGCCTGCGACAATTTCGACCTTTGCCAATGCTCTCAAGGCTTTGCGGTCGGCATTTGTTAACTCCGGGTGGGCATGGTCCGTACCATACCTGACGCCTCACAGAACGTGACCCCTGGAGTACCGGATGTTCTCCCGTCTTAGTATTGCTCAACGCATTTTCGGCGCCTTCGGCGTCCTTTTGATACTGCTTGCCGCCGTTGCCCTGGCGGGGAATTTCGGCGTGGGTGGACTGACCAAGTCCTATGCCGATTATCGTGACGAAGCCCAGCAATCGCTCACCATCGGACGCATGGTCGGCGACACCTATGCGGCGCGCATGGTGGAGATGGGCTATCGCGTGGACGGCGCGGCCGACAAGGCCGCCGAATTCGACAGCCTGATCGCCGACCATAGCCTCAACGACCAGGCATCCATGGACGTCTTCGCCAATGACGAGGAATCCTATTCCTGGCTGGGCGAACTCAAGACGGATCTGGCGACCTACAGGGACGCCTTCACCCAGACGGTGACGCTCGAAGAACAGCGCAAGTCGGTGGGCGCTTCGCTCAACGACAGCACCGAGACGATCCGCAGCCTGCTCAACGACCTGATCACGAGCCTGACCTCGCGCGGGGACATTTCCTCGGTGGCGCAGGCCGGCCATGTCAACGAGAGCGCCCTGCTCATGCTGCTCAATGCCGAGCGCTACATGGCCACCAACGATCCGGCCGATCTCGACCGGGTGCGCGAGAACGGCGCCCAGGCGGTCGAGCAGGTCTCCGAGCTCAGCGTCGGGCTTTTCGATCCGGCGCTGCAGGAAAAGACCCAGCAGATCGCCGACCAGCTCGACATCTATGCGGGGCTCGTGGAGGAACTGGCCGGAGCGATCGAGGAGCGCAATACGATCCGTTCCGAGCAGCTCGACGATTTCGGGCCGCGCATCCAGGCCGCGTTCGGCGTGATCGAGGACAATATCAATACGCGCCAGGATGAACTGGGCGAAGCGGCCGGGCAGTTCGCGTCGCTGACGACGACGCTGCTCATGGTGGTGACGGGCCTGGCCATGGCCGCCGGACTGGCGCTGGCGGTGCTCATCGGGCGCTGGCTCTCCAAGGCCCTGCGCGGCATGACGGTCTCGATGCGCCAGCTTGCCGACGGCAATCTCGATCTCGAGCTTGCAAATCTGGATGCCCGCAACGAGCTGGGGCAGATGGCCCAGGCGCTCGAGGTGTTCCGTACCAACGGCAAGGCCGTGCAGGCGATGGATGCCGAGAAGGCCGAGACGCAGCGCCTGCAGGCCGAGGAGCAGTCGCTCCGCGATGCCCTGCAGCACGAAGTGGCAAGCGTGGTGGAAGCGGCGGTGGCCGGAGACTTCACGGCCCGGGTCGGCACCCATTACGAGAACCCCGAGCTGCTCTCGCTGGCGCAGAGCGTCAACGAGCTGGTGGCGACGGTCGATCGGGGCGTCACCGAGACCGGCGGCGTGCTGTCGGCCCTGGCCGATGCCGACCTCACGCAGCGCATGACGGGCGAATACCAGGGGGCTTTCGCCCGCCTCAAGTCCGATACCAACGCGGTGGCCGACAAGTTCGCCTCGATGATGGGCGAGCTGCGCGACACCTCCAAGGCGCTCAAGACCGCTACGGGGGAAATTCTCTCGGGCGCCAACGATCTTTCCGAACGCACGACGCGGCAGGCCGCGGCACTCCAGGAGACCACGGCAACCATCGAGCAGTTGGCCAATGCCGTGGCGGATAATGCCAACAAGGCGCAGCAGGCGGCCGACAAGACCACCTCGGCCTCCCAGCTCGCCGGAGAGGGCGGCGCGGTGATGGATCGCGCCAACCAGGCCATGGAGCGGATCGAGACGTCTTCGTCCAAGATCTCCAACATCATCGGCATGATCGACGATATCGCGTTCCAGACCAACCTGCTGGCTCTCAATGCCTCGGTGGAAGCGGCTCGCGCCGGCGAGGCCGGCAAGGGCTTTGCGGTCGTGGCCGTCGAAGTGCGGCGCCTGGCCCAGTCGGCGGCGCAGGCCTCCGCCGAGGTCAAGGATCTCATCGAGCAGAGCGCCGGCGAGGTCCAGTCCGGCTCCCGGCTGGTGGCGGAAGCTGCCAACAAGCTGGCGGCGATCCTCAACGCGGTGGAAGAGAACAGCCACCTCATGCAGGGCATCTCCGAAGCCAGCCGCGACCAGTCGCACTCGCTCGAGGAAGTGACGGGGGCCATCCGGCAGATGGACGAGATGACCCAGCACAACGCGGCCCTCGTCGAAGAGACCAATGCCGCCATCGAGCAGACCGAGGCCCAGGCGAGCGCGCTCGACCGAATCGTGGACGTGTTCACCATCGAGGCCAAGCAGCCCGAGGAGGCCCCGGCCGCGAGCGGAATCAAGGGGCTCCAGCAGCGGGCCGTGGATGCGGCGCGCACCTATCTGGCCCGGGGCAACGCCGCCCTCAAGGCCGACTGGAGCGAGTTCTAGGGATGACGGAAGCGGGCCTTCGGGCCCGCTTCATTTTATGGCGGAAGGGCCACAGGTTGCCGTTATTTGGCCAGTTTTTGACCGGAGTTTGCCGCCGGCTCTGGAAAGGGGAAAAGCCCTTCCTATATGGCCAAAGGTATTGAGCACCGCGCTTGCGAGTGCCCGGGAAACCGGAGTTTTTCGATTTGACGAACCAACCCACAACGCTGCCGACAGGCGGCGATACGACTCGCACGTTACTGTCTTTGATCGGCGATAAATGGACGCTTCGCGTCATCGCCCAACTCGTCGCTGGCAAGCGGCGTTTCAACGAATTGCGCAAGCTCGTGGTCGGCATCTCCCAGAAGGTGCTGGCCGCAACCCTGAGAAACCTCGAGCGCGAGGGCCTGGTGAAGCGGACATTCTTTCCGGTGATCCCTCCCCGCGTCGAATACGAACTGACCGAAGTGGGCATGCGCTTCCTGCAGGCGCTGGGAGCGCTGCGCGATTTCGCCGTAGAGAACCGCCCGGAGATCGAAGCGGCGCGGCGCCGATTCGATGCGGAGCTGGAAATGGCGCCGCAATCGCAGATGATTTCGGGCCACTAGGGCCCGAATCGACAGTGAGCAGTTTGGGGTGTGGCCGGGACCCGGCCGCACCCTTTTTGTTTTGCGATTTCAGCCGATGGTGAGCCAGGCCGGAGCGATGCCGGTGCCCTTGCCGACCCCGTAGCCGAGGCGGATGTTGAGCATGCCGAGCGGCTCGAGCAGGCGCGCCTGGGAAAGGTCGCCGACGACCTCGGAGGCGAAGCCCGCGGTCCGCGCCAGTGCCGCCACGACCTCGACGGCTTTCTCGTCATCACCGGCCACGAACACGGGCACGCCGGCGGTTGCCGAGGGCGGGGCGTCGAAGACACCCGCGAAGATGGTGTTGAAGGCCTTGACCACCTTGGCGCGCGGCGCGGCTTTCTGGATCTCCTCGGCGGCAGAGGTGGTGTGGCCGACAGCCAGGCTACCCTCGGCGTTGATCGGGTTGGTCATGTCCACGATGATCTTGCCGTCGAACTCGCGGTTGTTCCTGGCTTCCTCCAGGGCCGCCGCATAAGGCAGCGCCAGGACGATGACATCGGAAATCTTGGCCGCATCGCGATAGTCACCGACCTTGATGTGGCCAGGAAGCAGGCCGGCAAAGGTGGTGGCATTGGCCATGTCATGGGCGCCGAAGACGATATCGGTCTTGCCGGCCAGGCGCTTGGCCAGGCCCTTGCCCATATTCCCCAAACCCAGAATTGCGATGCTCATTGCAGTGTTCTCCTTGAAAAGACACGACGCTTTCGAGACGTTAGAACTTCACTCTACGCCCATCCTCGCGGATTTGGCTCGCAGGAGTTGCGAAACGTATCGTTCGCTTTGCGACGACTGTGGCAGGCGATTGGCTATTGCCGGGAGGGGAAGGCGCTTCTAGAACCGCTCCATGCCACGCCCCAAGCTCCACAGCGATGACGAGATCCTGACCATCGCCCAGCAGGTACTGGTGGCAAAGGGGCCGGCGGCCTTCACCCTTACCGATGTCGCCGAAGCGGTGGGCGTTTCCCGGGCCGCGATCATCCAGCGATTCGAGAACAAGGCCACGCTCCATCGCAAGGTCATGGAACGCTCGACCCAGGAAGTGCGCGACTATTTCGCCGGTCTGGCGATCGTCGAGGGCGTCGGCGCGCTGCGGGAGATGTTGAGCGATCTCATCGGCGGACTCGGATCGGGCGAGGGCTTTGCCGGCTATCTGCTGCTCGAATGGTCCGACGTCCATGACGATGAGCTCAACCGGCTGGCCCGGGAGCGCAACCGGTTGGTGCGCGAGGCCATCGAGATGCGGTTGCCGGCTTCGGAGACCCGCAAGGTGCAGGCGAGCCTTATCCAGGCGGTGATCCAGGGCGCCACGATGCAGTGGCTCATCGAGCAGGACGGCCCGCTCAACGCTTTCGTCCTGATGCAGACAGAACGGCTGATCGAGAGCCTCTTTCCCGAAGGGTAGAGCACGGCGGAAAGGCGAGGTTACAAGCGCAGCTTGTTTATAACTTACGCGTTAGTTATAAATGAAGCATGACACAGCCGACACGCCCCCTCGCCCTCAGCCTCACCGCCGCGCAATTCGACAGCCTGCCGATGACCGGCACGAGGCCGATCGCCTATCGCGACCTGTTCGCGAGCCATGCCGACCTGCCCCAGGCCACGAGGCGCTGGGCCCAAGCGCAGGGGCTGGACCTGCGCGCCCTGACGCTGCGGTCGCGCGAAAGGGGGGCGCGCTCGCAGAAATTCCTTTTTGCGCTGCGCGAGGGGCTGGCTGTGGAAAGCGTGCTCATCAGGCGCCACGACGGCTACACGGCCTGTATTTCGAGCCAGGTGGGGTGCGCGTTTGCCTGCCGATTCTGCGCATCGGGGCAGGCCGGGCTCAAGCGCAACCTCGAGGCCGGGGAGATCGTCGAGCAGGTGGCGCGGCTCGGACCGAAGGTCAACCGCATCGTGTTCATGGGAATCGGGGAGCCGCTCAACAATTACGACAACGTCCTCAAGGCGATCCGAATCCTGCGCGACCGGCGCGGGCTCAATTTTCCGACGACCGGCATCACGCTGTCGACCATCGGCATTCCCAAGGGCCTCAAGGCACTGCGCGAGGAGCATCTGGGGATCAACCTCACCATCTCGCTCCATGCCACGACCGACGAGAGCCGGGCGGCGCTGATCCCGGGGAGCCGCAAGCACCCGGTCAGGGAGGTGGTGGAACGGGCGCTCTCCTGGGCGGAGCGGCACAACCGGGACGTTACCTTCGTCTACCTGCTGCTGGCCGGGATCAACGACAGCCGGGCGGACCTCGAGCGGCTGGTGGCGATGCTGGGCGGGCAGCGGGCGCGCATCAACCTCATGCGCTGGAACCCGGTCGACGGGATCAAGCTGGGGCGCACCGAGGACCGGACCCTCCTCGCCTTCAGGGAACGCCTGGCGCGGGCGGGTATTCCGGTGGTGGTGCGCGACACGCAGGGCCGCGACATCACCGCCGCCTGCGGGCAGCTCTGGCTGCGCGACCTCAACGGACGGGCGCTGGCGGCTTAGGAAGACGCTGGTCGGTGGGTCATTGCTTCTGCCGGGCCGAGTGCGGCGAGACTCCGCTTGCCTTTGGCCGCCATTGCCCCTATACACCCGCATTCTTCCGGACCGCCCGGCCAAAAGGCATGCCGTGGCGGTCTTTGAATGCGATGGGTCCCAAAAGACCGATCCGACTAACAAAGGACACGCAAAATGCCCAAGATGAAGACCAAATCTGGCGCCAAGAAGCGTTTCAGGTTCACTGCGTCTGGCCTGGTCAAGGCCGGCGTTTCCGGCAAGCGGCACCGTTTGAGCAGCCACAACGCCAAGTACATTCGCCAGCAGCGCGGCACGAAAGTGCTCCAGAAGGGCGATGAGGGCTTGGTCAAGTGGTACATGCCCTATAACCGCTAAGCGAACGCCAGAAAGGAACCTGACACATGTCACGCGTTAAGAGAGGCGTCACCGCCCACGCCCGCCACAAGAAGGTCTTGAAGGCCGCCGAGGGCTATTACGGCCGTCGCAAGAATACCATCCGCGTTGCCAAGCAGGCCGTGGAAAAGGCCGGCCAGTACGCCTACCGCGACCGCCGCGTCAACAAGCGCAACTTCCGTGCGCTCTGGATTCAGCGCATCAACGCCGCCGTGCGCGAGCATGGCCTGACCTACGGTCGATTTATCGACGGCCTCAGCAAGGCTGAGGTTGCTGTCGACCGCAAGGTGCTCTCGGATCTGGCGATCTCCGAGCCCGCAGCGTTCGGCGTCCTGGTCGAGAAGGCCAAGGCCGCCCTCGGGTATCTCAAGGGTGTCGAAGACACCACTCACGCCCGCGTCAACGGCTAATCAGCCCGTCAGCCTAGCTGAGGTCAAAAACAAAGCCTTGCATCATCCCTTTGGGATGGTGCGGGGCTTTTTCGTTTGCTAGGCATCCTCACGCTCGAAAACCGGAAATAGTCCCGATGTCCAACCTTGAGACCCAGATCGATACCCTGCGCGCCGACCTCGGCGCCGCCATTGCCGCCGCCCAGGACCAGGGCGCGCTCGAAGCGGTGCGGGTGGCCGCCCTGGGCAAGAAGGGCTCGGTCTCGGCCCTGCTCGCTTCGCTCGGCGGCATGGCCCCCGAGGAACGCAAATCGGCCGGCCCCGCCATCAACGGCCTCAAGAACGAGATCGTGGCGCTGATCGAGGCCAAGGGGGGCGAACTGGCCGAAGAGGCGCTCAATGCCCGCCTCGCCGCCGAAAAGCTCGACGTCACGCTGCCGCTCCAGCCCGCCCCCACGGCGCGCGGGCGCATCCACCCGGTGAGCCAGGTGATCGACGAGATCACCGCGATCTTTTCGGACATGGGGTTCTCGATCGCCGAAGGGCCCGATATCGAGACCGACTACTACAATTTCACGGCGCTCAATTTCCCCGAAGGCCACCCGGCCCGGGAGATGCACGACACGTTCTTTTTGAAGCCCGACGCCGACGGCGCGCGAAAAGTGCTGCGCACCCATACCTCGCCGGTGCAGATCCGCGCCATGCAGCGGACCAACGAGAAGCCGGCGGCCAATTACATCACCGGTCCGATCGATCCGCCGATCCGGATCGTGGTGCCCGGCCGCACCTATCGCAACGACAGCGACCAGACCCACACGCCCATGTTCCATCAGGTGGAGGGGCTGGTCATCGACAAGTCGAGCCATATCGGCCAGTTGCGCTGGGTGATCGAGGAGTTCCTGAAGGCCTTCTTCGAGGTCGACAACGTCAAGACGCGGTTCCGGCCGAGCTTCTTCCCCTTCACCGAGCCTTCCATGGAAGTGGACGTGCAGTGCGACCGTTCGGGCAACGAGGTCAAGATCGGGGAAGGCAGCGACTGGCTGGAAATCCTCGGCTGCGGCATGGTGCACCCGAACGTGCTGCGCAATGCCGGGCTCGACCCCGATGTCTACCAGGGCTTTGCCTGGGGCATGGGTATCGACCGCCTCGCCATGCTCAAATACGGCATGCCGGACCTGCGTGCATTCTTCGATGCCGACAAGCGCTGGCTCGACCATTACGGCTTCCGCCCGCTCGACCTGCCGACGCTGTTCGGGGGGCTGTCGAGCTGATGAGCCCGCTGCCCGCCGGCTACGAGAATGCAGTGACGTTCAGCTTCGGGGATTCCCCGGAGCTGGCGGACGAACTGCTTGCGCTCGTGCTGGCCGGGACGAAGACCGCGACTTGCGACGCGGTCGGTACCTATGGCGCGACCGAGCCGATACCCGTTGTGGGGCGGCGCGACGTGGTGCTCGATGGCAGGGGCCGTCCGGCCTGCGCGATCGAGACCGTCGAGGTCGAGTTGCGCCGGTTCGACGAGGTGGATGCGCGCTTCGCGGCCGATGAGGGCGAGGGCGACCGCACGCTCGCCTATTGGCGGCGCGTGCATGAGGACTATTTCCGCCGCCACGGCAGTTTCGCGCCGGACATGATGCTGGTCTGCGAACGGCTAAAGGTGATCGAGGTATTTTCCCGTGACTGAGATCGAACCGCAAACCACGTTCGTGGTCACCGACATCGAGGCGGACGGGCCTACCCCGCTCCATTCCTCGATGCTCAGCTTCGCCTCGGTCGCCATCAGCGCCACCGGGGAACGGTTCGGCGAGTTCGAGGCGGTGCTCAAGCCGCGCCCGGACCGGCAGCCGGACGAAACCACCATGGCCTGGTGGCAGACCCAACCCGAGGCCTGGGCAGCGGCGACCACCAATGCCGAGGCACCGGAAGCCGTGATGCCGCGCTATGCCGACTGGGTGGAAAGCCTGCCCGGCTTTCGCGTCTTCGCGGCGGCGCCGATGATCTTCGATGGCCTGTGGATGGACCATTATCTCGACGAGTTCGCCGGCACGCGCGTGCTGGGCGGGCCGTTCAAGACGCGGCAGATCTTCAGGGGCGGCGGGGTGTGCCTTTACACCATGGCCGGCGCGCTGCGCGGCGCGCCCTATCTCAACTGGGGTATGCAGCGCGTGCCGGCCGAGTGGTACGGCCATATCGAGCATACCCACAAGGCCATCGACGATGCCCGCGGCTTTGCCAACGTTCTCGTCAAACTCTTTTCAATCTCCTCCAGCCTCGAAAAGCATGAGGCGACCGAAAGCATGTACCGATGAAATTCACCCTCGATTGGCTCAAGGAACACCTGGATACCACGGCGAATGCCGAGGAGATTTCAGAGGCGCTGACCACGGTCGGCCTGGAAGTGGAGAGCGTGGAAGACCAGGGCAAGGCGCTCAAGGACTTCGTGGTCGCCCACGTGGTGAGCGCCGAAAAGCACCCCAATGCCGACAAGCTGCGCGTTTGCAAGGTGGATGCGGGGACGGGCGAGCTCATCGACGTCGTCTGCGGCGCCCCCAATGCGCGCACCGGGCTCAAGACGGTCTTCGCCTTCCCGGGCACCTATATCCCGGGCTCCGACTTCACGCTGAGCAAGGGCAATATCCGCGGCGCCGCCTCCAACGGCATGCTGTGCTCGGGTCGCGAACTCGAGCTTTCGGACGACCATTCGGGCATCATCGAGCTGCCCGAGGATGCCCCGGTGGGGACGAAATACGTCGATTTCGCCGGGCTCAACGGGGTGGTCTACGACATCTCGATCACGCCCAATCGCGGCGACTGCACCGCCGTGCGCGGCGTGGCGCGGGACCTGGCGGCCTTCGGCATCGGCAAGCTCAAGCCCGATACCGGCAAGGCCGTGCCTGCTGCTGAAAAGACCAGCCCCGTGCCGGTCGAGCTGCGCTTCGAGCCCGGTGAGGTCGAGGTCTGCAAGATGTTCGCCGGGCGCCTCATCACCGGCGTCAAGAACGGTCCCTCGCCCGAGTGGCTGCAGGCCCGCCTGCGCGCCGTCGGCCTACGGCCGATCAATGCGCTGGTCGATATCACCAACTACATCTCCTACGATCGCGGCCGCCCGCTGCACGTGTTCGATGCCGATACGCTCAACGGCACCGTGCATGCGCGCATGGCAAAGCCCGGCGAGACGCTGCTGGCGCTCGACGGCAAGACCTATACGTTCGACGAGACGATCTGCGTGATCGCCGACAATTCAGGCCCGCTCGGCATCGGCGGCATCATGGGCGGGGAAGCCACCGGCTCGACCGAGCAGACGCAGAACGTCTTCATCGAATGCGCCTGGTTCGAGCCGACGGCCATCGCCACGGCCGGCCGCAAGCTCGGCATCAATTCGGACGCCCGCTACCGGTTCGAGCGCACGGTCGACCCGGAATCGGTCCTGCCGGGCATCGAGTGGGCGACGCAGATGGTGCTCGACCTGTGCGGAGGCACGGTCCACGAAGTGGCCGTGGCCGGCAAGGTCGGCAGCCCCAATACGGTGATCGACTTCCCGCTGAGCGAAACCAGGCGCCTGACGGGCCTGGACGTTTCGCGCGAGGAATCGGAGCATTTCCTCACGCGCCTCGGCTTCAAGGTCGAAGGCACCGGCGAGGTGCTCAAGGTCTCGGTGCCGTCCTGGCGCCCGGACGTCACGCAGAAGGCCGATATCGCCGAAGAAGTGATGCGCATGGTGGGCGTGGACAAGGTGCCGGTCGAGCCGCTGGCGCGCCTCAACCACGTGGCGCCGCGCATCCTCACCACCATCCAGAACCGCCGCCGCATCGTGCGCCGGGCCCTGGCGGCACGCGGGCTCGACGAGGCCGTGACCTGGTCGTTCATTTCCCATGCCGAGGCCGAGCGCTTCGGCGGCGGCGCCGAGGCGGTGCAGCTGGCAAACGCCATTGCCTCGGACATGACCGACATGCGGCCCTCCCTGCTTCCCGGGCTGCTGTCGGCGGCGCGCCGCAACGCCAATCGCGGCTTCGCCGATATCGCGCTCTTCGAGGTCGGCCAGGTGTTCCTGTCCGACAAGCCCGAGGGCCAGCACACCTATGCCACGGGCATCCGCACCGGCACGGCCGGCGCACAGGCCTGGGGCCGGAGCTGGCAGGGCAATGCCGGCAAGGTCGGCGTCTTCGACGCCAAGGCCGACCTGGGCGCGGCCCTCGACGCGCTGGGTGTCGATATCGAGAAGGTGCAGCTCGTCGCCGAGGCCCCGGCCTGGAGCCATCCGGGCCGCGGCGGCCGCCTGCAGCTGGGACCGAAGGTCGTCATCGGCTGGTTTGGCGAGTTGCATCCGGCCTGGCTCAAGGAACTCGACCTCGACGGGCCCGTGGCGGCCTTCGAGATCGACCTCGACGCCCTGCCCGAGCCACGACGGAAGCCGACGCGCGCCAAGCCGGCGCTCAACCTCTCGGACCTCATGCCGCTCAGCCGCGACTTCGCCTTCCTGGTGGATCGCGACGTGCCGGCGGCGGCCATCCTCAAGGCTGCACGCGGCGCCGAGAAGGCACTGATCACCGACGTGACGGTGTTCGACGTCTTCGAAGGCAGCCATGTTGGCGAGGGCAAGAAGTCCGTGGCCATCGAAGTGAGGCTGCAGCCCCAGGACAAGACGCTCAACGATGAGGAGATCGAGAAGATCTCGGGCGCCATTGTCGCTGCGGTCGAAAAGGCCACCGGCGGGACGCTGCGCAAATGACGGCGGACAGGGGCGGCGGGCCGGGCCTGCTGCCCATCGCTTCGTTCTGGTTCGGCGAGCTTTCCTGGCTCGAACGCCTCTGCCTCTCCTCGTTCGTGCGGCAGGGGCATCCGGTGCACCTTTACGGCTACGAGCCCATCGCGGGGATTCCGGAAGGCGTCGAGTTTCGCGACGCCCAGGACGTGGTGCCGCGCGAAAAGCTGGTGTTCTACAAGGGACGCGGCACGGCGGGGGTGTTCTCGGATCTCTTCCGCATGAGCCTGATGCGCCAGCAACGCGGCATCTGGGCGGACGCGGACATGTATTGCGTGCGCCCCATCGCCGCTCCCCCGCCCTATCTCTTCGGCTACGAACGTCCGCCCAGGGCGGATGGGACGGGCGGCTCGATCAACGGAGCGGTCCTCTTACTGCCCCATGATGCGCCGCTGCTCGACGACCTGCTTTCGGTGTTCGACGAGGGCGAGCGGCCGCTACTCGAGCCGCATCTGCCGCCCTTCCGGCGGCTGGAGGTGGCGGCCCGGCGGCTGTTCGGCGCCAGGGTGCCGCCCGAATACATGCAATACGGCGCCACCGGGCCCTTCGCCCTGACCCATTATGTGCGGGCACGTGGGCTGACCCAGTTCGTGCAGCCGACGGACGTCTTCTATCCCGTGCCCTATGAGGGCATTCCGGCGCTGATGCTGGCCGGCTCCTCGATCGAGGCGGCCGTGACCGGGCGCACGCTCGCCGTCCATATCTGGCGCAGCCAGCTCACCAATCGCGGACGCGCGGGGATCGGGATTCCCGAAAAGGGCAGCGCCCTGGCGCAGCTTTGCGAACTCGAGGGAATCGCCCTCTAGCGCAACCGCAGCTTCTTCTGCCACCAGCGCTTCCAGCGGTGGCGCATGAAGCGGTAGAAAAGCTCGTTGGTCATCACGTGACGGTAGATGCGGCGGAAGGCGACGATCGAATAGACGTGCCAAGGCTTTGACCAGCCGGTGTAGTGCAGGATCGCTGGATCGAGGCCCTCATGGGAATGGCGGGCGTCGATCACGTTCCAGCGCGGATCGAGATAGAGCCAGTTGTTGCGGAACACCAGATTCAGGAAATCCTGATCGTAGTAGATGCGCGCCATGGTGCCGTCGGCAAACATTTCTTCCAGCCGATCGAGAAGGCAGGCGTCGCGCCATTTCGCGATGTCGATGAGGATCATGCCGGCGTTGAAATAGGGATCGGCGACGTCGAAGATGTCGCGATTACTGGCGAGATCGCGGCCGGCGACAATGAAGGCTCCCTTGGTGTCGCGAACGGCGGCGATCGGAAGGCCCCGCATGTCGATTTCCAGGATGTCCTCAATCGGCGCGCGCACCAGCATATCGCAGTCAAGGTAGAGGACACGCTCGACATCGGGCCCGACCAGCCGGTCGATGAGCAGGCGCGCATAGACGATATTTGTCAGCCGCTTATTGTAGGGCATGCGCTCGGCGATGTCGGCAAACAGGTCCCAGGCGTCGAGGTCGTACCAGACAAGAGTGGCCTCGAACTCTGTTTCGATCCGAGTGAGATCAGCACGGTGCTCGTCGGTGATGCCGCGCTGGCAGAGGTGAAAAACCAGGTCCCGCCGACGGTGGGTAAACAGACAAACCGAGCGCATCACCGCATAGGCAGGCGCCCAGAAGTTGTCATCGAAGGTCAGAACGATATGGAGCTTTGCCATGCAGCGATCTCAGGCTCGACCGCGCAAGCCGAGCTTGCGCCGCCAGTATGTCGACCAGCGATGACGCATGAAACGGTAGAAAAGCTCGTTGGTCATCACGTGTCGATAGATGCGGCGGAAGGCAACGTTGGAGACCAGGTTCCAGGGCTTGTTTGGGCCCGTGTAGTGCAGGATCGAGGGATCCAGCCCCTCGTGCGGGTGCCGTGCATCGATGGTGTTCCACCGGGTCGGCAAGGGCTGCCACCGATGCTTGAAGACAAGGTTGAGGACATCCTGGTCGTAGTAGAGGCGCGCCATGACGCCTGAGGCGATCAGTTCCTCGAGTCGCTCGGGTACGGCCACCTGTCGCCACTTGTCGACGTCGATGACGACCATTCCCGAATTGAAGTAGGGATCGGCGGGGTCGAAGATGTCGCGATTGTTCTTGATGTCGCGCCCGCCCACGATCAGGGCGCCAGCAGTGTCGCGTACTGCGCCGATGGGAAACTCTCCCAGATCGGCAGCATAAAGATCTTCGATGGGTGCGCGCACCATCATGTCGCAATCGAGATAAATGACACGCGAAACGTCGGGGCCGACAAGCGTGTCGATCAGCAGGCGCCCGTACACCACGCTGGTCCACTGCCGGCTCGAGGGCACGCGAGAGACAATGGCGTTAAAGACGTCGGACCGGGTGAGATCATGCCAGACGAGAGTCGCGCCGAACTCGGCCGGTATCTTCTCCAGGTCGGCGCGATGCTCGTCGGTGATCGGCTGGTGGATCAGGTGGAAGACGAGGTCGCTGCGGCGCTTGGTGAAAAGGCAGATCGAGCGCATGACCGCATAGGCCGGCGCCCAGAAATTGTCGTCAAAGGCCAGGGCGATGTGGATCTTGTTGTCAGGCACTGGGCGCGTCCGCGAGCCTTGTGGAGGAGCCCGGGCTGTCTACCACGCCGGTGGCCTGAGACAAGTCTCTGGCCGGCGGCCGCGACAGGTGTGCGATGGCCGCCGTGGCGACGGCGAACGTCACCGTAAGCATCAGGATACCGAACGTCGCGTTGGTGAGGCCCATGAGGAAATAGCCAGCAACGAGGACAACGGCGCCCAGCCGGGCCGCTCGACGATGGGGACCCTCCGCCCGCCAGGCTTCGACCAGGGGAGCAAGGAGGATGCAGAAGTAGGCAATCACGCCGATTATTCCGCCCGTAACGGCGAAATCGGCGACGTCGTTATGCAGGTGATCATAAACGGGTGTGTGCAGCTCGGGCGGCATGGTGTCGGCCGCGATCTTGGTGAAGCCGACCATCCCATGGCCATAGAAGGGTGACTGCAGGAAAGCGTTGTAGGCAGCTTGATACATGAGCATCCGCTCGTTGTCCGAGCTATCGGCGGTCTTTCCGCTTTCGAGGACGCTGGTGACGGTGGCGATAACGCGCGTGACCGGACTCCATCCACCCTGGACAGTGCCCACCACGGCGCCGATCGCTATCAGCGCCAGCACGCTGATCACCAGCCAGGCCCGGCGCCCCAGGCCGCCCCACAGCGTCGCCAGGACCAACGTTAGGCCGGCAACTGGAATGATCGTCACAATAGCTCCGCGCGTACCGGACAGAATCACGGTGACCAGGGCAAATGCGGCCCCGGCCACGGCGATCCATTTCGACCGATTTCCTCCAAACAATCCCACAAGGCTGAGGAAGCCGAGGGCTACGACCACGTCCGCAAAGTGAATCGGATTGGCCACGATGCCGCCAGCGCGGGTCGAGTGCAGGACAAAGGTATCGTAGATCGCCACCAGCAGGGCCAGGCCTGCTCCGAGTGCGGCCAAACCACCAATCACGCCGGGATCAATGCGAAAGCTCGCGCGGCGGAATACGGTGATCAGCGGGCCGATCAGGAAGAGCGGCGCGAACACGAGAACCGAGATGATGTGGAGGGCCGAAGTCGCCGTGATACCGAAAGCCAGGATGAGCAGCAAACCGGCGAGCAGGGGCAGGGCCGCTGCGGGACGGCGCAGGTCGCCCCAGCTCCAGGTGAAAAGGCAGATGCCGAGGGCCAGGACCTGGGCCGCGATGACGGAGACGTTTCCCGCCTCGGGCCAGAGGCAGATAATCACCAGGCCTCCACCCAGGGCAGCGGCTGCGGATAGGTTTGTCAGGTATTTTACGAGCAAGGCTGGCTCCGCCGGAAGGTCCGGCAATCTGGCGCTTTGCCGCCCTCAGGTCAACCGATCGCCGGCCGGGGCGGCGCCTCCCCGAGGGAGGCGCCCTGCACTAGCGCTTGAGCGGGTAGTTGTCGAGCTGGGCGCCCTTGGTTGCTTCATCGATCGCGGCGATCTCTTCGGGGCTGAGGGTGAGGTTGGAGAGGACGCCGAGGTTGTCCTTGAGCTGGTCGAGCGTGCGGACCCCGATGAGGGCGGAGGTCATTTCCTTGCGGCGAAGCACCCAGGCGAGGGCGAGCTGGACCATGGACTGGCCGCGGGCCCTGGCGATGCCGGCCAGCTTCTCGGTGGCCTCGAGCAGGCGCGGCTCGATCGAGCGGGACGAGAGCGAGTAGTTCTCGGCGGCGCGGGTGCCCGTCAGGTCCGACTTGGCGTTGTATTTGCCCGAAAGGATGCCCTGCGCCAGGGGGGAGAAGGCGATGACGCCGACACCCAGTTCGCCAAGCGCCTCGATGGTCCTGTCGTTCTCGATCCAGCGATTGAGCATGGAATAGCTCGGCTGGTGGATGAGCAGCGGCACGCCCATGTCCGCCAGGATGCGATAGGCCTCGCGGGTCTGCGCCTCGGGGTAGTTGGAAATGCCGACATAGAGCGTCTTGCCCTGCCGGTGCAGCTGGGCCAGGGCCCCCATGGTCTCCTCGAGCGGGGTCGAGGGATCGAAGCGGTGGGAATAGAAGATGTCGAAGTAGTCCAGCCCCATGCGCTTGAGGCTCTGGTCGGCGCTGGCGATGAGATACTTGCGCGAGCCGAAATTGCCATAGGGCCCCGGCCACATGTCCCAGCCGGCCTTGGACGAGACGATGAGTTCGTCGCGATAGGGACGGAAGTCGCGCGCCAGCACGTCGCCGAAAAGTTCCTCGGCCGAACCGTAGGGCGGGCCGTAATTGTTGGCGAGGTCGAAATGGGTAATGCCCGAATCGAAGGCGTAGCTCAGGATTTCGAAGGCGCTCGGATAGTCGCGGGTGCCACCGAAATTCTGCCAGAGGCCGAGCGAAATGACGGGCAGCTTCAACCCCGAGCGACCGGTGAACCGGTATTGCATGGTGTCGTAGCGCGCCGAATGGGCACGATAGGTCATGATTTCCTCCCTGGGCGAGTGTGGCGGCGGCCAGATGGCGCAGCGCGGCGCGCGGTGCTAGAAAGCCGCGCATGAGCAATCTGCCCGTTTCGTCCCCGGCCTTCAAGGTCGCGGCTTTCTACAAATTCGCCGACTTTTCCGGGTTCCTAAGCCGCAAGGCCGATCTGGCCCAGTTCTGCTGCGCCCGCGCGATCAGGGGAACGATCATCCTGGCGGAAGAAGGTATCAACGGCACGGTCGCGGGCAGGCCCGAGGCTATCGATGCGCTGGTCGATCACCTCAACGAGACGTTTCCGTTCCAGGGCGCCGAGCTCAAGTATTCGACTGCCGACGCCATGCCCTTCCTGCGCATGAAGGTGCGCGTCAAGCAGGAGATCGTGACGCTGCGCGCGCCCGAGGTCAGGCCGAGCGAGCGGGTCGGCACCTATGTGGAGGCGCAGGACTGGAATGCGCTGATCGGCCAGGACGATGTGGTGCTCCTCGACACGCGCAACGACTACGAGGCCGGGCTCGGCACGTTCGAGGGAGCAATCGACCCCAGGACCGCGAGCTTCGTTGAATTCAAGGACTTCGTCGAAAAGCACCTCGATCCGGAACGCGACCGCAAGGTGGCGATGTTCTGCACCGGCGGCATCCGCTGCGAGAAGGCGTCGGCCTACCTGCTCTCGAAGGGTTTTGAAGAGGTGTTCCACCTCAAAGGAGGCATCCTCAAATACCTGGAAACGGTGCCGGAAGCGGAGAGCCGCTGGCAGGGCGAGTGCTTCGTCTTTGATGAGCGTGTTTCGGTGGTCCATGGGTTGCGCGAGGGCGCGGCGACGCTGTGCCGGGCCTGCCGCCGGCCCCTGACCCCGGCCGACCGCGCGCATGCCGACTACAGGGAAGGCATCTGCTGCCCCCATTGCGCAGGTGAGGTGCGCCAGGGCGTGGCGGAACGCCAGCGCCAGATCGCGCTCGCCCGGGCGCGCGGGGCATCGCATATGGGCGATGCGGCCGTGGCCCAGGCGCGCGAGGATCTCGAAAGAAAACAGGCCCGGCGCGAGGCGAGCCGCAACCGGGCCGGCAAGCAGACCTGATCAGGCCTTGCGGCGGAAATTCATGATCCAGTTGGTTTCCCAGACGATGCCGTCGCGCGAGAACGCCTGGCTCCAGCGCGCGGCATCGGGCCCCAGGCGGGTCCAGAAGAACTGCACGTTGACGGGCTGACCGCCGTCGACGTCGCGGCCCACGAACACGCCGTGATCGCCGATGAAGCCGCCCTGCACGGGTGGAAACAGGGTGCCCTGCTGGCTCGAGACCCAGTAGATCGCCCAGCGCCGGGCGGCCAAGTCGAAAAGGCGCAGGCTCATGCCGGAAAAGCCGCGGTCCGGCGCCTGCATCTCATCGATATTGGCGCCGCCACCCAGGCGCGGCTCGCACCGAAAGCTGGCCTCGAACTCGTCCCAGTCCTCGCAGCCGGCAAATCGGCGCTTGAGGCGCCGGTTGGAGACGATCCAGTCGCCATGGAGGAAATCGAAGTCGTGGACGGCGCCGGTGGGTGCGGCGAAATCGGTGGGATGGTAATTCATCGCAGGGACCTTTCGGTTCAGCGCAGCAGCGAGCGTGCGGTCGGTTGCAGAATGAGGGTTTCGGGCGGTGCCTTGAGGAAGTCGGAGAGCCCCGCGGGCGGGGCCTGCAGCCAGGTTTCAAGGCCCACCGCATTGTCGAAGCGCAGGAGCACCACATGCACCGGGTCGTCGGTGTGGATGGGGAGCCTGGGGTAGTTGTTCTCGGCTGCGAGCGTGAAGAAGCTCGCCAGCGGGTCGATGCCGGTTTCGGCAAGGGCGGCGCGCAGGCGCGCGTCGAACTCGGCGGCGCGGCCGTTATCGGCCAGCCGATAGAGCATGACGATGAAGCGCGAGCCGTTGGTGGCGAAGGCGCCGCGCGGCCGGCGCGGGCGCGCAGGGCGGACGAAGCCGTCCTGCGGGGCCATGGTGGAAAGCAGATGCACGTCGTCGCTATCGGCCATGGTGGCGTTGGCGCGGTCGCGATGCGCCCTCCAGACCGGTCCGCCATAGAAGGCGTCCAGTGCAGTGCGGCGGTCGTCGAAAGCCTCGAACCCGCGCAGCCAGACGAACTGGTCGGGCGCGCCATCGACACGGAACTGGCCGAGCACGTGGGCCCCCACGTCATCTTGGCTTTCGAGGAACTCGTTCTCGAAGAGGTCGATCAAAGTGTCACGCTGCCCGGGGTGGAGCCGATAGCGGCGCAACTCGACGATGGGGAGGCTGGTCACGGCCGGTCTCCCTAGAGCACGGCCCGCCGGGCGGCGGCGCTGGTGAGCACCCCGGCGAGCCCGTGCCAGCCACGGACGGCGACCACGGCGAGGAGGGATGGACGCTCGGACACGCGACCGGCCCTGAACAGGGCTTCGAGTTCGAGGTCGATGAAGAGCAGAGGCGTCTGCGTCCGGCGCGTGACCGATGAGAGCGTGGCTACCGGGGAATCGAAATGAGAGGGGTACATTTTCGCAAGCTCCTGAGTGTTCGCCAACGGGGATCGAGGCTAGCCGCCAAAGCCTGACAGCCAATGTCAGCCTTTGATGCTATGGTGCAGAAAATTACTGGCGGCGAGATCGATCCGAGTCGCTACGAGCATGGAAAGCATTGTAGTTTTCAAAGACTGACATCGAATGTCATGGTTTAGGAACGGACCGGGAAAATGCGCGCGAGCCGCCTGCTTTCGATCATGATGATGCTCCAGACGCGCGGGCGGCTGAGCGCTGAGATCCTGGCTGAAGAGCTGGAGGTTTCGGTCCGCACGATCTACCGCGACATCGACCAGCTGAGCGCGGCCGGGGTGCCGGTCTATGCCGAGACCGGGCGCAATGGCGGCTTTGCCCTGCTCGATGGGTGGCGCACGCGCCTGACCGGGCTGACAGCGCCCGAGGCCAAGGCACTGTTTCTCTCAGGATTGCCCGGCCCGGCCGCCGAGCTCGGGCTTTCGGACGATGTCGCGGCGGCCGAGCTCAAGCTCCTGGCCGCCCTGCCGGCGGATTGGCAGGACGAGGCCCGCCGCATCAGCGGGCGCTTTCACCTCGACCCCAAGGGCTGGTTCCAGCCGGCGCGGGTGCAGGAGCATCTCAAATCCGTCGCCGACGCCGTCTGGAGCGAAAGGCGCATCCATGTGCGATACGAAAGCTGGACCGGCGTGTCCGATCGCGTGCTCGAGCCGCTTGGGCTCGTGCTCAAGGGGGGCATCTGGTACGTCGTGGCGCGCCGGGACGAGGCGGTGCGGACCTATAAGCTCTCCAGCATCCTGGCGCTGATCCTCTCGGAGGAGCGTTTCGAGCGCCCGGCGGACTTCGACCTGCCGGGGTATTGGGCGCAATCGACCGAGCAGTTCGAACGGGACGTCTATATCGGAACGGCCTTGGTTCGGGCCTCCGAACGCGGCCGCAGGCGGCTGATGGACATCAGCCAGACCGTGCGTGCGGCGGTGGAAGCGGCGCCGATCGAGCCCGACGAAACGGGCTGGGCCGTGCTGGCCGTTCCGATCGAGGAGAACGACTGGGCGGCGCGCGAGATGACCAAGATCGGTTGCGAGATAGAGGTGCTGGCGCCGCCTGACCTGCGCGCCCGGATGACGGAAATCGCCCGGACGCTATGGGGATTTTACGCGGGCTGAACCAGCTGGGCGCGCGCCGCGGCGATGGTCGAGCGGACGGCGGCTTCGTCGGTCACGGTCAACTCGTATTCGCGCTCGAGCGCGGTGCCGCCCATGCCGACATGCGGGTTATGGAAGGCCATGCCGCTCGGCAGCGTGTTGCCGGCGGAGAAATGGGCCTCGTAGGCGCCGGTCCGTTCGAGCACGTCGCCGATATTGCCGGCGTTGAGGCCGCCGCAGACCATGACGGTCAGGCGGTCGCCGGCAAGCTTGACCGTGTGGCGCAGGATGTCGATGCCTTCGAGGGCCGTGCGCCGCTGGCCCGAGGTCAGCACGCGATCGACGCCGCAATGGACCAGGTCCTCGACCGCTTCGGCATAGTCACGCGTCATGTCGAAGGCGCGGTGGAAGGTCACCGTCAGTGGCTTGGCGGCGCGCACGAGCGCACGGGTGCGCTCGACATCGACGCGACCGTCGAAGGTGAGGCAACCGATGACCACACCGGCCACGCCGAGATCGCGCAACGCCTCGACGTCGCGAAGCATCGCCTGGAACTCGTGTTCGGAATAGAGGAAGTCGCCGCCGCGGGGGCGCACGATCACGTTGAACGGGATGGTCGAGAGCTTGAGCGCCTCGCGGACCACGCCGATGGACGGGGTGATGCCGCCCTCGAGCAGGCTGGCGCAGAGCTCGGCCCGGTCCGCCCCGGCCTTCTGCGCGGCGAGAAGGCCATCCACGCCCTCCACGCACACTTCGATTCTGGGGAGTCTGGGCTTGGTCATGATGGCACACCTGGCTTCAGATAACACTCGCAGCCTCATTGGTAGCGCCGTGCACAAAATCGAGGCAGGGGGTTTGGGGACTGGCAGATATGCGTTCGAGCCGTATCCGCAAACGCGCGCAACCTTCCGTTAAGGTTTTCTCAACAGTGAAGGGCGGACAATGAAACACGGCGGAACCTGAATATATATCAGTATTGCTGAAATATTGCTACGCAGGTTTCACCGGCCAGTTCGTATGCAGAGGTGGGTAGCATGTTGTTCCCTCGGCGACGACTTTCCGGATTTCGCCTTGATGACCAGGGCGTTGCTGCGGTGGAGTTTGCGATTCTCACGCCCGTCTTTCTCCTTATGCTCATGGGAATGCTGGCCTATGGCATTTATTTCGGCGCGGCCAATTCCGTCCAGCAGATCGCGGCGGACGCCGCCAGGACATCGATAGCCGGGCTGAGCGCCACCGAGCGCGACAGCCTGGTCAAATCGTTCATCGACGGAAACGCGCGGGACTACATGCTCATCGACGGCAGCAAGGTGACCTACACCATCGGCGACAAGCCGACCGATGCCAGCCAGTACGTGGTGACGGTGCGCTACGACGCCTCGAGCCTGCCGATCTGGAACCTCAACATCCCCCTGCCCTCGCCCAACAAGGTGATCACCTTCACATCGGTCATCCGCAAGGGCGGGATGTGACCATGGGGGCGGTGCGCCGGTTCCTCAGGGACGAGCGCGGCGCGATGGCGATCATGTTCGCCGGGGCCATGATCCTGGGGGCGATGGTCTCGGCGCTCGCGGTGGATGCCGGCTCGCTCTACCTCGAACGGCGCATGATGCAATCGGCGGCCGACCTGGCGGCGCTGCAGGCGACGCGCGATCCTTCGAGCGCCTTTTCCATCGCCAGGGGCGCGATGGTGGAGGCCGGGTACCTGACGGGAATCGAGACACAGCAGCAATTGCAGGACCCGCTCAAGCCGCAGCGCCTGATCGTGGAGTCCGGCCAGTACACCCCCGATCCGAGCCAGCCGGTGGGGCAGCGCTTCAAGCCGGGCCTGACGCCCTATAACGCGGTGAGGGTGCGCTACGAGCAGAAGGGCAATCTCTATTTCGCACGTTTCTGGAGCGAGCCGCCCCCGATTGGGGTGGAGGCGGTGGCCACCACCACGCCCGAAGTGGCGTTCTCGGTGGGGAGCCGCCTGCTCAGCCTCAAGGACGGGCTCGCCAATGTGCTGCTCAACGGGCTGCTGGGCACCAATGTCAGCATTGCAGCCGCCTCCTACAACGCACTGCTCGATGCCAGGGTCAGCGCCTTCGGCTTCCTCGACGCGCTGGCCAGCGAAATGCACATCACCGCGGGCACCTATGCGGACATCCTCAACGCCAGGGCGGATCACGGCGTCATCGCCAGGGCGCTGGCCGCTACACTCAACGGCACCGAGAAGACCGCGATGCAGGCAATTGCCCTTGCCGCCGGCCATAACGGGGAAGTGTCGATCGGCAAGCTCTTCGACCTGGGGCGTTATGCCAACCTCGCCATCGGGACGGGCGCGACGGGGATCTTCACCAAGGTCTCGGCCCTCGAGGTGCTTTCGGTGAGCGCCGCGCTGAGCGACGGCACGCACCAGGTGGCCCTCAATACCGGGATCAATGTGCCCGGGCTCGTGGGTGCGACGGTCAAGCTGGCCGTGGGCGAGCCGCCGCAGGGAGGAAGCTGGTACGCCATCGGGCCAACCGGGACCATCGTGCGCACCGCGCAGGTGCGGCTCAAGCTCAATGTCAGGCTCTCGCTCGATATTCTTGATCTGGGCCTGGTGTCCTCGCTGCTCGCGCTGCTCGGCATCCCCCATATCTTCGAGGTCAATGTGCCGGTCTATGTGGAAGTCGCCAATGCCGAGGCGACGGCGGTGGCCGCCACCTGCCCCACCGGCAATGCCGTGAGCGGCACGGCGACGATCGCGGTGCGTCCGGGCGTGGCGCGCGTGGTGCTGGGCGAGGTCAGCGACGCGGCGATGGCCAATTTCGGGGCCTTTCCGACGGTGGGCGAAGCCAAACTCATCAATGCGCTCGGGCTCATCCAGGCGACCGGCAAGGCACATGTGCAGGTGGCCGAGATGCAGCCCAAGCTGGTGAGCTTTTCGACCTCCGAGATCGCGGCCGGCAAGGTCAAGTCGGTCTCGACCACCGCGATCACCCAGTCGCTGATGACTTCGCTCCTCTCGGACCTCAAGCTCGACGTGACGGTGCTGGGGCTGCTGGGCGGACTGCTGAGCGAGGTGCTGGCAAAGACGGGTCTGCTGAACCTGCTCTCGCCCCTCGGCGCCGCGCTCGACCCGGTGCTGGCGTCGCTGCTCAACACGCTCGGGGTCAAGGTCGGGGAGGCGGACGTGCAGGTCTATGGCGTGCGCTGCACGCCGCCTGTGCTGGTGCGCTAGCGGTAGAAGCGCGGCGTGAACACCCACTCGCGGTTTCCCATCGCGAAGCGGGTGGTGCGCGAGGATCCCACGATCAGGGTGGAGCGCGAATCGACCATCTCGCTCGAAAGATCGGCAAGCGAGGTGACCGCAAGGCTTTCGCCGGGGCGGCCGACATCGCGGCCGATGACGACCGGCGTATGGGGCGCACGATGGCGGCGCAGGATCGCGATGGCTGCCTCGAGCTGGTGCGGGCGCGCCTTCGAAATCGGGTTGTAGAGCGCCAGCACGAAATCGGCCTCGGCGGCAGCGGCGAGGCGCGTCTCGATCGTTTCCCAGGATTTGAGATTGTCGGAAAGCGACATCACGGCGAAATCGTGCCCGAGCGGCGCGCCGACCCTGGCGGCTGTCGCCATGGCGGCGGTGATGCCGGGGAGGATGGCGAGGTCGACGTCGGCCCAGGGCGGGGCGGCGTCGGCGCCCGACAGGGCTTCCATGACCGCGGCGGCCATAGCGAAAACCCCCGGATCGCCAGAGGACACCATGACGACGCGCCGACCCTCGGCGGCGAGGTCGAGCGCGGCGCGGGCGCGATCGAGTTCCTGGCGGTTGTCGGAGGCGTGCAGGCGCTGGTCGGGCCGGAAGGGGCCGGCCATTTCCACATAGGTGCGGTAGCCCAGGATGTCGGTGGCGTCGCGCAGTTCGGCGGCAACCTCCGGCGTCCGCTGGGCGGCGCCGCCCGGGCCTAGCCCCACTACAGCCAGGCGCCCGGGCCCGGGGGTGTGCAGATAGACCAGTTCGCCGGGGCCGGGCTCGACCGAGGAGTCGACGATGGCGATGCGCAGGCGCGCCGAAGGGTCGACCGCCAGCCCGGAGAATTCGAGCCAGGGGGCGTCGCCATCCACCTGGACCGGGCGCCCCGTGAGCAGCTCTGAAACGAAGGTCTTGGCGTCGCCCGGATTGAGCAGCTTATAGCCGGCAGGCGGATTGAGGAGATTGACCCCGAAACGGAGCTCGCCGGTGGTGGTGATGGCCGGGGCGGTTTCGAGGGCGGCGCCGAGGGTGCGGGCCAGGTCGTTGACGCCACGCGTCGCCCCGAGAAGCGGCACCACGGCCGAACCGTCTTCGGCGACGGCAAGCACGGGCGGTTCGGCACGCTTGGACTGGAGAAGCGGGGCCAGGGCACGGATAACGATGCCTGCCGCGCAAAGCGCGATGAGCGGGCGGTCGGCCGAATAGGCCTCGCGCAGGGCATCGCCGAAATTGGCGATGGTGCGGTCGGCACCGACGACGCGTCCCTCGAGGCCGAAGAGCTCGGCGCCGGGCAAGGCCGCCTGGAGGCGCTGGGCGGTGGCAAGGCTCACCGCGTTGAGGGCAAAGATGGCGGGCCGGCCTAGCTCAGCCATTTGCGCCCCGGCACCAGGATGATCGAAAAATAGGGGGAACTCTGCGCCTCGACGTCGCGGAGCGGCAGGATGCGTTCGGCGGCCATGGTGGCGCGTTCGACATAGAGCGCCCGATCCAGGAGGCCGAGATCTTCGAGGCAGGCGCGCACCTTGGCGAGATTGCCGCCGCCCAGCTTCATGATGGCGGCCGCGTCGGCGCGGGCGAGTTTTTCGCGCAGGTCCTCGGGTGCAAGCGTCCCCGAAAGGATGCTCAGGCTCTGGTTGCGATAGACCAGCGGCGCACCGAGAACCGCGGCGCTGGCGAAGATGGAGCTGACCCCGGGCACGACTTCGGTCGGGTAGCGATGCGCCAGCCGGTCGTGGATGTACATGTAGGAGCCATAGAACAGCGGATCGCCCTCGCAGACCACGGCAACGTCGCGGCCGGCATCGAGATGGCCGGCGATATCGGCGGCCGCCCGGTCGTAAAAGCCGGCGAGCAGGGTCTCGTAGTCCTCGCCGTCGGGCAGCTTTTCGCGGGTGACAGGGTATTGCAGGCGCAGCAATTGCTGGCTGGGCTCGAGATGACCCTCGATGATGGTGAAGGCATTGCCCTTGCGTTCGCGCGCGGCGAAGAAGGCCACGACCGGCGCCGCCCTGAGGCGGTTGAGGGCCTTGAGGGTCAGCAGTTCAGGGTCGCCGGGGCCAACGCCCAATCCGAAAAGCGTGCCGGCCATCATTCGCGCTCGGTCGCCAGCGCGTTGATGGCGGCTGCGGCCATGGCAGTGCCGCCCCGGGTGCCCAGCAGGGTCACGAAGGCCAGGCCACGGGGGTTGGCGGCCAGCGCGTCCTTGGCGTCGGCGGCGCCCTCGAAGCCGGCGGGAAAGGCGATGACCAGGGCCGGCGGCTCGGCGGCTGCCAGGACGGCGGCAATCGCGGCGCTCTCCGAACCGATGGCGACCACGGCTCCCTTGAGGGTCGGGGCATCGGCGAGGAGGCCGACGGCATTGCCCGCCTCGAGGCGGGAGCGGGTGATGCCGCGCTCGAGCGTGGGAGAATCGCACAGAATCGGCGCGCCGGCAGCGAGGGCGGCGCGACCGATGGCGCCAGCCCGGGGCGAGGCGCGCAGGTCGGCGATCACATCGACCATGCCGCTGGCATGGGCGACGCGCACGGCGAGCTTTTCGAGATCGACGGGGACGGCCGACAGGTCCGCTTCCTCGCGGATGATCGAGAAGGAGCGGCGGTAGATCTCGGCGCCGTCGCGGATGTAGTCGAGCACGTTTTCCCCGAAAGAAGTCAGGCCTTGGCGAGCTTGCGGGCGATGCCGGCCACGGTGAGCGAAGACGCCAGCTTCTCCCCGAAGCGGGAGGCGGCACCATCCGCCCTTCGATAGAGATCATAGCGTCCGGGCGCAACTGCCACGAGCGTATGGGGCGCAGCCCGCGCCGAGGCGCAGGATTTTTCACAGCCCGAAAGATGCAATCCGGCATTGATGCCGAAGCCGGCCAGCATCATGGCGTCGCGCTGGGTATCGGCCAGTGCCGAGCGGCAGCCGGTGGAGCCGGAACAGGCCAGCATGTCGGCCAGCGGATGGTCGGGCGCGCTGACCAGGCCCAGCGCCGCCAAAGCGGCGAGGACGGGCGCGGGCCGTGCCACGCCGGGCAGGAGCACCGATTGGTGCGGGGTGAGGCGAATCGCGCCGTCCCCCTCGCGCTCGGCGAGGGTCGCGAGGCCATCGAGCATCGCCGGGGTCAGCCGGCCGAGAGGCGGGCGGGCCCCGATCCAGGAAACGCCGGGTGACTGCACGTGGGTGCCGAGGTGACCGGACGGGCCGCGCGCGGCGGTAGCCGTGGGAGCGGCGAGCAGGCCATCGACGAGCCTGGCTGCGCCTGTGCCGAGTTCACGCATGCGGGTCGCGCCGGTAGCAAGGAAACGTTCGATCAGAATGGCGAGGGGTTCGACCGCGTCGTCGGCGCGCAGCGTGCCGAGGGGCGAATCGAGGAGCGTGCCGCCCAGGCCCAGAGCGAACGTGTCGCGGGAGGTGGCCGAGAGCCAGATATCGTTGGGGTGGTGCAGCGGGGCGCTCGCTTCGCCGCCATCGACCAGGATCGAGAATTTCGGCGAGAGGGCATGGAAATCGGCGCGCCGGTCGAGAAGGGCCAGCAGGGCGCGGGCGAGGGGAGCGGTTTCGAGCAGCGCACCGGGGTCGATGCCATAGGTGGGACTCACCATGACGTTGCGCACATCGTCGGCGCCCGAGTTCGAGCCGCCGAGGCCGGCGTCGAGGAGGCAGCGGACGAGGGCATCGCCGTCGCCGGCGGCAATGCCGCGCAATTGCAGGTTGGCACGGCTGGTAATTTCGATGATGCCGTTGCCCCATCGGCGTGCGGCCTCGGCGAGGGCGCGGGCCTGGGGCGCATCGAGCGTTCCCAGCGCGACCTTGACCCGGCAGATGCCGCCGTCGCGCGCGGGCGCCAGCCGGTAAAGGCCCGGGCAGGCTGATTGGCGGATGGGGGACGCCTCGTTCATGGGTGCAATCTAGATGGTTTCACTGTCGGCAGGAAGCCGATCCCCTTGCTGCCGGCCGGGTGCCCTCCAGCCGGATGCGGGAAAAGAAAAAGCCGCCTTGCGGCGGCTTTTCTTGGGAGGGATGGTGGAGCCAATCGGAATCGAACCGACGACCTCTTGAATGCCATTCAAGCGCTCTCCCAACTGAGCTATGGCCCCTTGTTCCCTTGGGATTTCGCCTCGGAAGCGGTGAACCCTCCCGAAGCGAGGCGCAACCTATTCAAGCTCTTTCCGATACGCAAGGCCTATTTTGACCTTTTTGCAAAACTATCGGAAGTGCTTGATTTCGTTAGCGTTCGTCCTCGTTGCCGACGTCGAAATCGATGTCGTCCTCGTCTTCGTCCTCTTCGAGGAACACGTCTTCCTCGTCGTCGCCCAGGTCTTCCTCGACCTCGACGTCCTCGACATCGGGAATATCCTCGTCGCCTTCAGCTTCCTCGTCGGCGTCTTCGAGCGAGACGATCTCGGGCGCGCTGGCGTCCTCGAGTTCTTCCTCTTCGTTCTCCTCGTCCTCGTCATCCTCGGCGCGGGCGCGAGCCGGGGCGGGCTTGCCGGGCAGAACCTGCTCGAAATAGCTGCGCGGATAGCTCTTGCCGGTATAGGGCGAGACGATGGGATCCTTGTTCAGATCGTAGAACTTCTTGCCCGTTTCGGGATCGGTTCGTTTGGTGCCGCGGTCGGAACTAGCCAATCTTGCTTTCCTCACGATGGGTGCACGGGGCTTTCCCCGCCTTCGTTCGTCCGGTTAGGGGGAAACTTTTGGCCTGTCAAACCCAAAATGCTCCCCCGGGCAGCGGCATTTCATGCCTTCGCCGGCCGGCGCGACTTGGCCGTGCCGGAACCGCCATGCTAAGGGCTCACCCGACCGCTTCGGGTAACGTGTTCGGATGGCAGCAAGATGATCATCGCGGTGGATGGGCCGGCAGCATCGGGCAAGGGTACTCTGGCCGGCGGACTGGCCGGCTATTACCGGCTGCCGCACCTGGACACCGGCCTGCTTTATCGCGCCGTCGGACGGGCGGTGGAGGCCCATGAGGGGCAGGCCGATTTCGAGGCCAGGGCCATCGAAGCGGCCCGGGACCTGCATCCGGACGATCTCGACCCCGAATTCCTCGTGGCCCAGAAGATCGGCAACCTCGCCAGCAAGGTCGCGGTGATCGGGGAGGTGCGCAAGGCGCTCTTCCAGTATCAGCGCAATTTCGCCCTGCGCCATGGCGGGGCGGTGCTGGACGGGCGCGACATCGGCACGGTGATCTGCCCGGAGGCCGACGTGAAGCTGTTCATCATCGCCGATGCGCATGCGCGCGCCGAGCGGAGAGCCCGCCAGTTCGCGGCGCGCGGGCAGGCTGTTGATTTCGAGACCCTCTATACCCAGATAGAAGAGCGGGACGCGCGGGACCGCGCCAATCCCAATGGCGGATTCTATCCGGCTGCGGACGCACACTTGCTAGATACGACGCAACTGGATATAGAGGCCGCACTCCGCGCAGCCGTCGCGATCGTCGATGCGGTCATTGCGCGCAAGGCAGGGCACTAGCCCAAATCCATCCTTGCGGCACTGGACCCCGTGACGGTCACAAAACCGAAGCGGCTGGCGAATTCTTCGTTCTATCAGAATCGGGATCATGCGCCCCTGCACCGGGTCTGTCGGCATTTGCCGCGTCCGGACGCGTGATCCTCAGAAACCTTCGAACAACCGGTGCATCTGGAGACCGATTTGGCACAGCAAACTGTGACTAAGGAAGATTTCGAAGCCCTCCTCATGGATAGCTTCGTGGACAACGAGCCGCTGGAAGGCACCGTTGTCAAAGGCAAGGTCATCGCCATCGAGAACGACCTGGCCATCATCGATGTGGGCCTGAAGACTGAAGGCCGCATCGCACTCAAGGAATTCGGCCAGGCTGGCCGTGATGGCACCATCAAGGTTGGCTCGGACGTCGAAGTCTATGTCGACCGCGTGGAAAACGCCGTTGGCGAAGCCGTTCTGTCGCGCGAGAAGGCTCGCCGCGAAGAGAGCTGGGTGCGCCTCGAAGAGCTGCACAACAAGAACGAGCGCGTTGAAGGCGTCATCTTCAACCAGGTCAAGGGCGGCTTCACGGTCGACCTCGAAGGCGCCATCGCCTTCCTGCCGCGTTCGCAGGTGGACATCCGTCCGATCCGCGACATCGGCCCGCTCATGAACGTGCCGCAGCCGTTCCAGATCCTGAAGATGGACAAGCGTCGCGGCAATATCGTCGTGTCGCGTCGCGCCATCCTCGAGGAAAGCCGCGCCGAGCAGCGTTCGGAAATCGTCCAGCAGCTCGAAGAAGGCCAGATCGTGGACGGCGTGGTCAAGAACATCACCGATTACGGTGCGTTCGTTGACCTGGGCGGCATCGACGGCCTGCTGCACGTCACCGACATCGCGTGGCGTCGCGTCAACCATCCGAGCGAAGTGCTCTCGATCGGCGAGACCATCAAGGTCCAGATCGTGCGCATCAACCACGAGAGCCACCGCATCTCGCTGGGCATGAAGCAGCTCCAGGCCGATCCGTGGGAAGGCATTGCCGCCAAGTATCCGCTGGGCGCACGCTTCACCGGCCGCGTGACCAACATCACCGACTACGGTGCGTTCGTCGAGCTCGAGCCGGGCATCGAAGGCCTGATCCACGTCTCGGAAATGAGCTGGACCAAGAAGAACGTCCATCCGGGCAAGATCGTCTCGACCTCCCAGGAAGTCGAAGTCATGGTCCTGGAAGTGGATCCGGAGAAGCGCCGCATCTCGCTCGGTCTCAAGCAAACCCTGCAGAACCCGTGGGAAGCCTTCGCCGAGAAGTTCCCGGTCGGCTCCACCATCGAAGGCGAAGTCAAGAACAAGACCGAATTCGGCCTGTTCATTGGCCTGGACGGCGATGTGGACGGCATGGTGCACCTCTCCGACCTCGACTGGCAGCGTCCGGGCGAGCAGGCTCTCGAGGACTACAACCGTGGCGACATGGTCAAGGCCAAGGTTCTCGACGTCGATGTGGAGAAGGAGCGTATCTCGCTCGGCATCAAGCAGGTCGGCAACGATCCGTATGAAGAAGCCGGCGATACCCTCAAGAAGGGTGCCGTGGTTACCGGTACCGTTGTCGACGTCAACGACGGCGGCATCGAGGTCAAGATCGCCGACAGCGAACTGACCGCCTTCATCCGCCGTGCGGACCTGAGCCGCGACCGCAACGACCAGCGTCCGGAGCGTTTCTCCAAGGGCGAGAAGGTCGACGCGCGCGTCACCCAGTACGATCGCAAGACCCACCGCATCTCCCTCTCCATCAAGGCGCTGGAAATCGCCGAGGAGAAGGAAGCCGTGGCGCAGTACGGTTCCTCGGATTCGGGCGCTTCGCTCGGCGACATCCTGGGCGCCGCGCTCAAGAGCAAGAACGAAGACAACTAAGTCTTCGTCGGCTTGACCGATCAGGGTCCGCGCTGGCAACAGCGCGGACCTTTTTGTTTCGAGGTGAGCAATGATCCGTCCCGTAGCCCTGTGGCGCCCCATGACCCTGGCCGACCTGCCGGCCGTGGAGAGAATGGCGGGGCTGGTGCATCCCGGCTTTTTCGAAGCGCCCGAAATCTTTGCCGAGCGTCGGGCGCTCTATCCGAAGGGCACGCTGCTGCTCGAGGTGGACGACAAGCCGGCCGGGTACGTGCTCAGCCATCCCTGGCGGGCGCGCCAGCTTCCCGCGCTCAACTCGCTTCTCACCGCGCTTCCCGAGGATGCCGATACCTACTACATCCATGACCTGGCGCTGCTCGAGAGGGCGCGCGGCACGGGTGCGGCGGGCGCGGTGGTGCAGCGGCTGGCCGACTGGGCGCGCAGCGAAGCCTTCCCGACGATGAGCCTGGTGGCCGTCAACGGCTCGATCGGCTTCTGGCAAAGGCAGGGCTTCGCCCGGGTCGAGGCGCCCGAACTGGCGGGCAAGCTCGCCAGTTACGAGGAGGCGGCCTGTTTCATGGTCCGCCCCCTGCCCTGACGAGCGGCCTTGCATTTGCCCCAAGCGCCGCGTAAGTCCCCGGATAGTCTCGATCTCCGAGTGGCTTGCCATGACCGAAACGACCAATCCCGAGCCGCGGCGCGATACGCCTGACGCCCTCGTCGCCAACGCCATCCTGCGCCGGTCGCGCTCGCGCTGGCGCCTGGCGGCGTTCCTCGCGCTGGCCGTGGTGGTGCTGGCACTGGTCGGCCGGTTCGCCATGGATCGCGCCACCTTCACGGACTACGTGGCCCGCATCAATATCGACGGCACCATCGCGACGGACCCGGCGCGCCTCAAGGTGCTGGCCGATCTCGCCGATGACGAACACGTCAAGGCGGTGATCATCGCCATCAATTCGCCCGGCGGAACCACCGCCGGCGGCGAGGAGCTCTACGAGGGCCTGACGGCGCTGCGGGCGAAAAAGCCGGTCGTCGCCGTCATCAAGGAACTGGGGGCCTCGGCCGCCTACATGACCGCCATCGCCACCGACCGCATCTTTGCCCGGCGTCTCTCGATCGTCGGATCGATCGGGGTGCTCTACCAGAACGTGGATGCCGGCAAGCTGCTCGATACCATCGGGGTCAACATGGAAAAGGTCGCCACGGGCCCCCTCAAGGCCGAGCCGGACTTTACCGGCCCCATCAAGCCGGAAGTGCGGGCGAGCCTGGAATCGCTGGTCGGTGACAGCTTCGACTGGTTCGTGGACATCGTTTCGGAGCGGCGCGGGCTCACCCGGCCGGAGACCCTGGCCCTTGCCGATGGACGTATCGTCACAGGCCGGCAGGGCGTGGACGCCAGGCTGATCGATGCCATCGGCGGGGAAGCGGAGGCCATCGCCTGGCTCGAAAGCGAGAAGGGACTGGCGGCGAAGCTGCCGGTTTCCACTCGCTATCCGCTGCCCGACCAGGGCTTGGGATGGGTCGGAAAATTCCTTGGATCACAGGCGCGTACTGCTTTGGGCTTAAACCCTACCGGGCCTATCGTGCTTGACGGGCTGGTTTCGCTTTGGCAGGTTGGACCAACATCTTGAGGCAGGCGGACCAGCGGCAACGCAACCGGGGACGGCGATGATCAAATCCGAACTCGTACAAAAGCTTGCGGAAGAAAACCCGCACCTGTTTCAGCGGGACATCGAAAACATCGTCAACGCGATACTCGATGAGGTCGGCGACGCCATGGCGCGCGGCGACCGGGTCGAGCTGCGTGGCTTTGGCGCCTTCTCGGTCAAGAACCGGCCGGCGCGCGTCGGCCGCAACCCACGGACCGGCGAACAGGTCGATGTCGGCGAGAAATACGTGCCTCAGTTCAAGGCCGGCAAGGAGATCCGCGAGCGCCTGAACCGCGAATAGCGGTTGGAAGGATTCGCGTCGGGACGACGGTTAATGGTTAAACGCATCGTGGGTTGGGTCGTCCTCGTGCCGCTCTGCGTGCTGTTGATCCTGTTCGCGCTGGCGAACCGGCAGCTCGTGATCGTCAACTTCAACCCGTTCATGCCCTCCGGCTCGCTCACGCAGCCGGGCTATGGCGTGCCGCTTTTCCTGGTCATCTACATTGTGCTCCTGCTCGGCGTCATCGCGGGGGGCATCGCCACCTGGTTCGCGCAGGGCAAGGTCCGGCAGGAAAAGCGCCACTGGCGCAAGGAAGCCGAGACGCTGACGCGCGAACTCGAGGCCCTGCGCAGGTCCACCGGCCAGCTTCCCGTCCGCAATGCTCTTTCAGAAGTCGACGATATCCTCGACAAGCCCTAGCACCCCAGCACCAATCCATCGCGATGAGCACTCAACCCATCATCAAAATCTGTGGCATCAAGACTCCCGCCATTCTTGAGGCTGCGATCGATGCCGGCGCCGACATGGTCGGCTTCGCGCATTTCCCCCGGTCCCCGCGCCATGTCGGGGTGGAAGCCATCGGGGACCTGATCTCGCAGGCCCGCGGGCGGGTCGAAACCTGCGTGCTGCTGGTCAACCCGGACAATTCGGTGGTTGCCGAGATCGCCGCGCTCGGGCCGGACTGGCTGCAACTGCATGGACCGGAAACGCCGCACCGCGTCGAGGCCATCCGCGCCGAAGCCGGCATCCCGGTGATGAAGGCGCTGCCGGTGGGCAGCGCGGCGGACCTGGCGCAGGTGCCGGCGTTCCTCGATGTCGCCGACCGCATCCTGCTCGACGCCAAGCCGCCCAAGGGTGCCGACCGGCCCGGCGGACTGGGCGTTCCGTTCGACTGGTCGCTGCTCAAGGCGCTTGACCCGGCAATCGCATTCATGCTTTCCGGTGGGCTGACCCCTGATACCGTGGCCGAGGCCATCCAGAGGGTGAAGCCTTTCGGCATCGACGTGTCTTCCGGGGTGGAAACGGCGCCGGGCGAGAAGGATGAGCGGCTGATCGCCGCCTTTATCCGCAACGCCCGCATGGCAGCAGCCGCCTGAACATAAAGGAACTATTATCGTGGTAGCGAACGGGGCGAACTCCTTGCGCACCGGTCCCGACGAACGGGGTCGTTTTGGCTTTTACGGCGGCCGCTTCGTCGCCGAGACGCTCATGCCGCTGATCCTGGACCTTGAAAGGCACTATCGCGCCGCCAAGGACGATCCGGAGTTCCAGGCCCAGATCAAGGACCTGGCTACCCATTACACCGGGCGCCCCTCTCCGATCTATTTCGCGCAGCGCCTGACCGAGCACCTTGGGGGGGCCAAGGTCTATCTCAAGCGCGAAGAGCTCAATCACACCGGCAGCCACAAGATCAACAACTGCCTCGGCCAGATCCTCCTGGCCAAGCGCATGGGCAAGACCCGCATCATCGCCGAGACCGGCGCCGGCCAGCATGGCGTGGCGACGGCGACGGTGTGCGCCAAGTTCGACCTGCCCTGCACGATCTTCATGGGCGCCACCGACGTCGAGCGGCAATGGCCGAACGTGGTCCGCATGAAGATGCTGGGCGCCGAAGTGCGCGCGGTGACGGCGGGCGCCGGCACCCTCAAGGACGCCATGAACGAGGCGCTGCGCGACTGGGTGACCAATGTGGAGAACACCTATTACCTCATCGGCACCGCCGCCGGCCCAGCGCCCTATCCGGAGATGGTGCGCGACTTCCAGTCGGTGATCGGGGACGAAATCAAGGCGCAGATGCAGGAAGCCGAGGGCGCGCTGCCCGACGCGGTCGTGGCCTGCGTGGGTGGCGGCTCGAACGCCATCGGCACGTTCCACGCCTTTCTCGATGAACCCTCGGTCAAGATCTACGGCGCCGAGGCCGGCGGCCACGGCATCGAGGTCGAGAACGGCCACGCCGCTTCCATGACCGGTGGACGGCCGGGTGTGCTGCACGGCAACCGGACCTACCTGCTCCAGGACGACGACGGCCAGATTCTCGAGGGCCACTCCATCTCGGCAGGCCTCGACTATCCGGGCGTCGGGCCCGAGCACTCGTTCCTCAAGGACAGCGGCCGGGTCACCTACTTGCCGATCACGGACAACGAGGCGCTCGAAGCCTTCCAGCTCCTCACCAAGCTCGAGGGCATCATTCCGGCGCTCGAAAGCTCGCACGGCCTGGCCCAGGTCATGAAGCTGGCCCCGACCATGGGCAAGGACGAGACCATCGTGCTGTGCCTCTCCGGTCGTGGAGACAAGGACGTCGAGAGCGTCGCCAAGTATCTCGGGATGCAGATGAAATGACCACGCGCATCGACACGCGCTTCGCCGCGCTCAAGGCGCAGAACCGTCCCGCGCTCGTGACCTTCGTCATGGCGGGCGACCCCGATCCGGCCACCGCGCTCGAAGTGCTCAAGTCGCTGCCGGCGGCCGGCGCGGACGTGATCGAACTGGGCATGCCGTTCTCGGACCCGATGGCGGACGGCGTTGCCATCCAGCTCGCCGGCCAGCGGGCGCTGGCGGCCGGGCAGACGCTCGCCAGGACGCTCGAAATGGTCGAGACCTTCCGCAAGGATGACCAGGACACGCCGATCATCCTGATGGGCTACTACAACCCGATCTTCATCTATGGCGTGGAGCGTTTCCTCGCCGATGCGGTCAAGGTCGGCGTCGATGGGCTCATCGTGGTGGACCTGCCGGCCGAGGAAGACGAGGAATTGTGCATCCCCGCGCTCGAAGCCGGGCTCAACTTCATTCGCCTCACCACCCCAACCACCGATGACCAACGCCTGCCGACCGTGCTCAGGAACACGTCGGGCTTCGTCTACTACGTCTCGATGACCGGCATCACCGGCGCGGCGATCAAGAACCGCGCGGCGGTTGGGGAAGCGGTGCAGCGCATCAAGGCCCATACCGACCTGCCTGTGGCGGTGGGTTTCGGCATCAAGACGTCCGAAGACGCCGAAAAGATCGGCAAGGACGCCGATGGGATCGTCGTGGGCTCGGTGCTGGTCAATGCCATCGCCGAGAGCCTCGAAGGCGGCAAGGCCACGCGGGTGACGGTGCCGGCGGTGACCGACCTCGTCTCGGCGCTGGCGGCTGGCGTGCGCCGGGCGCGGGCCTGAAGCCGGCGTTCACCATTAATCCACAGACCCGGCCCTGCTTTGCGCCCGGGGGCGCATGCTGATAATATTCGCCACAATTGATGCCTATGTGCCAGACGGCCACGGCAGCACAGCGAGGAATTGCTCATGAACTGGATCAGTAACATGGTCCCCCGAAGATCCGTTCTTTCCTGAACAAGCGGGAAACGCCGGAGAACCTCTGGGTCAAGGACCCGGAATCGGGGGAGATGGTGTTCTACCGGGACCTTGAGGCCAACCAGTGGGTTGTGCCCAATTCCGGCTACCACATGAAGATCAAGGCCAAGGACCGGCTGACGACCTTCCTCGATGACGGCAAGTACGAAAGCATCGCGCTGCCGGCTGTGCCGCTCGATCCGCTGAAATTCCGCGACCAGAAGCGTTATACCGACAAGCTCAAGGAAGCGCGCAACAAGACCGGCATGGACGATGCCGTGCTGGTTGCCGCCGGCAAGCTTTTTGGGCTCGACGTGACCGTCGCCGTCCAGGATTTCGACTTCATGGGCGGCTCGCTCGGCATGGCTGCCGGGCAGGCGATCATCACGGGCCTGGAAACGGCCGCTCAGCGCAAGACGCCGTTCATCCTCTTTGCGGCCTCCGGTGGGGCGCGCATGCAGGAGGGTATCCTCTCGCTCATGCAGATGCCGCGCACCACGGTCGCCGTACTGCGCCTGCGCGAAGCGGGGCTGCCGTTCTTCGTGGTCTTCACCAACCCGACGACGGGCGGCGTGACGGCCTCCTACGCCATGCTGGGCGACGTGCACCTGGCAGAGCCGGGCGCGCTCATCTGCTTTGCCGGTCCGCGCGTCATCGAGCAGACCATTCGCGAAAAGCTCCCCAAGGGCTTCCAGCGCTCCGAGTATCTTTACGAACACGGCATGGTTGACGCCGTCGTGCACCGCCACAACCTGCGCCCCACTATCGGCTCGATGGCTGCCATGTTCATGCGGCAGCCCGCTCCCGCCGACCTTGCGGTGGCCGCGCCGGTTCCCACCATCACCATGCGCGACGCCGCCATTGCGGCGGAAGGCGACGACGACCTGACGGTGGCGCCGCCCGAGGCCGCGCACGCCGAATAACGGCACGATGGAAATGAAAAGGGCGCCGTTCGCGGCGCCCTTTTTTCGGGCCGTCGGGCCCTAGATCACCACGATGCCCGAATGCTTGGCCTTGTCTTCGGGCTCGACATGGATCGTGACCATGGCGTCGCGCTCTTCCTCGCGCAACTTGGCCTCGATGCGGTCGCAGATGGCATGGGCCGCTTCCACGCTCATCGAGCCGGGGACCACCAGGTGAAACTCGATGAAGGTGGCGCTCCCCGCCCGCCGGGTGCGGATGTCGTGCGCCTCGATGGCGCCCTCGGCATTGGCCGAGATGACTTCCTTGATGCGCAGCAACTGCTTGGGATCGACGGCCACGTCCATCAGGCCGATGACGCTGTCGCGCAGCAATTGCCAGCCTGACCAGAGGATGGAAATGCCCACCAGGGCAGCGAGCACCGCATCGAGCTGGTGCCAGCCGGTGACGATGGCGAGGAGGACACCGACGAGGACGCCGACGGTGGAAAGAACGTCGGTGAAAAGGTGCCTGCCATCGGCCTGCAGGGCCGGCGAGCGTTCGCGACGGCCGCGCGAGATGAGCATATAGGCCCAGGCGCCGTTGATGACGGTAGCGACGATGCTCACGCCCAGCCCGACCGGATCGGCGGTGAAGGGGCGCGGGGTGATGAAGCCGTAATAGGCCTCCCGGAAGATGAGAAGGGCCGCAACGGTGATGAAGACGCCGATGATCACCGCCGAGAAATATTCGGCCTTGTGGTAGCCATAGGGCAGCGTGTCGTCGGCCGGACGCGCCGCCAGGCGCACGGCCACGAGCGTCACGATGGCGGTCACGACATTGACGATGCTTTCGAGGGCATCGGAGAAGAGCGCCAGCGAGCCCGTCACCCAGGCCGCGTAGCCCTTGAGCGCCAGCACCACCAGACCCACCGCCAGGCTGCCCATAGCCAGTTGTATCGCGACAGGGGAATGCTTGTGCCGTGCCATCATGGTCTCGTCTATCGGGATCGTCAGCCCTCCTAGCGGGCGCCTTGGCGCGGTGCAACGCCTATCTTTGCAACTGGTTTTAGGAGGCATTCGCAACAGCGGGAAACCCGTGGTTGACCGGGGCTTTTGCCGTGCCTAGAAGAAGTTAGCGCAGCGTTCCAACAGGGACTGAGAGACAGTCCGGTGCGGTCGACCCAACCCGGGGACCAAGGCCGGAGCTGCTGACGAGTTTCGATGCGAACTCTGCCTCTTGATTTGAGAGGTAGACCTTGACCGACCCCGCCGAACACGCCGCCCAGCGGCGTGAAATGTTTGCCCATGCGGCCCAGCTCGCGCACCTGCCGGCTTCGCTGGAGGCCACCGTCGTCGCCATGATCGAAGTCAGCGGCATGGTCGACCTGGTCGTCGACATCCGCGCCGATTCGGGCCTGGCCGATGCGGTCGGCGCCGCGCTCGATGCGCAAAGGCCGGTGCTCTGCGATTGCGAGATGGTTCGCGAGGGAATCGCGCCGCCGGATGGCTCGCCCGTGCTGTCGCTGCTCAACGATCCGAGGGTCGCGCCGCTGGCCAAGGCCATGGGCAATACCCGGTCGGCCGCCGCGGTCGACCTCTGGGGGGATGCGCTTGCAGGCGCGGTGGTCGTGGTCGGCAATGCGCCCACGGCGCTGTTCCGCCTCTATGAACTGCTCGCGGCGGGCGCGCCCAGGCCGGCTGCGATCATAGGCATTCCCGTGGGTTTCGTGGGGGCGGCCGAGAGCAAGGCGCTCCTGGCGCAGGGCATTGCCGGCGTCCCCTATCTCACCGTTCTCGGCCGGCGCGGCGGCTCCGCGCTGGCGAGCGCGGCGTTCAACGCCCTGGCGGCGGGAGCGCGCGCATGACGGCCTGGCTCAATATCGTCGGGGTCGGGGAAGGCGGGGTCGCCGACCTATCGCCGGCGGCACGCGCGATCGTCGGCGCCGCCGCGACTATCCTTGGACCGCAGCGCCTGCTCGACGGACTTGGCGAGGGGCAGGAGCGCCTCGCCTGGCAATCGCCGCTGACGCGGATGATCGAGCAGGTGCAGGCGCTTGCCGGAACACCGACCGTGATCCTGGCGACCGGCGATCCCTCCTGGTTCGGGATCGGCGTGACGCTGTCGCGATACCTGCCGGCCGGGGCCTTTGCCATCACCCCGCACCCTTCGGCCTTTTCGCTCGCCGCGGCGCGCCTGCACTGGGCGCTTCAGAACGTGGCGACGCTGTCGCTGCATGGCCGGGCCGATGCGGCGCTCCAGCCCCACATCCTCCCCGGCAACCGCATCCTGGCGCTCACCACGGACCGGGGGACGGTCGCCAGCGTCGCGGCGATGCTGCGCGCGCGCGGTTATGGCGAGAGCACGCTCACCATGCTCGAGAACCTGGGCGGCCCGCACGAGCGCATCTCCAGCGCCAGCGCGCGCCAGATCGATGTTTCGCAGCTCGGCGACTTCCTGACGCTCGCCATCGATTGCGTCGCGGGCGTGGAGGCGCCGCTGCTGCCGCCAGTCCCGGGGCTGCCGGATGACGCCTTCGTCACCGACGGGCAGATCACCAAGCGCGAGGTGCGGGCGGCGAGCCTCGCCAAGCTGGCGCCCTATCCGGGCGCCCTGCTCTGGGACGTCGGCGCCGGATCGGGATCGATCGGCATCGAATGGATGCGCGCGGCGCGCGAGGCGCGGGCGATCGCGTTCGAGCGCGACCCGGCACGCGCCTCGATCATCGCCGAGAACGCCCGGAACCTGGGAACGCCCGGCATCGAGATCGTCACTGGCGTCGCGCCGGAGACCTTGAGCGGGCAGCCCACTCCCGATGCGGTGTTCCTGGGCGGCGATGTCGGCAATGGCGCGATCTTCGAGGCCGCCTGGGCGGCATTGCGGCCCGGGGGATGGCTGGTGGCCAATTCGGTGACGATCGAGGGCGACCGCGCGCTCTTCGAGCGGCAGGACGTCCATGGGGGCGAGTTGACGCGCATCGAGGTCTCCTATCTCGACAGCGTCGGCTCGCGCCACGTGTTGCGGCCGCGCCTGCCGGTGACGCAATGGACGGTGAGAAAGCCATGAAGCTCGCCGTCGGAATCGGATTGAGCAGCCGCGCGGAGGCAGACGAGATCGTCGCCCTGGTGACGTCCTGCCTTGCAGGCCTCCGAGGCGAGGTCGAGGTGCTTGTCAGTTCCCGGCGCAAGGCGGGGAACGTGGCGCTGTCGTCTGCAGCCGAGCGCCTGGGCGCGCCTCTGGTGCTGCTCGATGACGCCACGCTGGCCCGCCAGGACGTGCCCCATCCCTCGCGGGTCGCCGAGGCACGCACGGGACTGGACGGGGTGGCCGAGGCGGCGGCGCTCCATTTCGGCCCGCTGCTCGTGGGCAAGACCAAATCCGCCCATGCCACCTGTGCGATAGCGGAGATTGCGCCATGACGGTCTATTTCATCGGCGCCGGCCCCGGCGCGGCCGACCTCATCACCGTGCGCGGCCAGCGCCTCATCGAGCGCTGCCCGGTCTGCCTCTATGCCGGCTCGCTCGTGCCCGCCGAAATCGTCGCCAGCGCCCCGGACGGCGCGATCGTGCTCGATACCGCGTCCATGCATCTCGACCAGATCATCGACGAGATGGCGCGCGCCCATGACCGGGGCCAGGACGTGGCCCGCGTGCATTCGGGCGACCCTTCGCTCTATGGCGCGATCGGCGAGCAGATGCGCCGGCTCGATGCCCTGGGCATTCCCTACCAGGTCGTGCCGGGCGTCCCCGCCTTTGCGGGCGCGGCGGCCAGCCTTGCCAGCGAACTCACCCTTCCCGACGTCTCCCAGACGGTGATCCTGACGCGCGTCTCGAGCGGCGCTTCGCCGATGCCGCAGAGCGAGAGCCTGGAAATCCTGGGACGCTCGAAAGCCACGCTGGCCCTGCACCTGGCGATGAAGAGCCTGCCGGCGATCGCCGAGGCGCTGACGCCCCATTACGGGGCCGATTGCCCCGTGGTGGTGGTGCACCGCGCCACCTGGCCGGACGAAAGGATCGTCGCGACGACGCTGGGCGAAATGGTCGAAAGGCTGGCGCACGAAGACATCCGTCGCACCGCGCTCATCTTCGTCGGACAGGTGTTCGGGGAAGCGCGCTTCCGGGACAGCCGGCTCTACCAGGCCGGCTTTTCGCACTACCGGCGGGAGGCATCCGAATGAAGTATGGCCAGGGCCTCATCGACGCTGGCGACCTCGCGGGCCGCCGGGTAGGCGGGTCGATCGATGATGATGACCGCAACGCCAAGCGCCCCGGCGGCCGCAAGCTTGGCGGCCGTCTGCCCGCCGCCCGAATTCTTGCTCACCATGTGGGTCACGCCGTTGTCCCGCAGAAGCGCGAGTTCATGGTCGAGATCGTAGGGCGGGCGCTCGAGCAGGAGCCGCGCATGGTCCGGCAGGCCAGCTTGGGGAGCCTGGATGACGCGCACGAGAAAACCGCAGTCGGCACGCGCCAGGAAGTGGTCGAGGCCGGCATGACCGGTGGTCAAAAGCACGCGTGCGCCGGGCGGAAGCGCCTTGGCGGCTACCTCGGGGCTTTCAAAGTGCTGCCATCGGGCGTCTTCGGGCTCGTCCCAGGGCGCCCGCATGAGGCGCAGCAGGGGAATGCCGGAAGCCGCGCTTGCCGCAACCGCGTTGGCGGAGATACGGCCCGCATAAGGGTGGGTGGCGTCGACCAGCCAGTCGAAGGCTTCGGTCCGGAGACAGGCTGCAAGCCCCTCGGGGCCGCCGAAACCACCGATGCGCAGGGCACCCTGCGGCAGCAGCGGCGCGCTGGTACGCCCGGCGAGCGAGGTGGTGACGTCGTGGCCGGCATCGACGAGCCTCTCGGCCAGCGCCCGGGCCTCGCCCGTTCCGCCCAGGATCAGTATCTTCATGGCCTAGCCGCTTTCCCCGACGATGATGCCGGCCCGATCGACGACGAGCACGTCGACGCTGACGGCCTCCCCGACCACGCCCTGGGCGGCATCGCGGGCGCGGCGCGCCACGATATCGGCGAGGGGAAGGCCCGCCTCGCGCGCCAGCACCTGCACCTCGTTGGCAGTGTTGGCGCCCCTTGCCCGTTCCACCATTTGGGGCGAGGCGCCCAGGTCGGCGAGCATCATGGCAAGCGCCTCGAGGTCGACGGTGCCGCGCGCCGAATGCAGGTCCATCGCGCCCTGGGCGAGCTTGCTCAGCTTGGCGAAACCGCCGGCGATGGTGAGGCGCGGGACCGGGTGGACCCGCAGGTATTTGAGCAGGCCGCCGACGAAGTCGCCCATGTCGAGATAGGCTTCGATCGGCAGGTCGAGCCTCGACATCGCCGCCTTTTCGGAGGTGTCGCCGGTGGACCCCACCACGTGCGACAGGCCCATGGCGCGAGCCACGTCGACGCCGCGATGGATCGAGGCGATCCAGGCCGAGCAGGAATAGGGAATGACGATGCCGGTGGTGCCGAGAATGGAGAGGCCGCCCACGATGCCGAGGCGCGGGTTCCAGGTCTTGCTGGCGATGCGCTCGCCATCGCGCACAGAGACGGTGACGGCGAAATCGGGCGCGATGCCGTGTTCCGCGGCCAGGGCCTCGATGACCTCGCGCATCATCTTGCGCGGCACGGGATTGATGGCGGGCTCGCCGACGGGGAGCGGCAGGCCGGGCTTTGTGACGGTGCCGACGCCCTCCCCGGCACGGAAGCGCACGCCGCTGCCGGCGGGACCGGGCTCGACGCGGGAGAGGACCAGCGCGCCGTGAGTGACGTCCGGATCGTCGCCGGCATCCTTAATGATACCGGCCTGGGCAAAGCCATCGCCCCGAGTTTCCTCGGCGAGGGCAAAGGCGGGACGCTGGCCGCCCGGCAACGTGATGGTCACCGGATCCTCGAAGCTTCCGGTCAGGAGCGCGAGCAGGGCCGATCGGGTCGCCGCGGTCGCGCAGGCGCCCGTCGTCCAGCCGCGCCGCAAAGGCGAGCCGTCCTCGCGTGTTTGTGCCGTCTCGCTCATGGTCCCGATCTATACGCGGGCTTGCCGCAATCGAACAGAGGTGCCCGATGAGCCGGTTTTCAGATCTCGACGGGCTCGGCTTCCCCGAGCTGTCGCCGGGTAGCGTGTGGCTGGTCGGCGCCGGTCCCGGCGCCCCGGGCCTGCTGACGCTCCTGGGCTACCATGCCCTGAGCCAGGCCGACGCGATCGTCTACGATGCGCTGGTCAGCCCGGACCTGCTGGCCCTGGGCAACCCCCAGGCCGAACGCATCCATGCCGGCAAGCGCGGCGGCAAGCCCTCGCCCAGGCAGGCCGATATTTCCGAGACGCTGATCGCCCTGGCACGGGCCGGCAGGCGCGTGCTGCGCCTCAAGGGCGGGGATCCGTTCATGTTCGGCCGCGGCGGGGAGGAGGCGGGCGCACTGTTCCGCGCCGGCATCGCCTTCCGCATCGTACCCGGCATCTCCTCGGGCCTGGGCGGGCTGGCCTATGCCGGCATCCCCATCACCCATCGCGACGCCAACCATTCGGTGCTGTTCCTGACGGGGCACGACGAAACCGGCGAGGTCGCCTCGCTCGACTGGGAAGCCATCAACCGGGCGGCGCCGGTGCTGGTGATGTTCATGTCGGTCAAGCATCTCGGAACCATCACCTCCCGCCTCATGGCGGCTGGACGGGCGGGAGACGAATCGGTGGCGATCGTTTCGAACGCCGCCACCCCGCAGCAATCGGTAATCGAGACGACGCTCGCCGAGGCAGGAGCGCTCCAGGACATCGCGACGCCGGCGATCGTGGTGGTCGGTCCGGTGGTGGCTTTCAGGCAGACGCTCGACTGGTACGCGCCCGAGATGCGGAGCAACCGGCTTGGCTAAGGGCTTCGTCATCGCGGCGCCGCGCTCGGGTTCGGGCAAGACCACGCTTACGCTTGGCCTCGTGGCAGCCCTTCGCCGGCGCGGATATGGCGTCCAGCCTGCCAAGTCGGGACCGGATTATATCGACACCAGCATTCTTTCGCGCGTTGCGGGGCGTCCGGCGATGAACCTCGACGCCTGGGCGATGGCGCCGGAGCGGCTGCGCGGCCTGGCGGCGAGCGATGCCGATCTCCTCATCGTCGAAGGCGCCATGGGGCTCTTTGACGGGGCGGCGGACGGCGCCGGATCGACCGGGGACGTGGCGGCGGCGCTTGGCCTGCCGGTGATCCTGGTGGTGGACGCCGAGAAACAGTCCCAGTCCATTGCGCCGCTGGTGGCCGGGTTCGCCAACTGGCGGGCGGACGTACGGGTGGGGGGAATCGTCATCAACCGCGTGGCGACGCAGCGCCACGAGACCATGTTGCGCAATGCCCTGCGCCAGCTCGACCTCTCCTGGCTCGGCGCCCTGCCCCGGCGCGATACGCTGGTGCTGCCCGAGCGCCATCTCGGACTGGTCCTGCCGGGGGAAGTCGAGGGCTTTTCCGCCGTGGTCGATGCCGCGGCCCAGGCCGTCACCGATTATCTCGACCTCGATGCGCTCGTGGCCCTGGCCCGGCCTCCGGTCGCGACGAAGGGTAGCGGCGGGCTGGCGCCGCTCGGCCAGAGGATCGCCATTGCGCGCGACGAGGCTTTTGCCTTCGTCTACGAGCATTTCCTGCGCGACTGGCGGGCGGCGGGAGCCGAGTTGCGCTTCTTCTCCCCGCTCGCCGACGAAGCTCCCGATGCGGGGGCGGATGCGGTCTTCCTGCCGGGCGGCTATCCCGAGCTGCATGGCGGCCGGCTGGCCGCTGCCACGGGGTTCCAGGAGGGGATGCGGCAGGCCCGTGACCGGGGCGCCCTCATCTACGGGGAGTGCGGTGGCTATATGGTCCTTGGGCGCAGCCTCACCGACAAGCAGGGCAACGTCCATGCCATGACGGGGCTCCTGCCGGTGGATACGGCGATCGATCGACCGCGCCGCCAGCTCGGCTACCGGCGCCTCGCTCATGCCAGCCCCCTGCCGTGGCCGGAACGGCTCTACGGTCACGAGTTCCACTATTCGACGGCGCGGGCAGCCGGAGCTCCTCCGCTTTTCGCCGCCAATGACGCGCTGGGCGAGCCCCAGCAGCCGATGGGCGCTCAGGTCGGACGCGTGCTCGGCTCCTATGCGCATGTGATCGAAGGCGCCTGACGCCCCTTTTTTGTTGTGCCGAAGCCCGGTAAACCCCTCTTCATGACCGCCAAGGCTTTGATGTTCATGGGGACGGGTTCGGACGTCGGCAAATCGCTGATCGTCGCCGGGCTCTGTCGCGCCTTCACCAATCGCGGGCTGCGCGTTGCCCCGTTCAAGCCGCAGAACATGTCCAACAATGCCGCCGTGACCGAAGACGGTGGCGAGATCGGGCGCGCCCAGGCGCTGCAGGCGCGCGCCGCCAGGCGGGCCGCGATCACGGCGATGAACCCGGTCCTGCTCAAGCCCGAGCAGGAGACGGGCGCCCAGCTCGTCGTGCGCGGGCAGCGGCGCAGCTCGATGTCGGCCCGCGACTATTTCGCCACCCGCTCGGCGCTGCTGCCCGAGGTGCTCTCGGCCTTCCAGGAATTGTGCGCGGATGCCGACATCGTCCTGGTCGAGGGCGCGGGCAGCGCCTCCGAGGTCAATCTGCGCGACAACGACATCGCCAATTTCGGCTTTGCACGCGCGGCGGAAACGCCCGTGGTGCTGATCGGCGATATCCATCGGGGTGGCGTGATCGCTTCGCTCGTGGGCACGTTCCATGTGATCGATCCCGACGATGCCGCGCTCATCGCGGCCACGCTCATCAATCGCTTCCAGGGCGATCCGTCGCTTTTCGACGACGGCAAAGCCTTCATCGCCCAGCGCACCGGCGTCCCCTGCCTTGGGCCCGTTCCCTACTTCCCCCATGCGGGAAAGCTGCCCGCCGAAGACGTCCTGGCGCTCGACCAGCACATGCAGGCCCATGACGGGGAGTTCGTCGTCTCGGTGCTGCGCCTGCCGCGGATCGCCAATTTCGACGATCTGGATCCGCTCAAGTCCGAGCCGGGCGTGCGGCTGGTGCTCGTCCAGCCGGGCCAGCCGGTGCCGGTCGAATCCGATCTCGTCATCATTCCCGGCTCGAAGGCGACCCGCGCGGACCTCGAAGCCCTGCGCGCCAATAACTGGGATGTGGGGCTGCGCGCCCATCACCTGGCGGGCGGGCGGATCCTGGGCATCTGCGGCGGCTACCAGATGCTCGGGCGCACCATCGCCGACCCCGATGGTGTCGAAGGCACGCCCGGGGAAAGCCGGGGGCTCGGCCTCATCGACGTCGAAACCGTGCTGGCGCCCAACAAGCAGTTGCGCACCGAGAACGCCCGGCACGAGGCGACCGGGGAGGCCCTGGCCGGCTACCACATGCATATGGGCGTTACGGAAGGACCGGACACGGCGCGCCCCTTCGCGCGCGTCGGGCACGAGGCGGAAGGCGCGGTCTCGAGCGATGGGCGGGTGATGGGAACCTATCTTCACGGGCTCTTCGGGGCCGACGGGTTCCGGGCGGCGTTCCTGGCCAGCCTGGGGGCAACCCATACCGGAACGACGGCCTATGAGGCGGGCGTCGAAGCCATCCTCGATGCCCTGGCGCGGCATCTCGAAACCAGCCTCGACCTCGACGCCCTCGTCGCCCTGGCCCGCCAACCGGCATATCGCTGATGCACGCTTTTCTCGCTCCCCTCGCCTTCCTGCTCGAACGGTTCGTCGGCTACCCCCGGCTGTTGCTCGATGCGATCGGCCATCCCGTGATGTGGTATGGCCGCCTGATCGATTACCTCGAAGTGCGGCTCAACAAGCCCGAGCGCGCCGACACGGAGCGGCAGCAGGCCGGCATGGTGGCGCTCGCCGTGCTGGTTGGCGTCACGCTGGTCGCCAGCCTCGTCGTCGTGCGGGTGCTCGCGCTCATCGAGCATGGCTGGGTCATCGAGACGCTGCTGGCCATTCCTTTCCTGGCGCAGAAACAACTGGGCGACATGGTGCGCTCGGTGTCACGGGCCCTCGGGATCTCGCTGGCCGACGGGCGAGAAGCGGTGAGCCACATCGTGGGGCGCGATACCAGCAACCTCGATGAAGCGGGCGTGTCGCGCGCGGCGATCGAGAGCCTGGCCGAGAACGCCTCGGACGGCGTCATCGCGCCGCTCTTCTGGCTGGTGATCTTCGGCCTGCCCGGCATCGCGGTCTACAAGGCCATCAATACCGCCGATTCCATGATCGGGCATCTGGACGACCGCTATCGCGACTTCGGCTGGGCCAGCGCCAAGCTCGATGACCTCGTCAACTGGATCCCGGCCCGGCTGACCGCGATGCTGTTGACCGCCGCCTGCTTCCTGGTGCCGGGCGCCAGCCCGAGTTCGGCCTGGAAGGCGGCGCGTCGGGACGCGCGGGGCCACAAGTCGCCCAATGCCGGCTGGCCCGAGGCGGCGATGGCTGGGGCCCTGGGCTTCGCCTTGGGCGGACCGCGCGACTATGACGGGGAGACCATCGAGTTGCCGACGATGGGCGAAGGCCGGCGGGATTTGCGCGGCAGCGACATCGATCGCGCGCTCGGCCTTTACCGGGCGATGCTCAACGTCACACTGGTGGTGACGGTCCTCGTCGCTCTCCTGCGGTGGTCGGGCGGCTTTTAGCTCTCCAGAAAGCGTTCAGGCTTCGCCTTCCACCTGGGCGGTCTCGATCAGAAGGTCCGGGGCCAGGCCCTTCATGGTGAGCGGCAATCCTGCCGCCACGAAATAGACATGACCGCAGATTTCGGCGAGGCGCTGGTGCGCCGCTCCCGCCAGATCGCGGAAGGTGCGCGCCAGCGCGTTGTCCGGCACGATGCCGAGGCCCACCTCGTTGGAAACCAGCACCACCCGCGAGCGCTTGAGCTGGGTGAGGGTGGACGCGAGTTCCTCCATGGCCGCCGCCACGTCGTCGCCAGAGCCGAGGAGATTGGTGATCCAGAGCGTGAGGCAATCGACCAGGATCACGTCGTGATCCTTGCTCGCCTTGATGAGGGCCGTGGGGACCTCGATCGGCTCTTCGATGGTGGCGAAGCGGGCGCCGCGCGAGCGCTGGTGGGTGGCGACGCGCTCGCGCATCTCGTTGTCGAGCGCCTCGGCCGTGGCGAGATAGGCCGGCCGGTCGCCCAGGTGCATGGAGAGGCGCTCGGCAAAACCAGTCTTGCCCGAGCGCGCGCCCCCCAAAACCAACACATGACCGCCCATCAAAACCTCCGCCGCCGATTCAGGTGCCACATCGCCTCATAACAGGGTGGGCGCGGGCATGGTTGCCAGAAAATGCCTTCGGGCTCCTGCCGCCGCCGCGCGGCGCATCGGCCGAAATCGATTGCTTATTCTACTTTCGTCTTATCATCTTTCGCATTATGGTCCGCGCCAAATCAGTACATTACGTCCTGCAAAGACGTTATGGAGAAGCCCGCGTGCCAAAGCTGTATCTTGGTGTGGACGGTGGCGGCACCAATTGCCGTGTTCGCCTCGCCGACGAGAATCTGAAGACCCTTGCCGAGGCCACGAACGGCCGGTCCAACCTGCAACTGGAAGACGGGGATCCGGCCTACCGTTCGATCATGGACGGAACGCGGCAGGTTTTCGAGAAGGCCGGCATCGACTATGCCGAAACGGCCAATACCTATGCCTGCTTCGGCATGGCGGGCGCCCGCCTGATCTCGGCCCGCGACGAGTTCGAAGCCCGCGACTGGCCCTTCGCCAGGGTCAAGGTCTATGACGACATCGACATCGCGCGTGCCGGCGCCCATGAGGGCGAGGACGGGGCGGTGATCATCGTGGGAACCGGTTCGGCCGGCCTGGCGCTGGTGGGCGAGGAGCGCCATCAGGTGGGCGGCTGGGGTTTCCCGGTCGGCGACCAGATGTCGGGTGCGATCCTCGGCCGCGAACTGGCCCGCATCACGGTCGAGGCTCATGACGGGTTCTTCGACCCCACCCCGCTGACCCAGGCGGTTCTCGAGAGGCTGGGCGGCGACCTCGATACGCTCATGGACTGGTCGTTCAAGGCCGAGCCCGCCGATTTCGGTTCGCTCATGCCGCTCTTTATCGAATACTATGAGAAGGGCGACCCGATCGCCCGCAAGCTCATGGACCTGCAGTTGAGCTATGTCGACGCCTATGTGAGCTGGTTCAAGCGCCGGGGCGTGGAGAAGATGGCGGTGGTGGGCGGCTTCGGCCGGCGCCTCAATCCGCTCTTCGTCGAACGCTATGGCAGCTTCATCGTGGACCCGCGCTCCGAGCCCCTGCACGGGGCGGTGCTGCTGGCCCACCAGCACTTCGCCAATGCCTGATTTCCTTCCGTAAGGAGCGCCTCTCCCGTGTCCAGACGCATTATTCCGGTCCATCCTTTCGACTATGTCGTGTTCGGCGCAACCGGCGATCTCGCCAAGCGCAAGCTGATCCCGGCGCTCTACTACCGGTTCAAGGATGGCCAGTTCGACGAGAAGTCGCGCATCATCGGGGTGTCGCGCACGGTCTGGACGGACGCCGAATTCCAGAAGGTGGCCCGCGATTCCATCACCGAGTTCGTCGAGCCGGAATACCAGGACAAGAAGACCATCGACCGGTTCGTGTCGATCCTCTCCTATGTCTCGAACGACGTGACCAATCCCGAGAACTGGACGGACCTGGCCGAAAAGCTGCGCGATGATCCCAAGATCGTGCGCGCCTTCTACCTGGCCGTGGCCCCGAACCTGTTCGGGCCGATCTGCGAGTATCTCTCCAAGAAGGGCTATTACCGCCGCGACGCGCGCGTGGTGCTGGAAAAGCCCCTCGGCCACGACCTGGAATCCTCGGAAGCCATCAACAACGAAGTGGCCTCGATCTTCAAGGAAGACCAAGTCTACCGCATCGACCACTATCTCGGCAAAGAGACGGTGCAGAACCTTTTGGCGCTGCGCTTCGCCAACAAGCTGTTCGAGCCGATCTGGAACTCGGCCAATATCGACCACGTGCAGATCACTGTTTCGGAAAGCGTCGGGGCCGGCACGCGCGGCTATTACGACGAAAGCGGCGCGCTGCGCGACATGATCCAGAACCACATCATGCAGCTGGTGTGCCTGGTGGCCATGGAACCGCCCGCCTCGGACGAGGCCAATGCCCTGCGCGACGAAAAGCTCAAGGTGCTGCGCTCGCTCAAGCCCATCAAGGGCGCCGATGTCGCCAAGTACACGGTGCGCGGCCAGTATCGCGGCGTCACCTCCGAGACCACCTCGGTCAAGGGCTACCAGGACGAGTTGCCGGCCGACAAGAAGGGCTCGCGCACCGAGACCTTCGTGGCGCTCAAGGCCGAGATCGAGAACTGGCGCTGGGCCGGCGTGCCCTTCTACCTGCGCACCGGCAAGCGCATGGCCAATCGCGTTTCGGAAATCGTCATCCAGTTCCGCGACATCCCGCATTCGATCTTCGAGCATGCCGAGGGCGCGCCCAAGGCCAACAAGCTGGTCATCCGCCTCCAGCCCGACGAGGGCGTCAAGCTCTTCCTGATGATCAAGGATCCGGGCCCTGGCGGCATGCGCCTGCGCGAAGTGCCGTTGAACCTTTCCTTCGCCCAAACGTTCGCCGAACGGACCCCGGAAGCCTACGAGCGCCTGCTGCTCGACGTCGTTCGCGGCAGCCAGACGCTGTTCATGCGCCGTGACGAGCTGGAAGCGGCCTGGAAATGGGTCGATCCGATCCGCGAGGCCTGGGACGCATCGCGCGATGCTCCCCAGCCCTATACCGCCGGCACCTGGGGCCCGACCGGTTCGATCGCGCTCATCGAGCGCGACGGGCGCACGTGGCACGAGGACGACGATGCCTGAACGCTTCGACTTTCCGGGCAAGACCGAACTCGCCAAGGCCCTGGCCGAGGCCGTGGCCAACGACCTCAAGGCCGGCATCGCCGAACGCGGTGTCGCTTCGCTGGCGGTGTCGGGCGGCTCGACACCGGGAAAGTTCTTCGCAGCCCTCGGCAAGCGCAAGGATGTCGAGTGGGAAAAGGTCACGGTGACCCTGGTCGACGAGCGCTGGGTTCCCGATACGTCCGACCGCTCGAACGGCATGCTGGTCAATGAGAAGATGCTGCAGGGGCCGGCGGCTTCGGCGCATTTCGTGCCGCTCTACCAGGGTGGCGAGGAGCCTGACGCCACCGGCATCGCCAAGGCCGATGCCGCCCTGGCCGGCGTTCCCACCCCGTTCGACGCGGTGGTCCTGGGCATGGGCAATGACGGCCACACGGCTTCGTTCTTTCCGGGAGGAGACAATCTCGCCGAGGCGCTGGAGGGTGATGGCCCCATCGTGGCCATGCACGCGCCCGGAGCGGGTGAGGCCCGCGTGACCTTGAGTCGCAAGCGCCTGCTGGAGACCAGAAGTCTATACTTGCACATCGAGGGGGAGGGGAAGGTCGAAGTGCTGGACAAGGCCATGGGAGAAGGTCCCGTAGAGGACATGCCCATCCGTTCGATCCTGCGCCAGACCGACAAGCCGCTGAATATTTACTGGTGTCCGTGACCCGAAGGGGGCTCGCGGCAAGGAGTTAAGATGGCCGTCATCAAGGCAATCCAGGACGTGACCGATCGCATCGCGGCACGGAGCGCCACTTCGCGCAAGGACTATCTCGATCGCATCGAAAAGGCCCGCGGCGCGGGCGTGCACAGATCGGTCCTCTCCTGTGGCAACCTGGCTCACGGCTTTGCCGCCTGCGCGCCCTCCGACAAGGCCAAGCTGGCCGGCGATACCGCCCTCAACCTGGGCATCGTCACCTCCTACAACGACATGCTGAGCGCCCACCAGCCCTACGAGACCTATCCGCAGGTGCTCAAGGAAGCGGCCCGCGAGATCGGCGCGACGGCGCAGGTCGCGGGCGGGGTGCCCGCCATGTGCGACGGTGTCACCCAGGGCCAGCCGGGCATGGATCTGTCGCTCTTCTCGCGCGACGTCATCGCCATGGCGACGGCCGTGTCGCTGAGCCACAACATGTTCGATGCCGCCGTCTTCCTCGGGATCTGCGACAAGATCGTGCCGGGGCTGATGATCGGCGCCCTGACCTTCGGCCACCTGCCGGCGGTCTTCGTGCCGGCTGGCCCCATGACCTCGGGTCTTCCGAATGATGAGAAGAGCCGCGTCCGCCAGCTCTACATGGAAGGCAAGGTCGGCCGCGCCGAACTGCTGGAAGCGGAGGCCAAGTCCTACCACGGGCCGGGCACCTGCACCTTCTACGGCACCGCCAATTCGAACCAGATGCTCATGGAGATCATGGGCCTGCACCTGCCCGGCTCGAGCTTCGTCAATCCGGGCACGCCGCTGCGCGAGGCCCTGACCCGGGAAGCGGCCAAGCGCGCCCTTTCGCTGACGGCCCAGGGCAATGACTACACGCCCATCGGCCACATCATCAACGAGAAGGCGATCGTCAACGGCATGGTGGGCCTGCACGCCACTGGCGGGTCGACCAACCATACCATGCACCTGATCGCCATCGCCAACGCGGCCGGGCTCAAGGTGACCTGGGATGACATGTCCGACCTTTCCGACGCCGTGCCTCTGCTGGCGCGCGTCTATCCCAACGGCCTTGCCGACGTGAACCATTTCCACGCCGCAGGCGGCATGGGCTTCCTCATTCGTGAACTGCTGGACGGTGGGTTCCTGCACGAAGACGTCAAGACCGTCTGGGGCACGGGGCTTTCGGGCTATTCGGTCGAAGCCAAGCTCGTGGACGACAAGCTCAGCTTCGAACCCGCTCCCGCCAAGTCGGGGAACGAAAAGATCCTGGCGCCGGCATCGGCAGCCTTTTCCAGGACCGGCGGCCTCAAACTCCTCAAGGGCAACCTCGGGCGCTCGGTCATCAAGATCTCGGCGGTCAAGCCCGAGCACAGGTTCGTCGAGGCGCCGGTCCGCGTCTTCCATTCCCAGCAGGGCCTGCAGGATGCGTTCAAGGCGGGCGAGCTGACCTCCGACTTCATCGCCGTCATCCGGTTCTCGGGTCCCAAGGCCATCGGCATGCCCGAACTGCACAAGCTGACCCCGACGCTGGGCATCCTCCAGGACCGTGGCCTCAAGGTCGCCCTGGTCACGGACGGGCGCATGTCGGGGGCCTCGGGCAAGGTGCCGGCGGCCATCCACATGACCCCGGAAGCGGTCGACGGCGGCCCGATCAGCAAGCTGCGCGACGGGGACCTGGTGCGGCTGGACGCCGAGGCAGGGACGCTGCAATTCCTGGGCGACGAGGCTGAACTCCTCAGCCGCACTCCGGCAACCGAAGACCTTCGGCCCGAGCATTTCGGCATGGGCCGCGAGCTCTTCGCCGGCTTCCGCCATCTGGTCGGAGCCGCCGACCGCGGCGCCAGCGTCTTCGAAGACGCCTAAGGGTTCGAGCGGGGCGCCACTGGCGCCCCTTTGCTTGTGCGCCAGCAACTCTCGTTCAGTTTCAGATGGTTAATCGCGCGCCCGGCCTTCTGCCGGCCCCGAGACGCGCGATCGCCGTGAAATGCCCGGCGACAGGGCGTTGCAGGGCAGTCACATGTCCCGATCACAAAGTGTGGAGGAATTGCGACTGTTAAGGTTTCCGGAGTAATGACTGCCAATATTGATGGGGCGTGAAGCGCGATTCTCCTCCACCGCGCACCGCCGCCGAAAGGGTTGCCAGAGAGATGATTGCCGAACGGTTCCCCATGAGAAGCATGATGGCGTGTGCCCTGCTCGCGCTGGCGCTGGCTTCCCCTGCCCTCGGGCAGGAAACCGTGACGGTGGACGGCACCGAGGCCGTGCGCGTCGTCATCGCTCCGCCACAGACCGACCTCGCCCGGACCATCAAGGCGGGCCTGTCCTCGGCCTATTACGGCGCTCGGGACGATGCCGCCTACAACCAGGCGCAAAAGCTCTATTTCTTCTACGGGGAACGGGCTTTCGAGCCGCTCTGGCTCAGCCAGGATGCCAGCGGCAAGGTGGCGTTCTCGCCGGTTGCCGACAAACTCATCGCCATCTTCAGGCAGGCCGAATACGAGGGACTGCGGCCCTCCGACTACCTGACCGATGCGCTCGACGTGACCAGCGCCCAGGGCGACCCGGCCAAGCTGGCGGCGCTCGAGACGGAATTTTCCGGCGCTGTCATGCGCTACGCCCAGAACCTTTACGGCGGTCGGGTCGACCCGCGCCAGGTCTCGGCCAATATCGACATCAAGCCGCGCCTGCTCGACCAGCCCGACCTGCTGCCGCGCCTGGCGGCGAGCGACGATCCGGCCAAGATCCTGGCCGAACTCGACCCCAAGCACCGCGAATTCGTCGCCCTCAAGGCGGCCCTGGCCAAGTTCTATGACGGCGGCGCGGCGCAGGAACAGGTCAAGATCCCCGATGGCGCCACGCTGCGCGTAGGCATGGTCGACGAACGCGTACCGTTGCTGCGGCAGCGCCTCGAAGTGCCGGCGGCCGAGGACGGCAACCCGGCCATCTACGACAAGGCCGTGGCCGAAGCCGTCACCAATTTCCAGGACAGCCTGGGCCTGCTGGCCGACGGCATTGCCGGCCCGGCGACGATCGCGGCCCTCAACGGCGGATCGGCCACCAGCAAGGAAGACATCATCGCCAACATGGAGCGTTGGCGCTGGATGCCCGAGGACCTGGGCAAGTTCAATGTCTTCGTCAACATCCCCGAGTTCCGCCTGGCCGTGATGCAGGGCGACGAGGTGACCTATACGACGCGCGTCGTTGTCGGCAAGGCGACGACGCAGACCCCGATCTTCTCGGACAATATCCGCCACATCGTGGTCAATCCCTACTGGAACGTACCGCCTTCCATCGCCAGCAACGAAATCCGGCCGGCGCTGATGCGCAATCCCGGGTATCTGGACGGGCAGAACATGGAGCTGCTCTACGGCGGCAAGGTAGTCAACGCCGCCGCCGTGGACTGGTCGACGACCTCCATCAGCAATTTCCGGGTCCGCCAGCGCCCGGGCGCCGGCAACGCGCTGGGGAACGTCAAGTTCCTGTTCCCCAACTCACACGACGTCTACCTCCACGACACCCCCTCCAAGTCCCTCTTCGGCCGCTCGTTCCGCGCCTATAGCCACGGCTGCGTACGCGTGCAGAACCCGATGGACTTCGCCGACGCCCTGCTCGCCCACGAACCGAGCCATCTCGACGCCGCCAAGCTCGAATCGATGTACGGCCCCTCCGAGCGCTGGGTGAACCTCGAAACCCACGTCCCGGTGCACCTCGCCTACTTCACGCTCCGCGTCGACGAGGATGGCACCATTCGGTCGTATGGCGACGTGTACGGGCACAACAAGAAGCTGATCGAGCTGCTGGGGAGCTGACGGAACGGCCTACCCGGTATCCGGGCCGCGCGTTTCACAGTTCGCGGTATCGAGCCAATTCGAGGGGCACTCGAAGGCTAGCGAGAGACCGGTCGCATCCTCTTCCGGAGCAAGCCCCCGCATTCGCGTGCAGGGGCTTTTCTTTGGGGTTGGTCTACTGGTTGACGACCATGGGCTCGTAGGGCGTGAAGAGGTTTTCGCCGGGCCAGGCGCGGGTGGCGACGATTTCGGAGGCCGCGCCTTTCTTCCAGTTCGCGCCGTCCGTCCATTCCCCGCTGCCGCTGAACGCGGCGACATAGGGGTAGGGGTAGACCGGGCGCGTCATGTCCGGCAGCGGCTGGGGGCCGATGGCCATGCGTTCCGGCCCGCCCTGCCTGGCTTGGGCTGCCGGGTGGTCGGGCTGCCCGAACGAAGAGGTTTTGGCGGTCGTCGCCGTCATCAACCCGTCCGGCGCCGCGCCGCTCTCGACCCAGTCGAGCACGGCCGACAGCATGTCGACATTGGCAGGGCCACGCCCGCCGCCGCAATGGCCCACGCCCGGCAGCAGGTAGAGCCGTTCGAACCCCTCTACGGCTTTTTCGCCCAACTGGCCGATCAGGGCCTTGTGGTAGCTCACCGTGTTGGCCGGGGCGATGTGCTGGTCGGAGAGACCATGCCAGAGGATCAGCTTGCCGCCGCCTGCGGCAAAGGCGGAAAGGTCGGGATTGGTCGCGTCGAACAGCGGATGGCGGGCACGCGCCGCATCCAGGCTCGCCGCGGTGAACTGCAGGTCGTCGACGCCGAATTCCGGGTTCGCCTTGTCATAGGCGATGAATTTCAGCACCGGGTCGGTGATGATCCTGGAGAATAGCGGCTGATCGGCATTGTCGGCGACGAACACGCCCTGCCACTCGAGCTCGGAGCCCGGGAGCGGTTGGCCGGCGGTGAGATAGGCGCCGCTCGCCTGGTCCTGCGGTCCTGCATAGAGCTTGCGCACCGTGTCGACCTCCGCTGCCGTCAGGCAGGCCGAAGTGTCGCTGGCGCCGGCAGGACACTGGATGCTGGCCGGATCGAAGGCGCAGGCGGCAGGCTGGGAAATGAGCCCGTCCTCCAGCCCGTCGGTGCCGTCGCATGCCGCCATCACCGCCGCGTAGAGCAGCGGCAGGCGGCCCGATGTGAGGATCACCGAACCATCGGCTGCGGTGTTCGAGCGCGCCTGCCAGCCATGATAGAGGGTGTTCTGCACCTGGAAGAGGGCGGCAGGCGCGCCGGCGATGATGCCGTCGAAATCGTCCGGATAGCGCTGCGCCTCCATCAAGGCCTCGCGGCCGCCATCCGAGCAGCCGTTGAAATAGGCGTACTTTTCCGCCTGCCCGTAGAATTCGGCGATGAGGGCCTTGGCCGCCTGCGCCGTCAGGTGCTGGGCCCGATAGGCAAAGTCGGCCCGCTTGATCGGGTCGAGCGCCCATTGCGGGTCGTTGCCCTCGTGGCCCATGTCGGTGGCCGCCATCACGAAGCCGCCGTCGTTGAGGACAGGACAGCCGGCCGAGGCGCCCGAGCGCAGCGTGATCGAGCCGCAAAGGCCTCCGCAGCCGACCTGCAGATAGCGCTGCGTCCAGGTCCGGAGCGGCAGGATCACCTGGAAGGCGATCGCAGGCGCAAGCGTGCCCTCGACGTTGCAGACCGCAATGCCGTCGGACGTGGTTTCCGCCGCGGTCGCCACCGCGCTGCCGGCGCCGGCAACCTGCGTGAGGTCGAGCGAAAGGAGGTCGCCGCACGCCTTTACGGGTGCCACCACCTCGAGGGTTTGCGGCGCTGCGAAAGCCGACGGAGCCGGCATGAGGATCAGGCCGGCCAGGGCGGCGGCCATCATGGGGTATGATTTTTTCACGAGACTCCTCCGTTGGCCGCCCGCGAGCGGCGTCGATCCGGAGGCTAGCCGATGGGGTCGTTGCACCCGAAATTACTTCCTTTGACGAACCATAAGGAGGAGCTATGGCGCGAGGCCGGTGCGGCGGGCTCGGCAAAAAAGTGGCCTGGATTGATTCAAATTTTACCGATTGGTCGACGTTTCCGGGCGGGTGGACCCGCCAATCGATTAACCCCCGCTTAAACTTTGCGCCTTGGTTCGGCCCGGTTTTGGGCTATCAATATTGGGTGAGGGCCGCCGGGGCGGCGGTTACGGGGCGTTAGCGTTAACAAACTCGTTGCGACTAGCTGCTAAGCTCCTGACATTGCGACTTGGGGAATAGGCGTAGTAGGGCGTGTCTTCAGCACCACGGTTTCGGCAGCGGCTTGGGCGTGTTTTGGCGGCAGTGCTGATGGCACTGACGGTCATCGTTCCGCCCGTGACCACACCCGCCCTTGCGGCCTCGGGTGACCGGACGCTCTATCTGCATCACACCCATACCGGCGAGACGGCCCAGATCACCTTCAAGCGCAACGGCCGCTACGACCAGGATGGCCTGCGCAAGCTCAACTACTTCCTGCGCGACTGGCGGACGAACGAGCCGACCACCATGGATCCGGCGCTCTTCGATCTGGTCTGGCAGGTCTACCAGTCGGTCGGGGCAACCCAGCCGATCAACATCGTTTCCTCCTACCGCTCGCCCAAGACCAACGCCATGCTGCGCGCCTCCTCCTCGGGGGTGGCCGAGAATTCCCAGCATATCAAGGGCAAGGCGATGGACTTCTTCATCCCGGGCATCGACCTGGCGACCCTGCGTGCCACCGCCATGCGCTTCCAGGTCGGCGGGGTCGGCTACTACCCGACCTCGGGCAGCCCGTTCGTGCACCTGGATACCGGGAGCGTGCGCGCCTGGCCGCGCATGACCACCGCCCAGCTCAAGCGCGTCTTCCCCGACGGCAAGACGCTGCACCTGCCGGCCGACGGCAAGCCGCTCTCCTCGACCGGCCGCCAATATGCCATGGCCGAATGGCAGAAGTGCCATTCCGTGCCCTGCGGGGTCGGCGATTCCGTCGGTGGCGGCGGCAATATCTTCGATTCGCTTTTCGGCAAGAAGCAGTCGCCCGTCGTGCAGGTGGCCGATAACGGTCCGGCACAGCGCGCGGTGCAGACCGTGGAAGTCACCGCGCCCGTGCCGCTGCCCGCCGCCGAGCGCCCCGGCCAGGCTGCCGTCGTCCAGACCGCGAGCCTTGAAACGGCGGCACCAGCTCTGCCCTTCGGCAACAATGCCAGCGCGCCGCTGACCCAGGCCGAACTGTCCGGCAGCGGAGAGGTCGCGCCCATCCCCATGCAGAAGTCCGAGCGGCTCATGGTCGCCACCAACAGCAAGGCGAGTGCGGAAACCGCCGTGGTGGCGCTCGCTTCGCTCGAAGCCCCGGTGCCTGCGGCGCGCGTGCTCATGACCAATCCGCCGGCCGAGCTGGTCACCGCCTATGCGCCCCAGCCCCAGCAGGATCCGGAAGCGCAGCGCGCTCTCGAGATGATCATCTCGCGCGATACCACTGCCAGCCTGCCGCCCAAGCCGGTCATCGATCCGAGCAATATCCGCACCGCATCCCTCGGCGGCGGCGCGGTCCCGAAGGGTGGGCTTTCCGGCCTTTTCGATACCACCTGGAACGCGGTCGGCAAGGCCGGCACCAGCGCTCCGGCGGCCAAGGCCGCGGCTCAGCTCGCGGCCAGCCAGCCCATCGCCGGGGTCGCCACGCGCAGTGTCGAACTGGTGGCGCCCGACTTCGACCACGTCGCCGAAATCTTCACCCAGCCCCAGGCGCTTTCCAGCGCCACCTACGGCGTGCTCTGGGAGCCCGATGAGGGCGATCTCGACCCGGCAACCGAGCTCGGGCCCTATGTGGCGCGCCTCGGATTCGTCACCGAAGGTGGCCAAACGCTCGAATCGAGCCGTTTTGTGACCGGCCGGCCGCTTCTCGTCGCCTCCCGTTGAAGTGTCGGGTTGCAATGCCTATTGTGTCTCTCTAAAGCACTAGCGACACCATTAGGGCCGGCGAAAAGGATCGGCATTTGACCGACAAGCCGCTTACTCCAGTTCTCGACACCATCAACGACCCGTCCCAGCTCAAGGGCCTGCCGCGTGAACAACTGCGCCAGGTCGCCGATGAACTGCGGGCCGAGATGATCGACGCCGTCTCGGTGACCGGCGGCCATCTGGGCGCGGGCCTGGGTGTCGTCGAGCTGACCGTGGCCCTCCACGCCGTCTTCGATACGCCCCATGACCGGCTGATCTGGGACGTGGGCCATCAGGCCTATCCCCATAAGATCCTGACCGGCCGGCGCGACCGCATCCGCACCCTGCGCCAGAAAGATGGTCTTTCCGGTTTCACCCGACGCGCCGAAAGCGCCTTCGATCCTTTCGGAGCCGGCCATTCCTCGACCTCGATATCGGCGGGCCTGGGCATGGCGGTCGCTTCCCAGCTCGAGGGCAAGAAGCGCAATGTCGTGGCGGTGATCGGCGACGGCGCCATGTCGGCGGGCATGGCCTATGAGGCGATGAACAATGCCGGCGCCATGGACGCGCGCCTCATCGTCATCCTCAATGACAACGACATGTCGATCGCGCCCCCGACCGGGGCCATGAGCGCTTATCTGGCGCGGCTGGTTTCCGGCCCCGTCTATCGCGGCGTGCGCAAGACCGCCAAGCAGATCGTCGAGGCGCTGCCGCAGTTCTTCCACGAGCCGGCGCGGCGCACCGAGGAATTCGCGCGTTCCTGGTGGACGGGCGGCACGCTCTTTGAAGAGCTCGGCTTCTATTATGTCGGCCCCATCGACGGCCACAATCTCGATCACCTGCTGCCGGTGCTCGAAAATGTCCGGGACGCTCAGGACGGCCCGATCCTCGTCCACGTCGTGACCAAGAAGGGCAAGGGCTATGCCCCGGCCGAGGATTCAGCCGACAAGTATCACGGCGTCTCCAAGTTCAACGTCATCACCGGCGCCCAGGCCAAGGCGCCTTCCAACGCCCCGTCCTATACCAGCGTCTTCGCCTCGACCCTCATCCAGGAGGCCGAGCGCGACGAACGCATCGTGGCGGTGACTGCGGCCATGCCCTCGGGCACCGGGCTCGACAAGTTCGGCGAGCTCTTCGCGAGCCGCACCTTCGATGTCGGCATCGCCGAGCAGCACGCGGTGACCTTCGCCGCCGGCATGGCGGCCGAGGGCCTCAAGCCGTTCGTGGCCATCTATTCGACTTTCCTGCAGCGCGCCTATGACCAGGTCGTCCACGACGTGGCCATCCAGCACCTGCCGGTCCGCTTCGCCATCGACCGTGCCGGCTATGTCGGTGCCGATGGTCCCACCCATGCCGGCAATTACGATGCCGCCTATCTCGGGGCCGTTCCCGGCATCGTGCAGATGGCGGCGGCCGACGAAGCCGAGCTGCGCCACATGGTGGCGACCGCCGCTGCCTATGACGAGGGCCCCATCGCGTTCCGCTATCCGCGTGGCGACGGCCTGGGCGTCGACATGCCGGCGCGCGGCGAGATCCTGCCCATCGGCAAGGGCCGGCTGGTGCGCCAGGGCGGCCCGATCGCCCTCATCTCCTACGGCACGCGTTTTGGCGAAGTGCTCGCCGCCGCCGACAAGCTCGCCGCCCTGGGCCTTGCCCCTACGGTGGTCGACGCACGCTTCCTCAAGCCCCTCGACGAGGAGCTGATCGCCCGGATCGCGCGCGAGCACCAGGTCGTGCTCACCATCGAGGAGGGCTCCATCGGCGGCTTCGGCAGCCATGTGGCGACTTTCCTCGCCCGCAACGGCCTTCTCGACGGCAAGGTGAAGTTCCGGCCCCTGATGATCCCGGATGTCTTCACCGAGCAGGCCAGCCAGGACGCCATGTACGCCGCTGCCGGTCTCGACCGTGCCGGCATCGTCACGGCAGCGCTCGAGGCGCTGGGCGCCGACGAAACCCTCCTCAAGACGGCACTGGCCGACAAGACCCTGCCTTGACCGGCCCGGTCGCGCTGCGTCCGGCGCGCGCGGAGGACCGCGAGGCGCTGCTGCGCCTCCTCGAGGCCACCTTTCACTCGACCTGGGAACCCCAACTGACGCAAGAGGCGAAGGCCGCCTTCCGCGCCAGCACGCGCGTCGCCGACTATGTGGATGGCTGCTGGCAGCAATTCACTGTCGCCGAGAGCGCTGGCCAGGTCGTCGGCATGGTGCACTGGCAGGGCGATTTCATCGGGGCGCTCCATGTCGACCCCCATGAGGCGCGGCGTGGTATCGGCAGCGCGCTTCTCGGGCATGCGGAATCCGCCATGCGGGCCGGGGGCGTCAGGTTCGCCCAGCTTGAGACCGACACCTTCAACAGGCCGGCGCGCGACTTTTACGCCGCCCACGGCTATGCCGAGGCGGCGCAATATCCCGATGAGGAATGGAAAAGCGGCCTCACCACCGTGCTGATGGTCAAGGCGCTATAGGGCCGGAGCCGCGATCGCGGCCCTGAAAGCCCGCACCGCTTCGGCGCTGGTTTGCTTGCGGGTCGGGGCGGCAAAGCCCAGCCGCATGGCCGCTTCCCCGCGCGAGGACACCGCCACCGCGCAGGAGGAATGCACCTCCTCGAGCGGGAGTCGGTCGAGGAGCGCGCGCACATTGTCGGCGCGCAGGCCCGAGCCGGCCATGATGCCGATCCGCCCTTTGGCCGCTTCGATCGCTGCCGCCAGCCCCTCGGTCCCCTCCGGCGCCGTCGGCGCGCCCCCCGAAGTCAGGATGCGCTCGAACTTGAGGGAAACGGCAAGCTCGACGGCCTCGGCGATGTCGGGAACCAGATCGAAGGCGCGGTGGAGCGTGGTGCCCAGCCCCTTGGCGTGGCGCACCAGCTTGTCGAGCATTGCCGCATCGAGCCGGCCGTCGCCGAGCGAGGCCCCGAGCACGACGCCTGCGAGCCCGAATTCGCGGATGGTGTCGATCTCGCGATACATGCAGTCGAGGTCGGCTGCGTCATAGACGAAATCGCCGCTGCGCGGCCGCACGATGGCATAGACCGGAATCGGCGCCTCGGCGGCCAGCCGCATGAGGCCGGGCGAGGGCGTGACGCCACCCAGTTCGAGCGCCGAGCAGAGCTCGATGCGCTGTCCGCCCCCGGCAACGGCTGCGATGAGGCTTTGTGGATCGGCGACGCAGACTTCGAGAAGGGTCATGCCGCTGCTCCCGCCAGGATGGCCGCGCCGATGAGGCCGGGCTCGACCGTGCAAAGACCGGGCACGACGAGTGGGGCGTCGGTCTGGCGCAGGATGCGCCGGCGGACCGCCGCGTCGAGTTCGGCGATGAGGCGAGGCGAGCCCGAGAGACCGCCGCCCACCGGCACGATGTCGGCCCCCACGACATTGACCACCAGCGCCAGCGGTCCGGCCACGAGATCGAGGAAGCAATCGATGGTGCGGACCGCCGCGGCGTCGCCCGCTTCCCAGGCCGCGACGATGGCCGTACTCGGCAGGCTTTCGCCGTGAAGATGAAGGTGCAGCCGCTCCATGCCGCGGGCGCCCCCGACCGTATCGACGCAGCCGATCTGTCCGCAGCCGCACAGATAGGAGGGAATGGCGACCGGCGGCGTGCCGGCGTGGGTGGCGGCCACCGGCGCGTGGCCCCACTCCCCGGCGAAACCACCGGCGCCGTTGACCAGCCGGCCATCGACGACGAGCCCGCCGCCGACGCCGGTTCCCAGGATGGCCCCGAAGACGATGCTCTCGCCCTTTCCGGCGCCCGCCATGGCCTCGGCCAGTGCGAAGCAATCAGCATCGTTGGCAACATGGACCGGACGATCCATGATGGCGGCGAGATCCTTGGCCAGGGTACGGCCATCGATGCACGGGATATTGGCGCACTTGATGCGCCCGGTGCGCGGGTCGACGACCCCGGTTATGGAGATGGAGATCGGTGCTGCCGCATCGGCCGCGTCGGCCACGCCGCGCAGGGCCTCGGCAAAGGCGTTGAAGTCATCGAGGGGGGTCGGCACGCGTCCCAGCGGTCGGATGGCTTCGGGCGATGTCGCCAGCGCGCCCTTGATGGCCGAGCCGCCGATATCAAAACAAACGATGGTCGTCATTGGGTTTAACAGCTTTCAAATGAACGGCGCGCTAGGATTTGCCACTAGCCCCGCGATTCGATGCGACTTGGCAAGATGGGAACGATATAGGCCATGGCTGAACCCAAACACGGCGCCCCCACCATCGGGGACGTGGCCAAGCTTGCGGGGGTGTCGCGCGCCGTCGCCTCGCGCGCCCTTTCGAGTGAAAAACGCCCGGTTTCGGCCGACAAGCGCGAGCGCGTGCTCGAGGCCGCCGAGCGCCTTGGATTCAAGCCCAACCTGCTGGCGCAAAGCCTGACCACCAAGACGGTCAATCTGGTGGCCGTCGTCGTCAATCACATCCACGATCTTTCCGACCTCGACCTTTTCGACCTCCTTCTCGACCGCATCCAGTCGATCGGCAAGCAGGTGATCCTGATCCGCGTCGGCTCGGTCGAAAGGGTCGAGGAATTCCTGCGCCAGGGCGTGGCCTATCACGTCGATGCCGCCCTGGTCTTCTCCGATTTTGCCGACGCGGCAACGGTGCGCAGGCTTTTCCGCTCGGACCTGGTGGTCATGCTCAACGGCAGGCACGACGGGCTCTCGCCCGCGGTCATCCCTGATGAGGCGGTGGGTATCAACCAGGCGGTGGCCGATGCCGCGGGCAAGGGCGTCAAATCCGCCGGCCTGGTCACCGGGCGCTCCTCCTCGCTCGTCGAGCAGGCGCGCGTCGAGCATTACCGCAAGGCCTTCGCTCAGCACGGGATCGAGCTCGTGCGCGTCGTCCAGGGCGATTATTCCTACGAAAGCGGGCATGAGGCGGCCGCCACGCTGACCGGCTGGGACAGCCCGGACGCGGTGTTCTGCACCTCGGACGCCATGGCCATGGGCATTCTCGATGTCTGCCGCGCCGACTTCCCGCATAACCGCCCGCGGAAATTCCGGCTCTATGGCTTCGACAACCTCTCGCTCACCGATTTCGACGCCTATCCGATCGCCTCGATCGGCTACGACAAAGCCGCCTATGTCGAACATATCGTGCAGTTCCTCATCGAGCCGGCGGCCTTCAAGCCCGGCCAGGACCCGATCCGCGTGCCAACCCGCTTCGTCCCGCGCCTGACGGCGTAGGTGCTTGTCGGCGCCGGGCTGGCCCCCGCCGCTGGACACTCCCGGACGAAGGTCCTTGGTTGGGCATTCCTCAGAAAGAGCCCAGGATACGAAAACGCCGCGGACTGGTCCGCGGCGTTTCTCTCTTCAGCTTACCACAGCGGGTTCAGAGCCGGCGGGTTGGCGCTTTCGCCCCACCACTTCTTGTAGTTGGCCTCGTAGGCGCCCGACTGGATGTAGTCGGAAACGAACATGTCGATCCAACGCACGAATTCCGGATCGCCCTTGGCGACGGCGATGCCGATCGGGTCGTTCGAATAGAGGCCCGGCAGGGTCACCAGCGTGTCGTTCTTGGTAGCGAGATAGTCGAGGAGCGAAGAATCCTCGATGCCGGCGTCAACGCGCTTCTGCTGGAGCAGCAGCACGCCATCGGGCGAGAAGTTGTCGGTGTAGACGAGCTCGGCAGTCGGGACGGCCTTCTTGAGGAAGGCTTCGCCGGTCGTGCCGCGGCCGACCACGACCTTCTTGCCGGCCAGGTCTTCGAGCTTGGTGATGCCGGCATCCTTCTGGACGATGATGCGCAGGCCCGCACGGTTGTAGGGGATCGAGAAGTTGACCGACTTGGCGCGCTCGAGGGTAGCCGAGGTATTGGCGACCACGATGTCGAGCTGGCCCGAGACCAGCATCGAAACGCGGGCGTCGCCCGAGACGTCGGTGAATTCGACCGGCACGCCGAGCTTCTCGGCGAGCATGGTGGCGACGTCGACGTCGTAGCCCACCGGGTTGTTCTGCTGGTCGCGGAAGCCGATCGGCTCGCCGCCCAGCGACACGCCGATGCGCACGACGCCGCGCGAACGGATGTCGTCGATCATGCCGGCGGCGGCCGGCAGGGCCGTCGAGGCGACGAGCGCCAGCGCGGCAAGGGTAGTCAGAATGCGCTTCATGATGGGGTTCCTCTCTTGATCAAGCGGTTTTCGCTGCCCGCTTTTCCGGGGCGGACATCGATTCATCCCAGACCCAGTAGGCGATCTCGCCCGGGCACCGGAAATTGACGACCTCGTGGTTCCCCTTGGCGTCGATGGCGTGGATCACCACGCCCGCCAGGAACCCTTCGGTGAGTTCGGCCAATTCCTCGACGGCGAGCTTGATCGCGTCGGAGAGGGAGTGGCCGAGTTTCATGGCCAGAACGACGGTGCGCGCGGTCGAGCAGCGCATGGTCATCTCGCCGGTATGGGTGCAGGCGGCCGCGCCATAGCGGCTATCGGCATAAAAGCCGGCGCCCGGAATGGGGCTGTCGCCCAGCCGGCCAGGATACTTCCAGGCCCAGCCGGAAGTAGAGGTGGCGGCGTGAATGCCTTTGCTGGCGTCCGAGCACAGGAACACGGTGGTGTCGCGCACGCGCTCGGGATCGGTGATGGTCGTGCTCAGCGGCGCCAGCGGAATGTTGGGGAACTTGGCCAGGTCTTCGGGCGACAGCTCCTTTTCGAGACGCTCCCACCAGACGCGCTTGGAGTCCTCGTAGAGGGTCTCGTCGACTGCGAAACCGGTTTCACTGGCAAAGCGGCGCGCGCCGTCCCCGGTCAGCATCACATGGGGCAGACGCTTCATCACCTGGCGCGCAAGGGCGGCGACAGGCAACGTGTCGGGGACGGCGCCAACCGAGCCGACTTCACGGGTGGTGCCATCCATGACGCCGGCATCGAATTCCATCTTGCCCACCATGTTGGGCCAGCCGCCGAAGCCGACCGAGCGCACGCGCACGTCGCGCTCGACATGGGCGATGCCCGCGACCATGGCCTCCAGGCCATGCTCGCCCTTTCTGAGAAGGTCGATGGAGGTTTCAAAGCCCGGATAGGCTTCTGAATTTGCGAGAAGCAGCATGAAGATTACTCAGTCTTTGCGCATCTTGGAGAGGAACTGGGCGACGCGCGGATTGGCCATGCCGCCATCTTCGGCGAAGAACTGCTCGGTCGGCAGGTCGACCACGAGCCTGCCCTTTTCGAGGAACACGACGCGATCGGAGATCTGGCGGGCGAATTCGATTTCGTGGGTCACGAACACCATCGTCGTCCCCTCCTCGGCCAGCTTGGCGAGGATATTGAGGACTTCGGCGGTCATTTCGGGATCGAGGGCGCTGGTCACTTCGTCCAGCAGCAGGTAGCGCGGCTTCATCGCCAGGGCCCGGCAGATGCCGACGCGCTGGCGCTGGCCGCCCGAGAGCTGGGCCGGATAGGCGTCGGCGCGCTCGGAAAGGCCGACCGAGGCGAGCAGCGCACGCGCTTCCTTCTCGGCTTCGGCCTTGGGGCGCTTGAGCACTTCGATGGGGGCGAGCGTCACGTTCTCGACCGCCGTCATATGCGGATAGAGGTTGAAGAGCTGGAACACGGTGCCCGAGCGCTTGCGCGCTTCGGCCAGTTCCCTGGGCTTGGAGACGTCGAAATCGTCGACGGTAATCTTGCCGCCATCGAGCCGCTCGAGCCCGTTGATGCAGCGGATGAGCGTGGACTTGCCCGAACCGGACGAGCCGAGGATGGAAACCACTTCGCCCGGATTGACGGTGAGGTTGACGTCCTCGAGGACGGTGACCGGCCCGAAGACCTTCTTGACGTTTTCGGCTTTGATCATTTCAGAGGCCCTTCCAGGCGGTGTGGGCGCGCAGCCGCGTTTCCAGACGCGAGCCCAGCCAGGCGATCAGCTTGGCGCAGAGGTAGTAGAGCACCCCGACCACGGCCCAGACGATAAAGGGCTGCAGGGTACGCAGGTTGAGGGTATTGCCGATCTTGGTGAGGTCCATGACGCCGATCACCGAGATGAGCGAAGTGACCTGCAACTGGTTGACCAGGAGGCCCGTCAGCGGCCCGATGGCAAAGGCGGTAGCCTGTGGGGCGATAATGTGGCGCAGCACCTGCCAGCGGGTGAGGCCGAAAACGCGCGCCGCCTCGATCTGGTCGCGACCGATGGATTCGATGGCCGAGACTGCAATGACGTAGATGAAAGCCGCGGTATTGCCAGACATGGTGATGACGGCAGCTTCCACCGGCGTCACGTTGATCCGCAGGAAGGCCGGCAGGCCGAAGAAGACGAGAAAGAGCTGCACCAGCACCGGCGAGTTCTTGAGGAGCTCGGTGATGAAGGTCACGACCTGCGTCAATACCGGCACGCGGTAGAAGCGGATCACCGCCAGCGCCGTGCCGATGAAGAGGCCGATGACGGTGGTGGCGAGGAAGAGCCCGATGGTGACGCCGAGGCCCTGCGCCAGCAATACCAGGTCGAACGGGGTGAAATCGGTGTAGCGCATCAGGCGACCGCTCCCTCGACGAGATCGCGGTTGAGCCGCTTGTGGAGGAGCCCGATGAGGATCGAGACCAGGTAGGTGAGCGCCGCGTAGACAACCAGCAGCACCACATAGACCTCGAACGGCTTGAACGTGTCGGAGGCCACGATCTTGGCCGTTCCCGTTAGCTCGTTGAGCGTGATGGTGGAGAGGATCGAGGAGGTGAGGATCAGGTTGATGAACACCGAGCCCAGCGGGCGCACCGAGGTGCGCAGCGCGATGGGCAGCACGATCCTGGTGAAGGTCTTGCGACGCGAGAGGCCGCTCACCTCCGCCGCTTCGATGATGCCCGGGTCGATCGCCAGGATACCCGAGCGGATCACGTCCGAGGCGAAGGCGCCGCCGGCGATCGAGAGCGAGATCACGCCCGTGGTGAAGGCGTCGATATAGATCCCGAGCTCAGGCAGGCCGTAGTAGAAGAAGAACAGCTGGACGATGAAGGGGACGTTGCGGAAGAGGTCGACATAGGCGAAAGCGACGCCCCGGATCGCCCGGGAGGACGATGTCCGCGCGATGGCGACCAGCGCCCCCATGATGAGGCTGCCGATCAGCGCCAGCCCGCAGGCCTGCGCCGTCAGCAGTGCGCCCTCGGCCAGGAAGCCGAGGTGAGGCACCAGGATTGAGAGGTCGAGCCGCAAGTGTCCTCCTGCCGCGCCACTGTGAAACCGGTTTCAATCTGTGGGTGTCCGCGCCAAAAAGTCAAGACGACTCGCTCAACATGTGAACTTTGGCGAGCTTTGCTGAAGAATCAGGCAGTTAGCCGGGAGGCGCCAACCTTGCCCTGCCGATCCTGGTCGGCGGCTCGGTTGGCCGAGCCATAGAGAATGGCCTCGGTCATGGTGGCGTAGCGCTGGCGCAGCTGGTCGAGGGGAATGGGTGGCAGGGCCTGGTTGCTGCCGCGCGCGCCGTCCGAAAGCATCTGCGCCAGCGTCTCGGCCCGCACATTGGCGCGCAGGCACAGCATGCCCTTGGCGTGGAGCTCGGTGATGACGACGGCGAGCTGAGCCTGAAAGTCGACGGCCGCCTGCACCATGATATCGCGTGCCCGCCGGAACGCCTGGTCGTTGATCTCGAGCGCGTGGGGCGAGGCAGCCAGGCGGCGGCGATTGTCGCCGTAGCGGATGTCCATGATCTCGGTAATGACTTCGACCGCCGAGGCGCCGCTTTCGATGCGGGCGCGGCCGGCGGCCAGTCCGTCGCGGATCGCCACCTCGCCGTCGAACTGCAGCACGTAGCGGAAGGCTTCTTCCTTGTTGGAGAAGTGGTGATAGAGGGCACGCCGCGTCAGGCCGCAAATCTCGGCCAGCGCGCTCATCGAAATCTGCTCATAGCCATAGTCGAGAAACGCCTGCCTGAGGCGTCTCACCAGTCTCTCACGCGCAGATATGTGATCAGCCCCCGCACCCGTTGTTCGGAAAATACCTAAAGTAACAATAGTGCGAAAAATACCTTCATTCGGAGGGGAGGCGCAATGCATGGAGGCGAGGAAAACGCGCGCCATGCCTGCCCGACCCTTAATGGCCGGCCCTTACCGGCCGGCACCGAGGACTACATGTCCTCGGGCGGAGCCGCCTGCATGCCCAGCGCGGAGAGGTAAAGGTCCAGGATCGCTTCCTGCTCCATGCGCTCGTTGTGGTCCTGCTTGCGGATCTTGACCACCTGGCGCAGCACCTTGGTATCGAAGCCGTTGCCCTTGGCCTCGGCGTAGATCTCGCGGATATCGGCGGCGATGGCGGCCTTTTCCTCTTCCATGCGCTCGATCCGCTCGATGAATGCCCTGAGCTGATCCTGGGCGACGCTGTCTTCTGCCATTGTCGATTCCTTAGACTCTTTGGAGCCCCGTTCAACCGCAGGCAGGCCGCGCATTCAAGCGGTTTCCGGTGCAATCCACTCCTGGGCGCGCTTGACCTTCGCAATTCGGTCAAATCCCGTCATTAGCGGTTGACTTGGCTGGAGCGCTTGCGCACAAACAGGACTTCTTTTCATGGCATTCGGCAATCTGTTGCTTAACACCCGTCTCGGTTTTGCCCTGATCGGCGCGCTGCTGTGCAGCCCGTTTGTATCGATTGAACCCGCCTATGCGGACCTGCGGGTCTGCAACGAGACGGGCAATCAGGTATCGGTGGCATTGGGTTACCGGGCCGAGCGCGGCTGGCAGTCGGAAGGCTGGTGGGTCGCCGCCCCGCAGCAATGCGCGGTGGTCTACCAGGGTGATCTCAACTCGCGCTTCTACTATCTCTATGTCGCCGACGATATCGGGGGCGGAGCCTGGGACGGCTCGGTCTATATGTGCACGCGCGACGAAAGCTTCACCATTTTCGGTGTTGAGGATTGCCTGGCGCGGGGCTATGAGCGCACCGGGTTTTTCGAAGTCGACACGCAGAACCGCTCGGACTGGACCTTGCAGCTCACCGAAAACCGCGATGCCGTGCCGGAAGGCGACGACGTGAGCGGCGCACCGCTCGGTGATGAAAGCGGCTCCCCTGACGGCTCGGACGCCCCGCCGCCCGACGACCAGACCACTCCCGCGCCGGATTCTCCGGCCACTACTCAAAGTTCGGATTGATTCATGAGACGTTTGAGACGCGTAAAGATCGTGGCGACCCTGGGACCGGCCTCCCAGGACGAGAAAACGATCGAGGAGCTGGCAAGGGCCGGCGCCGATGTGTTCCGCATCAATATGAGCCATGCCAGCCACGAGCTGCTGGCGCAGACGGTGACGCGCATCCGCAACGTCGAAAAGGTCATCAAGCATCCCCTGGGGATCCTGGTGGACCTGCAGGGCCCCAAGCTGCGCGTCGGCAAGTTCGACGGCGGCTCGGTCATGCTCACGGCCGGCGCCACCTTCACGCTCGACAACTCGCCCGAACCGGGCAACGTCAATCGCGTCCACCTTCCGCATCCGGAAATTCTCGAGGCCGTCAGCGTCGGCGACCGGCTGCTGCTCGATGACGGCAAGATCGAACTGCGCGCCACGCGCGTGGGCGGCGGCTCGATCGAAACCACGGTCGTCCACAGCGGCAAGCTCTCGGACAAGAAGGGCGTCAGCCTTCCCGACACGCTGCTTTCCGTTGGTGCGCTCACCGAAAAGGACCATGCCGACCTGCTCAAGGCGCTCGAGAACGACGCCGACTGGATCGCGCTTTCCTTCGTCCAGCGCCCCGAGGACATCATCGATGTCCGTAAGATCGTGCAGGGCCGCGCCGGCGTCATGGCCAAGATCGAAAAGCCGCAAGCCGTCGAACGGCTCGAGGAGATCATCAAGCTCTGCGACGCCTTCATGATCGCCCGCGGCGACCTGGGTGTCGAAATGCCGCTCGAACAGGTGCCGGGCCTGCAGAAGCGCATGATCCGCATCGCGCGCCGCTACGGCAAGCCGGTGGTGGTCGCCACCCAGATGCTCGAATCCATGATCACCTCGCCGGTTCCGACCCGCGCCGAGGTTTCGGACGTCTCCATCGCCGTCTTCGAAGGCGCCGACGCCATCATGCTGTCGGCCGAGAGCGCCTCGGGCCAGTACCCGGTGGAAGCCGTCGCCACCATGAACAAGGTGGCGGTTGCCGTCGAGAACGACGTCAACTACCGCTCGATCATCCGTGCGCAGATGACCGAGCCCGAGGCGACCGCTGCCGACGCCATCTCGGCGGCGACACGCCAGGTGGCCGAGACTCTCGACCTGGCCGCCATCGTCACCTACACCTCCTCGGGTTCGACCGCGATCCGCGCGGCGCGCGAGCGTCCCAGCAAGCCGATCCTGGCGCTGTCCCCGAACTACCGCACCGTGCGCCGTCTTTCGATCGTCTGGGGCATCCACTGCGTGGAAACCGAGGATGCGGTGAACCTTGAGGACATGGTCGATCGCGCCTGCGTCATCGCCTACCAGGAAGGCCTGGCGCGGCCGGGCGACCGCATCGCCATCACGGCGGGTATTCCGCTGGGCACGCCCGGCGCCACGAACATGCTGCGCATCGCCTTCGTGCGCCAGGATGGCACCGGTTCGTCCTGATCGCAACGGGTAGGACTTCGACAAGGGCCGGCGGCGACGCCGGCCCTTTTTCTATGTCTTGAGAGCACCTGGGTGCGCGATCGGCGCGCAGCTCGAATCCGGGCCGAGGTCGTTGGCATTGCGGCGCTGACGCGGCGGGTGAGCCGCCTCCCACTCCGCCACCAGTTGCCGGACCGTCTCGACCGCCTTGTCCGTATGCCCGGCCACCCAGGGTTCGGCCATCTGGGCGGCACGGATGCAGCCGCCTTTGGCCGCGATCATGAACCAGGTGATGGCCCTGGTCGGGTCGCGACGCACGCCGATCCCCATCGCATAATGGAAGCCCAGGTTCATCTGCGCGGGCGCGAAGCGCTGCTCGGCGGCACGTTCCAGCAGGCGGAAAGCCTCGCGCCGGTCGGCCCGCAGGCCGAATGCTCCCTGCTCGGTCAGTTGGGCGAGGCTCGTCAGGGCGCGGGGATGATCACTGCTCACAGCGGCCTCGAGATAGCGCAGGCCAAGGGCAACGTCGCGGCTGACGCCTTCCAGACCATAAAGGTAGCGTTTGGCCAGCGAAATCTGCGCCTTGGCGTTGCCGTGCGCGGCGGCCTTGAGAAACCAGCGAAGGGCTTCGGCGTCGTCCTGCTCGACCTGATCGCCAAGGGCGTAGGCGACGCCGAGATCGTTCTCCGCCTCCCCACTGCCGAGCGCGGCGGCGCGCCTCGACCACCTGAGGCCTTCAAGGCTGTTCGGCTCAGTGCCCTGGCCGAAGAAGTACATGTCGGCGACGATCTCCTGGGCCCGGACATCGTCCGCCTCGGCCAGGGGCAACAGGAGCGACAAGGCCTCCTCGAACTGCTCGGCTTCGTACTCGGCCAGGCCGCGCTCCCAGGAGGCGCGAACCGGAGATACGCTTACGGCCAGTGCCAGCAATAGGACGGCAAGTGCACGCGGAAAATCCATTCGGCCCCCTCCGCGTGGAAGTCTGCCGCATCACCGGCGCGATGCCAACGGCACCATCCCCCGATTTGCCCGGCTTTCTTGCGCACCCCGCTGCACTTTCGCCACCCGCATCACTAGACTGGGGGCATGAGGATGCGTGGTTTTCCGATTCGTCCGCTCGCGGCGTTGCTCTGCGGCCTGCTGGTCGCGGGCTGTTCGTCTCTCGTTCCCGAAACCCAGAAAAAGCTCGAGGCGGTCGATCCGGTGCGCCAGGATGTTTCCGAGTTGGTGCTGATCCTCGACCTGCCGTCCGAGGTGCAGCCGGTCCCCGAGACCACCACGATGAGCGTCAGCTTTTCGGTACCCGGCCAGCCTGCAAGGCGCGTCGACGCAGTGCTGGCGCTCGCCGATCCGGGCGATCTGGCTGCCGCGTTGCCGCCGCCCGCGGCGGGGCGGGCCTATTACTTCATGGGTTTCGCACCTGCCGACAAGCAGGCGCTGCGCGCTGCCCAGGCGTGGGCGCGCTCGACGGGCAATGCCTCGGCCACCGGCGGGTTGTCGGTGGCGCCGCGCTTTTGCGGCACGGGGCCGGTCGATGTCGAAAAGGCCAGATTCTCGGTCAAGGTCAGCCTGCCGGGCACAGCCGAGGGCGCGACCCTGATCAGGGACGAAGTCCTTGCCAACGCCCTGGCGCTCTCGAACCAGACCGCGCTGGCGCCCTGCTAGAAACCGCCCCCGGTCTTGAAGCCGCCGGTCTTGCGCGTTCCCGCCGAGCCGGTGCGCGGTCTCGAAAAGCCGCCGCCGCCTGAACTGCCGCCGCCCCAGCCGCCTCCGAAGCCGCCGCCGGAAGATCCGCCGCGCGAACTGCCACCGCCGAAGCTGTTGTCGGGCCAGTTGAACCCGCCGCCGCTATCCGGCCACGGGTTGCGCCCGTTGCGCGGCAGGCCATAGCCGCCACCCCAGTCTGAGGTGCCCGAACTCCAGTTCTGGCTGCGCCGCCAGAGATCCCAGTAGGTAGCCGCGGCAATACCGCCGCGCAGAAAATCGTTGAGCAGGTCGCCCACCAGCTTGTCTTCGCGGAAGGTCGAGCGCGGGTCGTCGTACCGCTGCTTCTTGAACTCGTAGCTGATGTCCTCGAGCTCGCGCCGCCGGGTCGCCAGGGTCTTGAGGCGTTCCTTCTGGTCGGCCGTCTCGGCATCCTCTTCGCGCACCCGCACGCGGATGTCATCGATCTGGGCGATGATGGCGTCGTCCTGGGCGGTGGCGGTTCGCCTGGCTTCGGCGAGGAGGGACTGGATGTCCTCCCGGCCCAGGCCTTCGGCGAAGGCGGAGATGGCGCGCTCGAAAGCCGGATCTGCCCCCTGGGCTAGCTGGCGCATGGCCTTGGCGCGCTCGTCCCGGTCGTCTTCGGCGGCAACGATCTTGCCGTCGATCTCGGCGATGCTGGCCTGCGCCTTCTCGATCGCCTCGCGAACCGGCTGGCCGCCGGCCGCATCGATCGCGCGGTTCTCGAGGTCGTCCACTTCCTTTTCGGCCGCCGCAGCATTAGCCGCTTGGCGCTCTGCGTGCTCACGCAGGCGCAGCGGCAATTCGTTGAGCATGGCGAAGTTCGGGCGTGCGCCATTGAAGCCGATGAGGGAGGCGACCTTGCCGTCCAGCCAGCGGAAGAGATTGTTGGACTGGTAGTTGCGCGTGCCGTAGCCGCGATTCCACAGGTACATGAACAGCGGATCGTCCCGGTAGGGGCGGCCCTTCTGCTCGCGGTCGGCCTCTGCCTGCTGTGTCTTGCGCAGGCTCTCGGCGGCTACCACCTGCAGGTCGCTCGCCTCCTTGCGCTTTTGCGCATAGGCGGGGTCCTTGGCGATAGCGGTGGCGATCTTGGCCGAGAGGGCCTTGAGTTCGGCCTGGCGCTTGTCGACGACGGCGAGCGCCGCGGCCCGGTCCTGGGTCAACTGGGCGATCGCCGCGTCGAGCGTCTTGAGGGCGTCCTCGGTCGAGGCGAGTTCGCCGGCATGGCGCTTGATCATGTCGCGCGCCTGCGCTTCGGCCTGCGAAATGGTCTTGTCGAGCTGGGCCTGGGTGGCCGGATCGAGGCGGACCATGGCGAGCTGGCGCAACAGTTCGCCTTCGTTCTCGCGAAACTTGGCGATGCGCTCGGCCGAGCGGGCCAGGCGCTTTGAGATTTCGTCTTCCTCTCGCCGGATGTCGCGCAAGGCTTCTTCGAGCGAGCTGAGAGCTTCCGGTCCGCTAATGCTCATTGGTCACCACCGCGTCACCGCGCCGCCGAGGACCGGGATCACGTAGTCCACGTCCAGAAATCCGTATTGCTTGATACCCACCACGTTGCGCTCGATGATGCCGTCGTCCTGCTTGTCGGCCGCCACCGCGTTATAGACCGCTTCGGGCACGCGCACGCCCCAGATGTTGACCGTCTCGGTCTGCCCGTTCTCCTCGTTGGTGACGGGCAGGCTCAGGGCGTTGCCCTGCGGGTCGAGGGCCTCGACGACGATGTAGTAATTGGTCGCTTCCGTATTGATCTCGGGGAAGGTCCAGAAGCCGGACTGCACGCCCTGCCGGTTGACGATCTTGAGCGTATATTCCTGGCGCAGGGTATCGCGAAGCGCAGTGAGGTTGTCGATCGCCGCCTGCGCCCCGGCGCGATTGCCTTCGGCCGCGGCGGCCTTGCCGCGGGTGCGGTACTGGTCGGCCTCGTTGACCGCCTGCTGCACCTTGGTCTCGTCGAATATGGTCTGGTAGAGCGCGTCCATCTGGCTGGGCATGCCCTCGGCCAGTTCGAGGCGCGCCTGTTCGGCCTGCGCGGCGCGATAGGGCTTGTAGCCCAGGTAGTAGCCGCCCAGTCCCACCACCAGCGCCAGCACCACGGCGAAGGCCCAGCGGCCCCAGTTCCCGCGCGTGACGTAAAGACGGGCCAGGGTCGTGCCCAGGCCCGGCTTGGGCGGGGTGTAGACGAAGCGGCTCTCCTTGAGAGCCTCCACGCCTTCGCGCAGGACCGCATCGGAAACCTCGATGCCCTGCTGGTGGTAGATGTCGCGCAACTTGGCGAGGAGCTGCTTTTCGCGCGCATCCTCGTCCAGTTCGCGATCGACCAGATCCTGACGATGGCGGAGGGTATCCACCACGTCCATGGCCAGCATGACTTCGTCGAGAGGGGCAGCCGGGGTGGCTGTCGTGTCACTCATGTCTTCGTTTTGGTCCCAGTCGCCGCTCCCGGGGCATTACGCCTTCTTGGTTTCCAGGAGCAACGCGTTGCCTTCGGCTGCGAGCTGGGCGAGACGGTGTTTGCCGTCCTCGACCGCATCGCGGATTTCGGCGGAATTCTTGGTCGAGGCCGCCCGCATCTCGTTGATGATCGTCTGCGACTTTTCCTGGAAGTTGACGACGCTGTCGACCAGTTTCTTGACCGCATCGGCACGAACGGTCGGGCCGTAGCCGGCGCGCACCGCTTCTTCCTGCACCTTGTCGCCTACTTCCGAGAGCGTTTCGAGGCTCTTGGAGACGCCTTCCTTCATCGCATCGAGCGTGGCGGTGGCTTCATGGAGGCCGAACATGCCGGTGAACGAGGCCGAAAGCGCGGTAAGCACCGTCTCGTTGGTCGAGAAGAACGAAATCGCCTGCTGGTAGACGCGCTCCTTGGCGTTGGTCGTCTGCATCAGGCGCGCCATCACCACTTCGGAGGTGTTGTAGGAGATCGTCAGGTTATCCGAGAGGTCCTTGACGATCTGGTAGCGGCGCTCCTCGTTCTGCATGTCGCGCAGCTTCTCGTCGCGATCCAGCTCGAGACGCGCCCGCTCGGCCGGCGTGCCCTCCGAGAAGGCGGAGAGAGCGTCGGCGGACTTCTGGAGCGTTTCCTTGCGCTCGGTGAGCTTCTTTTCGGCAATGCCGAGCAGCTCGAGCGCCATCACTTCGGACTGCTTGAGCGCCCCGCGGAAATCGCGATAGGCCTCCAGGATCGTGTGCTCGCGGTCCACCTGGTCCTTGGTGTCCTTGGAGACGGCGAGATAGGTGTCGCGGATCTTGTCGAAGCGGGTGGCGATGTCGCCGCGCGAAACCTTCATCCAAACGTTCTGGATGCGCTCGCGGAAATCGATCTTGTTGTCGTCGAGCTGGTCGACCAGCATCTTGGCGTCGTCGCGGATGGAATCGAAGCCCTTGGTGATGTCCTCGTAGCGCTCGCCGATATTCATCGCCGCGACCTGCTCGCGCACCACCTCGTTGAAGGCCGAGGCCTGGCTGAGCGTGCGCCCGATGAGAATCACGCGCGTCTCGTCCAGCTCGGTGATTTCCTTGAGGAGCGCGGTGATCGGCTGCTCCTGCTGCTGCTCCGGCCAGAGGCCCAGATTGCGGATCGCACCGACTGCCTTGTCCAGGTACTGCAGGGGCTTTTCCGTAACGGGGGTGACGGCGGTCGCCTGTTCCGCGGTCGTCGTTTCACTGGCCATGGGTCCCACTCCTTGTTTGACGCTGTTGGACGCCTGCGGCCATAGATTCCCGCTGGCTTGCCCGCTGACAATTGCAACTGGCCGACAGGCTTCTTATTTTGCCCATATTGGTGCCAAAAAGCACCACGTAAAGGGGCGTGAACATTGGATTTTGGCGGAAGATACAAGTTGGCGGCCTCCCGCCATGACGTGTGGGCGGCCCTCAACGACACGGCCGTTCTCAAGGACACGATTCCGGGCTGCCAACGCATCGAATGGACCTCGGGAGAAACGCTCGAATTGCACATCAAGGTGAGCCTCGGCGTCGTCCATCCCGTGTTCGTCGGCGACCTGACGCTGAGCAATGTCATCCCCGCCAAGAGCTATACGCTCTCGGGCAAGGGGCGCGGGGGCATTCTCGGCCTCGCCGAAGGCGCGGCCGACATCACGCTCCATGACGCCGGAGAGGGGTGCGAACTGGCCTTCACGGCCCGCGGCGGCGCCTCCGGCCAGATCATGCGGCTTGGCCGCAGCCTGATCGGCAACTCTGCCCAGAAGGTCATCGACGGCTTCTTCGAGCGCTTCGCGGAGGCGATGGGCACGACGATCGAGGTGATCTGAGGCCTGGTCGCGGAAGGGTGGTGACGGCAACGCCGGCAGAACCTCTCGACCCAACCCAAAAACATCAGCAACTACGGGGAAAAGGCCAGTCGCCCGGCTTTCCAGAACCCCCGAATTTACCTTCGCTTAACCCTGCCTTCACCTGCCGCAAAAGCATCACAATCTGACCGCCGGATTTGGGTTACCTGCTCCTCAACAGGAAAGGTAAAATTGTCATGAGCGCCCAGAACCGCGACACGATCATTCTGTTTCTCGCCGGCATCCTTGCGGCCTATCTCGTGCTCACGGCGGGGGCCGGGCTGGGCGAGGTCTTCGGCCACATCGCGGCGCGGGGTTGACCGATGGATCGCCAATTTCATTGCGTTCGCAGCACCGCCCGCGCCACCGGCCTCTGGCATCCGAGCGCGCGACAGTCGACCGCCGCCATGGCCAGGGTCGACGCTTTCGCCCAGACCTGCTCGTGCCCGGCCTGCCGGCATGGCGGGTTCGGTGCGCAACACGGCGCATTTGCTGGCTTATCCCGCCAGAAAAATTTTTGACCAACCGGAAAAATAACGCGCGCGCCCTCTTGCGGGGAGAACGTTTGCACGATTGTATCGCCCGTTAGCGCACTGGGATTGTCCTTCGGCCGTCTGGCCGTCGCCCGGCGCACGACAGGGAGATAAACATGACAGTGAAAACTCTCGCCAAGAAGCTGGCCGGCCGCGCAGGCGTTCTGGCTGGTGGCGTGGCGCTCAGCGCCCTCTTGGCCGGCACGGCGCTCGCCGATCCTGCCATCATCTACGACCTCGGCGGCAAGTTCGATAAGTCCTTCAACGAGGCAGGCTTCAACGGCGCTACCGAATGGGCCAAGGAAACCGGCGGCAAGTTCCAGGACCTGGAACTGCAGAACGATGCCCAGCGTGAGCAGGCCCTGCGCCGCTTCGCTTCCTCGGGTGCCAACCCGATCGTCATCCCGGGCTTCTCGTGGGGCGCAGCGCTGACCAAGGTCGCCGCCGAGTTCCCCGACACCAAGTTCGCCATCATCGACGCCGTGGTCGATGCGCCCAACGTGCGCTCGGTCGTCTTCGATGAGCACACCGGCTCCTACCTTGTCGGCGCCCTGGCGGCCCTCAAGTCCCAGACCGGCACTGTCGGCTTCGTGGGCGGCATGGACATCCCGCTGATCCACAAGTTCTTCTGCGGTTACAAGCAGGGCGTCCTGGCCATCAATCCGAAGGCCACCGTGATCGAAAACTACACCGGCACCACCCCGGCCGCCTGGAACGATCCGGTCGCGGCGGGCGAGCTGACCAAGGCCGACTTCGACCGCGGCGCGGACGTCGTCTATGCCGCTGCCGGCGGCTCGGGCCTGGGCGTGCTGCAGGCCGCTGCCGACGCCGGCAAGTTCTCGATCGGCGTCGACTCCAACCAGAACTACCTGCATCCGGGCTCGGTGCTGACCTCCATGGTCAAGCGCGTCGACAACGCGGTCAAGACCGCCTTCATCGACGGCACCACCGGCACCTGGACCTCGGGCGTGCAGGTCATGGGCCTGGCCAATGACGGCGTCGGCTATGCGCTTGACGACAACAACGCCTCGCTCATCACCGATGACATGAAGACCCAGGTCGAGGCGCTCAAGGCCAAGATCATCTCGGGCGAAATCCAGGTCCACGACTACACCTCGGACAATACCTGCCCGTAAGCGCGAAGCAGATGACGAGCACCCAAAACAACAGCATGCAGCGGCCGGAAACGGCCGCTGCATCCCCATGGGCGATCGAGCTGACCGGCATCAACAAGCGCTTCGGCGCGGTGCATGCCAACAAGAACATCGACCTCAAGATCAAGCGCGGCACCGTGCACGGCATCGTGGGCGAGAACGGCGCCGGCAAATCGACCCTGATGTCGATCCTTTATGGGTTCTACACCGCCGACAGCGGCGAGATCCGCGTCAACGGCGTCCCCCATGCCATCACCGACAGCCGCCATGCGCTGGCGCTGGGCATCGGCATGGTCCACCAGCACTTCATGCTGGTCGACAACTTCTCCATTCTCGAAAACGTGGTGCTGGGCGCCGAGGATTCGCCTCTGCTGGCCCCCACGCTTTCCAAGGCGCGCGCCGAACTCAAGCGCCTCGCCAGCGAATACAATCTCGAGGTCAATCCCGACGCCATCGTCGAGGACGTCTCGGTCGGTCTCCAGCAGCGCGTCGAGATCCTCAAGGCGCTCTATCGCGGCGCCGACGTGCTGATCCTGGACGAGCCGACCGGCGTTCTGACCCCCGCCGAGGCAGACCACCTCTTCCGCGTGCTGCGCACCCTGCGTGACCAGGGCAAGACCATCATCCTCATCACGCACAAGCTGCGCGAGATCATGGCCATCACCGACACCGTCTCGGTCATGCGCCAAGGCGAGATCGTCAAGACCTTGCCCACCAAGGAAACCAACCCCGAGCAGCTCGCCGAGCTCATGGTCGGGCGGCGCGTGCTCCTGCGCGTCGAAAAGGGGGCCGCCAATCCGGGCAAGACCCTGCTCGAGGTCGAGGATCTCGTGGTGACCGACGACTTCAAGGTGCCGCGCGTCAAGAACATCTCGTTCTCGGTGCGGGCCGGCGAGATCGTCGGCATTGCCGGGGTTGCCGGCAACGGCCAGTCCGAACTTCTCGAGGCGGTGGCGGGCATGCGCGCGCCCATGCTCGGCGGCGTCAGGGTCAACGGCAATCCGGTCTCGTTCGTGGGGGACGATGGCGCGGCACGCCTGCGTCGGGCGGGCCTGGCCCATGTGCCCGAAGACCGGCACCGCATGGGCCTGGTCACCGATTTCGAAGAATGGGAGAATTCCATTCTCGGCTACCAGGACGAGCCGCAATACGGCAAGGGCTTCATTCTCGATATCGACGCCGCCCGCAAGGAAGCCGTCGAGCGCATCAAGAAGTTCGATATCCGTCCGGCCAATCCGCGGCTCAAGACCGCAAACTTCTCGGGCGGCAACCAGCAGAAGATCGTGCTGGCACGCGAGATGGAGAACGATCCGGACGTGCTTGTCGTCGGCCAGCCGACGCGCGGCGTCGATATAGGCGCCATCGAGTTCATCCACAACCAGATCATCAAGATGCGTGACGCCGGCAAGGCGATCCTGCTCGTCTCGGTGGAACTGGACGAAATCCGTTCGCTTTCGGACCGCATCCTGGTGATGTTCGACGGTCACATCGTGGGCGAGGCCGATCCGGCCACCGCAACCGAAGGCGAACTCGGCCTGATGATGGCCGGTATCAACAAAAAAGAAGAGGCAGCCCAATGAGCGCCCGCCGTCCCTTGCCACGCTGGGCCGATGTCGCCCTGCTGCCCGCCCTCAACCTGCTGCTGGCCTTTATCGTCTCCGGCATCGTGGTGCTCGTGATCGGCCAGAACCCCATCGATGCGCTGCGCATCATGATCGGGGGCGCCTTCGGCTACGGCGAAGGCTTCGGCTATACGCTGCACTTTGCCACCAACTTCGTCTTCACCGGACTGGCCGTCGCCATTGCCGCCCATGCCGGGCTCTTCAATATCGGCGCGGAGGGGCAGGCCTATGTCGCCGGTATCGGCGCCATCCTCGCGGCCCTCTTCCTCGACCAGACCCATTGGCTGCTGGTGCTGCCGGTCGCCGTGCTCGCCTCTGCCGCCATTGGCGGCTTCTGGGCCTTCATCCCGGGATACCTCCAGGCCAAGCGCGGTAGCCACGTGGTGATCACCACGATCATGTTCAACTTCATCGCCTCGGCGCTGATGGTCTACCTGCTCAACCGCGTGCTCAAGCCTGTCGGGCAGATGGAGCCGTCCTCGGCCTCCGTCACCAATGCCGGCAAGATCCCGCAACTGCGCGAGTTCTTCTCGTTCTTCGGCTACGCGCCGGTCAACGTGACCATCATCTTCGCCATCCTGGCGCTGATCGGCACCTATATCCTGATCTGGCACACCAAGCTCGGCTTCGCCATGCGCACGCTCGGCAAGAACCCGACCGCCTCGCGCTATGCCGGCATTTCCAATTCTCGGCTCATCATGATCACCATGACCATCTCCGGTGGCCTGGCGGGCCTGGTGGCGGTCAACGAGGTGCTCGGCGTCCAGAACCGGCTTGTGCTCGATTTCCCGTCAGGTTACGGCTTCGTCGGTATCGCCGTGGCCCTGATGGGCCGCAATCACCCGGTGGGCATCGCCCTTGCGGCCCTGCTCTTCGGCGCCCTCTACCAGGGCGGGCTGGAACTGCAGTTCTACATGCCTGCCATCACCCGCGAGATGATCGTGGTCATCCAGGCCCTGGTGATTCTCTTCACCGGCGCCATGGAGGGCCTGCTCCGCCCCGGACTCGAAACCGCCTTCATGATGCGGCGACCCGAGGACAAGGCGGAGGCCGTCGCCCGCGAAACGGCAACGTCGGACAGTTGAGGTGAACGGACATGGATTTCGAACTCCTCATCTCAATGCTCGCAGCCACGCTGCGGCTCACGACCCCGCTGCTCCTGGCCTGTCTCGCCGGCCTCTATTCGGAACGCTCCGGCATCTTCGACATCGGCCTTGAAGGCAAGATGCTGGCGGCCGCCTTCGGCGCCGCCTCGGTCGCCGCGGTCAGCGGCAACATGTGGCTGGGCCTGCTGGCTGGTATCGCCGTCTCCATCGTCATGTCGATGATCCACGGCGCCGCCTCGATCACGCTCAAGGGCAACCAGATCATTTCGGGCGTGGCCATCAACTTCCTGGCGGCGGGCCTAACGACGCTTCTCGGCCTCACCTGGTTCCACCAGGGCGGGCGCACGCCGCCGCTTCCCGAAGGCGGACGGTTCCTGCCGATCACTCTGCCCTTCGCCGAGCAGATCGGTGGCATCCCGGTGCTTGGCCCTATCTATGCGGGCCTCATCTCGGGCCACAACATTCTCGTTTATATTGCTTTCATCGCAGTACCGGTGACGGCCTGGGTGCTCTACCGCACCCGCTTCGGCCTGCGGCTGCGCGCTGTGGGCGAGAACCCCAAGGCGGTCGATACCGCCGGCATTTCGGTCAACCGGCTACGCTACCAGGCCCTGTTGATCACCGGGCTCCTCTGCGGGCTTGCCGGCGCCTATTTCTCGATCGCGCAGGGTTCGGGCTTCGGCAACAACATGACCGCCGGCAAGGGCTATATCGCTCTGGCCGCCCTCATCTTCGCCAAGTGGCGTCCGGTGCCGGCGATGTTCGCGACGCTGCTCTTCGGCTTCCTCGACGCGCTCCAGATTCGCCTCCAGGGCACGACCATCCCGGGCCTTGGCTGGGAGGTGCCGGTGCAGCTGATCCAGGCGCTGCCCTATATCCTCACCGTCGTGCTGCTCGCCGGCTTCATCGGCAAGGCCGTCGGCCCCAAGGCGGGCGGCGTGCCCTATACCAAGGAGCGCTAGCATGGCGAGCGACGCAGAACTTTTCGCGGCCGCCGAGGCCATTCGCGCCCGGGCCTATGCGCCCTATTCGAAATTCTCGGTGGGCGCGGCGATCCTGGCCGATGACGGAAAGGTCTATTCGGGCTGCAATATCGAGAACGCCGCCTATCCGCAGGGCAATTGCGCCGAGGCCTCGGCCATCGCCGCAATGATCGCGGGGGGCGCACGGCGCATCAAGCGCATCTATGTCACCGGTCCCGGTTCGGCGCCGGTCACGCCCTGTGGCGGCTGCCGCCAGCGCATCCGTGAGTTTGCCGATCTTGACGTCGTCGTCATCTCGCACGGCGTCGAAGGCGAACCGCTCGAGACCACCCTGGGCGCGCTGCTGCCGCATTCGTTTGGCCCCGAATTTTTGGGCAAATGAAGCCGGTGTGGTATCGTTAGTCACCTGTTCCAAGGCGCCGCGTCAGACGGCGCGACAAGGCCGGGCGTGAACATCGCGCCCACGGAGGCATCATGAACCTCAGAGTTGTCGACAAGGCCCACGAGGCCGTCACGCACAAGCGCAATCCGGGCTTCCCGCTCGACCTCGACCGGGTCGAGCGCACGCGCATGAACCGCTCTGCCCTCGAGCGCCGCGCCGCAACCATCGGCGCGCGCCGGACGGTCAAGAAGGAATGGCAAGCCGCCTGGCTGCTCAAGGCCATCACCTTCATCGATCTCACCACCCTCAATTCCGACGATACGCCGGGTCGTGTCGAACGCCTCTGCGCCAAGGCGCGCCACCCGTTGCGCCAGGACATCATCGACGGGCTGGGCGTTGGCGATCTCGACATCCATCCGGGCGCGGTCTGCGTCTACCACACGTTCGTGAAAACCGCGGTCAAGGCGCTCGAGGGCACCAACATCCCGGTCGCAGCGGTTTCGACCGCCTTCCCGCACGGCCTCGCGCCCTTCGAGACCAAGATCAAGGAGATCGAGGCTTCGGTTGCCGATGGCGCCAAGGAGATCGACATCGTCATCGAGCGCGGGATGGTGCTGCGCGGGGATTGGCAGGCCCTCTATGACGAAGTCCGCGCCTTTCGCAAGGCCTGCGGGGACGCTCACATCAAGACCATCCTGGGCACGGGCGAACTGGCGACGCTCACCAATGTGGCCAAGGCCTCGCTTGTCTGCATGATGGCGGGCGCCGACTTCATCAAGACCTCGACGGGCAAGGAAAAGGTCAACGCCAACCTGCCCACGTCCCTCGCCATGATCCGCATGATCCGTGAGTTCCACGACGAGACCGGGATCGAGATCGGCTACAAGCCCGCCGGTGGCATTTCGACGGCCAAGGTCGCGCTCGACTACATGGCGCTGATGAAGGAGGAACTGGGCAATCACTGGCTCCAGCCCCACCTCTTCCGCTTCGGCGCGTCCTCGCTCCTGACCGACATCGAACGGCAGCTCGAGCACAATCTTACGGGCCATTATTCGGCAGATTACCGCCAGCCGATGGTGTAGCCCCTCATCCGGCGCTGCGCGCCACCTTCTCCCCGACGGGGAGAAGGGAAGGAGCGGCAAGACGGCGCCACATCGTCCTTCGCCCCCTCGGGGAGAAGGTGCCCGAAGGGCGGATGAGGGGGAGCCCCAGCCGCTTTCCTCGCGGAGGAGAAAACGGAATGAACAAAATCGCCCAAATCTTCGAAACCCTCGAATACGGCCCGGCTCCCGAAAGCGCGCAACCGGCGCTCGATTGGCTGAAGGCGCACGATGGTGTCTTCGGTCACTTCATCAACGGCGCCTGGACCAAGCCGGAAAAAACCTTCTCGTCGGACAATCCCGCGACGGGCGAGAGCCTGGCGCTGGTGAGCGAAGGCACGGCCGAAGACGTCGACAAGGCCGTCAAAGCGGCGAGGGCCGCGTTCAAGTCATGGTCGGCGCTCTCGGGCTATGAGCGCGCCAAATACCTTTATGCCATCGCGCGCCTCGTCCAGAAGCATTCGCGTCTATTCGCGGTGCTCGAATCCCTCGACAACGGCAAGCCGATCCGCGAGAGCCGCGATATCGACATTCCGCTGGTGGCCCGTCATTTCTACCACCATGCCGGCTGGGCCCAGCACCGCGACCGCGAATTCCCCGGCCAGGTGCCTTATGGCGTCTGCGGCCAGATCATACCGTGGAATTTTCCGCTGCTGATGCTGGCCTGGAAGATCGCCCCAGCGCTGGCCGCAGGCAACACGGTGGTGCTCAAGCCCGCCGAATTCACTTCGCTCACCGCTCTCCTTTTCGCCGAAATCTGCGAGAAGGCGGGCCTGCCCAAGGGCGTCGTCAATATCGTCACCGGCGCCGGTGAGACCGGCCAGGCCATCGTCGCCCATCCCGACATCGACAAGATCGCCTTTACCGGCTCGACCGAAGTCGGCAAGGCCATCCGCGCCGCAACGGCCGGCACCGGCAAGGGCCTGTCGCTCGAGCTGGGCGGCAAGTCGCCCTATATCGTCTTCGAGGATGCCGATATCGACAGCGCCATTGAGGGGCTGGTCGATGCCATCTGGTTCAACCAGGGCCAGGTCTGCTGCGCCGGCTCGCGCCTCCTCGTCCAGGAATCGATCGAGGAACGCTTCATCACCAAGCTCAAGAAGCGCATGGCGACGCTGCGCGTCGGCGATCCGCTCGACAAGGCCATCGACATCGGCGCGCTCGTGGCCCCGGTGCAGGTGGCGCGCGTGCGCGACCTCGTCAAGCAGGGCGCAGCCGAAGGCGCCCATGTCTACGAACCGGACATGGACCTGCCGGCCAAGGGGTGCTTTCTCAAGCCCGCCCTCATCACCAACGTGTCGCCCGCCAATAGCGTCGTCGCCGAGGAGATTTTTGGGCCGGTGCTGGTGGCCATGAGTTTCCGCACTCCGGAGGAAGCGGTGGCGCTCGCCAACAACACCAAGTATGGCCTCGCCGCCACCATCTGGAGCGAGAACATCAACCTCGCCCTCGATATCGCTCCCAAGATCAAGGCGGGCGTGGTGTGGATCAACGGCACCAACAACTTCGACGCCGCCGTCGGGTTCGGCGGTTACAAGGAGTCCGGCTTCGGTCGCGAAGGCGGCAAGGAAGGCATGGGCGCCTACATGAAGCCCGCCTGGGAAAAGGATCTCAAGCCTGCTCCCATCGCCAAGGCCGTCGCCGCCAAGCCCACCAATCCGCTCGACGCCGCGGAGGGCATCGACCAAACGGCCAAGATGTATATCGGGGGTAAACAGGCCCGTCCCGATAGCGGCTATGCCCGCCCGGTCTACGGGGCCAACGGCAATCTTGTGGGCGAGGTCGGCGACGGCAACCGCAAGGATATCCGCAATGCCGTGGAAGCCGCACGCGCAGCGCTGGGCTGGGGCACGACCTCCGCGCACAACCGCGCGCAGATCCTCTACTACCTGGCAGAAAACCTGCAGTATCGCCGCAACGAATTCGCCGCGCGCATCAAGGAGCAGACCGGCGAGAAGGGCGAGGCGGAAGTCGACGCCGCTGTCGAGCGCCTGTTCGCCTTCGCCGGCTGGGCCGACAAGTACGATGGCGCCGTCCATAACCCACCGCTGCGCGCCATCGCAGCGGCCATGGTCGAGCCCATCGGCGTCCTGGCGATTGTCGCGCCCCCCAGCCGCCCGCTGCTCGGCTCGGTTGCCCTGCTGGCCCCCGCGCTTGCCATGGGCAATCCGGTCGTGCTGGTGCCGAGCGAACGATCTCCGCTTTCGGTCACCGATCTCTATCAGGTGCTCGAAACCTCGGACGTGCCTTCGGGCGTCGTCAATATCGTAACCGGTGAAAGCGCCGTGCTGGCCAGGACGCTGGCCGAACATGACGGCGTCGACGCCATCTGGTGCGCCGGCGATGCTGGCACCTCGACCATGGTCGAGAAGGCTTCGACCGGCAATCTCAAGCAGACCTGGACCAGCCGCGGCCTCTATTACGATCTTGCCGACAGGGAAAAGTTCGAGGGGGATTACTTCCTGCGCCGCGCCACGCAGGTCAAGAACGTCTGGGTGCCGTATGGGGCGTGAGGCGGTGACCTTGCTTCCCCAGGAATTCATCGCCCGGAAGCGCGACAATCTCCCGCTCGCCGCGGACGATATCGCGCGCTTCATCGCCGGGCTCGTCGATGGCTCGGTGTCGCCAGCCCAGGCGGCCGCCTTCGCCATGGCCGTCTATTTCAACGACATGAGCGTGGACGAACGCGTCGCCCTGACGCTGGCCATGCGCGACAGCGGCAAGGTGCTGGATTGGTCCGATCTTCCCGGACCGGTTGCAGACAAGCACTCGACCGGCGGGGTCGGCGACAACGTCTCGTTGATGCTCGCCCCGATCCTGGCGGCCTGCGGCGTTTACGTGCCCATGATCTCCGGGCGCGGCCTTGGCCATACCGGCGGGACGCTCGACAAGTTCGATTCCATCCCCGGCTACACCACGAACCCGGACAATGCCCTCTTCCGCAGGACGGTCGAGGCTGCCGGGTGCGCCATCATCGGCCAGACCGACGATCTGGCGCCGGCCGACCGCACCCTTTATGCCATCCGCGACGTGACCGCGACGGTCGAGAGCATTCCGCTCATCACCGCCTCGATCCTCTCCAAGAAGCTCGCCGCCGGTCTCCAGGCGCTCATCCTCGACGTCAAGACGGGTTCGGGCGCCTTCATGTCGACACTCGAGAAGTCGAGGGCCCTGGCGGAAAGCCTGGTATCGGTCGCCAACGGGGCGGGCCTCAAGACAGGCGCGCTGATAACCGACATGAACGAGCCGCTGGCGTCCGCGGCCGGCAATGCCCTCGAGGTCCGCAACGCCGTCGACTTCCTCACCGGCACCCATCAGGACGAACGCCTCAAGGAAGTGACCCTGGCGCTCTGCGCCGCGATCGTTGAAATCACCGGTCTCGGCACGGCTGGAGAGGCGCGGGCGAAGGTGGAGCAGGCATTGGCCAGTGGCGCCGCCGCCGAGCGCTTCGCCATCATGGTGGGCGCCCTTGGCGGCCCCACCGACTTCATCGAGCGCATGAACGACTACCTGCCGGCAGCGCCCCATGTGCGCGACATCACAGCCGAGGCCGACGGGATAGTCTCCGGCATCGATACGCGCGGCGTCGGCATGGGCGTGGTGGCCCTGGGCGGTGGACGAACCCGACCGACCGATTCTATCGATCATGCCGTCGGCTACGACCGGATCATCGGCATCGGCGTAAAGGTCGAACGCGGCGACACCCTTGCGCGCGTGCATTTCCGGTCCCAGGACGATTTCGTCGAGGCTCAAAGGCGTTTCCGCCAGGCTTATGCAATCGGGGAGAGCGCGCCGCGCCATCCGCTGATCCCAGCCAGGATCATGCCAACAGGAGATCGTTGATGCCCCGGGTCATCCTCGCAGTGCTCGATTCCTTCGGCATCGGCGGCGCCCCCGACGCCGCCAGCTATGGCGATGAAGGGGCCGATACGCTCGGCCATATCGCCCAGGCCTGCGCCAGGGGCGCAGGGGACAGGGCCGGCCTTCGCCAAGGGCCCCTGATCCTGCCGAACCTGGATGCCCTCGGGCTGGGCGCCGCCGCAGCCCTTTCGAACAAACAGGTCCCGCCCGGTCTTTCGGCGATCCCCGCCGGCGGCCGGTTCGGTGTCGGGCGCGAGGTTTCGCAGGGCAAGGACACCCCGTCCGGTCACTGGGAAATCGCAGGCGTGCCCGTGCCCTTCGAATGGGGCTACTTTCCCGCGACCGAGCCCGCCTTTCCGGACGATTTCGTCCAGGCCTTCATTAAGGAGGCGGGCCTGCCCGGCATCCTGGGCAACAGGCACGCCTCAGGCACCACCATCATTGCCGAGCTGGGGGAAGAGCACATCCGCACCGGCAAGCCCATCTGCTACACCTCGGTCGACAGTGTCTTCCAGATCGCAGCCCACGAGAGCCATTTCGGTCTCGAGCGGCTCTACGAGATCTGCCAGGTGGCGTTCAGGCTCCTCGAGCCCAAGCGGATCGGGCGCGTCATTGCACGCCCTTTCCTCGGCGAGACGGCAGAGACCTTCAAGCGCACCGGCAATCGCCGGGACTTCGCCATCGCCCCGCCCGAGCCGACCCTGCTCGATCGCGCCGAGGCCGCTGGGCGGCAGGTCTTCGCCATCGGCAAGATCTCGGACATTTTCGCCGGGCACGGCGTCACTCACAAGCTCAAGGCGTCGGGCAACATGGCGCTCTTCGATAGCACGCTCGACGCTATGGAAATGGGCCAGGACGGGGCGCTGATCTTCGTCAATTTCGTCGATTTCGACCAGGAATACGGGCACCGACGCGATGTGCCCGGCTATGCCGGTGCGCTCGAAGCCTTCGACCGCCGTATCCCGGAGATCATCGCGGCCATGCGCCAGGATGATCTATTGATCCTGACCGCCGACCACGGCAACGATCCGACCTGGAAGGGCTCCGATCACACCCGCGAGCAGGTGCCGATTTTGGCCTTTTCCCCAAGCCTGTCGCGCGGCGAGATTGGCATTCGCAAAACCTTCGCAGATATTGGCGAAAGCGCGGCCCGCTGGCTTGGTCTGGCGCCCGGGCCGCATGGCCGATCCTTCCTCTAGCTCCTCCGCAGGTCCCCCATGAGCAACGTCACAGTAGTCGATCACCCCCTGATCCAGCACAAGTTGACGATCATGCGCAACAAGGAGACTTCGACGGCAGGCTTCCGGCGACTGTTGCGCGAAATCGCGCACCTGCTCTGCTACGAGGTCACGCGCGATCTCGAGCTGGAGCAGGCGACCATCGAGACGCCGATCCAGGAGATGCAGGCCCCCACGCTCAAGGGCAAGAAGCTGGTCTTCGCCTCGATCCTGCGTGCCGGCAACGGCCTGCTCGAAGGCATGCTCGACCTGGTCCCCGCGGCGCGCGTCGCCCATATCGGCATCTATCGCGACCATGAGACGCTCCAGCCGGTCGAATACTATTTCAAGGCCCCGTCCAGCCTCGACGACCGGTTGATCATCGTCGTCGATCCGATGCTCGCCACCGCCAATTCGGCCATCGCTGCGGTCGACCGGCTCAAGCGCCGGGGTGCAAACAACCTGCGTTTCCTCTGCCTCCTGGCAGCGCCGGAGGGCGTCGAAAAGTTCACAGCGGCGCACCCGGACGTGCCGGTCTTCACGGCGGCGATCGACGATCATCTCAATGAGAAGGGCTATATCGTGCCCGGCCTTGGCGACGCGGGCGATCGCATGTACGGCACCAAGTAGCGCCGAAGCGGGGTCCACTGACGCCGCGAACCTCCGGGTCCTGTAGTTTCCAAGCGCCTCGGTTTTCGCCGAGGCGCTTTGCCACGTGCAGGCTATTCGTTCAGCGGCAGGCCGTAGCTGATCAGTTCGGCGCGCAGCGCCTCGGGCGAGGAGAAGTGGATGGCCTTCATCCCGAACTTGCGCGCGGACACCACGTTGACCTCGTTGTCATCCACGAAGACGCAGCTCTCCGGGGACAAGCCGTAGCGGTCGCAGAAGAGGCGATAGATGCGCGGATCGGGCTTGACGAGCTTTTCGAGCCCGGAGACCACGACCCCGTCGAACTTTTCGAGGAACGGCCAGTCACCCAGGCAGCTCACCCACTTCTCCCAGGAGAAGTTGGTGATCGCAAAGGTGGGGATGTCGGCGGCGATCAGTTCGTTGTGGATGTCGATCGTGCCCTGATGGAAGCCGTTGAAGGTTTCCTTCCAGCGCAGGTCGTAGGCCTGGATTTCGCGCCAGTAGCGGGGAAAACGCGTGATGAGGCGCGCGACCCCTTCCGAATAGATGTCGCCGGCGTCGAATTCGAGGTTCCAGTCCGCCGTACAGATGTTCTCGTGGAACCAGGCGGCCTCTTCCTCGGTCTCGAAGAGCTTGCGGAACAAATACATGGGGTTCCAGTCAACGAACACTCCACCGAGGTCGAAGACGGGGATCAGCGTATCATCGGTCATGCAATCTATCCGGCAGGAGGGCAGGGAAGGCTCCGCCTATGGCATGGGGACGGGGGCGGCGCAAGCCGCTTAGCAGGAGCAGGCGATGGTGCCCGGGAAGCGCGGCAGGTAGAAGTTGGTTCGCGCCAGGGGGATGTTGGACTTGAACACCAGATCGAGCATGGGCTGGTAGGTGTAGCTGGCTTCGGAAACTACGATGTCCTTGCCCTTGGCCAGATCACGCATCTGGGGGGCCCCCGACATGTCATAAGTGGAGTTCTTGGCGCGCGGCGTCGCGGTGGCCGGGTAGGCCTGGCTCCATTTGACCGTTGCCACTCCATTGCTGTCCACGCTCAGCAACGAGACGACCTGGATGAGGCCGCTGGTCGACATCGGCCCCATGGTCGAGGACGCGGCGCTGAAATAGTTGTCGAGCGTCGAGGTCGAAATGGAATCCTTGCTGCGCGAAACCAGGTCCCCCAGTGTTCCGGCGACCACGGTCACGCGCCTGTCGGCGATGATCAGCTGGCTGGCTTCGATCGAGCCGAAATAGAGCAGCAGCAGGATGGGGAGGATGAGGGCGAACTCCACCGCCGCCGCCCCCTGGTTGGAACGCGCCAGGTCGCGCCAGCGGGATACCAGCCGGCCCATCATTGGAAGGGCTCGTTCTTGAAGACGCGCACCGCGCCGAGCAGCCGCGTCCCATCCGAATAGGTCGCCAGGTTGAACCCGGCGAAGTTCATGATCGTGGGCCATTTGTAATAGGCCTGCACGCGCACGATTTCCGAGGCCTGGCCGGGATTGTAGGTCGACTGGATCTTCCACTGGGTGGGATCGTTCGGATCGATCGGCGGTTCGATCGCGGCCGACTTGAAGTCCGAGATGACGTCGACCTTGATGCGCAGCTGGTTGCAATCGAAGAGCCCGTAGAGATCCTGGCAGATCAGGGCGCGAAATCCCTCGGCCGAAAGGCTCTGGTTCTGAGCTTCGCCGGTAAGGATCTTGCGCGTGCTGTCCTGCACGGCGCTGTCGAGGACCTCATTGGCAAGGAAGACGATGCCGGTTTCGAGCGTCGCGCCGATGAGCACGAAGAAGACCGGAGCCAGGATGCCGAATTCGATGAGGGTGGCGCCGCGCTGGTCGCGGACGAACCGGCGCGCCCATGGCCTGGCCATGGACTTGACCCACCCCGATCTGGAGACGCGCTGAACCATGAGCCCCGGCACACTGAAATTCGCCGGAAAGGTAGCGGTTCGTCTTTAATCTAAGGTTAGTGGAAACACGCAGATTGCGCGTCTGCCCGGTAGCAGGCTTAACGCCTGTTTAATTCTGGACGCCCTTCACCAGCCCCAACGACTTGGTCTGCTCTTCGGTAAAGCCGGTCGAGTCGCCCAGCATCACGGTGGGTGCGCAGCGGGTCGGGCAGGCATAAGTGTAACGCGCGCCGGCGTTGAAGATCGTCACGAGGTCGGCCTGGTCCTGCACGACCTCCACCAGCGTATCGGCGATCGGGTTTCCGGCGGCATTGAGCACGATGAGATTGGTCTGGCCATAGGACTTGCCGGTCAGCACAAGCGTCTGCGGGTCCTGGATGGTGACGTCCGCCACGCCTGGATTGCCCACGATGACCGTGGAGGCCGGAGCATTGATGCGCAGCACCCGCGCCATGTTGACCTTGACGCTGATCGGCGCCGAACTCGCATTGGCCTCGACAGCCAGCGCCGGAACCGGAGCCAAGGCCAGCGCGGCGAAGAGGAAGGTGGCGGAGAAACGCAACATGGATCGCACCCGGTGCCCGATTGATGCCCACAGTGTTACCGGGAATGGTGAATAATTGGCAAAGAGGGTAGGCAAAGTCCGGTCGAGCGCCGCGAAAGCCACCGGCAACCTCTTAGCGCGCATCGTTAACGAGTTCTTTTTCTTCCCCCAGTAACAACGTCTTGGCCTGATAAATAAAATTGACGACATTTCTTTATAGATGCGCTAGTCATCAAATCATTGCTGTCGAAATCGGCGGGCGTTGCCTTAGGGGTTAACGCAATTTCAAGGAGTCCTGCCTAGCGTCATGGGCGAGTTCGATGTGTGACGCGTCGGACATGAAGTCAGCATACTGACTGGGAGCTAGGAGCAATAAATGAACATCATCGCAAAGTTTGCGAAGGACGAGTCTGGCGCCACTGCGATCGAATACGGTCTGATCGCTGCGCTCATCGCTGTTGCCATCATCGCCGCCGCCACCCTGCTGGGCGGCCAGCTCGGCACGACCTTCAACTACATCAAGGATCAGCTCGCCGGCGCCACGCCGACCACGTAAGCTGATACCGTTCGAGATTGAAAAGGGGCCGCAAGGCCCCTTTTCTTTTTGTCGTTCCTTAACTGCCCTCGGCCATGATGCGCGCGAGACAAGACCGGAGGCACCCTTGTACGGCCAGATCGCCCTTTTTGTTTTCCCGCTCCTCATGGCAGCGGCGGCGTCCTCCGATCTCATTACGATGAAGATCTCCAATAAGCTGGTGATCGTCGTGACTGCGGCCTTCTTTGCTCTGGCCATATTCGTGCAGATGCCTCTTCAGCAGCTTGCGCTCCACGTGACCTGCGCGGTGGCCGTGCTTGTCGTCGCTTTCGCACTCTTCGCCATGGGGTGGGTCGGGGGCGGCGATGCCAAGTTGGCGGCGGCGACCGCTCTCTGGCTCGGCTTCACCGTAACCTTGCCTTACCTTGTCTATGCGGCACTGCTCGGTGGCGCCCTGACGCTCTTGCTTCTCGCAGTGCGAAGGCACCCGCTGCCCAAGTCGCTTTCCAAGGTGAAGTGGATCGACCGGCTCCACGACAAACGATCCGGCGTTCCCTACGGCATTGCCCTGGCCGCCGCTGGCCTGCTGGTCTATTCGGACACCGCGCTCTTCCAGCAATTGACCGGTCAGCTCGCCTGACCCGCGCCGCGTAACGACAAGTTAACCTTCTCTGCAAAGCAACGATTAACCAAACTTTGACCCTTTGCCCTCCATATTGCCAGGCGGGGGCTCGGGCTGTTCGCCCGATGCCGGAACCGGAGTTGGGTGATGAAACGGTCGCAGGTCCTGCTGTTGGCAGTGGCGCTCGTTACGGGCGGGTTGGCTGCCTACCTTGTGTTGGGCAGTGGCGGAAACCGCCCGGCAGAACAGGCTCAGGTCAAGACCGAGGTCGTCGCCGAGCCCAAGACGCAGATCCTGGTGGCCGCGCGCGATATCGGGGTTGGCGAGCGCTTGGCCGCCGACTCGGTGCAGTGGCAGGATTGGCCTGAGGGAGCGGTCCGGCCCGAATACGTGACCATCGCTGCCGCTCCCGATGCCGCGACAGACATCAAGAATGCGGTAGCGCGCTTCGAATTCTTCGCAGGCGAGCCTATTCGCGACGCCAAGCTGGCGCGCTCCGACCAGGGCTACTTGTCCGCCGTTCTCTCGCCCGGCATGCGCGGCGTCTCGGTGACGGTGACCCCGGAATCCGGTTCGGGCGGCTTTATCGTCCCCAATGACCACGTGGACGTCGTCGTCACCCGCTCGGGCGAAGCGGGAGACATTTCCGAGACCATCCTTTCCAACGTCAAGGTGCTGGCGATCGGCAAGCGCCTCGGCGAAGTCGGAGCCACGGCCGGCAATCCCGATCCGAACGATCCGGCATCCAAGACCTTCGATGCCCAGACCGTGGCCACGCTCGAACTCGACCCCATCCAGTCCGAAAGCCTCATCAACGCTTCCTCGACCGGCAGGCTTTCGCTCGTGCTGCGCTCGGTGGTCGATTTCGTGGCCTCGGGTGCACCCGAGGCGCGCCGCAACCAGGCCATCAGCATCATCCGGTTCGGCACCAAGGCCAACGTGATGGCCGGCTCGGCCACGGGCGATGTCGCGCTCGGCTCCACCGGCTCGAACAACTCATCCCTGCAGTAGCGATCCGCCAGGAAAACCCATGTCGAATCCCGCCCAGAACAGGCCGCAGATCATGAAGCCCCTCAAGGCTCTCGCCCTGGCGTTACCTTTGCTCGCCGCTCTCGCTGCAGCACCGGCGATGGCCGCCGACGTCTCCCAGTTGCGCGTCTCGGGCGCCGAATACGGCAAGACGCAGCACGTCAATGTCGGGCTCAACAAGTCGCTGCTGGTCGACCTGCCGATCGAGGCCAGCGAGGTGATCGTTTCCAATCCCGCCATTGCCGGCGCCATGATGCGCACCAAGACCAGCGCCGTCATACAGGGCGTTGGCTCGGGATCGACCAATATCATGTTCCTGGATGCCAATGGTGGGCGCATCTCGGTGATCGAGATCGTGGTCGGCAATGATTCCTCGACCCTGAGTTCGACCCTTGCCGCGCTCCTGCCCGGTTCTTCCATCCAGGTCCAGGCGTTCGGCTCGGGCCTGGTGCTTTCAGGCAACGCGCTCTCCCAGGACGATGTGCAGAAGGCCGTTACGATCGCGGCCCAGTTCACCGGTGACCCGCAGAAGGTCGCCAATGTCATCAACGTGAGCGGCGGCCAGCAGGTCATGCTCAAGGTGACGGTGGCCGAAGTGGCGCGCGAGACCGTCAAGCAGCTCGGCATCAACCTCAATGCCACGATCAATTCCGGTGCCCTCACCACCGGCCTGGTCAATACGCCGGGCCTCGGCGGTGCGAGCAGCGCGGCCCCGACCGGTACCATGAACGTCAACCTCACTGCCGGTCCGGTCTCGATCGATGCCACGCTGCGGGCGCTCGAGCGCCGCGGCGCGCTGCGCACGCTGGCAGAGCCGACCCTCACCGCCATTTCGGGCCAGGAAGCCGAATTCCTCGCCGGCGGCGAGTTTCCGGTGCCGACCGACGTCCAGGACGGCAAGGTCACCTATACGTTCAAGAAGTTCGGCGTGCAGCTCAAGTTCACCCCGACCGTCAAGTCCAATGGGATCATCGGTCTGGTCGTGGATACCTCGGTTTCCGAGCTTACCAGCGATGGCAGCTTCACCGTGGGCGGAATCACCATTCCCGCCACCAAGGAACGCCAGGCCAAGACCTCGGTCGAGTTGCCCACCGGCGCGACGCTGGCTATCGGCGGCCTGATCCAGGACCAGTTGCGCCAGCAGGTCAACGCGCTGCCGGGGCTGGGCAATATCCCGATCCTCGGAGCCCTGTTCCGGTCGCGCGACTTCCTGCACGCGCAGACCGAACTGGTGATCCTGGTCACCCCCTATCTCGCCCAATCGACGATGACCCCGCCGCCCTTGCCCACTGACAACTATCAGGCCGCGAGCGATGCCGAGGCCGTGTTCCTGGGGCACATGGAAAAGCTCTACTCGGTCGGCCAGGGGCCCGCCGGCATGCGCGGCGGCTTCCAGGGGTCGGTTGGTTTTGTTCTCGATTGAGTCCGGCGTTCAAGGGTTTATGGCATGAGCTTTCTCAATAACGATCCCAAGCCGGCTGACGATCTTCCTGCCGCTGAAATCGCTGCCGGCGCGCGGCTGATCCCGCGCATCACCATCCAGGCGTTCTGCGAGCATTCCCAGACGGCTCAGCTGGTGGAATCAGCGGTCCATGATCGCCGCATGTCCAAGGTGGCCTTGACCACGCATAACGGCGGGATTGAAGGGGCCATCGAGACCTACCGGTCCAATCCGACGCCCAATCTCATCATCATCGAGACCAGCGCCCAGCGCGACGAGATCATGGCATCCCTGGCGCGGCTGGCGGAAGTCTGTGATGCGACCACGCGCCTGGTCGTGCTCGGCCATATCAACGACGTCGTGCTCTACCGCGAGCTCGTCCGCGCCGGCGTCTCCGAATACCTGGTGCTGCCCACCACGGCCCAGACCATCGTCTCGGCCATCGGCGAGATCTTCGTCGCTGAGGGCGCAGCGCCTATCGGGCGCACCATCGCCTTCGTTGCCGCCAAGGGTGGCGCCGGAGCCTCGACCATCGCACACAACGTGTCCTGGGCGATCTCCCAGACCCTGCGCCAGGACGTGCTGATCCTCGACATGGACCTGCCCTTCGGAACCGCCGGACTCAACTTCAACCAGGATCCGCCCAACGGCATCGCCGATGCGCTCGCCGCCAACGACAAGATGGACCAGACCATGCTCGACCGGCTGGTCTCCAAGGCAGCCAGCCACATCAACCTGCTGACCGCGCCGGCCACGCTGGAGCGCACCAGCGACTTCGCCGAGCGCGACTTCGAGCAGATCGTGGAAATGAGTCAGAAGTCGACGCCGGTCGTGATCCTCGACCTGCCGCACACCTGGACCGCCTGGTTGCGACACACGCTGGCTACGGTGGATGAGATCGTGATCGTCGCCGAGCCGGATCTGGCCAACCTGCGCAATGCCAAGAACCTTGCCGACACCATCAAGGCGCTGCGCCCCACCGAGAGCAAGCCCAACCTCGTGGTCAACAAGGTCGGTCTGCCCAAGCGCCCGGAGATCAGCGCCAGCGAATTCGCCAGCTCGATCGATTGTCGCCTGCTCGGACAGATCCCCTTCGATGCCGCGCTCTTTGGCACGGCCGCCAATAACGGGCAGATGATCGCGGAGGTCGCCGCCTCCAGCAAGATCAACGACATCTACCGGGCCGTGGGCCTGCAGGTGACCGGACGGTCGGCCCCCGAGACGGCCGGCCGCGCTGCAAGCCTCAAGCTCTCGTCATTGTTCTCCAAACGCAGGAAGGCCGGCTAGGCGAAACCATGTTTGGCAAGCGCACAACCTTTGGCGGCAACACCCCGGGCGTCGCGCCCGCGCCGCGTCCCGCCCCGATACCGGCCCCCGCGGCTCGTCCGGAGCGCATGGAAGCGGTCATGCGCGCCCCTGAACCCAGCCGCCGCACCGCCGACGAAGTCATCGACGTGCGCAGCCCGGACGTGGCCGCGCGCGACAAGGAATACTTCCAGACCAAGTCGGCGATCTTCAACGCCCTGATCGACTCGATCGACCTCTCCCAGCTCGCCACCATGGAGCAGGAGACGGCGCGCGAGGAAATCCGCGACATCGTCGCCGAGATCATCGCGCTCAAGTCGATCGTCATGTCGATCTCCGAGCAGGAGGACCTGCTCGAGGACATCTGCAACGACGTCCTGGGTTACGGGCCGCTCGAGCCGTTGCTGGCGCGTGACGACATCGCCGACATCATGGTGAACGGTTCCCAGAAGTGCTACATCGAAGTCGGCGGCAAGGTGAAGCTCACCAATGTGCGCTTCCGCGACGACGCGCACCTGATGAACGTGTGCCAGCGCATCGTGAGCCAGGTCGGCCGCCGCGTCGATGAGAGCTCGCCCATCTGCGACGCCCGTCTTCCGGACGGCTCGCGCGTCAACGTCATCGCTCCGCCGCTCTCGATCGACGGCGCCGCGCTGACCATCCGTAAGTTCAAGAAGGACAAGCTGACCCTCCAGCAGCTGGTCAAGTACGGCTCCATCTCGCCGGAAGGCGCCGAGGTGCTGCGCGTCCTCGGCCGCGTGCGCGCCAATGTGCTGATCTCGGGTGGTACAGGTTCGGGCAAGACCACGCTCCTTAACTGCCTTACCGCCTTCATCGAACGCGACGAGCGCGTCATCACCTGCGAAGACTCGGCCGAACTCCAGCTCCAGCAGCCTCACGTCGTGCGCCTTGAAACCCGTCCGCCCAACCTCGAGGGCGAGGGCGAGATCACCATGCGCGACCTGGTCAAGAACTGCCTGCGTATGCGTCCGGAACGCATCATCGTGGGCGAAGTGCGCGGACCGGAGGCTTTTGACCTCCTGCAGGCCATGAACACGGGCCATGACGGCTCGATGGGCACGCTCCACGCCAACAGCCCGCGCGAAGCGCTTTCCCGTCTCGAATCGATGATCACCATGGGCGGCTATTCACTGCCCAGCCGCACGATCCGCGAGATGATCACTTCCTCGATCGACGTGATCGTGCAGGCCGCACGTCTGCGCGACGGCTCGCGCCGTATCACCCACATCTCCGAAGTACTGGGCATGGAAGGCGACGTGATCGTGACCCAGGACGTCTTCGTCTACGACATCCTGGGCGAGGATTCGAACGGTCAGCTCATCGGGCGGCACCGCTCGACCGGCATCACCAAGCCCAATTTCTCCGAGCGCGCCCGCTATTTCAACGAAGAGGCCAATTTGGTCGAAGCGCTGGAGCGGTCCAACGTCGAACAGCACGCGCTGCTCGAGACCTGAGGAGCCGAGCGGTGAACCCAATTATCCTGGTCATCCTGGCAATGGTGTCGATTGGCACCCTGGTATTCGCTTTGGTGCCGTCAATGCTCGGGTCCAGCCGCGCCGAAAAGCGGCGCAAGGCCCTGCAGGGAAATATCCAGGCCAATCGTCGCGAGGCCTTCGCCGAACGCAATCGCGCTGACCGCCGTAAGCAGGTTCAGGCTGCCATCAAGGGGCAGACCGATGCCCTCAACGAGCGCAAGAAGCGCGTGCCACTCAAGGCCCAGCTCTATCAGGCAGGCATGAAGATCAAGCCGGCCGGCTTCATCCGGAATTCGGTGATCCTGGGCGTAGCCGTCTTCCTCGTGACCCTCGTCATGCAGGTGCCGTTGATCTTTGCCGCCGTCTTCGGCATCGCCAGTGGCTATCTCCTGCCCAAGCTCTACATGGGCCGTCGCCGCAACGGCTTCCGCAACAAGTTCCTGGACGAGTTGCCCAACGCCGTCGAAGCCATCGTGCGTGGCGTCAAATCCGGCCTGCCGCTCAACGATTCGATGCGCGTCGTCGCCCGCGAATCCAAGGAGCCGCTCAAGACCGAGTTCCAGCGCGTGCTCGACCAGCAGGCGGTCGGCAAGACGATGTCCGAGGCGATCGTGACGCTCTATGACCGCGTGCCGGTGCCGGAGGTGAACTTCTTCATCGTCGTCATCACCGTCCAGCAGCAGGCGGGTGGCAATCTTTCCGAAGCGCTGACCAACCTTTCTCGCGTGCTGCGCAATCGCAAGAAGATGAAGGCCAAGGTCAAGGCGATGTCCTCGGAGGCCAAGGCATCCGCCGGCATCATCGGCTCGCTGCCCTTCGTTGTGGCAATCCTGGTGAGCTTGACCAGCCCCACCTATCTCGGGCCGTTCTTCACCACCACCATCGGCATGTTCTGGTTGGGTGTTGCAGGCCTCATGCTCTCGATGGGCGTCTTCGTCATGTACCGTATGGTCCAGTTCGAGTTCTGAGCATGGACAAGTTCTTCAACCTCGTCACCGACCGGAACTTCCTCATCGCCGTACTGGCCGCCATCTCGGCGGCCGCGGTCGTCTTCACGTTCGGCTCCCAGTTCCTTGGCCGTTCCAATATGAAGGACCGTATCAAGCGCGTGGCGCTCGAGCGCGAGAAGATGCGCGCCGAGGAAATGGCACGCCTGCGCGGCAGCGCCGAAAACGCCCGGCAGACCGCTCGAAGCGAGGGTAGCAAGGACTACATGAAACGCGTCGTCGAGCGTTTCTCGCTCCAGAAGGCGTTCGTGGACGAGAACACCGCCGACTCCCTGGCGCGTGCCGGCTATCGAGGCCAGGGGCACCTGACCACCTATGTGTTCATGCGCTTCGTGACCCCGTTCATCCTGCTCGTCCTCGCCTTCGGGTACCTGAGCCTGGTGATGAAGGACAATCCCATCTACCTCAACGCCGTGATCGCCATCGGCCTGGGCATCATCGGCTCCTACATCCCCGTGCTCCTGCTCAGGAACACCACGACCAAGCGGCAGCAATCGGTGCGCCGCGCCTGGCCGGATTGCCTCGACCTCATGCTGCTATGCGTGGAAGCGGGCATGTCCGTGGAGCACGCCTTCAAGCGCGTGGCCAAGGAGATCGGCCAGCAAAGCCCGGAACTGGCAGAGGAGCTGACCCTCACTACCGCCGAGCTTTCGTTTCTCGATGATCGCACCCGCGCCTATGAGAACCTCGGCAAGCGTACGGGCCTCGATGGCGTGCGTTCGGTGATGACCGCCCTGATCCAGGCCGACCGCTACGGCACCTCGGTAGGGCAGGCGCTGCGCGTCATGGCCGAGGAAGGTCGCGAACAGCGCATGAACGAGGCCGAAAAGAAGGCCGCCGCCCTGCCGCCCAAGCTGACCGTGCCGCTGATCCTCTTCTTCCTGCCGGTGCTCTTCATCGTCATCATCGCCCCGGCGATGATCAAGGTCTTCTCGATGGGCCATTGACCGGACCCGGCCGGCTGCGATCAGCCGGCCGGGTCGTGTATTCAGTCGCGACCGAAGAGCGCGCGCCAGACGATGGCGCCAAGCGCCCCGCCCACCAGCGGCGCCACCCAGAACAGCCACAGCTGCCCCGCCGCCCCGTTCTGGGCGAAGAAGGCCACGGCCGTCGAGCGGGCCGGATTGACCGAGGTATTGGTCACCGGGATCGAGATGAGGTGGATGAGCGTGAGCGTGAAGCCAATGGCGATGCCGGCAAAGCCCACCGGAGCGGCCGGGCTCGTGGCCCCCAGGATCACGATGACGAAAACTGCCGTCAGCACGATTTCCGTGACGAGCGCGGCGATCATGTTGTAGCCGCCAGGCGAGTTGGCATCGAACCCGTTGGAGGCGAAGCCGCCTACGCCGGTGAAGTCGGCGGCGTTGGAAACGATGATGTAAAGCACGAGCGCGGCGAGCAACCCGCCCACCACCTGGGCGATCCAGTAGGGAATGACCCCGCCCCACGAGAAGCGCCCGGCGACCGCCAGGCCCAGCGTCACCGCCGGGTTGAAATGGCCGCCCGAGATGGCGCCGAAAGCATAGACGCCGGTAAGTACCGTCAACCCGAAGGCGAGCGCCACGCCGAGAAAGCCGATGCCGAATTGCGGAAATGTCGCTGAAATAACCGCGGCGCCGCAGCCGCCGAGTACCAGCCAGAACGTACCAAGAAATTCGGCGCCCAGGCGCCGTGTCGAAATGTTCGCAGACGAATCAGTTGCCATGGTTTCCCCCAGTATGCAAACCGGCGCCGATTCTAGCAGCGCCGTTACCGGCGGGAAGTCATGAGGAAAGCTTGTTCGCTGTTATTACTTGTCGCACGCAGTCGAGAGGGTTCAGCGCAGTCCGGTCTCTTTGAGAAGGCCCATGCGCTTGGCGTCATAGTAATAGCCGCTGGCGTAAAAGCGCACCGCCTGGTCCGGATTGCCGCGGGCAACCAAATAGGCGCCCCGCAGGTACTTGACCGCATATTTGAGATTGGTTTCCGCGTCCAGCAGTCCACTTGCCGGGCCTGAATAGCCCATGGTCTGCGCCGTCTGGTGCCGGATCTGCATCAGCCCGAAATAGGGGCCGTTGCGTGCGGCGGGATTATACTTGCTCTCGCGCACGATGACGCGCCGCACCAGCGATTCCGGCACCTGATAGAGAGCGGCGTATTGGACGATGAGGCCATCCAGCTGCCCGTCGCGTGGGGCCGCATAGGCCAAGGCGTCTGCCGCGCCCGCCCCCGGATCGATCGCCGCGACTTCGACGCCGCCGGCGCCCGCCAGCAGGTCCTTCGCCTCGGCCGCATCGGCGGCTTCGGCCACCTTGCTGGTCGCCGCCAGAGCACTTGTTCCCGAGCCGTTATGGGCAAACTTGATACCCGACATCGAACAGCCGGAAACCAGAACGGCAGCCGCAGCGACGAGCGGCAGGAAACGCAGGCGGGAAGGCAAAGGCGGAGCGTCCTCAACAGTTCCGAGAGTAACGCCAGTATGGTGCAAAAGCGGCGCCATAATGGCAGGAGCGCCGTCATTGCCATATTTGACCAGCCATGGCCAGCGGCGATGATTGACTTGCCTGGGTGGCTCAAACTACAGGTCGCCGCTCGCGCCTATACGGCACTGGGCGGGCTCTATACGAGCTGCGCGCCACCACTGCGCTGCGCTCAAACCACACTGTCCCGGGCGGCCTGCCTCTGCTAAGAGGCGGGCCATGACCCCGGAGCTTCCCAACCAGTACATCTACACCCCGCCCATGGAGCCCTACCTGACGGTTATCCATGAGGACGAGGACATCATCGTGCTCGACAAGCCCTCCGGTCTTCTTTCGGTCCCCGGCAAGCCCGAGGAGCTCAAGGATTGCCTGGAAAGCCGCGCGCGCGAACGCTACCCGACGGCCTCGACCATCCACAGGCTGGACAAGGACACCTCGGGGGTCGTGGTCATGGCGCTCAACAAATGGGCCCACGGGCGCATCGGTATCCAGTTCGAGAAACGCCAGACCGAAAAGTTCTACGAAGCCCGCCTTTGGGGCCTGCTCGAGGAAGACCGGGGCCGCGTCGACCTGCCCCTCGCCACTGATTGGGAGCGCAAGCCGCGCCAGCGCGTCGATTTCGAGCGCGGCCGCCCCTCGCAGACCGACTGGGAGGTGCTATCGCGCGATGGCAACACCACGCGCGTCAAGCTGATGCCGATCACCGGGCGCACCCACCAGCTCCGCGTCCATATGCTCAACCTCGGCCATCCGATCCTGGGCGATCCGTTCTATGCGGAAGGCGAAGCTCTCGCGGCCGCCGACCGTCTCCAGCTTCACGCCGAAATGCTCGGCTTTACCCACCCGCGCTCGGGCCAGTGGATGGAATTCCTCATTCGCTGCCCGTTCTGAGGGGCTTTCCCCACCTCCTAAAAACCCGCTCGGCCCCAGTTGCCGAACCGCCCCGCTTTCTGTAGTTTGCGCCCCAATCAGCCGCGGCCCCGCCCCGGCATCCAGAGCACCCGTAGCTCAGCTGGATAGAGCGCTGCCCTCCGAAGGCAGAGGTCGTGAGTTCGAATCTCGCCGGGTGCGCCAATTTCACGTCATTGGATTTGTTCCGGTCTCGCCCCGCATCCTGGTGGCTACCTTCGGCCCCGACGCTCGCCGCTCCCACTCTGGCGCTGGCCCGACGGTCGGGCGCGCAGTCTCAACCCGAACACACTCGTCCAAGGGAACAGGAAGGCGCGTGGGGAAACTCGTATTGGCAGGGTCGGTTGCCACTGATATTGCAATCGCAGTCCATGCTGTCGTCATAAAAAGGGAACGAGGATGAGGAAGGCGCTGACTGTCGAAGCACTCTCAGCGTTCGACCACTGCAAGCCATGACCGAGCGGACTAAAGGCGGACGCCGCTCGATCACGACTGCTCAAGCCCTCCTCGATCTCACAGAGAGAGGCGGCCGTCGACGCAAGCACAGGTACTGGCGCGATCTCCGCGGCTTTCTTGCTCCGGCGTTGACTGTAATTCTCGCTCAGGTCGCGCTCTATGCGTTCCTGACGACCTTGCCTGGTCGGGATGACTGGCTCAACATCATGGTTGCCGTCGCCGTACTCGCATTTGTACCTGCCGTTGCGGGGATATTACTGGCTGCGTTTCGAGGCAACGAGGCTCCGATAGTATCGTCCGGCGTGGTTATGCTGGTCCTCTACAGCTTCGCCGTCAGCATGCTGTCCGCGTTTCGGGTGCCGATAAGCTACGTGGCCATCGCTGTTTGCATCCCCGTCGGGACAGTGGTCATGGCCTACGCCAATATCCGCTTTCAGCGATCCATGGTCGTCAGGGTGGCCCTGGCGCCGTTTTCTCAAACGGACGATGTACTCCGGCAGATCGGCAAGAACATTCCGGTCCTCTCCGGACCTGATGCCGACCTCTCGGACATTGATCTGCTGCTGATCGACCCCAAAGCACACCACACCGAAAAATGGTCGGGAATGCTGGCGCAATGCTACCTCGGCGGCGTGGAGATCATGTCATGGACGAGGTACATCGAGATCTGGCACGGTCGGCTCGACGTTTCGAGTTTCGACGTGTCGCACCTGGCCTACACTTATTCCCAATTTCTCTACGCACAGACCAAGAGGTTCCTTGATCTTGCCGTGGTCGTGCTGACCCTTCCGGTGAGCCTTACCCTTGCGGTCTTCGTGGCTGGCTATATCTGGTTTCGAGATGGTGGGCCGGTCTTGTTCGTTCAGTTGCGACGCGGTTTTGGCGGGCGCAGCTTCCGGATGTACAAATTCCGCACGATGTACAAGGGAACCGCCGGGGGCGCCACGCGCGAGGGCGACAGCCGCATCATCCCCGGCTGCGACATTCTCAGAAAGCTCCGCCTTGACGAATTGCCTCAGCTCTACAACGTGCTGAGGGGCGAGATGAGCCTGATCGGCCCTCGGCCTGAGGCCATAGACCTGGCTCGGAACTATGAGCGCGACATCCCAAAATACACTGCCCGCCTCCTCGTGCTTCCAGGCATTACCGGATGGGCCCAGGTGAATTACGGGTACTCCGGAAATTCCGAAGAAGCATTATCAAAGTTATCGTACGACCTTTATTATATTAAGCACCTTTCTTTCGACCTGGATGCCCTCATCCTCTTCAAGACGGTTGCCACGGTTTTGCTGAGCCGAGGCGCACGATAGATCGAGACACGGTAGATGCCCCCCGCCTGGCTCCTCGGTCAGGCGTGACACGGGCGCTGAAACGTGATTATGTGCGCCCGATTTGCGGCTGGGTCCGATTACGTCTTTGCCGCCGTCCCGCCGCCGCCTTCAGGCAAACCGGGACAAGCCCTCAGGTTAAATGACACTCAAGATCATCGAAGCGAAATCGCGCCGCACACTTCCGGACTTAGGAGAGGTATGGCAGCACCGGGAACTGGGCCTTCTGCTCACCTATCGGCAGATCGCTGGCCGCTATAAGCAGATGCTGCTCGGCGGCCTATGGGCCGTCCTGGAACCGCTGGCGACACTTGCCCTGATGACAGTCGTCTTCGGTGCCGTGCTTCGGGTCGACACCAATGGTTTTCCTTACCCGGTTTTTGCCTTCGCCGGCCTGATCCCCTGGCTTCTGTTCAGCAGGGCGACCCAAGCCATCGCAGGGTCCTTGCAGGAAAACATGGCGCTGTTGTCCAAGGTCTATTTCCCGCGCTTGATCCTGCCCATGGTGGCGCTGTTTCGAGAGCTCTTCGACAGTCTCATCACGGTCGCCATTCTCATCATTCTCGCCGCCGTCTACGGGTTCTTTCCCAGCTGGAAATACCTGCTCATTCTGCCGGCTCTGGCGATGGTTGGCCTGGGCGCGGCGGCGATAGGCCTGTGGGTCGCGGCCCTCATGGTGCGGTTGCGTGACATCAGGCCGCTGCTCACCATCGTTCTGCAGGCCGGCATGTACCTCACGCCTATCCTGTACAGTCCGTCGATGGTGCCGGAACGGTTCATGCCCATCTACCAGCTCAATCCCATGTACTGGGCGGTCGAGCTGTTTCGCTGGATACTGCTCGGGCAGGACTTTCACCTTACCCCCAGCTTCTACGTGGCCATGGGCCTGACGCTGGTGCTGCTGGTCACCGGGCTCTTCGTGTTTTCCGTGTATGAGAAGGTGACGGTCGATGTCCAATAGCGAAATCGCCGTTCGCGTGGAGGGACTGGGAAAGCGCTACCTGCTGCCACACCAGGGGCAAAGGAAAGGTCTGGACCTGGCGCGGTCCCATCTCGCCGAGTTCCTGCCTTTTCTCGCCCACGAAGAGCAAGACTACTTCTGGGCGCTCAAGGACGTTAGCTTTGAGCTCAAGCGCGGTGACATCGTCGGCATTCTCGGACGCAACGGCTCGGGCAAAAGCACCCTGCTCAAGATCCTTTCAGGCATTACGCTACCCACGACGGGCCGCGCGGAGCTGCACGGACGGATAGGTTCGCTCCTTGAAGTGGGTACTGGCTTTCATCCCGATCTGTCGGGACGCGAGAACGTGTTCATGGCGGGCGCCTTGCTGGGCCTCAAGCAGCGGGAAATCCGCGCCCGCTTTGACGAGATTGTTGATTTCGCGGGCATCGAGAAATTCATCGACCTGCCAGTGAAACGCTATTCGAGCGGCATGTATGTGCGCCTGGCCTATGCTGTGGCATCGATGCTGCGCTCCGACATCCTGATCCTTGATGAGGTGCTCTCTGTAGGTGACGCTTCTTTCCGTGAGAAGAGCCAGAAGAATATCGAGTCCATCGCCAACGACGGCCGCACCGTGCTGTTCGTCAGCCACAATGCTCGGGCGGTTCGATCAATCTGCAAGAGCGGAATCGTCCTGGAGGCGGGGGAATGCGTGTTCCAAGGCAGCGCCAATGATGCGCTGAACAAGTACATGCAGAAGCTGCACCATTTCGACGAAGAAATAGTTCAGGTGGCTGACCACGTGGCCTGCAGCGACATCAGCGTCGCGCCAAGGCTCGGTGCAACTAATTCGATTCTACGCTGGGTCTCCACGCACAAGGCGGACGGTACGGAGGCCCGTCGATTCCAGACGGGCGAACCTTTCATAGTGCGGATCGGCTACGAAAATTCAAACGCGCCCCACCCGTACTTTTCGGTGTTGTTGCAGAACGAATTTGCTGAACGGGTTGCGACCATTCACAGCACGCACAGTTCTGAACAGTTATCCGTTCCCGCTTCCGGTGTTATCGAGTGCCGCATCGAAGAACTCCGCATCGGAGAGGGCACATACCATATCATGATTGACCACGGGAACTACGGCGGTTCGCGCGCTCAGGTGACGTCGTTGGATTGTGTGCCGAATGCGATGTCCGTCGCCGTCGAGCTAGGCGGATACGTCGCGGGCGTTGGCCTCGACAGCTACCAAGGCGCAGCGCATCGCTCGACTTGGGCTTTGCGTGAAGGAGGTAAATAGCGGTGACCAATTATCTTAGAAACTGGTTTCAGAATAGAAGGCAAAACGCTCGTCCAGCGAAAACTGCCTTCGACTTTTATTCGATAGGCTATCCCAAAACAGGCAATACATGGACTCGCATCTTACTGGGTAGTTACGTACGCAGCTTACACAACCTGCCCGAATTACCACTTTTCGACCCAGTCGAAATGGCGGAGCTGAAATCACGCGGCTACGATGGACCTACGGGTATATTTACTCACCAGCCCCTTGAGTGGTCAGACCAAGATTCTGGTGAACTTACATTTCAGAATGTAATAGCCCCTTTCCTGGAACAAAAGGTCATATTGCTCGTCCGCCACCCGCTTGATACTCTCGTTTCTAGTTTTATGCACTGGAAGCACAGATCCACGCCGCAATATTCCGGCACGTTACGCGATTTCGTTAGCGACCCAGTCTTTGGCTTGGACAAGCTATTACGATTTTATCAGTTGTGGGCTGACCATCACACGGCGGTTGGCAGTTTTCTTTGTGCGCGATATGAGGACACTCATAGGGATACGACTGGCCAGTTGTCTCGGTTGGTGGCTTTCCTCGAAGAGCGCGTCGACGAGAACGCGATCCGCGACGCTGTATCCTTTTCATCGTTCGAAAATCTTAAGGGGCTGGAGGCCTCCGGCACTCGTTTGGTCTATAAATCTTCAGGGTTTCACGCCTTTGGTGACGGGGACAGGAGCAACCCAGACGCGTTTCACATCAGGAACGGGAAGGTTGCAGGCTATCGAACCGAGCTGCCCCCAGAGATAATTGCTGATCTCGAAGAGCGAGTGCAGGCGGAGATGCCCCAAATCTACGGCTATACGTAGAGCTTGTGTGGCTACTTGGCGTTGCGCGTAGGGAGCACAGCCTAATGGGGAGCAAGACAAGCGGGAGCAGTCGGGCGGTTTTGTCTCGAGACGCTGTTGGCAAACTGGAATGGGATACGATAGTGCGCGCCTCCCCCGACGGCTGGACCTTCGCGCTTTACGAATGGCAGGAGTTAATCCTGCAGGTTGAGAGATGGGGCCTCCAGGACCTAAGTTTCGCCATGCAGGAAAACGGCAAGCTTATCGCGGTGGTGCCGTTACAGCTCAACCCCCACAGCGGCATTGCGGCCTCCTCGGGATGGGGCGGGGCGGGACCAATACTAGTCGCTGGTTTGACGCCCAAAGCTAGGCGCAGAGTCATGGACGAAGCACTCTCGCAGAGTGCTGAGATTGCACTAAGGGCTGGCGCTTCGGCCTTTGAGGTGACGCTGATGCCTGTCACCAAGACTTCATTAACAGCAGCATGGGGCGTCAATCCACTGGCGCTCAGCAGTTTCGAGGATGTTTCAGGCCTATCTCAGGTTATTGATCTTAGTGTATCGGAGGAACTTATCTGGCAGGGTTTCTCTTCTGATGCGCGCAGGCAGATTCGATTAGCTCAGGATGCTGGTTACTGCGTCGAGCGAGTCGACTGGCTCCAGTCTCTCGATCACTATTACGCGCTACACTGCGAAACCTATGTCCGGACGGGAGTTCCCCCTCACCCACGATCCTACTTCGCCGGGATCGCGGAGCGCATGGCCCCTCGGGGCAATGCTGCCCTTTGGTGCGTGCGGGATAAAGACGGCACCGCGGTCGCGTATCACAACGACTCTTGGTTCGGCGAGGCCGCCTACTATCACACCGGATGCTCTGCAACCGGAAGTGCGACTTCGGGTTCGGGCTATCTTCTATTTTGGGAGGCGATGCTGGGAGCACGACGGAGCGGCATCTTGTGGTATGATTGTGGCGCTGTGTTTCCAGGAACCGACAACTCCAAGCAGCAGGGGCTTACGACTTTCAAGACAAAGTTTGGCGGCGAAACGCATCGGCTGTTTAGGGCACGACGGCAGTTTGCCAAACCACAGGCGGCGGCCGAGGTGCTTCGTGGAGGTCCGGCCCACACCGGCAGGGCAAGGACTCTTGCCAAGAAAGTAACCTCATGGCTGCGATGAATCCTCCCTCGAAAAGCGCGCCGCTGAAGCAAAGATCGCTATGACACTAAGAGGACTTGCCACCAGCGGCAGACGGCTTGTAGCGGCAGTACTTGGTGAACGCACGTCGACCGCGACTGCAGACGTCGTTTGGCGCGGCATCTTTGCTGTGCGCTCACTTCAAGCCAAGACGTTTGCCGCTTGTCGCCGCATTCAACGCGGCGCATGGACGCCTATTCGCTTTATGCGTCCGTTCTGGGATAAGCGCGAATTTGCAGTCGGAACGATGAGTAACTCAGGTAGTGCCGGCAGCCGCCACCGTCTTGATCAAAAATTGCGTAGCGTACTAGAGATACCAGAATCACACGCTTTGGTCCTCACGGGTAGCGGTCGATCTGCTCTCGCCCTTGGACTACAAGTCCTTGCAGAGCAAAATCCTGATCGCAAGAAGGTATTGCTTCCAAGCTTTGGATGTCGCGGTATTTACGACCCTATTATTGAAGCAGGCTTAGTACCATTTTTCGTCGATGTGGACGACGATCTTCTTGCCAGTGAAGATGATATCATTGGCCACATTGACAACACAGTGCTGGCCTGTTTAGCGGTAAATACCTGCGGCAAGCAGATGGCTTTAGATCGCGTAGTTGAAACGGCTCGAAATTATGGTGTCTTTGTCATTGAAGATGACTGTCATGCGTTCGGAAAGTCCCAGTCGGGCCAAGTCGTCGACTTACGGATTCTTTCGTTCGGCATGGGTAAGAATGCTATGGCTAGCGCCGGCGGGGCATTGATCGCGTCGGTTTACCAAAACGAAATCCAGCGTGCGGCCTTCATGCTAAAAGATGAGCCCGACTACGCTTCCCGCGGGCGCTTCTCCTATTTCGCCAAGCGGTACTGGAATCGTCGGCACGAAGGTAATACGACACCGATCGACCGCTCATTAGTTACTCAATACGATAGCACTATCAGAATGAGTTCGCGGGACGCGCTTATCATGATTAGTCAAATCGATAAGCTTGATTATATTGTTAGCACTCGACAGAACAATGCCTCATTTCTTCGTTATGAGTTGACACCTAACCTATTTCAGACTCAGACGCCTGCATGTCACGTATACACTAAGCTGTCCGTGGTCTTCTCAAACCCGAGTTTGATGGTCCGATTTCGAGCGCACCTGCTGGACTGGGGTATCGAGACTGAAGAAATGTACTTCCCCTTACATTTGCGTCCGTTTGCTGCAGCCTACAATCAGCGCGCGCTTCCGCGAACGGAGGCTCTAAAAGGCTGCGTTCTAAACATTCCTATTCGACCAAATCTGACGACGCAGGAACTAAAGAGGATAAAGCGCTCCATTCGCGACTTTGCCGAGAACTTTCATGATTGACAGAAGAGCTATAGAAGATGCCACGCGCAAAAAATACACATCTGGCATCTATAAGGCTGAAACAATTAGTTTATCGCGTCCATCTGCAGATGGTAGTTACGTCGAAAGGATGTTGCGCCTAAAATTCGACCTGATCGAGCAATATCTTCCGGGCGATGTCATCGTCGATCTTTGCTGTGGTTCAGGCGTCCATCTGCACGAAACTGCGCGGGGAAGACGTAGAGGTATCGGACTGGATTTCAGCGCCCCATTTATCGAGTTTGCCGAGAAAGCCGCGAAGCAAAGCGGGATTGGTAACGTAGATTTCATACAATGTGATGCCAAAAGTATCCCAATTGAGGATGAGGCGGTCGATGCTCTATACTCCCTTAGCTCTTTATATTATGTCGCAGATGTCGAATCTGTTTTTTCTGAGATATCGCGGGTGCTGCGCCAAGGCGGACGCTGCCTTCTAGACCTTGGGAACGAAAGGTCACTAAACGGAATTGTCTGCAGAGAGTATCCCGACCTTTCGCAATTGTGCGGAGTTGATGTGCCGTCGATTGATTCAATATGCCAGGCTAGCGGACTACGAATCATCGAACATCGATGCTTTCAGATTCTTCCTATGTGGGCTGATAAGCCTCGCTGGCTCTGGCCGTTGCTTCATCCTGGATGGAAGACACTTCTGTCGCGTCGCGTCGCTGGACGAATGCTCGATGAGTGGATCAGTTCGCTGCCGATCCTCCGACGTTATGCTTTCCGACACGTTTTGGTGTGCGAGAAGTGCTAAAACGAGCCTTTTCTTTTACTGGCTGCCGCAGTTTCAAACGACCCTGCCTTTAGGTGACTTGGAAGGTTGGTGCCCGCTATATCTGGGGTGACCGAAGGCTACCGGTTTATGGAGGGCGGGCCGTGCTGAACATGAATTGTGTCAAACGTCTTTCGTTTGTTTGGTTCCAGAGTCTTTATGACGAGAGATGAATGATAATGGACTCGGACTTTCGCGATCCTCCGTTCCTCGAAAGCGAGAGAGACGGCTTAACGGAATATCTCCATCGCCTCTATTCGGGTGCCTTCACGGAGGAGGCCATCCGCGCCCATCTAGCCAACTATGTCGGCTATTCGTTTGCGGGGTATGTCGTTCAGGTGCTTCTGGCACGCCTGCCTGCCAGCGCGAAGGTGCTCGACATCGGTTGCGGTTTTGGAAGTACAGTGGTTGCGGGTCGTGAGGCCGGCTTCGATGTCACCGGTGTGGAAATAGCACCCTTCGAGGTAGAGTTTGCCCGACGCCGGCTGGAGCGCGTCCGGCCCCAGGATGACCCGGAAGCAGTGTTCATCATGGGTGACGCTACCAAGTTGGACGTCCCCCAGAACAGTCTGGACGCGGTCGCGTTCTGGAACGTATTGGAGCACATCGAATCCTGCGACGACATGCTGGAGACTGCCTTTCGAATCCTGCGCCCAGGCGGGATGGTTCTCATAGAATGCCCCAATTATGCAGCCAAGCGTCTCGAGGCGCATTACCATGTGCCATGGAAACCTGAACTGCGCCACGACCGAAAGAAGGCCGCCGAATATCTGCGTTCGCTGGGGCGGGACTCACGGTATTTCGAAACGTCCGTGTTCTGCCGGACCAATTGGGAAGTGCTGGGGAGCCTAAGACGACGCGGATTTGAGCTGCAGGAACTCGGCACCGGCCTATCCATGGCGCTACGACCTGGAAATCTGGCAAATATGATGCGCTACTGGCCACGCTTCGTTGACTTCTACAATCCAGGCAGACCCTCCGTTATCCTCTCCGCCCGCAAGCCCGTTGGGAGCACCTAGTGGCCAAACTGCTCGTTATCGTTCCCGACCGGATTTCCGACATCCTGATCAAGGGGGAATACCAGCCGGAGTACTACAACCCCGGCGGCGTCTTTGACGAAGTTCACATTCTTACCACGACTGACGATCGGCCACCGCTCGATCAATTGCAGCACACTGTGGGGCGCGCCCGGCTCACCGTTCACAATTATCCCGACGATCTCAACCTTGTGGGGAAGCGTCCGGCCTGGCTGGCTGGCTGGCGGTTGCGGCAATGGGCAGAAGGCGGGGTCGAGATCGCGCGGCAGATCGCTCCCGACATGATCCGGTGCCACGGCGCCGACTGGAACACCTATCTGGCCAGCCGCATCAAGGCTCGTCTGGGCATACCTTACGTCGTCAGCCTCCACATCAACCCCGATGTCAACCCGGTACGGCGCCACGTCGGGGCGGATCTTGCGCCCAGCCAAGTTCGGCATAATCGCTTTTATGACTACCTGGAAGGCGAGGCCCTGCGAAACGCAGACCTGGTGATGCCGGTTTACAAGCCCATTCTTCCTTACCTCGAGAGAGTCGGCGTCGAGCACGTCGAGGTCTGCTACAACGTCCTCAACAAGCTCTACCTGCGAAAGAAGTCGGACTATGCGCTCCACGATCCGGCGCGCATCATTTACGTTGGCCGGTTGTTCGAGGAGAAGAATCCCGAGAACATAATTCGAGCGATCGCCCTCATGGAACGGGTAGAGTTCAGCATAGTAGGTGACGGACCTATCCGGCCTCGACTGGAGGCACTCGTTGCCGACTTGAACTTGGCCGATAGAGTTAAGTTCTTGCCGGCCGTTCCCAATGACAAGCTCTGCGACCTGCTTGCCGAGTCAGATATATTCGCCGTGCACACCGAATACTGGGAGATCAGCAAGTCGGTGCTGGAAGCGGTGTTGACGGGGCTCCCGGTCGTTATCAACCGCCGCATCGGAGCTCCGGTGCCAGAGTTCGAAGAGGGTGACTTCCTGCGTTTGGTCGAAAACACCGTCGACGACTATCTTGGAGCGCTGAGGCAGCTTCTGGAGGACGATGAGGAGCGAGCGGCATTGGGACGAAGGGCCTTTGCCCATGCCAACGCGCACTGGTCGCCAGCGATCACGGAGGCCAAGTTCGCCGGGATCTATCGAACTATACTGGCGAAGCGCGGCGCCGCCGTGCCCGGGATGCCCGCCTGATGACGAAAAGTGCTGCAGACTACTCCCGCCTGCGCTGCCCCCGCTGCCGATCCGGCGAGCTGGCGATATCCGACAATGAAGTGCTCTGCACCGCTTGCGGTGCTCATTACCCCGCCGAAGACGGTGTCGCCGTTTTGGTCGCCGATCCGGTGGCGCATGAAAGCGATATCGCGCGAGCGCGGCAGGTCAATCCAGGCTGGTACCTCGAAGAACAGCCAGCGGAGGCAGTTTCCCCCTGGCGTCACCATCTTAAGAAGCGGCGCCTCTATGTGCAGGATCTGCTAGCGCGCGAATTGGCGCGGCGTGGCCGTACAAAAGCCGAGGCACTGCTCGACCTGGGATGCGGTGACGGCACGCATATGGTCTGGCTCAGCGCGTTCGCCGAGCAGCTCTACGGCAGTGACTACAATGCCGTACGGCTCGTTCGTGCCCGCAAGCAGATGGCCGACGCCACTTTGTTCCTGGCCGATATCCTCGACTATCCGGCCAAGGACAATGCCTTTGACGTGGTGTTCTTCAACCATGTGATCGAGCATATCCCCGACGACATGGCCGCCCTTGAAACCATTCATCGAATTCTCAAGCCGGGCGGGCTTCTGGTTCTGGGAACGCCGAACGAGGGAGCATGGTGGTGGCAATGGGCTTACCGCCGGGCGCCGGATGTCCTGGCCACCACAGATCACGTGCATTTCTACACCGCCGAAGTATTGACCGAAAGGATGCGCGCGGCCGGGTTCACGGTGAGCGAGGTCAAGCACATGGGTTGGGGGCCTCCTGACTGGCGACTGGATGGTCAACTGCGTCGACATAAGGTGCTCGATGACCTGTTCGAGGCGGTGGGAAGGGTTGTGTTGCCCAAGCAAGCGTCATCGTTGTATGTGGTCGCCACGAAGTGACCATCTCGAACAATGACGGGTTTGAATGAATCAGCCACTGGAGTTAGCCGCCCGTTTCAACGGCCCCCCACGGCTTGTCGGCAATGCGCTCGTGGTGCTGTGCGGCTATCGCGGAGGCGCTACCCGCAAGGGGCCGTGGCGTCTTGATGTGCCGCGACTGGGCCGTGTGGTCGATATCCTGACACTGTTTGGCTTGCGCCAGTTCGTTGCGACCTATCGCGATCACTATGCCAATCCGCGTAGCCGCGAGTATCAGCTGGACATGATACAATCCCTCTTGGGCCAGGCGCATTTCAGCACATGTGATCTCCTGATCGATGCGAGCCTCGGCGGCGACGTTGAGACCGTGACTCCGCCAGGATTCGGTCGCGTGTCCGTTGCCAAGCTCGCACATCGCGCCTCCATCCCGGCGGACCGGTATGATACCATCATTCTGACCTATCCTGATGCGATCGGTCTCTCCTGGACTGCTATGGAAAAGCAGGCCCTGACCGCCGCATTGGAGCGCGTGGTCGTCCTAAACGGTCGTCGGAGACTTTTCACACTCGACAACAACGCCCGTCGCAAGCTGCGTTGGCGACGTTTTCTTGCCAATACACGGCTGGTCCAGCTCCTTGCGGGGGTCGTGGCCTTCCCGGTCGGTGCTGTGCTGGCAACCGTGGACGGCATGCGGGGGCGGACATGAGCGACAGTCACCGGCCGGAACACGAAGAACCTGACTTCGCAGGTCAGAAGAAGGACAACATCCGCAGATGGTGGGCGGCCGCGCCCATGACCTATGGTGAAGACCACGGCCGGGCGGTCTACACCTTTCCCGACGGCCAGATCGAAGAAGCTGAACTGGGTTCACGCCGGTTCTTCGAACTTGCTGATCAGGTATTCTATCGGTGGAATCAGCCAATTCACCTGGCGAATGCCCCATTCGGTCGCATCTTCGATTATGATCGCTATCGCGGCGCCAGGGTCCTCGAAATCGGCTGCGGCATGGGCTGCATGGCGATGAACTGGGCCCGGCAGGGCGCCCAGATAACTGCCATCGACCTAAATCCGGTGGCAGTCGAGCAGACACGCCAGCGCTTCGCCGTTTTCGGACTGGAAGGGGATATCCGGCAGGTCGATGCCGAAAGGCTTCCATTCGACGATGCCCAGTTCGATTTCGTCTATTCTTGGGGCGTCGTGCATCATACGCCGGGAATCCGCAAGGCGATCGCCGAGATGTACCGGGTTTTGAAACCGGGGGGGCGAGCCGGCCTCATGCTCTATCACCGGCATTCGATCCTATCGAAGATCCTCGTCGGATGGGAGGAGGGCTACATCAACATGGAGCGCGAGTTCCTTGACAGCCTCGAGCTATCCAGCCGCTATGGCGATGGCGCGCGGCAGGAAGGCAACCCTCATACCTGGCCCGTGACCCCCAAGGAAATTCGTCGCGATCTGATGCCGCAGTTTGACGAGCTTGACGTTCGCATCCTCGGAACAGACGTGCCGGAAGCCCTCAATACTTGGCTTCCTCAACTGGGACGGCGGTTTCCCCTCCCCTTCACCAAAGCGCTGGCCCGCCGGTGGGGCTGGAGCCTGTGGATGACCGGCGGGAAGCCACAATGGTGAAAGCAGAGCTGGACCGTGCTGGCAGACGGTTGAAGCGGTTGCTGCACGATCCAATGGGCGTGATCAGTCGCCGTTTCAGCGGCGCCGACGCGGGGAACGCCCCGTACGTCCCAGCAGTTGGACCATTTGCCGCTCTTGGCGACAAAGCAAGGAACACCGGATTGGACCGGCTCTATCTGTTCCTTTCATTTGATTGCGACACCGATCTCGATATAGCCGCATCCGAAGAGCTTCATGCCTTTCTCGGCGGCCTTGGCATCAAGATGACGATGGCCGTTCCCGGTACGCAGTTGCGCAACGGAGCCGCCGTCTATGAGTCGTTGGCCACGCAAGGCGTAGAATTCATCAACCATGGATACCTGCCTCATGCCGCCTGGCACGAGGACCGGTACGTGAGTACGACTTTTTATCACGAAATGGACGAAGCCGCCGTCGCCGAGGATATCCGCCAAGGGCATCAAGCGGTTAGGGAGGTAATCGGTCGGGCGCCGGCCGGCTTCCGCGCTCCGCATTTTGGACATTTCCAGGAGCCGGAACACCTGGAACTGGTCTACTCCTTGGCCCGCCAGCTTGGCTATCGCTATTGCTCTACCACCAGTCCTACGGCCGCTTATGCGCATGGCCCGGTTTATGACGTTGGGGGCCTTGTCGAACTGCCCACGTCAGGATCTGTCCGGGCACCTACGACCATTCTCGATTCCTGGACCTACCTTACGGATCGACGCGACTATGCATTGTCCGAGGACTATGCAGACCTCATGATCGAAACTGTCGATACCCTGATCGAGCAAGGTATTCCGGGCATCCTGTCATGGTATGGTGATCCGGCCCATGTCATTGGTCAGGCTCCTTTCGAACGAGCCATGCAGCACCTGTCAGCTCGTCGCCTCGTTTCCCTGACCGGCACCGAAGCTGCCGCATTGATCGGGACACAGCCAGGAAATCGGCCCTAAGCGCCAAACCCAGTGAAAGAACAGGATAGAAATGGGCTTGAGGACTTTGTTGCAGCGTCTGCTGCCGGCGGATGCCACTACTCCCCCCGGCCTGGCCGAGGAAGTCCGCAAGTTGCGATACGAAAGCGACTATCTTCAGCTCGAAGTCAGCCGGCTGCGCTCGCTTGTCCGCTACCTTACGGCCGACATCATTCACGACCTGCCTATGCAGCGTCAGACCAAGGATAGCTTTGACTACCAGTGGGGTCACACGGATGACGGCAGCTGGATCGACAACCACCCTGAGATTCGCGAGCGTGAACCCAGGCTTGTCTGCCAGTATAGCGGGCTTCCGCGGGACTGGTTCACTGGAAAGACGGTGCTGGATGCCGGGTGCGGATCTGGCCGGTTCTCGTGGGCGATGGCGTCGATGGGAGCTTTGGTGACGGCTCTCGACCAATCCGCGTCCGGTGTCGATCACACCCGGAGGGCCTGCGCCGAGTTCGGTGATCGGGTTGTTGTCCGGCAGCACGACCTCACCAGACCTATCGATCTATCCTCGACGTTCGACCTGGTTTGGTCGTTCGGGGTATTGCATCACACCGGCAACACCTATGGGGCCTTCAGCAACATTGCGTCGCTGGTGAAGCCCGGCGGCTACATCTTCCTGATGCTCTACGGTGAGCCGACCGGCCGGGATTCGGGAGAGTTCGCATATTACACCGAGGTTGAGAGCCTACGTCGCCACACTAGCGTGATGAGCTTTGACGACCGGCTAAAGTTCCTCCAGGGCCTCAAGGGGGACCAGGCCGGCGGCTGGTTCGACGCGGTTTCGCCCGAAATAAACGACACCTATTCATTCTACGAAATCCAATTGTGGCTGCAGCGCGCTGGATTTGGCGACATCCGACGGACGATGGATCATGCAAGTCATCATGTAATCGCCCGCAAAGTGTCTTGAGCGGGCCGGTTTTTAGCTCATGTGCGGTATCACGGGGTGGATCGGCAATCTTGACCGGAGCGACGAGGCTGAAGCCCGCCTGCGTCGCATGTCCGACGCGATCGTGCATCGCGGCCCCGACGACTCAGGTTTTCATGTCGACGACGGTGTTGGGTTCGGCTTTCGCCGCTTGAGCATCGTCGACCTGGCCGGCGGGCATCAGCCCATGTCCAGCCAGGATGGCAATATCTGGGTCATGCTAAATGGCGAGGTCTACAACCACGAGGCGCTGCGGGCGGAGATGCGAAGCCAGGGTTGTACCTTTCGTACCTCTTCTGACACCGAGGTTCTGCTTCGCCTCTACGAACGGGAAGGATTGAGCGGCTTTCACCGTATGAACGGCATGTTTGGCGTCGCCATCTGGGACGGACGGACAAAGCGCCTGCATCTCGTTCGTGATCGGCTCGGAGTGAAGCCCGTCTACTACGCGCCGGTCAAAGGTGGCCTCGTCTTCGGTTCGGAGATCAAGGCCATCCTCGCCAGCGGCCTGGTCGACAAGGAGGTGAACCCTCGTGCGATCTGGGACTTCCTGACCTTCCGCTATGTGCCTGCTCCCGATTCCATATGGATGGGAATATCCAAGCTGCCCCCAGGGCATGTTTTGACGATGGAACTTGAGGATCCATTGCCCCGTGTCGAGCGCTGGTGGCAAATGCCCATGCGGGCGCCGGACAAGAGCGAAGAACGTCCAGACGCGGTCTATGATCAGGAATTTGCAGACCTGTTCGAGGATGCAGTGGCTTTGCGCATGCGCGCCGATGTGCCAGTGGGCATAACCCTCAGTGGCGGCCTCGACTCAAGCGCAGTCGTGAGCGCCGCGCGAAACTCGACCGACAGGCTGATGACGTTTTCGGTTTCCTTCGCCGGTTCACCGGAAACCGACGAGTTGCCCTATGCCAGAACGGTTGCGCGGTATTTCGACACTGACCACCACGAGGTGTCCATCGGCGCCTCTGATTTCATGGGTTTTCTCACGGATCTGGTCTGGTATGCCGATGAGCCCATGGCCGATCTGGCGTCCGTACCGCTCTACTATGTTTCAAAGCTTGCGGGGCAGCATGTGACGGTAGCCCTCTCCGGGGAGGGGAGCGACGAGATTTTCGCCGGCTACAACTTCGAGCAGAGAGCTCAGCTTTGGGATCGAGCGGCGGCAGCAAGGGCCGCCCTTCCTCGCTGGGCAAATGGCCGCCTGGGCGGGCTGTTGGCAGGCATCTCGGGACGCTTTGCCCGGTTGCGGTCCGATGCATCCACTATTTGCGATCAGCGTGCTGTGCCTGAGCCCATTTCAATGACCAACTACTGGTCCTCGGCAGACAAACTGCAGTTGCTTCGTGCCAATGGGACGTGGCCTGACAGTTTCGATCGCCCGCGGCAGATCCTGGATCAACTCGGAGACCAGCCACCCCTCAACCAGGCATTGTACCTCTATTCGCAGGATTGGCTGGTCGAGGACTTGCTGATGAAGGCCGATCGCATGTCCATGGCCAATTCTGTCGAACTGCGCACGCCGTTCTTGGATTATCGCCTTGTAGAGTGGGCGGGCGCCCTGCCCACTCGACTGAAGGCGGGTCCCTCCGTGAACGGTGTCTATCGCTCCAAAGAGATCCTTCGGCGATATGCCGAGGCGCGGTTGCCGCGCGAGATCGTGGATCGCCCCAAGCAGGGGTTTCCAGTGCCGGTTTATGGTTGGCTGTCGACCGAACTCAAGCAATGGGCCCAAGACATGCTATCGCCTTCCGCGCAACTGACGAACTGGCTTACGCCAGAGGCCCTTGCCGCGGTCGTGCGCGCCGGCACCGATCGGACGGCCGGCATGATGGATCGACACCGGCTTTGGAACGTACTGATACTCGAGTTGTGGATGCGGCGATGGCTGGTCTAAAAGGACGATTGCTGGCCCTGTCATGGACGATGCCGCCGCTGGTTTTTCCTCGTTCGCTGCAAATTTCCCGGTCTCTACGAGGTCTTCAGGCCCGTGGCTGGGAAACGACCGTAGTGACGGTGACCCCCGATGCGGAGCCGTTTGCAACGATCGATAGCGGGCTGCAGGACTTCTACAACGGCGCCTACCACTGCATTCCAGTCGAGCTTCGTGAAGAGAAAGAGCCAAGCCCGATATGGCTAAGGCTCTGGCGGCGATTCCGGCCACCTGCCGATATCAGGACGGACAACTGGGTGCGTCGCGCCGCGCAAGTTATGCGGCGAGAGATTCGCGACGGCAGACATGACGCCATGATTACCTTCGCGCAGCCTTGGGTCGACCACGCGGTGGGGTTGAGGCTGAAGCGGAGCCTGCCCGATTTTCCGTGGATCGCCCACTTCAGCGACCCTTGGGTGGATAGCGCCTATCGACAATTTTCGAGTGAAACCGAACGCGCGGCAGCTTTGCGCCAAGAGCGGGATGTGATCGGCTCGGCCGATGCTGTGATATTCGTCAACCAGTACACTGCCGATCTTGTGATGGCCAAGTACCCGCCAGAATGGCAGAAAAAGGTACATGTCGTTCCGCACGGTATGGAGCCCGATCTGCTGCCGCTTCTGGAACGACCAAAGGCGCAGGAGCCGGTGATGCGCATCGTGCACACCGGCAATTTTTACGGGCATCGCAAACCCGACCTTGTCTTGCGCGCCGTAAAGGCTCTGGCGGATGCGCGGCACGGCAACATTGCGCTGCGGCTCGAACTCATCGGCCATGCGGACGACGCGTTGCGACAAACCGCCACCGATCTCGGGGTGGACGGACTCGTGACCTTCACGGGCAGCAAAACCTACCTGGAAAGCCTCGCGAGTGCACAGTCGGCGGATCTTTTGCTCCTGATTGACGCGCCGGCGGATACGAGTGTGTTCCTGCCGAGCAAGATCGTTGACTATTTCATGCTGAAACGCCCGATCCTGGGCATCACACCTGGGCGCGGCGCTTCCGCCGAGGCGCTGCGAGGCGCCGGCTGCCCGGTGGTCGATCCTGAGGACTACGAGGGAATACTCGCGGCTCTGGCTGAATCGTTCCAGCAATGGGAGACTTCCGGTGCGGCTGGGCCAATCCCTTCGGGGGCAAGCTTGGACGCTTTCGGGATTGAACAGGTAGCCGAGAGGTTCGAGGCCGCCCTGCTTTCTGGAAGTCCGAAAATCGCGGCAAGCGAAGAACGGCAACCTCCTCTGTTGTCGCCGGAAGGCGTTGCTGCGGCTCTTGATGAACGGAGAGGCCGTGCCAAGGGAACGGTGACGGCAATGCTGTGGAACTCGGATGCCTCGGCGGCGGAGGCTTTGCTGGCCCGGCCTGACGTCGAAAGTGTCATCCTGACCGGTGCCGATCCCGCCCTTGCAGATCTGCTTCCGGATCGTTGCGGTGGGTGGGACCCTGCGGCTGGGGCGCTGACGCTTCCGGGACGCCTTTCTGCAGAACTTCACTATTTCGTGCCAGGAGCGCAGTGGCCGTTCGGTGTCAAGACGACCTATCATCTGATGCGGCGCAAGGTTCGACACGTGGTGTTCCACGACCGGGATCTTGGAACAGTGCGCGCCAGCACAGCCGCACTTCTCGTTGCCGCCGGCGCTGGCTCTCTGCGATACCGGTTCAGCCGCGCTGCGGTAGGTCGGCTGCTCGATCAAGCCATGCCGGGATTTTCGGTGGATGTCATTCGGCGCAATATCGCCGCGCGTCCCTCGCCAACCAAAGCTGTTGCCGGCCGGGTCATGCTCGTGACTGGTTCGCTGGGGCCGGGTGGCAGCGAACGCCAGACCGCCAATACGCTGCTGGGCCTTAAGGCAGCTGGGGTCACGGATATCTCACTGCTGTGCGCCCAACCGCTGGTGCCGCCGTATGATTTCTTCTATCCGGCGCTCGAGGAAGCCGAGATTCCCTGCCTGCACCTCTGGGACGAGGCGCTGCGAGCAAGTTCGACGGGGGAGCTGACCTCCCGCCAACTTTTGGTCGTGCAGGCAATGGGACGGCTCGGCGTACGCCGAGACGCCTTCCTCAGCTACTTCCGGGTGTTCAGCGAACGGCGGCCGGAAATCGTGCATACCTGGCTCGATGACATCAACGTGACGGCCGGCATCGCTGCAGTGCTTGCCGGCGTTCCGAAGGTGGTGATCGGCTGCCGCAGCCTGGCGCCCCACAACTTTCCTTTCCATCAGAGGTACATGAGGCCGCTTTATAGGCTACTTGCCAAGCAGCCCAACGTGACGATCCTCAACAACTCGGAGGCGGGCGCCCGTGACTATAGGCAATGGGCGGGCCTCACAGCGGACATCCGCGTGATCCGCAACGGTTTCGATTTTCCTGCACTGAGCGGGGATCGCGAGGCCATTTCCCGTCGCATTCGTGCCACCCTGGGCATTCCCGTCGACGCCGCACTGGTGGGCACCATCATGCGGCTGTCACAGGAAAAGCAGCCCGATCTGTGGCTGGATATTGCTGAACGGACGAAGGAAGCGCGAACGGACGCGCATTTCATTATTGTTGGCGATGGCCCGATGATGGCGGACCTCAAGAAAAGGATTGAGTCTTCGCCGCTCAGAGGCAGTGTCAGCCTTCTGGGGCGCCGGCCCGACGCGGTTGAGTTGCTGGCCGCCATGGACGTCTTCCTGCTCACATCGTCAGTGGAAGGGCTGCCGAACGTGGTGGTGGAAGCTCAGGCCGAGGGCGTCCCGGTCGTCGCGTCAGACGTCGGGGGTGTTGGCGAGGTCTTTACTGATGGAGATACTGGGGTGATCATCCCCAGCCAGGCTGTTTCCGATTTTGTGGACGGCATACTCAAGGTACTGAAGGACCCCGACCTGAGGAAGCGCGCCCGAGACCGTGGGCCCGTCAGCATGCGGGAACGCTTCTCGGTGGAGCGTATGATCAAGGAAACGATCGACGTTTACGGAAAGACCGGATGACAGAGGCGGACCGGCGGCTGTGAGCGATCGAATCCTTTTCGTCATTGGTTCCCTCAACTACGGCGGAGCGGAACGGCACCTTGTTCAGGTGCTTCCGCAGCTTGCCAAGCGAGGCTACACGGTGGAGGTCTTTGCGCTTTCCGAGCCCGGCGCACAGGCTCGCCTGCTCGAAGAACAAGGGATACGCGTCTACGCTCCTGCGCTAGCGCCCGGACCTGCCAATGCTCCCTACAGAATGCTGAGGCTGATCGTAGCCTCTTGGTCCTTGTCGATTCACTTACTCACTACCCGACCGAACACTGTTCATTTTTTTCTCCCACAGGCATACCTGCTGGGTGGACTATGCTCCCTGCTCACGGGGTCACCGCGAAAAGTGATGAGCCGCCGAAGCCGTAACTTCTACCAACGCAAGCATCCTTCCATGGCGCGGGTGGAACGATGGCTGCACGGAAAGATGGACGCGCTCATCGGCAATTCTCTGCCGGTGGTCGCCGACCTCAAGACCGAGGGAGCGCCCCTGGAACGGCTGGGGCTGATCCGCAACGGCATTGATCTCGCCCCCTTCTCGGACGTCCAGGACCGGGCGGCAGTGCGCGTTGAACTGGGGATCGGCGAGGATGAGCTCGTCTTTATCAAGGTTGCCAACCTTATCCCATACAAGGGACACGAGGATCTGCTCCGTGCGCTGGCAATCGCCGAGTTGCCCGAGCGGTGGCGATTGATCGTCGTGGGCCGCGATGATGGCATTCTCGGTGCACTGCGAGCTTGCGCCGAAAGTCTCGGTCTGGCGGATCGAGTAATCTGGGCTGGGCCACGAACAGACGTACCGTCTCTGCTCAAGGCGGCAGACGTCGGAGTCCTGGCTTCACACGAAGAGGGCTTCTCCAATGCCGTGCTGGAATACATGGCAGCACGCCTGCCGGCGGTGGTAACCGATGTTGGCGGCAATGCTGAAGCGGTCTCGGACGGCTTGACGGGCTTTGTCGTACCGGCGCACGACGAACGCTCCTTGGCTCACGCGCTCGAACGATTGGGCGAGGCGCGCGACCGACAGCTCATGGGCGTGGCAGCGCGGGAGCGTGTCGAACAACTTTTTTCGCTCGACGCCTGTATCGACGCGTACGAAACTCTGTATCAATCGGTTCGGGATGGACGCGGATTGTCGAAGAGCCTTCGGCCCGAAATTTTCTAGGCGATGGATGAAATATAGATCTGAGACAAACGGGCTGATGAACTCATCGGTTTTGGTGGTTGAACGGCTGTACGACGAAGACGCTTCCCCTTTGAGCGTTCTAAGGGTCACCATAGTCTATACGTGTCGGAAAGAGGCCAGCCTTGGTTGAGAAATTCTTCGCCTTGCGGCAGCCCCACCTCGCATCGATCCTCGGTGTCACGATCTGTGTCTTCCTAATAATATCGGGTTCGGCGCACTTCTTTCACGCATACCAGCCGCCTGGGGATCCGAAGGGGAGCTTTGCCGGTTTCCACTACATCGCGGAACGTCGTTTCGCAGATATCGAAGCTGCCGAAATGACGCGCAGGGTCAACGAAGGCGAACTCGGTTATGTCACGCGCATAAACGAGATGGTCCACCAGTCCACCTATCACTGCAATCCGACCGACTACAGCCTGTCGGCGGTAGAGTTTGCAACGTCCAGACTGATGAAGGTCCTGGGCTTTCGATTCGACTGGCGTCAGGGGCTATTTGGGGAGCGGATGCTCTGCGGTTTCTGCCACCAGCGCGCGATAATCCTGGCTCGAGTGCTTGAAAGTAATGGGATACCTGCGGCGGCTTTCGGCCTGAATGGGCATGTGGTTACCCTTGTACAGCTTGAGGGCGGCGAATACCTGGTTGACCCGGATTTCGGCGCATTGCCCTATCGCTACGACGTTGACGATCGGAGCCTGCGAGCGGGATTTGACGCAAGTTACGCCAATGTCGGCTTCGACGACATGGACAACATCTTCGAGATGGTCGCTAGTCGCGAAGACAACGAGCTCTACTATAGCCCCGAATATCTGGACGGAATTCAGGTTAATCGTGAAATATTGTTTTCGCTGGCACCTTATGTCGCCGCAATTTTCATTGTTTTTGGCATGATCGGCCTATCTGCCTTCTTGCTGAATAATGGAAGCCGCGCCTGGCGAGCTCGGTCCGATGATAATATTGCTGCCGGGGCGCAAGAGTAGAACCATATGTGTGGAATTGCAGGTTTTTTCGATCGACGGTCCGCGTCACCGGACTCCATGCGGCAAACGCTGAAAGCCATGACCGATCGGCTGGTCCATAGAGGGCCCGACGATGAGGGCCAATGGGTGGACGCAGAGTCGGGCATAGCCCTCGGTCATCGGCGACTTTCCATTGTCGACCTGTCGCCGGCCGGCCACCAGCCTATGGTCTCGGCAAGCGGCCGCTACGTGATCGTCTACAACGGCGAAATCTACAACTTCCAGGACATGCGCGTCGAGCTGGAGCGCAAGGGGGCAACGTTTCGCGGCCACTCCGATACTGAAGTCGTGCTGGCGGCCATCGAGGAATGGGGCCTGGCCGAAACCGCGAGGCGGCTGATCGGCATGTTCGCATTCGCCCTCTGGGACAGGGCGGACCGCAACTTGACCCTTGTGCGCGATCAGGTGGGAATCAAGCCCCTCTATTGGGCTCAGGACGACGACGTGTTCCTATTCGGCTCCGAGTTGAAGGCGTTGCGCGCCTACCCTGGCTGGACGCCTTCCATCGACAGGGATTCGGTCGCAGCATACATGCGCCACGGCTACGTGCCTGCGCCCTTCACGATCTGGCGCGACACCCACAAGCTCCTGCCCGGCACGATGCTGGTTTTGCGCAATGGCAAAGATCCCGAGACGGTACGGTACTGGGGCCTGGACAACGCACTGGAGGCGGCCAACCGCAATCCCTTCAACGGCAGCGACGCCGAAGCGATAGTCGCTTTGGACGATCTACTGCGGGATGCGGTGAAGCGTCAGATGGTGGCGGACGTGTCCCTGGGCGCCTTCTTGTCGGGCGGCATAGACAGTTCGACCGTCGTGGCGCTGATGCAGGCGCAAAGCGATAGGCCGGTACGCACATTCTCGATCGGCTTCCACGAGGATGGTTATGACGAGGCCAAGCACGCCAAGTCGGTCGCCAGGCATCTGGGCACAGACCATACCGAACTCTACGTTACGTCTGCCGATGCGCAGGCCGTCGTTCCGCATCTGACCGAATGGTACGATGAACCATTTGCGGACTCTTCGCAGATTCCGACCTATCTCGTTTCCAGGCTGGCACGTCAGCACGTGACCGTCAGCCTGTCAGGCGATGGCGGAGACGAGAGCTTTGGCGGCTATAACCGCTATTTCTACGCCACCAAAATCTGGCAGCAGACACATCGCGTGCCGTCGTGGGCGATGGCTCTGGCGGGGAATGCCATTCAAACGGTGCCGGCCAAGGCTTGGGACGTGATGGGCCATCTCATTCCGCCATCGCGTCGTCCGTCTCGCTTCGGCCACAAGATGCACAAGCTTGCAGGCACATTTCTCTCCGATGACGGAAACGGTCAAGATGCACTCTATCGTGGCCTGATCAGCCAGTGGCATGAGCCCGACAACCTCGTACCGGGGGCACGGGAGCACAAGGGCATGCTGTGGGATGAGACCGTAGCGGAACGTATTCCTGACTTTTTCAACCGCATGCAGTATTTCGATACGCTGACCTATCTCCCGGACGACATCCTGACGAAAGTGGATAGGGCGAGCATGGCGGTTAGCCTCGAATCGCGGGTTCCGCTGCTGGACCACAGGGTCATCGAATTCGCGCTGCGGCTGCCGATGCGCATGAAGTATCGCAATGGCCAGGGCAAATGGCTGCTCCAGCAAGTGTTGAAGCGGTACGTTCCCGAGGAAATCACCAATCGACCGAAAATGGGATTCGGTGTGCCGATCGACCACTGGCTGCGCAATGAACTGTCCGAATGGGCGGGGGATCTGCTGTCGCCCCAGGCGATAGCCCGGCATGGGTTGCTGGATCCCGAGCAGGTCACTTCCGCATGGACTACCCACCTCTCCGGTCAGGCAAACCTGCAGTATCCGCTCTGGACAGTGTTGATGCTGCAGGACTGGCTCGACAGGCAATGCATGGGCCAATAGTCAAGCAGGGCTGGCTGTTCAAAGCCCCATCGCCGAGAACATGCGCGCATTTATCTGGTGAACGTCGAACCGTTCCTCGGCGATTTGACGGCTGCGGTGTCCTTTGACTGCGATGTCCTGAGGGTTTTCGAGAAAGTGCACCATCGCCCTGACGAGCGCATCGACGTCGCGAGGTGGCACGAGGAAGCCATTCTCGCCGTCAATAACGGTTTCACGGCAGCCGGGAACATCTGTCGTGATTATGGGACGTCCTGACGCCATCGCCTCCTGGGAGCTGCGCGGCACACCCTCCCGGTAGGAGGGCAGGACATAGACACTCGTGCGCTCCAGCCATTCGCGCATTTCGACATGTCCAGGCCATTCGACTATCCCGTCCTCGACCCAGCCCTTCACCTCCTCGAGGGAGATTGCGGCGGGATTGGTATCCAGCCCTCCCAGGAGAAGGAACCGCGTTTCAGGGTGGATGGCCTTTACCCGCCGGGCCGCCGCGACGTACTCACGTATGCCTTTCTCTCCCAGCAGCCGGGCTGCCAGGGCGAACACGACCGGTGTATCGGGGAGGGCCACGACCGGCCATTCCTTGAGATCGACCCCGGTGCCATTGACGAGAGTGATCTTGTCTCGTGCTACGATTCTGCGAGCGACAAATTCGTTCACATCATCCCGATTCTGCATGAAGACCACGTGGGCGGCGAGCAGGGAGACTCGATAGAGCGTGCGAGCAAGACCCTGGACGAAGCGGTCGCGGAGGCTGCTGCTCGCGGAAAAGGCATAGCCCAGGCCGGTGATCAGAACGTGTCGACGCGTAACTCCTGCAAGAGTTGCGGCGAGTGTGCCGTAGACCACCGGCTTGATGGTGAAGGCCAGGACGACGTCTGGTTTGAGATCGCGCATTATGCGCCAAAGTTGAGCGAGGTCGCGCAGGTCCTTGAGCGGGTTGACGCTTGTTCTCGACAACGACAGGGAGACTGCCTCGATGCCGGAAGCGGCAAGGCGCTCGCGCAGGCTGTCATCGAAGTCCGGCGCCAAAGCCAGGACTTCGTGGCCGCGTCGGCGCAGGTCCTCCATGAGGGCACCGCGAAAATTGACGAGAGAGAACGCCTGATTTCCAAAAATGATAACACGCTGCCCGGCCATTTCTTCCCGCCAGTATTTGGTCGCTTTCCAGGTGACCTGCGACCGTGGAGCTATTTAGGGGCCATCGCCGTACCGGGCAACGGCTTTGCCACGCGGCACCTCGAGCAACTTTGGACGGGACGACCGGCTGGAAGCTAATGGAGTTGCATTTGATACGCCCATCGGGCACTAAACGGCGGAGTTCTACCATCCCCAAAGAGATTGCTTATGACCGTGCTGGTCACCGGTACCGCAGGCTTTATCGGCTTTCACACCGCCCGGCGCCTGCTGGCAGCAGGCAGACAAGTCGTTGGCTATGACGTGGTCAATGCGTACTACGATCCGGCTATCAAGGAGGCCCGACTCGCGATTTTGAGGCAGTCGCCAAATTTCGTGGAGGTGCGCGCCGATCTCGCGGACAAAGATGCTCTGGACAAGGTATTTGCAGAGCATAAGCCGCGGAAGGTGATCAATCTCGCGGCTCAAGCTGGTGTTCGGTATTCGGTTGAGAACCCGTCGGCCTATATCAACAGCAATCTGGTAGGCTTCGCCAACATCCTCGAATGTTGTCGAGACAATCAGGTCGAACATTTGGTCTACGCGTCGACCAGTTCCGTTTACGGCGCCAACAGCACCCAACCGTTTTCAGAAACTCACGGGACAGCCCACCCCATGAGCCTCTATGCCGCCACGAAGAAGGCGAACGAGGTCATGGCGCATTCCTATGCCCACCTTTTTGGCCTGCCGTGCACCGGCCTAAGGTTCTTTACGGTCTATGGTCCCTGGGGACGGCCGGATATGGCCCTGTTCAAGTTCACCAAGGGAATATTGGCTGGCAAGCCCATCGATATCTACAATCACGGCGAGATGGCGCGGGACTTCACCTATGTCGACGATATCGTCGAGGGCATTCTGCGGGTCCTGGAGGTCGTCCCGACAATCGACGCCAACTGGGATTCGGCCAATCCGTCGCCGGGCAGCAGCGGCATTGCACCCTATCGTCTTTATAATATCGGCCGCGGTCAGCCGGTTCTCCTCCTCGATTTCGTCAAAGTGCTCGAGAAGACGCTGGGTAAGACAGCCAGCCTCAACATGATGGATATGCAACCCGGCGATGTCGCCAGCACTCGCGCCGAAATCAGTGCGCTCCAACGCGACACCGGCTACGCCCCATCAACCTCAATCGAGACCGGCGTGCCTAATTTCGTCGCCTGGTATCGCGACTACTTCAGTGTCTGACGCCGGAACGGATAGCAAATATGGAACTTGAAGACGTTCGGCTGGCCGTAATCGGCCTCGGCTATGTGGGCCTGCCGCTGGCGATAGAGTTCAGCAAGGTGCGGTCGGTGGTCGGCTTCGACATCAACCAGCGCCGGATCGAAGATCTTGCGTCTGGCTTCGATAACACGCTGGAGGTGGACCAGTCCGACCTCGCTCTGGCATCGAAAAGCCTGCGCTATACGTCTGCCGTCGACGATCTCAAAGCCTGCAATACCTTCATCGTGACCGTGCCGACGCCGATCGACGAGCACAAGCGCCCTGACCTGACCCCATTGCTGCGTGCAAGCGAGACTATCGGCAAGGTTCTCAAGAAGGGCGATATCGTCATTTATGAATCGACGGTTTACCCTGGGGCTACGGAAGAAGACTGCGTGCCCGTTCTCGAAAGGACGTCGGGGCTCAAGTTCAACGTCGATTTCTTCGCCGGCTACAGCCCCGAACGCATCAATCCCGGCGACAAGACGCATCGCGTCGCGACGATCAAGAAGGTGACGTCGGGATCGACGCCGGAGGTCACCGATCTGGTCGATGCTCTTTACAAGCAGATCATCCAGGCAGGGACCCACAAGGTCGACAGCATTCGCGTCGCCGAGGCAGCCAAGGTAATCGAAAATACCCAACGCGACCTCAACATCGCCCTGATCAATGAGCTGGCGGTCATCTTCAACAAGATGGGGATCGATACCGAGGCGGTGCTGCAGGCTGCGGGGACGAAGTGGAACTTCCTTCCGTTCCGGCCGGGGCTGGTCGGTGGGCACTGCATCGGCGTGGATCCATACTACTTGACCCACAAGGCTCAGAGCATCGGCTATCATCCCGAGATAATACTTGCCGGCCGCCGTCTCAACGATGGGATGGGGTCTTATGTGGTCTCCCAACTCGTCAAGGCCATGACGCGTAAGAGAATCCACGTGAACGGCTCACGCGTCTTGATCATGGGACTGGCGTTCAAGGAGAACTGTCCCGATCTGCGCAACACTCGCGTGATCGATATCGTCCGTGAGCTGGGCGAATACAACGTCGCCGTCGACATCCACGATCCTTGGGTGAACGCGCAGGAGGCCACACATGAATACGGGGTCACCCTGACCGAGACGCCTGCCGAGGGGGTGTATGACGCGATAGTCCTGGCGGTCGCCCACGATCAGTTCCGGGATATGGGGAGCCAGGCCATTCGCCGCTTTGGCAAGTCCGCACATATCGTCTACGACCTCAAGTATCTCTTCCCTGCCGGGGATACCGATATTCGCCTCTAGGATCGCCATGACGGAGAAGGGCCAAAGCCGCGTTCGCGTTCATCTGATTGTGGGTGCGCGGCCAAACTTTGTTAAGATCGCGCCACTCTGGCGCGTGCTGTCGAACAGTTCCTGGTGCGAACCGGTGATCGTCCACACCGGCCAGCACTATGATCTCAACATGTCCGACTGGATGTTTCGCGATCTCGGGCTTCCTGCTCCCCATCATCACCTAAATGCACAGACAGGGTCGCACGCTCGCGTAACCGGATCGGTCATGGTGGCCTATGAAGCGTTGTGCCTTGAGCAGGACAGGCCCGACTGGGTGGTGGTGGTGGGAGACGTGGACTCCACGATCGCCTGCGCACTGACGGCGAAAAAGCTGGGACTGCCAGTAGCGCATCTCGAGGCAGGGCTTCGCAGTTTTGACCGCTCAATGCCTGAAGAGATCAACCGCGTCCTCACAGACTCGATTGCCGATCTCTTGTGGACGCCTTCTGCGGATGCAGACGAGAACCTCGCCCGCGAAGGCATCGGGGCCGAGCGGATCGAGCGTGTCGGCAACATCATGATTGACGCGTTGGTGAACCTCGAGGCTGCCGTCGACGCCTACGACCTGACCCCGGACCTTGGATTTGCGCTACCGGAGGTCTACGGCGTGGTGACCCTCCACAGGCCATCTAACGTGGACGTCCCTAAAATCCTCAAGGAGATCGTCGACCGCCTCTGCGTTGCGGCCCGACAGGCGTTCCTGGTGTTTCCCGTGCACCCCCGTACCGCCAGGGCACTGGAACGCGAAGGGTTGGATGCCCTATTGGCCGACGCCGGCGTGCGGATGATTCCGCCCTGCAGTTACCTGCCATTCATGGCTCTCATAAAGAAGGCGGCATTTCTGCTCACCGATTCCGGCGGTATCCAGGAAGAAGCAAGTTATCTGGGCATTCCGTGCCTTACGCTGCGTAATTCAACGGAACGTCCAATCACCCTGTCGCTGGGCACCAACAGGCTTATTGGGGTCGATGACATAGAGGGTGCCGTGGCACAGGCCCTGCTCCATCACCGAAGGCCGGCCACCATACCGTTGTGGGACGGGAAGACAGCGGAACGCGTGGCGTTAAGCCTGCAAAAGGCAGCGAGAAGGGCACCCTGATCCGGGTGCATCGATTGTCGGCTACTTCACTGGGAGGAAGTGCCACCGGTCACTGGCGGGCGACCGATGCTGATATACGTCCAGCCATCTCGCCTCAGATGTTCCGGGGAGTAGATATTTCGGCCATCGAAAATCACTTTTGATGCGAGGCGCCTGTCCATTTCGTCGAAGTCGGGCGCACGGAACTGCTGCCATTCGGTGCAGACCACCACCGCGTCAGCGCCATCGAGCGCGGTATACTTGTCGGGTGCGAAAACAAGGTCCGGACGATCGCCGTAGATGCGCCTGGTTTCGGGCATAGCGACCGGATCGTAGGCGGTAACGGTGGCGCCGCTGCGCCAAAGTGCTTCAACCAAGGTCCGCGATGGGGCTTCGCGCATATCGTCGGTGTTGGGTTTGAAAGCCAGACCCCATACGGCAATACGCTTGCCGCCAAGCCTGTCTGCACCACCAAAGTGTGCAGCGATCTTGCCGAACATGGTGGTCTTCTGGCGGTTGTTGACGGTTTCGACTGCTGCGATCAGCGGGGCGTCGTACCCAAGCTCAGTGGCCGTGCGCCCCAACGCCTGAACGTCCTTGGGAAAGCACGAGCCCCCATATCCCAGGCCAGGATAGATGAAGTGATAGCCGATGCGCGGGTCGGCACCGATACCTCTTCTCACCTCTTCGATATCCGCGCCTAGCCTCTCAGCGAGATTGGCGATCTCATTGATGAAGCTGATCTTTGTTGCCAGCAGGGCATTGGCGGCATACTTGGTCAGCTCCGCAGAGCGAGAGTCCATGTACAGAACCCTGTCATGGTTGCGGTTGAAGGGCTTGTAGAGCTCCTTCATCACCTCACGCGCGTAGTTCGTTTCGGTGCCGACTATGATGCGGTCCGGCTTCAAGAAGTCATCGACCGCCGCACCCTCTTTAAGAAATTCCGGGTTGGAGACGACATCGAAGTTCAGTGTGACATTGCGGGACGCCAGCACCTGGGAAAGCTTGGATCGGACCTTATCGCTGGTTCCAACCGGCACCGTGGACTTGATCACCACCACCTTGGGCTCGGCCATCAGCTTGCCGACGGATTCGGCCACGGCGAGCACATATTTCAGGTCCGCTGCCCCACTTTCGTCGGGCGGCGTACCCACGGCGATGAACAGCACGTCCGCGTGGTCGACGGCCTTTGCGACATCGATCGTAAACTCGAGCGTTCCGAAGCTTCTGTTTCGGGCGACGATCGCATCAAGACCTGGTTCGTGGATCGGAATTTCGCCAGCGTTGAGCCGGGCAACCTTTTTTGCATCCACATCGACGCAGAGCACCTGATGGCCGACATCTGCAAGACATGCGCCGGTGACAAGGCCTACGTAGCCAGCCCCGAAAATCGTAAGCTTCATTGGTGATAGCCCTCTGACTCCGGTGCTTCATAGGTCCTTCTCCTCAAGGATTCACCCATTTTGTTACCTTCCGCCCGCCGCAGGGTGTCACAGTTGCTCTTGCCGCAGCGCATCACATGGATTTCTTCGAGCCGGCGTGCCATGCCGACCTCGATCTGGAAGCGACCGGACGTAGGGCAGTAAGGCGCCAACCACAGCGGATGGCGTGGGTCGGACGGCAGGCTCCATTGCGGTCTCTGTCGCTCTCGTCGACCTGGCTCCACCGTCGGCTTGACCGGCCGCCCGCGCCGGGCACAATGGCACCCACGGATTGGAGGGGGGCATGGAGCCATATAGCATGAGTGGGGGGTGTCAGTGCGGGGCGGTGCGCTTTGCCTTTGATGCGCCGCCCGAGAACGTCCATGTCTGCCATTGCCGGATGTGCCAGAAGGCTGTCGGAGGGCCGTTCGCGGTGATCTGCCCGGTGCTCAAGAGTTCGTTTCGGGTGACGCGCGGGGCGTTTTCCTGGTTCCGCAGCTCGGACCTGGCGCGGCGCGGCTTCTGCAGCAATTGCGGCACGCCGATGATCTTCGACTATCCGGATTTTCCCGATATCGGGGTCCTGGTGGGCGCGCTCGACCAGCCCGGGTGCGTGCCGCCCGTGGTGCAATACGGCATCGAAAGCCGGGTGCCCTGGTATGGGTACCTGCCCGACCTGCCCGGGGACAAGCCGACCTACTCGGAAGATCCGATGGGCTTTCTGCCGCGGATAACGGCCTCAAACCGCCAGCACCCCGACCACGACACCGAGCACTGGGTGCCGCGGCCGGCCGACCGGTAGTCTTTAGCGCCGACCCGGCCTCCACGCGACCCGGCCTGCGCGGCGTAACAAAATCGGGCTTACCCGGCCGCGCCGGTTTGGTGATAGATTTGTTGCCCGGTGCGATCGCCCCGGGAGGCAGGTCATGCTCGAAGCCGACAAGGCCTTTTCAGGCTCGATTCCGCAAAACTACGACCGGTGGATGGTGCCGCTGATCTTCGAGCCCTATGCGCAGGACATGGCGCGGCGCGTGGCGGCGCTTGGGCCGGGCGCGGTGCTGGAAACGGCGGCGGGAAGCGGGGTGGTGACGCGCGTGCTGGCGCCGCTCCTGGCGCCCGGGGCGCGCTATGTGGCCACCGATCTCAACCAGGCGATGCTGGACTATGCCGCCAGCCGGCAACCCGAGGGGTCGGGAATCGCCTGGCAGCGGGCCGATGCCCTGGCGCTGCCGTTCGAGGATGGCGCGTTCGACGTGGTGTGCTGCCAGTTCGGCGCCATGTTCTTTCCCGACCGGGTCACCGGATATCGCGAAGCGCGACGGGTGCTGCGGCCGGGCGGGCGGTTCGTGTTCAGCGTCTGGGACCGCATCGAGGCGAACGCCTTTGCCGAGGAGGCGACGCGGACGCTGGGCGAGATCTTTCCGGACGATCCGCCGCTCTTCATGGCGCGTACGCCGCATGGCTACCATGACAGGACGCTGATCGCGCGTGAACTGGCCGAAGCCGGATTCGCCCCGGTCACGATCGAGACCCGCGCCGAAGAGAGCCGCGCGGCTTCGGCGCGCATACCGGCCATGGCCTATTGCCAGGGAACGCTTTTGCGCAACGAGATCGAGGCGCGGGACGCCCACGGGCTCGCGGCGGCGACCGAGCGGGTGGCCGCCGCCATCGCCGCCCGGCACGGGAAGGGCGCCGTCAGCGCCCCCATCCAGGCCCATATCGTCGAGGCCGTCGCCCCGGAATAGCCGGTGGCGCTCAGCGCGGGAAGACGAGGCCGTCGAAAAGCTTGCGGGCCGTGCGGATGGTGCCGGCGCCGCGGATGGCGCCATCGGCAGCCAGATCCAGATAGACTTCGAGGGCGCCGGTGGGGTGCTCGATGAGGAACCTCCCATCGGCGGGAATGTGGGCAAGGTCGGCCGCCGCGGTGCTGCCGGGCGTGAGGCAGGCAGTGGCGACGCTCACCGCGGCGAGGACGCCGACGCTGGCATGGACGCGATGCGGGATGAAGCTGCGCGTGCTGATGGCGCCCCCGCCCGTGGCCGGCGAAACCAGCGTCATCTTGGGCACGGAAGCGGCGGCAACGTCGCCCAGGTTCATCAGCGGACCGGCCTCGAGGCGGATGGCTTCGAGCCGCGCCTTGAGCGCGCCATCGGCTTCCAGCTCCTCGCGCGTCTCCTGGCCCGAAAGGCCGAAATCGGCGGCCCGCATGATGACGCAGGGCATGCCGTTGTCGATGAGGGTGGCCTCGACGCCCTCGATGGTGTCGCGGGCCTTGCCGGTGGGCAGCAGGGCCCCGCACATCGAGCCGGCGATGTTCTGGAACATCAGCGGCACGGGAGCGTGGGTGCCGGGCACGCCGTCGATGCGGGCATCGCCGTCATAGGAAACGCGGCCGGCCGGGGTGCGCACCTGGGCCACGGCAACCTCGCCGGAATTGACCATGTGGATGCGCACCGCGGTGACCTCGCCCGCGACGGGGACGAGACCGCGCTCGATGGCGGCCGGGCCGACGCCGGCCAGGATATTGCCGCACCCCTGCGCGCTCGAGACGATGGGCTGGTCAACGAACACCTGGAGGAAGAGGTAATCCACATCCGCATCGTCGCGGCTGGACGGGGAAAGCACCGCGACCTTGGAGGTCAGCGGATCGGCCCCGCCGATGCCATCGATCTGGCGCGGATCGGGGCTGCCCATGACGGCCAGCAGCAAGCGGTCTCGCGCGGCTTCGTCGGCGGGCAGGTCGCGGGCGAGGAAATAGGCGCCCTTGGAGGTGCCGCCGCGCATCATGAGGCAGGGGATACCCTCAGACATATCTGAGCCCCTTGGCCGCCAGGCTCTCGCGCATGGCGTAGATATCGAGGCCGAGTTCGCCTGCGGCGAGCCGTTGGCGCTTGGCCTCCTCGCTGGCGAGGCGCCTGTTGGCGGCCTCGAGGACGGCGTCGGCTTCGGCGCGCCGCACCACCACCACGCCGTCGTCATCGGCCACGATGACGTCGCCCGGCTCGACCAGCGCGCCGGCGCAGACCAGCGGAACGTTGACCGAGCCAACGGTTTCCTTGACGGTGCCCTGGGCCGAGACGGCCTTTGACCAGACGGGGAACTGCATGCGGGTGAGCTCGCGGATATCGCGCACCCCGGCATCGATGATAAGGCCCCGGCAGCCGCGAGCCATGGCGGAGGTCGCCAGCAGGTCGCCGAAATAGCCGTTGTCGCAAGGGGAGGTCGGGGCCAGGACCAGGATATCGCCGGGCTGCAGCTGCTCGATGGCGACATGGACCATCCAGTTATCGCCCGGAGGGACGGAAATGGTCACGGCCGAGCCGGCGACCTGGGCGCCCGCATAGATGGGACGCATATGGCTGGCGAGCATGCCCCTGCGGCCCTGGGCCTCATGGACGGTGGCGACACCGGCAGCGGCAAGGCCCTCGATGGTGGCCGCGCTGGCGCGTGCGATGGTCTGAACGACGATACCGGACAATGGCTCATCCTCCCTTTTTCGGCACCGGCGGAGTGCCGTGCGTGTGGAACGTCTCGATGGTCTTGAGGCCCCAGGCCTGGCCCCTGCGGCGCTCGGCCTCGGTCCAGACGACCGGCTCCCAATCGGGGGCCAGCACCAGGCGCGCACCGGAATTGGCCAGCTCGACCCGGTTGCCCGCGGGCTCCCAGACATAGAGAAAGAAGGTGCCCTGGATGGCGTGCTTGTGGGGGCCGGTCTCGATGTGGACGCCGTTCTGGAGGAAGAGGTCGGCGGCGCGCAGGATGTCCTCGCGCTGATCGGTGGCATAGGTCACGTGGTGGAACCGGCCCTGCCCGCCGCCATGCTCCTCGGTGCAGGCCAGATCGTAGGACTTGTTGTTGACCGTGAACCAGCAGCCGCCGATGCGGCCATTGTCGAGCTGGATCATCTCGGTGACGCGCGTGCCCAGGCAGGTCTGCATGAAGCGGCGGAACTCGCTGACGTCCTCGGCGAGGAGGTTGAGGTGGTCGAGCCGACGCGGCGCGGCGCCGGTGAAGGCCGAGGCGGTATTCTTGAGGGCGGGGCGTTCGCCCGCGCTCTGCGGCTCGAAGCGGCGGGTCTGCCAATAGATCTCGAAGACGTGCCCGAACGGATCCTCGAAGCGGAAGGCGCGCCCGTGGCCAGGATCGCCATCGACCCAGCCGATGGTCTTGAACCCGCTCGCCTCGATGGCGGCGACGCGGCGCATCAGCGCCGCCTCGCTCGCGGCGCGATAGGCCACGTGCCCCATGCCGGTGGTGTGGTGGCGGGTGAGCTTGAGGGTGTGGAACTCGTAGTCATCCCAGGCCCGCAGGTAGGCGGAGGTCTCATCGCGCCCGGAGACGGAAAGGCCATAGACGCGGGTGAAGAAGTCGAGGCTTTCCTCGAACCTGTCGGTATAGACCTCTACATGCGCCAGGTGCGCGATGTCGAAGCAGGGTTCCATCAGAGCTCATCCACGGTGCGGGGGAAGACGGACTGGAAGCCTTCCGCGTATTTGGCGGCGCGTCCACTCGACTGGCCGCCGGAATTGCGCTGGAAGTGGTTGGCCCGGTTCTGGGCGACGCGGGTGTAGAAATCCCACAGGTGCTCCTGGCCCTCCATGCATTCGATGGCGGCGCGCTTCCTGTCCCAGACCTCGGTGATGTCGAGGAACACATCGGGCTTCCAGCCCATCTGCTCGGTCTGGTGCGGCTCGAAGAGATAGAGCTGGGAGGCGCCGAGCACCTTCTGGCCGGGATTGTGGCCCCAGGCCTGGGCGATCATGCGGGTCTCGAGGGCCACCTGGGTGGCATACATGTGGTCGGTATTGTAGGGATCGTACTGGGAGTGGCTGAGCATGAAGGCCGGCTGCACCCGGCGGATCACGTCGACCAGGCGGAACTTGTCCTCGTCGTCGAGGCGCAGGGGGTAGTCGCCCAGATCGAAGCTGACGAGGTCATGCACGCCCAGCTTTTCGGCAGCCCGCTCGGCCTCGTCGCGCCGCGCCGCCTTGACGCGATCGAGCGTCATGCCGGGCTGCTTCCAGAGCTTGGCCGACTCCCCGCGCTCCCCGAACGAGAGGCAGACCACGGTCACCTCGTAGCCCATGGCGGCATGGAGGGCGATGGCGCCCCCGCAGCGCCAGACGAAGTCGGCCGCATGGGCGCTGATGACGAGAGCAGTCTTGGATTGGGTCAATTATCCCCTCCTGAATTCCATTTGCGCCCATTTGGCAAAGGCCGGGCGGACTAGCCAAATCGAAAGGCGGGCCCGCCCATAAGCGGACGCTATGGCGTTGACGGAAAACGCCGCGGGAACCGCCCGATCCCCGCGGTTTGCCTGGCTCAGCCGAACATCGAGTTGGGCAGGAGCAGGGCGATCTGCGGCACGAGGATGATGAGGGCGAGCCCGACGAGCATGGCCAGCAGGAACGGGGTGACGCCCCGGAAGATGGTGGCCATGGGCACGTCCTGGGCCGCGGTCTTGACGACGAAGACATTGAGCCCGACCGGCGGGGTGATCATGCCCATCTCGATGACGACCACCACCACGACGCCGAACCAGATGGGATCAAAGCCCAGCCCCGTCACCACGGGGAAGAACATCGGAACGGTGAGCACCAGCATGGCCAGCCCATCCAGGAACATGCCCAGCACCACATAGGTCAGCAGGATCAGCACCAGCGTGCCATAGGATCCCAGCCCGAACCCGGTAAGGGTCGAGCCCAGGGCCCGCGGCAGGTCGGTCATGGCCAGGAACGGATTGAGGACGTTGGCGCCCACCATGATCATGTAGAGCATGGCCGAGGTCTTGACGGTTTCGAGCACCGCATCCCAGAGTCCGCGCGGACCGATGGCCCGCATGCCGAAGGCGATGAGGATGACCAGCGCCGCCCCGACGGCGGAGGCTTCGACGGGCGTGAAGACGCCCGCATAGATGCCGCCGATCGAGAGCACGATCACGGCCAGGAGCGGCGCGGAGGAACTGGAGGCCTTCAGGCGCGCCCGCCAGCTCATGTCCTCGCCGCGCGGGCCGGCCCGGGGATCGCGCACGGCGATGATCCAGATGGTGACCATGAAGAGGACGGTGAGCAAAAGGCCCGGCAGGATGCCGGCCATGAAGAGCCGCCCGATCGATTCCTCGGTGAGGATGGCGTAGAGCACGAAGCCGGTGGAGGGCGGAATGAGGAAGCCCAGCGTGCCCCCGGCGGCAACCGCTCCCGTCGCCAGGCCTGACGAATAGCCGAGCCGCTTCATCTCGGGCAGGGCCACCTTGCCGATGGTGATGGCGGTGGCGACCGAGGAGCCGCTGACCGCCGAGAAGGCAGCGCAGCCGAGCACGGAGGCCGAGGCCAGCCCACCCCGGAAACGGCCGACCCAGGCATAGGCGGCGTCGTAAAGCCCCCGGCTGAAGCCGGCCCGCGAGGCGACCTTGCCGAGCAGGATGAACATGGGCACGACGATGAGGGAATCGTTGGAGACAGTCGAATAGGTCTCCGTGATCAGCACGGCACCGGCCGAGTTGAGGCCGCGCAGCATCCAGGTGCCGAAGAAGCCGACGATCAGCATGGCGAAAGCCACGGGCGTGCGCAGGATGAGAAGGGCGAAGAGCCCGGCAATGGCGATGACGCCCAGAAACGTGCCGCTCACTTGAGCACCTTGAAATGGTCCGCCAGGGCGGAAAGGATCTGCAGCGCCAGGATCGGGATGGTCACCGCCACGCCCAGGGCCAGAAGCGCATGGAGCGGCCAGATGGGCAGGCCCAGCATGTTGCTGGCATCGCCATAGGCGAGGGTATCGAGCATCTTGACCCAGGCGCGCTGGGTGAGGATGGCGAGGACGGCGATCGAGAGCGCGCGCGAAAGGATGTCGCCGAGGAGGCGCCCATAGGGGCCGATGGCTTCATCGAGCACATCGGCGCGCACATGAACTCCCTGGGAGGTGGACCAGGGCAAGGCCAGCATCACCACGGCGACCGAGACCATCTGCACGATCTCGTTGATGCCCACGATGGGCCGGGCGAAGACGTAGCGCAGCACCACGCCCACCGCCACCAGCCCGACGAGGATCAGCAAGCCGATCCCCGCCAGCGTGGCGAGGGCAAGGGTGGCCTTGTCGGCCACCGCCAGCCATCGGGCGCCCCCAGATTGCGGCGTGCTCAACTCACTTGCCCATCAGCGCGGCGACATAGGCCTTGGCGGGCAGGCCGCTGGCCTCGGCTTCGTTGACGACTGTATCGCGGATGGGGGCGGAAAGATCGTCGAACGCCCTGGCCTGATCGGCGCTAAGCGCGATCGCTTCCTTGCCGTCCATGGCGTTGAAGGCCTCGATGCCGGCGCGCGCCGCTTCGAGCTGCGTCTGGTTGGCGAGCAGGGACGCCTTCATGCCCGCTTCCTTGACCGCCTGCTGCTGGTCCGCAGAAAGGGCATCGAACCGGTCCTTGTTCATGACGATGAAGAAGGGGGAGATGGTGGTGTTCATGCCGGTGGTGACGTATTTGGCCACTTCGCCCAGCTTGAAGGCGCCGGTGGCGGTGCCATCGATCATGGCGCCGTCGATGACGCCGGTCTGGAGGGCGTTGTAGATGTCGGAAACCGGCATGGAGACGGGCGAGCCACCCCAGCTCTCAACGATGAGGCCCGCATTGCGCGAAGGCACGCGGATCTTCTTGCCGGCGATATCGGCCGGGGTGCGGACGGGCGTGTCGCGCATGTAGAGCACGTTCCGGGCATTGCTCCACAGGCTGATGAGCTGGACGCGGCTATATTCGTCCTTGAGCAGGTCGATATGGTCCCAGAGGGTCTGGGTGCCGCCGGCCTCGGTCAGCACCCCCGGAAGCTCGGAGAGGAGCGTGAGCGGGAAATTGGAGGCGGTATAGCCCGGCAGGCCGATGGCGAGGTCGGCCACGCCATCGACGGCGCGGTTGTACTGCTCGACCGGGCCGGCACCCAGTTCGCCACCCGAATAGAGTTTTACCGTCACCTGGCCGTTGGTCATGTCCCTGACCATCTCGGTGAACGGGATGAAGGCGCCCGCCTCGTACGGATTGGTCGGGGCCATGTAGTTGGCGAAGGAGAGCTCGTCGGCCAGGGCCGGGCTCAGCGAGAATGCCGCCAGGGCAGCGGCGGCCAGAAGTCGTTTTGCGATCATCGTCGATCCTCCCATTTGGTCGCGGCAGCGTGCGTAGCCTCCCGCGCATGCCGCAGACTGTTGGGAGAAACCAGAACCTGAAGCCATTTCAAAACGACCACCGGTCCATAAGTAATTGCTATAGCCTCGACGCCACCTCTCCCCTCCAGCAAGGAGCGCGGCCAGACCCCACAGGCGATTTCGCGGTGCGAGCGATGTCTGCTATAGCGCAAACTTATGACCCCGCCGGGAAATGGAATTGCCTGGGACCAAGGCGGGCGCAAGGTGCCTCGGGGAGGCGCAAATGGCTTTAGAAAGCGAACTGGGGCTGGTGGGATTCGGCGAGGCGGGACAGGCCTTTGCGCGCGGCTGGGCGCTGCCCGCAGGCGAGATGGCGGCCTATGATCTCAAGCTCGTCGAGGGACCGGAACGGGCGCAGATGATCTCGGCCTGCGCCGAGCTGGGCGTCGTGCCCGTCACCACGCCCGCGGCACTCCTCGAAAGGGCGACGACGGTGTTCTCGCTGGTGCCGACCGACCAGGCGGTCGCGGTGGCCCGCGCGGCGGCGCCACACCTGCGGACTGGGACGTTCTGGCTCGATGGCTCTTCGAGCGCGCCGGGCACCAAACGCGCCGCAGCCGCGTCCATCGAGGCGGCCGGGGGGCACTATGTCGACATGGCCATCATGGCGCCGGTCCATCCGCGCCGGCACCGGACGCCCGTGTTGCTGGCAGGGCCCGAGGCGACGCAAGCGCTGGCAGCGATCACGGCACTCGGCATGGACGGGCAGGTTGCGGGGCCCGCGGTGGGCGACGCTTCGGCAGTCAAGATGATCCGCTCGGTGCTGGTGAAGGGCCTCGAGGCGCTGACCGCGGAGTGCCTGCTGGCGGCGCGCCGCGCCGGGGTGGAAGAGGCGGTTCTGGCCTCGTTCGCGCAGTCCGATCCGGAGATCGATTGGGCCGCGCGCACGGCCTATAACCTGGGGCGCATGCTCGAGCACGGCACCCGGCGGGCGGCCGAGATGCGCGAGGTGGTGGCGACGCTGACCGAGCTCCGGCTGCCATCCCGGCTTTCGGCCGCCACCGCCCTCTGGCAGGACGAGATGGGCGCGCTGGACCTCGAGGTCGGGCCAGGGCCCCTGCCCGGGCTACTCGACGCGGTGCTGGCGGCACGACGATGAGAGCGAACCTGAGGCATTTGCGGGCGTTCCTGGCGGTAGTCGACCACGGCTCGATCACGCGCACGGCCGAAATCTGCCACGTATCCCAGCCGGCCGTGACGCAGGCGATCCGCAAGCTCGAACGGGAGCCGGAGACCGAACTCTTCCAGCGCCGCGCACAGGGCCTTTTCGTCACCGAGCCCGGAACCGTGCTGGCCCGGCGCGTGCGACGCGCCTTCGGGCTTCTCGATCCGACATTGAGCGAGCTGGCGCCACGCCTGCGCATCACCGCGACCACCGCGCAGCTGGTCGCGCTGGTGGCGGTGACGGAGGCGGAAAACTTCACGCTGGCGGCGCGGCGCCTTGGGCTGGCGCAGCCAACGGTGCATCGGGCCATTACCGGGCTCGAGCGGGAAATCGGGCGCGCGCTTTTCGAGCGCACCCCGCATGGCATGATCGCCACGCGCGCCGCCGAAATGCTGACGCGGGCCACGCAGGTGGCCTTCGTGGAGCTGGACCAGGGCGAGGCGGAGCTGGGCGAGTTGCTGGGCCGGGAAGTCGGGCGGCTCGTCATCGGCGGCATGCCGCTATCGCGCTCCTATATTCTGCCGCGCGCCATCGCCCGCTTCCGCGTTCGCCGGCCGAAACTGCCGATCAAGGTTCTCGACGGGCCCTATGAGGACATGCTCACGAGCCTGCGCCGGGGCGAGATCGACTTCCTGGTCGGGGCGCTGCGCAACCCCGCCCCGATCGGGGACGTGGTGCAGCGCCCGCTGTTCGAGGATGAACTCATCATCGTGTGCGGCAAGGATCATCCGCTGCGCCGGGGCACCCCTCCGGCGAGCGTTGCCGATATCGCCGGCTTTCCCTGGGTGGTGGCCGCCGAGGGCACGCCGACCCGACAGGTCTTCACGCGGCTGGTCGAGACGCAGGGACTCGCGCCGCGAAGCCTGATCGAAACCGGCTCGATGGTGCTGATGCGCGAACTGCTGCAGGTCTCGGACCATCTGGGGTTCATCTCGCGCCTGCAGATCGAGCCCGATCTCGACCTGGGCGCGGTCCATGAGCTCGCCGTGCCGCTGCCGGATACCTTCCGGCCCATCGGGCTGACGCTGCGTGACGGCTGGTCGCCCACCCGGGCGCAGCAGGAGTTTCTCGACGAACTCGAGGCGGTGGTCGAGGCGGCCCGTACGGGGGAGGAACGGCGGGCCGGCTAGGAGCGAAGGGTGGTACGATCGCGGCCGATTCGCCCCGGGGAACCCGCCATCATGACCAATCCCGCCCGCTCCGCCGAAGGTCGCGCCCGCTTCGAGAACGTCCAGCGTGCCGTGCGGCTTTCGGCGCGGCTGAGCGAGATCGGGTTCGATGACCTGGAGGGCCTCAATGCCGCGTTCAGCGAGCTCATCGGCAAGCCCGTCGGGCAGCGCTTCATGGTCATTCCGCCGTTTTCGACCGATTGCGGGCTCAACATCACGATCGGGGACAATGTCTTCATCAACCAGGGATGCCATTTCATGGATATGGGCGGCATCAGCATCGGGAACGACGTGATGATCGGCCCCAAGGTCAACCTGGTGTCGGCCGGGCACCCGCTGTCTCCTGCCGAGCGGCGCAATGGCATCGTGGCCAGGCCCATTTCCATCGGGAACAATGTCTGGATCGGAGCGGCCGCGACCATCCTGCCGGGCGTCACCATCGCGGACGATGCGGTGGTCGCGGCCGGCGCGGTGGTCAGCCGGGACGTTCCCGCCGGCACGCTGGTGGCGGGGGTGCCGGCGCGAGTGCTCAAGCACCTCTAGCGCCGGCGCCGGTAATCAGGCTTCGAGCGGGGCCGCCGCGGGAGCGAAGCGCAGGGCGGCAACCATGATGGCGGCGAGCGCGTAGACGGCGACGACCGAAAGCCAGATGGCGCCCGGCCAGCTCTGGCGCACGGCCATATAGAGCGTGGAGAAGACCAGCGGGCCGGCGATGGACGCAAGGCTGACCGTCGAGGCGATGACGCCCTGGAGCTGGCCCTGCCGGCTTTCCTCGACCATGCGGGTCGCGAGGGCCTGGAGCGCCGGGACCCCGATGCCGCCCAGGGCGAATATGGGCATGACCGCAAAGACCACCCAACCCTGGCTGGTGAAGGCCATGGCGAGGAGGGCGAGGCCCGCGCCCGCCATGCCGGTGAGGACGGTGGCGCGCTCGCCCATGAGCCTGACGGCGGGACCGGGCAGGAAGGCCTGGGCGAGGGTCTGGCTGATGCCGAAGGCACCCAGCGAGAGACCGATCCAGAGGCCGTTCCACTGGAAGGCATCCTGACCCCAGAGCGCCCAGCAGGTGCCATATGCCTCCCCGGTGGCGCTGAGCACGAAGAAGACCAGCACGACCGGCAGCAGGGGCCGCAGCGAAAACAGCCAGCGCAGCGGGCGCAGGGGGTTGAGCTCGCGCAGGTTGATGCGCCCCGGGGTAGGCGGATGGGATTCGGGCAGAACGAAGCAGGCAAGCAGCAGGTTGATGGCGTTGAGGATGGCGGCGGCGAGGAAGGGCAGGCGCAGCCAGTGGTCGCCGAGCACACCGCCCAGAACCGGGCCGATGATGAAGCCGGCGCCGAACATGGCGTTGAAGAGACCGAAGCGCCGCGCCCGCTGCTCCTGGGGCGTGATGTCGGTGAGGTAGGCGGTGGCCACCGAGATATTGGCGCTGGTGAGCCCGGCTATGGCCCGGCCGAGCAGGAGCATCCAGAACTGGGGCGCGAAGGCCATGACCACGTAATTGATGGTGGCGCCGGCCAGCGAGATCAGCAGAACCGGCCGGCGACCGAGGCGGTCGCTCAGGGCGCCGAGGACGGGCGCGAAAATGAACTGCATGATGGCGTAGAGCGCCGTCATGATGCCGATCAGTGGAGCAATGTCCGCGGACCGGGTCACCTCCTCGAGGAGGCGGGGGAGAATGGGAAAGATGAGGCCGATCCCGACCGCGTCGAGACCAATGGCGGAAAAGATGACGATAAGGGGCTTGTTCATAGCAAGTTCCGATCGGCGCGCGCCGAGCGGCCCGAAGGCGCCTCGCCGGCGTCGCGCATGGGGCCCGAAATCGGGCCGGGGTTGTCATGGAACCGCTGGCCAGCCATGCACGGAGAACGGCATGGGTGGCGTGTATTCGACCGCACGGGGACAGTTGGGCTTGTCCCTTTGCCCACCTGCCAAAAGGCCAAATCGGGGCGGGCGGTCGCTTCTCGCGATAGCGGCCGTTTACGCCTCCGGCGCGATCGGCGCAAGCCCCCTGCCCCGAGAGGCTCTTGCGGGAGGCGGGCGGCGCGCTCGGGGTCCGTCTCGCGTGGTGGAAATGCTTCTTGGTTGGCGAGACATATGCTAGATGTCGGGCCAGTGGAAAAATCGGTTATGAAACAATCCATTCCAGACGGAGACGACGACCTGAAATCGGCTGCTACTGTTAAGAGTGTCGAGGTGGCGGTGCAGATTCTCGATGCGCTTGCGGATGCTCCCGGACCGGTGCGGGTCACCGAGCTGGCGCGTTCCCTCGATATGACGAAAGCCCGCGTCTCGCGGCATTTGCAGACCCTGATGAGCCTGGGCCTGGTCGACCATGCGCGCGACGGGGAAGGCTATGTCTTCGGGCGCAAGCTCTTCAAGTTCGGGCGGGCGGCGGTCTATCGCAGCAATGTCGCCGAGATCGCCCGGCCATACCTGAGCGAACTGTGCGCGCAGACCGGTCACACGGCGCTGCTGACCACGCCGACCAAGGGCGGGGCGATGGTTGTCCATGCCGTGCCGAACCCCTTCGAACCGGGCATTATGGTGCAACCGGGCATGGTGCTGAGCCTGCCCGGCTCGCCGGCGGCGCGGCTCTTCTACTATTTCGAGAATCGCAAGCCGATCCCGCCGCGGGTGTTCGAGAACCTTTCCAAGTACGGGGTGGATTTCGAGACCGATACGCGCGGCAACGGGTTAGGCGGCATCGCCGCGCCGATCTTCGAGCCCGATGGACAGATCTGCGCCTCGGTGGGCGTGATCCTCTCGTCCTCGCTGCTCATTCCCGAGCCCGACATGCAGCTCTTGGCCACGGTCAAATCGGTGACCCGCGAGATCCAGAAGCGCTATGCCGACGGGGTGGTGCCGCCCCTGATGCCGCCACAGGCGGGCTGAGGGCGAGAAGCAACCGGCCCACCCGTTCGGGGCGGGCCGGAAACGGCGATCAGGCCTCTTTGGGAACGACGCGCGAGCCGGCGTCCAACCGCACGAGGGCGGCTTCGGCGTCGAAGGCCACGCCCATCGGATCATTGCCGGACGCGACCGCGTCGACCTGGCGGCGCAGGATGCGGCGCAGCATGCCGATGCCCTGGTCGGTCGAGGTCAGGTTCTCCTCGCTATGATAGGTGATGGCGCCCTGCCCCACCTGCGCCTCGTAGTCGCCGGGGAGCTTCTGGTGCTCGGCCTCGGTCAGTTCGTGCCAGTACTTGCCGGCGTATTTGGAGCGGATCTTGGCCAGCGTCCCCGCTTCGCTCACCCGACCGACCGAATAGATGCGGAACGAGGTGTCGTCGATCGGCAGCACCCAGCCGAGAAGGCTGCAGGGGCCGTCGACAGTGGCGACGGGGCTGGCGACGGCACGGATCGTGGGCACCACGGCCTCGGTAATGCGCTGGTGCTCGCCGGCCTCGAGGTCGCGCAGTTGCAGGCTCGAGACGCCGCGCGGGGTGTAGTGGAACGTCACGCGCGGCATCAGGCTCATCTTGGCGTTGAACTGGTCGCCGCTGAACGAGCCATGAAGGATCGGGACATGGAAGGGGTCGAGCACGTTTTCGTAGTGCTGGAGCCAGTTGCAATCCACGATCACCGGTCCGCCGCTGCCGATGCTGGAATCATCGGTCTCGAGGAATTCGCCCTCGGCCAGGTTCTCGAGCACCTCATAGCGCGGCAGCACCGGCTTGCGCTCGGGGGGCCCCATATAGGCGAAGATCAGCCCGTAACGCTCCTCGAGCGGATAGTGGGGCTGGCGCACATGGCCGCGCGTCTGGGCACCCATGTCGGGCTCGCACGGCTGCTCGAGGCAATTGCCCTCGGTGTCGAAAAGCCAGCCATGGTAGCAGCAGCGGATGCCTGCCTCTTCGACGCGCCCGTAATAGAGCGAGGCCCCTCGATGGGCGCAGCGCGGATGGACGAGGCCCGGACGGCCCTTGCCGTCGCGGAAGAGGATAAGGTCCTCGTTCAGGACGCGCACGGTCCGGGGCGTGGCGGTCGCGTCCGCGGCCAGCCCGATCGGGTGCCAGTAGCGGCGCAGCAACTCGCCCATGGGCGTACCGCGCCCGACTTGCGTCAGCTCGGCGAAATAGGTCGGCTCGGGCCGGTAATAGGCCGATCCGTTGTTGGTCATGGTCTTCCTCCCTTAGCGATCGAGCCGCAGCAGCGCCGTGCTGGCGCGTGAGCAGCAGATCATCATCGTGTTTCCCGCGGCTCGCTCTTCATCGCTGAGCACCTTGTCGCGGTGATCGGGCGTGCCCTCCAGCACGCGGGTTTCGCAGGTTCCGCACACCCCGTTCCGGCATGAATGGGGCGGGCGCAGGCCGGCCGCCTCCATGGCCTCGAGAATGGTCTGGTCGGGCTCAACGCGCAGGGTCGTGCCCGAGCGCTCGAGGACGACCGTGAGGCCGCCGTCGTCGGCCGCCGGGACGGCAGGGGCAAATGATTCCGAATGAACGCCGGCCGGATCGCGCGCGGCGGTGGCTTCGGCGAAGGCGGCGAGCATGGGCGCGGGGCCGCAGCAATAAAGGTGCGCCTCTGGCGGGGCCCCGGCCGCGATCGCGGCGATATCGAGCAGGCCCTCGCTCTCGTCATCGACATGCAGGCGCAGATCGCCGCCAAGGGCGGAGAGGTCCTCGATCAGCGCGCATTCGGCACGCGAGCGCACGGCATAGTGCAGGCGCCACTCGGCGCCCCGCTCGGCGAGGCGACGCGCCATGGCGAGGAGCGGCGTGATGCCGATGCCCCCGGCGATGAGGATGGCCGGGCGGTTATCCTCGACGAGGCCGAACGTGGTGCGCGGGGGCGATATCCTCAGGCGCGCACCGGGACGGGCGCCGGCATGGAGCCAGCGCGAGCCGCCACGGGTGGCGCGGTCGAGGGCGACCGCGATGCGGTAGCCGCCGGCATCGGTCGGGCCGATCAGGGAATACTGGCGCACCAGCCCATCGGGCAGGTGCAGGTCGATATGGGCGCCGGGCTCGAACGGGGGCAAGGGGCTCCCGTCGAGCGCGCGCAGGTCGAAGGAAAGGACCGATGGCGTCTCGTAGGAGATGCGCCACACCATCACCTCGATGGTCGCTTCGGTCTGCACCGGCCGGTCCTGATCCATTCTCAAGCGGCCTCAGGCCTTGGCCGGTTCGCCCAGGGGATTGGGTGGGGGCGCGACGGGCGAGGGCACGAAGGGGTGGATCAAGGCCCAGGGACTGGGCATCTCGCTCACCGATACGGCGATGAGGGCCGGGCCCTTGCGGTCACGGGCGCGCTCGAGGGCGGCACCGAGGCCGGCCGGAGAATCGACGCCCTCGAAGGGCAGGCCGAAGGCGCCGGCGAGCTGAGCGAAATCGGGATTGGCCAGGTTCACCGCAAAGGTGTTGCCGAAGGCGCGCTGCTGGATGCGGCGGACATTGCCGTAATGGCCATCCACGAAGACGACGACCGAAAGGTCGTAGCCGTCGCGCGCCAGGGTCGCTAGTTCCTGCATGCCCCAGCCGAAGCCGCCGTCGCCATTGAGCGAGACGACGCGACGGCCCGGGTTGCCGTGAGCGGCGCCGAGCGCGGTGTTGAAGCCATAGCCGAGCGTGCCCTGGTAGCCGGGCGTAACGAACGAGCGCGTCGCGTGGACCGGGAAGGCGATGTTGGAGAAGTAGCCGACCTGGGTGAGTTCGCTCACCAGAATGTCGTCATCGGCCATGGAGGCGCGGATGGCGCGGACGTAGTCGGTCTGGGGCTGGATGGCGTCGGTCTGGGACGCGCTCCAGGCCTTGACCTTGGCGACCGTCGCGGCGGCCGAGGGGCGCTCGCCGGCCGGCAGCGCGGCAAGCAGCGCCGCGGCAGCTGCGGCGGCATCGCCCTCGACGAAGCAGCCGGGCACGCGCGGCGCGCCGGCGGCGCCGACATCGACGTTGACGTAGATGTAGCGCGTTGCCGGGTCGGCATGGGTGGGCTTGGCCATGCCGTCGATGAAGCGCGTACCGAAGGCGATGACGACGTCGGCATGCGGGAAGACGGCGCGGCCGCCCAGCGAGGTCAGGGCCAGCGGATGATCGTCATCGAGCAGGCCGCGGGCGCCATCGGTCATGACGACGGGGGCCTGGAGGCATTCGGCCAGGGCGCGGACGGCCTCGCCGGCATCGGCGGCGGCAGCGCCACCCCCGACCTGGATCACCGGGAACCGGGCAGCGGCAAGGATCGCGGCGGCTTCGGCAATGGCGGCGGCGGGCGGGACCAGGGGATCGGGCTGGGCGCGCGGCAGGACGGCGCTGACGCCCTTGGCCTGGAGCACGTCCGGGGGCAGCTCGAGCGCCACCGGGCGCGGATGGCCCGAGCGCAGTTCGACGAACGCCTGATGGACGAGGGCGGGAATATCCTCGGGCCGGCGGGCAATGCCATGCCACTTGGTCAGCGACTTGAGAATGCCGCTCTGGTCGGGAATTTCATGGAGCATGCCATGGTTCTGCCCGATGAGCCCGGACGGAATCTGGCCGCAGATATAGAGCACGCGCGAGCTGCAGGCATAGGCGGTGGCGAGCCCGGAAAGCGCGTTGAGCATGCCCGGGCCAGGCACGATCATGCACACGCCCTCGCGTCCGGTGGTGCGGGCATAGCCGTCGGCCATGTAGGAGGTGGCCTGTTCGTGGCGCGGCATCACATAGGTGATCCTGTCGGCGTTCTCGCGGATGGCGTCCACGGCCCAATCGAGCTGAATGCCGGGAATGCCGAAGATGTCGGTGACGCCCTCCTCGATCAGCTGGGCGACCAGCGCCTGGCCTCCGGTCCGTTCGACTGGCTGGTAGTTCGCGCTCACGATGGTTCTGCTCCGATTTAGTTGCCGGCCGCAAAACCCAAGGAACCACCGGGATCTTCATGCGTCCCGCGGCGGCACCCCTCCCCTGCGAACCGGGATCAAGAAATGCAATTTCGTCTCATAATGCGTTACACAATCTCGCCCGTCAATCGGGTAAGCGTTGACCATGCGCAAAATACGCGATAGAGTCTCGCAATACGAGACTAACGAGGATGCGATGTTTTCAGATCTGACTGCGCCGGCGCCCGATCCGCTGCTGGGCCTCATGCAGACGTTCCGCGATGATCCGAGCGCCGACAAGGTCGATCTGGGCATCGGTATCTATAAGGACGAGCACGGCAACGCCCCGGTGCTGGCCACCGTCAAGCAGGCGGAAAACTGGCTGGTTGAGACGCAAGGGTCCAAGGGGTATCTCTCCTCGGCGGGGAACGTCGATTACAACCGACTGACGCGTGAGCTGATCCTGGGTCAGGACAAGGGCCTGCTCGCCCGCTCGCAGGCCATCCAGACGCCGGGCGGGACCGGGGCACTGCGCATCGCCGGCGACTTCGCGCGGCGGCTCAATCCGGGCTGCCGGGTGTTCCTGCCCGATCCGACCTGGGCCAACCACCAGGCGCTGCTGACGGCCGCCGGCCTGGAAGTGGTGCGCTACCCCTATTACGACATCGCCACGGCAACCCTGCAGTTCGACCAGACGCTCGAGGCGCTGCGCGCCACCCGTCCGGGGGACCTGGTGCTGTTCCACGGCTGCTGCCACAACCCGGCGGGCGCCGACCCCGACCCCGAGCAGTGGGCGGCGATCGCTGAGGTGCTGGCCCAGACCGGGGCCACGCCCTTCATCGACCTGGCCTATCTCGGGTTCGGCGACGGGCTCGACAAGGACGCGCAGGGCATCCGCATCCTGGCGGCGCGCCTGCCTGAAATGCTCATCGCCAGTTCCTACTCGAAGAACTTCGCGCTCTACCGTGAACGCGTGGGGGCGCTCACGCTCCTCGCCAAGGACGATGTGGCGGCGGCGCGCGCCCATGGGCACCTGCTGCCGGTGGTGCGCACCAACTATTCCATGCCGCCCGACCACGGCGCGGCGGTGGTGGCCCATATCCTGGGCGACGCCACCCTGCGCGCGGCCTGGGAAGCGGATGTGGCGGGGATGCGCGGCCGCATCAACGGCATGCGCGCCAAGCTGGTTGCGGCGCTCGACGGGCGCACGACGCGCGATTTCGGTTTCCTGGGCAAGCAGCGGGGCATGTTCGCGCTCCTCGGCATCACCCCGGCCGATGCCGAGCGGCTGCGCACCGAGCACCATGTCCACATCACCAGCTCGGGTCGCGTCAATGTGGCGGGCCTGACCGACGGCAATGTCGGGCACGTCGCCAACGCCATCGCGGCCGTCTGCGGCTGATCTGCCGGACTGGAAAAATACAAGGGCGGCGTTCCGGACCGGAGCGCCGCCCTTCTTGCATTGGAGAGGCGATCCGGGCCGGGCCCGGATCGCCGGGATCGCTCAGATTTCGTAGGGCAGGCCGAGCTGGGCCTTGCGCAGGCGCTGCTGGCCGATCTCGGTGTTCCCCCAGTGGTTGAGCATCTGGTACTGCATGCGCGTATCGAAGCTCGTCTGGCCGGGGAAGATGTGGAAGGCTTCGCACATCGAGCAGGCCCAGTGCACGGTCGGCCAGATGCGGCGCAGGCACATTTCCGAATAGGTATCGAGCAGGCCCGTATCGTTGGACTTGAGGAGGCGCCGGATGGCCTCGGCCATGATGCGCGCGTCCCCGACCGCCAGGTTGAGGCCCTTGCCGCCGCTGGGCGGCACGATATGGGCGGCGTCCCCGGCAATGGCGAGGCGCCCGTGACGCATCTTCTCGCATACATAGCCGCGCAGCCGCGCCACCGAGCGCTCGATGATGGGCCCGCGATTGAGCCGGGCATCGGTGCCGTCGTCGAGCCGCAGGTCGAGTTCGTCCCAGATCTCCTGGTCGCTCATGGCGTTGGGATCGGCATCGGGCTCGACCTGGAGATAGAGCCGGCCGACCGTGGCCGAGCGGGCCGAGGCCACCGCCAGGCCCCTGGTGCTGTGGGCAAAGCCGCGACGGGCGGCGAGCGGGGCGGCCTGTGCGAGGATGCCGAGCCAGGCGAAGGGATATTCGGTAAGGAAGACGTGCTCGTCCGAACCGGGGATGTGGCGGCGGCTGACGCCGTGATAGCCATCGCAGCCGGCGATGAACTGGCACTCGATGACCTTTTGCTCGCCTTCGTGGGTATAGTGGATGCGCGGGGTCTCCCCCTCGATATCCTCGAGCCGGTCGACCGCGGCCTCGAAGATGATGGGCAGGCCATCGCGTTCGCGCTGGGTGATGAGGTCCTCGACGATCTTCTGCTGGCCATAGGTGGTCAGGTGCCGTCCGGTGCCGTCATCGAGCGAAACATCGGCCTTCTGCCGGTCCCAGCAGAGCTGCATGGAGCGCATCGGGATGCCTTCGCGGTCGAGCCGGGCGCCCATGCCATAGGTGCGCAGCGTCTCGACGGTGCCCGATTCGAGCACCCCGGCACGTACGCGGTCGAGCACGTATTGGCGGGTGCGGCGCTCGAGCACCACCGCCTCGATGCCGTTGAGCTGCAGGATGCGCGCCACCAGCAGGCCGGCTGGCCCAGCGCCGATAATTCCGACCTGAGTTTTCATGGATATTCCTCTCGATAAAGCTGGTGGGTCAGGTGGCAGGCGTCACAGGATCTGGAGACCCTTGGCCGCGAGTCGGTCGCGCAGGTTGTAGAGGTCGAGGCTGAGCACGCCCCTGGCGAGCTCGGCGCGCTTGGCGTCCTCGTCGGCGATGCGCCGCTCGGCCAGGTCCGCCACGCGGGCGGCCTCGGCGCGCGGGATCACCACCACGCCATCGTCGTCGGCAATGACGACGTCGCCCGGGTTGACCACCGCTCCAGCGCAGGAGATGGGCACGTTGACCGAACCCAGCGTCTCCTTGACGGTGCCCTGGGCGCAGATGGCGCTCGACCAGACCGGAAAGCCCATCTGCGTCAGATCGCGCACGTCGCGCACACCGGCATCGATAACGAGGCCGATGCCGCCCCGCGCCTTGACCGAGGTGGCCAGGAGGTCGCCGAAATAGCCTGCGTCCGAAGGCGAGAACGGGGCGACGACCAGCAGGTCGCCGGGCTGGATCAGTTCGATGGCGACATGGATCATCCAGTTGTCGCCCGGCGGCACCAGCACGGTGATGGCGCTGCCGGCAATGGCGGCGCCCGGATAGATGGGGCGCATGCGCGAACTCATCAGCCCCGTGCGCCCGAAGGCCTCGTGGCAGGTGGCGACGCCGGCCCTGGCCAGCCGGTCGATCGTAGCGCCGTCGGCGCGTTCGATAGTGCGGAAAACCTTGGTCATGGGCGGCGGGTCTGCAGGGAGTGGTAGCGGAACTTGGCGCGGGCATCGCGCAGCGACATGCCCTGCGAGATGGCCTCGCGGATGGCATTCTCGGCGGTGGCGATCTCGTCGGCGAGGGCCAGGACCTCATCGGCCCGCTCGCTCGGAATGACGACGACACCGTCGGCGTCCCCGACCAGGATATCGCCCGGACGCACCAGGGCGCCGCCGATCTCGACGGTAACGCCGGTGGCATCGACCTGGACGCGGTCCTTGCCGGTCTTCATCGAATAGCTGCGCGAATAGATGGGGTAGCCGAGCTTGAGGCAGAGATCGACATCGCGGCAGGCTCCGTCGATGACGGTGCCGGCGAGGCCCTTGTGGCTGGCGAGCTGGGTCATGATATCGCCCCAGACCGTGCAGTCCTCCCGGCCGCGATTGTCGAGCACGACGACGGTGCCGGCCGGCAGGTCGTCGACGAAGTCGCCGACATTGCCGGGGGCGAGCACATCGATGGGGATGTAGCGCACGGTGAAGGCGCGTCCGCACAGGCGGAAGGCATGGTCGCGCGGCTTGATGCCCCGGCAGACGCCTTCGATGCCCAGACGGTCCATGGCGTCCGAAAGGGTGGCGCAGTCGTGCTTGCCGGCGCGGTCTACGGCCTGGTCGTTCATTGCATTGCCTCGAGCATGTCTTCGTAGTCGGCGCCAAGCACCTGGGAGACCGGCTTGCCGGCCTTGAGAGCCTCGACCATCAGCCGCTCCTTGGCGGCGATGCGTTCGGCGGTGGCGATCACGCGTTCGGCCTCGGCGGCGGGGATGAACACGGCGCCCGAGCCGTCGGCGATGACGTAATCGCCCGGCGCGATGGCGACGGACGCCACTTCGATGGGAGCGTTGGTCGCCACTTCATGGACGCGGGCGCGCGCCGTGCGGACGGTCGTGGCGCGGGCAAAGATCGGAAAGTCGAGACCGTTGGCCTCGTCCATGTCGCGCAGCGGGCCGTCGACGATCACGCCCTGGATGCCGGCGCAGCGGGCGGCCTGGGTCAGCACGCCGCCCCAGCCGCCGGCATCGTTGCCGGGGTGCGAGACGACGATGACGCTGTCGGCGTCGCCGGCCTCGATGGCGCGGGCGCCCAGATGCACCTTGGGGGTGCCGGCCGGAGCCGGTCCCGCCGCGAGGGTGACGGTAACGGCCCGGCCGGCCACGGTGCCCGCCCCGGACCGGCGGGGAATGCCGGTCACGGCGCCGTTCATGGCGAGGGCATCGAGAGCGTCGGAAACGCAGCAGGCATCGAGCCGGCGCAAGCGTTCAACGAGGCTGGCGCTCATTTGACACCCCACCAGTACATGCCCTGGGCGGTGCCGGTGCCGGCCGCCGAGCGGTAGCAGGGCACGTAGGCTACTTCGTGGAACTCGGTGTCGTAGGCTTCCATCACCCCGGCTGTGGTGATCCAGCTCTTCATCTCGGAGGTGCCGGACTGCAGTTCGGAGAGCGGGATGTTCTTGAGGAACTCGGCGTCCTTGGCACGCATGGCCTGCATGAAGCGGGCGTCCCATTCCTCGTCGATGACGAAATGGCTCATGCCGCCCGAGCCGAAAACCACCACGCGCGCATCGCTCTTCCAGGAGCGGATGGCCTGGCCCACCACCTGGCCGAACTTGTAGGAGCGGCGCGCCGTGGGCTGGTTGGGCGGGAAGAAGGTGTTCTGGTAGATCGGCACGTTGGGAACGACCTTGTCGCGCATCACCTGGCGGTAGATGTGGCCGAAGGCGTGGCTGATGCCGGTCGTGCGCGGATTGTGGGTCGGCAGCTTGGGAGAGACGGTGATGTCGAACTCGGCTTCGACGAGGTTGCCAATGATGTGCCTGGCAAGGTCGGGAACCGTGTCGTACTCGCGGTATTCTTCGGGCGCGTGGCCGGCTTCGCCCTCGGCGACGCCCGGCGGCATCAGCCGGCGGCCCTCTTCGGAGGCGGGATGATGGCGGATCTTGTCGCCGTAATAGATCATGTAGGGGGGGCTGAGGTCCTCGCCATAGATCTCATGCTGGTCGTTGCCGAAGATCACCGCCACGTCGGCGTTCATGGCCTCGAAGGCATCGGCCAGGGCTTCGCTCGCCGCGTGGCACTTTTCGTAATTGGCGGTCATCGCCTCCATGGTGCTGCGCTCGGCAAGGTTCTCGTCCTTGCGCATTTCGCACAGCTGGTCGAACGAATAGACCCCGCCTCGGAACGGGTGCTGGCGGGTGCGGTCCGACTGGACGCGCAGCAGCCATTTGTCCGGGGTGGTGTGCAGTTGCGGCCCGTGGGCCGTGCAGATGAAGCCGACGATGTTCGCCATCGAAAATGTCCTCCCTTGCTCGGCCGCCAGGCGACCGCTTCGCGCCTTTTGTTCGGATCAGGCCGGAATGTTGAAGAGCCGGGCGGCATTGCCGCCCAGGATTGCGTTGCGCTCGTCTTCGCTCAGGAAATCGAGGCCCCTGATGTGCGGAATGATGGTGTCGAAGGTCTCCCCGGTCTCCGGGTCGATCGAGGAGCCGACGCCGGGCATCTCGGCGCCATAGAGGCACTGGCTGGGCCCGACGACCTTGACGAGCAGCTCGATGGCGTCGCGCGAATAGAGCACGGTGTCGAAATAGAGCTTGCGCAGCCGGTCGCGGAACCGCACGCCCGAGGACTGCATGCCGTTGCGCGGCACGGTGGTCGCGTCGAACCGGCCGAGCTGGTAGGGGATGGCTCCGCCGCCATGGCTCACCAGGATCTTGAGGTCCGGGAAGTCATCGAGGACGGTCGACTTGCACAGCCCATAGACGGCGGTGGTCTCCTCGTTGATGAAATGGAGCGAATAGGGCTCGCGCTCCGGTGCGCGGGAGCTGGCCGAGTGGATGTGGCCGACCACGTCGAGCTCGCAGAGCTTTTCGTAGAGCGGATACCAGTAACGGTCGCCCATGGGCGGGGCCATGCGCCCGTTGTTCTCGAAGGGATCGGGGTTGATCAGGCAGCCGCGGAAACCGTGGTCCTTGACGCAACGCTCGAGCTCGGGCAGCGCCTCGGTGATCGGGCTGTCCCCGGTCTGGGGCAGGCCGGCCACGCCATAGAAGCGCTCGGGATAGAGCGCGCATTCCTGGGCGATGATGTCGTTTGCGTATTCGACATACCAGTGGACGAGCTTCTTGGGCTCTTCCGAATGCATGAGCTGGAAGGGGCGCGGGGAGAGGAGCTGGACGTCCACCCCGGCCTGGTCGAGGCATTCGAGGTGCCCGACCGGGGCCATCTCGACACGATTGAAGGCCTGCTCGAGCGCCTCGTTGGAAACCGGCGGCGCCTTGCGGCCATGGGCGCCGCGATGGGAGAGTATCGAGGCCTTGTAGGCCGGCAATTGGTGCGGCACCGCCATGTGGGCGTGGCAATCGATGATCTTCATCTCTCGCTCCGGGTGGTGGGTGAACGGTTGGGCATGGAAGACCTCATCGCGCCGCGACGCCGGTCAGGACGTCGAGCAGCGCATCGGGGTCCTGCGGGCAGGCATCGCCGCGCCAGGCCACGTGGCGGTCGGGACGCGAGAGCACGAAGGCTTCGCCATAAAGCTCCCGGTCCTCGGGTTCGACATCGAGCAGTTGCATGGGGATGCCACGCAGGCGCGCCGCGTTGAGAAGCGCGGAGGCGTCGCGGCCCGGATCGAGGCGCAGGAGCGTGAAGTCCGGGCCCATGGCGTCGTAGAGGGAGCGATGGCCGGCCATCCACACATGGGGCGTGCGGCAGCCGGGGACCGTCGAGGGCGTGAAACCGGCCATCGAATAGGCAGGCTGGGATTCCCCGTCATAGGCGATGATGGGGGAGGCATCGTAGTAGTAGCCGAAATTGAGCCCGCCGCAGCAATATTGCTGGACGTTGAGATCGTAGAGCGTGCGCCCGAAAGTTTCGCGCGCGCTGGCGCCCTGGGCAGTGTCGTCCTCGATGTCGGCCGGGATGACCCGGCGCTCCTTGGCCATGGCGTGGGCATGGTTCATGGCGAAGACCGAGACCTGCTCGGTGATCGGTTGCCGCTCGGCGGCATAGGCATCCAGGATCGCGTCCCCGCCCCAGCCGGCGATGCGCGCCGCCAGCAGCCAGCCCAGGCATTCGGCATCGGCGATGCCGGCATTCATGCCGTAGCCCGCATAGGGCACCCAAAGGTGGGCGGCGTCGCCGCAGATGAAGACGCGGCCGGACCGGAAGCTGTCGGCGACCAGACGGCGCCCGTACCAGTCTTCGTTGGAGAGGACCTCGTAGGCGAAGTCGTCGTCCACGCCCAGGATCTGCCGGATCGACCAGTCGCGGTCGACGCTGTCGAAATCGGGCTCGTCGTCGCGCAAGTAGTTGTGAACCAGCCAGGTTTCCCTGCCGTCGATGGCATAGACATTGCCGCTGCGGCGCGGATTGAGCGAGAAGCTCGCCCAGGCCGGCGCGTCGTTGAGCCGGTCGATGAGGTCCGGTGCGCGCAGATAGGTCGATTGCACCCGCTGCACCACGGCATCGCCCACGAGCTTGGCACCGATATCGCGGCGCACCTGGGAGCGGCTGCCGTCGCAGCCGGCCAGATACTGCGCCTCGATCTCGAATTCGACGCCGCTCTCCATGTCGCGCGCGGTGACGGTGACGCCGTCGGCGGACTGGCGGTGGGAGAGGTATTCGGTGCGGTTGAGCACGGTGATGCCGGGCATCGAGGCGGCATGCTCGAAGAGGATCGGTTCGAGGAAGAGCTGGTTAATCCGGTGCGGCGGCTCGGGCGTGGGCCAGTCGGTATCGGGCCCGCCGGTCGCCGTGAAGCGATCGCGCCGGCAGGGGATGGGGATGCGCGTGATGGGCTTGCCCAGCATGCTGGTGCGGTAGGCGATATCGTTGGGATAGTCAGCCGGCAGACCCGCATCGCGCACGGCGGCGGCGACGCCCAGGCGCCGCAGGATTTCCATCGAGCGGGCCGAGACGTGGTTGCACTTGACGTTGGGCGGCTCGCCCCGATGGCGGGTTTCGAGAATGGTGACGGCGGCGCCGCGCTGGGCCAGGACCATGCCCAGCGTCAGCCCGACGGGACCGGCCCCGACAATGAGGACATCGGTCTGGCGCAAGGCGGTCATGAGGGGTTGGCCTCCAGGGTCAGCACGACCTGCCCGTCACGCACCTGGACGGGGATGGCCTTGAGCCTGACGTTGGGATTGATCGGGTGACGGCCGGTCATCATGTCGAACTCGAACCCGTGCCAGGGGCAGACGATATGCAGTTGGTCCTTGGAGAAGCCCAGGCCCAGGCTCTTGCCGTTCTCGGCCACCTGCTCGAGCGTGCGCGGCATGATCTTGCCCTGGCAGACGGGGCCGCCCATGTGCGGGCAGATATTGAGATAGGCGCGGACCTCGTCACCGACGAAGTAGACGCCGACGCCCGTGCCATCGACATCGACGACAATGCGCTGGCGCGACTTGAGATCCTCGTGGCGCCCGAGCACCACTTCGCGCGATCCCGCGGTCATGTCAGGAGCGCTCACGACGCCCTCCGGAACCACATGGCCAGGTCGAACACGTTGAGGTCTGCGGCGCGCAGCAATTCACTCACCAGGATCACCGTCTGGGTGGCGGTCAGGGCATCGGTGGTGACGGGCGGGAAGACCTTGTCCATCCGCTCGACCTTGGCCGCATAGAGCTTGCCGAGCGCGGCGATGGCGTTGGCGATATCGGCCTCGCCGACCGCATCGAGATCGCGGGTGGCGATGATGTCCTCGACGGCCCTGGCGATGGTGGCGGAGGCTGCGCCGAAAGCGGCGCCATTATCGGTAGTCGTCATGTTCTGGGCTCACTAGGAAGCGGATTTGGGACGGGTGGCGAGCACGTCTTCGGCCAGCGGCTTGCGGCGGGTGGTATCGAGCTTGAAGAGGCGCGCGGCGTTGAGCCCGAGAATGTTGCGCTTGGCCTGCTCGGAGAGGAACGGAATGGAATCGATGGTGGCCGGCGAATCCCAGTCCCAGTGCGGCCAGTCCGAGGAATAGAGCAGCTGCGTCTCCGCGTTCATGGCTTCCATGGTGGTCTGGAGCAGCTTCATGTTGCCGCGTTCGAGCGGCTGGCTGGTGTAATACATGTCGCGCATGTATTCGCTGGGCAGGCGCTTGAGGCCGGGGGCTTCGCTCGGGCGCATCATCACTTCATGGTCGAGGCGCTGCATGAGGAAGGGGATCCAGGCCAGGCCGCTCTCCACCCAGAGCATGTCGAGCTTGGGGAAGCGCTCGGGCATGGCGTTCACGATCCAGTTGGTGAGGTGGATCTGGTTGTAGTGCGTGAACGAGAGCGCATGCATCGAAAGGAAGCGGTTGAGCTGGGCGAAGGAGGGATCGCCCCAGTGGTAGCCCGAGTGGAAGGCCAGCGGCTTTCCCAGTTCCTGGATCATGGAATAGAGCCGCATGTAGCAGTCGTGGTGGACCGGCTTGTTGCGGGTCGAGCAGACGGTGAAGCCGATGATGCCTTCGGTGGCGCCGTACTGGGCCACGAGTTCCTCGCAGGCCTCGGGCGTGTTGAAGGGCAGGTAGAGCAGGCCCTTCATGCGGGTATCGATGGGCAGGATGCGCTCGATCATCCAGCGGTTGAAGGCCTTGGCGAGGGCCACCTCGATCTCGTCCTGGGGGTGCATGCCCAGCAGCAGCATGGCGCTGGGGAACACCACCTGGTAGTCGAGCCCCATCGCATCCATGCTGCGGCGCGCCGTCGAGATGAAGCGGTGGACGCTGTCGTCCTGCACCGGCTCGCGCCGACCCTGGTGGCCGATGCGGCCGCCCACGCTCTGGAGCGAAAGGCCCGGGGAGATGTTGAGCAGCGCATTGGGGCCGGCAAAGCCCTTGACCTGCTGCTGGCCGATCTGGCGCAGCACGTCGTTGTCGATCAGGTCGATGATCTCGGACCAGAAATGATCCTCCGAGACGTGGGCGTCGACGTCCACGATCAGGTAGTCATCGAAGTTCTTGGCCGCCTGGCGGGTGGCGTGCGAAAGCACGTCACGCGAGTCGGTGGAGCCGGTGATCTCGCCCAGCTCGCGGAAATTGGGAATCTTGGTCTCGTTCATCTCGTTACGCCTCAACCCTGGGTCACGAACTTGGTGACCAGGTAGCTGTCCAGGCCCTCGGATCCGCCTTCGGACCCGTAGCCGCTCTCCTTGACCCCGCCGAACGGGGTTTCGGGCGTGGTGAGGACCATGTGGTTGACCCCGACCATCCCGGATTCCAGTGCCTCCCCGATCCGTGCCGCCGTGGCGCCATCGCTGGTGAAGGCGTAGGCGGACAGCCCGAAGGGCAGGCGGTTGGCTTGTTCCACGACCTCGTCGAACCCGCTGAAGCGGTGCGTCACGGCCACGGGGCCGAAGGGCTCCTCGTTCATGATGCGGGCCTGGTTGGGGACATCGGTGAGGATGGTGGGCTGCCAGAAATAGCCCTGGTTCCCCAGGCGCTCCCCGCCCAGCTCGAGCCCGGCGCCGGCGCCGCGGGCATCGGCGACCAGCTCCTCCATGGCCCCGATGCGGCGCACATTGGCGAGCGGACCCATCTGGGTGGCGGGGTCGAGCCCGTCCCCGACGCGCAGCGAAGCGGCGACCTCGCGGAAGCGGGCGACGAAGCGGTCATGGATGGAATCGTGGAGGTAGAAGCGCGTGGGCGCGATGCAGATCTGGCCGGCATTGCGGTATTTCGAGCGCGCCGTCATGGTGGCGGCCTTCTCGATATCGGCATCGGCAAAGACGATGGTGGGCGCGTGCCCGCCCAGCTCGAGCGTCGCCGGCTTGACGCCCGCCGCCGCGAGTCCGGCAAGGTGCTTGCCGACCCGGGTCGAGCCGGTGAAGGAGATCTTGCGGATCACCGGGGACGCGATGAGGTGGGTCGAGATGTCGTCTGGCACGCCCATGACGATGTTGAGCACGCCGTCGGGCAGTCCCGCGTCGGCGAGCGCCTGGGCAATGGCCAGGGTCGGCGAGGGGGTTTCCTCGGCCGGCTTGGCGATGCACGAACAGCCGGCGGCGAGGGCCGCGGCGATCTTGCGCGCCGGAATGGTGACCGGGAAGTTCCAGGGCGTGAAGAGCGCCACCGGGCCGATCGGCTCGCGGAAGACCATGTTGCGCACGCCGGGCGTGCGCGCCGGAATGATGCGCCCATAGGCGCGCCGGCCCTCTTCGGCGAACCAATCGAAGATGTCGGCGGCGCCGTTGACCTCGAGCACCGAGTCGGCGACCGGCTTGCCCTGCTCGAGGGTCATGAAATGGGCGATGGACTGCGCCCTTTCGCGCAGGAGCGCGGCGGCGCGATGGAGAATGGCGGCGCGATCATAGGCGGAGACCTTGCGCCAGGATTTGAACGCCATGTCGGCTGCGGCCAGCGCGTCATCGAGATCGGCGGTGGTGGCGACGGGGATTTGCCCCACGGTCTGCCCGTTGGCCGGATTGACGAGCGCGAGCGCCTCACGGTCCGCGGCGCCGATGCGCTCCGGGCCGATCCGCAGGACGCGGTCCATTTGATCCTTGTTGGTCATCGTTCACTCGAGTGGCTGGAAAATGCCTGGGTGAGGAAAGTTATCGCTCCGATTTTTGAAAAGATATGATAGTTTGGAAAAAATCGGGCTCAGATGGGCGATTTTTGGGCTTGAAATGATACTTAACATGTTATCTATTCCCTAAACATGCTATCAAAAGCAGGCTCACATGCATAAAGCGCCGGATGCCGAAAAAGACGAGACGGGCCAGATCCTCGGTCCAGCCGAGCCGCGGCTGTGGTCCTCGAGCAAGCAGGGCACGCTCTCGGCCCAGGTGATCAACCAACTGCGGGCGGCGCTCTTTGCCGGTCGCCTGACCCCGGGCGAGCGCCTGGGTTCGGAGGCCTCGCTGGCCCTCCAGTTCGGCGTGAGCCGCATGACCATGCGCGACGCGCTGCGTTCGCTTCATGCCTCGGGCGTCATCGACATCCGCGTGGGCATCAAGGGCGGGATCTTCGTGGCCGAGGGCAATTCGGACCGCCTGGCCGAGACGCTGGCCATCCAGCTCAAGCTCATCGGGATCGACGCCGAGGAAGTGCTCGACAGTCAGATGGCCATCGAGGTGATGGCCGCTGGCCTGGCGGCCAGCAACGCGGACGAGGACGACATCGCCATGCTGCGCGGCGCGCTGGCCGAGGTCGAGGGGCTGGTGGACAATCCCGAGGAGTTCACCTGGGCCGCGATTAACTTTCACGGGAGCGTGGTCGCCGCTTCGCACAACCGGGTGCTGATCGCCCAGTTCCGGGCGCTCAGTCATGTGCTGATGCCGCTCTATGTGCGCGGCTCGTCCTCGCCCGAGGTGGCGCAGCGCGCCATGGCGTTCCAACGCGCGCTGATCGCCTGTATCGAGGCGCGCGACCCGGACGCGGCGCGCAATCTGGTTTACGGACGCTTGCAGTTCATCAGGTCTCGCCAGCTCGGCGAACTGGCGAACCGCTAGCGGCGGAGGAATTCGGAACCTGGCAGAGGGTGGAACACGCGCGGAGGTTTGAACACCTTCGAGCGCTGCCGGTCGGGTTGCGCGATGAAATGCCTGTCAAACGCCACAATTGAGGAGCTGGCGGTACAGGTCGACAAGGGAGAAGGAACTTATGTCGAGCCCATTCAAGATTTCCAGGAGAAGTCTGCTCAAGATTTCGGCCGCGTCGGGCCTGATGGCCGCCCTGCCGATGGGCGGGGCCCGGGCACAGGGCGGCGCGCCCAAGCGCGGTGGCCACCTGGTGGTTGCCAGCGGCGGCGCCTCGACCGGCGACTCGCTCGATCCGCGCACGTTCGGATCGGCCTATACGTCGGTGATTTCGGGCATCCCCTATAACGGCCTGGTCGAAGTGCACGGCCTGGGCATGGAACTGCGCCCGGCCCTGGCCAAGAGCTGGGAAGCCTCCGCGGACGGCAAGTCCTGGATCTTCGATCTGGAGCAGGACGTGACCTTCCATAACGGCAAGACGCTGACCAGCGCGGACGTGGTCTATTCGCTCCAGCGCCATGCCGCCGAGGATTCGCGCTCGAACGTGCGCAGCGTCATCTCGGGCCTGGCCGGCATCCGCGCCGATGGCCCCAACCGCGTCATCATCGAGATGCCCGAAGCCAACTACGTGTTCCCGGCGATCCTGAGCGGGTTCCCGCTCGGCATCATCCCGGAGGGCTCGGACGGCCGTGACGGCGTCGGCACCGGCCCCTACAAGGTCACCCGCTTCGCCCCGGGCGAAGTGCTCGAGGCCGAGCGCAACGAGAACTACTTCCGCAAGGACGCGGCCTGGGTCGATAGCGTCGAATACCTCGCCGTCAACGATCCTTCCGCGCTCAACAGCGCCTTCCAGTCCGGCCAGATCAACGTGGCGACGCTGCTCGACGAGCGCACCGCGCCGCTCCTGAGCCAGATGCCGAACCTGAAGATCTACTCGAACCCCGGGCGCGGCTTCATCTGCTTTAACATGCGCACCGACATGGCCCCGTTCGACAACCCGAACATGCGCCTGGCCCTCAAGCTGGCCATCGACCGCGAAGACATGATCCGCCGCGTCTCCCCCACCGTCGGCGCCCTGGGCAATGACCATCCGGTGGCCCCGAGCGACCCGATGTATTCCAAGGACGTCCCCCAGCACGTCTACGATCCCAAGCGCGCCAAGGAGCTGTTCGACAGCGTCGGCTACAGCGGCCCGCTGGTGCTCCAGACGTCCGAGGCCATCTCCTCACGCGCCGTGGATATGGCGGTGATCTTCCAGGAGCATGCCAACAAGGCGGGCATCCCGATCGAGGTCAAGCGCGAGCCGGCCGACGGCTACTGGGAGACCATTGTCGGGCAGACCCCGTTCCACGTCTCGGCCCGTTCGGACCGTCCGACCGCGGACGCGATCCTCTCGGTGGCGTTCCTGTCCACCTCGGGCAACAACGAGTGCAAGTGGGTCAACAAGGACTTCGACGCCGCCGTGCTCGCGGCCCGCGCCGAACCGGACCTCGAAAAGCGCAAGGCCTTCTATGAGGAAGCCCAGCGCATCTGCAGCGAGGATGGCGGGACCATCATTCCGTTCATCTCCGGCACGGTCGACGGCACCAGCTCGGACATCGACGGCTTCGTGCCGTCCGCCCAGCAGATGGCCGGCTACCGCGCTATCGAGAACGTCTGGTTCTCCTGAGTCCTCGAGCTCCAGATCGACATGAGTGCCTTCGCCAATAGTCCAGTTCGTTCGTTTGTCTTGGCCAGATTGGCTTCAGGCCTCGTGTCGATCTTCTTCATATCGATCCTGGTTTTCCTGGGCACGGCGCTTCTGCCCGGTGACGCGGCCAACGCGTTGCTCGGGCAGAACGCCACCCCGGAAACCGTCCTTGCCCTGCGCGAGGTCCTCGGGCTCGATCGCCCGCTGGTGCTGCGCTACCTCGCCTGGCTGGGCAACGCCCTGCAGGGAGATTTCGGCACCTCGCTCTCGAACGGGCAGCAGGTCACGAGCCTGCTCGCCCCGCGCCTCGTCAATTCGCTGATCCTGGCGTCCTCGGCCGCCGTCATCGTGGTGCCGCTCGCGGTCGGCATCGGCCTCGTCGCCGCCATGCATCGCGGCAAGGTCGCCGACACGGTGATCGGATCGGTTTCCTCGCTCTTTCTGTCGATGCCCTCGTTTCTGATCGGGTATCTGGTGGTCTTCATCTTCGCGGTGCAGCTGGGCATCCTGCCCTCGCTCTCGATGGTGCGCGCCAGCTCGAGCCTGACCGCCTGGATGATCGCGCTGGCGCTGCCGGTGCTGACCCTGGTGCTCGTCGCCCAGGCCCATATCATCAAGCTCACGCGCGCGGCGGTGCTGGGCGTAATGAGCACGGACTACATCATGATGGCCCAGACCAAGGGCATCCCGCGCAACACCATCTTCTTCCGGCATGCCCTCCCCAACGCCCTCTCGCCCATCGTCTCGATCTGCATGATGAGCGTGGCCTACATGATCGTGGACGTGGTGGTGATCGAGGCGGTGTTCAACTATCCGGGCATGGGCAAGCTCATGGTCGATGCCGTCGCCTATCGCGACATCCCCATCGTCCAGGCCTGCGGCGTGCTGTTCTCGACCATCTTCGTGGCGCTCAATTTCCTCGCCGACCTGCTGGCCATGCTGATCAATCCGCGCCAGCGCCTGCCCAGGAAGGGGAACTGAGCCATGTGGAGCAAGCTTACCCTTTTCATCTCGATCGGCGTGCTGGTGCTGATGGCGCTGGGCGCCATCTTCGCCCCGCTGCTTGCAGCCTATCCGCCCAACGAGATGGTGTTCACCGCCTTCCAGCCGCCCGGCGAAGCGGGCCTGCTCGGCTCCGACGGGCTCGGGCGCGACCTCTTCTCGCGCATCCTCTTCGGCATGCGCTACACCTTCCTCGTCACCATCGTCGCCACCTCGCTGGCCGGTGCGATCGGGGTGACGCTGGCCATGATCGCGGCCCTCAACAAGGGCTGGGTGGACATCGTGATCGGGCGCGCCGTCGACATCCTGATGTCGGTGCCCCAGATCATCTTCGCGCTGATCATCCTCGCCATCAGCGGGGTGTCGCTCTATACCCTGATCGCCACCATGGCGGTGCTGCAGTCGAGCACCTATTTCCGCGTCACCCGGCCCATCGCCGGCGACCTGGCGGCCATGGAATATGTCGAGGTGGCGCGCCTGCGCGGGGAGGGACTTTCCTGGTATCTCTTCCGCGAGATCCTGCCCAACATGATCCCCTCGCTGCTGGCCCAGTTCGGGCTTGGCCTGTCCTCGGCGGCCCTCTTCATCTCCTCGCTCAGCTTCCTGGGCATCGGCATCCAGCCGCCGGCGGCGGACCTGGGCGGACTGGTGCGCGAGAACGCCCTCGCCCTGGCGGCGGGGCGCTGGACGCCGCTGGTGCCGGCCATGTGCATCGCCGCCTTCTGCCTGAGCGTCAACGGCGTCGTCGACTGGCTCGTCGGGCGCTACTCGGACCGACCGGAGGCAAGATGACCGATACGCGCGTTCTGACCATCAGCAATCTCAAGGTCGAAGCGGGTCCGAACCTGCTGCTCGACGACGTCTCGATCCATGTCGACCGCGGCGAGGTGCTCGGGCTCATCGGGGAATCGGGGGCCGGCAAGAGCACGCTGGCGCTGGGCGCCATCGCCCTCTTCCGCTCCGGCTGCCAGCCGACCGGGGGCTCGATCACGCTGAGCGGGCAGTCGCTGCTCGAACTCGACGCGGCCGGCCTCGATACGGTGCGACGCACCAAGGCCGCCTATGTGGCCCAGAGCGCGGCGGCCGCTTTCAATCCGTTCTACCGGCTCGAGGACCAGGTGACCGAAGTGCCGGCGATGCGCGGGCATCTCAGCCGCGCCGAACGCCACCGCATGGCGGCCGCGCTTTTCGAGGAGTTGCAGCTCCCCGATCCCGAAAACTTCGGGCGGCGCTATCCGCACCAGGTTTCGGGCGGCCAGCTCCAGCGCGCCATGATCGCCATGGCGCTGATCAACCAGCCCGACCTTATCATCTTCGACGAGCCGACGACCGCCCTCGACGTCACCACCCAGATCGAGGTGTTGCGCCTCATCCGCAAGGTGACGCGCACGCATAACTGCGCCGCGCTCTACATCTCCCACGACCTGGCGGTGGTCTCGCAGATGGCGGACCGCATCGTGGTGATGCGCAACGGCAGGATGGTCGAACAGGGCCCGACCCGGCAGCTGGTCGACAACCCGCAGACCGAGTACGCCCAGCGGCTCGTCGCCAACCAGGGCGAAGGCACCTATGCGGCGGGCAACGACAATGCCCAGACGCTGCTCGAGGTCTCCCATGTCGATGTGGGCTACGGCGCGCTCACGGCGGTCAAGGACGCCTCGATCGCGCTCGGGGCCGGTTCGGTCCTGGCGCTGGTGGGGGAATCAGGCAGCGGCAAGACCACGCTCGCCCGCGCCATCGCCGGCCTGCAGCCGGTGCGCACCGGCGCGGTACGCATGCGCGGGGAAACCCTGGCCCCGCTCGTTGAACGTCGCACCTTCGATCAGCGGCGCCTCGTCCAGTACATCCACCAATTGCCCGATCTGGCCCTCAACGGGCGGCAGACCATCCGCGAGATCGTCGGCCGGCCGCTGGCCTTCTTCCACGGCATCAAGGGCGCCGCCGCCGACGCGCGGCTAAGGGAGCTGATGGAGGCCATCGAGCTGCCGGCGGACTATCTCGACCGCTATCCGGCCTCGCTGTCGGGCGGCCAGAAACAGCGCATCTGCATCGCGCGTTCGCTCGCGGCAAAGCCCGACATCCTCATCTGCGACGAGATCACCTCGGCGCTCGACCCCCTGGTCGAGGAGAGCATCATACGCCTGCTGACCAAGCTCATCGAAGAGGAAGCGCTGAGCATTCTCTTCATCACCCATAATCTGGGGCTGGCGCTGCGTTTCTCGCACGAGACGGCGGTGATGCAATCGGGGCAGATACTCGAATACGGGCCGACCCGCGCGGTTTTCGAAACCCCGCAATCGGACTATACGCGCCGGCTCATCGGCGCCGTGCCGCAATTGCGCGAAGGCTGGCTCGACGGCGTCTCGCGCGCCGCCGGCTGACGGCAAGACTGTTGGAGGAGACGAAATTGGACGAGGCTCAATCGGTGATCATCGATGGCGAGAAGGTCGCCATCGCCGAGACCTTCGAGGTGATCGACCCGGCACGCGGCGAGCCCTTCGCGCGCTGCCCGGCCGCCACCCCGGCGCATCTGGATGCCGCGGTTGCGGCGGCGCGCCGCGCGTTCCCGGCCTGGGCGGCCGCATCGCTCGATGAGCGCGCCGAGCGGCTCAACCGCATCGCGGACGCGGTCGAGGCAGACAAGGAGGCGCTGGCCGTCCTGCTTTCGAGCGAGCAGGGCAAGCCCCGCGCCAGCGCCCTGGGCGAAATCGGCGCCGCCATCGGCTGGATGCGCGCCACCGCCGCCCTGCGCCCGCCCGTCGAGGTCATCCAGGACGACGACAAGCTGCGCATCGAGGTGCATCGCAAACCCCTGGGCGTCGTCGCTTCGATCACGCCCTGGAACCATCCGGTGCTGATCGCCACCTGGCACATCATGCCCGCGCTCATGGCCGGCAATTGCGTGGTGGTCAAACCCTCTTCCTTCACCCCGCTCTCGACCCTGCGGCTGGTGGAACTGGCCAACGCCCACCTGCCCCCCGGCGTCCTCAATTCGGTGACGGGGGAAGGCGGGCTCGGCCGCGCCATGACCGGCCATCCGGGCATCGACAAGGTCGTCTTCACCGGCTCGACCCCGACGGGCCGCAACATCATGTCCAACGCCGCCAACACGCTCAAGCGCCTGACGCTCGAGTTGGGTGGGAACGACGCGGCCATCGTGCTGCCCGATGCCGATGTCGATGCCATCGCCCCGGTGATCTTTGCGAAGTCCTTCGGCAATTCCGGGCAGACCTGCGCGGCGCTCAAGCGCCTCTATGTGCACGAAAGCCTCCATGACGCCCTGGCCGAGAAGCTGGCCGCGCTGGCGCGCGCCGCCCGTGTGGGCCCGGCGAGCGATCCTGAGAGCCAGTTCGGGCCGCTCCAGAACAAGGCGCAGTTCGACCTCGTGCGCGAACTGGCCGACGATGCCCGGGCCCAGGGCGGCAAGTTCCTCGCCGGTGGCGCCGCGAACGGGGAGAAGGGCTATTTCTTCCCGCTGACCGTGGTCACCGAAGTCAGCGACGGCATGCGCATCGTGGATGAGGAGCAATTCGGCCCGATCCTCCCCATCATCCGCTACAGCGATGTCGAGGATGCCCTGGCGCGCGCCAATGCCAGCGAAAACGGGCTGGGCGGATCGATCTGGTCGAGCGACATCAAGCGTGCCGAAGCCCTGGCCCGGCGCCTCGATTGCGGCACCGCCTGGGTCAACGACCACTCATCGATCTCCCCGGCAGCCCCGTTCGGCGGCGCCAAGCAGTCAGGCATCGGCGTCGAATTCGGTCATTGGGGGCTGGAAGAATACATGCAGGTCCAGACCGTGCGCATCGCGCGCTAACCGATTTTTTCCCCGCAAGTCTTGAGCGAGGAGCCGGAACCCCGGCTCCTCGCTTTGCTTTTGGATCAGAACTCGTCCCAGTCCGCCGAAATGGCAGCGTTGCCATTGGAGAGATAGGACTTGGCGGCCTGCTTGAGCTTGCCGGGCAGGGCGCGGGGCGCGGTGGCGCGCGCGGCGGGCTCGAACCGGGTGCGCTCGCCATCGGTGAGCGTGAACACGGTGACGATCCCGTCGAGCTCGGTGGCCTGGGATTCGGTCTGCTCGATGGCCGCGTTGATCTCTTCGACGAGCGCGGCATTGTGCTGGGTCATCTCGTCCATCTGGCGGACGGCGGTGGTGACCTCCTCGATGGCCGACGCCTGCTCGCGGCTTTCGCGGGCAATCCCGTCCATGAGGCTATTGTTGGCGCGCACGCCTTCGAGCATGGCCGCAAGCTTGGCCGCCGCGTCGGCGACGAGCTTGGTGCCACCCTGCACCTCGATGGCGCTCTGCTCGATGAGGGCCTTGACCTCGGCCGAGGCCTCAGCGGCCGATTGCGCCAGGCGACGCACTTCGACGGCGACCACCGCAAAGCCCTTGCCGGCCTCGCCGGCGCGTGCCGCTTCGACCGAAGCGTTGAGGGCCAGCAGATTGGTCTGGAAGGCGATGTCGTCGATCATGCCGATGATGTTGGAGATCTTGGACGAGGAGGTCTCGATGCGCTCCATGGCCTCATTGGCCTGGCCCATGACCTGACCACCCTGCTCGGCCGTGCGGGTCACGTCGGCGGCGTTGTCGCTGGCGTCCTTGGCGCGGTTGGCGTTCTGCAGGACCGTCGTGGCCAATTGCTCCATGGCCGCCGAAGTCTCTTCGATGGTGGCCGCCTGCTTGGTGGTGCGTTCGGAGAGATCGTTGGCGCCCGAGAGGATTTCTCCGGTGGCGGTCTTGAGCGCCTGGGAGGTGGCCTTGAGCTGCCCGACGATCTCGGTGAGCTTGTCGGCCACCGCATTGGTGTCGCCCTTGAGGCGTGCGAAGGCGCCCTGGTACTGACCCTCGACACGGCGGGTGAGGTTGGTTTCGGCCAGGGCCGAGAGCACTTCGCCGGTCTCCGAAAGGCCGCGATCGACCGTGGTGACCAGGTTGTTGATCGAGGAGGCGATGTCGTTGAGTTCGGCATCGGGGAAGCTGGCGTCGACCCGGCGGGTGAAGTCGCCTTCCACCGCCGCGTTCACAACGTTGCCGAAGGCGTCGCGGAGCTCGCCCATCATGCGGGTGCGGGCCTCCTTGTCGGCGATGATGCGCACGGCTTCCGCCTCGGTCATCTGCGCCACCTTGAGCCCGTTCTCGCGGAAGACTTCGACGGCGCGCGAAAGCGTGCCGATCTCGTCGATCCGCTCGGTGCCGGGCACGGTCACCTCGTAATTGCCGGCGGCCATGACCTCGACGGTATCGCCCAGCCGGTTGAGCGGCTTGCCCACCAGCACCTTCATCAGCCCGAAGACGATGGCGGCGGCGGCGAGCACGCACAGCGCCGAGAGCGCCACGATCGTCCAGCGCGCCTCGTTGACGGCGGCGGAAAGCGTGGCGGCCGGAACCATCGAGACGACGGCCCACTTGTCCTCGGTGCCACCGGCATTGATGGGGGCGGCCATGAAGCGCCAGACGGCGCCATCGGCACCGGTGGCTTCGCCCTGGGCGCGGTTGCCGCTGGCGATGGCCTGTTTGGCGATGGCCGCGATGGGATCGCTATCGGGAAGCTTCTGGCCGATGACGGCCGGATCGGGGTGGGACACGGCGATGCCGGTGCCCGAGATCAGCATGACGCGGCCGGTATCGAAGGGATGGAAGGCCGAAACGACCTGGTTGACGTCGGCCAGCGCCAGATCGATGCCCGCGGTGCCGGCATATTTGCCGTCGACCTTGATCGGCACGCCGAAGGAGGTGATGAGCAGGTTCTGGCCGGCGACCATATAGGGATAGGGTTCGATGGCGACGGCGCGGTCCAGGTTCTTGGGCAGCAGCGCATAGTCGCCCGGGCCGGGCGTATCGTAGTCGGCGAGCATTTCCTCGATGATCTTGCCCGAGCCGCGGTTCCAGTAGGGCACGTAGCGGCCGGTGGCGTCCCAGGGGGACTGGCCGGCGAATTCGGCGTCGCGCCCGTCAAGCGCGTTGGGCTGCCAGGCCGACCAGGTGGCCAGGATCGCCGGGCTGTCGGCGAGAAGCTTTTCGAGCAGCGCATCATAGGCGGCGCGGTCTGTGACCCCGCTCTCGCGCAGGCCGGACATGGTCGAAGCGATGTTCTGGGCGATCCGGGCCGCCGCCTGCAGGCGCGAGGAGACCTCGGCCGAGACATTGCTGGTCGTTTCGTCCTGGAGTTTGAGGGTCTGGCTTTCCACGGTCGTTCCGACACGCTGGACCAGCACGGTCATGCCGACGGCAAAGACCGCGGCCAAGGCGATTCCGGCAAACAAGGACACCTTGACCGGTAGAGATTTGATACGCACCGACGCCTCCACGTCTAGGGATGCAACAGCCAATCCCTCCTGGACGGCCTGAGGTCACTAGGCGCGCGACAACCCTGCGATTTGGTTAAGGAAACGGTAGCGGCGGCGGGAGAATTTTCCCTGATCCGCCGGGGCTGCAAGCGCCCGTGTGACGGGCGCCTGCGCCGGTTTCAGAGCCGCCCCCGTCAGGCGGCGCGATAGCGCGCGAGCGAGACGTCGGCCGGGTCGATATCGGGCTTGGCGCCGCTCACGAGATCGGCGAGGACCCGGCCCGAGCCGCAGCTCATGGTCCAGCCCAGCGTGCCGTGCCCGGTATTGAGGAAAAGGTTGGCGTAAGGGGTGGCGCCCACGACCGGGGGACCATCGGGCGTCATCGGGCGCAGGCCACACCAGAAGGTGGCCTTTTCGATATCGCCGCCGCCCGGGAAGAGGTCGGTCACCGAATGGACGAGCGCGTCCTTGCGCGGCTGGCGCAGCTTGAGGTCGAACCCGGCGACCTCGGCGGTGCCGCCGACGCGGATGCGACTCCCGAGGCGGGTGATGGCGATCTTGTAGCTCTCGTCCATCACCGTGGACACCGGCGCGCGCGCCTCTTCGGCGATCGGAACGGTGATCGAATAGCCCTTGACCGGATAGACCGGCAGGGAAATGCCGAGCGGGCGCACGGCCTGGGGCGAATAGCTGCCCAGGGCCACTACATAGGCGTCGGCCCGGCGCTCGCCGGCGCTGGTTGTCACCCCGACGATGCGGCCGCCTTCGGCGCGAATGGCCGAAATGGTCTCGCCGAAATGGAAGACGACGCCCTTGGCCCTGGCCATCTCGGCGAGGCGCTCGGTGAACATCTGGCAGTCGCCGGTCTCGTCGCCCGGAAGGCGCAGGCCGCCCACGATCTTTTCGCGCACCGCGCCCAGGGCCGGCTCGGCGCCTGCACAGCCGGCGGCATCGAGCGTTTCATAGGGCACGCCGAACTGGGCGAGCACCTCGGTATCCTTGTGGGCGTCGTCGAGCTGCTTTTGGGTGCGGAAGACCTGGAGCGTGCCCATGGCGCGATCGTCATAGGCGATGCCGGTGGTGGCGCGCAGGTCCTTGAGGCAATCGCGCGAATATTCGGCGATGGGCACCATGCGCGCCTTGTTGCGCGCATAGCGTGCCGAGGTGCAGTTGCGCAGCATCTGGAGCATCCACACCCATTGATGCGGATCGAACCGGGGGCGCACCACCAGCGGGCCATGGCGCATGAGCAGCCATTTGATCGCCTTGCGCGGCACGCCCGGCCCGGCCCAGGGCGAGGCATAGCCGGGCGAGATCTCGCCGGCATTGGCGAAGCTGGTTTCGAGGGCGGGCCCGGGCTGGCGCTCGATGACTTCCACCTCGTGCCCGGCCTGCGCCAGATACCAGGCGCTCGTCACACCAATGACGCCGCCACCCAAAACCAAGACTTTCATTGCGTGAGTAACCCCGGAGACTGATTTGCCGGCAACCTGCCATGCCCGGCCGGGGCGGGGAAGTGCGACCTAAGCATTGCAACTATTCGTTAACCATTGCGGGCGGAAGATGGTATGGGGCCATAACTCGTATCTGATCGCAAAGGCGCTCCAGCCATGACGTCGCCCGAACCCATCCGCCAGCACGCCCAGCAGGTCGCGGCCCTGCCCTGGCGACGCTGTGGGACGGGCGAGGTGGAAGTGCTGCTGATCACCTCGCGCACCTCGCGGCGCTGGCTGATCCCCAAGGGTTGGCCGATCGCGGGCAAGACCCCGGCCGAAGCGGCGCTCCAGGAAGCCTTCGAGGAAGCGGGCGTCCGCGGGGAGGCCAATGTGGTTCCCTTCGGCAGCTATCGGTACGAGAAGCTGCTCAAGGACGGCACGCTCCTGCCTTGCACGGTGACGGTCTATGCCATGGACGTGCTCCAGGAACTGGAGGACTGGCCGGAAGTCTCCGAGCGCGAACGGCGCTGGCTGCGGCTCGATGAAGCCCAGGCGCTGATCCACGAGCCGCATCTGCGCCGGCTGCTGTGCGAGGCCACCTGCCAGATGCTGCTGGCCACCGCGCGCCCGATGCAGGACGCCTAGCGGCCCGCAACGGCGCGGCCGCCCACCCAGACCCTGGAAATATTGGCCCGGTTGGCGGTGTAGAGGATCTTTTCGAGGATATCGGACGGGCTCGCGGGCGCCAGGAGGCGGATGCCACCCTCGCGGAGGCGCGTGTCGATGACCATGGCATCGAAGAGGCACCCCGGCTCGAACCGGCCGATGGGCAGGTCGAGCGCTTGGCCGCCGCCGGCTGTCGCCAGGTGGAAAGCGGTGACGAAATCGACGCGCGAGCCGGGCCGGCCGCGCCGCTCGGCGGGGAGCGCCGGATTGACGCCGGTCTCGAGCATGCGCGAAGCGGCGATGGTCATGCGCGCGGCCTCGAACATCGAGCCGGACGGACCACCGGAAATATCGGTGCCCAGCCCCACATGGACGCCCCGGGCGAGCGCGGCGCGCAGCGGAAAGACCGAGTTGGCGAAATAGGCGTTCGAGAGCGCGCAATGGGCGACGCCTGCCCCGCGGGCCGCCAGCCGGTCCATGTCGTCCTCGGTGAGGAAATTGGAATGGGCCAGGATGGAGCGCCGGCCGAGGAGCCCGAAGCGGTCGAGGCTTTCGGCGTCCGTGACCCCGTGCCGGTCGAGGACGTAGCCATGGGCCCAGTCGCTTTCCGAGCAATGGGTCTGGACGTGGCAGCCGCACTCGGCGGCGAGCCGGCCCAGGCCCTCGAGCGCCGCATCGGTGCAAGACGGTATGAAGCGCGGCGTCACCACGGGGAGGACGCGGTTGTCCTGGTTGGCCGGATGGGCGCGGACGTAGTCGATGAGGGCGCGCGTGCCGGCCACGGCCTCTTCGGGCGAAGCATCGCGATAGTATTGCGGGCACGATTGGGGATCGTCCATCGCCACCTTGCCCACCAGCGCCCGCTGGCCCTTTTCGAGGCAGATGTCGACGAGGAGCCTGGTGGCTTCCTGGTGCACCGTGGCGAAATAGAGCGCGGTGGTCGTGCCCGAGGCGAGAAGGTCCTCGACCAGCGCCGTATAGCTCGTGCGGGCGAAATCGAGGTCCTGGTAGCGGGCCTCGAGCGGGAAGGTATATTTCTGCAGCCAGACTTCGAGCGGCACGTCGAGCGCCTGGCCGAGCTGGGGGTATTGGGGGGCGTGAACGTGGCAGTCGACAAAGCCGGGAAGCACGCAGCACCCTTCGGGCAGGGTGAGATCGGCCTCCTCGCAGGCCTGGGCGAACCCGGCTTCGTCCGCACGCACGACGCTCTCAATGCGCCCGTCCGCGCCCACGGCCAGCACGGCCTCGAGGCACTGGAGGGCTTCGGGCGTGGGCGCGTGGAAGAAGGTGGCGTGGATGGTCCTGCCGACGATGTCGCTCATGGAAACCCCTTTGATTCTGAGGCGACGCTAGCAGCCGCGGGCTGACAATGACAGCGCGGCCACGAGCGCACTTGGCCGGCGCGATCTCTCGTGGTAAATCGGTTTACTAATCCGGTTTCGCGATCTGCCCCCTGGAGCGCCCGCATGGCCCTGCCCGACGACCTGATCCTGGATGCCGCCGACGAGGTGGCCATCCGCCAGAACCTGACCCTGGTCGCGCTGGGCAAGGCGCCCGCCGACCTCGCCATCGAGGTGGGCCGGCTCCTCGCCGTGCATTCGCGCCAGTGGCTCGAAGACCAGGAGATCATCGTGGCGGGGCGCCGCATCGCCTATGTCGGGCAGCGCGGCAGCTACAAGGGCACGGTCAAGGCGCGCGTCAGCTATCACGGTCTTTCGGCCGTGCCCGGGTTCGGCGAGGTGCACAAGCACATCGAATCCACGCACCTGACCCCCGAATTCGAGGCTGCGCTGGTGCTGCCGCGCGGCAATACCTGGACATGCGAGGCCAGCCACGAATTCGCCAATGTCAACGGCGCGCGCAATACCGAATTCTGGCAGAAGGCCCGCGAGGCCGGCTCCCAGCTCAAGGTCTTCATCCAGCCCGGCTCGGCCGTGCCGCCCAGCGCCTGGGAAGAGAGCGGGGGCTATTACGGCTATGAGGAGCAGAAGGCCTTTCTCGCCCGTGATCTTTCGGTGACCAGCCTCGACGAGGTCATGGACTGGCCCGCCGTCTGGAACCCGGAAAACCCCTCCTATGTGCGCATGTGGGGCATGATCGGGGCGACGTTCGAGATGCGGGGGGTCGTGGAGGGCCATGGATCGGGCCTCACCGATCCGCACGACATCTCCGCCTTCGCCGCAGCCGGGCTCTCGTCCGACCACGAGGTCTGGGCGCTGGACGAAGCCTGGGATCGCCTGCAGCGCGGCATCTTCGTCGAGCTGCGCCCGTTCTCCTATGACGTCATAATTCCCGGGCTCATCGAGCGCGGGTTGGCCGACTGGTCCAATGTCGCCTTCACCACCGATGACCGCTCGGCCTCCGAGACGCTCGAAAAGGGCGCGAGCGACCACAACGTCCGCTTCGCCATCGCGCATGGTCTGGCGCCCGAGATCGCCATCCAGTGCGCCACCATCAATCCGGCCCGCCACATGCGCATCGACCAGTGGGTGGGCTCGATCACGCCGGGGCGCTATGCCGACATAGTTCTGCTTTCGGACCTGGAAAGCCTGGCGATCGCCCATGTCTATGCCGATGGCGCCCTGGTCTCGAACGGGGAAACCTTCGTCGGTGAATTGCCGGCCATCGCCTGGCCGGGCTGGGCGACCCAGACCATGAATGTGGGACGGACGCTTTCGGCCGCCGATTTCGCCATCCCAGCCCTGCCCGGCCGTACCAGCATGAACGCGGCGGTGCTGCGCCCCTTCCACTGGAACGAGGACTTTCTGGTCGAGGAACTGCCCGTCGCCGACGGGCTCGTGCAGCGCGACGCCGCCCGCTTCATCACCAAATGGGCGCTGGTCGACCGCTATCGCGGCGACGGGGCGGTGGCCAGGATGTTCTGGACAGGGTGCGGACCGCAGGACGAGGAGACCGCGCTCGCCTGCTCGGTGGCCCATGACAGCCACAATGTGTGGGTCATCGGCTCGGACGACGCGGCCATGGCCATGGCCGTCAATCGCCTCCAGGAGATCGGGGGCGGCTGGGTGCTGGTGCATCACGGCGAAGTGGTGGGCGAAGTGCGCTACGAGGTGGGCGGGCTCATGACGGCGCGGACGGCGCAAGCGCTCGATGCGGAAATGCAGGCGTTTTACCGGGCAGCCGAAAAGGTCACCTGGATGTATAAGCCTTCCGCGCTCAATCTGTGGAAACCCGGTTTTCCGGAGTTCCTGATCTTTGCCACCCTCACCTGCTCGCCGTGGCGCTGGGTGCTGGTGGCCCCTTCCGAGCTGGCGCCCGAAGGGTTCGTGAACGTTCAAACCGGGGAAACCCACAAGGTCGTTTGGTAAGCATGTCCATCAAAGTCTATCTGGCCGGGCCCGAAGTGTTCCTGGCCAATGCCCGTGAAATCCTCGACGCCAAGGCCGAGCTCGCCCGGCAGGCCGGGTTCGTGCCGCTCTCGCCGGGCGACCTCGAAATCCCGCCGGCGCCGACCAAGAAGGGGTTGGGACTTTCGATCAGCGAGATCGACGAGCAGATGATGCTGGAGGCCGACGCCATCATCGCCAATCTCACGCCCTTCCGCGGCATCGCCGCCGATGTGGGCACGGCCTATGAGCTCGGCTTCATGTGCGGACGCGGCAAGCATGCCTTCGCCTATACCAACGTGGCGGCGGACCACGGGGCGCGCATCCATACCTATTACGAGGGCGCCGTGGTCGCCGATGCCGAGGGCCGCCACCGCGGGCCCGACGGGCTTTCGGTGGAAGATTTCGAGATGATCGACAACCTCATGCTCCATGGCGGGGTCGAGCGCCGCGACGGCGCGGTGGTGGTTCACGATGCCGCCGGGGACGCGCTCTATACCGATCTCACCGGTTTCAGGGAGGTGCTGGCCATCGCGGCGGCCAAGCTGCTTTAGGCCCAAGGCCCGACTTCCCCGGCAGCGGCCGGGGAAGCCCCGTTCGTCTCAGCGCACGCTGCGATAGCCGCCCGGCACGCCGTTGGGCGAGAACACCACCTGCCAGAGCTGGATCTTGCGGGACCGGAAGAGGGCCGCGCACAGGAGCAGGTAATAGCGCCACATGCGGTGGAAGCGCTCGCCGTACTTGTCCTCGAGTTCGGGCCAGGCGGCCTCGAAATTGGCATGCCAAGCCATCAGCGTCTTGTCGTAATAGGCGCCGAAATTGTGCCAGTCCTCCATCACGAACAGGCCCTCGCTGGCCGCCGCGATCTGCTTGGCCGAAGGCAGCATGCCGTTGGGGAAGATGTACTTTTCGGTCCAGGGGTCGCCATGGGTGGTCGAGATGTTGCCCCCGATGGTGTGGAGCAGCAGCAGGCCGCCCGGACGCAGCAGGCTTTTGGCCTTTTCCATGAACGGGCGGTAGTTCTTGTAGCCGACATGCTCGAACATGCCGATCGAGATGATGCGGTCGAACTGGCCCTCGAGCGCCTGGTAGTCCATCAGCTTGGTTTCGATCGGCAATCCGTCGCGGTTGGCGTTGGCATAGGCGGCCTGTTCCTTGGAGACGGTTACACCCACCCCTTCCACGCCATAGCGTTCGGCGGCGAACTTGAGGAACCCGCCCCAGCCCGAGCCGATATCGAGGATGCGCATGCCCGGCATCAGCCCGACCTTGCGGCAGATGAGATCGAGCTTGGCCTCCTGGGCGGCGTCGAGCGTGGTGGCATGCTCCCAATAGGCGCAGGAATAGATCATGCGCTTGTCGAGCATGCGTGAATAAAGGTCGTTGCCGATGTCGTAGTGCTTCTCGCCGACTTCGGAGACGCGGGCGCGCTGCATGTTGAAGAGCTTGCCGCGCACGATGCTCCAGATGAGGCCGGGATCGAGGGGGAGGCTGGAAGGGATGTCTCCGACCAGGCCCCGATAGAGGGTCTCGTCGAGATTGTCGGCATCCCACCAGCCGTCCATGTAGGCCTCGCCGACCCCAAGCGTGCCCTGGCTGAGCACGCGGTCGTAGAAGCGGTCGTCATGGACGTGGATGTCCCAGGGGTTGGAACCATCCAGGGAGACATTGGAGCGTGACAAAAGGTCGGTCACGAAGGCTTTTGATTTTGTGTTTGGCATTTTTGAGGGTCTATCGAGCAATGCATTGAAAGGGTCGGTGTGCGGGGGGCGACGTAATTGCCGCCGCGTCGGCCTCGCGGCCGGCAGCAAAACCTGGGACAAATGCGTATACGGACGGGGGATGCCTCCGCCCGGCCGGGCCGGATCACCGGCCCAGATCGTGGCTCGGGACAGGCGCTCGGCGACCCGGCGCAAAGAGGCGGGGGATCGGGCGATCGTCGTCTCGCGGTCGGCTCGGCCGACCTGGAACGCTATTTCTAGGCCCGAGTCGCCGCCCAAGGCAAACGCTTCCAACCTATTGTTAAAATTTCACCTCTAGGTTGGCTGCCAGGACGATGCGGGGGCATCGGGTTCAAAGCGGAAAGCGTTGTGCAGCCAGCAGAGGCGGGTACCGATAGCAGCATCGGCCTGATCGACCGCACCATTGCGGGCGGGTTTCGTTTCATGCGCTTTCCCCGCTCGCTCGAACGGCGTTTCGAGGCCGATACCGGCCCGGCCCGCAGCCGCGAACTGATCGTGCGCAGCCTCCTCGGGCTGGCGCTCTTTAACGTCTTCCTACTTTCTGACTGGGCGCTGATGCCCGATACGTTCGGCAGCGCCATGCTGATGCGGCTGGGGATCGTCACCCCGCTGGCCCTCATGCTGCTGGTGATCACCGCGCTCAATCCGCCGCCGGTCTTCCGCGAGGGCGTGCAGGCGGCGATCGTGGTCATGGCCTCGATGATCCCGCCGGTGCTGATCCTCACCAGCGAACGCCCGTGGCGCGAAGCCGGCCATCACGGCATCCTGCTGGTGGTGATGTTCGCCACCATGATCCAGCGCATCCGCTTCTGGTACGTGCTGGTGGCGGTGATCGCCATCGAAGGGATCTATATCGCGACCCTGGCCAACCTTCCCGGCATCGCCGCACCACCGGCGCTCTCCTACAACATGGTGTTCGCGGGCGGGGTGATCTTCTCGCTGGTGGCTTCCTACAATCTCGAGCACGAGCAGCGCCTGGCTTATCTCCTCGGCCTGCGCGACCGCATCACCAATAGCGAGCTCGAAACCATCAGCCGCAGCGATCCGCTGACCGGGCTGGGCAACCGGCGCAGCCTCGATGAGGCGTTCGAGGCACTGCGCGGGGAACCGGAGGTGGCGGTGCTGCTGCTCGATATCGACCATTTCAAGATCTACAACGACAGCCAGGGGCACCAGGCGGGCGACGCCTGCCTCAAGCAGATCGCCGACATCATCTCGGCCGAACTCCATGACGGCACCGATGCCGCCTTCCGCTTCGGAGGCGAGGAATTCCTGGTGCTGATGCGGCGCGAGAACCTGGCCAACGCCCTGCTGGTGGCCGAGCGTATCCGCGCCGCCATCGAAAAGGCGCGCATCCCCCATCGGGCCATCCCGATGGGCGTGGTGACGGCAAGCCTGGGGGCCGCGAGTTCGTTCGGCAACCCGCAGACCGAGCCGGAAGACCTGGTGGCAGCCGCCGATGCGGCGCTCTATGCCGCCAAGCGCGACGGGCGCAACCGGGTTTGGCCGCGCCTGCGCCAGGGCGACCGCCCCCGCCGCTCCCTCCAGCCGCGCTATTCGGCCAGGTCCGCCTCGGGAGCGTAGCGCAGGATATCGCCGGGCTGGCATTCCAGGTACCGGCAGATGGCATCGAGCGTCTCAAAGCGCATGCCCTTGACCTTGCCCTGCTTGAGCAGGCTCAGGTTGGCCTCGGTTATGCCGATGTGGCTGGCCAGGTCCTTGGATTTGACGTTGCGCTCGGCCAGGACGACGTTGAGCGTGACCTTGATCGGCATCGCTCAGACGAACTCCGCATTTTCCTGGGCGATCTCGGCCGCCTCGAGCATGGTCCAGGAGACCAGCGCCAGCATGCCGGCGAAGAGCAGCATCAGGAGCTGATCCGAACCGAGCGAGAGGGCGATCTGCTTCTGGCCTGCCGGCGCGCCCCAGCTCAGGATGACGCTGATGGCCGCGCCCGCGATGGGGCCGATGGCGGCGGTCCCGGCCATGGCCAGTGCCAGTTTGCGCAGGCCGTGGGCGGCTTCATGCCCGAAGAGCTGGCCGCGCGAAAAGGCTGCAAGGCAAGCGCGGACCTGGGCCAGGCCCCACAGGAGCGCCGCCACGGGGATCAGGCTCGCCATCAGGGCCAGCAGGCGCTGCGGCAGACTGAACTCGGCCAACCATTCGACGGGAATGCGCGCATCGCGCGCCAGCATGGCGACAGGCGCTCCCAGCCAATAGAGCGCCACGCCGATGGGCAAGACAACGGTGGTCGCCTGCACGGCCACCGTCATCAGGCGGCTCAGGCGGGCGATCCGCCGGGCCCGGTCTGCTCTCACCGGTTCTGGAGAGGGAAAGGCATCCACGCTCATTTTGAAAATCTCCGTTGCGATGACTGAGGCATACCCATATTCTTATTGTTTTACAATAATAATTTTCTGCTATACATGCATCTTCGTCGCAAAACACGGAGATATCCCATGCGCCGATTCTTTGTCTGCCTTACCCTCGCCGCCTGCTTGACGCAGTCGGTCCTTGCCGCCCCCTCGACGGATCGGGGGCAGATTTCGGTCGCCCAGGTACGTGAAATGCTCGAAGCGGCCCCGAGCAAGCCGCAGGCCCGCCAGTTGCTGGTGGCCTATCTGGCGGGCGTGGGGGAAACCGCGGGCCTGCTTGCAAAGTGCAGCAAGAGCCTGAACCTCGATATCGATCTGGTGGCTAGTGCCCTCGAGGCGGGCGCGCCCGATGCCTCGCGCTGGTCGCAGACGCCGGCCACGCCCATTATCGTGGCCGATCTCGTGGCGCGTGGAGGGTGCCGCTAGGCGGCCTTGCGGGTGATGCGGTAGGCGCAGCGGCGGGCGCCCGAGACGATATGGTCAATGCGCTCTACCGCGACGCCCGGGCCGAGGGCGGCCTCAAACACGGCCAGTTCGGAGCGGCAGAAATTCTGGCAGCGGGTGGCAGCGATGCAGATGGGGCAGTGGTTCTCGACCAGCAGCAGGTCCCCGTCCTCGTCGCGCGCCTCGGCCATGTAGCCCTCGGCGCTGCGCAGCTCGGCCAGCCGCCGCACCTTCTGATCCAGGCTCAGTCCAGCCAGCGCCTGGCCGTACTGGGCCTGGGTGCGGGCCTCGCGATGGCCGATGAGCCTGTCGAGCCCTTCCTCGCCGAAGACGGCGATCGTGGCGTTGATGATCTCGAGCGACAGCGCCGAGTGGCGATCGGGGAAGCGGGCATGGCCGGCGCCGGTCAGACGCCAGTGGCGCTTGGGGCGCCCCACCGAGACGCGCTTGTCCTCGAAATCGACCAGGCCATCCGCCTCGAGGCGCTCGAGCGTTTGCCGAACCGCAACAGCGGTGACCTGCAATTGCTCGGCCAAGGTGGTTGCAGTTTGCGGTCCGCTGGATTTGAGCGCATAGAGCAAGCGATCGGCGGCACGGTCCTGGTTCAAGCCTACGGTCCTTTCGAATAAGAAAAGCAATTGCTTTCTAAATTCCTCGGATATAACAAGGCAAGCCTAATTTAATTGCATGGGTTCGTAAATGTCTGATTCTTCCAGCGGCGGAAGCTGGGCGGAAATCTTCACGCCTCGCTATGCGACCGTCACCCTGATCCTGTGCCTGGGCGTGGCACTGTTCGCCTTCAACGCCTTCCTGGCCTCGGTGGCGCTGCCCACAGCCGTCCAGCAACTGGGCGGCATCGCCCTCATTTCCTGGGCGCTCACGCTTTACCTGGTCTTCGCCATCATGGGCGGGGCGGGCGCGGCGCTGCTCAAGCAGCGGCTGGGTTCGCGCACGGCGCTCCTGGTCTCGGCGGGCCTCTTCATCGCCGGCACCCTCATCGCCGCCACTGCCTCGAGCATGGCCGAGGTGTTGGTGGGCCGCGCCGTCCAGGGCCTGGGCGAAGGCATCATGGCCGCCATCTGCTTTGCGCTCATTCCCGAGCTGTTTCCCTCCCGGCTGGTGCCCAAGGTCTTCGGCATGCAGGCCGTGGTCTGGGCCGTGGCCGCCTTTGGCGGACCGGTGGGAGCGGGTCTTCTGACCGAACTCGTCTCCTGGCGCGCCGCCTTCCTCGTCAACGTGCCGCTGGTGGCCATTTTCGTGGCCGGCGTACTCTTCGTCGTGCCCGGCAAGAACCGCGATGCGGCCCCGGTCGCGGTCGGATTTCCGGGCATCCGGCTGCTGGCCATCGGCGCAGGGATCATGCTGGTGGCTCTCGCCGGCATCACCCCGCCGCTCGAAGCCGCTGCCCTGCTGGTCGGCGCCGCCGTGCTGCTGGTGGGCGCTGTGCTGCTCGACCGGCGCTCGCGCATCCGGCTGATGCCTTTGGGCGCTTATTGGCCCGGTTCGGTGGTGGGGAGCGGGCTGATCGTCGCCCTGCTCATGCCCGTTGCCCAGGCGGGAGCCGCGGTCTATCTCATCCTGCTCATGCAGCAGCTCTGGGGTTACGGCCCGACGGTGGCTGGCGGCATCGGGGCGGTGATGGCGGTGGCGTGGAGCGCTTCGGCCATTACCGTGGCCAATGTGCAGCGCGGCACGCGCAAATATCTCATGCGCTCCGGCCCGGCGCTGGTGACGCTGGGGCTTGCCGGGCTTCTCGCCGGCCTGCTCAGCGAGCAGCTGGCCATCGTGATCGTGGCCCAGCTCGCCATCGGCGCCGGCTTCGGCATCTCGAACGGCTATCTCAACCTGTCGATGATGGAAGCGGCCTCGGACGAAGAACGCGACCGCACCTCGGCGCTCCTGCCCACCACGCAATCGGCGGGCAACGCGATCGGCGCGGCGCTGGCCGGCGTGGCAGCCAATTCGGCCGGCTATGCCAGCGCCACCACCGCCGACCAGATCCACCAGGCCATCGTGCCGGTCTTCATCCTGGGGGCGGTGATCGCCGGGTGCGCGTTCCTGGCTTCGCTGCGCATGACGGGCCTGATGGCCCGCTCGACCAACACCTCGGCCTTCGCGGCCGCCGAGTGAAGAAAGAGGGCGGGGAAGCAACCCCGCCCTTTCGCTTTTCAGCGTACCTGCGCGAAGAAGCGCCGCATGTCCTCGACCAGGAGCTCGGGCGCGTCGGTCGCCGCGAAATGCCCACCCCGGGGCATTTCGGTCCATTGCACGATATTGGGCGTCGAACGCTCGGCGAAGGCGCGTACCGAGCGGAAGTCGTCGGGGAAGACCGCCACAGCCGTGGGTACGGTGTTGGGCAGTTCGCGATAGCCCGCCCCGGTCCTGGCATTCTCGAAGTAGAATTCGGCGGCCGAGCTGCCGGTGGCGGTGAACCAGTAGATGGAAAGCTGGGCCAGGTAGCGATCGCGGTCATAGTCCTGGTCGCCCTCGAAGCCGAAGAAGAGTTCGGCGTTCCAGGCCAGGAGCGCCACCGGGGAATCGACGAGGCCATAGCCCATGGTCGCGGGGCGCTTGGACTGGATATCGGCATAGCCCGAATACTTCTGGAACTTCTCGAGATTGGCGAAGCCGGCCATCTCGAAGGGCGTCACCTTTTCCATCTCGCCGGGTGCGCCGCTGGGAAAGGCGAAGATCTGCTGGAGGTGGGTGCCGGCCAGCCCCTCGGGCGCCAGGATCCCCAGTTCGCGCCCCACCAGCGCGCCGCCGTCGCCGCCCTGCGCGCCATAGCGCTGGTAGCCGAGGCGCTTCATGAGCGTGTCCCAGGCCGCCGCAACCCGGCTGGCCTCCCAGCCGGGCCCCGAAAGCGGGGTCGACCAGCCATAGCCGGGGAGCGAGGGGATCACGAGGTCGAAGGCCAGGGACGGGTCGAGCCCGTGGCGGCGCGGATCGGTCAGTGGCCCGATGACGTCGAGGAACTCGGCGACCGAAGAGGGCCAGCCATGCGTCAGGATCAGCGGGAAGGCGTTCATCTCGGGCGATTTCACGTGCAGGAAATGGATGGTCTGCCCGTCGATGACGGTGGTGAACTGCGGGTAGGCGTTGAGCCGGGCCTCGTGGATGCGCCAGTCGAAATGGTGCAGCCACTGGTCGGCCAGCTCCCTGACGAAGGCGACGGGCTGGCCGTGGCTCCAGTCCTCCGCGATCGATCCGGGCCAGCGCGCCATGGTCAGGCGCTCCTTGAGGTCGGCGATCTGGGCGTCGGTGATGGCGATCCTGAACGGGGTGATGGCGGTGTCGGTCATCTGGTCCTCTCCTTGGGCCTGGTCGAGCAAGCGGGGGGAGAGGGCCGCGGCGCCCGCCAGGGCGAGAAAATTGCGGCGATCGATGGTCATCTGTCTCTCCTTGGGCGGCGGGCGTCATTGCCCTGCCGGTGACAAGGAGAGTGGATCAGGCCTGCTGACAGCCTGTGTCAGGACGGTGAGGGGGCGAGCCCGCGGCGCTGCTCGGCCTCCGCTGCCCAGACGCGCTCCCACTCCTTGAGCAGGATGGCGCGGCGCTTGCCGAAGCGGTCCTCGCCCTGCGCCGCCTCGCGGATGCGGTCGACGCGGAAATTGCGGAAAGCCTGGCGCAGCGTGCACCAGGCGCCCACGATCTGCTTTTCCTCGTAATAGGCGAGCGTCACCGGCCAGATCGGGCGCTCGCTGACGCGCCCGGCCTCATCGGCATAGGAAATGGTGAGGACCTTTTCGGCCCGCATGGCCTGGCGGATGACCGAGAGCAGCGGCTCCTTGTCCTGGCTCCAGGTGCCCTGGGCGGCCCAGAGGCCGGTGGTCTCGATGCGGTCGCGCAGGTCGTCCGGACTGGCGGTGGCGATCTTGCCCAGTGCCTTGGTGGCGGCCAGCGACAGGCTCTCGTCGGGGCGTCCCTGCACCCAGCGTGCGCCGAGCACCAGCGCCTCCAGTTCCTCGGGGCTGAACATCAGCGGGGGCAGGAAGAAGCCGGGGCGCAGGACGTAGCCCACCCCGGCCTCGCCATCGATGGGCGCGCCCAGGCCGATCAGGGTCTGGACGTCCCGGTAGAGCGTGCGCACCGAAACGCCCTGCTCCTCGGCCAGGGCGGCGGCCGTCACCGGCTGGCGGTGGCGGCGCAGGGTGTCCATGATCGAAAAGAGGCGCTCGGTCTTGTCCATCGGGCGAGCATAGTGCGCGACCCGACAAGCGCCAATGGGCGATCATGGCGTGACGGGTTCAGGCATCCTCGCCGAGCGAAAGCAGCCGGTCGATCTCGGCCATGGCATCGGAGGAAAGCGGTCCCTTCTGGAGCGCGCCCAAATTGTTGCGGATCTGCGCCTCGCTCTTGAAGCCGGGAATGGGGATCGTGGTGGGAGAGCGGGCCAGGTTCCAGCCGAGCGCGCCCTGGGCCAGGGTGCGCCCGCCGCTCTGGAGCACCTCGCGCACCGCGTCGAGCCGGGCGAGGAATTCGGGGAGCGGCCGGCCATCTTTGAAGAAGCGCACCCAGCTGTGGCCGGCGCCGCGCACGTCGCTGGCGGCCATAAGGGTGTTGGGGCCGAACTTGCCGGTGAGGAACCCCATGGCGAGCGGCGAACGATTGAGGCTGATGAGGCCCTTGCCTTGGCAGAGCGCGAGCATGTCGGGTCCGTCGCAGAAGACACTCAGCTCCTGCTGGACGGCCACGAAGTGCGGGTAGACGGTCATACGGGCGGCAGCGCGCGCATCGTCGGTGCTCCAGCCCCAGGCCCGGATGGCGCCGGCTTCGGCCAGTTCCTCGAGCGCTCCGGCGGCCGCCTCGGCGGCATCCTCATCGAGACCTCCGACATGGATCTGGTAGAGATCGATATAGTCGGTGCCCAGGCGCCTGAGCGAGGCGGCGACGGCGCTGCGGATATAGGCGGGCGAGACGTCGGCGCCGGAAACGCTTTTGCGTGCCTCCTCGTACCGGTAGCCGAACTTGGTGGCGATGACCACGCGGTCGCGCTTGCCGGCAAAGGCGCGTCCGAGAACGGTTTCGCTGTGGCCCGTGCCGTAGACGTCGGCGGTGTCGAAGATGGTGGCGCCGAGGTCCGCTGCCAGCTCGAGAGCCCGCACCGACTGGGCGTCGTCGATATCGCCCCAGCCATCCGGCTTGCCATCGAGCAGGAACGGTCCCCCGATGGCCCAGCAGCCGACCCCGATACGGGCGGCGCGGCGGCCGTCCCACAGGGCGATGCTGGCCTCGGGGTGGCGAGTGGCGTTGAGTTCCCTGGTATCCATGGTTTCCTCCTAATCCTCAAATCCGTTCTTGAGACGCCGGCGCAGGGCGTCGCGCTCGATGCCCATGTCCTCGAGCAGGCGGTCGTCGACCGCCTCGAGCCGCATGAGGGCGCGCCGATAGCGCCACCAGGCATGGATGCGCTGGCTCAATGTGTGGGTGACCGGCATTTTCGGCCTCCTTTCGAAAATGAAACACCATTCCGGCCAGGCGGCCGGCACTGGGTGAAGCGGGAATTTCTGAATGCCCTATCCTTGCGCAGGAAAGCAGGCGGGCGCTACACCAAGCTTCGCAAGAGGCTTTTCAGGAATGAAAAATGAACCTGAGCTGGGACGATCTGCGGCTGTTTCTCGACGTGGCGCGGCTGGGCGGACTGTCGGCGGCGCGCGAGACGACCGGGCTGAGCCCGGCCACGCTCGGCCGACGCGTTGCGGCGCTCGAGCGGCAGATCGGCGAGCCGCTCTTCGTACGCTCGCAGAGCGGCTATAAGCTCACCGACGCCGGCGAGGAACTGCTCGGGCGCGCCGAGGACGTGGAAGCGGCCATGCTGGCGCTCAACCGCTGGCGCGAAGGCGCGGTGGGGGACCGGGTGGTGCGCATTTCGGCCGGACCGTGGACCTCGGCATTCCTGGCCGCCCATATCGGGGAGATCTGGCGGGTCGAGGATGGCATCCGGATCGAACTTGTCACCGCCAATGCCAAGGTCGATATCGGCCGGCGCAACGCCGATATCGGCATCCGCAACCAGCGCCCGACAGAGCAGTGGCTGGCCGGTCGCCTCACCGGGAGGACGGCCTATGCCATCTATTCGGGGCGCCATCTCATCAACGGCATTGCCGCCGGACTCTTCGTGGGGGTAGCGGGGGAAGCGGCCTCCACGCAGTCGGCGCGCTGGCTCCATGCCCATCATGGCGACCGGATCGGGGTGCGCGGCAACGATGCGCGCACCGTCGTCGACCTGGTAGCGGCAGGGGCGGGTCTGTCGGTCATGCCCTGCTTCATCGGGGACAGCGACGCGCGGCTGGTGCGCACCGCCCCGCCCATCCCCGAGCTCTTCGCCGAGCAATGGATCGTCACCCATCAGGACGAGCGCCATGCCGCGCCCATCCGGCTTGTGGCGGGGCGCCTGGCCGAGCTCATGGCCCGCAACGGCGCCCTGATGCGCGGAGAGACGCCGCGCTCCTAGCGCGAAAATGCATTCACGCGCGGGCGCTTGTGCACCCAAACCGCTTTGGGTAACGTCCCTGACCTTCGTTTGCGAGCTTTCGAAATTGATGCGATTCGGCCTTGAGCTGCCCCCGCAATGGCGGGTGTACGGCGCGTTCCTGCTCTATTCCTTCTGCATGGGAAGCCTGTTCCCGCGCCTGCCTGACCTGCAGCACGCCATGGGCGTGGCCGAGGGTGCGCTGGGCCTGGCCCTGATCGGCACGGCCGTGGGCACGCTGATCTCGCTCACCTTTGCCGGCCCACTGCTCGAACGCATCGGCTATCGCCGGGCCATCCTGGTGCTGATCCCGCTGCTCTCGGTGTTCTATGCCGTGGCGGTGCTCGCCCCGGCGCCGGCGCTCCTCTTCATCATGCTCATCCCGGTGGGCCTGTGCATCGGGGCCATCGAGATCATCGTCAATCTCGAGGCAGACCGCACCGAGCATGCCATCGGCCACCGCATCATGAACCGGGCGCACGGCTTCTGGAGCCTGGGCTTCTTCTCGTCGGGCCTGCTGGGCGCCTTCATTGCCCAGATGGGCATCGATTTCCGCACCCATCTCTGGCTGATGATCCCGGTGATCGCGGTGGGTACGGTGCTGGTGCTCGGCCGGTTCGACCCGGCGCCGCACCGCACCGGCGCCTCCACCGATCCGGCCCCGCGCTTCGCCCGCCCGACCCTGGCCATCTTCGTGCTCGTCGCCGTCACCATGTCGGCGATGATCCTCGAGGGCGCGGGAGCCGACTGGTCGGCCATCTACATGCGCAAGGAATTCGCGGTTTCGCCCTTCATTTCCGGCTTCGCGGTCGCCATCGGCGCCCTCACCCAGGCGCTGACCCGTCTTGTCGCGGACCATTTCGTCGAGCGTTTCAGCCCGACCGCCGTTGCCCGGACGCTGCTCTCGATCCTGGGCGTCGGGGCGGTCCTCGTCTTCTTCGCTCCCGCCCCCTGGGCGGCGCTGCTCGGCTTTGCGCTCATGGGCGTGGGCACCAGCGCCATCTTCCCGCTGGCCATGTCGGCAGCGGCGCAGCGCACCGACCGCCACTCGGCGGTCAACGTGGCCGCCCTCGCCCAGATCTCGTTCGTGGCCTTCCTGCTCGGGCCGCCGCTCCTTGGCTTCGTGGCCGAACATTTCGGCATCCGCTGGTCGTTCGGTATCGGCATTCCGCTGGTGATCGTCAGCCTTTTGACGGCTGGCGCATTGGGCAAAAAGCCTATACCGCACGAGGTAGAATAAGTACGCAACGCGCCCCGGAAAAGGCGCCTCTCGGAGTCTCCGATGCGCCTGGCGCAACATCACCGTCTCTATTCCTGCTTCTTCCTGTTCGCGGTGGCCACGGGGGCGGTGCTGTCGCGCCTGCCCGACGTGCAGCACAACCTGGGCGTCACCGAGAGCCAGCTCGGCCTCACCCTTATCGGCATGGCCATCGGCTCGCTGATTTCGCTCACCTTCGCCAGTCCCATCATCGAGCGGTTCGGCGCACGCCGGACGGCGCTGGTGACGGTGCTGGGGACAGCAGCGCTCTATTGCAGCGTCGCCTTCATCGGCTGGGCGCCGCTGGCCTTCTGCGCCCTGGTGGCGGCGGGCCTGCTCGCCGGGGCGCTCGAGATCAACCTCAATGTCCAGCTCGACCGGCGCGAGGCCGAACTGGGCCGCGGCATCATGAGCCGCGCCCACGGCTTCTGGAGCCTGGGCTTTTTCGTCACCTCGCTCATCAGCGCCGCCATCCGGCAGGCGGGCGTCTCCATCCAGGTGCATGTCGGGGCGGTCCTCGTCCTGGTGCTGGTGGCGGGCGCGGCGATCATCTGGCAGCTCGAGGAAGCCCCGACGCGCGTCCATACGGCGGCCGACGACCAGATCCACCGCATCGCCTTCCCCACCTGGGGACTGCTGCCGCTCTGCATCATCGGCATGGCGGCGTTCCTGGTGGAAGGCGCGGGCGTTGACTGGTCGACCATCTACATGCGCGACGTCTTCGAGGCCGAGCCCTTCATCGGCGGCATGGGGCTGACGCTCTTTACCGCCTTCATGGCGGGGGCGCGCCTCTTCATCGACCCGGTGGTCGATCGGCTTGGGGCGCGCCTGGTGGCCACCGTCCTGCTTTCGGCGAGCGCGGCGGGGTTGATCGCGGTGGCCTTCGCGCCCTCGACGGCGGTGGCGCTGCTCGGGTTCTCGCTGCTGGGGCTGGGCGCCAGCGCGGTCTATCCGCTGGCGGTCTCGGCGGCCGCCCAGCGCACCGACCGCCCCTCGGCGGTCAACGTCGCGGCCATGGGGCAGGTGACGTTCGTGGTCTTCTTCCTTGCCCCGCCACTGCTCGGCTTCGTGGCCCAGTACATGGGCATCCGCGATTCCTACCTGGTGTGCCTGCCGCTGGTCTTTGCCGCCCTGGCTTTGGTACGATCGCTGCCGGCACGGCGCGGCCTGCCCCGCCCCGGCGCCACGCCGCCCGTTCCGACTTCGCCGCACGGATAGCAATGGCCGACCTGCCCCAGATCGTGGACCTGCGCCAATCGCCCACTGCCCTGCGCGTCCAGCGCGGGGTGATGCGGTTCCTGCGCGGCCAGCACGATGTCTGCTGCTTTGCCGAGGTGCCGCTGGCCAACGGCCGACGCGCCGACATATTGGGGGTGGGGCCCAGGGGCGAAATCTGGATCGTCGAGATCAAGTCGAGCCTCATCGACTTCCAGGTCGATGCCAAGTGGCACCACTACAAGGAATTCTGCGACCGCTTCTATTTCGCCAAGCCGCCCGAGCTCGATCCGGACATCTTTCCCCAGGACGAGGGGCTGATCGTGGCCGATGCCCATGACGCAGCCATATTGCGCGCGGCCAAGGATGATCCCCTGCCCGGCGCGCGCCGCAAGGCGCTGACGCTCAAGCTGGCGCGGCTGGGCGCCGACCGCATCCATACGCTGATGGATCCGGGCGAACTCTAGCGCCCGGGCTCCTATTCCCCGCCCGGCTCGGCGTGGACGGTTTCGGTGACCGTGGGCATGACCGGGGTGGTGACGGGAGCGTTGAGGGAGTTTAATTGCTTTTGGAGGGCGTTCATCACCGCCAGCCGCCGCGCATCGCTGTCGGCGCCCTTGATGATGTCACCCAGCCCGATCAGGAACTGGGCATAGGCCATGTGCCAGTCGGTATGAAGCTGGGCCGGATCGATGCGCTGCACTTCCGGGCGCGTCACCCCCGCCACGCCCGAGGCCCGCAACTCGAAGGCGTCGTCGAGCATGGGCAGCACCACCTGATCGCCCCCGATCCCCGACGTGACCAGCGCGGCCCGCAGGGCGGCGCGCTCCTCGTCCTCGCCATGGGTGAGGAAGATGGCGCCATGGGCGGGCAGGCGCTCGCGGATCCAGGCCATGAGCTCGGAATGGTCGGCATGGGCGGAGTAATTGCCGAGGCTGCGCACCCGGGCGCGCACCGTCACCACTTCGCCGTGGATGCGCACTTCGCGCGCGCCGGACTGGATGATCTGGCCGAGCGTGCCGGGCGCCTGGTAACCCACGAACAGCACGGTGGCGTTGGCGCGCGGCAGGTTGTTGCGCAGGTGGTGCTTGATACGCCCGGCATCGGCCATGCCCGAGGCAGAAAGGATGATGGCGCCGCCGCGGATCGAATTGATCGCCTTGCTCTCCTCCACCGACTCCACGATGCGGAAGCGCGGGTCGTTGAAGAGTTCGTCGGCCGTGAGATCGGTATCCTCGAACATGGAGGCGTATTTCTTGTAGACGCCGGTAACCTTGCTCGCCAGGGGACTATCGAGGAACACCAGGGTGGGGTTGATCTGCCCCTCCTTGATGAGCACGCCGATGTCGTGGAGCAGTTCCTGGCTGCGCTCCACCGCGAAGGCCGGGATCACGAGGTTGCCGCCGCGCCCGAGCGCTTCGTTGATCTCGTGCTTGAGGGCCTCGCGGCGCTGGACCAGCGTATAGTCGTCGCGCTCGCGCCCGCCATAGGTGCTCTCGCACAGGATGTAGTCGAACCCGGCCGGGGCCTCGGGCTCCTTGTAGAAGACCTTCTCGTCCGGGCCGATATCGCCCGAGAACAGCAGGGTGATGGTCGAGCCGTCATTGTCGGCCACTTCCACCTCGATGGAGGCCGAACCCAGGATATGGCCGGCATTCCAGAAGCGGGCACGCACGCCCGGACCGGGCGAGATCCAGGCCTGGTAGTCGGTGGTCTGGCGGTGCTTGAGGGTCTCCTGGGCGTCCTCGATGGTGTAGAGGGGCTGGAGGAGCGGTTCGTTCTTGCGCGCGAGCTTGCGGTTTTCCTGCTCGGTCTCGCTCTCCTGGATGCCGGCGGCATCGAGCAGGAGATATTCGAGCAGGCCCGCCGTCGGGGCGGTCATCCACATCGGCCCGGAAAAGCCCTGGTGGTAGAGCTTGGGCAGTAGGCCACAATGGTCGATATGGGCGTGGGTGAGCAGCACGAAGTCGATCTTTTTCGGATCGAACGGGGTCGGCTTGTAGTTGAGCTCGCGCACCGTCCTGTTGCCCTGGAAGAGGCCGCAATCGACCAGGAACTGGCCGTGCGGATGCAGCACCCGGTAGCACGAGCCGGTCACGGTGCCGGCCGCCCCGTGGAACTCAAGCGTGACGGTCATGTCTTCTCCTTGTGGTTCCGGGGGGACGAGCAGCCTTGGGGCCGCTAGCGCGGCGCGCGCTTGGCCAGGATGCGCTGGAGGGTGCGCCTGTGCATGTTGAGGCGCCTTGCCGTTTCCGAGACGTTGCGGTCGCACAGTTCGTAGACGCGCTGGATATGTTCCCAACGGACGCGGTCGGCCGACATCGGGTTCTCGGGCGGCTCGGGATGCTCCTCGCCATTGGCCAGGAGGGCGTTGATGACGTCGTCGGCATCGGCGGGCTTGGCCAGGTAGTCGACGGCGCCCAACTTGACCGCGGTCACGGCGGTGGCGATGTTGCCATAGCCGGTGAGGACCACGGCGCGGGCGTCGGGGCGTTTTTCGTGCAGGGTCGAGAGGACCTGCAGGCCATTGCCGTCCTCGAGGCGCAGATCGACGACCGCGAAGGCGGGAGGCTCGGCATTGACGGCGGCGACGCCGTCGGCAACCGTGTCGGCAATGCGCACCTCAAAGCCCCGCTTGACCATGGCGCGCTCGAGGCGCGTCAGGAAGACCTTGTCGTCGTCAACGAGCAGCAAAGTCCGGTCGGACTGCAAAAGTTCGTCAAAGTTACTCATGGCCTTCACATAAGACCTTGCGGCCCAAACGTCAAAAGAACTCGGCCTATACGGACTGTTCGATGACCTTGCGCGGCCAGGTGACCTGTACCTGGGCGAAGCGATCCGGATGCACATTCTGGAAGCGCAGTTGCGCCCCGGTGCGTTCGAGCAGCGTCTTGGCGATGAAGATGCCCAGTCCCAGCCCGCCGGAATCGGCGCCCGCGACTCGGGCCCGGGTGGTGAGATAGGGCTCGCCCAGGCGTGCCATGAGCTCGGGCGGGAAGCCCGGGCCGTCATCGGTAATGGTCACGGTCACCGTCGAGGCGTCCCAGGCGGCGCGCACGGTCACCGCCTCGCGGGCGAACTCGGTGGCGTTCTCGATAAGATTGCCCAGCCCATAGAGCAGGCCGGCATTGCGGTGGACGGTCGGGGCGGTTTCGGCATCGCCCTCCGATTGCAGGCGGATGGTCCTGCGCTTCTGGTGGGGGCTGGCAACCTCGGCCAGGATATCGCCCAGGGGGGCGGCGGCGAAGGGATCGCCGCGCTCGGCCCCCAGGTCGCGCAGCTTGGCCAGAATCGAGCCGCAGCGCTGGGACTGCTCGATGAGCAGGTCCACGTCCTCGGCCAGGGGACCGGGCGGCACTTCGTTGCGCATCTCCTTGGCGACGAGCGCGATGGTCGAGAGGGGCGTGCCCAGTTCGTGCGCGGCAGCGGCGGCCAGGCCATCGAGGGCGTTGAGCTGCTCGTGGCGCGAGAGCGCCAGCTCGGTGGCGTTGAGCGCGTCGGCGAGCTGGCGCGCCTCGTGGGCGACGCGGTTGATATAGGTGGCGATGAAGACCACCCCGCAGAGCAGCGAAACCCAGATTCCCACCACATAGAGGCGATCGAAGACGAGCCGGGTATCCGGCTTCCAGGGCAGCGGCATGTGCCAGACCGACAGGCCCGAGGCGATGACCGCCACCAGCAGCACGAGGTAAACGGTGGCGCGCTGGGGAAGGGTCGTGGCCGAAACCGAGATGGGAGCCAGAAGCAGGATCGAGAACGGGTTCTGCAGCCCGCCGGTCAGCGCCAGCAGGGCGCCGAGCTGGAGGCAGTCATAGGCGAGCTGGACGGCGGCGACTTCGGGGCGCAGGCGGTCGCCGGCGCGGTGGCGGAAGATGAAGACCAGATTCATCACCACCGAAAGCCCGATAAGGGCGAGGCATGGGGCGAGTGGAGTGGGGTAGCCGAGGACGAATTCGACGAAGAGCACGGCGACCGTCTGGCCGCCGACGGCCAGCCAGCGCAACCAGACCAGGGTCTCAAGCCTTATAGGCCTGAAGGTCGCCGCCTGCTGGAGGGCGCCGGATGGCTCCATGATAGTCATTTGGGTCTCCTCGCCCGCCGATATCGTACCGCGATAGGTAGGGTTAACCGGCTTTTCAAGGGCAAAAAACCCCATGCGTCCCGTTGATCGCCGGCTGGACGGGACCAAATCAGCCTTGTTCGTGACTGGGAGTACCGCAATGCACACTGCCATTATCAAACCGCAATGGTCACCGCTCACCATCGCCCTGATGGTGCTGGGCTTCATCGTGTTCTGGCCGCTCGGCCTGGCGATGCTGGCCTATATCATCTGGGGCGAGAAGTTCGGCGGTTCGGCCGAACGTGCCGACGCCTGGGTCAACAAGCAGAAGGCCTGGGCCAACCGGAGCTGGGGCTGCGGCCCGCGCGGCTTTGCCCGCAACAGCTTCGGCAGCGGCAATGCCGCGTTCGACGAATATCGCGACGAGCAGCTCAAGCGCCTCGAAGAGGAACGCCGCCGGCTCGACGAAGAGATCAACGAGTTCCACGAGTACATGCGCAACCTGCGCATGGCCAAGGATCGCGAAGAGTTCGATCGCTTCATGCGTAACCGCAACGGGAACCGGCCCAATTACGGCCAGCCGTCCTCGGACGACAACCCGACACAGGTCTAGGTCTCCTCCTGACGCAACTTTGAGTGAAGTTGCTACCTGACGCCCCGCAAGGGGCGTCTTTTGTCTGTGGAACTGTACCGGGCGAATCGGCTCTTATCGCCAGGATGCTGCGATTGTTCGAACCCAAGTTTCCCGCTTCCACCCAGGCCCGCGTCGACGGCCAGCCCGTCCAGATCGCGGTGCGGGTGAGCGCGCGTGCACGCAGCTATCGGCTCTCGATTCCCCATCAGGGCGGTCCGGTGCTGACGGTGCCGCGGCACGGGCGCTGGTCGGAGGCCGAGGCCTTTCTCAACCGGCAGACGGCCTGGCTCGCGGCGCGCCTCAAGCGCAGCGCCGGGCCCCTGCCCTTCGCCGAAGGCGCCGAGGTACCGGTGCGCGGCGTGCGCCACCGCATAGTGGGCACGGGCAAGGTGCGCGGGCGGGTCGAGGCGCTGCTGGTGGCCGAGGGGCCATCGCTCTTCGTGCCGGGAGAGCCGCAGCACCATTCCCGACGCCTCACCGACTGGTTCAAGGCCGAGGCGCAGCGCGACCTCGAGGCACGCGTGGCGATCCACGCCGCCAATCTGAACGTCAAGGTCAAGTCGATCAGCATGCGCAGCCAGTCCACGCGCTGGGGCTCGTGCTCGAGCGCGGGACGCCTCAACTTCAACTGGCGGCTGGTGCTGGCGCCCGATTTCGTGCTCGACTACGTGGCGGCCCACGAAGTGGCGCACCTGGTCGAGATGAACCACTCCCCGGCCTTCTGGGCGACGGTCAGGCGCACGCTGCCCGACATGGAGCGCGGCAAGGCCTGGCTCAAGGCGCATGGGCGCGAGCTCATGGCCTATGGCATCGAGGCCTGAGCCCGGCGAAACTCGCCGGGCCGCTAGTTCCCGAAGATACCGTTGATGATGTCGACCACCGTGGTCTTCTTCTGCGGCTCGACCTGCTGGATCGGCTGCGGTTGCTGCTGCTGGGGCACGTCGGCGGGCGGCTGCATGTAGACCTGCTGCTGGGCCTGGGGCTCGAGCTGGGTCGGCTGGATGCCGTTGATGTCGCCGAGCTGGCCCTCCGGCGGCAGCGTCTGGGGCTGGCCGAGCACATCGCCGGCCGGCGCCTCCTGGGCGGGCTGGAGATATTGCTGGGGCACGGCCTCGTAGACCTGCTCGCCATCGGGGGTGAGCACGGGGTTGCCGTTGGCATCCATCATGGGCTGCATGGGCAGGTCGGCGGTGGTCGGCTGGGTGACCCCGCCCGGAATGGCGGCGACCGTCAGGCCCTGGTGCGCCTTGTTCATGAACTCGGTCCAGATCTGCGCCGGCACGTTGCCGCCCGAGAGCGAGGTCTTCTTCTCGTCGTCGTTCCCGAGCCAGACGCCGGTCACCATGTGGGACGTATAGCCCACGAAGAGCGCGTCGCGCGCCTTCTGGGACGTACCGGTCTTGCCGCCGATCGGCCAGCCGTTGAGATGGGCGCCCTTGCCCGTACCGACCTGGACGGCGGTCTGGAGCATGTCGTTCATCTCGGCGAGGATGGGCGGGGCAATCACCTGTCCGGGGCCGGCGGGCACGGCGTCATAGAGCGTCTTGCCGCTGGCGGTCTCGATATGGGTGATGACGTTGGCAATGACCCCGTTGCCGCCATTGGCGAAGGGCGCATAGGCCGCGGTCAGCTCGAGCAGGGAGACTTCCGAGGTGCCCAGCGCAATCGAGGGCACCGCATCCATGTGGGAGGAAATGCCCATGCGCATGGCTGTCTCGACCACCACTTGCGGGGTGACGTCGATGGCCAGGCGCGCAGCGATGGTATTGAGCGAATAGGCCAGGCCCGTGCGAAGCGTCACCGGACCATTATACTTGCGCGAGGCGTTTTCCGGGCTCCAGCCCTCATAGGTGAAGGGGGCGTCATCGGCCACGGTGTCGGGCGTATAGCCCTTTTCCATGGCTGCCAGGTAGACGAAGGGCTTGAAGGCCGAGCCGGGCTGGCGGCGCGCGGTCACGGCGCGGTTGTACTGGCTCTTGGCGTAGTCCACCCCGCCCACCATGGCGCGCACGGTGCCGTCGGGCTCCATGGCGACCAGCGCGCCCTGGGAGAAGCCGCGCTTGGGCCCTTCCTTGGCGACCGCTTCCTTGACGATGAACTCGGCCTGCTTCTGGAGATCCCAGTTGATGGTGGTCTGCACGACCACGTCTTCCTTGATGTCCCCGATATAGGCCTGCATGAGGCTTTCGACCCAGTCTGCGACGTAGGATTCGGCGCCGGCCACCTTGGTGCGGATGGGCTGACCCGGATCGATCGCGGCCGCCTTGGCCTCGTCCTGGGTGATGTAGCCTTCCTCGGCCATGGCCTGGAGCACCAGTTTCTGGCGCTGGGCGGCACGTTCGGGGTTGGACTTGGGATTGTAGGTCGAGGGTGCCTTGAGCACGCCCGCCAGCATGGCCGCCTGGGCCAGAGACAGGTTGCGCGCCGAGACGCCGAAATAGGTCTGCGCCGCCGCTTCGATGCCGTAGGAATTGTGGCCGAAGAACATGCGGTTGAGATAGAGCTCGAGGATCTGGTCCTTGGAATAGTTGCGCTCCAGCCAGAGGGCCAGCACCGCTTCCTGCACCTTGCGGCCCAGGGTCTGGTCCGGCGAGAGGAAGAGATTCTTGGCGACCTGCTGGGTGATGGTCGAAGCGCCACGGGTAACCCCGCCGGCCTTGAGGCTTTCGAGCGCCACGGCAGCCAGGCCGATCGGATCGATGCCGAAATGGCTCATGAAGCGGCGGTCTTCGATGGCGATGAAGGCGGCCGGCACGTAATAGGGCAGCTCGCGGATCGAGACGGCTTCGCCGCCGGTCTTGCCGCGGTTGGAGATCAGCTGGCCATCGGCGGCGAGGATGCGGATATTGGGCGGCCGGTCGGGCACGGCCCAGGTGTCGGACGCGGGCAGTTGCGCGGCGAAATAGACCACGATGCCGGCTACGGCGATGCCGCCCCAGATGGCGAGGATGAAGACCCAGTAGAAGAGCCGCATCAGGAAGCCGCCAGCGGTGTTGCGCTTGCGGCTCCGCTTGGCCTTGGCGGGCTTGGCCTTGCCGCGCTGCGGCTTCTTGGGCGGCGGGGCGCCACCGGAGCGTTCGTCGTCCACGAAGCTGCCGACGGCGGCCGCTCCCATGGAGGGTTCTACCTTCTTGGCTCCCCAACCGGTGCGCTTGGCAGCGGTCTTGCGACCACGCTTGGCGGCCGGCTGTGCGCCGACCCGATCTTCAGGAGAGATGCGAAATTCCATGAACCGAGCCCCGGGGCCAATCTCGAGCTTTGCGCCCTGGCGGCGCAAGCCATTCAATGCCTTGAAAGCCAAGCTTTAGCAGCTAACGGGTCGGGCGACAAAACCCTTTCCCCTGCGCTTGGCGGCACGCTACGCTATCGCCAGCAAATGTGGCCGGTTTATGTGACGGAGGCCGGCCTGCCAAGGGTTGTTGCCGTCCGGTAACATCACTTTTTGCGCCGGGGAGGACGATTTTGGACGCGACCGACGGGCCCGAGGCGGTCATGGCGCTCTATGGCGAGCGTATCAACAGGCACCGGTTCGACGAGCTGGCGCCGCTGATCTCGGAGGAGGCCAGTTTCTGGTTCTCGGAGGGTTCGTTTACCGGCCCCACCATCCGCCAGGCCTTCGAGCGCACCTGGGATCTGGTCCGCGACGAGCATTACTGGCTCGACGAATTGCGCTGGATCGCGCTTGGCCCCGATGCCGCCAGCTGCATCTACCGCTTCAACTGGCGCGGCGAGATCAACGGCGCCCCCACCCAGGGCCACGGCCGCGGCACAACGGTCCTGCGCCGCGAACCCGCCGGCTGGAAAATCGTTCACGAGCATTTGAGCCGGGAAGCGTAGGTAGCGGGGAATCGCCGGCGCGCCACCCCGACGGGCTGATCGGTGTTTTCCAACCGTTTCGGCCTCAGAAGTGGCCCCCGCGGAAGGCGTGACCAACTCCAGACAACCGCGCCACCACTGCCCCGCGTGTTTCCACCGCCCCAACCCCATCGCCTCCCTCCCCCTTGTGGTCGGGCCCAGGAAATCTATCCCCGCCCCAGAGCGGGGAAACTGCGCCGGGGAATGGGCGGAGAGAGCGCGTGCCACCCCAATCTCGACAAAGCTCCAAAAACACTTATCCCCGCACACCACCCCTCCCGCATACTTTCCCGATCCCTCCGCCAACGGCGAGGCACGGTACGCGGTGCTGCGGCGGCTGGCGTCAGGACTGGGTGCAGGAAAGTCGACAGCCTGCATCTTGCTCTGCCGCCAGGATCTGGGAGTTGGGGGAAGTCCGGGGGCGCCTGGGCTTACGGCCTAAGTGTGACGTGACCGGCCCGGAGTGCGCTCGCGGGCAACTTGCGTGGACGGGCTTGTAGAAACCCCAAACGCTCAAGGGGCGAGGCGATGCCTCGCACTATCGCTAGCATCCATCGACTTGAGGCAAACCTCGCCCCGAGCCGCCAATGAACCACCCCGCAACCGACCGGAGCGATCCGAGCCGGCGTTTCGGGATGCCTAAACGAAAAGGGCCGCCCGGAGGCGGCCCCTTGCCGAAATCAGCAGCTAGACGTCGAGATTGGCGACGCTGAGGGCATTGTCCTGGATGAAGTCGCGGCGCGGCTCGACCAGGTCGCCCATGAGCTGGGTGAAGGTCAGGTCGGCTTCGTCGCTCTCCTTGACCTCGACCTTGAGCAGGGTGCGCACATTGGGATCGAGCGTGGTTTCCCAGAGCTGCTCGGGGTTCATCTCGCCCAGGCCCTTGTAGCGCTGGAGGGAAATGCCCTTGCGGCCGGCATCGGTGATCGCCTTGAACAGCGAGGACGGGCCGTAGATCGGGGTTTCCTCGCCCTTGCGCACCAGCTTGGCGACGCCGCCGTACAGGTCGTCGAGCTTGCCGGTGATCTGGCGCAGCTTGCGGGCGTCGGCGCTGTTGAGCAGGGCCTTGTCGATGAGGTGGCTCTCGGTCACGCCGCGCACGGTGCGGCTGAAATTGAGGCCGTCCTCGTCGGTGACCTCGCCTTTCCAGCCGCGTTCGTACTCGTCGGTGATGCGATCGAGCCGGTTGGCGACGCGCTGCATGACTTCGCCCGAGCGGGCAGGATCGGCCACCGCCTCGGGATCCAGCCCGCCGACGATGGCGGCCTGCTCGACGATGGAGCGGTTGTAGCGGGTGTTGAGGCTCTCGATGCCATGCACGAGGTCACGGGCCTGGTTGACGATGTCGAGAAGATCGGCGCCCGCATGGGTCGTGCCCTTGCGCGTGGTGAAGACCGCGTCGTCGACACCGCCAGAGATGAGGTAGTCCTCTAGGGCCTTCTCGTCCTTGAGATACTGCTCGGAGGAACCGCGCTTGATCTTATAGAGCGGCGGCTGGGCGATATAGATGTGGCCGCGCTCGAGCAGTTCGGGGGTCTGCCGGTAGAAGAACGTCAGCAGCAGCGTGCGGATGTGGGCGCCGTCGACATCGGCGTCCGTCATGATGATGATCTTGTGATAACGGAGCTTGTCGGCGTTGAATTCCTCGCGCCCGATCCCGGTGCCGAGCGCGGTGATGAGCGTGCCCACCTGCTCGGACGAAATCATGCGGTCGAAGCGCGCGCGCTCGACATTGAGGATCTTGCCCTTGAGCGGCAGCACCGCCTGGGTGGCGCGATCGCGCCCCTGCTTGGCCGAGCCACCAGCGGAGTCACCCTCCACCAGGAAGATCTCGGACTTGGCCGGATCCTTCTCCTGGCAGTCGGCGAGCTTGCCGGGGAGCGAGGAGATCTCAAGGGCCGACTTGCGGCGGGTGAGTTCGCGCGCCTTGCGGGCCGCTTCGCGGGCAGCAGCGGCCTCGGCGACCTTGCCGACCACGTTCTTGGCCTCGGAGGGATGCTCCTCGAACCATTGGCCGAGCTTGTCGTTGACGACATTCTCGACGGCCGGGCGCACCTCGGAGGAAACCAGCTTGTCCTTGGTCTGGGAGGAGAATTTGGGGTCCGGCACCTTGACCGAGAGCACGCAGGTCAGCCCCTCGCGGGCGTCTTCACCGGAAAGCTGCACCTTCTCGCGCTTGAGGATGCCGCTGGTCTCGGCATAGCTGGTGATCTGGCGCGTCAGCGCGGCGCGCAGGCCCGCCAGGTGCGTGCCGCCATCGCGCTGCGGGATGTTGTTGGTAAAGCAGAGCACGTTCTCGTGGTAGCTGTCGTTCCACTGCAGCGCGACCTCGACGGTAATGCCGTCTTTCTCGTGCGTGAACGAGATGGGCGATTCCATGATCGGCTGCTTGGCCTTGTCGAGATATTTCACGAAGGCTTCGAGGCCGCCCTCATAGTGCAGCTCGACATCGACCGGCTCGGGGTGGCGGCGATCCGAGAGGATGATGCGCACGCCCGAATTGAGGAAAGCCAGCTCGCGCAGGCGGTGTTCGAGCGTCTTGAAGTCGAACTCGACCTGGGTGAAGGTCTGCGGCGAGGGCAGGAAGCTGACCTCGGTGCCCGAGCGGCCCTCATAGGTGCCCGGGGTCTTGTTCTGCTCGTAGGTGCCGGTGACGGCCAGCGGCGCATCGGGCTCGCCATGGGTGAAGCCCATCTCGTGAATCTCGCCATCGCGACGGATTTTCAGGCGCAGCCAGGTGGAAAGCGCGTTCACCACCGAGATGCCGACGCCGTGCAGGCCACCGGAAACCTTATAGGAATTCTGGTCGAACTTACCGCCGGCATGGAGCTGGGTCATGATGACCTCGGCCGCCGAGACACCCTCTTCCTTGTGGATGCCGGTGGGCATGCCGCGGCCATTGTCGATGATGGACGCCGAGCCATCGGCATTGAGGATCACCGTCACCAGGTCAGCGTGACCGGCCAGAGCCTCGTCGATGGCGTTATCGACAGCCTCGTAGACCATGTGATGCAGGCCCGAACCGTCGTCGGTATCCCCGATATACATGCCCGGGCGCTTGCGCACCGCATCCAGGCCCTTGAGGACCTTGATGGAGTCGGCGCCGTACTCGGAGGAATCGTGGTTGGTTTCGTCGGTCATGGGATCCCGAATCAGGAAATTTTGGGAGTTATCCGTTTCTAGCGGATGGGGTGCTTATCCCCAAGCAAAATGGCCGATTTTGGCCGGTTTTGGAGGGGATTACGGACTGGGTGCAAGCCTGCCGTCCTTGACGGCGACGACCTGGGCGCGAGGACCGAGGGCTTCGAAGAGGACCGGGTCCGTTCCCGTCATGAAGCACTGGGTCCCGAGGCTGTCGAACGCGGCGAAAAGCGAGGCGCGACGGCCGGAATCGAGATGTGCGGCGATCTCGTCGAGCAGCAGGAACGGGGTGATGCCGGTCATGCGCGAGACGAGCTTGGCCTGAGCCAGGACCAGCCCGATGAGAAGCGCCTTCTGCTCGCCGGTCGAGCCGAGAGCGGCTGGCATCTGCTTTTGCGCATGGAAGACTTCGAGATCGACGCGGTGAGGTCCTAATGTGGTGCGTCCGGCGGCGCGATCAAGGGCGCGGGAGCGCTGCCAGGCCGCCTTGAGGGCGGCTTCGAGCGCGCTTGATGACCCCGGCTCACTGCCATCCTCGAAGAGCGGGGTCAGCGCCAGCGTCGCCTTGGGGAAGGACCCGTCGTCGACGCTTTCTCCGATCAGCGCCTGGAGGTGCCCCAGACTATCGGCGCGGGCGAAATGGATGGCCGCGGCGCCTTCGGCCATCTGCGCCTCGACGGCTGCAATCCAGAGCGGATCGGCGTTCTCTTCGAGAAGGCGGTTACGCTGGCGCATGGCCTTGTCGAAGTCGGAGACGGCGGCCGAATGACCAGGGATGAGAGTGGTGACCAGCCGGTCGAGGAAGCGTCGGCGATCGCTGGCAGGACCCGAGAAGAGGCCGTCCATGGCCGGGGTCAGCCAGAGGAGGCGCAGGTAGGCGCTCATGTCCTCGACGCTGCGGGCGTTGGCGCCATTGATGCGCACGCGCCGCGGGCCATCGCCGGGACTGGCGCCGGTGCCGATATCGACCGGACCGTTATCGGTCTCGACCGTCGCCGCCACCGCCCAGGGCAGGTCGCTGCCCTGGCTGGCGAGGCTTTCGAAGGGCGCCCGCCGCAGGCCCCGGCCCGGCGAGAGCATCGATATGGCTTCGAGGAGGTTCGTCTTGCCGGCCCCGTTCGGCCCGATCAGCACCACGTGGCGCGAATCGAGGTCCAGCGCCGCCGACGCGTAGTTGCGGAAGGCGGTGAGGCGAAGGCGGGAGATGTAGCGCATGAACCCGGCGCGTTGCCCTTAGACGCGCATCGGCATGAGGACGTAAAGCGCCTTGGCTTCGCCTTCCTCACGCACGAGCGTCGGAGAGCCGGCATCGTTGAAGAGGAAGACGGCGTTGTCCGAGCGGATCTGGCCGACGATGTCGAGGAGATAGCGGGCGTTGAAGCCGATCTCGAAATTGTCGGTCTCGAACTCGACCGGCAGTTCCTCCGAAGCGGTGCCGTGGTCGGGATTGGTGACCGAGAGCTCGAGCTGGCCCTGGTTGAGCGAGAGCTTGACGGCCTTGCCGCCGCGCTCGGAGGCGATGGTGGAAACGCGATCGACGGCGGTGGCGAAGGCGGCGCGGTCGACGTTCATTTCCTTGTCATTGTTCTTAGGCGTGACGCGATCGTAATCGGGGAAGGTTCCCTCGATCAGCTTGGAGAGCAGCACCACGCCGCCGAGCGTGAAGCGGATCTTGGTGTCCGAGACTTCCACGGCCACGTCGCCTTCGGCGCCGTCGAGAAGCTTCTGGACTTCACCCACGGTCTTCTTGGGCACGATGACGCCCGGCATGCCGGCGGCGCCGGCCGGCGCATCGGTCTCGGCGCGCGCCATGCGGTGCCCGTCGGTGGCGACGGCGCGCAGGGTCGGGTGGCCGTTGACCTCCAGCGTGTGGAGGTAAATGCCGTTGAGATAGTAGCGCGTCTCCTCGTTGGAGATGGCGAACTGGGTGCGCTCGATCAACTCGCGCAGGGTCGCGGCAGGGATCGAGAAGGAATGGGCGAAAGTGCCCGACTTGAGGTCGGGGAAGCTGTCGGGCGAGATGCAGGCCAGATGGAAGCGCGAGCGACCGGAGGTCAGGAGCATCTGCTCGGCCCCCGAAGTCTCGAGCCGCACTTCAGCGCCGTCGGCGAGCTTGCGGACGATTTCGTAAAGGGTGTGGGCCGGAACCGTGGTGGTGCCAGGCGTGCCGACCATGGCGGGCACGGTCTCGGTGACTTCGATATCGAGGTCGGTGGCGCGCAGGTCGAGGCCTTCGGGCGTGGCCTTGAGCAGGACGTTGGCCAAGATCGGATAGGTGTTGCGCCGCTCCACCACCCGGTGCACGTGACCGAGCGATTTAAGCAGATGATTGCGTTCGAGCGTTACCAGCATGACACCATACCCCTATTGACCTGCCCTCTCGCGGGACAGCAAAAGCCCCGGCGAACCGGGGCCTCGAACCTTTGCGCAAGGGGGGCGAAAAGGCAAGAGTCGGGGCGGAAAAACCGGCCCGTCTTGCACCGTTCTTCACTCTTCGAGCATGCGCTTCAAGAGTTCGATTTCCTGGCAGAGATCACCATCGTCCTTCATCATCTGCTCGACCTTGCGGACCGAGTGAAGGACGGTGGTGTGGTCGCGCCCGCCAAAGCGGCGGCCAATCTCGGGCAGGGAGCGCGAGGTGAGCGACTTGGCCAGGTACATGGCGATCTGGCGCGGACGGACGACGTCGCGCGAGCGGCGCGAGGAAAGCAGGTCGTTGCGCGGCACCTTATAGTGACGCGAGACGATGCGCAGGATGTCCTCGATGCGCACCCGGCGGGCCTCGCGGGCCCGGATGAGGTCGGCCAGCGTCTTTTCGGCAAGAGCCACCGTGATGGGCTCGCCGGTAAGCTGGTTGGCAGCGACGAGGCGGTTGACGGCGCCATCGAGGTCGCGGCCATGGGAAACGACGACGCGGGCGACATAATCGATGACGGCGGGCGGGAAGGTGACGCCGGCAAAGCGGGCCGCAGCCTGTTCGGCGCGCTTCATGACGATGGAGCGGCGCAGATCGCCATCGAAGGTCATGATCGGAACGACCAGACCACCCGAGAGGCGCGAACGGACGCGCTCATCGAGCATTTCGAGGTCGCGTGGGGCGGCGTCGCCGGCCACGACCACCTGCTTGGCGCCGGTCAGCAGCGCTCCGAGCGTATGGCCGAATTCGGTGGCGGACTTGCCCTGAAGGAATTGCATGTCATCGATCAGGAGCAGGTCGACGCGACGGAGCCACTCCTTGAAACCGAGCGCGGACTGGCGCTGCACGGCGGTGATGAAGTGGTACATGAAATGGTCGGCCGTCAGATAGACGATGTTGCGGCCCGGCTCGTTGGCGCCAGCCGCCCAGGCGATGGCATTGAGCAGGTGCGACTTGCCCAGGCCAACGGTGGAATGGATATAGACCGGGTTGAAGCTCACCGTGTTGTTGACCACGGCATGGGCCACCTGCTTGGCGACGCCAAGGGCGATCTCGTTGGCCGAGCCCGGAACGAAGGTTTCAAAGGTCTGGCGCGGATCGAGCGCGCTGCCGGAAAGGGCATCGGCCTTGGCTGCGGCTGCTGCCGGCGTGTCGCGAATGAGACGCGGGGCGGCGGGCTGGACGACCTCGATCGGTTTGGGTGCCGCGGCGCTCGCCGATTGCTCGGGAGCACTGGCCTCGACCACCGGGGCCAGGCGCGGACGGGCCTGACCGTTGACGCGCACCGTAAAGTGCAGGCGGCCGATGGCCTGGCTCTCGCCCTGGAAGGCTTCGAGGATGCGCTCGGCATAATTGGACTGGATCCAGGAGCAGAGGAAGCGGGTCGGCACCGAGAGGTGCGCAAGGTCATCGACCAGCTCTTCAAGCTCCAGACGCGCGAACCAGGAGGTGAAGACATCCTCCCCTACGGCTGCCCTCAACCTGGCCCTCACCCGCGCGAAAAGCTCGCGTTGCTCGGTGGAATTGCCAGCTTGGTCTTCAGCCATCGTGTGCGCCTCGTTCTTTCCTGCCCAATGGCCAGGAACTCTGTTGTTGTTCTCACGCCAAACTACGCGCCCGACTGTCGCTTCGTTGCTCATGTTTGGTGCCCTCTTCGCCGCCCTGCCCGGA